>CAWERH010000001.1:0-20123 GCA_963811315.1 uncultured delta proteobacterium
AAATCGCTCTCCGGCGCATGACGTTTTACTTTGGCCCAACTCGAAGCGCTCATGAACGCGAGCACAATCAAAATCGCGGCGGGAATGATGGTCCAAATAATTTCCAGCGTCGTGTTGCCGTGATTGTAGGTTGCGCGGCGGTCGCCGCGGTCGCGATAGACGACCAAGAACACCACCATCAAGACCGTCACGAGAATAAAAGTCGCGGCGGTGATGTAATAGATCAAATAGAAAATGCGTCGATTTCTGGGCCGAACGTCGACACGTCTTCCGGCAACCACTGCATCATTATAGCCAACCATCCTTGTGATTTTTTTCGGAAATCGAGAAAAAAACTAAACCTTAGCTAACATAGCGTCGGAGCCATTTCAAGGAGGATTCACGTTGATTTGCCGGGGTTTTGTGCAATGATTGCGATCAAGTTTACAAATCGAAGAAAATTGTTGATGACTCTCTGGTATACGTCGAGTTTAGTCGTTCATTTGATTGCCATCGCACTCTGGCTCGGCGGCATCGTCTTCTTCTTAGTCGTCGTCGGACCGGCGGTTCATGAACTCGAACCGAGAATTGCCATCATCACCATGAACCAAGCAAGGCTCGGTCTGGAAACCATGTCCTGGATCGCGATCGCTCTGATACTGATGACGGGAGTTTTTAATTTAGTGACGAAAAGCCAGATCGATCCTACAGCGTTCAGCGGGGCTTATCTGTACACGCTAGGCGCTAAAATGCTGCTCTTCGTCGCCATGGTCGTGCATCACTGCTTGCAAGTTTTCAAATACGCCCCCCACATCGCAAACCTAACAAAACAGTCGCCGCCCGCTCCGGCAACCTGGCCGGAACCATTGCTATCCAACTGGCAACGATGGTTTTTACTTTTGAAGTTGAACGCCGCACTCGGCCCGATCGTGGTGCTGCTTGGGTTGGCTCTCGTCAGAAGTTAACGCGCTTACCCGGGGTGAGAGATCGCAAATCGCACGATAAGTGAATCGGGAAGAGTCCCCTAGCCCTTCGGATACAGCCCTTTGATAAATCCACTGTCTTCGAGTTGCTTTACGAAGCGCATGTCCATGAAAGTTTCAGGATTGAAATTCTTCGCGCGGGGATCGCGAATCGCGACTTGATCCAAAACAAAGCGAATGCCGCCGATTGTCGGATAGGGCACCGCTGCAACTTCGGCGCATAGAAATCCACCGTGGAGGTCAGAATCTCAGGATCTTTGATGCCGGTGTACTTGCTCGTGATCCTCTTCGCCAGCTCGCGATTGTTTTTGTAGAGCGCGATTGATTCAGTATAAGCGCGCACAAAACGTTGGACGATGTCCATGTTATCTTTGATAAAAGTTTTCTTCGTGACGATCCCGACAAAGGGGAACTCCAGTCCCATCGCGGCGATATCAGCGATTTCTTTATAGCCCAACTTTTTTGCCGCGTCCGTAAACGGATCGGCCAGCGCGCCGGCGGCAATCCGGCCGGACTGGATGCCGCCCATAATCCCTGCGTAGTCTTCCAACTGGATCAGCGCGACATCTTTTTCCGGCTGCAGCCCCGCTTTTCTGATTGCAAAACGCGCCGAAATATCGGTGTTGGAACCGTAGCGCGTCACGCCGATTGCTTTGCCTTTAAGCTCTTCCATCTTCGAAACCTTGCCCATGATCACAATCGGCGTGGTGTTGAGCGCCACCGCGACCATCGTCACATCAAAGCCCGCGACACCGGCGGCGACATCGCCGGCCCGCCCATTTGCGCCAACTGGATCTCTCCGGCGACCAAGGCTTGCCCCATGGTCGACCCGCTGCGGATGTAAGCGACTTCGGTGCGCAAACCATTCTTCTCAAACAGCCCAGCTTCACGAGCCAGCCATAGCACTGCATGCGGTCCTGACGTGGCAGCGTAACCCGACATCACCCGAGTCAGTCCCTGTGCCGAAGCAATGACTACCGGCGAGCATGAAAAGCATCGCAACAAAAACCGAGTCGTCTCATGGCCCTCCCTTACTTGATTCTACAGTCGCTTCGGCAGTATAGGGGTAAGCAGGATCAGCGGTCAATCGAGCGATTGGTTCGCGATACGCGAAAGGAGAAACGCATGAAAATGACCCGTCTTTTTCCGCGGTTTGCGCTCGCGCTGCTGTGTTTTCACGGCGCGACGGCTTCGCGGCAAACATCAACGTCGTTTGGACCAGCGAAGTCGGTCAGTTCGCGCCGCTCTGGGTGACCAAGGAAGCCAGGCTGTTTGAAAAGTACGGCAACAACGTCAGCTGATTTTTATCCAGGGCGCCGTTCAGCGGCTGCCGCGCTGTCTTCCGGCGATGCTCAAGTCGGCATGTTTTCGCCTCAGGTGGTGATCTCAACGCCCGGCTGGAACTGGTCATGTTCGGCCGCCTTGGCAACACCATGGACAATCGCGTTTACGCGAGCAAAGGCATCAAGAGCATCAAAGAAGTCAAACGCATCGCAATCAGCCGCTTCGGCAGCAACGCCGATTTCGCCGCCCGCTATCTTCTCCAGCGCGAGGGACTCCGACCGGACACCGATGTGGCGTTGCTGCAAGTCGGCAATCAAGCCAATCGCATCGCCGCGGTAGAGACGAACAATGCCGATGCCGCGATGCTGACGCCGCCGATGACCTTACAAGCGCGCAAACTCGGCATGACGCTCTTGCTCGATGCGTCCAAGCTCGACATTCCTTACTCCAGTCTTTTTTTCGTCTCGCGGCGACCTTACCTGGCGAAGAATCGCGCCGATTGGTCAACTTCACCAAAGCCATGATCGAAGGCGTGCGCATTATAAGTCCAATAAAGAATTCGCCATGAAAGTTTTGTCCAAGTACATGAAAGTCCAGGACCGGGAAGTGCTCGGAAGAGAATTTCCGAGAGTATGATTTTCCTTTGAAGCCCTATCCGTCGCCGAGGAATATTTCGAATTGCCGATCCAGGAAGTCGGCAAGAAAGATCCGAAGGTCTTGAAAGAAAACCCTGATCGTTACACCGATCGTCACTGGTCAAAGAACTTGAAGCCAGCGGTTTCATCGACAAGTTGACACAAGAATACAGAGTAAAGTGACGGAACTCTATCGACAAGAGGTCCGTCAACCTGAGCGAAGCGAGGATCTATCAACGATCACTCGAGACAATCATAAGGAGGAGAAACCATGGCAAGCGTACGAGGAGCGACGTTACTCGGTCCGGACAAATTGGAGATCCGCGAATATCCGATGCCCGACATTCCAGCCGATGGGGGGCTGGTCAAAGTCGAGATGGGCGGCGTCTGCGGCACGGACGTGAAGTATCTTCACGGCAAGCTCAAAGTCGATTATCCGATCATTCTCGGCCACGAAATTCTCGGCCGCGTCGAGAAGCTCGGCAAAAACGCCGCAGCGATTCACCATGTCAAAGAAGGCGACCGCGTCATCCTCAAGGGCGCGCTGGGCTGCGGCCGCTGCGCCGATTGCCGGCGCAACAACCAGCGTTTTTGCCGTCAGCGGACCAACTACGGCGGGCGGACCAAATGCGATCAAGCCGCCGCATCTGTTCGGCGGTTTTGCCGATTATATTTACTTGGCGCCTGATGTTCTTGCCACCAAAGTAAGCGATGCGCTTCCCGCCGAAGCCGCGGCGTTGATCGGCTCGGTGATGGCCAACGGTTTTCAATGGGCGATTCGCCGCGGCGGCGTCAAGATGGGCGACTATGTGTTGATCCAAGGTCCCGGGCAGCAGGGACTCTCCTGCACATTTGCGTCGCGGCATGCCGGTGCCGCGAAGATTTTCATCACCGGCATCGGCCGCGACAAACCTCGGCTCGAGTCTGGCCAAGAAATTCGGCGCCACCCGAACCATCAACGTCGAAGAAGAAGATGTCGTCGAAGTGATTCGCAAGGAAACCAACGGCGAGATGTGCGACGTGGTCGTCGATGTTTCCGGCAACCCCAATGCGATTTTAAAATCCGTCGATTGTCTACACCGACAATCGACCATGGTCCTCGGTGGCTTGACCGGCGACACCACAGTTACACCGATGCTCATGGACAAACTGGTTTGGAATGAGATCAAGCTCCAAGGTTGTTTCACCGCCGACAACGACGCCACGGAAGCGGCGTTGCGCATCATTGAAGAGACCAAGTTTCCGGTGCAAGAAATGGTCAGCCATGTATTTCCGTTGAAAGACATCGAAAAGTGCATTCGCGCCATCGGCGGCGAAGTTCCCGGAATGTTCCCGACCAAAGCGCTGATCAATCCGGCGATCGGTTAGAGCGGGAACCGCACGGCCAAGTTAATGTTCCAGAGTGTCGAAGTTCAATGTCAGAGCGTTGTCTGCCACGTTGAACCTTGAATTTCAACATAACTCCGATAATCTTCGAACATCGGATGATCGAAGGACTCAAAGAAAGAGTAGTCATCGTCACCGGCGGCGCGCACGGCATCGGCAAAGCCTACTGCGCTGGCTTCGCCAAAGCCGGCGCGCAAGTCGTCATCGCCGATATCGACAGCCGGCGCAGACAAGTCGCCGCGGAAATCGGCAATAACACCGGAGCCTCAGCTCTGGCGCTGCACACGGATGTTTCAGACGAAGATGCGACCAAGCAGATGGCCGCGCGAACGCTCGAGCGCTTCGGCCGTATCGACGTTTTGATCAACAACGCCGCGATTTTCTCCGTCGTGCCGATGAACCGCGGACGGATCGAAACCATCGACCCCGAAGAATGGGACCGGCTCATGGCGGTAAATCTGCGCGGCTTGTTTTTCTGCTGCCGCGCCGTGCTGCCGACCATGCGCAAGCAGAAATCCGGCAAGATCATCACCATCGCTTCGGGCACCGTGTTTGCCGGCGCGCCGGGAAGAATTCACTACGTGACATCGAAAGCGGCAACCATAGGTTTTACCCGCACGCTGGCGCGCGAAGTCGGCGATGACAATATCAACGTCAATTGTCTCGCTCCCGGCAACACGCTGTCGGAAGAAAATCCGACGGAACAAATGATCAAGTTCCGCGAATCGTCCGTCGGCACTGCGCGCGTTCAAGCGCATCCAGATGCCGCAGGACGTCGTCGGCGCCATGTTGTTCCTGGCCTCGCCGCTGAGCGATTTCATCACCGGCCAGACGATCAACGTCGACGGCGGCATATCGTTTCTGTGAGAGGAGAGGGAATTGGAGTAATGGAGTGTTGGAATAATGGAGTGATGGGAGAACACGGGAAACCTCCGGCCCATTACTCCAATACTCCATCACTCCAACCCACTTACCCATTTGAGTTGAAGGAGCTTTGCCATGAACGTGAACTATCCGATCATCGATGCCGACGGTCACGTGCTGGAGAAGGACCGCGAGCTGCACGATTATCTCGGCGGCCGATATTCCAGCGCGCCCCGTTTCGAGACCTATTCTTATTTTCCTTCGCTGGACGGCTGGAACCGCGGCACGGGCGTTCCTGGCAAAGATCCTGAAACTCCCGCGCCGCGCTGGCTGCAGTTTCTCGACGAGCTCGGCGTGCACATGACGGTGCTCTACCCGACCGGCGGCTTAGGTCTTGGGTTGGTGCAAAATCCGGAGTGGGCCTGCGTGCTCGCGCGCGCCTATAATTCGTGGATTGCCGATCGCTTTACGAAACAAAGTCCGCGCCTGCAAGCCGTCGCGCTGCTGCCGGTGCACGAGCCGCTCGAAGCCGCAAAAGAATTAGAACGAGCAAAAGCGCTGGGGCTGGTCGCCGGTCTCTTGCCGGCGGTGACGTCGTTGCACAAAGGCTATGGTCACACCGATTTCGATCCGATCTACGAAGCCGCCGAACGCCTCGACATGCCGCTCACCATCCACGGCGCGCCCAGCCGCGGCATGGGCTTCGATTTTTTCAACAAGTTTCTTCACGTTCACACGCTGGAGCATCCGTTCGCGATCTTGATTCAATTCACTCATATGGTTTTTGAAGGCGTGTTTGTTCGCTTTCCCAAACTGCGTTGCGCATTCCTCGAAGCGGGTTGCGGCTGGTTGCCCTACATGATGGACCGCATGGACGAGGAGATGGAAAAACCTTACCGGGTCCAGGCGCCGCTACTCAAAAAGAAGCCCAGCGAATTGATCCGCAACGGCCAGATTTGGACCACCTGTGAAGTGGAAGAAAAAGCCTTGCCCCATGTGCTGCAGCAATTCAATCCGCAATGCCTGATGTGGCCGTCGGATTATCCGCACGAAAGACTGCCCGACATGTTCAGCCACGACTTGCCGGAATTCTTCGGCCGCACGGATATCAGCGACGAGGTCCGCAAAGCGATCCTGCACGACAACCCGATCAATTTTTACCGGCTAAAGATCTAACGGAGGACTGTCCATGCGTTTAAAAGATAAAGTCGCGATCGTCACCGGCGGCGGCGTGGGCATCGGCAAAGCCTATGCCCACGGCTTGCCAAAGAAGGCGCCAAAGTCGTCGTCGCCGACATTCAAGAAGCTGAAGCGCAAAAAAGTCGCCGCCGAAATCAAAGCGGCCGGCGGCGAAGCGATAGCCGTGCCTGTCGACGTGACTTCGTCGGAGAAAACCCAAGCGATGGCCGCAGGCGGCGCTTGAAAGCCTATGGCCGCATCGACATCCTGGTGAACAACGCCGGTCTCTATTCAGCGCTCAAAAAGAAAAATTTCATGGAGATCGACAGCGACGAATGGGACCGGGTCATGGCGGTCAACGTGAAAGGATTGTTCCACTGCGTCAAAGCCGTCTATCCGGCCATGAA
Organism: uncultured delta proteobacterium; assembly: GCA_963811315.1. Classification (GTDB taxonomy): domain Bacteria; phylum Desulfobacterota; class Binatia; order UBA9968; family UBA9968; genus DP-20. The sequence goes on from CAWERH010000001.1 coordinate 6,718, forward strand.
GCAACAAGGCAAAAGGCAAGATCATCAACATCTCATCGGGCACCGACTCGAGCGGCTCGCCGTATTTTCTTCCATTACGTCTCGTCCAAAGCCGGCGTCATCGGTTTCACCCGCGCGCTTGGCGCGCGAAGTCGGCGGCGATAACATCTGCGTGAATTCGATCATGCCCGGTCTGACCATTTCCAGCCCAAACCAGGAAGGCGTCATGAGCCGCCGAGCAACTCGCCGACCGCAGAAAGCGCCGCGCCTTTCAGCGCGATCAATATCCCGCGGATCTTGGTCGGCACGGTCATCTTTCTCGCTTCCGACGACAGCGACTTCATGACCGGCCAAGTCGATCGGCGTCGACGGCGGCATGAACATGCACTGATATCATTGCGACGCATCACGACACCGATAATTCGCCATCGCAATTATTGAAAGATCAAACTGGTAAAGGTAACCGCTGAACCGGTTTCCGGCGTGAAGGCTTGGCTATATTTGAGATGTTTTCCTGCGCGCCATCCAGCAGGTGAATCAACGAATAGAGCGGCGAGAAGCCGCAGATCCGCCGTTTGTCTTGATCTTTTGCGATCTCCTGAAAAAACCCGGCGCGTCGAGTGCGGCCAGACGACTCACCAGTTCGCGATCCTCGCCTTCGACCCACCGGAGAAAATCCTCGGTGATCGGTTCACGGTCGCCGAACTGCCGTCCCACATGCGCGAGATCGACGCCGGCGACAAAACAGATCTCTCGTGAATCTTGCTCAGCCAGACTACGCAGCGAAGCCAGAAAATCTCCCACCGGCGCCGATTCATCCGGCAACGTTTGACTGACCACCGATGAGTGAAAGGAAGAAACCAGAATTGGCACAATCTTAAACGGCTTTTCCGGCCGGCCGGTCAATTCGGCGCGCTTGTGGGCGATGTATTTTAATAGGACGACCTGAAACTCGAGCGAGTGCTCGCCGCGGTGCAAATATTCATCGGCAAAGCAATCTTCGGCGCAACTGCCTGTAACTTCTGGACGAACTCTCGGTCGGTCTCGACTAAACCGAGCGGCGTTTCAAAATCTTTCAGAGTGAGAATATAGGGCGAACGCCCGCTGCAGTGCGACGTGCCGAGAAGAATGTAGAGATCCGCGCCGGCGCTTTCGGCCAACGACTTATATGCCCAAGCATAGGCCGGCCCGCCGCGGTGAAAATCGATATGCGGCGCAACGATCGCTTTCGGTGTCGATGCGAGCATTCGCGCGTCGGGCAAACCGGGACCTTGCGCCGCGGTGAAAAATCCATCGAGCTGTCTCACCAGCTCGACCGGATCGGCCTGGTAAACGCCACCCACATGCGCCGCCGCGCGCGTCGGCAGACTGCGAAATTCCTCGCACGACGGCGTCCTGATGTTTTTCGAACCGCTCACTTTGCAAGTAATAGTGCTCATCGAGCATATCGACGAACATTTTCAACTCGTCGGAAGGTAACAGCGAACCGAACTTTTTCGCATAGGCCTCTTGGATATCGACAACCGAATGTTGGCCGTCGAAGTGTGCCAGAATGAAATAACCCACCGGTGAAATGCCGATGGGAGTTGCCAGATTGAGAGGATCTTTCAGATAGATCAGCGTCTTGCCGTCTTGTTCGACGGGGAACGCATCGATGGGCCGGATTCTAGGTATGCCGTCCATCTCGGAGAATCTAACCGGAAATCGGGACCGCGTCAGTGAGATTGGAAAACAAGTTCAACTCAAACGATGCCGAGCTTCTGTTTTGCTTCGTCTTTGATCATGCTCGGATTCCATGGCGGGTCCCAAACTAGATCTACGGTCGCGTCATTGATGCCATCCAACGCCATGATCTTTTCTTTGGCATCCGCCGCAATCATCGTGCCCATACCACAGCCGGGTGCCGTCAGGGTCATTTTAACCGCGACTTTATCGTCTTGAACTTCCACATCGTAAATCAAGCCGAGATCGACGATGTTCACCGGAATTTCCGGATCGTAGCAATCTTGCAGCGCTTCGTAGACTTGTTCTTTGGTAACCATGATATTGACTCCTAGTGAGAACGCGACAGCCGATCAAACATCGGCGCTTAACTGGAAACGATTTTTAGACCCTGCGTTCGGTTCGCCCGTTCCGAAGCGATCGAGAGCTGCCCGGCTAGTTTGGCGGCGATTTCGAGAAAACACTTGCTGACCTCGCTGTTCGGGTCCTGAATCAGAATCGGCACGCCGTCATCGCCGCCCTCGCGCAGCGCGGGTGTGATGGGAATTTCCCCAAGGTAGGGAATCTTGAAACGCTCCGCCGCGCGCTGCGCGCCGCCGCGGGAAAAAATATCATGCTCCTTGCCGCAGCCGTCGCAAATGAAATAGCTCATGTTTTCGATGATGCCGACGATCGGAATCATCACTTTGTCGAACATCGACTTGGCCCGCACGACGTCCGCCAGCGCCACCTGTTGCGGTGTGGCCACCAGCAACGCGCCGCTAACTTTCAACTGTTGAGAAAAAGTGATCTGCACATCGCCGGTACCCGGCGGCATGTCGACGACGAGATAATCGAGCTCTCCCCAATGAACGTCCGCCATGAGTTGATGAAGCGCTTTGCCCAACATGGGGCCGCGCCAAATCACGGCCTGCTCCGAATCGAGAAAAAAACCGATCGACATCACCGGCACGCCATGGGCGAACGTCGGCTCGATCTTCTGAACTCCATCGACCTCGATTTTTCTCGGCTCGCCTTTCACCCCCATCAGGATCGGCACGGACGGTCCGTAGATGTCGGCATCGAGCAGGCCGGTCGCCGCGCCGTGCATCTTCAGGGCGACAGCCAAATTGGCGGCAACGGTCGATTTGCCGACCCCGCCTTTGCCGGCCGCAACCAGCACAACATTTTTGACCGTCGGCAACAAATCCGTTTGTCCCGCGCCCGCCTTGCTGCCGCGCACTTGAGCGCCAAAGTTGATTTCCAGTTTGGTGATTCCCGGAATGCTGGCAAGAGCTTTCTTGCAGTCGGTTTCGATAGTTTCGCGCAATGGACACGCTGGGGTGGTCAGTTCGACGGTGAAACTGACTTTTCCATCGGCTATCGCCAATTCCTTAACCATGCCCAGGCTGACAATGTCGCGATGCAACTCTGGGTCTTGCACGTGTCGCAAAGCTTCGACAATTTGATCTTGATTCAGAGCGTTCACAGCATTCCTTTCGACTAAAAAACTATAGACTTCTAAGGTCTACCATGTCAACACAGGTGCGGATTGTTTGGCGCGGATAACAATCGATGTGCTCGCGCGTCCAAGTTTAATTCATAGTCCCACTGCAACGACGCAAAGTGGTGTATCATGCCTTGCTGGGTTATAGGATTTTGCTAAGATTTCATTGCGCTAGCACTTCCTTATTCATCATTCAGGAGTCAAAGCGAATATCAGTAGAGCTTGCACTTATATTGGGCTTCGCAACAAAGCCCATAAAATAGCCATTGTTAGGTTGCGCTGAATATATCGTGCGCATGAGTCGTGCGTCTAAGAAGTATGGGGGCCAATCGTGCGGGTTAGGTTGATTTCCGAGGAGGCTTTATGAAGCGATTCAATCAATTTTCCACAACTGCTTTGTTGCTCGCTCTTCTGGTAGGAGGATGGGGCTGCGCGGGCGGAGAGTTCACTACCCGAGAGAAAGGCGCCGGTATCGGCGCACTCGGCGGTGCCGCCGCAGGCGGCATCATCGGCTCGGCCGTCGGGCATCCGGGCGCCGGCGCTGCAATCGGTGGCGCTTTGGGCTTGGGTACCGGGGCGCTCGTTGGTGATCAACTGCTAGGCCAGGAAAACAAGCAAAAAGAGCAGCAAAAATCGCTTGATCAGCAACGCGCTGAGATCGACAAGAACCGCGCGCTCATCGAAGAGCTAAAAAAGCGCAATATCGAAGCCCGTGAAACCAGCCGTGGCGTCGCGGTCAATCTGCCCAACGTAAATTTCCAGTTCGACAGCGCCGACTTGACTTCCGACGGACACAGCAAAGTCAATGAAATCGCCAGTATTATTAAGCGCGATGCGCCTGACCGGCGCATCACCGTCGAAGGCCACGCGAGCCGCGAGAGTGCTGCCCAGGAAGCCTACAACCAGCGCCTCTCGGAACGACGCGCGAGTACCGTTGTCAACGAACTGGAGCGTAATGGAGTGAACGGCGGAAACCTATCGTCACAGGGGCTCGGCACGCGCGCGCCAATCGCTTCGAACGACACCGAAAGCGGCCGTCAGCAAAATCGCCGCGTCGAAGTGATTATCGAAAACTAGTGTGAGCCGAAGCGAGGCTCGGTACCGGCAAACAAGCGCCGGATATTGTCGCGGTGCCGCGCGACGATCAACGCCGCGAGGACTGCGCCGAGAGCGACTACGATGGGCGAATAATCAAGTAACCATAGGGTTATCGGAGCCGCTAGTGCTGCCGCCATCGAACTGAGCGAAACGATCCGGCTGGCGGCCATCGCCAGCGCAAAAATAACCAGCAAGATAAACGTGGCCAATGGCGCCAGGGCAAGCAAGACGCCCACCGCCGTGGCCACTCCTTTGCCTCCTTTAAACTTCAAGAAGACTGGAAATAAATGACCCATCACGGCGGCGACACCGGTTACCGCTGTTTCGATCGGGCTTAGTCCTAACAGAACAGCCGCATACGCCGGGATAAAGCCCTTGGCAGCATCGCCAATCAGCGTCGTTATGCCGCGCCATTTGCCGACGGTGCGCGCAACGTTGGTCGCGCCGATATTGCCACTGCCAACCTCGCGGACATCGACACCGGCAAGCCGTCCAAGGACATAACCCGTTGGAATCGAGCCGATGAGATAAGCAAAAATCGCAATGCCGATTGCCATGTACAAATGAAACCCAAAGGCAATGATCTCTAGAATTGGATTCGACGTCGGCGCGCGCGGTCGCGGCGCAAGTAATAGCGGCCGCCCAGGATCCATCCTATGATGAAACAACCGGCGCCCACGGCGGCGGCGATCATTACCTCGTTTTCATGACCTTCCATCATTTGCAGCACCGACGGTGATTTACCTGTAGTCGCGCTTGGCAAATCCTTTGACACCGGCGCTCCCGCCGACGCCGTCGGTTTCGTGCGCGTGCTCGCTACCGGGTTTGGCGCGTGAGAGGCCTCTGAAGCAGCCGAAGAACTCGTACTGGGCGAGGCTTCATCGGCGAATTTGAGAAGACTTTTGTGAACGAATCCGCTTTGACCATCGGCGACGGTCACCTGGTACCATTCTCCTTCCAACTTCTCGACGGTTACCTGATCCCCCTCCTTGAGCATCGCCTTGATCTGATGTTCGATTCCGGCACCGCTACGCAGGTTCGCGGCCGGTGCGCCAAAGACCACGGCTTTTTTCTCCGCCGCCTCGCAATTTGAATCTTCGATCATGAGGATCGCCTGCAGCAAGCAAACCGGCAGGAGAAAGAGCTTGGCTCGAAACATCGGCTCAATCTAGCACAAGGATTTGAGCGCTCACAATATTTTCCCGCCGAAGACAGCGCACCAAAAAAAAGCCCGCCGGAGAAAATTCTCAAGCGGGCTGTTTAGTGACCTCGAGCGACTTTATTTCGTGGGCCGTTTGTAAAAATCTGGATTCATTTTGGTCGTCGTGCCGGACTTAGCGAGTTCTTCTTCAAACATCTTTCGAATCCAGGGCGCTTCGTCGAAGTACTCAATCTGATTGCCGCCCTGCTTCACGTCCTTGTCGACCTTGGTAGATATCGCCAAAACTCTCACCGAGACTGTACTTGATCCCACCCAGGCGCGGCGGCAAATAGCGCGCTCCCGTGGCGCCGGTGTTGAAGTGCTGATGAAACATCATCGCCGGCGGCGTGAACACGCTGCCATCCTGCCAGTCGTATCGTTTCGGCTCTTCGCCTTCTCTCCAGAACAACGAGAAACCTTGGCCTTTGATAATGATGACGTTGAAGCCGGGGCCGTGGCGATGGGCTTTCTTATAGGTGCCGATGGGAAATTCCGAAATATGCGCGGCCATCGAGCCATTGGCCAATTCCAACATGACGTTCTTGCCGGCCGCGCCGCGCTCCTTCCAATCTTCCAACGCAAAGTTGCGCGCGTCGGCGATGAAGTTGGTATCCCACACGCGGCCCGGATACGCCTTGCCTTTGCCGCTGAAGTAGTCCGGATCGCCGTCGAAGCGGTCGGTAAAATCCCGCGGCGTATTGAACACAAAATCCGCGTCGTGAAACAGGTTGAACACGATCGGCATGCTATTCACGGAAAAAAACCGCGCCGGCTCGCTGCCCGTGCCGTTGAAGTGCTGGTACCAGGAGTTGAGCGGCAGAGCGAACAAACTTCCCTCTTGCCATTCAAAAGTCTGCTTGGCGCCTTTGTCCGTCCATATCGTCGTTGCGCCGCGGCCTTTGAGAACAAAAATCAAATCTTCGTAAAGATGTCTTTGCGGATTGGTATGTTTGCCCGGTGCGATCTCTAGAACGTAGGCGCCCGTGGCTCCTTCAGCGCCTTCCATATTGATGAACGCGCCGCTGCCACCGGTTCTGTCCCAAGGTTTAACCTCGATTTTTTTGAGATCCTGAACGAAAAAGGTCTTGACGATGGGAATCCCCTCATCCAATTGCCATTTGTCGTAGCAGGGAATGTTATCCATTACATTTTCTAATTGCGTCGCTGGTTTAGACATGTTTTTCCTCCGGGTATCTATGCTCGGTATCTATAATATACCCCAGCCGAAATCAAGGTGCAGATTTACTACTAAAGCGCGCAACAACCCTTTCCTACCTTACAAAAAATTGCCACGAAGTGCGTTCCGAAGCATTGACAACTCTCGGTAAACTCTACTAAATGGCCGAGAAAAGATTTGCTGCAGATATCCGGCGTCGGCGCACGCCGACAAACCCAGAGAAGGAGACAGACTTTGGCCACACCCGTCGAAGCCCCCATGGTTGGTAAAATATTAAAGATCGAAAAGCAGGCTGGCGACCATGTTGATGAAGACGACGTGGTGATCGTCATGGAAGCAATGAAGATGGAAATTCCGGTGGTTGCGCCCGTAAGCGGAACTGTCAAAGAAATCACCGTCACTCCTGGTCAATCGGTCGAAGCCGAGCAAGTCCTCGCAGTCATCGAATAATCCAGCCGTTCTGTTCGCGGTAAATTTCGTAGGAGCTCTAAAATGGACACGTGGACATTCGGGTGGACCTTAGCTTTGATCGGTATGGGCGGCACCATGCTCGTATTATGGTTATTGAGCCTCCTGATCCTGCTCATCAAAAAAGTCTTTCCGTATCAACCTGACGAATCGACAGCCAAGAAAGGCTAATACCACCTCATGGAATCGGCGCTCCTTTCCGGCGTGCAGGGTCTTTTTGCCGGGGTTTTGAATCTCGCTCCAGGCCAAGGGATCATGATTCTGGTCGCCTTGGGGCTGCTCTACCTCGGCATCAAGAAGGGCTACGAACCGCTGCTGCTCGTGCCCATCGGCTTCGGCGCGATACTGGTCAATATTCCCCTGGCGGATATGATGGGTAAGGAAGGGTTTCTCCGTTTCTTTTACGACGCCGGAGTGCTCACCGAAGTTTTTCCGTTGTTGATCTTCATCGGTATCGGCGCCATGACCGACTTCCAACCATTGCTGGAAAATCCCAAAATCATTTTGCTCGGCGCCGCCGGCCAGTTCGGGATTTTTATTACTTTACTGCTCGCCTTGGCGCTCGGCTTCGACCGGCTGGATGCCGTGGCCGTGGCGGTCATTGGCGCTTGTGACGGACCGACCGCGATTTACGTCAGCTCAAAATTCGCGCCGCACATGCTCGGCGCGGTTTCCGTGGCGGCTTACTCGTACATGTCCTTGGTGCCTTTGATTCAGCCGCCGATCATGCGCGCGCTCACGACCCAAAAGGAACGACAAATTGTTATGGGCGCGACCAAACGCGAACCGATCTCGAAAACCACCAAGATCGTGTTTCCCATCGCGGTGACGATCTTCGCTTCGATCCTGGCGCCTAAAGGCGCGCCGTTGATCGGCACCGTCATGCTCGGCAACTTGCTGCGCGAAAGCGGCGTCGTCGATCGCTTAAAGAGCGCCGCGGAAAACGAGATCGCCAATATCGTCACCCTGCTCCTCGGCCTGTGCATCGGCGCCACGATGGAAGCGGACAAATTCCTAAAAGCGCAGACGCTGCTCGTGCTCGCACTGGGCTTTATCGCCATCAGCCTCGACACCGCGGTCGGAGTTCTTTTCGGAAAACTCATGTGCGTGCTGACCGGCGGAAAAATCAATCCATTGATCGGCGCCGCCGGTATCTCGGCCTTTCCCATGTCGGCGCGCGTCGTGCAAGCGGAAGGACAAAAATACAATAAAAAAAGTTATCTGCTGATGCATGCCATGAGCGCCAATGCCGGCGGCCAGATTGGCTCCGTCATCGCCGCGGCGGTCATGCTTTCGGTGCTTCAAGGCATGGGCATCATCGGCAGCTAACTTGGGCAAATCTATGGCGCAAACTCGAGAAGATCTTGAAAAGCGGCTCGTCAAGCTGGAGCAAGTCGCGCTGGACGCCGATCCCAAGTCGGCCGCCAAGCAGCGCGCCGAAGGCAAATTTACCGCTCGCGAGCGCATCGACCAACTGCTCGATGCCGGCACCTTCGTCGAAGAGTTCATGCTCGCGGAAACCCAATGCGTCGACTTCGGCATGGCGGAAAAGAAACTGCCTTCCGACGGCGTCGTTACCGGCTTCGGCAAGATCGACGGCCGGCCGGTTTACGTTTACTCCCAGGACCGCTCGGTCCTCGCCGGCAGCGTCGGCAGCGCCCACGCGGAGAAGATCGCTTATGTGATTCAGACCGCGCGTAAACTTGGCGTGCCTGTGATCGGCTTGAATGACTCTGCCGGCGCGCGCATTCAAGAGGGCTTGTCGGTAACTTCGGCGATCGGAAAGATTTTCTTCGAGAACAGCATCGCCTCCGGTTGCATCCCGCAGATCTCGGCGATCATGGGACCATGCATCGGCGTCGGCTCCTATTCGCCCGCACTGACGGATTTCATCATTCAGGTGCAAAACACCAGCCAGATGTTCATTACCGGCCCGGCGGTGATCAAGGAAGTGCTCGGCGAAACCGTGACCATGGAAGAATTGGGCGGCGCGAAGATTCACTCCGAAGTTTCCGGCGTCACCGATCTGGTCGCCAAGAACGACGAGGAATGTTTGCAAATGATACGCCGGCTGGTCGGATTTTTACCGGGCAGTTTCGAATCCATGCCGCCGAGGAAATCGACCAACGACGATCCCGCACGGTCGCTCGACAACCTGGAAAAGATCGTGCCCGAAGACATGAAGCGGGCCTACAACATTAATCAAGTGATCAAAGCCATCGTCGACGACGGCGATTTCTTCGAGCTGAAGGCCAAGTTTGCGCGCAACCTGGTCATCGGCTTCGGCCGGCTCGACGGCTATCCGGTCGGCTTCGTCGCCAATCAGCCGATGTTTCTCGCCGGCAGCCTGGACGTCGATGCTTCGGACAAGGCGGCGCGCTTCATTCGTTTTTGTGACGCCTTCAATATTCCGGTGATTACTTTAATGGACGTGCCGGGCTTTTTCCCTGGCAAACAACAGGAAGAGAAAGGCATTATCCGTCACGGCGCTAAGATGCTCTACGCCTACGCCGAAGCGACAGTACCGAAAATCACGATTGTATTGCGCAAAGGCTATGGCGGCGCCAAGCAGGCGCTCTGCACGCGCGAGATGGGCGCGGATCAACTTTTCGTTTGGCCCGGTATAGAACTCGCCGTGATGGGCGGGGGTGGCGCGGTCAACGTGCTTTACCGGCGCGAAATCGAACAATCGCCGGATCCCGCCAAAACCCGCGCCGAAAAGATCGCCGAGTTTCAGGATCGCTTCAACGGTCCGTTCGAAGCACTGTCGAAGCAGTTTGCCCACGCGGCGATCCGGCCGCACGAAACGCGCAAGCGCTTGATCCAATCACTCGAGATATTGCGCTTTAAAAAGGAAGAGCGGCCGCGCAAGAAACACGGTCTCATGCCGGTGTGAGCTTGCCGCGAGATTCCTTTTATCCCACGCAAACTCGATTCAGTCCGCGATCATTGCCGGTAAAGCAGCGCGCCGGCGCGCGTGGTATCGTAACCGCCAAGAGCGGTAACCGCGCGCTTGAATCCCTCCGAGCCGATAACCTCAAGCAACTGTTCGCCGCGCGCCGATTCGAAAAATGCCCGCGCGATCAATAAATCGTATTGCTCGCTCGCCAGCGAAATAAAATCGAGATTCAGCGCACCGGCTGCGGCGCGCACGCCCAACCCCGCGTCGGCCAGGCCGCTCGCGATCGCGACGCCGACCGCCATATGGGTAAACTCTTCGCGCTCATAACCGGCGATCGATTTGGGATCGATGGCGAGTTTATTCAATTCGTAATCGAGCAACACTCGCGTGCCGGACCCCGGCTGGCGATTGACGTAGCGAACGTTGCTTCGCGTGAGATCTGCAAGGCTGGTGATCGATTTCGGATTGCCTTTGTTGACGAGAATGCCTTGCTCGCGTTGCGCCAAGTGGACGAGCACGACGGGCACTTTTGGAATCGTCCGCTGGATGTCCGGAATGTTGTAAATGCCGGTTTCAGGATCGAGCAAATGAGTTCCGGCGATGTGGGTCTCGCCGCGCTGGAGTGCCAGCAATCCGCCCAGGCTGCCGACGTTGGTGGCGGCGATCTTGAGCTCCGGCTGGCGCTGTTTCAATTGATCTTCCAACACGCCGATCGCCAAGTCATGACTGCCGGTGCAGAGAATCGTATTTTCGATATCTTCAATCGGCCGCAGCAGCTCGACAGCGGCCTCTTCGCCCGCATTGAATCCTTCGACAAGACTGGGGATGCGCATCAAGCCGTCGGCATGCACCATCGTCGTGATCACCCCTGCGCCGCGCGCCAGCGGCACCGCGACCAGTTTTTCATTCACGCGTCCTAACGTAACGCGAATGAACTCCTCCAAGCCGAGATGAGAGGCGATTTTTTTCGGTAAAATCGCGCGCACGACCGGATAAGCCGGCGCCGCCGAGCCGAGAAATTTTTCCAGCGCCGGGCGCAGGATCTCGCGCGCGATGACAATCGCCGAGACCGGATAGCCGGGCACACCGAGCAACGGCTTGTTGCCAATGCTACCTAACACCGCAGGCTTTCCCGGCATCACGTCGATGCCGTGGGCCAACAGTTCTCCGCATTCGTCGACGACATCCGCGGTCAGATCATGTTCCCCCGCCGACGAGCCGGCGATGATCGTTACGATATCGCACTCTTCGGCCGCCCGCCGCACCGCCTGCACCAGCGCGCTCATGTCGTCGCGCGCGCGCGGATATTTGATCGGCGTCCCGCCCCATTCGCGGACAAAGCTCGCCAGCACTGTAGAGTTAAAATCGATCACGGCGCCCGGCGTGGTCTCTTCGCCGGGCTGAATCAACTCGTCGCCGGTAGGAATAATGCCGACCTTGGGCCGGCTTTTCACGCGCACGGTGGTATGCCCGGCGGCAAGCAACGCGCCCAAATCGTAGGGACGCAAACGATGGGCGCGCGGCAAAAGTAATTCTGTGGCGACCACATCCTCGCCGACCAATCGAACGTGATTCCACGGCGCTACCGATTCGAAGATCTCGACCGCGCTGCCGTTTACCTGATGCACTTTTTCGATCATGATCACCGCGTTGGCCCAGGCCGGAAGCGCGTTGCCGGTGTCGACATATTTGAATGATCCCGCCGCCGGTGAATCACTATTCGCTAACACAAGCGTCTTGCCAACGAACTCGGTCGCGCCAAAGGTGTCCTCGGCGCGCACGCAAATGCCGTCCATGGCCGAGGCGTGATAATGGGGCGACGAAATCTTCGCGAACACAGGCGCCGCAGTGATACGATCGAGGCCGTCGTCGACGGCAATTTCCTCGATCGCTAACCCGCTCGGATCCACCGTCGCAAGAAACAATTCGCGGGCTTCGGTCAGCGGAGTTTTTTTGAGATAACGTTTGCGGGCCATGTATTTCGGCTGTTCCAGTTTCCGGTCTTTAGTTGGGTGCGGAATAAAGATGAGGAATGCTTCGACGAACTCAGCATGAACGGAAATTTCCTAGCGCTCCCCCGTTCGTCCTGAGCCAGTCGAAGGACTCCGAGAGAGTTTTCTGCACTCTGCCGATTTCTCATCGGTTTAGTTTTAAACTCGAAACTAAAAAAGAATCACCTCGACCTCTTCCCCTTGCTCCAAACCATCCAGATTCATATCGATGCGCACCATGCCGTCGGCTTTGACCAGCGTAAAGATCGCGCCGGATTTGCTCGGCAAGGGTGTCGCCACCAGTTTTTCCGACTGGCGCTCTAAAGTGACGCGCACGTAATCCTCGCGGCCGATCTGCGACGCGACATTGGTTTTCAACACCGCCCGTGCGCTGCGCAAGAAACGCTGCAGCGCATCGACGTTTTCGCCGCCGAGGCGGCGAATCAGCGGCGCCGCGAACAAATCGAAAATCACCAGCGCCGACACCGGATAGCCCGGCAAGCCGAGGATCGGTTTGCCGCAAGCCTTGGCGAAAATCGTCGGCTTGCCGGGCGCGATCGAGATGCCGTGAAAAATAAACTCGGAATCGGGAAATGACAGGATCGTCTCCAGGGCGATATCCTTCGCCCCCATGGAACTGCCGCCGGAGAGCAGCACGACATCGCCCCATTCGAGGGCAGCGCCGATCGCTTCGGTGAGCGCGCCGCGATCGTCGCGCACGACTCCCCAGTCTCTCAACTCACCGCCGCATTCTTCGATCAATCCGGCAAGTGAATGTTGATTGATGTTACGCACCTGCCCGGGCCGCGGATCAGTATCGGCATCGACGATCTCATCTCCGGTAGAGATCAGCGCGACCCGCGGCTTTTGATAAACCGTAATCGATGAAATGCCGACACCGGTCAAAGCGCCGAGATCGTGCGCGCGCAGGCGCCGGCCGCGCGGAAAGACTGCTTCGCCTTTTTTGATATCGTCGCCGATCTGAATCACGTTTTGCCATGGCGAGACGCCGCGATGGATTTCGACTAAACCGCCGTCGGTCTCGTCGGTATACTCCACCATCACCACGGCATCGGCTTCGGGCGGCATCATGCCGCCGGTGGAAATCCGCATCGCCGCGCCCGGCGTCAACGTTTGCGCCGCCTCTTTGCCCATTTCCACGACGCCGGCGAGTTTCAGATAAGCCGGCAAGCTTTGACTGGCGCCGAAAGTATCTTTGGCTCGGACGGCATAACCATCCATCGCGGCGCGATGAAAATGCGGCAAGTCGACTGCGGACTTGAGATCTTCCGCCAGCACCCGTCCGCGCGCCTTAACGGAAGCCATCTGCTCTTCGCCCACCGGCGTAACGCCGAGCAAAATTTTCAGCGCTTCTTGCGGCG
>CAWERH010000002.1:0-73510 GCA_963811315.1 uncultured delta proteobacterium
CGCCTGAAAACCGGGACATTTCAGACATGGAATCTAAAATTAAACACCTTATTTCCTGCATCGCCTGGCCGGGGCTGCTGGTCCTATGCATGGCGATCATGGCGTATGGATTTACGCACGGCCAGCCAGTTCTGTATTTCAACGTCGCATATGTGGTCCTGATCGTCACCTTGTTTTTCCTCGAGCGCTGGATGCCGCATGAGCGCGAATGGACCAAACCCGACGGCCAGACGCTCGCCAATATCCTCCATACGCTTTCCAGCAAAGGCACGTCGCAGCTACTCTTGCTGTTCGGCGGTATCATTGGGTTGACGGAGTTGATGGAAGACCCGGTGGGTGGCATTTGGCCGCGCGACTGGCCGATGGCGGCGCAGGTCGTGCTCGGGGTCGTCATGGCTGAATTCGGCCTCTACTGGGCGCACCGGATGGCGCATAAATGGCCGTTTCTGTGGCGTTTCCATGCCGTCCATCACAGCGTCAACAAGCTCTAGGTCGTAAATACCGGCCGATTCCATTTTGTCGACTCGCTCTAAAAGATCGTCCCGGGTATCGGCCTCTTATTTGTCCTGGGCGCGCCGCAAGTGGTGACATGTGGTTTCGCGCGTTCACCGCCTACATCGGCATCCTGACCCACTGCAACGTCGAAATGCGCTTCGGCTCGGCTGTCCTGGTTCTTCAACACGCCCGAGCTGCACCGCTGGCACCACAGCAAGGACTTGCGCGAGGCGAACAAGAATTACTGCGAGAACATCATGCTGTGGGACTGATGTTCGGCACGTGTTTCAGCGAAAGCGCCGCCGCCCGCCGGCCAATATCGGCATTCGGAATCATGCCGCCGCGTTTTCGTTGATCAAATCATGTGGCCGTTTTTGAGCCAGGAAGGCAAGCAACAGATCGAGGTGGGGTGTCATTTGGATCTCCTAAGGCATACAACGCACCGGCGAGCACAAGAAGCCTCAAGGCCGACCCAGGTCCGGCGGGGCGCGAAACGGTGCGAAAAAGATTGCAGGACTTGCTGATGAACGACGATTTCGAAATTTTACTCTATCAAGGACCCGGAGTTAGGCTTCCAGAACCGCGCCATCCACTCCATCGCCTACCCCGCCGGCGGGCGGTTTATCCGCGTCACCGGTACAAATCTAGAGAACATCGCGGGCGGCCGCTACAACAGCGAAGCGGGTACCATGGTGATAGAGAAACGGCCCAACTTTCGCGGTGCCGCGTGAATGACTAAAGTCAAAGATTTGACTCCACTCTTCATAGGCTATATCTCCGCTCGGAAAAAGATGGTTTAAATGTTCTATCCCGTCCCAAGTTATAACTTGAGAACCATGGCTATGCGCCGCCTATTGCTCATCGCGATTTTTTCGCTCGCGTTAAATTCTCTGTGCTCCAATTTTGCTCTCGGCGGCTGCCGCCAACAAAATCATTCTCGGCTACGCCAGCCCGGGCCGCGCCCTGCCGTTTTGGGTGGCGCAGGATATGGGACTTTTCAACAAGTATGGCGTTGATGTCGAATCGGTGTTTATTCGCGGCGCGCCAATTCTCGTCGCCGGCTTGGCAGCGGGCGACATCCAAGTCGGCAGCACCGGCGGCAGCGCGACGTTGGCCGCCGTCGCCGGCGGGCAGGACTTAAAAATCATCGCCACCTTTGGCAGCCGCAACAACTTCGACTTAATGGCTCAACCCAACATCAAAAAGCCAGGGACCTGCGCGGCAAGCGCATCGGTGTCACCAGCATCGGCGGCACGACCTGGATGGCATTGTTGCTTTGGCTCGAGCACTTCGGGCTCGATGTTCAGCGCGATAAGATGCAGCTCCAGGCACTCGGCGAACAGGCGGTGACGGTGCAGGCCCTTGAGGCCGGTATAATCAATGCGGCGGTCCTGGACGGCATCAACTCGAGCCGAATCAAACCCAAGGGATTCACGGTTATCGGCGAATACTCCGACCTCAAGCATCAATTCCTCAGCCAGGCTTTGGTGGTGCAACGAAGTTTTTTGCAGCAGCGCAGCGACACATTGGAGGCCTTGCTCAAGGCCGAAATCGAAGCGGTAGCCTACATCTTGGCACCCAAGAACAAGACGGCGGCAATCAAAACATTGATGCGACGCATGAAAATCAATGCCGCGGGGGCCGAAGAGGGCTACCTTGACCTATTGCGCGTCTTGGAGCGCAAGCCGCTTCCGTCGGTCGAAAGCATGGTCCATGTGCAGCGCTTGATGAAAGCGCAGAATCCGAAAATCGGCGCTGTGAACCTCGATGAGCTCAACGACGCGCGCCTGATCAAGAAACTCGATGATAGCGGCTTTATCGATAAGGCATTCGCGGCACAGGGAATGAAACCGTAAAGATCTGTATGCTGCGAGCGAAGAATAAACAGTTCGCGCGTTTCGGATGAACTCGGGTTGAAAACATCAAGATTCAAGACTTGACCCTGCGTCCTGACACGGAATGCACACCTGAACCGTTTCCGCCGCGTTCCACGTCCTGCACATGACCTACTCGAAGCGCTCATTTCGTTCACGACTGTGTCGTCTTTCCCTCTCCCGCTCGGCTCTTATCGATTCCTGAAGTTCCGAACACTCGGCTTTAGCCCACGCTCGGATCTGAGAGTTTTCATGGTTCTCAAGACTCTGAAACAGAATTAACCGCTTCTGCAGAATTTCCGCGAGTGATCCGCTCCATGACCGTGGTCTTATTCCTGCTGCGATATGTTTGAGAACAGGTTCCAAATTTGGTGCCCTCTTGAAGATCTCAAATACGATATTTTTCCATTCGAGGTTGTCTGTTTCAGCGGCTTTCGTGAAGGGAGAAATCGCGGATGTAATTGTTGGATACCGTACGTTGGATCGGCCTCACACCAGGAAAGAAGCTCATCGTCTGAAATCTGAGCCAAAGGATCGCCGTATCTCTCCAACTGATAGCCAAACCTTCGACGTCGTTGTCTTGAGTCGATCGTATCTCCCCCTAAAAAGACATCCAGAAAAACTCTCGGCTGAGTTTTAGCAATACTGTCCAACAGTCTAGGGTAATCCGATGCCAACACTTGTTTTTTCATAATTGCCCTAGCGAGTTTTCGGCTAATTTGTGTTGCAGTAGCTATCCCTTCCTCACCGGTCAGACAGATGCGAGTTAACTCCGCCAAATTCAGATCATGATTGTCTTGCCTCCTTAATTTTTCATCGAAGGCATGTTCCACGAGCAAGTCTCGCGAGATAGCTATCAAACTCGCGGAAATTTTGGGGGACTGTTTGTTCCTACCATGAAATCTCATTTGGAGAATCTCCATGGCCACGTCAGCACCTCTTTGCTTCGAGAGAATTTTACTTAGTAGCTCAGCTAAATCATCATCACTTATAGATTTATGTGCCCGACCCCAGGCAAGATATTTGAACACTTCAACCTGAGCTTTCCCCAAATTCAGCGCAGCATGCAGTCGTTCGATACCGCGGCGGTCTATTGTTCCGGTTGTCTGGAAAATCGGAAACCATTCACCGAGAACATCGTCGTTAATAAGAAATCAAGTGCGGCGTTGTAAAAGACTGGGTCATTCTGAGCGGACGTACAAAGAAATCCTAAAAGAACGCTGAGGTTCCGCTCCTCCCGAGATGTCTTTTTGGTCTCAGCACATATCATTTGGAACATCTCGTTCCGGTCTTTGCATCCATCCGAGAGTCCAGAACCAAACGCGGGTAGTCTCGAACCACGCGATGAAACAAGCTCGGGCAATAACGTGTTCAACATTTCAGGGTTTTGCGCGACTTCTGCTCCTATTTTGCGAGTCGTCTCTTCCGCTTTATGGTAAATCGCAGATCCGTCACTATCGTCGGGAAGATCATCCGCGAGATCAATGTCCCGGTATCCGTCTGAGAGAGCAAATACGCGTGCTTGTTGCAGTAGGTCGATTGGCTAAAAGCTTGCCAAGCTGAATAAGTCTTTGCCGGAGTGCATCGACCATACGCTGGCCGTCGTATCGAAGAGCCTCTCGAACAGCGATCCAACCGTCATTCCATCCCCCTTTTCTAATTTGTCTTGCTGAATTCTCCAGCACGTTGAACATGCCGGCTCTCGTCCACAATCCGCGGAAATTGTTCGCCAATAATTTTCGGACTTCTCCTGCCAGCGGGTGCTCAGAAACTGCAACACGCGTACAAATGTTGATGAAAGACTCAGTACCAAGCAGCGATCTCTTCTGGCGTGTTTGGTTCGTAACCGTAGTCTCTTGGTCTGGCGCCAAATTCAAACTGGTGATGGGAACTAAAATGCCACGCTTCCAGCGCGCCGTCGAGAAGGGTTGCCCTAGGGACTGCCTGTCCTGATTCTGTGAATCCAAGAGCTCTTCGATGATTTTGACCCGTGCTTCCAGTGGGGCATGTGTACCTGACAAATAGATGTAGAACAGAGATTTTAAAACCTCCCGAATTGAGTTGTTATTTTCGTCTCTGTCCTCCGAAAATGCGAAACGGCAGATCAACTTAACACTTCTATCGAACAACGCCGCATCATAAGCCAAATGCCGCAGAAGGCGAACGAATTCAGCGTGATGAAGAATTTTCTCGTGAGGTAAACAACGCTCCGTCAGGACCGTTAGCAACGCGCTCTAAGGCATCTAACGTTTCCTCAGTTGCAACCGGTGCAACGTTTCTCAGAACCGTATTTTCAAGATCACTGAGATTCTTTAATGATTGCCCGATCCATCCAGCATCTTTAAGCCAGTCCCTAACAATCTCCTTCGCAACGTCAGAATCGTGTAGAAAGCTCAGCCGGCGCGTAAAAGATTTTATTAGACGATCAGAGCCGCTGGTTAGAATTTTGGTAACGACTGTCGTTTTCGGTATTGACTCCAGCGCGCGTTTGGCAAGTCTGTTAGCGACAGCATGAGGCAGTACGGCTCTCCAAATTCCTCGGGCTTGAACGAGATCACGGTTCTTCAGCTCGGCCACGTCGCTATAAAGCTCGGCGGCAGACTTACCCGGAAGCGATGCCAAAACCTGGAGCTCCGAATCGTCAGAAACGTTAACACCGTCGAGCGAATAAAGGAGAGAAAGGACTTCCGCAGACTTGAGCAAGCTTTGAGTGGGATCATGCCTTTGCCAAAATAGCCGTTTGAAAAGCTCCTCATCACGTAACCCCGATACCGTTTCGCCGTGTTGTACAGTATTCGCGAGGGCAATAGCCAGACGCGCATTCCCGCCAGAAAATTCTGCGATGCTGCGAGCATCGACTTGGCCGATGTGCGGGTATCGTTTGCTTATCAGTCTCTCAATAATCTGTTCGCTAGCGGGTTCTAACCTAAATACGTTTGTTTCCTCCGGAAGATCGTCCCAAACATCATATTCAATGGTTAACAAACTAACGGTGCTTTCCGGTTTACTACAGATGACTGTTAGCTGACGGTGTAACTCAGGCGGACAGTTGTCGACAATTAGAAATGCTTTTGTTCTGGCGGCGATGAGTTGGTTAGCAAAGTTGCACGGGTCGGGGACGGGTCTAATGCAGCGTCCGTATAAAAAACTTCAGTAGGGTTAGTGCGTGCTCTCCCACACGTTGATCGAACAACGCCTGAGCCAAACGTGTCTTTCCTACGCCAGACAAACCGGTCAACCGCACAGACGGTCCCGACGTCTGTAGAGTGGTCCTAAGCTTCAACAGACCATCTACGATAGAAAGACCTTGATCTTGGTCTCCTGTGCTGTCGTGCAAGCGCAGCCCGTCATCCAAAAGGTATTCTTCGTCTACTCCTCCCTGAACGTTCGCCCAATTCTCATATGGACGCCAGCCAGTTAACGGTCGTCCGATCTTACTCCGCACCCACAATATCAAAGATCCATGTGAGCGGACCCATGTAGCAATCCTTCCTCGATCGTAGAAGTCCAAATGAAGACTCTCATGGCCCGGTTCGCCCCCTCACCGCCTCCTTCATCGCATCAATACGACTCTTTAACGCAGCATCTGAAGTCGAGCCGGAAGCACTACATAATGTACGCTCCTTCTGTATTGATGAGTCTCTTTTTATTTCATCCCGCAGGGCGCCTTTCTTACGCATCTCATCGAGAATTTTAGCTTTTGGCATATCGGGCTTTTTGACTTGAAAGCCGGTAATGCTCCTGGGGACAAAACTGTTAGCTGGCGGTGGCAAATCATCGCGAACAACAACATCTAACCCCCATCACCCGCATCCTGATTGCCGCCCAAGTGATACCGCGCGTTGATCTTCCCGCCCGTCGATAATCGGCCTCACACAGCTGTCCTATTAATGTGCGAAGATCTGTATCATTGAGCCGGGCGATATCATCACCGAGAATTTCGAGCAGTTCCGCCATCTAAGACCTCATATTAGTACGGAAACTAATCGTGACAGACTTGCCTAAGTCTATTAACTTCTGCAAGCGCCCTAGCGACATTGAACGGATGACAAGCAAGAAAGTTCGTCACCTGCGAAGCGAGATAGCCCTGCTTCCAACCACGGCTTACGCGGATGAAGCGGTCCCGGGCTTTTACGACGTTTGCCAGCCGACTTTGCGGAGCAATATCTCGGCTGGAACTCCCCGACTTCGCCTTCACTCTGTTGACTAGATCCTTCAGCGACACCCGTCGGGAGATAGGAGACAGGAGTGGTCTTTCCTGAGATCTTCTTCACAAAACCCTTGGGTTTTAAAAATGGCGGCCCATTTCCGGGATGCAATTCGGCTCGGTAATTGACATTTCGCTCCTTCCCGGATGAACGCTACATAACGAGTTTATAATTCTGCTGTATTGTCTAGGTCCAATACAAAATACTTATATCACTGTCATAATTTTTGCTTATATCACTTGATCTTCGGCTGCCGGTTTAGGGCACGATCTTCTGATCGTGGGCAGGGAAATACTTGAAAGAGAGTGATCGAGTAATCGACGACCAATCATGTCAGACTTACTCAATCTTCTAAGGGCCCCCCCGGACTGATATTTGAACAATGGCGAGCGCCACCTCGATCATCGACTCGTCGGTCTGACGCCGGCGTAGCTGGCCGGGCGCGCTGTTCAGTCGACCACCGATCGATCGGGAACGAGCGACCGCTGGACCCACTGGAACATCCGCCATCCGACGGGGTCAGGGGCGAGTGTCGACGCTGCAAGGGCAGCGGCCGCGTCAGAGATCGGTCGCCCGTTCGGCGCTTTCACGTGGACCTCAGCCACCCGTTCGGCCATGACAAACCATCCGATCGATTCCTCCACCGACCGGCCGACCGTGAGCAGGCCGTGGTTGCGCAGGATGCAGAACTTCCTGTTGCCGAGCGCCGCGGCGATGCGCTTGCCGCCATCGATCGAAAGCACCTCCACCTCCTCATCGTCGAAGAGGGCCTGGTCGAACACGAAGGCGCACGCCTCCTGACTGAGCGCACGAAACGGCTCGACGTTGGCCGACCATATCGATAAGGCATTCGCGGCACAGGGAATGAAACCGTAAGATCTATATGCTGCGAGGGAAGGAAACACAGCTCGTGCGTTTCGGATGACCTCGGGTTGAAAACATCAAGATTCAAGATTTCACCCCGGTATCAAATTTGCCCAAAGAATCTCTGATAAAAGAACGCGGGATCAACTATTCCTGGATGAGGCTCACCCACATGCATCAAACTTACTGCCTCTTTTGGTCTCAACGGTAAACTCTCCACCCGCAACACCTCCGTGTATGGTGACAGATGTGAATAGAGCTTGGAGTAGAGTTCCGTAGTGGCTCGCCTCGCGTGGGTGCTGGATCCTAGCTAGACTGACTACTTGGTTCTTCCACGCCGTAAATGCTTCATTGTCAGCGAAGCTGGGATCGGCGAGATGAAGGGTGCTGCCTTCCCGCAAAACGATTGTTTCTGTCGATATCGATAGCTCTGGCGAGGTAATCGACTGACTCAGCTTCACGAACTCATCTCGGATTCGGTCGCAATCAAAGGTCAAGCCTGCCGCAGAATGCTCATCGTAAAAGCGGTTTGGATCTCGCTTGTATCGGACATAGTCCCCGAGTGTAACAACGTGATACTTATAAACACCGATCAACTTGGCAAATGGATGGCTCCACCCAATGAATCTGAAGTAAAAGTAGGTCGCTGGTAACGCAATGATCACGAGCATCGCGGCGATCTGCCTCGTTCGGGGGAGCAGAGAGTTCTTATGCGAGCCGGTTAATCGTTTCGTCTTTGCGAGACCAAGGGTCCGTGACCCCTTTGCTTCCTTCATGGCCTTGAATATGGAGAAACCGACGATCCGGATGGTTCCATGATCAGATCGATTTGCGATGTTTTCCGATTAGCTACTTCGCTGCCGTCTACTTATCGGCAAGAGCAAGACGCGGTTAGCGATTCAATTGCAACCTTGGGCGCGAAACTTTGAGCGCGTCCGGGTTGGCGACATGGCTGGGTTGGCCGCGAAAATAATTCAAAATGTTCTCCACTGACATGGTGGCGGCGCGGCGAAATGTTTCCCTGGTTTGCCATGCCATATGCGGTGTCAGAACAGTTCGCGGTGCGTCGAGCATTGGATCGTTCATCGACACAGGCAAGGGATCGCACAAATCCATCGCGGCTCCGGCCAATCGCCCCGCCTTAAGGGCGTCGGCTAGATTTTGGCGATTGACGATGCCGGCGCGCGAAATATCGACCAGCAGGGCGGTCGGTTTCATCAGGGCCAAGCGCGCTGCGTTGACAAAATTATCCGATAACGCGCTGTAACGCAGGTGGACCGACAGAATATCGGAGCTCCGAAAGAGCTCTTCTTCACTGACGAGTCGAGCATGCGCTGCGGCGGCGCGCTCGGGTGTGAGGGTGGGTCCCCACGCGATCAAATTCACGTCGAAAGCCGCCATCCGCGCGGCCACACCGCTGCCGATGCGGCCCAAGCCTAAAATTCCAAAATTGTTTCCGGCGAGATTGAACGCGGTCACCGGCTCCCAGATCCGCCGGCGCAACGCGCTGTCCGCGCTGACGATATGACGCGCCAGGGTAAGCACGAGCGCGCAAACGTGATCGGCTACCGCCGAGGTCGAGCCCCCGGGAGTATTCGCAACGATGATGCCCAATCGGGTCGCCGCTTCGATATCGATGCGATGAGGCCCCGTTGTCGCGATCATCTCCAGATCGGGCAACTGGCTCAGAGTCTCTTCATCGAGGGCAGCTCTGCCGCGAAATTCTAAAACCGCGCGGGCGCCGCGCAATCGGCGGATGAGGATTTCTCGGGGCGGATCCAACTCGTTGAATATTTCGATCGAGCCGAGAGCTTCCAACTTCTTCAACTCGCCGCTTCTTTCGATCTCGCCTTCGAGATCACCGCAAACTACAATATCGGCCATGTCGTTTCTTACAGTGATTCGTTCGAACGGTTCAAGCCGTTGCAATGGTTCAGCAGGCTAAGTTCCGAAGCGTTATTGCCAACCTAGCAAAATCAACTTCACTTCCCGCCAAAAATTTCGCGGAAAAGTTTCTGATAGTCGCTAACCTTCTCACCGATCTCCGGATCGGTGACCTGTAGTTTCACGTTCGTTGGCGCCCATGGCACCGTGATGCCTTTGCGGGTCGGTTGGAGGTTGTTCATTTGGTAGATGCGTTGGCCTTCTTCCGATAAGAGAAAATCCATGAACAGCCGCGCGGCATTGGGGTGCGGCGCGTTCTTGTTGATCGCTCCGGCGATGGTATGGACGATAGTCGGATCGAAAGCGATCCATTCGATCGGCGCGCCGGCTTTCTTGGACCGCTCGATATCGTCGGCATAAAGATCGATGGCCAGCGGGATCTCCCCCGCCGTTACCAGATTGGAAAGCAGCGTCGTGCTGGCGCGCAAGCTTACCTCTTGGCGCGCCAAACGGCGCATGAATTCCATGCCCTGTTTTTCTCCCTTGATCTTGAGCACGTTAACAAACCACACGTAGGCGGCGTCTTCCAGTCCGAGTTTGCCTCTCCATTTGGGATCGAGCAGATCGTCGTAACTGTGAGGCAAATCGCTCTTAGCAACGAGGCGAGTATTGTAAGCTGGCGCGTGTACGGCAGTGTAAAGAGAGGTGTAGAAGCCGTCGCGATCTTTGAATTCGTTGGGAATCTGATTTCGCTCCGGCGGCTCGTATTTCGCCAATAGCCCCTTTTTCTTGAAGATATCGATGTACCAGTCCGTCGTGCGCACGATGTCGAAGGTGTGCTTGCCGGCGCGGCTTTCAGTCTCGAAGCGCACCAGCAAGCGCTGGCTTTGCACGCGAGTTTTTTTCGCCTGAATGAAAGGATACTTTTTCATGAAGGCGCGGTTCATGCTCTCGTCGATCTCGGCCGAACCGCCGCCGGCCCAGATTATTTCGCCTTCGGCTTTTGCCGTGTCGACGACACTCGGCGCAGCCGCCGATGCGCGGTTAGCAACAAATAAGGCGCACAACAGACCAAGGGTCGCGAAGCGCAGGAGATGGCCGATCGTCATAAATGCTCCTAGAACACTCCCGACCGGAGTGTCGGGGTGAAGTGTCGTTTCCTGCAGGCTGCGCCGGCGTGTCCAACACATTGCCGTCCACGTCATATTTCCAACCGTGGTAAATACATCTTAGCCCGCATGCCTCATTGCGGCCGAAAAATAGTGAGGTGCCGCGATGCAAGCAGTGTTCTTCTAGTAGGCCGATTTTTCCCGCGCTATCACGGAAAGCCACCAGCGCCTCGCCAAGAATTCGCACCCGCGCCGGTGGGCAATCGGGCGCCGGAATCTCTTCGGACAACAGCGCGGGAATCCAGTAGCGCCGGATCAGCTCGCCCATCGGCGTCTCTGGAACGGTTCTGGTCAATAGTTCGTTGTGCTCTTTCGATAACATTGCGGCATTACCACTCCGGTGGATCTTATTCGTTCAAAGTTCAAGGTTCAAATGTTCAACGTCGGTCAAGGCTTCTTGATCCGTCGTGCCTCTAGAACGCGCACTTAGTGCGCGTTCTAGAAAAGCAACTTCCAGCATTCGGCGAGCGAGCCGACGCCGGCGAGTTGCGGATGCTTGATGTGCTTCAATTGCACGGCGTTGCTCGACGGCAGGATGCAGCGTTCGAAGCCGAGCTTGCCGGATTCCTTGACCCGCGCTTCGGCTTGGGAGATGCCGCGGATTTCTCCGGCCAAACCGACTTCGCCGAAGAAAACCGTTTTGGGATCGAGAACGCTTTCGCGACTGCTGGAAGCGATGGTGGTGACAATCCCTAAGTCGACCGCCGGTTCATCGACGTGGACGCCGCCGGCGACGTTGACGAAGATATCTTGATCGAAGAGTTTGGCGCCGAGCTTTTTTTCCAGCACCGCGACGAGGAGCGCTACGCGGTTGTGATCGACGCCGATGGTGGTGCGGCGCGGCACCGCCAAAAATGACCGGGTGACCAGTGACTGCAACTCCACCAAGATCGGCCGGGTGCCTTCCATGCTGCAGACGACGGCGGAGCCGGGAACTTGCAGCGGACGCTCCATCAGAAAAATCTCCGAGGGATTGCTAACCTCTTTCAGACCAGCTTCCTTCATCTCGAACACGCCGATCTCATTGGTCGAGCCGAAGCGATTTTTCACCGCGCGGAGAATGCGAAAGCTATGGCCGCGCTCGCCTTCGAAGTAGAGCACGGTGTCGACCATGTGCTCCAACAATCTCGGCCCGGCGATGGCGCCGTCTTTGGTGACGTGGCCGATTAAAAACGTCGTCAAGCCGGTTTTTTTGGCAAGCACAATGATCGCGCCCGAAGCTTCCCTCACCTGAGAGATACTGCCGGGCGCCGAAGGGATCGCCGAGGAAAAAATCGTTTGCACGGAATCGATCACGAGCAGGCCGGGCTTGATCTTTTTGACATGATCGAGAATTCGCTCCAGCGAAGTCTCGCTCAAGACGAGCAAATTGGGCGCCTGGATGCCGAGGCGTTCGGCGCGCATCTTGATCTGCCGCGGCGATTCTTCGCCGGAGACATAAAGGCAGGTGAGTCCTTTCTGACTCACGGCGGCGAACGCTTGCAGCAGCAAAGTCGATTTGCCGATGCCCGGGTCGCCGCCGATCAAGTATGACCGATCCGGGAACCAGACCGCCGCCGAGGACGCGGTCGAATTCGCCGATGCCGGAGAGCACCCGGCCTTCTTCGGTGGTATCGATCTCATGAATTGGCGCCGGGTCCTCTTTGGTCCCGAGGCTCAATTCGCCGCGCGGCGTCGAAGCTTTCTCGAAGCGTTCTTCGGCGAAAGTGTTCCACTGATTGCAGTCGGGGCATTTGCCGAGCCACTTGGACGACTGAAAGCCGCAGCTTTGGCATGCGAAGATGGTTTTGGCTTTGGCCATGGTTCAGGTTTTATAGCAGGAAAATTTGTCGAAGAGTAAGAATCGCTGCCGGTTGATAATTGCTTCGTTGGTGCAATAATCCGGGACCATGCCGGCAGGGTTTATCGAAACCGAGTTGACAAAGATCAAGGCCGCAGGACTGTACCGTCGTTTGCGCCGCGTGGACGGTGATCAGGGAGCGACGTTATCGATTGACGGCCGCGAGGTCGTCAATTTTTCCTCGAACAATTATCTTGGCATCGCCAATCATCCTGAGCTGGCCGCTGCAGCCAAAGCAGCGATTGATCGTTACGGTTGCGGCTCGGGCGCGTCGCGGTTGATTTCCGGCAACATGACGCTGCACGAAGAGTTGGAAAATCGACTCGCTCGAGTTCAAAGGCACCGAAGCGGCGTTGGTATTCAATTCCGGTTTCCAAGCCAACACAGGCGTGATCTCGACCTTGGCCGGCGAGAGCGACGCGATCTTCAGCGATGCGCTCAATCACGCCAGCATTATCGACGGCAGCCGCTTGGCGCGCGCCAAGATTTTTGTTTATGCACACAACGATCTCGATCAGCTCGAAACCGAGCTTAGTCACGCAGCAAGTTTTCGCCGTAGGCTTATCGTTACCGAATCGATTTTCAGTATGGACGGCGACGAAGCGCCCTTGACGGCGATCGTCGAACTGGCGGAAAAGTACGGTGCAATGGTGATGGTCGACGAAGCCCATGCCACGGGCATATTCGGCGCGGGCGGAGCGGGTGTGGTGCAAAAGCTCGGACTCGGCAATCGCGTGCTGGTCCAGATGGGCACCTTGGGCAAGGCGCTTGGCGGTTTCGGCGCTTATATCGCCGGCAGTCGCGGCTTGTGCGATTTGTTGATCAACCGCTGCCGCAGTTTTATTTTCACAACATCGTTGCCGCCCGCGGTCATGGCTATGGCGATGGCCGCGCTCGATTTGGTGAAGCGCGAGCCGGAGCGGCGTCAAGCGCTGTGGGACAACTGCCGCAGTTTGAAAGAAGGATTGCGCAGTCTTGGATTCGAACTCGGCGCGAGCGAGAGTCCGATCCTGCCGCTGATCATCGGCGACGCAACCGAGTGCATGCGATTTTCCGAAAAATTACTTGAAAGTGGCGTCTTTGCTCAAGGTATCCGTCCACCGACGATACCGCCGGGAACTTCGCGCCTGCGTATCACGCTGATGGCGACCCACACGCGCGAGCAGATCGAGCGCGCATTAGCGGCATTCAAAGCCGTTAAAGAATCACGATGACGACCTATCACGATGAGCTAAAACAGTTGGACCACACGTACCTGTGGCATCCTTTCACGCAGATGCAGGAATGGATGGGCGAGGAGCCCTGCATCATTAGCCGCGGCGACGGCAATTACCTGATCGACGTGCATGGACGAAAATATCTCGACGGGGTTTCCTCGCTGTGGTGCAACGTGCACGGTCACCGCAAGAAGGAACTCGACGACGCGATCCGCGAGCAGCTCGAAAAAATCGCCCACTCGACGTTGTTGGGATTGAGCCACGTTCCGGGGATTCAATTGGCGCAAAAACTAATCGAGATCGCGCCCAAAGGTTTGAAACGTGTTTTCTATTCCGATAGCGGCGCCACGGCAGTCGAAATCGCCCTGAAGATGGCCGTGCAATATTGGCAGCTCAAGGGCGAATCGAAGCGCACCCAGATTGCATCGCTCGCCGAGTCCTACCACGGCGACACCGTCGGTTCGATGAGTCTGGGCTATTCGGAGACTTTTCACCGATTCCACAAAAGCCTGCTCTTCCCGGTGCTGCGCATCACGCCGCCGCATGTGTTTCGTTACTATCAGCGCTTGAATGAAACGGCGGCGCTCGACGCAGCGATCCAAGAGGCGGAGCAGAAGCTTGACGAGAACAAAAGCACGTTAGCGGCGCTGGTGATGGAGCCGCTCATGCAGGGCGCCGCGGGCATGTGGGCGCAGCCGGTGGGCTACCTTCATGCGCTCAGCGATATTTGCCGGCGACACGGAATTCTCTTTATCCTGGACGAAGTCGCGACGGGTTTCGGCCGCACGGGGAAAATGTTTGCGAGCGAGCACGCCGCGATAACGCCGGACATTCTCTGCCTTGCGAAGGGCATCACCGGCGGTTATCTACCGCTGGCGGCGACATTGAGCACTGAAGAAATATTTTCGGCATTTCTGGGCGAGTACAACGAGTATAAAACGTTTTTTCATGGCCACACTTATACGGGTAACCCGCTCGGCTGCGCCGTCGCCATCGCAAACCTCGACTTGTTCAAACAAGAAAGCTTGCTGGAAAAGATGCAGCCACGAATTGCTTATCTGGCGAGACGCTTGCGCGAAGATTTTCTGCCTTTGGCGCATGTCAGCGACGTGCGCCAATGGGGCTACATGATTGGCATCGAGCTGGTCCAGGACAAGGCAAACCGGAAAAACTACGCTCCGGAACAGAGAATCGGCCACAAGGTTATCCTCGAAGCGCGTAAGCACAGCGTGCTGATTCGCCCGCTCGGCGATATCATCATCTTGATGCCGCCATTGGGCATCGGCGACGGCGAGCTGGCCACGCTGCTCGATGTGACTTATGACTGCATCCGCGCGGTAACGGGCGACTGAGAGATGAACGAACCGCTTTTCGAAGATGGAGGATTGAGGATGGAGGATCGATCCTCGATTCTCGATCTTCTATCCTCAACCCTGGGTCGCAATGGGTAAAGGTCTTTTCATCACCGGGACGGATACCGCCGTCGGCAAGACTTTCGTGGCCTGCAGCTTGGCTGCCTACTTGCGCGAGCTTGGCTACCGCGTGGGGGTCATGAAGCCGGTGGAAACCGGCTGCGTGGAAAGGGACGGTGAACTGTTTCCCGAAGACGCAGTGCAACTAAAGAACGCCGCTGGCGCGTCGGAACCTATCGAAAAAATCTGCCCGTATCGATTGCCTGAGCCGTTGGCGCCGAGCATCGCTGCGGAACGTGCCGGCGTGAAAATTGACATCGATCATCTGCTGGCGATCTACGATGAAATTCGCGACCAGCACGATATCACATTGGTCGAGGGCGCCGGCGGTCTGATGGTGCCGCTTTTGCCGAGTTACACTTATGCCGACTTTGCCCGCGTAGCAAAATTACCGCTTATCGTGGTGGCGGCGAATCGGCTCGGCATGATCAACCATCTCCTGCTCACCCTGGAACACGCGAGTTGCAAGGATTTGACAATCTTCGGTTACGTCCTGAATCGAACATCCGGCGAAGCTTCGCTCGCAGCGGACACCAATCGTGAGGTGCTGGCGGGTTTGACCGGAGTACCTTGTCTCGGTGAATTGCCGTTCGTTGATATTGGCCAGCGTCAAGATCACTTTTCGGTCGAGGCGTTTGAGCAGGAGTTCGACATTCGGGTGATTGAGCCGTTGTTGGCTCGCGGGTAAAAGTAACGTGGTCTAGAGTTAAGAAAAATGAAAACAGCACAATTTGTTGCGGCGCTGATCCTGGTTTGCGGCATGGCGGCGACCCTCGTCCACGCCGCTGATAAGGTCGTCATTTCTTACAGCAGCCGGAGCTACGCGTTTTTACCCGCGCAAGTGGCGGTGGCGAAGGGATTTTTCAAAGACGAGAATCTCGATCCGCTTTTGATCCAGATGCGCAGCCAGGTCACCGTGCCGGCGTTGATGAGCGGGGAAGTGCACTACACGTTGAGCTTCGGCAATATTATCGGCAGCGCGATGCAGGGCATGCCGTTCAAGATTCTCGCCGTTTTGACGGACAAGCCACTGCACAACATCGTCGCTCGCGCCGACATCAAAACGATCGGCGATTTGCGCGGCAAGAAGATCGGCACGCAGCGAATCGGCGGTTCTGATCATCTTGCGGCGGAGGCCATTCTTCAAGCTAAGGGTTTGGACTTGAAGGAAGTGCAATTCGTCACTCTGGGCGGTGACGAGCCGGTGCGCGTGGAAATGTTGCGCAAGGGTCTGGTGGATGCCGTTTGCACCGTGCCGCCTGGTCCGGTTCGCTTGGCCCGCGAGGGATACAACATTCTCGGCGGCCCGAAGGATTTAAAAATCGGCAGCCCGATTTCCGCGGTGGCCGTGACCGACATGCGCCTGAAGAGTAATCGTGACGAAACCAAACGGGTATTGCGCGCGAACTTGCGCGGTTTGCGATTCATGCACGAGCGCAAAGAAGAAGTGATTCCGATCATGATGCGTTGGTTGAACCAGACTCCTGAGGTGGCGCGGGACTCCTACGATTCCATCCTGCCATCATTCAGTCTGGACGGCGGCACGGTCGACAAAACCTACGAATTCGCCATCGAGTCGCGCAAGGCGACGGTGCGAACGGATAAGCCGATTCCGCTGTCTCAGGTGCGGGACCTGACTTTGTTGAGAGAAGTGCAGAAGGAACTGAAACGCTACAATAATGCGACAGCGAGTCACTCGCTAACGCGCCTCCGAATCCTCGATGGTCCATCCAAATTGTCGTAGCCCCGGCATCGCCAGCCCAACATCCCAACGTCAGCAAGCCCCCGACAGCGCAGCCGAAGAGTAGCGAACCCGGCGCGCCGAGAGCGCGGCCATAAAGCCGACCTCTGCGCCGCCGACGGCGTTGGCGCCTTGGGAAAACATATTGAAAACGGAGAACGCGCGGCCGCGCACATGATCGGGCGTCAAGAGATGAAAGCTGGTCTGGCGCATGACGGCCTGGAGCGAATTAGCCAGACCCATGACGCCAAGCAATAAAAGCGATAAGCCCGAAATGTGGTCGAGAGCGCAAAAAC
This sequence comes from uncultured delta proteobacterium, assembly GCA_963811315.1. GTDB lineage: Bacteria > Desulfobacterota > Binatia > UBA9968 > UBA9968 > DP-20. Next base: position 17,061 of record CAWERH010000002.1, read on the forward strand.
TCCCAATGCCGACCGCGTAAGCGAGAAAAGACCAAAGCGCGAGCAGGCCTTTGCTCTTCACGTCGCCGATCGCAAGCAGCGCGAACGTGCCGAGGACGCCGCCGATAGCCGGCGCGGAAGAGAGCATGCCAAAGCCGGCGGGTCCGACGAAAAGAATGTCTTTGGCAAAGATCGGCAGCAGCGGCCGATAATAGCCAAATCCGATGACGATGAAATCGAGCATCACGAGGGTGAGAATGATCGGCTCGGAGAAAAGAAATTTAACACCGCCCAAGAAACTCGCCATAGGAAAATTTCTCTCGCATCGTCTTGTCGATGGCAGGAGTTTTGAGCAGAACGACAGCGATGGCCGCCGGAATATAAAACAACGCGTTGAACAGATACGCATTTCCCGTGCTCATCCACGCCAGGCTCAGACCCGCCGCAACATGGGCCCGATGAAGTGCGATGCTCTGGGAAACACTGGAGTTTAGCGCCACGGCGTTGGTCAAGATGCGAGCGCGGCACCAGGTGGGAAATCAATGCCATGCGCGTTGGATTGAGCACGATGTTGAGCGCGGAAGTGATCGCCGTGCCGGCGAGAATATGCCAGACCTGAATCAGGCCGGTGAGCGTCAAAACACCGAGCGCGATGCGCGACGAGAGATTTCCGAAGGTCGTGATCAGGAGGATTTTCTTTCGATCGAGAAAATCCGCCAGCGTTCCGCCGAACAAGCCGAGAGCGAAAATCGGCACCCCTTGGGCGAGCCCCGTCATGCCCAACTAGAAACGCCGATCCGGAAATTTCATAGACCTGATAGAGGTTTTGCGTTAGGCGCATCTGCTGCGCGCGTGACGGCGAAAAGCGCGAGCAGAAACAAGAAGCTGTAGTCGCGATAGCGCAGCGATGCCCAAGGCGGTAGCGAGGCGGGCTGGGCGTCGCTGTCGGCGCGTCGTCGGGCATTGGCGAGAACGTCGGGTTACCTACCGAGCGACTGCGCATGACTTCGTCGTAAATCAGCTTGAGCGGCAGTTTCTTTGCTTTGGCAAGGCGTTTGAGTTCGTCGTATTCGGGCGTAAACCGCTTGCTCCCGTCCGGTTGTCCGATGACTTTGACGGTTACTTCGCCAAAGCGGAGTTTTTACCTTCTTCGATTCACGCTTCAAGATCATGCGGCTCACCGGGTAGTAGCGAATGCCGATGGTCGAGGTTTCCTGAAAAATGATCCTGACCAGCTTTTCTCGATCGCGCGGTTCGGCAATGACGCTGAGCAGAGTCGCGGGACGGTTTTTTTTCATCTGGATCGGCGTCAGAAAGACATCGCGCGCGCCGGCGGCGAATAGACGATCCATCGCGTGATCGTAAAACTGTGGATTCATGTCATCGATATTGGTTTCGATCACCAGCATCTCTTCCGTTTGCAAGAAGGAGTCGGGAGCGCCAAGTATCACGCGAAATAGATTGGGGCGATTGATAAACTCCTTTTGGCCGGCGCCATAGCCGATGTTTTCAATGGTCATGGCGGGCTGATCGCCGAAATTTTTCCCCAGCGTCCGGACAATCGCGGCACCGGTGGGTGTGACCGTTTCGCTTTCCATGTCGACGCCGACGACCGGCAATCCCTTCAGAAGCTCAAGAGTTGCGGGCCCGGGCGCGGGCAGCGGTCCATGCGCGGAACGAACGATGCCGCGCCCCAACGGAATTCGCGAGAAGGTGAAGGACTCGATCCCGAATTCATGAATGCCGATCGCTGCTGCCATGATGTCGACGATGGAATCGGTGGCGCCGACTTCATGGAAATGGACACGGTCGACGGCGACGCCGTGGATCTTGGCTTCGGCCTGCGCCAAGCGCGTGAAAATCTCGATACCCGTTGTCTTTGACGGCGTGCTTAAGTTTGCTGCGCTCGATCAGCTCGCGAATCTGTTTCCATGAGCGTGGCTGTTCGTGCTCGCGGCAAATTACCTGAAACTGAGTGGCGCGGATGGAGTGGACGGATTTTTTTGACGCTTTGAGCTCGAACTTAAGCGTCGGGATTTTCGCCAGTTCGGCCTTGAGCTTACTGAGCGGCAAACCGAGATCGAGCAGCGCGGCGACGAACATGTCGCCGCTTATTCCGCCGATCAGATCGCCGTAGGCGATCCGCATCAACTTCACCTCAGCCGAACCGGTCGTGTTCGTGATCGTGGCTCGATGATGAGATTGTCGATCTGACCACGACCTATCACGCTCACGAGCACGGCTTTTACCAATTTGCGGTGCGTTTCCTTGCCGCTGGTCTCGACGCGGATGATTTCCGATTTAAATGGCTTGCCGAGCAGGGTGTCGATGAGCCAGTGGACGACTAGCGGACGTGCCTTCGGATTGCGGATCGAGTGGCGCTCGCCTTCGAAAACGTAGAGCAGTTTTGGCGCGGGGATTTCGCCCATCAGCTCGTAGACGAATTTCATGTCGCAATGCTCGTCGTCTTCGCCGGCAACGACCATGTACGGACAAGTTATCTTGGATGTAACGCCTTTGAGCGAAAGCGTTTTGGTGAATTCGTCAAAAGCCGCTTCGTCGTCGTAGCCGGACATGTACATGTAGTTCAATTTAAATGTCGGCGACGACATGTTGAAGATTGCGTGCTGGCCCGGCTCCATGCACACGCCGCTCACCGCGCAGGCTTTGAAGCGATGTTCTTCCGCGACCACGCGCGGCGCCCAGTACGAACCCATGCTCGACGCCATGACGCCGAGGCGTTCGGCATCGATTTCCGGACGCCTGACCAAATAATCCACGGCGAGCTTGCCGGCATCCGCATAGTTCGACGCAGTACAGCAAATGCCGCCTTCGCGAGTTTCGCCCTGGCCGGGGCCGTCGATCGACAATAAGGCAAAGCCGTGCTCGATAATCGGATCGCCGGTCGCGGGATGATCTTCTTTGACGCCATCCATGCCGGGGATGTACATGATGCAGGGGACTTTTTCGTTGGCTTGGCGCTTGGGCGGGAGATGCAAAAGCGCCTGGATCTTTTTCCCCTGGTAGGGCAGCTCGACGCGTTCGATGGGACGGCCGGCGTATTGAATGAACTTGTCGTAGCAGGCGCGCTTGCGTTCCTGCCATGCCATGCGCTGGGGATTGCCATCCTCATAAATCGCCCACATGGCGTTGGTGTAGAAACAAGCGGCGATATAATAGTGATCGCGCGCTTCGGCGAGTTTGCCGGCGGCTTCGGCTTGCTGCCCCTGTTCCTCGCGGCGCGCTGCGGCCTGGGAAAATTCGCGCGGAATATCGACGAATTTTTTGATGCGGCGGCAGACTTCCTGCAGATCTGGTTCGACGCCGGGGCCGCAATTACGAATAATTTTGCCGGTCCGGCCCTGGTCCCAGTCAATTCCGCGGGTTTGGATGACTTGATCCAAGATCCAGCGCTGTTCGCGCCAACGTTTCATTTTGCGTTCGGTTTCGAGTCGCATGGGACCTCCGAGGCTGTTCAAAGTTCAAGGTTCAAAGGTTCAAGGTCGATCAATGTGATTCGGCAACGCGACTATTTGGCCTTGACGAAGCGATCGTCGACGAATTTTCGCAAGTCTACGTTCTTTGAGTTGAGGCGTGGAATCCAGCAGGCTGTCGCGTACCGCTTCAAGACCTTTCAGCCCGGGATAGGGCGGACTGGAAATAGCTTTATCGTATTCTTTGTAGCCGCTTTCCAGGATTCGATCTTCCGCGCGCATGTACTTGCGCAGCACTCGAAGCGCTGCCCGGCTATCTTCTTTGTAGATCTTGGCGCCATCGGTGAGGGAAGCCATATAGGCGCGGGCGATCTCCGGCTGGCTCTGGACGAAGGAGCGTTTGGCGGCAATCCCGGAGAAAGTAAATTCCCTGCCTAAATCCGGGATATGCAGCAACGGCCGGTAGCCGAGATCGCGCGCCGCCGTGGAAGTCGGTGGCGACAGGATGCCGCCGTCGATCGCGCCGGCACGCATGGCGATGAGAATGTCAGGGATACCGCCCAGAGAGATCATGGTTACGTCCTTTGGGCTCAGACCAAATTGCTCGAGCGCGGTGCGCAGGGCGAGGTCACTGGCCGAGCCCAAGCGTGTGATACCGATCTTTTTGCCTTTGAGGTCAGCGCCTTTGGTAATCCGCGCATCGGCAATGAGCGTGAAAACCATTTGATGCGTGGTCGTGCCGATCCAAACAAAGTCGGCGCCTTGAGCCCAGGCAGTCATCATCGGCGCCGGTGACAAATGGCCGAATTGGATTTCTCCTGCCAAAAGCGCCTGCACCGCGGTGGTGCCGCCGCGGATGTAAATCAGATTCGAGTCGAGGCCATGTTTCTTGAAATGGCCTTCTTCATGGGTCAACCAAAGAGTGCCGATCCCCGCCGACAAGGCGCTGTAAGCTGTGCGCACCGGTGTAAGCCGGGTTTGGCTGTTGGCGGGCGAAGCGGTCAGGCCTAGTAACGCGACGACGAAGGCCCCAAGGGACAATATTTTCGCTGCACCGGTCATAAATTGGCTATAAGTGTTTCGGCACCTGGATGTGGAGGCCAGCTCGCGTCCACTGAGTGCAAGATTGAGAATCGGCGCTGACTGTAGTTAAAATTCTGCTGGATCGCAAACTTAGAACCGCTGACTGTTGGTGCACTCGCGGTTGATTCTCCAGGACTTTTGTGATTATAAGAAATCGTAACCTATTTCTAGCGTAATTACGGAATTTTACGATGTTATTTGATTTCGCGAATGTCCTCGTGTTTACCGCATTAGGACTCGGCTTTGTCGGCGTCAATCTGCTGATCGGTAAGCTGCTCCGACCGGCCAATCCACAGACTCGAAAGCTTTCGACTTACGAATGCGGCGAGCCTTCGACCGGCAGTGCCTGGGTGAATTTTAATATCCGATTCTACCTGGTCGCACTGATTTTTATAATTTTCGAGGTCGAAATCGCCTTCATGTTTCCCGTGGCGACGGTTTTTCGCCGTTGGGTCGAAGGCGGCGTCGGGGTTATTCGCGTTGGTAGAAATACTGCTTTTCGTCGGAATTCTCTTTCTCGGGCTGATTTACGCTTGGACAAAGGGAGACCTGGACTGGGTGAAAAAGGTGAAAACCTGATAGACTGGTCCTAGGGAGATATCGGATGAAACCATTAATTAATTCGTTACCTGAGACAGTTTTTACCACCAAGGTCGATGACTTGCTTAACTGGGGTAGGGCTTCCTCGCAATGGTACATGCTCTTCGGCCTAGCTTGCTGCGCCATCGAGCTGATGCAAACTGGCGGGCCACGCGCGGATCTGGACCGTTTCGGCGCCGTGCCGCGCGCTACGCCGCGGCAGTCGGATCTCATGATTGTCGCCGGGACTTTAACTTATAAAATGGCCAAGCGGACCAAGCTGCTCTACGATCAAATGCCCGATCCGAAGTATGTGATCTCGATGGGCAGCTGTTCGAACTGCGGCGGGCTGTTTCAACTTGCCTATTCTGTATGCAAAGGCGTCGATAAGATTGTCCCGGTGGACGTCTATGTTCCCGGCTGTCCGCCGCGTCCTGAGGCGCTCACCGAAGGGTTGCTGAGAATTCAAGACAAGATGATGAACGAGCGCTGGTTGGTGCGAGCACCGCGCCCGTCGGGCGAAGCTGCCGAGGCGCACGAGTAAGAATGGACTCGAAGGAAATCTACGCCTCGCTGGAAAAGCTGTTCCCCGGCAAAGTCAGTGATTTTAAGGGCGACGTGATGGAGCCCTATTTGACGGTCGATAGCGCCGCAATCGTCGAAATCTGCCGGTTTTTGCGTAACTCACCCGGTTACCGGTTTGAGGTGCTGTCCGACTTGACCGCGCTGGATTGGCCGAAGGAAGAAAAAATCCAGATCGTCTATCACCTTTTTTCCTATTCGCAAAATCATCAGATCGTCCTCAAAGTCGATTTGCCGCGCGACAATCCCAAGATCGCGACTCTCGAAGAGGTTTGGAAAGTGGCGAATTGGTTCGAGCGCGAGGTTTACGATCTGTTCGGCGTGATTTTCGAAGGCCACAGCGATTTGCGACGAATTATGCTGCCCGAAGATTGGGTCGGCCATCCGCTGCGCAAGGACTACGTCGAGCAGGAAGAGTACGACGGCATCAGCACGCAGCGCGCGCCGCTGGTCGAAAAACTGTTGCGATAGGAGCACGATGAACGAAACGGCTCAAGAACAGGGCGGCTTCTACACCGAGGACATGACGATCAGCGTCGGGCCGCAGCATCCGAGCACCCACGGCGTGCTTCGCTTCGTGGTGAAAACCGACGGCGAAGTGATCAGCGAAGCGATCCCCGACGTCGGCTACTTGCATCGCTCCATCGAAAAAATCGGCGAGAAAGTAACCTACCACGGTTATGTGCCCTACACCGACCGCGCCGATTACTTGGCCGCCATGTTTGCCAATCAGGCTTTTTGCATGGCGGCGGAGAAATTGGCGGGCACGGAAGTTACCCGCAGAGGCGAATTTTGCCGCGTGATCGCCTGCGAGCTTAACCGGATCGCCAGCCATCTGATTTCCGTCGGCACCTTCGGCCAGGATATCGGCGCCATGACGCCGTTCGTTCATGCGCTGCGCGAACGTGAGACGATCAATAATTTAATGGAAGAGATCTGCGGCGCGCGCTTGACCTACAACTATATCCGCATCGGCGGTGTGGGCTACGATATTTTGCCGGAAACCTGCGCCAAGATCACCGATTTTATCGATCACTTCGAGCCGATCGTCAGCGAATTCAACCGGCTGCTTTCGGGCAATAAAATTTTCATCGAACGGCTTGCCGGCGTTGCGGTAGTAAGCAAGGAAGACGCGCTGTCTTACAATTTGGTCGGGCCGAATCTGCGCGGCTCGGGAATTAAATGGGACATTCGCCGCGATATTCCCTATTCGATTTATCCGGAATTAGACTTCGAAGTGCCGATAGGCACGGCCCATGTGGGCGCGTTGGGTGACAGCTTCGATCGTTACTGGGTGCGCATCCGCGAGATGCAAGAGAGCGTCAATATCCTGCGCCAGTGTCTCAAGATGATGCCCAAGGGCCCGGCGATTTCCAAAGTGCCGCGCAAATTCAGGCCGCCAGTCGGGGAATGTTATGCCCGCGTCGAAGCGCCGCGCGGCGACATGGGATTTTATGTCGTCAGCGACGGCAGCGAATATCCCTACCGCGTGCGGATTCGCACCGGTTCGTACACGGCGATGAGCATCATCGACAAACTCAGCAAAGGCATCATGTTGGCCGATCTGATCGCTTTGATCGGCAGTCTCGACGTCGACGCACCAGAAATCGACCGATAAGCGAAAGTCACGGGTCCATCATGCAGGCATTTATTGATCAATTGATTAAAGACGGCGCCTTCGCCGGTGTTCCCAAGGAAGTCGTCTACGCGATTGCGATGGTTGTGGTGGCGTTGGTGGTGCTTTCCGCCTTCGTCGCGCCGCTCGCCGGGGTTACTAGCTGGCTCGAACGGCGCGTGTGGGCACGCATGCAGTCGCGCGTCGGTCCCAATCGAGTCGGTCCGCAAGGGATTCTTCAATGGCTGGCGGACGGGATCAAAAATCTGCTCAAGGAAGATTTAATCCCCTCGGCTTCCGACGCCAAACTGTTTTCGCTGGCGCCGTACATCGTTTTCATGGGGTTTCTTTGCACTTTCGTGGTGATTCCGTTCGGTGCGAATCTGATCGTCGCGGATCTGAATATCGGCATTCTCTACATTTTAGCCGTAACCTCGCTGGTCGTCGTCGGTATTCTCATGGCGGGGTGGGCATCCAACAATAAATGGTCCTTGCTCGGCGGCATGCGTTCGGCGGCGCAGATCGTCAGCTATGAGATCCCGGCAGGCTTGTCGATTCTTACGATAATTTTTCTTGCCGGCACGATGAGCATGCAGGGCATTATTAAGGCCCAAGGCTGGGCGCCGTGGGACTGGTTCCTGTTCGATAATCCGTTCACCTTCGCGGCGTTTTTTCTCTACTTTACAGCGGCCCTCGCGGAAGGTAACCGGACGCCCTTCGATATTCCCGAAGCGGAATCGGAACTGGTCGCAGGTTATGTCACCGAATATAGCGGCATGCGTTTCCTGTTTTTCTTCTTCGCCGAGTGGGGCAACCTCTACGTAATCGGCGCGGTGGCTACGACTTTGTTTTTGGGCGGCTGGCAAGTGCCGCCGCTGCCGATCTTCGACAATAGTCCGGTGCTTTTGGGGATTGCCCAGTTCGTTACGTTTTTCCTAAAAGCTTATGCCTGGGTATTCATCGCCATGTGGGTGCGCGCGACGCTGCCGCGGGTGCGTGTCGATCAGCTGATGGGACTGTGCTGGAAATATATGGTGCCGCTGTCGTTCGTATGCCTGTTGGGAACTATCGGTTTCATGTTCGTGCCAGCTGACGGCCGGCGGATCTTCGGCATCATAACGTTCGGCTTTGCGCTTGCGACGATGATAAATTTTTTCCGCCGCGTGGTGTTCCAGATCCGCGCGGCCAAACCGGAGCTTTATTTTAAACCGCAAATTTGATCGCGAGGACTTATGCGTGCCGTAGTAAATTACGCGAAGGATATCTGGGCCGTGGTGGCATCGACTTTCGAAGGCATGTCGATCACCTTTTCGCATTTGATGCGCCGGCCGATGACGATCCAATATCCGGACAAGATTCCGGTGCCCATCCAAGAAACTCTGCCGCTTCGCTATCGCGGCATACTCGAAGTCGATCTCGATATCTGCACCGGCTGCTTGGCTTGTGAGCGGGACTGCCCGATCACTTGTATCACCATCGGCATTGAGATGGACAAAGAGACGAAACAGCGCCAGTTCAAACACTTCGATATCGACGTTTGCAAGTGCATGTATTGCGGCCTGTGCTCCGAGGCTTGTCCGACCGGGGCGATCCGTCACTCACAGGAATTCGAGGGCGCCAGTTATAATCCGGCAGGCTTGGTGCGCCACTTCGCGCCGCAGCCGGCAAATCTGTACAAACCGAAAAAGGGCGGCGAGACCGAACCTAAACTGATCACGAAAGTCGATATTGGGCTAAAATATCTCGATGAGTTTGCTACCCCGGATGGTGGAGGAGCGGGGGAAGAGTAGCTGTTGAGCCGGGGTAGCGAACGAAATCAATTTCTGCGCCCCTTGATCCCAGCCTGATCTTCCGGTATTTGAGCGAGAAAGTTTTCAACTTTCTCAGCTCTTCAAAAGCCAACAACGCTATGGACGTTTCGACGGCGGTTTTTTATCTAATCGCGCTTATCACGGTGGTTTCCGCCGCGATGGTGGCGTTCTCTCGCAACATTATCTATTCGGCGTTCTCGTTATTGGGGACGTTTATGGGCGTCGCCGGTCTGTACGTTTTTCTCGCCGCCGACTTCGTCGCGGCAGTTCAGGTGTTGATCTACGTCGGCGGTATCCTGGTGCTGATTCTTTTCGCGGTCATGCTGACCCATCGGATAACCGATGTCGCGATCACCAATCGTTCAGCCGGGAGAATTCCAGCGCTCATCATCGTCGGTGTGTTCGTTTATTTTTTGATCAAGACGATCCTGGAAACGCCGTGGGTCAAGGCCAAGGAAATCGTCTATGCCCCCACAACTGCGAAGATCGGCGATCTCTTTCTAGATACGTATTTGCTGCCTTTTGAGCTGGCTTCAATCGTGTTGCTCGCCGCGATGATCGGTGCCGTGGTTATTTCGCGCAAGGAGATCAAAGAGTAACCATGTCGCCCACCGAGCTGTCTTCCTACCTCATCATCGGTGCGATTCTTTTTGCTCTCGGACTTTTTACCGTGCTCACGCGCCGCAATGCCATCAGCGTGCTCATGGGCGTCGAACTCATCCTTAACAGCGCCAACATCAATTACGTCGCGTTCTCGCACTTCGGTAGCGGCAATGTCGACGGCCAGATTTACGCTATCTTCGTGATCATGCTGGCCGCCGCCGAGGCTGCCGTAGGCCTGGCTATCGTCTTGGCGATTTTCCAGCTCTTCCACACTATCGATCTCGAGGCGGCGGAAACGCTGAAAGAATAGTTCGAAGGGCCAATCGTTTAAGCGTTCAATAGGGTCAAAGAAGTCGATGGATCAACCGATACAGACAGATTTTATTCGTTGGATCGTTTTCCTGCCGCTGATCGGCGCGATCATCAACGGTTTGTTAGGCGCAAAAATTCAAAAGAGCCTGGGTAAAGGGGCGATCGCGGTGATTGCCTGCGCTCCGGTTGTGGTTGCCTTTGGCCTCGCCGTAACTGCTCTTTTCACGCTCAAAGGACTTGAGCCCGAAAAACGTTTTCTCATCGATAATCTTTACCCGTGGATCCAACTCGGCTCTTTGAAAGTTGACATGGCTTTCATGATCGACCCGCTTTCCGCTGTGATGATTCTCGTCGTCACCGGCATCGGCGGGCTCATTCATATTTACGCGACCGGCTACATGCACGACGATAACGCGTTTTGGCGTTTCTTCGCGTATCTCAATCTTTTCACCGCGGCGATGCTCATCCTGGTTTTGGGCGACAGCTTATTGTTGCTCTTTGTCGGATGGGAGGGCGTGGGCTTGTGTTCTTACGCGCTGATCGGTTTTTGGTACCAAGATCACGCCAATGCACGGGCCGGCAACAAAGCTTTTATCGTCAACCGGATCGGCGACTTCGGTTTTGTCCTCGGCATGTTTTTGCTTTTCTGGTCGCTCGATGCCCAGGGCCATGGCACGCTGACTTTCCGCGAAATGGTCAAATGGGCTTCGACGCTGCAAAGCCAGATGATCTGGGGTGTTCCCGTGGTCACCCTCGCTACCCTATTACTTTTCGTCGGCGCGACCGGCAAGTCGGCGCAGATTCCGCTATTCGTCTGGCTGCCGGACGCGATGGCAGGTCCGACGCCGGTGAGCGCGTTGATCCACGCCGCGACGATGGTCACCGCCGGCGTTTACATGACGGCGCGCATGAATGTGTTTTTCTCGATGGCGCCGCTGACTCTCAACGTGATTGCCGTGATCGGCGTCGCCACGGCACTGGTCGCCGCCACCATCGCGCTGACGCAATACGACATTAAGAAAGTTCTCGCCTATTCCACCGTCAGCCAGCTGGGTTACATGTTTATCGGCATCGGCGTCGGCGGCTATGCCGCGGCGGTTTTCCATTTGATGACCCATGCGTTTTTCAAGGCCTGTCTATTCCTCGGCGCTGGCAGCGTGATCCACGCCATGCATCACGAGCAGGACATGCGCAAGATGGGCGGGCTCAAGCAATGGATGCCGCTGACGTTCATCACATTTTTTATTTCGGTGCTGGCGATCGCCGGCTTTCCGCCTTTTGCCGGATTTTTCTCGAAAGACGAAATCCTCTGGCTGGCGGCCTCGAACGAGCACTGGGGCATCTGGTTTTTCGCCGTTTGCGGCGCCGGCATGACCGCTTTTTATATGTTCCGCCAGCTGTTCATGACGTTCTACGGCAAGTTCCGCGGCGATCATCACACCCGGGATCATCTGCACGAATCACCCGGCGTTATGACCATGCCGCTGGTGATTTTGGCGATCGGCGCGGTATTCGCCGGATTTATCGGCTTGCCGGGGGTGTTGGGCGGGAGCCAATTTGCTCAATGGCTCGAACCGGTGATCCATGCCCACGAAGCGGAGCACGCATCCCACGCTCTCGAATGGGGACTGATGGCGCTGTCGGTATCGGTGGCGGGCGCGGGTTGTTTCTTGGCTTATCTCATGTACCGCAAGGAAGTGCTGTCGCCGGATATTTTTGCCAACTTGGCCGGCGGAGGGTTTTACCGCTTGTTTAACAACAAATGGTATCTTGACGAAATTTACCAGGTGCTCTTCGTCAACGGCACGTTGCTATTGGCGAATATTCTTTCCGCCTTCGACAAATACGTCGTCGACGGCATCGTCAATGGTTCCGCGACGTTAGTGCGGTTTCTTTCCTGGCTCAACGGCTTGTTCGATCAATACGTCATCGATGGGATCGTCAACGCCGTCGCCGATATCACATTCTGGATCGGCAACAAGCTTCGCCGCGTGCAAACCGGCAGCATCAATAGCTACCTCTACGGCATTCTGATCGCGATCGCGATCGCGGTCATCGTCAAGTTCCGCTACTGGAGCTGATCGTTAGGGAGACACTGGAAGATGGAAAATGTGCTCACTTATATGACGTTTATCCCGCTCGCGGGGGCCGCCGTTGTGCTGGTGTTGCCCAACAACGCCAAGCTGATTCGCTGGGTCGCCGCGGCGGCGACCGTGCCGCCGCTCTACTTGTCGATCTGGTTGTTCAACCATTTCGACCGCACCAAGGCAGGCTTCCAGTTCGTCGAAAAATATCAGTGGATCCCGACGTACAATATTAGCTACTACATGGGCGCCGACGGCCTCAGTATCTCGATGATCTTGTTAACCGCGCTTTTGAGTTTCCTCTGCATCTTCGCTTCGTTCGGCATCGATAAAGCAGTCAAGGGTTATTTCGCGCTGTTCCTCATGCTCGATGCCGGTATGATGGGCGTTTTTTGCGCCCTCGATTTTTTTCTGTTTTTTGTTTTCTGGGAAGTGATGCTGTTGCCGATGTACTTCTTGATCGGCATCTGGGGCGGTCCGCGGCGTGAGTATGCCGCGATCAAATTCTTCCTCTACACGCTGTTCGGCAGTGGTTTCATGCTGATCGCGATTCTCGCGCTCTATTTTACCAGCGAACCGCATACCTTCGACATGACCGTACTCATGGCCCAGGCCAGCAAGTTCGGCACCGAGGTGTTGCCGATGTGGCCTTTCAAGCAGCTCGGCTGGGGCTTTCAACACGCGATCTGGATGGCGCTGTTCATCGGCTTCGCGATCAAGATTCCCGCGTTTCCGTTTCACACCTGGCTTCCCGATGCTCACGTCGAAGCGCCAACGGCGATCTCGGTGATTCTTGCCGGGGTTCTGTTGAAAATGGGTACCTACGGAATCCTCCGCATCAACTTTCCGATGCTGCCCGTCGCCACCGCGGATCTGGCCTTCTGGTTTCTCGGCGCGCTCGGTGCATTTAACATCATTTACGGCGCGCTTTGTGCCATGGCGCAAAAAGATCTCAAAAAATTGGTCGCCTATTCGAGCGTCAGCCACATGGGCTACGTGATGCTCGGCATGGCGAGCATGACGACCCAGGGAATCAACGGCGCGGTGCTGCAGATGTTCAACCACGGCACGATCACCGGTATGCTGTTCCTTTTGGTCGGCGTGGTCTATGACCGCGCGCACCACCGCGAGATCGAGGGCTTCGGCGGCTTGGCCGCAGTCATGCCGGTTTACACCGGAATTACCGCTTTAGCCTTTTTTGCTTCGATGGGTCTTCCCGGTCTTTCCGGATTCATCTCTGAAATCCTGGTGTTGCTTGGCACCTGGCAAAAATATCCGGTGCTGACGATTCTCGGCGCCAGCGGCGTTATTCTAACTGCGGGCTATTTGCTGTGGACGATTCAGCGGGTTTACCTGGGCCCAACCAATGAAAAATATCTTAAGATACCGGAGATCAACGGGCGGGAAATTTTTACTCTGGTGCCGTTGGGCGTGATCGTCATCATTGTCGGTATCTATCCGGCCGTGGTGCTGGATATGTTGCGCGCGACCTTGGATCAAATCAACCAGATTGTTTTGCCGCATCTTCACAGCTAGGCCATGGATCTCAAAAACATCGGCAGCCTGAGTTTTTTTTACCCGGAGATCATCCTCTCGGTAACTATTCTCCTCGTCATCGTCTTAGATCTGCTGACCCGGAACCGGCGCATTTTGTCTTTGGTTGCGCTCATCGGCTGCGTCGCTGCGCTGATCGCTACATTCGATCTTTACAGCGCTCAGCCCGGCTGGATGTTCCACCGGATGATGGTCCTGGATAACTTCAGTCTTTTTTTCAAAATATTTGCGCTGGCGGCAACGATTCTATGCATTTGGATGTCGCTCGGCAGCAACGAAATCAAACAAGTTCACCAGGGCGAATATTACACGCTGTTGTTAACTTGTACGCTCGGCATGTTGTTCATGGCTTCTTCGAGCAACTTGCTGATGGCGTATTTGTCCTTGGAACTCGTCAGCCTCACCTCCTACGTGCTTACGGGATTTTTACCGCATAACCGCCGTTCCAGCGAGGCGGCGCTGAAGTATTTGATCTACGGCGGGGTCGCCTCGGGCACGATGATCTACGGCATGAGCTGGATCTTCGGTATGACCGGCAGTTTGGATTACGGCGCGATTCAGACCAGCCTCGCTCAAATTGCAGTCAACAAGACGGCGTTGTTCATCGCGCTGGTCTTCATCCTGGCAGGGTTTGGCTACAAGATCGTCTTCGTACCGTTTCATATGTGGTCGCCCGACGTTTATCAGGGCGCGCCGACGCCGTTCACCGCGTTCTTGTCCGTTGCCTCCAATGCAGCGGGTCTGGCGATCCTGATTCGTTTCTTTTTCCCGGTCATGTCACGGATGGTGCCGGGCGGCGATTGGACGGTCGTTTCAGGAGTCGAATGGCCGCAGGTTTTGCTGTTCCTCAGCATGATTACGATGACAATCGGCAATCTCTGCGCGTTGAATCAGCGCAATCTCAAACGAATGCTCGCTTACTCGGGGATCGCTCACGCCGGTTATATGATGATGGGCTTGGCGGTGTTGAGCAACGACGGGCTGTCGGCGATTCTCTTTTACATCGTGGTTTATTTGATCATGAACCTCGGCGCATTTCTGGTCATCGGTTTGATCGCCAATGTAACCGGCGACGAGGATATCGAAGACTACCGCGGCCTCGCCTGGCGCGGCGCGGTGATTCCGGCGAGCTGCCTGGCGATTTTTCTGCTTTCCCTAACCGGCTTGCCGCCGTTTGCGGGATTCATCGGCAAGTTTTTTCTATTTGCGGCGGTGCTCAAGGTCGGCGGAGCATTCGTCATTCTGGCTCTGGTGGCAGTCATGAACAGCGTGGTTTCACTCTATTATTACGCGAAGATTATCAAGACGATGTTCCTCGACATGCCCAATCCGGAGGCTAAAGCCGTAACGATGGCGTCGAATGACTTCACCCTGTTGATTCCGCTTACCGTGCTCACGTTGGTATTCGGTATTTACTTCGCGCCGCTGCTCAAGTTCAGCCAGCAGTCGCTGAGCTTCTTCATCAAATAGACCCGCGCTCCTGACCGGTTAGCAGGATTTCGAAGTAGAGCATGTTGTGTCGGTACTGGCACGCTTATCGCGCTCGAAATCAATCGCGACGCTTCTGCCAAATTCTGCTGTCTGCCTTGACAAGTCGGGGCGGTCCAACTAACTAAAAAGTGAGACCCAACACGAAATTTTTGATTGCGATCTCGAAGGAGGCCCGATGCTGGATACCGCAAAAAGAAAAGAGATGTTGCGCCAGATGGTTTTGGTGCGTGCTTTCGAAGAAAAACTCGAAGAGCTCTACCAGCGCAAAGCGATGTTTGGCAGCACGCACTCTTATCGCGGTCAAGAAGCGATTGCCGTGGGCGTCTGCTCGGCTTTGCAACCGAAGGATTTGATCGCCAGCTATCATCGCGGCACGGGCCATTTGATCGCCAAGGGCGCCGACCTTTATACGCTCTTGTGTGAATGCATGGGACGCGAGGACGGCTACTCCAAAGGGCGCGGCGGCAAGATGCATATGGGCGATATGGGCTTCGGCTTTATCGGCAACACCGGTACCGTCGGTGGCACCGTGCCCACGGCCACGGGCGCGGCGCTTGCGGCGAAGATCCGCGGCTCCAAGGAAGTCGTGGTGAGTTTTTTCGGCGACGGCGCGGCCAATCAGGGAGTTGTCCACGAGTCGATGAATCTTGCCGGGGTGTGGAAACTGCCCGTGATCTATGTTTGTGAAAACAATCAATATGCGATGACCGTTAGTTTGGCGAAGAGCGTTGCGATCAAACATTTGTCCG
Source organism: uncultured delta proteobacterium (assembly GCA_963811315.1). GTDB lineage: Bacteria > Desulfobacterota > Binatia > UBA9968 > UBA9968 > DP-20. The sequence continues at coordinate 32,937 of CAWERH010000002.1, forward strand.
AGCGCGGCGCAGCGTATGGTTTCGAAGGAAAGACGATTGATGGCAACGATGTCGAAGCGGTCTATGAAGCCGCCGAGCAAGCCGCTGCAAAAGGGCGGAGTGATGGCGGCGCGACCTTTCTTGAATGCGTCACTTACCGCTGGGACGGCCACTTTGGCGGTGATCCGGGCACCGGTTATCGGCCGAAAGAAGAAATCGAGGCGTGGAAACAGAAATGTCCGATCAAGCGGCTCAAAGAAAACCTTATTCGAGAAGGCCAGCTAAGTGAGCCGGAGTTTCAGAAAATGTCCGACACGGTCTATGCCGAGCTCGACGAAGTGGCGAAACGTGCGGAGGCGGCGCCGCTGCCAAAAAAGGCGGTGGACTTGAGCAGTATCTATGCGCCAACGGAGGTGAGCCATGGTTAATTCCGCTGCCGCAACGCAAAGTCCGACCAAGGAAATGCGCGTTCAAGAGGCGTTGCGCGAAGCCCTGCGCTATGAGATGGCGCGCGATGAACGGGTTTTCGTCATGGGCGAGGACGTGGCGCTTTTTGGCGGCGCCTACGGAGTGACGCGTGGTCTGATGCAAGAATTCGGAGAGCGGCGAGTGTTGGATACCCCGATCTCGGAATCAGCTTTGGTCGGTCTTGCCGTCGGAGCCGCGATCAACGGCATGCGCCCGGTGGTCGAAATTCAATTTTCCGATCTATTGCCGCTAGCGATGGACCAACTCGCCAGTCACGCGGCGCGCTATCATTATATGACCGGCGGGCGGGTCAATGTTCCGATGGTCGTGCGCAACAAGTTTGCGACGCGCGCCGGCGGCGGGCCGAGCCATTCGAGCTGCAATCACGGCGCCTTCATTCACTTTCCGGGATTGAAAATTATCATGCCGACGACGCCGGCCGACGCCAAAGGGCTCTTGTTGGCGGCGATCCGCGATCCCAATCCGGTGCTGTGCTTTGAAAGTCATCATCTTTACGGCATCCGCGGCCCAGTGCCTGAAGGCGACCATACGGTGCCAATTGGCAAAGCGACAGTCCGGCGCGAAGGCAAGGACCTAACCATCGTCACGTGCGGCGGCATGGTGCTGAAAGCGGACGCCGCGGCCGACCAACTCAAAGAAAAAGGCATTGCCATTGAAATCGTCGATCTCCGCTCTCTGGCTCCGTTGGATAAAGAAACCATTCTCAATTCCGTGAGCAAAACCAAACGCGCAATTGTTCTCGACGAAGGACCGATGATCGGCGGCATCTCGGCCGAAATTGCGGCAATGATCCAAGAAAATTTATTTTCCGACTTAAAAGGCCCCGTGGTGCGTATCGCGGCGCAACCGATCCCGCCGCCGCATAGCCCGCCGCTGGTGGATGCGATGATTCCCGACGTCGATCAAGTCGTCGAAGCGGTGATGCGGTTGGCGGAAGGCGGAAAGATTGCATAAAAATATTTGACTTGGACCAACTGACGGAACTCATCCATACGAAGCTCGTGTCGGTACGTGTGCTGGTTGCGACCTTCGTCGTTTAGCGGATATAAAGTTCACTCCTGCGAATCTGCTCTGATGTGCCGTGGCCTAGGATTGACCGCCGCTCGGGTGTGGTGCTAGCGTGACGCCGAAATTGATCGTTGGATGATCTATGAAGATCGTAAATCCACCCGTCGCGGGCGCGCTCGCCTCCGCGAGTCTTACCACCCGTTTCGCGCTTTATAGCTTCCTTTGTATTGGCGCCATGACGGTGGCGCTTTGGTTTCTCGTTTCCAACTACCTCATCAACCAAATTCTCGAACACGAATGGCAGTCGACTGCGCAGATCGTGCGCGCCGACGTCAGAAAATTTCTCGAGGCTTATGACTTCCAGGCGCAGGACCGCAAGTCAGTCGGCCCCAAATTTGCCGCCCTCTCGGAGCACATGCGCCTAGCGCCTGATATCGTTCGGTTCAAGGTGTACAGTCCGACAGCGGTCGTCCTGTGGGCGGACGACAAACGGCTGGTGGGAAAATCTTTCGGCGAGAATCCCCAACTCAAGGAGGCATTGCGGGGTAAAGTCGTCGCGGACAGAAGTGCTTCGACTGAGCCAGACTCGCAGTCTGCCGGAGCGAAAAGTTCCGGCGACGTGATTGAAGTTTACGTGCCGATTTTCGCCAAAGATGGACGCAACCTTTTGGGTGTGTTTGAAACCTTTAAGCGCGCCGACGCCATCCAGCGCGACGTGCGGGACGCCCGCTTGGTCGTTCTTGCGGGCGCGCTCGGCGGCGGCTTGCTTCTGTACTTGTCGCTGTTTGTCATCGTGCGCCAGGCGGCGCGAAAACTTGACGAACAACAACTCAATCTTCTCAAGATGCAGTCGGAGCTGATCGCCTCACAGCGCATGGCGGCGGTGGGCGAAATGGCGGCAGCAGTGGCGCATGGCATTGGTAACCCGCTGTCGTCCATCCGCGCTGCCGCCCAGGTGGCGATGTTGGATACCGATACGGAAACAGGTGCCTCAGCTGACGGCAGGATGCAGAAAAATTTACAAAGCATCATGCAGCAGGTCGATCGCGTTCAAAAGCGCATGCAAGGCCTTTTGAACTTTGCCAGACCCATGGAGCCCCACGCTACACCGGTTGAAATCAATGCGTTGGTGCGCGACGTAGTTGAAACGCTACATCCACGCTTTAGCAATGCTGAAGTGAGCCCTATCTTGGAGCTTGAGGAGAACTTGCCCAAGCTTAACCTGGATACCAATCAAATGGAGCAAGTTTTCATGGGACTGATTACCAATGCGCTCGAAGCGACTTCTCGAGGTGGACGGGTTACGGTACGCACCCAAGCACTCGGCAATAATGGCAACATTCACGCAGTGGGAATTTCAATCGAAGACACGGGAGAAGGAATCCCGGCTGAAAATCGCGAGCGAGTTTTTGAACCGTTTTTCACCACAAAGCCGCATGGCACCGGGATCGGCCTGCCGCTGGCGAAAAAATTTGTCGAGAGAAATGGCGGAACTATTGCCCTTTCCGAGACCGCAACCGTGGGTACCACAATCAATCTTACGCTGCCTTGCGCAAAGTCGGATGCGATATGCGATACGCCGCGAGTGAGCGACTCATCCGATGGCGCTACGTCGATGGATCGACAGATGTAAGTCTGCCGCTGCTGTTGCTAAACCTGGCATCAGTATACGAACTATTTTTGCCGCGCTACGCTCGGCATTTACGTTACCGGGATCATGATGTGAGTCTGGTAGGGTTTGCGTGGTTTCAGTTTCTCATACCAATTCTCAATGTTCGGTAGCTTAGGCCGTTGAATCGGCAGATTGAACCACCGATAAGCCCAGACTCCCAACGGAATATCGCCGAGCGAAAATTCCTGGCCGCCCAGATAGGGTTCCTTCGCCAAGTGGTCTTCGACGGTTTGCCATGCTTTCGCGGCCTTCTCGAGCGCGGCTTGGATTGCTTGCGGATCGCGTTTTTCCGGCGGCGTTCGCACGGTGGCAAAAAACAGCGGCACGATGTTGCCGTTAAAAACAGACAGCTGCCAATCCATCCAACGATTGGCGCTGGCCATACCTTCGGGGCTCATCGGCAGGAGTTTGCCGTTGCCATATTTGGCGTTCAAATAGCGCATGATGCTATTCGATTCCCACAGAATAAAATCGCCGTCTTTGATCGTCGGCACCAAGCCATTGGGATTTATCGCGAGATATTCCGGGTTTTTGTTGCCACCGAATTTGCCACCCCAGTCGAGCCGTTCGAATTCCAGGCCGAGCTCGCCTAAACACCAGAGCACTTTTTGCACATTGGATGAATCGGTTCTGCCCCAAATCTTGATCATTTTCGCCCCCAATGGTTCATTTTCAGTTAGCCGGACTACTTATCATCCTTTCATGCGGTTGGGTAGCATTTTACGGACCGGTTTGCCTCTTCCTCTGTTGTTTTCGCGGAGAATCTGCTAGGCAAGGAGATCATCAAGATAGGGAGACGACTACGTTGATGAAAATCTCAGCAGGTTGTTTGATGCTTGTGGCAATTGGCGTTTTTTCGGCTCAGGGGACGAGCTGGGCGCAAAATGCGGCAGAGGGCCGAAAACTTTACCAGGGCAATTGTGCGAGCTGTCACGGCGAAAACGGCAAGGGCGATGGGGTGGCGGCGCAATCGCTGCCGGCTAAACCCGCCGACCACACCAATGGCGCCGTCATGAATGCGCTGACGGACAAGTGGCTAGTCGATATCATTTCCAAGGGTGGTGGGGCAGTCGGCAAATCGAGCTTCATGCCGGCATGGGGCGGTGCGCTCGACGAAAAGCAGGTTCGGGATATCGTTGGCTACATTCGCACGATCGCGGTTCCGCCCTACAAGCCGGCCGCGGCGCCGAGTAAGTAAATTTGTAAAATTTTGTCTGCGCCCCCTTGACGATTGATCAAGTAGGATTACATTTGGCGCATCCAACCTGTTTTTGCAGGAATCTAAATCTACGTTTTATTTCAGGAGGGTGTTATGGCGACTAAGATTCGTCCCCTACATGATAGGGTGATCGTTAAACGCATCGAGGAAGAGGAGAAGACCAAGGGTGGTATTTTCATCCCCGACACGGCCAAAGAAAAGCCCCAAGAAGGCAAGGTGGTCGCGGTCGGACCCGGCAAGTATGAGGACGGGAAGCTAATACCCCTCGGGGTGAAGGCTGGGGACAAGATTCTCTTTGGTAAATACTCGGGCTCGGAAATCAAACTGGACGGCGAGGAGCATCTGATCATGCGCGAAGATGACATCCTCGGTGTCATCGAATAGGGAGGTAACGAAAGATGGCAGCAAAAGATATTCGCTTTAGTGAAGAGGCGCGCGGCCGAGTGCTGCGCGGTGTTAATCTATTAGCTGACGCCGTAACCGTTACCCTAGGGCCCAAGGGTCGCAATGTTGTGCTCGAAAAGTCTTGGGGATCACCGACGGTAACCAAAGATGGCGTGTCAGTTGCCAAGGAAATCCAGCTCGAAGACAAGTTCGAGAACATGGGCGCTCAAATGGTGAAAGAGGTGGCAAGCAAGACCTCTGATGTCGCCGGTGACGGCACCACGACCGCCACCGTGCTTGCTCGTGCAATTTTTGCCGAGGGACTTAAAGTAGTCGCCGCTGGACACGACCCAATGAGTGTCAAGCGTGGGATCGATAAGGCGGTTGCTAAAGTCGTCGATGAGCTCAAGTCGATGTCCAAGCCAACCCGCGACCGCGAGGAAATCGCTCAAGTCGGTACGATTTCGGCCAACAATGATAAAACCATTGGCGCCATTCTTGCCGAAGCAATGGATAAGGTCGGTAAAGAGGGCGTTATCACGGTTGAAGAAGCCAAAGGATTAGAAACCACTCTGGATCTTGTCGAAGGCATGCGTTTCGATCGCGGTTATCTGTCACCTTATTTTGTGACCGATCCCGAGCGCATGGAGTGCGTCTACGAGGATTGCTATCTGCTCATCCATGAGAAAAAAATCTCCAGCATGAAGGACCTCCTGCCGGTGCTCGAAGCAGCGGCTAAGACCGGTAAACCGCTGTTGATCATCGCCGAAGAGGTTGAGGGCGAGGCTCTAGCCACGCTGGTCGTGAATAAGATCCGTGGTACGCTGAAGGTCGTCTCTGTCAAAGCTCCCGGGTTCGGCGATCGGCGCAAATCCATGCTCGAAGATATCGCGATTCTCACCGACGGCAAGATGATCGCGGAAGAGTTGGGCATCAAGCTCGAGAACGTTACGCTCAAGGATCTCGGCCGGGCTAAACGCATCATCATCGATAAGGACAATACCACGGTGGTCGAAGGCGCCGGCAAAAAATCCGCCATCGAAGGACGCATCAGCCAAATCCGTGCACAGATCGAGGAGACCACCTCGGATTACGATCGCGAGAAATTGCAGGAACGGTTGGCAAAGCTCGCCGGCGGCGTCGCCGTCGTAAAGGTCGGCGCGGCCACCGAAGTCGAAATGAAAGAAAAGAAGGCGCGCGTCGAAGACGCATTGCACGCAACTCGCGCTGCCGTCGAAGAAGGTATCGTGCCCGGTGGCGGTGTGGCGCTGGTGCGCGCGTCGGCTGGATTGGGTAGTATGAGAGTCTCGGATGATGAGAAAGTCGGCGTCCGGATTATTCAGAAGGCGCTCGAAGAGCCGCTCCGCTGGATTGTCCAAAACGCGGGTCTGGAAGGCTCCGTGGTATTGGATAAGGTGAAGAATGGCAAAGGCGCCTTCGGCCTCAACGCGGCGACTGAAGAATATGAGGATCTGGTCAAGGCCGGCATAGTCGACCCAACCAAGGTCGTTCGCACGGCATTGCAAAATGCCGCTTCGGTTGCGGGCATGATGATTACCACTGAAGCGATGATCGCCGATAAGCCGGAAAAGAAAAAGGACGCGCCGGCCATGCCGCACGATCACGAAGACTATTAGTCGATTCGGCAGCGTCAAATTTGAACAAAGGGGCGCCGGAGTGATCCGGTGCCCTTTTGTTATTTCGGAGCGATCAAGGCTAAGAGGAATTCTACGACCGTGTTTGTCACGGTTGTCGGTTTCAAGCATCGGTTTGGCGCCTTTGAAAAGCTGCTTTGCCCCGGATTTTTTTCTCAAGTAGTATCTTTCCGATTCATGCCCATCTTTATGCCATCGTGATGACAAAAAATTAAATGTATGTCGTTTTTCTGTCAAGGCACTCTGAACTTCCTTGTGGTCGAAGCTGCGAAATCGGTTGCGGACATGAAATGAAATCTCTAAGATCTGGCCCGAGCAGCAGTTGCTAGGTTCGCATCGGTCGCTCCTTCCGATCGCAGGATCGGCGCCGGCGAATTCCTAAAGCAACCGAGGTTTGTCCATGCTAAACGAAGAACAAGGCCAGACGCGCAAGTCCTACGGGACCTCCATTGCTGTCGTCATTGCACTCTGTTTGCTGGCAGCACTCTTGACCAAGCAATCTTGGGTTGGCAGCGCGGTCTTGACCGATCCGCGCGCGGCGCCGCGCCAGATTGCGGCGCGCGGCGATTTGGCGCCGCAAGAAAAGTCGACCATCGCGCTCTTTCGCCAGGCTTCGCCTTCAGTGGTGCACATCACGGCGATCGCCGTGCAAAGAGATCTGTTTACGCTCAAACCTTATCAGATCCCGGAGGGCACGGGTTCAGGTTTTATCTGGGATACCAGCGGCAACGTCATTACGAACTTTCACGTCATCCAGAACGCCGATGCCGCGCAAGTAACCTTGTCCGATCAGTCCAACTGGAAGGCAAAGCTTGTCGGTGCGGCGCCGGATAAGGACCTGGCGGTTTTAAAAATCGATGCGCCTGCGAATCGCCTGCCGGCGATCCCGGTAGGAACATCCAAGGATCTTCAAGTCGGCCAGAGTGTTTTTGCTATCGGCAATCCGTTTGGTCTCGATCAATCGCTTACCACGGGTGTCATCAGCGCGCTCGGGCGCGAAATCGAATCGGTCACGCGCCGGCCGATTCAAGGGGTGATTCAGACCGATGCTGCGATCAATCCGGGAAACTCCGGTGGACCGTTGCTCGATAGTGCGGGCCGTTTGATCGGTGTCAACACTGCGATTTACAGCCCATCGGGAGCGTCGGCGGGAATTGGCTTTGCCATCCCGGTAGACACCGTGAACCGTATCGTGCCGGAAGTCATTCGTTACGGTAAAGTGACACGGCCAGGAATAGGTATACAGATCGCCGAGGATCAAATCGCCGAGAGGCTCGGTGTCAATGGCGTGCTGGTGGTTGATGTCGTAGCGGGAAGTGCCGCGGCTAAGGCAGGATTGCGACCCACGCGAAGAGAAGCTTCCGGAAGGGTGAGATTGGGCGATGTGATTACTGCCATCAACGGACAAAAAGTTGCGTCCCCTAACGAATTGTTTCTATTGCTTGAGAAATACAAGGTCGGCGATGCGGTCAATGTCACGGTTTTACGCGATGAAAAATCCGTACAAATCAAAATGACTCTCGACGCCGTGCAATAAGACCAAGCTAACGTTGCGCCCGCGCAGATTGCCGCACCCTCGGTATTATTCAGTTGATTTTTTCGAAGGGGTGCTCCGGCGCGCGATTTTCATCGCGTTCGTAAGCCGAGATAATTTCCTGCACGAGATGATGGCGCGCAACGTCTTTTTCGGTGAACGTAATAAAACGAATTCCGTGGACGTTTTTCAATATGCGTGAAGCTTCCTTCAGCCCGGATGGTTTTCCCGCCGGTAAGTCGATCTGTGTGGCATCGCCTGTGATCACCGCTTTCGAACCGTAGCCTAGACGGGTCAAGAACATTTTCATTTGTTCTGGTGTGGTGTTCTGCGCCTCGTCGAGAATCACGAAGGAATCGTTCAAAGTGCGGCCGCGCATGAAAGCCAATGGCGCGACTTCGATGGTGCCGCGCTCGACGAGCTTGCGCGCGCGATCGAAATCGACCATGTCGTGCAAAGCATCGTAGAGCGGACGCAAGTAGGGATTGACCTTCTCCGCGAGGTCACCTGGCAGAAAACCGAGTTTTTCGCCGGCTTCCACCGCCGGGCGCGTGAGGATGATGCGCACGTAATTATTTTTCATCAATTCCGACACGGCCATGGCCATCGCCAAGTAGGTTTTGCCGGTGCCGGCGGGACCGATGCCGAAGACGATATCGTAACGACGGATGGCGTCGATATAAGCTTTTTGGGCGATGCTTTTCGGCGTGATTGTGCGTTTGTGCGCCGAGATGTAGATCGTGTCGAGGAAAATATCTTGCAACCGGGCGCGGTTATCGCCGCTGAGGATTCGAATCGCGTAATCGACGTCGCTGGCATAGACCGGATAACCCTTTTCCAACAAACTATAGAGTTGCTGGAGGATCTGGCTTGCGAGCTCGACTGGCAACGGATCGCCCTCGATTTCCAGAGCGGAGCCGCGCACCCGGATTTTTACCTGAAGATTGCTTTGCAGAATTTTAATGTGCTGATCATGTTGGCCGAGAAGGTCGCGGAAGATGCGGGGATCGTGAAACTCCAATTGATTGACGCCAATCTCGGTCAGCGCTCCGGCCAGCAATGTTTTTTCGTCTTTCACTCAGTTTCTCCTATGAGTTGGACGATAATTTCACGTGTGCGAGGGCGATTGTCGAAGTCGAGCAGGACCACCTGCTGCCAGGTTCCTAAGGAGAGTTGATGATTGTTGACAGGAATCGTCAATGACGGTCCGAACAGTGAGGCGCGGAGATGGGAAAATCCGTTGTCGTCGCCCCAGCGGTCGTCATGATGATAGCGACGGTTCGATGGAATGTATTTTTCGACGAATTCCTTGAGGTCTTCGAGCAGTCCCGATTCATACTCGATGGTTGTCAATCCGGCGGTGGAGCCATTCACGAACAGCGACGCCAGACCGCTCTGAACGTTCTCGCGCTCGAGAAATTCTTTCACTTTGGCGGTGATATCGATAATATCGCAAAAGCCCGTGGTCGTCTCGGTGATCGTTGTGGTGCGGATGATCATCACGCTAAATTGTAAATCATCGGGTGCCTGTGCCCATGCAAGCTCCGACATCCATCATGTCGGGCTTTATAAATGAGTTCCTCGGCTCGTTTGAGAGCGGCATCGATCTGCGCCGGATCTTTGCCGCCGGCCTGGGCGAAATCCGGTCTTCCGCCACCGCCACCACCGACCATGGCAGCGAGTTCCTTGATAATATTTCCGGCCTGGTAACGTTTGGTGAGGTCTTTTGTCACCGCAGCGACGAGGTTGACATTGGCTTCACCGGCGCTGGCCAACACGACGACCCCGGAGCCTAGTTTTTCCTTGAGTTGATCGGCGATGTCGCGCAGCTGCTTGCCGTCGAGACCGTCGATGCGGCTGATCAGAACCTGAGCGCCGTTCACCGACTTTTTTTGCTCTAGCAACGCGGGAATCCGGTCCTTTTCGAACTGGCCGCGCAGCTTCTCGATTTCTTTCTCCAACTCCTTTTGCCGATCAAGTAATTTTTTGACTTTATCGACGGCGTCGTCGGTGCTGCCGCGCACGAGATCGCCGATTTCCTTGAGCCGCTGTTCGTAGTTATGAATAAGATCGAGAGCGCCTTCGCCGGTCAATGCCTCGACCCGGCGCACGCCTGCAGCGACGCCGCCTTCGGAGTGGAGTTTGAAAATACCGATCTCGCCTGAGGCGTGCACATGGGTGCCGCCGCACAGCTCGGTGGAAAAGTCGCCCATCTTGACCACGCGCACACGGTCGCCGTATTTGTCGCCAAAGAAGGCTAGCGCTCCCTGGCGGATGGCATCGTCGTAACTGAGTTCCTGAATCGATACGCCGGCGTCCTCGCGGATATGCTCGTTTACCTCAGTCTCGATCTGGTCAAGCTTTTCGTCGGCAATCGCGCCAGTGTGACTGAAGTCGAAGCGCAGTCTCTCCGGCGTCACGAGTGAGCCGGCCTGGCGCACATGCTGCCCCAATTCCCGCCGCAATACCGCGTGCAGAATATGCGTCGCCGAGTGGTTGAGCTTAATTTTTTGGCGATGTTTCCGGTCGACCAAGAGCTGTACTTTGTCGCCGACCTGCACTCGGCCCTTTTTCATTCTGCCGCGATGAGCGGTGAGCTGCGGCGTCGGGTGTTGGGTATCGATGACCTCAAAGATATCGCCGCGCGCAGTCGTGATTGTGCCCCGGTCGCCCACTTGCCCACCGGATTCGCCATAAAAAGGAGTCTCGGCCGTGAGCAGGTCGATTTCTTCACCTTCCACCGCTTCAGATTTGCCGCCGCCGCTGCCGTAGATCGCAAGAACCGAGGATTCGTCTGCGAGACTGTCGTAGCCGGTGAAACAAACCGGCTGGTCCAGTTGAATCTTGGATTCCATCGTGGTTGTTTCGCGCGCTTCGCGACCGCGAGTGCGTTGCTCCTCCATGAGCTTCTCGAAACCCGCTTGGTCCACGCTCAGACCCTCGCCGCTCAAAATGTCTTCGGTCAAGTCGAGGGGAAAGCCGTAGGTGTCGTAGAGGCGAAAGGCAACGTCGCCGGACAGGATTTTACTGTTCTCGGCTTTGAGCTTGGCCGTCGCGTCTTCCAAGAGGACTAAGCCTTTTTCCAAAGTCTCATCGAAGCGCTCTTCCTCGATGCGAATCACTTCACGGATGCGCTGTTCTTCCTTGCGCAGCTCCGGATAGGCGTCGCCCATGACTTGCGCGACGGTTTTCGCGACTTCGTGTAAAAAAGGCTCTTGTAGCCCGATCAACCGGCCGTGGCGCGCGGCGCGGCGGAGCAGCCGGCGCAAGACGTAGCCGCGCCCTTCGTTGCTTGGCATTACGCCGTCGGTGATTAGAAAACTGACGGCACGGGCGTGATCGTCGATGACCCTGAAAGAAATGTCCGCGAGCGGATCGACACCATACTTCTTGCCCGTGAGTCTTTCCGTCGTCGCTGTGAGGGCGCGCATGTAATCGATGTCGTAATTCGACAGCACGTTTTGCAACACCGCGGTGATGCGCTCCATGCCCATGCCGGTATCGACGTGCTTGGACGGCAGCTCTTCCAAACTCCGGTCTTCCTTGCGGTTGTATTGGATGAAGACCAAATTCCACAGTTCGATGTAGCGGGCGCAGTCGCCGTTAACGCGGCATTCATGGCCGGCGACGCCTGGCTTATCACAGGCTGCCGGACCGCGGTCGAGGTGGATCTCGCTGCACGGACCGCAGGGACCGGTCTCGCCCATTTCCCAGAAATTTTCTTTTTCGCCGAACCGGCTGATGCGCTCGGACGGCAAGCCGCTGATCTTTGCCCACAGGCGCGCCGCGTCGTCGTCATCCAAATAGACGGTGGCGTAGAGTTTGTCTTTTGGCAGGCCCCATTCTTGGGTCAACAGTTGCCAAGCCCACTCGATCGCTTCGGCTTTGTAGTAATCGCCGAACGACCAGTTGCCGAGCATTTCGAAAAAAGTGTGGTGGTAGGTATCGCGGCCGACGGCTTCCAAATCGTTGTGCTTGCCGCTGATGCGCAGGCACTTTTGCGCGCTCGCGGCGCGCACGTAGGGTAGGCGTTCCTGGCCGAGAAAAATGTTCTTGAACTGGACCATGCCGGCGTTGGTAAAAAGCAGAGTCGGGTCTTTGTCCGGAACCAAAGACGAGCTTTTCACCGCGGTATGGCCGTATCTTACGAAATAATCCAAGAATGATTTGCGTATGTCGTTTCCGGTTATCATAAGTCCGTTAGTCTTCGTCGATGGACAATCTCAGCAAGTCAAAAATTACTTTGGAACCGTAGCCGCGCCGTTGCAAGAAGGCCGCTGCGCGGCGCATGACTTTGGCATCTTTCAAATTCTGCCCCTTGAATCGCCGGGTTAACAGGCGCTTGGCGCAGGTCTCCTCGTCTTCTTCCTTGAAGGTCTCGCGCACAATCTCGCGGGTCGTAGTTTGGCCGATGCCTTTTGCGCGCAGTTCCTGTTCGATGCGCTTGGGACCGTAACCTTGGTTTTGAGCTCTCGACAATGCCCAATTGCGGGCGAAGGACTCGTCGTTGAGATAATCGAACGAGCGAAGCTTGACCAGCACGTTCTCCACGGTGTCTGCTGGATAATTGCGCAGGCGCAAATAATTCCGAACTTCGCTTTCGCTGCGTGGCCGATAAGAAAGATAGCGCACCGCCCGTTGGAGTGCGTCGGGGCGCGGGGTCTCCGGCGTGGACTTTGGGTTTACTTTTTTCAGAGCTCAGATGGACCTTCTCAAGTTACTTGCCTTTGGTTTTTTCTTTTCGATCCGCCACGGTTATGCTTGCCCCGCCAGCGGCTTCGGATACCGGCGGTTTGATGCCGGTCTTTTCCATGATTTTGGCCAATAGGTCCGCAGCGGTTTCCGAGTGGTCTTTAAGGAACTGTTTCGCGGCTTCCCGTCCTTGACCGATGCGCTCGCCGCCGTAGGAGTACCAGGCGCCGCTCTTTTCGATGACCCCCATCTCACTGCCAAGATCGACGATCTCGCCGTCGCGGGAGATACCGGTGCCGTAGAGCAGATCGAATTCGGCTTCTTTGAACGGCGGCGCCATTTTGTTCTTCACCACTTTGACCCGGGCTCGACCGCCAATGATGTTATCGCCGTCTTTAAGCGCGCCGATACGCCGAATATCCATACGCACCGAGGCGTAAAACTTGAGCGCGTTACCGCCGGTGGTGGTCTCCGGATTGCCGAACATGACGCCGATCTTCATGCGAATTTGATTGATGAAGATTACGACAGTGTGAGAACGGGCAATCGTTGCGGTTAATTTTCTTAGCGCCTGTGACATCAGCCGGGCTTGCAAACCCATATGGGAATCGCCCATTTCGCCTTCGATTTCAGCTTTGGGCACCAGCGCCGCAACCGAGTCGATAACCAAAACATCGATGGCGCCGCTACGCACGAGAGTCTCGGCGATTTCCAAGGCCTGTTCGCCGTGGTCCGGTTGCGAGATCAACAGATCGTCGGTCTTGACGCCGAGCTTCTTGGCATAGCCAAGATCCAGCGCGTGTTCGGCATCTATATATGCGCCCATGCCGCCGACTTTCTGGGCCTCAGCGACGATGTGCAGCGCCAGGGTGGTTTTCCCGGAGGACTCCGGTCCGTAGATCTCGACGACACGGCCACGCGGCACGCCGCCGATCCCGAGAGCGATATCGAGCCCCAAAGATCCGGTAGAAACCACGAGCACGTCTTTTGCCACGCCGCCTTCGCCGAGCTTCATGATCGCGCCTTTGCCAAACTGCTTTTCGATCTGGCTTACCGCTAAATCAATCGCTTTCTCTCGGTTCGCATCCATCCCTGCCTCCTTCAGTCATTCGCCGGGTTGCTGATTTAGCGACACGACTTTCAACGTTTGATAAGTTGCTCCTGCGGGTCTGAGCACGCTCTGATAAAGTACCACTTTGTCAATTGTTGTCTCGCCAAATTCGCAATCGCGCCAGTGCGCCAATGCTTCGCTTAGAGCTTGCGGCGGGCGATCAAACTGGCGCCAGCGGCCGATGGTCAAATGCGGCGTGAAAGGTCTTTTCTCCGCTACGAAACCAAGCGGCTGGAGAGCCGACTCCACTCGCGCCACGAGCGTCAGCAGTTGGGTTCCCGCCAAGCCGACCCACAATATTCGCGGGCGCCGCAGGTCAGGAAATACTCCTAAACCTTTAGCATTTATGCTGAACCCCGGAAAGGGGCGCAATTGCTCCTCGAGAACGGCAGCGACGGAGTTGACACGAGCTTCTTCAATGTCGCCTAGAAATTTTATCGTGAGATGAAAATTTGTCGCTGGCACCCAGCGAACAGCCGGGATTATCGGCCTGAGCTCGGCGATCGCGTGGGAAATACTTTCTGTGACGTGGGGATCGATATCGATGGCAATGAACGAGCGGATCACGCAGCTAACCGATCAGAGCCAGACGCAGCCAGTTGAGCGCCGCCTGGGAAGTGGCGAGGATAATCCGTTCGCGGTCGCCGTGAAACTGGTAATGGCGCGCTTCATGAATCGTATCCGACGCCAGACCGATCCAAACGGTGCCGACAGGCTTTTCGGGACTTCCGCCGGACGGCCCGGCGACACCGGTAACGCTGACAGCGATAGTGGCGCCGGTTCGTTGTTTGATGCCGCGCGACATTTCCAGGGCGGTTTGTTGGCTGACGGCGCCGTGCTTTTCCAGAGTTTCCGACTGAACGCCAAGGAACTGCATCTTGGCGTCATTTGCGTAGGTGACCGCGCCGCCTAAATAATATGCCGAGCTGCCCGCGACGCGGGTAATGCGATGACTGATCAAACCGCCGGTGCAAGATTCCGCCAGAGCGAGTGTTTGTTTTTTTTCTAGCAGCAGCTTGCCAACTTGTTCTTCAAGTGTGAGGTCGCCTTCCGCATAGATATGCGAGCCGAGGATGTTGCGAATTTGATCGCAGAGCCGGACGAAATTCGCAGTTTCCGATTTGCCACCGGCGACCGTTAAACGCAGCGTCAAATCTGGAAAATGGACACGAAAGGAGAGCTTGGCTTGAGTTCCCAACGTCAAGGGTTTGACCAGATCGTCGAGCTTAGACTCGGTGAGCCCATAAATTTTAAACGTACCGGTGAAAACCCCGGCGTTCGCTCCTTGCTGTGCCACGACCCAGGGCAGGACGGTCGCGTTGAACATCGCAGTCATTTCCTGCGGCACGCCGGAGAGCCAGATGAGGCTTTTAGCATCAGCGATCGCCACGCGAAACCCAGGCGCAGTGCCGACCGGGTTCGCTATGATCGTCGCCCCGTCGGGGAATTGTGCCTGTTTGAGGTTGTTTTCGGTCCAAGCAAAACCGCGCGCAGCGAAGCGCTGCTTCAGACCTGCTAAGACAGCTTCGTCGAGGATTAATTTTTTGCCGAGAAACTCAGCGACCAGCTCAGTGGTTAAATCGTCCGCAGTCGGTCCCAGACCGCCGGTGCCGATCACCAGGTCACCCAGATCGCGGGCTTGATGAAAAGCCCAAAGAAGCTTGGCGCGATCATCGCCGATCTTTAGGATCGCGGCAACTCTCACGCCCACAGAAAACAGCCGGTCCGCGATAAAAGTCGAGTTGGTGTCGATGACCTTGCCCGTAGTCAGTTCGTCGCCAGTGCTGAGAATCACGGCGCTTTCGATCATAACCATCCCGACCGTAGCAGCGCTTGAACTATCACAAACGTGTAAACTCCCGCCGCGACATCGTCGAGCACGACGCCGGCGCCGCCTGGAAGCCGCTCCAGACGGGACGCCGGGAAAATTTTCGCGATGTCGAAGAAACGGAACAAAATAAAGCTCGTTAGCAAGACCGACAATTTGCCCAAACTTAAAAAATTCGCCAGCAGAAACCCGACGACTTCATCGATTACGATGACCTGCGGATCCTTTTGCTTGAGAATTTCACAGGCTTTGCTGGAAACAGCTATAGCACAACCGATCGCTAGCGCTAAACTAGCAACGGCGAGCCATAGCGAAAACGTCGCTAAATAATTCAGCGCAAGAGAAATCGGGATCGCGACCAGCGTGCCGAGGGTGCCGGGCATCAGCGGCAAGTATCCGGTGCCGGCGCCAGTGGCCGCGAACAGTATTAGCTTTTGTTGGATCGTCATGCCCGTCTCGATCGCCGCAAGACCGCCGGCAACCGGACTCGATAGATGATTACAACTAGCGGATCGCGTAGCTAACTTAAACGGCTCGAGGGGTAAAACTCTGGTTCTACGATTGGGGCGCGGAGCTTAGCTCGACCAAGTAGGTCCGCATCTGGCTCTCGAATACTTTTTGCAGGCCGGGTTCGATACTTTCGTCCGCTGGAAAATCGACGCTCAAGGGATTGACGTACTGCTGGTCTTTGTACAGTTCGAAATGTAGATGCGGCCCGGTCGATCGTCCGGTGGAGCCGACGTAACCTATAACCTGGCCTTTGGTTACCGCGACTCCGGGTTGAATGCCATCCTCGAAACGGTCCAGATGGGCGTAGCGGCTCATGTAGGTGGCATCGTGCTTTAAATCGATTGCCTTGCCGTAGCCGCCATTCCAACCCGCTTCGGTTATAATCCCGTCCCCCACCGCTCGCACGGGCGTGCCTCTTTGCGCGGCAAAGTCCACACCGGTATGAGGAAGATTGGTTTTCAACAACGGGTGGAACCGGGAATCGGTGAATTGAGATGTGATGGCGCTGAATTCCAGGGGAAAGCGTAGGAAGGCCCGCGCCAGGCTGCGCCCCTCTTCGTTATAATAGTTGCCCTGACCCTTTTGCTTTTCGAAATAAATCGCGGTCATCTTGTGGCCGGAGTTGATTAGTTCTGCGGCTAAAATGCGCAGCGCCGACTTGTTTTCCTGACCCCGACGGCTGCGTTGTTCGTAAAGGATCTTAAAGGTGTCGCCTCTTATGCACTTCCTTTTCGAGATCGATATCCCAGGTAAAAATGTCGGCTAGCTGGGAGAGCAATGCCGGCTGCAAGCCCGCCTTACGGCCGTCTTCAAAAAGCGAAGTGTCGACCATGCCACTGACCGTCTTTACATCGACATCGAACGGCTTCTCCCGGCGCTGAAAAAGAATCCCCCGAATCCCTTTTTCCCAGCTCAGTGCCAAAGCTTCAGTGTCGTCAATTTCGATTGCTTTTAATTGCCCGGTTACCGTTCTGCCGCCGCGTAAATTGGTTTTGGTGAAATAGAAATGAATATCCTTGCCAGCCGGCATCGGGCGATTGCCGATGTCTCTGCGAATTGAACGTTCCCACAAAGATCGCTCACCCTGAGGCATGCTCAGCCGGGTCAAAATCGCGCCAAAATTATCGTCGGCGCGGGATTTGATGATCATATGCTCCCATTTGTCCGAGGCATCGAAGGGAGGCTGAATCGGTTGTCGGAGTAACGCGTTACGGGTTGGTGAATTGGGGCGGCGGGTCGATAGATTATTCGCACGGCGTCGCTTTCGCGGTCGAAATTTCTTTGCGTGCGCCGTTCTGTTTAGCGGCGTTGGCTTCGTGGGGTCGTAACCCAAAGATACAGCCCAGCACCAACAGCCACGTTAGGACGTTGAACAAGGAAGAAAAACCCGAAGTGCCCTGCGGCCTCAAGCAAGCGTTGCAGGTAACTCCATAAGCTGTAAGCGCTACGCTCATGGTAAATAAAGATTACATCTTTTAGTCTTTTTAGCGACCCCTGTCAACCCAAAAGTGGCTTTATCCGGCGCCCGGAAATTTGCCAAAACGTGAGGTTGTCTGAGGACTTCGAAGTTTAATCGGGTTCGCCAAAAACGAATCGCCGCAGGGTAATTTCCAAGAGCAATAAAGCGAAAGCGAGAACGATTAACGGCTGACGCACCGGTTGGTAGTTCTTTGTCAGACTGGTAGTTTTCAACCCTTCGGCTGGTCTTGGGTTGATTTCGCCGCCGGTTGCCTCGGCCATGCGGGTGAGTAAGCGGGTGTTAAATTCATTCCTCGGTATTTCACTGGTGAGATCGTAGGCGAGTGAATAGCCGAGCGGCGGATAGGTGATGCGCCGCCCGCCGCGATCTTCGGTCAGATCAATGCGATAACTTCCGACGGTCGACAGTGGCAGTATAGCTTGGTAGTGGCCGGGCGCCAGCTTGGTCAGGCTACCCTCGATTTTGCCCGCTTTGCCGGTGGCGGAAAAACGAAATTGGCTGTTGGCACTGGCGTCTTCATAAACCGCCAGGTCTAAGATCGATCGGTTATCGGCAAAGCTAACTCTCGCGTCATGGGCAGGGATCTCGACTTCTTCATTGGGACTGAGCCAATCCAGGACCTTACCCCAGAAACTCTGCAGGTTAGTCCAGGTAATCCAGTTCCGACTCCAGCGTCCCTCCAAGTCGGTGGTCAACGCGATCGCCTTGCCGCGCCCATAATGCCACGAAGCGAGCAGTGGCATCCGGTGGTCCTCCCGGAGAATCTGCAAATCCAAGTTGGCGCCGCGTTTGAGTTCGGTTTCCATGTAGCCGAGCACTGGCGGGTAGTTTTTCACGCCAAAACCGGCGAGCAATTCTGAGCCGGCGACGGGCACAGGAACCAGCGGCTTGATTTCTTTAGGCTCTTCGGGCTGCTTGTCTTGGAGCTGTTCCAACACGATCTGCGGTAAGGACGAGGGATCGACGACGTGGTGAAATAGGCCGCCGCCGTACTGGCTGATCCGTTTCATGATGCGGACGTCGGCTTCGTTGCTGATGGCAACGGCGGAAACAGTGATCTTAAGGTCGTTTTTCATCACGCCGATCAAATCGACCAACTCGCCTTGACTGCCGCGGGTAACGCCGTCGCTCAGCAGGATGATGTGCTTGCGCGATGCGTTGACCCGCTCGAGCTGGCGTTTAGCTTCGAGCAGGGCCGGTAGGAAATAGGTTTGGCCGCCCGGTCTCAGGCGGTCGATCTGGGCATCGACCACGCCGCGTAGCCGGGACATGGTTTCCAGATAAACCACGACGAACGGGCTGTCGTCGAAGCCCACGACGCCTAGGAGATCGATGTCCCGCAGCTGCCGGGCGACCGCTTTGGCCGCTTCCTTGGCGTAGAGAATGCGATTGTCGTCGCGCATACTTCCCGACTTGTCGACGACCAGAACTACGGCGCGGTTCGGTTCCGGGCGCTTGGGCGGTTCCTTCGGTTCGACGGGAAGAATTTTTTCAATCGGCGTCTGTCGATAACTGGCCGGAGCGAAACTGGCATCGGCGCCAAGCATCATAAAGGCATTCCCGTCGGCGACATGGCGCTCGACGGCGGCGAGGTAACCGGCCGAGAATTTTTCGCGCTCGGCATTATTAAATATGACCACCTTGTGACCACTGGGCGGTGGCGCCGTGTCCGGCGTACGCGCGACGACATCGAAACCCTGGCGTCTGATAATTTCTTCCAAATATCGCCCACCACCCGGTTGCCCGCTGATCACCAGAACTTTGGCTTTGGCGCGTATCGAAACCCAAGCCAAAGCGGAATTGTCGATTGGATAGAGGTCCGCTTCCGCGTCGTGGCTCATGAACGTTGCCTGGTAGGCGGTAAGGCCGCCCTCGACGGGCGTGGTTTGAAAGGAAAAAGTTTGGCTCCCCGGCGAAAGTTTAACGTTGTCGGATTTGACCGGCTGACCGTTGCGCGTAAGTATCAAGGTGCCGTCGACAGCACGTTCATTCAGATTGTCGATCACGACTTTGAGATTGAGCGTTTCTCCGCCGTTGCCCTGGCTCGGCGCGAGGATTTTTGTCACCGCCACATTGGCGATGGCCGGCCGACCCGGCGGCAGCATCGGATAGATTTTGATTCCCGCCGCAGCCGCCGCGGGCAATAGCCGCTCGACGCTTCCCTGAGTTTCCCAGCCGTCGGTAAAGAGAAACAGGCTGCGCGGCGCGGCGGGGAGGGAGAGCAAGGAATTCAGCAGATTTTCCAAGTTGGTTTTTTCCGGGTGAATCCCCGCTTGCGCATCGGCATTCAATGCCTCTTTCAAGCCGGGAGCCTGAACGCTGTCCCCGCCGAAAATATAGACCCGGTTATCCGTCGCCGGGGCCAGAGTCTTGGTGGCTTCCACCATCCAACGCCGCAGGCTGGGTGGAGTGCTCCGCGATAGGTCGTAGGCGAAGATGCGCTCTTCCGTGTGCGACTGCTGGCTGGTTGTGGTTGTCTGCGGGTCGGCGAGCGCGACGACAATGAGCGCTAATAGGACGGAACGGAAAATCATCACCGCCACGCGCCGGTCGCGGTAGCGAAACCAGAGCAGGGGCAAAGCCAACAACAGCCAGAAGTACAGCGGCTTGGCAAATTCGAGGGTGGCGAATAGCTGATTCATCAGCGCCATGCCATCCGAGCGGGTTTACGCCTCAGCGCCACGGTTCTCCTGCGCGGATTGACGAACCATTCGATGATTAATAGCGCGAGCGAAGCCAACATCAAGTAGGGCCAAAACGAAAACAGCACCGATGCGCCGGCGCCATTCGAGGCCGAACCCTGAATCTCGATCGGCGCGGGAGAGCGCAAGTCGGACTCCGCCGCATCGCCCAGATTGCGTGAAAATATTTGCCGGTCACGCCCGCGGCTCAACTGATAGATGCCTTGGAAGTAGGTGCCTGAGAAATAATTCTGCCCACTCGGCAAGGGGATTTTCTGCGCTTTCGGCGTGACGATAACGTCATCACCGCGACTGGTACCCAACGGAATCGGCTCGCCGGTCGCTTGGCTTTGGGCGCCGCTGTTTTCAAAAAACCAGTCGAGCAAATTCAAGGTAAAAATCGACATCGGCAAATTGCCTCGCCCCAAGTAGGGCAGCGGATCGAAACCTAAAGCCAGATAGCGCACGCCTTGACGCTCGTGCGCGAAGACCAGGGCTCCTTTACCGGATTCCATGACGATTTCGCCGGGCACTTGAGCGGTCAGCGGACGGGCGTAGGGCAACTGAAACAAACTAAAATTGATGTAGCGAGTCAACACGTGAGGTTCGCGCCAGCTGGTGAGGTTAGTATTCGTCAACGGAGCGCCGAGCTGGACCAGCGGACTATTCTCCGGCGGCAGAATGAACAGCGCTGGACTGCGCGGCAACCTGTTGGGTGACGCGAACTGAAAGATTTCCAAACCGTAGCCGGACGCGCTCCGACTTTTCGTAGTCGGTCGGCGCAATGACATCGACGGTCACCCCGGGAATCGACCTGAGGCTGGCGACGGCTTGAGGCCGGGGCGTAATGGCAAGGACCTTGAGCTCGCGCGACAGCGGCGCAACCGCATAGCGGCGGTTGTCCAGGGGTAGCGCATCGCGAGCGTCGATCTCGGCTATATAATAAGGATACTCGGGCAGGCCCTCGAAGGTTGCGCTGGCGGTTTTCCCCATGCCGACGGCGACCTCGCGCTCGGCCGAGCGTTTTGCCGTCGGCTTTGAGAAAGATCCGGATTTTCTCATCCTTGTTTGAATAGTTGGCAACCTGGGCGCTCGCCTCCAGGCGCGCGTTAGCCAAAGACGAGCGATGGACTTCAAAAGCTGTCACCGCCTGATTGGCTTGCGCTGTGCCAACCGAGACGCCGCGGACAGTGGAGCCTTGGCCGCTGGTTGGGTGATCGGTGATCAGATAGACCCGTTCGTACTTGCGCTCGCTCGCTAATCGGCTCAGCGCGGTGTTGTAATCAGCGGGCGGATCGCCGAGATCGAAGGCGTCGAGTGATCTGAGCGCGCCGTTCGCGTCGGCAGCGGACAGCGGCGTCGCGCCGAGTTTTTCAAGTCGCGGCGCCGTCACATAGAGATCAACCTTGCCCGCTGCGCTGAGCTCGCCGATGACTGCGCTGGCTCTTTCTTTCGCCAGCGCGAATCTCGTCTTGCCATTTTCCAGCGACTGCATGCTCGCCGAGTTGTCGAGCACGATGGCGATGCTGGTCGGCCGCACCGAGAACACCGGCTCGCTGAGCGCAAGAATCAGCAGTGCCAGCAGCAACAGCTGCAGAAAAAAGATCGGCGGCAAATGGAGCCGTCCCCAGGGACGGCTGCTCATCTGTTCGCTGCCGGTCATGAAGAGCAGCAGGCTGGAAAAGATCACCCGGCGCGGCTTGCGCCGAAGCAAGTAAGGAATCAGCAACAGCGGCAACGCCAAGAGGCCGAAAAGCGCTGTGGGGTTGAGAAATTCCATAGGCTACTTGAACAGCCCGATGGCCGGGAGCGTCGCGAAGACGAAATCGCTAAGGTCGCGGTCGGTGACGTAGAGCGAATAATTGATCGCGCTCTGGTGGCAAAAACTGCGCAGCTCAAGATCGTGATGGGCCAGGCGGTCTTGATATTCGCGGCGGGAGTTCTGATCCCAGCGATAGTTGATCTCGACTTCGGTCTCGCTGTCGATTAGGGCCAAGCTGCCGTTCGGAAAAGCCGGATCGACTTCGTGGCGCGACAGGACTTGGATCACGGCGATATCGAGATTGAAAGCCCGCAGCAGATTGAGCCCTTTCTGATATTCCGAAGCGGGCATCAGGAAATCCGAGATCAAGATCGCTTTGCCGGGCCGCCGCATTTTTTTTAGATAATCGCCCAACGCCGGCGCGAAATCGAGGGCGCCGCCGGGAGTGACCGAGGTGGCGAAATTGACACAATCCAACATGCGGCGCCGGCCGCGAAAAAACGGCGACGCTGCGCGCGCGACGCCATCCTGCAACAAGTGAAGCTTGACGTGGTCGTGGTTCGCCAGGATGACGTAAGACAGCGCCAGGGCGACGTGACACGCCGGCAAATATTTGACTTGCAGCGACGGGAAGCCCATCGACGCGCTGGCGTCGATAAAAACATAGGCAAATAAGTCGACTTCTTCGCGAAACACCTTGACGTAGAGCCGGTCGGTACGCGCGTAGATGCCCCAATCGAGGTAGCGCAGGTCATCGCCCGGCGCGTAGCGCCGGTAGTCGGCGAATTCCAAGCTGGTGCCGCGCCGGGGCGAAGCGTAGCTGCCGGTCTGGCTGCCGAGAACTTCCTTGCGCGTGCGCAAGCGGAGAGTTTCCAGCTGGGTAAGAAATTTCGGTGTGAACGGGTTAGGCAACATGTCGGGGCTACTGAGCGGCGTAGGATATCGGGTCCATAGTTCCGGCTTCAGCAAAACCTTTGAGGCGGAGCTGACAGCTATCGCAACGGCCGCAAGCCCGGTCATCCGAGCGCGGATCGTAGCAGCTCCAGGTAAGCGCGTAGTCGAGTCCGAGCGCCAGCCCGGTTTTAATGATCGCGGCTTTGCTCATCTTAAGCAATGGCGTATGGATCGTCAGCCGACTTTTACCTTCGACGCCGGCTTTGGTGGCGAGATTGGCCATCCGCTCAAACGCCTGAATATATTCCTCGCGGCAATCCGGATAGCCGCTGTAGTCGAGTTGGTTGGCGCCGAAAAAAATATCTTGAGCTTCGATGCGCTCCGCAAGCGCGAGAGCGAAGGACAGAAAGATCGTGTTGCGCGCCGGCACGTAGGTCACCGGTATGCCCTTGCCCATCTCCGCCTCGCTGCGGCCTTTAGGCACCGCAATGTCGTCGGTCAGCGCCGAACCGCCGATAGCGCGTAGGTCGAAACTCAGAATTTGATGGGTCTTGGCCTGGAGGAACGCGGCGACTTGTTGCGCCGACGCCAATTCACGCTCATGGCGCTGGCCATAGCGAAAACTGAGAGCGTGGAGGTCGAAGCCCTGCTGCTTCGCGATGGCCGCGGCGGTGGCGGAGTCGACGCCGCCGCTCAGAAGAATGACCGCGTTGGCGCGCGCCATGGCCGTTACTTGGGCACCTTGGTGCCTTCCATCGGATAACGTTTTTCGTACCAGCCGACGAGGCCTTCGTTAAGCACTTTCATATTGCGGTAACCGCTCTCGTAAAGTATGCCATAAGCCAAACTGGCCAGGTGGTGGGGGCATGCTCAATAGAGAACCACCGGCCGGTCGCGCGGGATGCTCTTCAAATAGTCTTTGAACTCCGCAAGCGGTGCCGACGCCGCGCCGAGAATGTGCACTTCGCGATACTCCTCTTCCGTGCGCACGTCGATGATCAGCGGTTTGATGCCCGACTTGAGCTCGGCAACGAGGTCTTCGATGTTGATCAACTCCAAAGGGACGTTGTCGGGAAGTGACTGCTGGGCGAACTCCGGGTATTTCGACGGATCGGCGTGCGCTCCGCGATATGGAAGCACGAGCGCCGTCAAAATGCCGGCGAGCGCGATGATTCCTTTCTTATAAGACAAACGACAAGATCTCATGGCTTTCGCTCCTTGGCCGTCGTACTTGGCGATCTTGGCCAGTTCGTCCAGCGGCAGGACGCCGGTGTAGCGTTGGCCGTTAACGATCCAGGTCGGAAAGCTGGTGATATTCTTCTCTTTGCAGATCGGCGCCGACGGCGCCTGCGGTCCGCCCGGGCTGCATTCCACGTAGGGAATCCGTTTGGCCGAACTGCCGAACAATTTTTTTTGGTCCTGGCAATGCGGGCACCACGAGGCGCCGTAAAACTTAGCGTCGCTGCGCGACAGGGTCTCGGCCAGGCCGCGCACCCAGGGATCTTCCGGTCCCGGCGCATCGCCCCAGTAGCCGGCATAATGTAAGTGGATCACGAGGACCATAACCAAGCCTGCGCCGACGCTCTTGGCCAGCCAAGGGCCCCAGCTGAATTTCGTCAAGTTTTTCGGCCGCTGCAATACCGTAAGAATGAAGATCACCGTCATCAATCCCAACGAGGTGAGACAGTAAGGACAGGTGGCCTTGAGTTCGAACCAGGCCACCGACGTGAGATAGATGCTGTAAAGCAAACCGAAGAGCGAGATGACAAAGGTCCAGCGCCATTGATTGGCGGCGTCGCGATTCCACGCGACCGCTGCCAGCAGCGCGTAAGTAAGAAAACCCAATAAAGAAGTTGGCACGCCGAACAGCGTCGACCAGCGGCTGTTGAGCACGACGTCGCAGCCCGCGCCGGCCGTGCAAAACGCCACGCGCTCACTAAATAAAGCAGAATAGGAGAGATAACCGGTGAGGCCCAGGCCGAGGACGGCTAAAACGAACAGCGGCCAATTCGGCCCAGCGCGCATAACCCTCTTGACCGGAAGTTGTTTGCCTTTTCTATTTCTGGCGTTAGCCATCGCAGGGGACTCCTTATTATCCTTTCAACAAATCTTCCACGTCGTTTCTGAGCCGTAACAGCGCTTCCAGATCCCGGCTGTCATAGTACCCGCGAATGCGCGCTTGCTTGTCCATCAAGACAAAGCGCGGACTGTGAGGGATCATGGCGTTTATGTCGGTGTCGGTCGGGATGGTCGCCACGCTCAGGTGAAAACCTTCTTGAATCAGATTTAACAATTGACTGCGCTGACCGGTGAGGAAAAACCAGCGCTTGGCGTCGGCATGATAACGCCCCGCATACTCGGTCAAAACCCGAGGCGTGTCGCGCTCCGGATCGACGCTGAAAGAAACCAGCTGGATTTCCGGGCGCGCGGCAAATTCTTCCTGCAGCTTGGCCATCGTCGCCGTCTGCAGCGGACAGGTGTCCTGGCAATTGGTATAAATAAAATCCGCGATCCAGATTTTACCGCGCAGTTGCGCCAGTTGAATCGCCTCGCCATTACGCTCCGTCAAAGCGAACTCCGGCACCGAACCGTACATTTTCAAACGCTCATCGTCGGCGCTTCCGCCCACACCGAGCCGCGCGCCCGGCGCCAGTTTCAGCCAGAGCGCCGTGCCGAGAACGATGCCGAGGCCGACGACCAGCAGACCGAGCACTAAGAAGCGGGTTTTCGATGCATCCATATATTAATTAAAATCCGAACCGGAGAGATTCTAGCGGTAAATTTAGCGTTTGTGTAGAGATGGGGGCATGTTGGAAGCGATGCCGCGGCGTGACCTGGGCAAGCCTTAGTCGAACCGGGAGTGAAGTCGCAAAGCGAATTTAGGCGGGAAACCGAGCGGCAGCTTTTTGGCCTCAAGAAACGACTCAACAAATCTGCTCGGCGATTCGAAATGCGACTACTGAACTGATCTGCGCAATAAACTAAGAAATTCCTGAGCGGCCGCTGAGAGCGGTTTTTTCTTGGCGTAGAGAATATAACTTTTGACCTGCAAATCGAGCCCGGTAATTTTGAGGATGGAAAACTCCTTTCTTCGAACTTCCTCTTGAATGAGATCGTGGTGCAGAATGCCGACACCGGCGCCACTTTTGACCGACGCTTTGACGGCATCGAGCGATTCGTAGCGCATCGCGATATTGGGTTTGACGCCGGCCTTATTTAGTCTCCCGAGGATTTTCTCGGACCGGCTCGCGTCGTCATTTCTGGTTCTGACCACGAGCGGGAACTTTACAAGGTCTTCAGGTGTCACCTTTCTCATTGTCGCGAGCGGGTGCCCCGCCGGTACAAACGCGCAGAACTGTTCGATACGAAACCGTTCCAGCTGGAATGCGTCGATACGTTTGGGTTTCGCCGCGATGGCGATCTCGATCGTGGATTGCGCCAACATCTTCTCGATCGTCTCGCTCGTATCCGTGTAGAGTCTCATCCCTATTGCCGGGTGATTTTGCCTAAACTGCCCCATCAGTGCGGGCAACAAAGATGCCGATATGCCGTGGCTGCCGCCCAGATTGAGAATTTCCTCAGCCTGTTTGGCATGCCTGGTCGCGTATTTAGTTTCTAACGCATTAATCTGACACAAAATTCCCTCGACATCTCTCAGAAACCCTCTTCCTCTTTCGGTCAGCTCGATGCCTTGGCGATTTTTCTTGATTAACTTGCCGCCATAATCGCTTTGAAGACGTTGGACATGCTGTGAAACAGCAGGTTGGCTCACCCGCAGCGCGCGGGACGCTTTAGTGATGTTGAGATGATTTACCACCGATACGAATACCTGGAGCTGGTGTAGAGTCACAGTTGAGTCCTCTCGCAAAGAATAGGCGGCAAATCGCCGATTGTCGCCCTGTAATCCCATACTCGCCGGACGCCAAGGAGAATAAGCATGTGTAAACAATGGTTCGCAGTCGCGTAACTTCGTTTATGCATCATGGTTACATGCGTATGTACGGAATTACCTCGATATTGTCTAGGGCTTCACTCTTGTGACTCGACCACGACGGTGAATCGCGAGCTTATCTGGAATCCACTCGCCACGAGTTCTGCCGGTATCGCGCCACTCATTTTTTGACAGCATCGACCCGCGCCATCAACGCAACCCATCCAAAGTAAGAGCGCGATGTGATGGATCATAAGAAAATACTTATGACCGTCATAACAAAAAATGTATTAGACGGATTTCTGCCCGGGAGACTATAAGGCGGACAATTAATTTTGTGTCGAGTTTGGACGAAAAATTACTATTGGCTCAACCCAGCACAAGTGAGGGTCTATGACGCGGCGATTACCAGCGGTTCTTTTTAGTCTCGCAACTTTGTTGCTTGGTACTTCGTCGTGGAGCATGGCGGCTATATCGTTCATTAAGACGATTGGTGCCACGTCCTCGACGACCACAGGAACGAGCTTGACGATTACGGTGCCGGCATCAGGAGTCGCCGCTGGAAACCGGGTGATAGTCACGATCGCGTTGAATCCATCTACCGGAACTGTCGCCTGCAGCGACACGGGCGGAAATAGTTACGCGGTGGATAGAAACGTGGCCAATGGCTCGGGAACAACTGGCGTCCGAACCGTTATTTTGTCGGCACAAGTTGACTACGGCGTTGGTAAGCGGAAATACCATTACCTGTACGCATCCAAGCGTTACGGCGCGAGCGCTCTCCGCCACGAATTTTCCGGCTTGGCAACTACCGCAACGGTGGACAAAGTAGCATCTGCTCCTGGGAACAACACCGCACCATCCTCCGGAGCGACAACCACTACAGCACAAGCGTCAGAACTGTTGATCGGCGGCATCGGGGTCGAAGGTCCAACGACGGAAACGTTTACCGCAGGCGCAAGCTACACAATCATAGGTCGCGCCGGCACGAGTGGCGGTGCCGCAGCAAATAACATTACTATCAATCCTGAATATCGAATTGTGAGCGCGACCGGTGCATACTCCGCGAGCGGGACTCTCAGCGCCAGTCGACAATGGGCAGCGGCTATTGTTACGTATAAAGCCGCGGCCACCGCGATTCCGACCAAACTTTCAATCACATCGATAAATTCTGGAGCTAATCCAACCGCTGGAGTTGGATTCCCGGTGGTCGTGCAGGCGCAAGATGCCGGAGGAACTCCGCGCAATGTAACCAATGCGACAGGGGTAAGCCTCACTCTCAAGACGGGCACTGGCACGCTCGGCGGCACACTCACGGGAACTATAGCCGCCGGGACAAATCAAGTAACGATCAGCGGGGTAACGTATACCAAAGCAGAGAGCGGTGTTGCCATCACCGCAACCCGAACCAGCGGAGATACTTTGACCGCGGCCGACAGCGCCGCTTTTACAGTTGTTGCTGGGGCTGCAACCCAACTGGTATTCACCACCCAGCCAGGGAACACTTCTGCTGGAGGTTCCCTATCGGGACCGCCCACGGTTACCGTTCGAGATGCTCAGGGGAACACCGTCACTTCTTCCTCCGCTTCCATAACCGTTGCCATTGGCACCAATCCTGGCGGCGGGACTCTCAGTGGTGCGACAAGCAAAAATGCTGTCTCGGGTATTGCTAGCTATTCTGATTTGAGCATCAACCAGCCGGGCAATGGATACACGTTGTCAGCGACGTCATCGGGCCTCACGGCTGCAAGTAGCGCTACCTTTAATATTATTGCAACGACCGGAACTATCGGCGGTGTAGTTTCACAATCCGGCAGCGGTGCGGCTATCGGTGGCGCACTCGTGGAAGTCCTGCAATCTAGCGTTCTCAAAGGCTCTGTTACAACGGCTGCAAATGGAAGCTATTCGATTTCGGCTCTCGCTCCAGGGAGTTACGACGTTAGAGCCTCTGCCGCGGGATATGGGACGCAGACCCAAAACGGCCAGTCAGTGGCTGCGGGCACAACCACGACAGTAAATTTTAGTCTGGGTTCGGGCCCGAGTATCAGCAGTATCTCGCCCTCTTCCGGCTCAATCGCTGCGTTAGTTACTGATAAGTGGTTCTAACTTCGGTGCGACCCAAGGAAGTAGCACGGTCACGTTCAACGGCATTGTCGCCACTCCAAACAGTTGGTCGAGTAACAGCATCATCGTGCCCATCCCCACCGGTGCAAGCACGGGTTCGGTCGTCGTAACTGTTGGCGGGTTTGCCTCCAACACGGTCAATTTCAGTGTTCAGGCTAATGCGGCGATAAGCTACGTGTACGACAAACTCGGAAGGCTCCGGGCTGTCACAGATCCAAACAGCGATACCGCTGTTTACAACTATGACGCTGTCGGAAACTTGCTTACTATCTCTCGGCAAAGTTCAGTCAACGGTATCTGTTCTTGAATTCATGCCGAAATCAGGACCAGTCGGGACAACCGTGACGATCTATGGTACCGCGTTCAGCACTACACCAAGCCAGAACATCATGACATTTAATAGTGTCGCGGCGACCGTAACTTCGTCCATCCAGACTAAAATTGTTGTGACTGTTCCTAGTGGCGCTACCACTGGGGTGATTGCGATCACCGCACCGGGAGGATCCGCTGCTAGCGGCACGGCTTTTACAGTAACCGCGAGCAGTGCTGTTCCTACGATCACAAGCTTTACGCCGAGCATCGGTGCGCCTGGCACCGCGGTGACAATCACGGGGACGAATTTCGATACCACTCCGAGCAGGAACGTCACTCGATTCAATGTCGGTCACGCTATCGTCAGTACAGCTACTTCTACATCTATTTCTAGTACGGTGCCGAGTGGGACATCAGGACGTATCTCTGTAACAACCTCCATGGGGAAAGCAGTAAATAACTCTGACTTTTTTATACCTCCCGCTTCTTACGCAGCGGCCGACATCAGTTTCACGTCGCGAATGACCGTCGGTGGAAGCAGCGTAACGGCCGCATTTCCAACTGCTAGCAAAATCGGGCTGGTGGTGTTTGACGGTATCGCGGGAAACCGAATTGGTCTTGGAATCACCGGTGTTACCATTGCAAGCAGCGATCTCTACGTTTTGAACCCGGACGGCTCAACACTCACCTCTCTTTTGAATTTCAACGGAAGTCGGGATCTAGATTTCGCGTTGCCGACAAGTGGCACCTATACCATTTTTGTTGATCCGCGCAGTACTTATACCGGAAGTATGACTCTAAACCTTTCCGCGGATCTCGTAGGAACAATCATTCCGGGAGGTCCCGGTGTGACGGTAAACCTAACCACACCTGGTCAGAGGGCAAAACTCAATCTGAGCGGTACGATAGGGCAGAAGTTCAGTCTTTTGCAGACCGCGATGACGTTTAGCTCGTGCGTCGACATTTCTATCTCTAAGCCCGACCAAAGTTACCTGATAGCACCGACCTTCCTGTGCGATAACGGCTCTCTTAGCATAATGACACTACCTCAAACCGGAATCTACTCAGTCGTTGTCAACCCTCGGAGCGCCGCTACCGGAAGTACGACGATCTATCTTCCTGTAGACGTAATCGGAACGATTACTCCGGGAGGGACGGCGGTACCGTTGACGATAGGTACCCCTGGACAGAATGCGCTGCTGACCTTCAGCGGCAATGCGAACGACAAGATAAGCGGGACGTTAACGGCCGCCGGAACGCTTCTTTGCTGTGGCAATGGTGGTTAGGCCGGTAATGTCGTTGCGTCGATATTGAAACCTGATGGGACCGTACTGGCAGGCTCGGGATTCGGCGGTTATTGGGGCAACGGTTGGCTTGAAACGGTGACTCTCCCGGTAACCGGTAATACGCTTTTTGTCGACCCAGTACCCGAACAGAGGCCTGCAACCTCAGTGGCGCAGAACGATGATAAGCGGCGTATGACGCTTTCCAGTGCTTGCTGTGGCGGATGCGAACGATAAGATAGGGATGTGACTGTCACGGCGTATAGTTGGGCTGGGATGCGACGAGAACCGGGAGCTGGAGCAGTGACTTCTTGGGGCCAGTGCTTCTACTCTAGGTACCGGACAGCACCTGTACCACCGGGACGGCGCAGCTACGATTTGACATCTCCGGGAGGGACGGCGGTACCGTTGACGATAGGTACCCCTGGACAGAATGCGCTGCTGACCTTCAGCGGCAATGCGAACGACAAGATAAGCGGGACGTTAACGGCCGCCGGAACGCTTCTTTGCTGTGGCAATGGCGGTTACGCCGGTAATGTCGTTGCGTCGATATTGAAACCTGATGGGACCGTACTGGCAGGCTCGGGATTCGGCGGTTATTGGGGCAATGGTTCGCTATCAACGGTGACTCTACCAGTGAACGGCACCTACACGCTTTTCGTGGACCCCGCCGGGCAAAGTACGGGCACGGCGACCATGCAACTATCAATCGTGCCGTAATCGCATGACGGAGTAAGTAGAGCAGGTTGAACTGGGACATTTAAGAAACCGTACCGGAGACAGGCGCCGAATAGCAGGGAAATAATGTTTCAAGATGAACTGTACCCTTTGAGGAGTGAACGATGATGCGTCAGAGTCACGAGAACTGGCTAAAGACACAAGTTATTGCGACATTGGTTTTTTTAACTTCCTTATTCGTTGGCTTGCTACCGTTAACCCTGAAACCTCAATCGGTACCAACCGGTGCGAAGCTGATGCCAGGTCAATCTGTTACTCATCTTCCAGATGGTGGCTTGTTGCTAGTCGGCGGACAGGGTGCAGGAGGAGGGCTGAACACAATACTTGTTTGGGATGCGCAGACTCGTAGAACAATAGAGACTCCGATCAAGCTCCAGAGCGGCCGATCTTGGCATAGCGCAACACTCCTTCCGGATGGAACGGTTTTGGTCCTAGGTGGGATTGGAATTAAGGGGCAGATGTTAGGTGAGCCGGAGATTATCGATCTCGAATCTCAAAAATCCTCGATGATTCCATCCACTAATCTTACTCCCCGCGCGCGACATACCGCGACATTGCTTACAGACGGGCATGTGTTCATTTCCGGAGGCGTAGGTAGCGGCGGAGAGGCGCTTCGAAATGCCCAATGGTGGGACCTCATCAATCAAGCGGTAGTAACTTTATCGGCCTCTATTTCTCAGCGCCGTGATCATACATCAACTTTGTTGCCCGACGGCAGGGTCCTTCTCTGGGGCGGTTCTGATAACGCCGGCAACGCGCTCAACAACGGTGAAATTTTTGACCCGTCGACTCAACAGTTCACGACAGTTCAGAGCTTTCCGTCAATGCTCTTGCCCCAGTCCGCGGACGGCCCCGCGTTAGTAGCATCGATACCCATTGACCGAACGGTCGACGTCGATCCTGAAAGCATGATTTCCCTGCGTTTTTCAAAGCCGCTTCGAGTCGAGACGGTCAACGATCAGACGGTATCGCTCAGCGGGCCAAACGGAATCGAAAAGATCACAGTCGTTCCGGCTGAGAACGGATCCTTGGCATTCATTAACCCAGAATCACTCTTGCTACCCGGAATCACGTATGCAGTGTCCGTTAGTGGAGCGATTGACCGGAACGGGTTGATACTCCCGGTCTCCGGACTCAGTTTCTCGACCAAGCCCATACCTGGTGGAATATCGACGCCACGTAGAATCCATCCACCGGCACTGGACTGAAGCCGGTATCAACCACACCATCTGCAACTCCCACGGTCTCTAGTGATGATGATTTAGCCTGGAAAGGAAAGCTTAAGAACGGCAAACCCCGCTCCGACTGGGAAGACCTACCGCCGCTTAAGGCAGCCGATGGGGTTACCGCGCTGGCAGGCCAGGTCTTGGACCTCAAGGGCATGCCGCTGGCCAATGTCAAACTCGAAATTGAAAGCGAGTATGGCGAAGCCTCAGTGTCAGGCCAAACCGACGACACCGGGCGATTTTTGATCTCAAATATCGAACCCGGCCGGCGCGAAATCATCATTGATGGTCGCGTCGCTCAGCGGCGAGTCAGCGAAAAGTCGTCGTCTCTCGGGCCAAAGGAAAATCACGGTGTGTTCGAATATGGCCATGAGATTAAAGAAGGAGAGACCACGGTTCTGCCGTTTACCATTTGGCTGCCGAAGATCGATACCGCGCATGCGGTTAAGATCCCACGACATCTAACGAGTGAAGTCGTTGTTACCTCACCGAAGCTTCACGGCCTTGAAGTTCATCTTCCGGCCAATGCGGAGGTCATCGATCACGACGGAAAGCCGGTAAGGGAAGTTAGCCTTACGCAGATTCCGCTGGATCGGACCCCGTTCCCATTACCGAAGAACGTCAGCGTGCCAATCTATTTTACCGCGCAGCCGGGCGGTGCCTACATCTATAATCCCGGAGGCCCGGGCGCGCGGATACATTACCCCAACACGTTCAACGAACTTGCTGGAACCAAGTTCGAATTTTGGCACTACGATCCCGGCTACGAGGGTTGGTACAAATATGGCCTCGGAACCGTTCCTCCCGACGGCAAGCAAGTCATTCCAGACCCAGGCATCTCAGTTCATGAGTTCACCGGTGCGATGGTCGGCGGCCCCGGACTGGCCGCGGCAATCGGTGCGGCCATTTGTTCAGTCGCTTCCTACGTTCTGCGCCGGTGGAGACCCGGTCAACCTGGCCACTGGACTGTTTGTTTTGAACTAAAACGGATCTCTATCTTCCAGACGGTATCATGCCCCTCTCATTAACCCGCACTTATCGCCAGAGCGACACGTATTCCCGCGCGTTCGGCATCGGCGCGAGCCACTCCTATGATCTGTTTTTGGTCGGCGACACTTTTCCCTACACCTATCAAGATCTGATCCTGCCTGATGGCGGAAGAATTCACTTCGACCGCACTTCTCCGGGAACGAGTTATACGGACGCGGTCTACCAACATGTATCGACACAGACGGCCTTCTACAAATCGACAATTTCATGGAATGGCAATGGTTGGGATCTCAAACTGAAAGACGGCACGCTCTATGTTTTCAAGGAGGGCTTCGCTCGCTAGCCGTCCAGGTCAGACCGGAGTTATCAGCATCAGAGATCGGAACGGTAACACCACAACCATTACTCGTGACGGCGCCGGCAACGCTACCCAGATCAGCGCACCCGGTGGCCGCTGGATTACGCTCACGTACGACGGTAGTAATCGCATTACCCAAGCTCAGGACAACATAGGCCGGACCGCGACGTACCAGTACGACGCCTCAGGACGCCTCATTAAAGTTACCGATCCGAATGGTGGATTCACCGAATACACCTATGACACGTCAAGCCGCATGCTCACGGTCAAAGACGCTCGCGGCATCGTTTACATCACCAACGAGTACGACGCCACCGGCAAGGTCATCAAGCAGACCATGGTCGACGGTGGCATTTATCTATTCAACTATACGATGAATGGCAGCACGGTAACGCAGACCGATGTCACCGAGCCGCGTGGAAACATCAGGCGAGTAACTTTCAATACAGCGGGGCAGATTCTCACTCACACTGACGCAGTGGGCACGGCCGATGAACAGGTGACGACGCATAACATTCAGAGCGGCACCAACTTCGTGCTTTCCGAAATCGACCCGCTGAATCGAACGACTGCGTACACCTATGATGCCAATGGGCAACACAACCGGAGTTACGCGGCTTTCCGGAACGGCCGACGCGGTAACGACGACGGTTACTTACGAGCCGGCATTCAATCAAATTAGCTCGGTCACCGATCCGCTCAATCACACGACAACGTTCGGCTACGACGCTTTAGGCAATCTTGCGTCCGCGACCAATGCGCTCAATCAAACCACTGCGGTAGTGCGTAACAGCCGCAGGGCAACCAATCTCGATCACCGATCCACTGAACAACACCACGCAGCTCTCGTATGATTTCGGCGATCCGATCTCCACGACCGATCCGCTCGGGAACACCGCGACGTTATTTATGGATAACGCTGGCAGGGTGCTTAGTGTCACCGACCCGCTGGGGAACCTGAGCACGTCTGACTACGACACGTTGAACCGCGTAACGAAAGTCACCGATCCGTTAACTGGCCAGACCAACTTTGGCTACGACCCCAACGGTAATCTGTTGAGCGTCACCGATGCGCGAGCAAACCCGACGATATATACGCTACGACAACATGGACCGGTTGGCGACGCGGAAAGATCCGTTGCTGCGGACCGAGAATTACCAGTACGATCTCGCCGGAAACATCACTCAATCTACCGATCGTAAGAGCCAAGCGACAACTTACACCTATGACGCTATCAACCGACCGACGGTTGTAACTTATGCGGACACCTCGACAACGTCGTATACCTACGACAAAGGAAATCGATTACTCCAGGTCAACGACTCCGTCGCCGGCGTGATCACTCGAACCTACGACGGATTGAACAGACTTACCTCCGAAACAACGCCGCAGGGCTCGGTGGGCTACACCTATGATGCCGCCGGTAGGCGAGCGACAATGACCGTTGTCGGTCAGTCGACGGTGAATTATTCGTACGACAATGCGAATCGTTTGACACAGATCACACAAGGGTCATCGACTGTAACTTATACTTACGACGCCGCCGGGCGGAGAACCAGCGGTACGCTGCCCAACGGCGTTGTCGGTGAATACGCTTATGACGCTGCTTCCCGGCTGACGAGCATCACCTACAAGCAAAACGGGACAACGGTGTTAGGCGATCTCACCTACGAGTACGACAAGAACGGACGCCGGACAAAAGCCGGCGGCAGCTACGCGCGTACGCGGCATTCCGCAAGCAATCAGCTCAACGGCCTACAACGCCGCCAATCATCAGACGACCTTCGCCGACAAGACGCTGACCTATGACAACAACGGCAATCTTCAAACGATTACCGACTCCAGCGGAACGACTACGTACACCTGGAACGCGCGGAATCAGCTCGTCGGCATCAGCGGGCCGGGAGTAAATGCGAGTTTCGTTTACGATGCGTTTGGGCGGAGAGAAAAGAAAACCATCAATGGCAGCCTGACCGAGTTTCTCTACGACGGGGTTGATCCAGTCCAAGAGACATCCGGGGCCACGATTTTGGCGAATATGCTTTCTGGAGCTGGGGTCGATGAGTTGATAACCCGCACGGATTCTGGCACCGGGGCCACAAGCACTTTTCTGACGGATGCACTTGGTTCACCGGTGGCGTTGGCCAATGCATCGGGCGCCGTCCAGACGGAATACACCTACGAGCCATTCGGGAAAACGAGCTTTCGCCGGCTCATCCAACAGCAGTTCGTATCAGTACACGGGCAGGGAGAACGACGGTACGGGGCTCTACTACTATCGGGCGCGATACTATCACCCCGCGTTGCAGCGGTTCATCAGTGAAGATCCGATTGGGTTTGCAGCGGGCGACCCGAATCTCTATGCTTATGTCGGAAATAATCCGATAAGCTATGATTGATCCAAGTGGAAAGTTCCCATTGGCAGCAATGGCAGGCGGATGTGCAGCGGGTGCGGCGAGCGGTGCTGTTGGGGCATTACTTGGGGGTGCCCTATCTGGACGTAAGCCGTCACCGTCTGAAGTAGGTTCTGCCGCGATTCTGGGATGTGCAATTGGCGCTGGGGGGGCGGCGCTGGACAGTTTTGTTGGGAGTGTTTTAGCAAGAGCTTCAACAGGGATCTGGACTCCTCATGGATTGGCGACGCAAGGGTACTCGGCAGGAGCAGGCGCGGCCCTTAGTGAAGTTAGAGCGGGAGCAATAGGTTATCGAACCGGCGCGTTCGGAGTTCAAAACACCGCGAACGGGCAATTTTGGTCTTTTAAAAACCCGGCAACAACTCAGGGTTACGGGCGATCGATGGGCATGCCTGGAGGGGGAGCTGCAAATGACTGGATAATGGGAGGAACAATAAAATCGGTTACTTCACCTGTAATTACTCGTCCCGCACCTGGGTTAGGGGCAAACTCTGGCGGGTCGATGGAATTTGTCACGCCACCAGGTGGAGTAAGTATCGACTGGTTTCACATGCCTTAAGGACTCCTAAAATGACGCCAAAGATTTTAAAGGACAACAACGAGTTATATGGATACTTGGTTCAGACGGCTCGCTATCTTCAAGAAGGTGAGCACTCTGAATTGGCGGAATTTCTTTTTCAAGCAAGTCGATTTGCCAATGGCTCTCCGTCTGAGTTTTTACACGAAGCGCAACTCGCTCTTGAGCGTGTCTCGAAAGAGCAACCCCAAAGTTTATCATTGAGCCAGCTCCAAGACGTTGAAGCTGTGCGTGCTCAGATAAGAGAAGCGTTTCGCAGAATCGGAGGGGCATAGTCATATTGAGTTACACCTGGCCAAGGAGCTCGGGCGAAGTAGGGGTTTAAGCAACTCAAGGGGTCTACCATCGGAATTTAGCAGGTAGCGGGATCTAAAGAATCCTGTAAAGAAAATTTTGACGAGGGTGTGTCACAGAAACTAAAGGGGCACCCATTAGCCGGCAGGTCAAGTAGGCACAGACCTTCCTGTGGAGAAGAATTTCTTTTTCTTCTCCCATCGAATGAACTCGTTAGCGTTTGATCGTGTAAGTCACGCGCCCCTGTTTTCAATCGGTCGGTGTCGGGTTTTGGTCCGCACCAGTCACCCATCAGGATCAAGGCATGGAAGAATTCTCAAAAAAAGATTTCTTTCCCGCCCCTGGCAATAATCGTTGCCCCAGAAAACTGTCGGTACCACGCCGTGTCCAAGGTTATAGGATTCACAGATCCCCTGGCTCACCCTGTTCGGGGTCCAACCCAAGTGTGGCTCACGGCGTGGGCGTACCATCTGATCAAATCATCTCCGAGTTGTCTAGTTTTCAGGGATGGAACAGCGGCTAATCAGACCTCGTGGTTGTGAACCAACCCCTACGCGAGCTCACTGCTCCACCCAGCCGTAAATCTTTCGGTCCGGCAAAAGCCTTGGTGACATCGAAGGGCACCTGATCTTTCATGATATAGTAACAGGCCCGGCACAGCTTGTGGGCCACCGCTTTGAGCGCCACCACGCCGTGGCCCTTGGCCTTCTTTCTCTGATAAAAGCTTTTGATCCGGGCATCGTATCGCATGGCGAAGTTGGCCGCTTCGATAAACGCCCAAGCCAAATACCTATTGCCGTTCTTGGTATTGCCTCTGCCTTTCTTTTTACCGTTGCTGAACTTCTGACTGCCGACACACCGGCAGTAGGAGCCGTAGTCTCCCACCTGGAAAATCTCGGTGATCTCTCCGGTCTCCAGCATGATCGTCAGCGCCAGAATCTGCCCGATCCCCGACACGGTCTTAGAAGGCCGAACTCCGGTCTCAGTTTAATCCTCTCGGTGACGGTGCTCTCTAAGATATCGATCTGTCCATCGGCGCACTGGATCATGGCCAGGTTGGCTTTGACCGCCAGGGCTAGATCCTGATCGGGCAAAAGCGCGTCGACCGTTTCGCTATCGAGCGTCTTGATCCGATTCGACCGGATCGAGCTCCCGTGTTACGCGTCATCAGATTCTGCACACTCAGAAGGTGGCGGTTCTTTCCCCGACCATCTGGCCCCGCTTCCGCAGCAGATCCCGCACCGCTCGCTCCGCTCTCGGGTAGATGTTGCCCTCTGGCAGAACTCCCAGCCGCAGCATATGCGCCAGCCAGTGGGCGTCCGGATGATCGTCGGTCTATTTGATTCCTTCGTATTGTTGGATCGCCGCCGTGTTGGCCAGATGAACCCGATATCCCTGCTCCATCAGCCCGTCCACCAGCCAGTACCAGTTGTAGGTCGACTCCACCACAATCCCTTGAAGCCGATCCCGATAGCCGGATAGTTGCTCGGTGATCTATGGCAGATCGTTAGGCAGCCACTTTTGATAAACCACCTGATCTTGTTCGTCGATCAACACCGTCACATTGTTATTCGAGTGCAGATCGATCGCGCCGTACAACTTCATCTCCGGTCTCCTCCTTCGACACTAAAGTTTGGTCGCTCAAACTTACGGCCTACTGGAGAAACCGGCTAGATGATTATCAGACCTGTGTAACTTGAGAAATTGACGGCGCGCTGTTAAACGGCTCCGATGGCCCGAAAGCCCAAGGCTCTTTGCC
The DNA here is from genome assembly GCA_963811315.1 of uncultured delta proteobacterium. Lineage (GTDB taxonomy): Bacteria > Desulfobacterota > Binatia > UBA9968 > UBA9968 > DP-20. Next base: position 71,842 of record CAWERH010000002.1, read on the forward strand.
CCCGGAATTCTCTACCACGTCATCGTGCGGGGGAACCAAAGACAAAGGACTTTTGCCAAAGACAGAGACTACCAGGTCTATTTGGAAAACTGGCCCGGTACCGCAAGCGCTACGGCGTCACGATCTATGCCTACTGCGGATGGCTGGCTGGGCTTGTTTAGTTATCCAGGCCTTACCCTTGCCCCTTGCCGACTGGTTTCACGTGCCTTCAGGGACTGCTAAAATGATGACCAAGATTCTAAAGGACAACAACGAGCTATATGGATACCTGGTTCAGACGGATCGGTATCTTCAGGAAGGTGAGCACTCTGAACTGACGGAATGTCTTTTTCAAGCAAGTCGATTTGCCAATGGCTCTCCGTCTGAGTTTTTACACGAAGCGCAACTCGCTCTTGAGCGTGTCTCGAAAGAGCAACCCAAAAGTTTATCATTGAGCCAGCTCCAAGACGTTGAAGCTGTGCGTGCTGGGGTTCGAGAAGCGTTCCGCAGAATGGGTGGGGCATAGTCCTATTGAGTTACCTGGCCAAGGAGCTAGGGCGAAGGACGGGTTTATGAGAGCCCATCAAGATCAGTTCAAACTGTTTCGGATGTACGAGGTATTCGAGATAAGCCGCAGTGGATATTACAGCTTGGCAGGATCGCAAAGAGTCTAAACGTGTTAAGGAGAACCGACCGGTATTGGCCGAGATTCACGGCCGCTGCGCATAGAAATATCAAGGGAACCCACTACCACGTCACTTCCCGGGGAAACGAGCGAAAGTCGATCTTTCACGGGGACGCTGGCCCGAGAGAACTTTATAGAGTTAATCAGGCGTGCGGTCGATCAATTCGATCTTCGCCTGCACGCTTAAGAAGCAAGACTGACCCAGAGCTTATTTCCATGCCCCTTTTCTAAAGGATATCCCAACGCGGATTTTTTTCGGTCAATATTACGGACACGCTCGGAAAAGCTCGGTGTCAGCGATTAAATAGGTGACTTCTTACTCACAAAACCGGCTACACTAGTGGGATGCGACTGAAGATCTTATTTCTTGCAACGTCGCGAGCTACGACTGTCTTAGAAAATATCACTCTTCTGATGTCACGAATGTGGCCGTCCTGCTCGGCAGTACCTGGGTGATTGATTGCGACGATATGGAAGCGCGGGAACTATTGCTGGTTGCCAGAAGCCATTGTCCTAATGCCGTCGACAGGATCGCCGAAGCCATTCGCACCAAGAGCAATTGCTCAAAGTTTGGCAGGAAAAGAAAGCTGCGTAATCGACAGCTCGCGTGAAATCAACCGTGCTTCAGGCATTCTGAAGAAGCAGGCGTAAGCTCTCATACGCCTGATATCTTCGGATTTTATTCTATTCGATCAGGTGGTGTTAATGATGAATCGTAATGCCCCACGTCCTTCGGGTGCCAACAACAGGATCAAAGCGATACTCTATGGCGTCGGGGCCATCGGCAGCGAAGTCGCGAAATATGCGCTCACTAAAGACTGGCTCCAGATAGTCGGAGCGATTGACTCCGACAAGTCGAAAGTAGGACGAGACCTTGGTGAAGTAATAGGTCTCGAGCAAAGCGTCGGCGTGCGGGTAACAGAACAGCCCGACGGCATTAATAAAAAACAGATCAAAGCCGATGTCCCATGACTAGACGGATCTTTTCTACGCTCCATCTATGCA
>CAWERH010000003.1:0-28481 GCA_963811315.1 uncultured delta proteobacterium
TGTAGCGGTCGTCATAAAATATTCTGAAAAATGCTCCTAATAAGGGGTTCGCGCTCGCGCCGCGAGCTGCGCGGAAATTTAAGTACGGAGGTTTCCTTGTCAAGGCCTACCTTGGAGGAAGCAACAAAACCTCTCGGGCGCACTGCCGGTATTTGCTTTGCGCCGCTCGGGCGTATCACGTAGAGGACTCTGCGAGCAAGTCGGTTGTTGCGGCATTGCGGCGCGTTCTTCGGTTACTCCTTTCTCAACGTTCGTCGCAAGCGCAGTAACACGAGTGCGATCGCCATTGCCGTCAGACTCCACGCGAACCAATCGCCAAAGCGGACGTAATAGGTCTCGCCGGTCTAGAATATCAACGTCGGTTTGCATCGTGCCTGCGCTAAACATCGGCAGGGTTTGCACCAGCTCTCCTTTGGCATTGACCAGCGAAGTCACGCCGGTATTGGTAACCCTCAGCAGGCTGCGCCGGGTCTCGATGGCGCGCGACTGCGCCAGCCACAGATGTTGCCAGGGTCCGACCGATTTTCCATACCAGGCATCGTTGGTCATGTTGACGAGAAAATTAGCGCGCGCTTCGCTGACCATTTTGCGCGCCAGATCCGGCATTAAGTCCTCGTAACAGATCAACGGACCGGCGCGCACGCCGCGCGAGAGCTGAAAGGCTACCGGTCCGCCGCCCGGCGTAAAACCGTCGGCAAATGGCATCGCGGGTAGCAAGGCGAGAATTTTCGCGAACGGCAAATACTCGCCGAAGGCCAGCAGCACCTGCTTGTGGTAGCGTCCGAGAATGCGCCCTGTGGCATCGGTGAAAAACGCGGTATTGAAGGCTTTGCCATTCGGAGTGCCCAGCCGGCCACGAAAACTTTTCGCGCCAAAGATAAAATAGGTTCGGTCGGACTTGAACGACGGCATCGATTCCGGCGGCAACGCCGGCAAATCTTCGGGAACCATGAATTCAATGGACGACTCGGGCCAAATCACCAGCGCGACCGGATTCAATTGCGCGGTCAGCTCGCGGTGCTTGTCGAGGTTTTTCTGCGCCAGGACCGGGTTCCATTTCATGTCGATATCGACATTTCCTTGCACCGACGCCACCGAGATTTTTCGCGCCCCGGCGATTTCTTCGGAAACACTTTCGAGCCGTTGGACGCCATAAACCAAGGAGACGAGAACGCTCAACGCAGCATAGGCGAACGGCAACAAACTCGCCCGGCGCTCCTCTTTCTTGGCTGTTGCAAGTCTAAACACGGCCGCATTGAACCAAACCACGACGAAGCTCGCGCCGTAGGGACCGACCAGGTCAGCGGTTTGAATGAACCAAGCGAAGGACACTTGCGAGTTGGCGATGTGCCAGGGAAATAGCAGTGGAAATAAAAATTCCAACGGCACCCAGAACAGCGCCGGAAAAATATGCAACGGCCCGAACCCGACGCTGCGCACGAGCAGCGCGAAGATCGCCATTTGCAGCGCCTGCAGCGCGGCGTAGAGCAAAAAAACCAAAACGCTGACTGCGTAAGGGAAACCGCCGAACGCGCTGATCGTGTACACCAGCCAATGAAAGCCGATCAGATGAGCGCAAAATCCCATCAACCAGCCATAAAAGATCGCCTGCCGCGGCGTTCGTACTCGCGCCAACACCCAGAAAAACGGCGCCAGCGCGACCCATGCGAGCGCGAAGGTGTTCGGCCACAAATAGGGAGCCGCAAGCAATGCCGCGGATAAGATGATTGCAAGAAAATTACTTGACATATTAACTATTAGATTATAAACGAAATTTTCGAACGATTTTTTCGACCGCGATCGCGGCACGCTTTACAAGAATTATCACGAACTTTGCGTGAAAACATCGCTTACTCACCGTCCAACTGGAGGAGTTTATGAGATTCTTGCGGCATCAGGATCGCTCGTACTACGCTGGCATTTATCCTGCTGTGGCCGATCCCCGATTCGGCATTTGCCCAATCCATTTTCGGCGACGAGGTCGACACGTTTTTTAAAGAGAAAGTGTCTTTTGGCGGGTTCCTCGAGAACGTGTCCGGACTTTCAGTGAGCCACGGCAGTCGCTTCTTCGACACCTCGAATCGCTTCATCATGAATCGATTCACGATCCAGCCCGAAGTCAACGTCGACATGACCGACTGGGCCAAGTTTTTTATTTCTTGGCGGTTCGTCAAGGAACCGCGTTACAACGCGGAAGCGAAGAGTCGGGAGCAGAGCGTTACTTATTTTCCGGCCGCGCCGGTCAAACCACTTTCCAACAGATTTTACGACGAGGATAGTTTCGAACCCTGGGAAGCCGTCCTCGATCTGCGGCCCCATGATCGCTGGAAGATCCGGCTCGGCAGACAATTCATTTCATGGGGAGAGACGGACGGGATCAGACTTCTCGATCTGATCAATCCCCAGGATCTCACTTTCTCGCCGCCTGCTGCGCCCAATCTTTTCAACCTGGATGAAACGAGGATTCCCGGCTGGGGACTGCGCGCGCACTACACGGTGCAGCCGGTAAGCAATACAATTTTGGAATTTTTCGCCCTGCCCGGCTTTTTCGACGAAGCAAAACAACGCGTCGATGAAATCGTCGGCAGCAACGATACCGGCGATTTGAAGGTTCGCTACGGCAGATGGTCGGCCCATCCGGAAACGCGACAGATTTTTAGATTGGGGCCGACCACCTTTAACGGCTTCGGCAACTTGTTTGCCAATTCGCTTAATCCCGCTTGTGCTGCCAATTCCGCTTTAGTCTCTGTTTCGTGCCTGGTTATTCCCAGCACCAGCCGCGAGTTACCCGATGCCGGCGATAGCTGGAAGATCGGCACACGGATGAGTCACAGCATTGGGAAATTGAATTTCAGCCTTGGTTACATCTGGGGCTTTAACCCGCAGTCCACCGACATGGTATTTAAAGTCAAAGGTGTCAGTTGCTCGGCGCCTGTGCCCGGTCCATGTCTCGCCGGGGCCGCGCCCAGCGTTGTCAGCCTTCGGCTGGTCAACGATCGCACCAATATTTTCGCCGGTCAGTTCAACTACCCGGTGGGCGATCTATTGGGTCTGCCGGTGAACACAACCCTTAGAGGAGAAATGGCGTTCCTGCCGGACAAGCCGTACAACATCTCAAAATTCCCCGGCGCATTCGGCCTGAAAGCCACGGTCGATCCGAAACATCCGGATGGAGTCGTGGAAAAACACACGCTCAGATACGCTCTCGGGTTCGACCGCACGACGTTGATCCCGTTTCTTCACCCCGACGATCCCTGGCGCGCCTTTAATTTATCTTTTCAAATCTTCCAAAGCATTATTTTTAACTACGAAGATGGCATCCATCCCTTCTCTACCGCTGAAAGGATCAAGAAGGTTTCCACCACCCTGACCTTCAGAATGGGCACCGGCTACCTCGGCGATACGATTTTGCCGGATGTCTTTACCGCGTATGATCCTGACGGTTATTGGTCGGTGAATCCGGCGATTAGCTATGTGCCGCCGGGAAATGAAAAGATCCGGTTGAGCCTAGTCGGCGCTTTTTATGGCGGCCGGAACAAATTTAAGTCCTTTGGTTTTTTTGACGAGAAGGACTCGGTCTTTCTCAAAATGCGTTACCAGTTCTAAACGTTGAAAGCAGAGGCAAATTACGATGAAACCAGCCCAAAGAAGACTGTTCGCTTGTCCGACTGGCGGCGCCCTATTGTTGCTTTTGGCACTATGTCTTTTGCCTGGGATCGATCTAATTGCCGCGGACGCCGATCTCAAGCCCGGCGATACCATCGGTCCGAACAATTGGCAGAGAATCCAGGGCATGGTCGGTGACAATTTTTTGAATCGGATCAAAGCTGGCCACAGCATTCAGATCAAAGCGCCAAAAGTGTACCGTCCGCTTAAAGAGTACGCGGATGCCACCGAAAAATATTCCGGCAAAGTTCGTCTTGGCGCCAACGGCGAGCTTTTGGGCTACACCGCCGGCCAGCCTTTTCCAAAGCTCGACTTGAGCGATGCGCAGATCGGTCAGAAGCTCGCATGGAATTTTTTCTGGCGCTGGCTGGGCGACGATTACAAGACCGGCGGCGCGGTCAAAGGTGGAAAAATCATTCGATCAGCCATCGAGAAAGACGGCGCCGAACGCCGCGCCGATCTGGTTTCTTATTTTCTCTTCCCACGCACGCGCTACAATCTCGATCCCAAACCGGCGATTCCCGGCTATGAGCATATCGATTACATGCAGTTGCGCGTCGATAGCTATCCGCGCGACGCCGCCGGCACGACGACGCTGGAAATCCGCTACGCCGATCCCAATCGCGCCGACGATTTGTATATTTATATCCCGAGCATCCGGCGCATCCGCCGCGCCACGACGACGCAGCGCTGCCAAACTCTGGCGCCGAGCGAATTTAACCTCGACGACATCAACAGCTTCAATGGCAAGATCACCGACTTCAATTACAAGTTTCTCGGCGAAAAAAAGATGCTGGCAAACCTGAGTCAGGAGCATCTGCCGTTCAATCGCAAGCCAGGGGACTATTTGCCGTTGGATGAAAAGTGGGAAGTCGTCGATACCTATGTGCTGGAAATCACGCCCAAGGATTCCAGCTACTGCTATCCGCGAAAGTTATTGCACCTCAACAAAATGACTTTTGACACGCACTGGACCCTGATCTGGGACAAGCGCGGCGAGTATTGGAAAGAGCAGTTCGGCATGTTCACGCCGGTAAAACTTGCGGATGGCCGCGAAGCCTGGTCGGTGGCGGATGTCGTAATCGTCAACGTGCAAAATGGCCGCTCAACCATCGTTACCGCGACGCGATCCTATAATAAGGGATATTCTGCGACCATGTTCAGCCTGGCCACGCTGGAGAGTATCATGCGCGGCGGGTCCATCGAGTAATGGCAAGCAGCACGAACGCGACCTGAATTCATTCTTCATGCATTTTCTCTTGCTCGGTTGCTTGGGACTGATCTTGGGATTGGTCCCGGCAGCTTTTCGACGTCAACGCCGACAGCGCGCCAAAGAATCCGGCCGTCAATGAGAATTTCTACGGCGTGCAGATCATCGGCGACCGGATCATGGCTCGTCGGTTACTACGGCACGATTCTGCATTCGACCGACCGCGGTGGAAGTTGGCAACTCCAACCCAGTCCCGTGCACAACGCGCTATTCACCGTACGCTTCGTCAACCCGGCGAAAGGTTGGATCAGCGGCAGTCACGGGACGCTCTTGAGTACCGACGACGGCGGCAAAAGCTGGCGCGTTCAGGCAACCAACACGCCGGAGCATCTCTTCGGTTCATTTTGGCTCGATGAGAGCTCATGGCTGGATGGTCGGTAGCCGCGGCGCAATATTGCGAACCGTGCGACGGCGGACGGTCCTGGACCAATTCATCGGTGCCTGGAGATTTGACTTTTAGCGGCGTTTATTTCGCCGACCCGATGCGCGGCTGGGTTTCCGGCGAGTTCGGCGTCATCTTCCAGACTCAGGATGGCGGCAAAACCTGGAACAAGCAAAAAAGCCCGGTTGAAGTTTCCTTCTCGAGCGGTGAAAGCCGCAACCTTTTTGCTCTGCTATTCACCTCAGCCGCGCACGGGTTATGCCTTTGGCCTTGACGGAGTTGTTCTCAAGACCCGCGACGGCACGCGTTGGGAAATTATTCGCCAGCGCTAACGACAGCAAACGGCACAGTCGATGCCAACCATCTGTTTGCCGCCGCAGCGTTCGGCGAACAGCTATGGGCTGTCGGTGAACGCGGCACCCTGCTTCGAGCGGAGACAAATACCGATCGCTGGCAGCAAGCAGTCTGCGAACATTGCCCGGTTGAGTTTGAACGCCATCGCATTTCGGCAAAGACGGTTTAGGACTGGCTGTCGGCAACCGCGGTCTCGTGCTACGTACTGAAGACGGCGGCGCAACCTGGAAGCGCCTCAAGATCGATATCCTGTCGCCGACGAAGGACTCTGCTCGCGCGCCGATGAGGCGAGTCGCTACCTTCAGTCGTACAACAAGCGCGCGATGATTTTAGCCATCATCGTTGTCGCGACGCTGATCTTTGCTTACCTCTCGTTCAAGATCGAGATGTACACCGGCTTTTGCCGATCTCCTGCCGAAAGATCACCCCTACATCCGCGTCCATGAGCGCTATTGGAAGATCTTCGGCGGCGCCAACGTCGTCATGTTGTCGGTCGAAGTCACCGACGGCGATATTTTCAACGTTCCGGTGCTGGAGAAAATCAAGAAGCTCACCGAGATGATCGAGCGCACGCCCGGCGCCAACAATTACCAGATTTTTTCCATCGCCCGGCAAAAGGTAAAAGACGTTCGGGCGACGGCTTGGGGCATCGAAGTACAGCCGGTCATGTGGCCGGGCGTGCCGCAGAGCGCGGCGGAGATCGAGCGTCTGCGCAGCATCGTCTACGCCAACCCGACCATCGTCGGGCGGCTGGTTTCGGAGGATGGCAAAGCCGCGCTGATCACGGCAGCTTTCCACGAAGAACGGCTCGATTACGCCGCGCTGTTTCGGCGCGTTCAACAAGCGATCCATGAAGTCGAAGATTCAAAAATCCGGGTCTACGCCGCCGGCGAACCGATTCTCTACGGCTGGATTTATCATCATCTGCGTTCGATCGGCTTGATTATCGCCCTCACCTGCCTGAGCATTCTCGCCATTTTGGTTCTTTACTATCGCAATTTAAATGGCGTCATGATTCCGGTGCTGTCCGCCGTGATCACTTTCATCTGGGGCGCCGGCTTCACCGCGCTGATGGGCTACAACTTTGAGCCGCTGATTTTGGTCGTGCCGTTTCTGATCGCGGCGCGAACCATCAGCCACTCGATCCAATTTCGTGAGCGGTTTTTCGAGGAGCTCGAACGCTGCGGCGACAAAGAAAAGGCCGCCATCGAATCGGCCGCCGGTCTGATGATGCCCGGCAGCGTCTCCATCGTCACCGACGCCATCGGCTTGACCGTTCTCTTGGTCGCGCCCATGCCGATCCTTACCAAGCTGGCGATCGCCGGCAGCTTCTGGGTGCTCAGCAACCTGGTGACCGTGGTGCTTCTGGATCCGATCCTGTGTTGCTATTTTCCAACGCCGCGCCGGCTGCCGCGCGGCGGCGAAGGTCATTGGCTCGAAGCCCCGCTGCGCAGCATGGGCCGCTTTTGTGTTCATCCATCGGGCCGCATGGTCGTGATCGCCGGCTTCGCCGTCGTCATCGTCTGGAGCGCCTACTGGTATCAGTTTCTCACCGTCGGCGATTCGCGTCCCGGTTCGCCGCTGCTCTGGCCCGACTCTGAATACAATCAGAGCGTGCGCCACATCAACGACAAATTTCAGGGCACCGATCATCTTTACGTGATCGTCGAAGGTCAAGCCGAGAGCATGATGAAGTCGCCGCAGGTACTCGAGCGGATCGAAGCCTTTCAACGTCACATGCTGCGCTCGCCCCATGTCGGCTCGAGTGATTCGTTGGTCGACCTGACCCGCCAGATCAACTCGGTCTTGCACTACAATGATCCGCGTTGGGGATTGCTGCCGCGCTCAAGCGATGAAGTCGGCGGCATTCTCATGGTCGCCGAGCACGGCAGCGAGCCGGGTGATTTCGACCGCTGGGTCAACTACAATTTTCAGCACGGCCGCGTCACGTTTTTTCTCTACGATCACAAGGGCGACACACTGCGCGAGGTCATCGAGCACGCCAGCGAGTTTATCAAGCGGAACCCAATGGCAGGAGCCGAGTTCAAGCTTGCTAGCGGTTACGCCGGCGTGCTCGCGGCGGCCAACGAAGTAATCGCTCGCTCCGACAAGCTCACTTTAGGTTTGATGCTGCTCGCCCAGTTGATATTTTGCGCGCTTGGCTTTCGCTCGCTGGTGGCGGGTCTTTTGTTCGTCGGCGTGGTCCTCATGTCGAATACTTTCGGCATGGCGCTGATGTCCTACTGGGGCGTCGGTCTCAACGTCAATACCCTGCCGGTCATCAGCTTGGGCATCGGCTTCGGCGAAGACTATGGCATCTATATCGTGTCGCGGGCGATCGAAGAATATCACCGCAGCGGGCGCAGCGATCTCAATCGCGCGCTCATCGACGGCGTGGCGACGGCCGGGAAAGCCGTCTTGTACACGGCTTTTCTGATCTCGGCCAGCATCGCCTTCTGGGCGTTCTCACCGCTGCGTTTTCAGGCCGAGATGGGCTCGCAGCTGCTGATCATACTCGGCATGAATATGCTCGGCGGTCTGTTGCTTTTGCCTGCTTTGATCGCTCTGTTGAAACCGAAATTTGTCACACGATAAGCGACCGGATCGCGACGTGTCGCCGAACCGGCCGCTCTACTCGATTTTTCTTTTCTCAGAGAGGCGCAAAAGGAGCTGAAGTCGGAGAAAGGCCGCAATCGGCGCTAAACACCCGACGCTGACGAAAAACTCTCAAAGCTCGCTATGAAATTTTCTTGATTTCAAAACCGTAAACCAACTCGAGAAACTGCGCGATGATGCGCGCGGTCACGCCCCAGACATCCCAGCCGTTGACGTAGAAGTGATAGTTCGAATGGCCGCCCGGTGACAGGCGATCGTCAAGGGTGAAATTGGCGCGCTCCATGAGCGCGCGGATCGGCACGGAAGCCACAGCAACCGTTTCGGCGGGATCGAGGCGAAATTCACACTCGGCCGGGATCAGTCCGACCACCGGCGTGACAATCAGCCCGTAACCCGCGGTGAACTCATCCAAGCGGCCGAGTATTCTAACGCAGGTTGGATCGACGCCGATCTCCTCTTGGCATTCGCGCAGCGCGGTTCCGATCACGTCGACATCGGCCGCATCGACCCTGCCGCCGGGAAAAGCGATTTGACCTTTGTGCGTGCGCAGATGATCCGCGCGCTTGGTCAGCACCAGATAATCGTCGTCCTGCCGTTCTTGGATCGGGATCAGCACCGCCGCTGGTTTGTGGCCATTGCCCGCGATGATTTCCGGGTTGCGAGATCTTAGCGCGTAGGCGATTCTTTTTGCATCCATCGCGGCAAAACTTTTGACGGTCGGGTGAACTGTGATAGAACCAACTCCAATCTACCAAACGCGATGCAAAACACTAGCACGATGAAAGACCGCGAGATTCATTCGGCGCTCCGCATCCTGCGCCGTGAGGTGCCCCAGTGGGACACGCCGATCGTGACCCTGATGGCTGAGACCTACGAAAGTCCGTTTCGGGTGCTGATCTCGTGCATTCTGAGCCTGCGGACCCAAGACGCGACCACGGCAAAAGCGTCCCACCGTTTGTTTGCCGTCGCCGACTCGCCCGCCGCAATGCTCAAACTCAGCGCCAAGAAAATCGAGAAGTTGATTTATCCTGTCGGCTTTTACAAGACGAAGGCAAAGAACATCCTCGACATCTGCCGGACGTTGATCGATCAATACGGTGGTGAAGTCCCCGATGAAATCGACGAACTGTTAAAACTAAAAGGCGTCGGACGCAAAACTGCGAACCTGGTGGTTACGCTCGGTTACAAAAAACCCGGCATTTGCGTCGATACCCACGTGCATCGGATCTCGAACCGCTGGGGCTATGTAAAGACTAAGACCCCGGCGAAAACCGAGGACGCGCTCAGAGCGAAACTTCCCAAGCAATATTGGATCGAATACAACGATCTCCTGGTGAGCTTCGGTCAGCACCTGTGCCGGCCGATCTCGCCGCTGTGCAGCGCATGTCCGGTTAAAAAATATTGCCGTCAGATCGGCGTTACTCTGAGGCGATGAATATGGCGCAAGCAATTCCCGCAGGCTATTTCGCTCATAACATCGAGCCTATCGGCTATCACGATCTCCATGGCAAGCCGGCGTTCAAGCTGGCCATGCAGGAACTAAACAATCATTGGTATCTCTACGTCGCCCATCTGTGGCATCGCGGCTGGAGCGTGCTCGACGTCACCGATCCGGAAGCGCCGGAATTTTGCACTTTTGTTCCGGGACCGGAAAACACCTGGACGATCCAAATCCAGGTCGCTGACGGCAAGATGATCACCGGTTTGGAAAGAATCGCGCCCGGCTGGGGCGGCGCCGAAGGTCAACCTTACACGGAAGGATTTTTCATTTTCGACGTGAGCGAGCCGACCAAGCCGCGGCAGATCGGCCACTTTCAGACCGGCAGCACGGGCACGCACCGCAATTTCTACGACGGCGGTAATCTCGTTCACGCCGCCGCCGGCGCGCCGGGCCTGAACGGTAAAATTTACCGGATCGTCGACATCGCCGATCCGAGCAAGCCAAAAGAAATCGGCCGATTCTCGTTGCCGGAACAAGTTGACGGGGTATCGACTCCCGGACTGAAATTTTCCTGCCACGGTCCGGCGCATATCGAAGGCAACAGAGCCTATCTTTCTTACGGCGACGGTGGCGGGATTATCCTTGACGTGAGCGATCTCGCAAAACCGCAAATGCTCAGCCAACTAGCCTTTCGCGGCATCACCGCGACCCAGGGCATTCACACCTATTTGCCTCTGCCGCGACGCAAGCTTGCTTTGATCAACGACGAGGCGATTCGCGAGAACGGTGACGAAGATCTGAACCTGGCGGGCATCGTCGATATCAGCGATGAAAAGAAGCCGCGGATGATTTCGCTCTTGCCGTTGCCGGAACCGCCGCCGGAAAGCGGCTTGAAAAACTTTTACGAAAAGCCCGGCCGGTTCGGTCCGCACAACCATCATCACCCGAATCATCAACCCTGTCTCGAAGACCGCGACGACATCGCCTATCTCACTTACTTCAATGCCGGCTTGCGCGTCTACGATATCCGCGACGCGCGCCAGCCCAAGGAGATTGCCTACTTCGTGCCGGCCGATCCCAAGACCCGCATCGGCGCCAAGCCGACTAAACTCGTCGCGCAATCGGAAGACGTGCTCGTCGACCGGCGCGGCTGCATCTACTTGAGCGACAAAAACCACGGCATTCACGTACTGAAGGTAAAAGAGCTCTGGCCGTATCCGGGCGCATGATCAGAAGCGAACGCCACGGACCGGTAACCGCCGGTGATTCATTCAACCCACGTCAGTGCAAGGTGTATAGAGCCGCTCAACAAAACGCGTGTCATTCTGAGGAGCATCGCGACGAAGAATCTGTTTAAGAGTTTGCGCGGCCAACTGAGAGGCTCTTCCACGGCACGAAAGCAGATCCTTCGCCGCCGGCTCAGGATGACAGCGAAGAAAAGGTCGGTGTTCGATTAATAGACTTGCGCGAGAGGACTCTCGCGACGAGAACGTTGCCAAACAGCTTTGCTGCAGAATCCTACGGCTTCATCGACTCTGGGAAATACTTCGACGGCGCCCAGACGTTGACCGTAAAATTATTGCAACCGAGAATGCGCAGCTCGCGCATGATGCGGATATAATCCTGCGAGTCGATGAAATCGCGCCAGTTGTCCAGGGTCTCGAAGTCGATGGTGATCGCCACGTGGGGCGTTACTTCCAGGGGATTGCGGTAGTTGCGGATCTCGATCACGCCTTTGTGCGAAAGCGTTGTCGGCAGCCAATCGTTCTTGGCCTTGTTGGCGTAGATCGTCAGGTTGGCTTTTTGATCCGGCAAATCCCACTGGATGACAAAGTGAACCATCGCTGCTCCTCCCGTTATTGAATGGCCCTGACTAGACCGCCATCGATCGCGATGGTCGTTCCGGTGATGTAGCTGGCGCGATCCGAGCCGAGAAAAACGATCAAATCGGCGGCCTCGTCCGCCGTGCCGTATCGGCCAAGGGGCACCTCCGCAGCCATCTCCTTGTTGATCTCTTCCACCGGTCGGCCCACGCGGTCGGCGCGCGCCTGGTTAAGCTTCTGGGCGCGATCGGTGTCGATGCGGCCCGGACATACATTATTGAAAAGGATATTATCCCGCGCCAATTCCCGCGAGAGAGTTTTCGCCATGCCGATCACCGCGCTGCGTACGGCATTAGACAACACCAATCCAGCGATCGGTTCTTTGACCGAATAGGAAGTAATGTTGACGACCTTGCCGCCGCCCACTTTGCGCATATGCGGCACGGCTTCACGCGTCATGCGCATGGTGCTCATGAAACTCAGATTGAAAGCATTGTGCCAATCTTCATCGGTGAACTTCATAAACTCGCCCGGCGGTGGCCCGCCGGCGTTGTTGACGATCACATCGACCCGGCCAAAATGGCTGGCGCTGTCGTTGACAAATTTTTTAATATCATCGGGCTTGCTCATGTCCGCGACGATCGCCAGCACTTCGCCACCGGTTTGCTGGCGAATCGCTTCCGCCGCTTCCTTGAGCGCCGCCTCGCCGCGCGCGCAGATCGCCACCTTTGCGCCTTCGCGCGCGAAACCCAGTGCCGAAGCCTTGCCCATGCCTTGGCTCGCGCCGGCGACTAGAGCAACTTTGCCTTTCAATCCCAAGTCCATGCGTGATGATCCCCCTGGTATGTTTGCGTCTGCCGGATACTAACAAACCAGTTCCGGCCGGTCAAAAAGCTTTTAGCTGTAAAATGAACCGCGAGCTTTGCGGAAACGAAGCAATGGAACGGCGGCAAGCAGGCGCAGGATTACTTCTGCGCCCAATAAATATTATCGCGAAATTCCGGATTGAGTCTTTTGATATAGAGGCAAAGCATGCCGTGAACACCGAGTTGGCGCAGTTTACGCGGATCGCCTGCGCGCAGCGCATCTTTTTCCTCAGGGGAAAGCTCATAGCCGCGCATGACAGCTTCGAAGTCTTCCAGCGATCGCTGATAAATCGACTCGTTCATTTTTAAATCGAACAGTAAGCGGCTTAGATGATAGCAACTCATTGGTGCTCCTCTAAAATTTCCAGCTGACGAATCCCCAACCGGTGGCGACGAAATCCGGCATATACGCCGTATAGCTCGCCTTGGCATCGCCGACGGCGCCGATCACCACCATCCAATTGAGAAATTCCGTGTCACCGGCCTGCAAAAGATCTTGAACGGAATACTCAACCAGACTCTTACCTCTACCTTCGCGCATTACCGCGAGCAGCTTGTGATCGAAGGTTTCGTCGATCTCACCGATGCGCGGCGAGCCGGGAAAATGGGATAGGCCGCCGGTCGCGAGAACAGCGACGCGCTCCTTTGAACTCTCCGCGACTTGGCGAATCAGCTCGCCGACCTGGTAGCAGCGCCGCGGCGATGGCGCTGGGTCCACCCAAGTGTTTACGTAAACGGGCAGGATCGGAATCTTGGGTTCGCGCAGCAAAAAATAAAGCGGCACGTTCTGTGTGTGCTGCAGCTCGATATGCTCGCCGAAGGAAAAGTCGATGCCTTGGTCCATGCCGGCGCGGACGATCGCCTTGCCCAGTTCTTTATGATTGCGATAGTGAAAATGGTGCCGCGTGAACTGTCCCTTGACTTCATCGGCCGTGGTCACGAAAAAAGTCGGAATATTGTTCCAAAAAAAATTCACGAACTGATCGTTGGCGACCACGATCAGCACGTCCGGCTTGGCTTCCTCCAGGTCGGCGCGCAGGACAGCGAAAGCTTGTTCCGCGTCGCGACGGAGCTTTTGCTGCTGCTCCAGCGTCGGCCGCGAGGCCGACCCTTGCGGCGCCATGCTGTAGTGGAGATTCATGAAATCTTCCCACTCTCGACCGGGCTCGAGCAAAATATTTGGCGCATGGCTCGCGGCCAAAGCAGAAACTAGCGGCATAGTCAGTCACCTCGATAGGATAGAAAATCCTATTCTCCGACCTCTTGAAAAGCAACTGCAAATAGAGCTGAAAAACGGCGCACCAGCGCACACCCGACAGTGGGATTTTTCCCTCGAAATGAGCGGAGGTAGGGAGGCGAGAAAACGAACTGGACGAACCGGAAGAACAGACAAAAAATTACAGCATGCGATAGTTACGCACTGAAAAGTAAATCAGCGCAGCAATCACAACCACGGAGACCAGCGGATGGTTCAACACCCAGTTAAGTCCCGGTTCGATTACGTGACGCAACGATAGATCGAGCAGCTTATTGACGTGATCCATACAGAGTCTCCTTGGTTTAACGCAACATTTTATCTTAGTACCACGATGGGAAAAAGGTTTATCTGGAGGGCCGAGCAGCAAACATCCCTTCGATTGTGCGGTTGTGCCTACCTTGTCGAACTAGCCTGGCGACCTTCAAAGAACTTTAATCTATTGAAATATCGGCAGTTTTACGCATATCCGGACAACTGAGGGCAAGCATTTATCCATTGAGTTTTCTTAAAGCGCACCCAAAAGCTCATGATCGCAGAACCAACTAACCTCCGATTCTGGCCAATCAGCACGTTGAGATCGTCAATTAGCTAATGGGGCATCGATACCGTGATCGAGCCGACGGATCGTTCAGCTTCGCGATTTGATCCAAACTGAATCGTAATCAAGGCACGTTGGGCATAGCGGTCTGGCGGTGGGGCTCTGCTCAAGCGGCAATGGACAAAATCCGCTTAGTCAAAAATGAACTTTCGCAGCCATAAGTATTTTTCGTGATTATTTGAAGAAATAAGCATTCCCAAAAGCGCTCTAAACTATCTTGTCACTACTAAATCCCCCAACAAACTGAACCGGCATCGTTTGTGCGAATCGAGGGAAATATGGCCAAGAAAAAGATACTCGTCGTCGAAGATCACAATGACACTAGAGCATTGATGGCCCTCGTTCTCGGGCAATTGGGCTACGACATTGCCGAGGCGGCAACCGGACTTGACGCCATAGACCAAGCACGCGCGGTGCATCCCGATCTGATCTTCATGGATCTCGGTTTGCCTGGGATCACTGGAGATGAAGCCATCGCGCGTCTTAAGGCAGATCCGTCGACTAGAGAGATTCCGGTAATCGTCAATACCGCCTTTCACAAATCATCGGTATTTGTCGAACGCGCTATTGCCGTTCGGTGCCGCGGAGATATTGCACAAGCCCTTATGTTTCACAGCGCTTCGAGAAATCGTCGAGCGACATCTATTATCTTCGGAAAAATCTGTGGAGATTCATGACAACTCTCAACCCTTTGAGCGCCCCAATATTGTACTCTAAAGGACTCATTAACACTCCGACCGTGAACGTCCTGATTGAACTTTCACCCGAGCAT
Organism: uncultured delta proteobacterium; assembly: GCA_963811315.1. GTDB lineage: Bacteria > Desulfobacterota > Binatia > UBA9968 > UBA9968 > DP-20. The sequence goes on from CAWERH010000003.1 coordinate 15,047, forward strand.
TACGAACGTTTCATTGCTGGATGTGACGTTGCATCTCGAGAGTACTCGCTGCTTCAGAATGCCGTCGCCGCCGGAAACAAGAACAACGGTGAACCAGCGATGATCCAGATCTTGTGCGACAAGGGGGCCGCGGCGATACTTCTTGGCGCGGCCACTTATCTGTGTCCCGAGGCTGTTCCTGCGATTAAAGCGGCGCTCACTCCCGGACAAAAACCATAAACTTTTGATCCGTTATTTTCCTCATGTCTTTGCCGTGCTCGCCTGAATTGGCGTTAGCGCCGCTTCGCCGCGGCAAATCAAATCAGCCTTAAAAGGGCTTGGGTCGTGGCAGGTCAGATAGGGCTGTTTTCAGAGGGGATAGACTCCGGAGTTGCAGAGCAACCGACGGCAAATCGCTATGCGGCCAGGTTGAGATTCATCTCGAAGGCCGTTCATCACACGGCCCGTAATAATCGACAACCGGGCGATCAGTTGGATTGCCAGGATCGCCAGAGGTCTCGATTATCATATGACAACGGTTATCAGCTCCACGCTCCTTCAATAGAATGCGGTCAGGTTGGCCAGTGCATCCAATGAACGAACTGATTAGAATAACCAGTAAGCCGATTAATTTCATAGATTTCATTTCCTAAACCTTCTTCGCTCAAACGGCGTGGCATGATTTCGCATTTCGGATTGATTAGGGGCAACTGTCATGCCACTTAACTACGAATGCGACACCGCCAGCGATCGCCCGTAAGTTCTTGAGAGAAGTCTCTTTATTCCACGAACCGGAGAAATGACTTTGGCCAGCGAATAACTTATTTGTTGGTATTTCACCGACAGAATTTGCTCGCAGTAGGCGGAAATTTCCCCCGTGCGATCACAACAAACCCGGCTTCGGCTAACGATCCACAACATCAAAACCCAGGCCACTCGATCCTTCACCGCGGCCGATCTGTTTACGCCGTCCGATCCACAAATGGGTCGAGCCGTCGAACCAGCGGGCGTACTGGTAATTGCGCGTAACACGAACGCCTTCGCGCGGGACTTCTTCTTCGTGTAATTCCAGGGCGCGACCGAGATCAGGGTTCAGAATACGTCCGAGTGCATGAACGGGTTCCGGCAAGCCATCCGTATTGAGAACAGCGCCGCGCTTCAGACGGAGTCCTTGCGCGGTGCGCGCCGGCATCAGCGGAATCCAGTAATCAGGGATTTCCGTTGAAAGACGATAGTGCAGCGGTTCGCCAGCTGACGAGTTGTTTGCCGCGGTCTCCGGTGCGCGACGCCGTTTCTTTTCCAAGTAAGCTTCGAATACTGCGACGAGACTGTGTCGCAATCGCAAAACTCGCACGCATGTCATTCTGAGCATCAGCGAAGAATCTCGCATTGTCTGCTGCTTACGAAGACGAGATCCTTCGGCTATTGCCTCAGGATGACATTTCGACACAGTCTCGACGCGGGGGAGGACAGCCTGTATATTTCGATACGGCAGAAAACCGGAGCCTCTGTTACCAGCACCCGTCCCTCTCATCACTATTCCGGCGGAAACATTTCGGACTCAAGCTTTGCGCATTCCTGGCAGAGGCGCTCACCTGCTTTGACATCTACGAAGCGCACTTGAACGAAGTCGACTTCGGGCCAACGGGTGCATTTGGTATTGAAATGCCACTGCGCATTTGGCGAGTTTTTGCGTTTGCGGTAAACGGAGAACATCAAATAATTTTAGCTTCCGACCAAATTCATAACAAGCAGAAATCTGACAATTGAGCCCTCCATGTCCGTTTGACAACAAATGACCCCTTGATGGTATCTATCGGGCATGCGACTGCGTGATCACCCGTTGATCAACTATCGCGGATTGCCATCGTTGCCCCCTGCGTGGTCGCCGGCAAATCCTAAAAGTCATCTAAAGCCACTGCGAGGCGAAATCGGCCGCCTTGAATATGTGCTCCCAAATAAAACCCTCAACAACAGATGTTTTCTAATCATCGAGCATGACGGTCACCCTTACGTCGGGTGCCTTTTCTTCGAGGATTCTATTTTTTGCGCCCAGATGATTACGATTATCCAAAATCAGGCAGGGCTCCCTATCAAAGAAATTGGCGATCTAGATCTGTCTTACACGCTTTAGCGCGTTTTCCAAAACCGCCCATTGCGTTTCCTGCACTGGGGTCTCTACCTTGGCAGTTTCGTTCATAGGGAGAATTGTCACACCCTGGGATGCGCTGGCGGTCTGTCTCCCTGGCCATTACTGTTGATGACGAAGTCGGGCTATTAATTCGGTCAAATCATCCACGATTGGATTTAGTTCCGGAGCAATCAAAAGCAACTGTCTCTGTCTCATCACGGCCATAAGGTCGAGCATCCGAACCATAACAGCACGCATTCCGTCGCGTTCGGTGCCACAATTTGGGCACGGGGTTATATATGACAATTTTTAAGCGACTGTGTTTCCTGTGGCATTATTCCCCCTACGCGTGCAATTGCAGAAATATTTATGAGCTTTCATGCTAGACATATCCCATAGAAAGTCTTCGCGTCCATCAATAGGGGGCTGTTTCTAAAATACTTTGGCTGGCATCCTTATACGAATGTATCGATTTGCTACTGAAATAATTTGCAGTATACCCACCTCACAACGAGAAAGCCCTTTGGCTGCCGTTATGATTCAGTGATCGGTGGGATAACCCGGTCGGTGTAATGAAAGTCGATGCTTGAAAACGCGCCGTTCAAATGAGAATTTTTGGTTATGAATCTCAAACTTCTCGAATTTCACGATCACGTTACTGAGGGTGAGTTCAGCGCGTGGGTTCTGTTCACCGATCTGGACCGCGGCCCGAGCCAACCCATCATCTCGATCGCCAGATGTGAAAATGCCTAATGACCCTAGACGGTAACAAAGAACTTCTAAAAACAGGTGGCGACGTTCGGTCGTCGATGAGTGTGTTTCTCAGCGAAAAGGGTATTAACCCCATTGTGCTGCTGGCCTTTGTGGTAAACTTCGTTCTGAGTTTTTCTGCCCTGTTCCCCAATTTGAGCGACATAACCGGATTTGGCGAGGCCGCGTACATCAACAATGGCAAGAAGTTAGTCGAAGGCGTGCTGACACCGTTCGGCTACAGTCCGCTTTCATCGTTCCTTTATGCCGCAACGTACCTTCCTGTACAAAATTCTCCCTATTGGCTGATCTACAGTTGCACCGGGGGGCGGCTATTACTATTCGGACTCTTATGGACCAGCGCATACCTAGTGGCCAAGAGCCAATCCCGGCTAGCTTCGCCATATGTAGTGATTGTATTCCTTCTGGTATCCCCAGCTCTGGTCCAACTTATCGTTCACGGAAGCCATGCGTTGTTTGCGGCAATGTCCGCCTTTGGCCTGTGGCAGGTTTTACTTTTTTACGAGAGCAGGCACACCCGCCACCTAATGGTGGCGTCAGTCTTTGTTGGCTTGGCCGTGCTTGCGAGGAGCGGCGAAGGGCTCATTTTATTTTCTGTCCTGGTCCTATTTTCGGTGTTGTTTGAGCGACGTTTGAAGACGAGGCATGCTTGTTTGCGCGCCTCTCTCCTGCCTTTCGCAGCCATTGTCGTCGGCTACATCCTGGCATATCGAATATTGGCTGGGAGCTTCGATCTTGGCATGGCTGAATACTCCTATTTCACATTTGAGCAAGGCCACGGCTTGGCGCACCAAGCTGAATATGATGAGAAGAGAGATTTCTATGTTGTCGGACAGATGGAGGCGCGGCGGCTTTTCGGCACGCCGGAAGAAAACCATTATTCGATAGCAACAGCGATCCGGCGCAATCCCCAGGCTTACGTAGAGCGCGTGCCTCGTCTGATCGGATTGATTCCCGAAACGGTTATTGTCACGTACGCCGGTCTGGGGGTAGTTTTCTTCCTGGTCGCGGGACGCGGGATTCTTGAGCTCATTAAAAGACGACTCTATGGGCTTATATCCATTCTTTTGCTCTGGTGCTCTTATACATTGGTCTATCCGCTGCTGGTTTTTCAGCCCAGGCATTTTTTGCTCCCCTATTATGTAGTATTTTTACTCGCATCAGTGGGACTGACCGCAATTGTTGATAACTTCGAAAGCGAAAAAGGGCGTCATCTCTGGGCGTTGGTCCTGCTAGGGGTCTTGGTAGCTGCTTTGGTGAAGGGGAGGGCGCGGACGTTTGCTACAGACTCGATCGCTCTGCTCGGCTTTGCAATTACGTGGATAGTCATGCTCCGGAACCGGACGGTTCAGTCGATAAGAGCCATCGGAATGATGTTGGCTTTAATTCCATTTCTTTTATTTGCGCAGTACTCGGAGCCCAGATTTAGAAAAATCGGTATCGCCGCCGACGAAAGAGCGACGTTGTATATGAGAGACCATTTGAAGCCAGGTGCTCCCGTCGGAGCGTACGAACCGATCAATGTCTGGACGGCAAATCTAACCTACATACCGATGTTCCGTAGCGCATTGCCGAAGTTCCAGACGGAAGAGGATTTTACTACGTGGATGAAAGATAATCGTTTGCATGCGATCTACGTCGATAGCTATCTCAAAGTAGAGGAGCCAGCTGTTTGGGAAATTGTTCAAAAGCAGATTGGTCGCGCCCTGACCATTGGATTTGCTTCCGAAAAGGGAGATATCGAGATTCTTCTCGCCGCCAGCAATTCCACCGTTGACCTTGCGGGCTACGTGGAGCGACCGTGGTATTCCTCAAAGCCTAGATTTGTGACGCCGAGCGCAGCCGTCGTTCATTGAGCCGATGCAGGTCGTGGCCGTTGCCGAACTGCCGGACGGCGGCGCTTGGACCTATCAGGCCAAGCTCGACGGATACCGCTGCCTTGCGGCCAAGCGGGGGAGTGGCGTCGTGCTGTGGTCACGCGGGCGTGAGTCACACCGAACGACTTATCGATTCAGGCCGTCAGAGATCACATAGATCACAGCCACAATGGCCACGAAAAAACAATAGTGGTCGTAGCTTTTCTCTAATGATAAATTATTGTCGGGGCGCGAGCCTCTAAATTCGCTAGTGACTCATTTTGGGAGTAGTGTGAATACTGGACGAGATAAGAGGAAGAGGAGACACTTGTGGAGTTGTCATCCTGAACGAAGTGAAGGATCTGATTTTGAAATTGAGTCACTACCTTAAATTCTCCCTACTTGACAAAAGTATGTTTTTTCATGAATCTTTGTCTTCGGGGGAGATCGAATTATGGAACTCCGCCACCATCCGCTGTTGAGTTATCACGGCATCCCGAGCTGGCCGCCAGTATGGAGTCCGGCCAAGCCCCGCGAAGGTAAACAATTACTCAAAGGCGAAATCGGCGTGCTCAAATATACCCTCGCCAATGCCACCTCAGAGAAATGTTTTCTGGTGATCGAATACGACAATATTCCTTACGTCGGTTGTCTGCTTTGTAGCGATCTGGCGTTTAGTACTCAGCTCGCTTCGATCTTGCACACCCAATCGGGCCGTACCATTCAGGAAATCGGCGATCTGGATCTCGATTTCACACTATGAGTGCGGCTGCGCCGGTATTCTTTCGTCACTGATGCCGGAGTCCGTGACTCACCCAATTTCTGAAAGTTTTTTCCGTAATTCCGCAAAATCTACCGGCTTGACCATATGATAATCGAAACCCGCTTCCAGCGAGCGGCGTCGGTCTTCTTCTTGCCCATAGCCGGTAACGGCGATCAGGAAAATGTTTTTACCCCAGGGCTGCTCACGGATGCGCCGCGCCGTTTCAAAGCCGTTCAACCGGGGCAAGCCGATGTCCAGAAGTATCACGTCGGGTCGAAACGTCTGCGCGTGTTCCATGCCTTCGATGCCGTCGCGTGCGGTGGCGACCTCATGGCCCATCGCACGTAACACCATCGCGGTGCTTTTGGAAGCGAGCGAGTTATCGTCTACGATCAGAATGCGGTACTTTGCGCGCGGCAGACGCTTTCGCGTCGCCGTCTGGAGCTGATTCCGACAGCGGTTCGGCGACGACGATCGGTAGGCGAACGATGAACTCGCTCCCCGATCCGGGCCCATCGCTGTGGGCTTCGATCGTACCGCCGTGCATTTCCACCAATCCCTTGGCCAGCGACAGCCCGATGCCCAATCCGCCTTGCGATCTATCCAAGGCGGTGTCGACTTGCGCAAAGATCTCGAAGATGCGCGGCAGGTGATCGGCCGGAATGCCTATTCCCGCGTCCGTGACACGCACGATAACCTGATCGCCCTCCGGCTCGGCCGATAGTGCGATGTGTCCGCCCGCTTCGCTGTATTTGGTGGCATTGTTCAGCAGGTTTGAAAATACTTGGGCCAGCCGGGTCGGGTCCGCATCCAACAGAATCGGCGCGGCTGGCAAGGCGACGGTCAGTTTATGACCCTGCTCGTCAATCATCGGGCGGCTCGTATCCACGACGCTCTGCACCACCGCCGCCAGTTCCACCCGCTCCTTGCGCAGTTGTAGCTTGCCTGTCGTGATCCGGCTGGCATCGAGCAGATCATCCACCAGCCGCACCATTTGGTTCAACGCCTGATCCATCATGGATCGCGCATTCTCGGCCATGTCCGAGTCGTTCCCCGCTAGATTGAGGATTTCCAGACCGCTGCGGATCGGCGCCAGCGGATTACGCAGCTCGTGGGCCAACATCGCGAGGAATTCGTCCTTTCTTCTGGTCGGCTTCCTTCAGTGCTTTTTCCGCTCGGCGCCGCTCGGTCACATCGTGAAAAACCATGACCGCGCCGGAGATCTCTCCCGTGGCATCTCTGATCGGCGCCGCGCTGTCTTCAATGCTTCGTTTCCGTTCCGTCTTTGGAAATCAAGGCGGTGTGATTGGCCAGGCCGACAACAGTTCCTTCCCGCAGAACTTTTTCCACCGGATTTTTCGCCGGCTCGCGAGTTTCTTCATTGATGATGGTGAAAACTTTTTCCAGAGGCTGCCCGGACGCCTCCGCCGACTTCCAGCCGGTCATCATTTCGGCCACCGGATTGAGAAAAGTGACTTTGCCTTGGGTATCGGTCGTGATCACCGCGTCGCCGATGCTGGAGAGCGTGACTTCAAACCATTCGCGCTGTTGCCGCAGTTCCTCTTCCGCCCGTTTGCGCTCGGTGATATCGCGAAAGCTCCAGACGCGGCCCACGTTGCGCTCTTCGATAAACTGGATTTTTGTAAATCGCTCAAACACCCTGCCATCGGCCAGCTCCAACAGGTCAAAACTTTCCGGCGGCGAAGAGGCATAAATCTCTTCGATTCTGGCGCAAAATTTTTCGGGTTCTTTGAACTGCCGGCCGGTAATCTCAAGCAGTTGCCGGTGTTGCGTCGTCTCCATGATCTCGCGCGGCAGTTGCCACATGTCCACGAAGTTCTGGTTGAAGTCGGTGACGTTGCCGTGCGCGTCGGTCACCAGAATTCCATCGGTCGTGGATTCCAGGGTCGCCCGCATCATCGCCAGGGAATGGGCGAGTTCCTCGGTCTTCCGCTCCAGCGCCTCTTTGGCCTGGATCAGTTCCTCCTCCGCGCGCTGGCGCGCGAGGAGGATGCGTGTTGGCGGTCTGTAGCAGAACCGAGCGCAGCTGCTTCTCTTCGTTATCGTCCGCCATTAACGTCCAATTATTTCTGCCGCGAGCGCGGTGCCGAGCACCCGCGCGCGGATTTTCGCAAAGGCGGTGTCGCGGCTCGTGGAAGTGTCGTCGCTGAAAGGCGAGAATCCGCAGTCGTCGGTCGTGCCCAGTTGCTCGATCGGAATGTATTTCGCCGCCTCAAGGATCCGGTCGCGAATTTCTTCCGCGGTCTCAATGCGCGGGTCGATCGGACGCGACGACGCCGATGAAAATCCGCTGATCGGGCTTCATGTAATCGCGGATGATCTTCAGCACGCGGACGCGGTCCGTTTCGCCCGCTAGTGCAATGTAAAAATTGCCCGCCTTGAGCTCGAACAAGCCGGGCAGCAACTCGGCGTAATCGACATCCGCGCTGTGGGTCGAGTCGCGGTCTCCGCCCGGGACAGGTATGCACGCCGATCCGCTTGCCGATCCTCGGCGCTGAGAATCGCGACAACGCGAGATTATTCAGATCGATGAAACTGTGAAGCAGTTTTCCGGAGGGATCGATCTTGATCGCCAGCCGGCCTTCCGTGAAATCGATTTGAACCTTATGCGCGCCCTTTTCCAGACAACGCCGTACCTCGGTTTCGTGCTCGCGCAGCAGATCGTCGATAAATTGCTCTCGCGGGTAACCGGGAATTTCTTGCTCCGGATACATGAGACTCAAGGCCGAGGGCGAAATGATCGCCTGCTTCACCGGCACATGCGCGTAACGCATGGCGACGTCCAGATAAGCGTCGGCATAGCTCTTGTAACGAAACGGCCCGGCCGTCAGCCGATGCATGCGGCGGGTATGACCCGCGGCGAAAGGGATCTTGAAGCCATCGGGCGCGGTGTTCGGCAAGCCCGTGAACCGAATACGTCCAGAAATTGTGATATTTTCTCTGTTCGCCGTCGCTGATCACCGGCGAGCCGGTGGCCTCGAAGCGTTCGATGGTATCTCGAATCGCCTCATCATAAAGCGGATCCAATTTCGGATCTGCGCCGTCGCCTGCCGCTGCGACCGCCTCAATCAGCCGAAGCGGCCGTGGAATACTGCCAATCGGCTCAGTTGGAATTGTCATAAAACTCGCTCCGTCGCTGAAAACCGATACCATAAAACTCAGTGCATAAACAAAGCGTCGGAGGACCGCCCGATTTCGACGCGCTGGTAGGCGCCGAATGAGCGCGACACGCCGGCGACCGGGGTGCGACGTCGGGTCGATTGGCGGGGTCCTGGCAATATCCGTTTGATTCTACCCGGCTAAAATATAAAATTGACAACATGAGTTCCTACTATTTCGTTGCCTTTGAGAGTCGATCGAAACCGGATGCGCTGGTTAAAACTGTTTCGAATGTCATCTTGAAAGATGTGCACCCGGTGATGTGGTTGGCGAATCCCCCGGATGCCTACATGGAATATTGGGTTGGGTATTTGTTGTTCTGGTCAGAAATCTCAGAAGACGTAGCGCTGGAAGGCGCCAAGTATACCCCGCTCGAAGGCCCGGATGACGCGTTCAGTGTTCGCGAAGGCATGGCCAAAGCCTTTGATTTAGTCTGAAGAGGGATTCCTCTGAGCCATGCTCGTTCACCTCCTGTAATATTTCTGTTGCAGATTCCTGAGTTCGACAAAAGATAGCCACAGGAATGAGGTTGTCAAGGTTGCAAAAGGCATTGACCATCCGGTTTCCGCCGTAGGCTATCAATGCAGACATGAAAAACAGATTAATACGGAAGGGTGAGTGCTAAAGAGACGGATATGGAGATTATAACCGTTGTGTGCGGCGATTTACTTCCTTTTCAATTCCGGAATAGAAGACATTTCCCACTCAGCGATGTGAGATAGCAATGCACATGAGAGATCGTCATCGTAACCTACTAGCAGAACATCTCTTTTTTGGTCTGAAATCTCCCAGCCTCACCGAGCATGCGGCCCTAATTTTGCTGTGCTCTACTGCCGTGACAAGTAAACCCCCCTTTCTGTCACACGCGTCCGCTACTGCGTGGCGCAATGCAAAAGGGGAAGTCATCGGCGGCGCTGCGTGATGATTCATTCAACCGTCGAGAGCTTCCCCTTTTGCAGCGATACGTTTCGGTTTGGACGTGTGAGCGAGTATCCTAGGGCGTGTAACAAGTTAGATGAAAGAACCGACCGCATGGGATTGCACCCTTATGGATCGGGTGCTGCAAGAAGCCCACGATGCTTTAGTGCACGGCGGTGCCGGAGTCGCCGCGCTGCTCGCTTCTCCCGATAGAATTATCGCTGTGGCGCGAAATACCATTCAAACAACTGGGGATATGACCGACCACGCTGAAATGGTCTTGCTTCATCGGGTCGGAAAGCAACTCCGGACGATGAGCGACGAAGAGCGCCGCACGCTGAGTGTCTATGTCACTTTGGAACCGTGCTTGATGTGCGGCAGTGCGCTCTCGTTTGTCGGCATCAAACGGATTGTCTACGCGGCGTTGGCGGAGGACGCCAATGCCGAGCAAATGATTGTCCGAAATCTCACCCTGGCAAAGATCAATGATCAGCTGGTTCGCGGGCCATTTATTTTGGTGCCCGGCGTGCGACGCGGTGAAGGACGAGCTTTGCTGCGACAGATGGGCAAGGCGGCGGGGGCAACGGCCGATCTCGAAACATGAAGTGATTTTCTCAGAGAGCCGACGACGATAAATCCATGAGCGAAAATTCAGTCGATAATGCAGCGCTTTCCGCAAAACCCTCAAACGGGCTGACTTACGGGCGGCTCCAGAGGACCGGCTATCACTTCTAGAGATAATCCTTGACCCTTAAATATTTCCGGCTCCTCGCCGGCAATGTATTGACCGCGGTCTTGACCAAATAGCCAAACCACCCCGTCTCCCTGAATCAGGACGATCTGAAGCTGCGAATCCGTCGCAGACTTTACCCAGTAATAACCGGCTGGTCTCGGCATAATTCAGTCCATCCTAGGCTCGGCGTCGCTCTTGGGCTGGCCGATCAGGAGCAAACTACGAATCAACTCCGCCTCCTCTTCGCCCTGGCGTGATCGTTGTTCGAGCTTCTCGGCGACCGCGATCTGGTTGTTGTCTCTTGCACGCTTGGCGACCCGGCGCGCCAGCGCAGCATTCTCGTGTAGCGCACGGAAGGCATTCCACAGGGCGGATTCCATGGCCGTGGTTTGGCTGTTTAATAATCCTTCCGCGCTGTAAGCGTGCCCTACCCGGCAGCGAAAACGCAGCCACTCGTCATCTTGAAGTTCCCACAGCGTACCGCCACAATCCGGACAGCCATAGACGGATGGAGTTCCCGGTCTATCCTCGTCGTCGATCGCCGAGTTTTCCATCGCCACCACATCGGTTTCTTGTTTTAGATTGTCGCCATTGGCCATAGCCGCTCCCGGTTTAGTTGGACCGGTTGTATCGGCCAAATTGATGATCAACTTGGCAATTTCATCTTTCGGCGCGGAGTAGTCTACCGGAGTTGCAGTCCGTGCATTCAACGGCATATCGGGAAAGAGAGCGTCTTGCGGCTCTTGGACAATGGCAACGCCGCCTCGGCGCTTGATCGCGAACAAACCGGCAGCGCCGTCGTCCAAGGCGCCGGAGAGAACAATCCCAATCACCCGGCGGCCATAAACCCGCGCCGCGCTGCGGAACAGCGGGTCGACCGCGGGACGATGATTGTTCTCTTTCGGGCCGCGTATCACGCGCATTCTGCCTTTACTCAGTAACAGGTGAGCATCAGGCGGAGCGACATAGATGCGGCCCGGCTCGAAGATTTCGTTATCTCGCGCGTGCATGGCTGGAAGCGCGCCCGCATGAGCCAATATCGCCGGCAACCGGCTCGGCGCGTGTGCAGCAACATGCAAGACGACGAATAGAGAGGCGGGAAGATCTTGAGGCAAGCCCTTGACGATCGTCAGCAAGGCTTCAATGCCTCCGCTGGAGGCGCCAATCGTTACAATATCCCGGCTGAAGGTATCCATCAGGAAAGCCACGGTCCTCCAATTTAGCGTACAGACGCAACGTATATGCCGCTGCGCGTTCGGATCGTCCCGGGATAAAAGTTTCTCGAGCAATTAAAAGACTTTCATGTAATATTGCGTTCATAGTCGCAGCTAATTCGCCCATGTCAGCGATTGGCAGTCGAACCGCTAGTAGCACAATTCCGCCAGAGTAGGACTTTATCTTGCTGCGCTTTACGCCAACTCGGGTCGTCTTTTGATTTTCTTACGCTAATCGCGCTGGCGAAATCCTCGGCGCCGCGATCATTCCGTGGGCATCAGTCACGGCGCACGCGAGGATCAGTATTTGCTTAGTCGCACTACGAGCCTGATAAGAAACGCGTTCAACGAACAGCCCGACTATTTCAATGAAACAGACATCACGGAATGATGACAAGCTTAACCACGCCCCCGACAAGGCTCCAGTGGCCCTTTTGCTGATCGACGTGGTAAACGACTTGGAATTCGACGGCGGCGAAAACCTGTTGCCCCATGCCCTGCGATGGCTAACGCGCTGGCGGCTCTCAAGCATCGCGTCAAAGCGCATGGCATCCCGGTAATCTATGCCAACGACAATTTCGGCCGGTGGCGTTCAGATTTCCCAAAATAGTAGAGCATTGCTTGCAGGCCGACATGCGCGGCCGACCGGTCGTCGCTCAGCTTCGGCCGGACGAAGATGACTATTTTATTCTCAAGCCCAAGCACTCGGCATTTTTCCAGACCAATTTGGAGATCCTTTTGGAACATCTCGGCGCTAAGACTCTTATTCTGACTGGAATGGCTGGAGACATATGCGTGCTGTTCAGCGCCAACGACGCTTATATGCGAGATTTTCGCATTTATATCCCGTCCGACTGCATTGCCTCCGAATCGAAGGAACGCAACCGTGAGGCGCTGAGGTTGATGCAGCGCGTGCTCAAAGCCGATATTTCGCTCTCGACGGATCTTAAGCTGGAGCAACTGGCATTATGATAGCGAAGCCCCATTGGCGCATTCTGAAGGACTCCGTTGTGCAGTGGGTGGAAGATCCGCCCTTTCAGTTGGCCGCTGCACTGTCCTATTACACGCTGTTTTCGCTTGCGCCGTTGCTGATTATCGTCATCTCAATTGCCGGCTTCGTCTTTGGTCGCGATGCCGCAGAGAATCGGATCGTTGAAACCATCCAGGGCCTCGTCGGGCAAGATAGCGCTGCGGCGATCCAGGCAATCATTCAAAACGCCAATAGCAAACCCGATTCGGGTATCCTCTCGACGATACTGGGCGTGCTCATTTTGCTCATCGGCGCCGGCGGGGTCGTCGGCCAGCTCCAGACTTCACTTAACACCATCTGGGGTGTGACTCCTAAGTCCGACCAAGTCGTTCGGGAACTACTCCATCAACGCTTCATTTCATTTGCCTTGATCTTAGCAATCGGATTTCTCCTGTTGGTGTCGCTCGCCGTAAGCGCTTTTCTCACCGGACTTAGTCAATTCGTCGGGAATTTTTTCGGCGCCTGGCATTTGTCGCCCACGCATTGGACCTGGTGGTTTCGCTGGTGTTCGCGACGGTGCTTTTTGCGATGATCTACAAAATCCTGCCCGATGTTAAAATCGAGTGGCGCGATGTTTGGGTCGGTGCTGCATTGACGTCGATTTTGTTCTCGATTGGAAAAATCCTTATCGGTTTATATTTGGGATCGAGCGGTATTACCTCGCCATACGGTGCTGCCGGGTCTTTGATTACCATCTTGCTATGGGTGTATTACTCATCGCTGATTTTTTTTCTGGGCGCAGAGTTCACAGAGGTCTATGCGCGCGATTACGGCTCCGGGATCGTTCCCGCGGAACACGCGCAACCGATCAAATTCGCGCGCGAAACCAGAAGAGAAAATCGCCGCCTCCCGAGGAGCGC
>CAWERH010000004.1:0-22928 GCA_963811315.1 uncultured delta proteobacterium
TCGGCGATGCAGCGGTGATCGCCGATTGTTTGGAGCGGGTCGGGATTGAATCTGAGCCGGTAATTTCTCTGGCTACCGACGTGAGTTCAAAGACTCTGTTTCGCGCGCAAATCAAACGCGCGATGGAACAGAATATTTTTGGAGCGCCATCTTTCGTGTCGAATGACGAACTATTTTGGGGCAATGACCGCCTTGAACAAGCTGTTCTATGGCACGCGGTTCACGGCGAAATTTGTTAGGCGGGCATGGATGCATTCCGTGGAGCGCCGGGCGATCAATTGGCGGCATACATGATTGACTGACCGCCGAGCGGGTGCTGGGGAAAAGGTTGGCGCGGGTTACGCGGCCTTGAAGTCGGTTTTCTTTTCGCACTCTTTGGGCTGATTGAGTTTGGCTTCCTTCCAGCGCATGAAGCCTTTGCGCATGTAATCGGGGTCGAGTTCGAGATGTTCACAAATGCTGTTGAAGGAAAAGAAAGATGGGTTGTCGGTCTCTAGGATCCATCCTTCGGCGAAGTCGAACAATTCCTTGCCCTTTTTATCGGTGGCGAAAACGTACTTTTGGAAGTCCTCCGTGGCGTTTTCAAGCATGGCGAGCATGAGCCTTTTTTCGCCGTCGCGAATGACTTTCTTGGAAAGGGTCTCCAGAATCCCGGCATCCGTCGGTTCGACTACATCCCAGCTCTGACCATAATTGTTCCTCCACTTATTTTGATTTCACCGGTTGTGTGCTGATATCAGCCAAACGGCTGCCGGGAGCAAACGCAAGGGGTGAGCCACGGGAGATGAGCCCCGCTGCTCGGACTCCTGGAAACTAACATGGACTGCCGATGACAATGATATTGGGTAGGCGTGCCCGTTAGTGAAACGAGGATTGGGCGACCGGGCCAGGGACGCTTGCGTGAGGCCGTGGGTGGCGTCGTGCTCGGGAAATTCGCGCTGTGTCACGGTGAAGTTTTGCAAACCAGGCGATCGGGTAATTTGAATGGCGTTGCTCTACATTGATTGAAGCAGACGACCGGCGGCGGGTTTGAGCGCGTGCTCTACCTGGAAGCTCAAAGCTCGGCGCACACGAGGTCGATCTGGAGTCGCTGGCGATCGCCCGATATTGAGCGGGATTTTCCTTGAGTTAGACGAGTTGACGGTTGGCAACCGCGCAATGAGTTGTCTATAATTCCCGGCAGTATGGCAAATCTTTACTACAACGATCGATTGATCATCACCTTCGCATCGCTGAACCAAAGCGACAAACAGTGGACCGCGGGAGCCGAGATTACTTGGAGGCACGACGGTGAGCGCCGTTCGCACAGCATTGGTGGCTTGACCGATCGCTTCAAAACCAGTGAGGACGCGGAAAAGTTCATTACCAACCTTGCCAAAGCCTGGGTCGACGCCAATCCGTGATAGAAAAGGCTTGAGGCGTGAGCCGTGAGGTTTGAGTAGGATTCGGAATCGGCATAATAGCCCTAGTTGCGATTCTCGCTGCGTTGGAAAATCTCATTAGAATAGGCAGTATAAGATCGTTGACGTTTGACCAAGCCGCGCTCGCGGAGAAAGTTTTTTGCGATGAACTATAACGCGTGGTTTCAGTGCATCAACGGCTGTCCGGGGCAGTATAGTCTGCTGGAGATAATTTACCGCTGCCCCAAGTGCGGCGATTTGCTCGAAGTACACCACGACATGAATGCGCTCAAAAACCGGGCGGCGGCGGCGTGGATCAAGCTCTTCGACGATCGCTTGCGCCTGAATTCTTATCCCTACGGCTCGGGGGTGTGGGCGAAAAAAGAATGGGTCGTGCCGTTTATCGACAACGAAAACATCGTGTCGACTTGCGAGGGCAACACCAACCTGTTCTGGGCCAATCGTTACGGCAAGCAGCTTCACGTCGAAGACCTCTGGGTGAAACAGTGCGGCAATTCTCATACCGGTTCGTTTAAAGACCTCGGTATGACCGTGCTGGTCTCGGTGGTCAATCAGATGATCGCCAACGGCGAGCCGATCGACGCGGTGGCGTGCGCTTCGACCGGCGATACGTCGGCGGCCCTGGCGGCTTACGGCGCGGCGGCGGGCATTCCGACCGTGGTGTTTTTGCCGCGCGATAAAGTTTCACCTGCGCAACTCGTGCAGCCGCTCGCCAACGGCGCCCTCGTGCTGTCACTCGATACCGACTTCGACGGCTGCATGGCAGCGGTGCAGGAAGTCACCAAGCACAAACATATCTATCTGGCCAATTCCATGAATAGCTTGCGCATCGAAGGGCAGAAAACCATTGCCGTCGAGATTGTCCAGCAGTTCGATTGGGAAGTGCCGGACTGGGTGATCTTGCCGGGAGGAAATCTCGGCAACGTCAGCGCCTTCGCCAAAGGCTTTTTGATGATGTACGACCTCGGCATGATTTCGAAGCTGCCGCGGATCTGTGTGGCGCAGGCCGAGAACGCCAATCCGCTTTACTTATCGTATTTGAAAAGTTTCGAGCACTTCGAGCCGATGACGGCGCGCAAAACTCTGGCCAGCGCGATTCAGATCGGCAATCCGGTGAGCGTGCGCAAGGCGATCGCGGCGTTGCAACGTTTCAACGGCGTGGTTGAGCAGGCATCGGAAGTGGAACTGACAGAAGAAGTCGCGCGCGCCGACCGCACGGGCATGTTCAATTGCCCGCATACCGGCGTCGCTCTGGCGGCGCTGAGAAAACTGATCGACCGCAAGGTCATTCACGGCCACGAACGCGTGGTGGTGATCTCGACGGCCAACGGTCTCAAGTTTGCCGAGCAAAAGATCGCCTATCATGCGGGCACGCTGCCCGGTATCCAAGGAACTCAACAAAATCGGCCCGTCGAAATCGCCGCCGACCCGAAAACCATCAGCGATGCCATTTCGCGTTACGTCGAGCGCGCGCGGCTCCTAGAGAACTGATGAGCGACGGTCAGCCTAAAAACCGTGACGTTGCCGGCGACCCGGGACGCGAGAGTGCCAAGGGCATTGGTCTGGCCGCTGCCGACGGCAAACCGCTCGGTTTCAGCACGTTGGCGGTGCACGGCGGCGAGCCGCGACCCAAGCTCGGCAATTCTCTCGCCACGCCGATCGTGCAGACGGCGACTTACACCTTTGCCAATACCCAAGAGCTGCACGATCACTTTCAGCGCCGCATCGAGCGCGAGGAGTACGGCCGCTATGGCAACCCGACGCAGCGTATCGCCGAGCAAAAACTAGCCGCGCTGGAAGGCGCGGAAGACTGCCTGCTTTTTTCCAGCGGCATGGCGGCGGTGACCACCACGATGTTTGCCGTGCTATCGCACAACTCCCATGTCGTCGTGACCGACGATTCCTACCGGCGCACGCGCCAGTTTCTCACGCAGGTTTTGCACCGCTATGGCATTGAGGTATCGGTGGTTCCAGCGGGCGATTATCAAGCGGTCGAAGAAGCGATCCGCCCGACCACTCGCTTGCTCGTCAGTGAGTCACCGACCAATCCGTACAACCGCATCGTCGATCTCGAGCGGTTTGCCGAGATCGGCCGGCGCCATCGAGTCAAAACCCTGATCGACGCGACCTTCGCCACGCCGTTTAATCAGCGGCCGCTGGAGTTCGGCATCGACCTGGTGCTGCACTCGGCGACCAAGTATCTCGGCGGGCACAATGATTTGCTCGCCGGCGCGGTGCTCGGCGGCGCCGCCCTGGTCGATGGAATTCGCTCGCTGCAACACGTCACCGGACCGATTCTCGATCCGCTGGCGGCCTATCTGCTGGTACGGGGACTGAAGACCTTCGGCCTGCGCGTCGAGCGCCAGAATGCCAACGCGCAAGCGCTCGCCGAGTTTTTGGCGGCGCACCCGAAAGTGGTCGGCCGTTCACTATGCCGGTTTGACGAGCCACCCGGAGCACGAAGTGGCGCGCCGCCAGATGCGCGGTTTCGGCGGTGTCGTGTCTTTCGAGGTCGCCGGCGATCTGGAAGCGACCTCGCGAGTGGTCGATGCCTGCCGGATTCCCCAGATTGCGCCGTCGTTGGGCGGAGTGGAAAGTTTGATCGAGCAGCCGGCGCTGATGAGCTTCTACGAGCTCAGCACGGAAGAACGCCTGATGGTCGGCATCAAAGATAATCTGATTCGCTACTCGGTCGGCATCGAAGACGCCGACGACCTGATCGCCGATCTCGCGGCGGCGTTGGAACAGGTGTGAATGGGTATCGCTTGGTATAGAGAGATAGCGTTTCGGGCGACGAAAACCTAAACAGGACGATGCAGGCTAACTAATTTCAGATTTGCCATCCGTGTGAAGTCGCTGTCCAGAGACCAGATTGCCGCACCATGCTCAGCGGCGATGCCAGCGATCAGCAAGTCGCTCACACCAAACCAATCGCCGGCACTCTTGATCGCACCGAGCCATCCTTCGATGCGCCGCCAAGTTGGTTGGGTCGGATAAAGCAGAGGCAAAGCCGAAAGAACGCGGCTCAGCTGGGTTTGTTGGGAGAGCTGTGATCCGGACAAGATCTCAAGTCGAACGGGGATGGCAATTGCGACCTGATCCGCGTCGAGTAACTCGGTTAAGTGCCGAGCTTCTTCACATTCCCGACTGCGTAACGCATTAATCCAAACCGAGGTGTCGACGACGATCATACGGCGGATTTTCGTTTCGGCCGTCGGCGAGACTTGGGTAGGTCGATGTCCAGTTGCACGGAGCCCATCAGGGTTTTGAGTTCGTCGATGCGCCGTCGCCTGATCAGGTCTCTAAGAGAGACAATGACAGTGTCTGTTTTCGACTTAAAGCCCAATAGCCGCTGGGCTTCTTCGATAAGTTCTTGCGGGATATCGAGGGTGGTGCGCATATAAATCAGCTTAATTTAGATGCATTAATATGTCAAATTTCTCAGAATAAAGCGCGCGAATTTATTGTTTAGATCTAAGTGCCGCGTAATCGGAGGGCTTGCCTGACGGAACAATCTAGCCGGTGATTTCGTAGGGAATATTCGTCGGGCCCTCGATGCGGCGGTAGATGCCTGTTTCGAGGTTGTAGTTGCCCTGCAGTACTTTGCCTGCGACGCGCTCGGAACGGAGAATCAGGCCGTAGGATTTGGTCGGGCCGCCTTGCTCGGCGTGAATGTCGAAAGGCGGCACCAGGTCGACCTTGCCGGGCGTTCCTTGAGCGACGCTTTCCAGTTCCAACTTGGCATAACCTTCTTTGCTGCCATCGTCGACTCGGCGAAAACGTTCGAGGGTTTCCGTGCCGGCGAGGATGCCATAGGCGGTCCAGGACTGGGCGTGGTCATGGATGCTGCCCTTGCGCCCGGCGCCATGCACGACGCCGTTGATGGCGAAGCCGTAATCGGGGTCTTCGTAGAAGAGCAGATTGCGTCGCCCGCCGTCGGTATCCGGCCAACGCTTGCAGGTCTCGCGCATAGATTCATCCTTAACCAGCTCCGCGAGTAAATCGCGGCCTCTCTTCATGCGCGACTCGGTGTCCGGCAATGCCACCCATGCCGCCCGTAGATCTTGGATGAATTTTTCGAAAGCGGGGAGTCTCTTCGTCGACGCCATAATCAGCTCCGAGATCACTCGGTGATCGTGTAAGGGATATTGGTCGGCCCCTCGATTTGCCGGTACAGGTTGCCTTCCATGCTGTAGCTTCCCTGCAATACTTTGCCAGCGACCCGTTCAGACCGCAGAATCATCGCCACTGACCGCGTCGGGCCGCCTTGTTCGGCATGAATATCGAAGGGCGGAACTAAATCGACTTTGCCGGCGTTGCCCTCGGTGACGCTCTCTAATTCCAGCTTGGCGTAGCCATCTTTACTGCGATCGTCGACCCGGCGGAAACGCTCTAAACTCTCCGTGCCGTCGAGCACGCCGTAGGCAGTCCAGGCGTGGGCGTGATCATGGATGCTGCCTTTGCGACCGGGCATGCGCACGACGCCGTTAATGGCGAAGCCGCACTCGGCGTCTTCGTGAAACAATAAATTCTTTCGGCCTTCGGTCGACGGCCAAGACTTCGATGCGCGGCGCAGGGATTCATCCTTGACCAGCTCTTCGAGCAGCTTTTGGCCCTTTTTCATGCGCGTTTCGGTGTCGGGCAGTTCTTTCCAGGCCGCGCGCAAGTCTTGGATGAAATTTTCAAAGACTGGGATGTGTTTGCTCATGTCTTCCTCCGTCGATTGCCGTGCAATTATTTAATCATCTCCCGCCGGACTTCTTCAAGGGGCCGAAAATCGACGATCTTGGCCAGTGGAATTTCGCCAAGAGTTTTGTCCGCGCGCTGAATTTGACTCACATGCACTTTCAACCCCGCGTCGCTGGCTCGCGCCGTCTTTACTGAAGGACTTGGCAACCGAGGCATAGGATTCCTTCGCCGTGGCCGAATCGACGCGCCATTCGCGCTCGAGAATCTGCACGGTCTCTTCCGGTCTTTCGCGCGCGAAGGTCAGGCCACGATAGAGCCCGCGCAGCAATCGTTTGGTGAGCTCGCGTTTTTCATTCAGCTGGCGTTCAGTGGTGGAGAAACCGTTGCTGGGAAATTCGATAGCATCGCCCAGAAAGAGCAATTCGCGAAAACCCTTTTGTCTTAGCAAGACATTGTCTGGCGGGATGGCGATGGTGGCGTCCACCGAGCCGGCACTGAGCGCCGCGACCCGCGTGCTGGGCAGGCCGATCATGATCAGCACCGCGTCGCGTTGCGCGTCCATGCCTTCGCGGCTGAATGCTATGCGCGTCGCCAGCTCGATGGTGTCGCCGAAACGGACGATGCCGATATATTTGCCGCGCAGTTCCTGGATCGACTTAAACTGCGGCTTGGCGATCAGAAAATAGTTCGGCCGCGCCGCGCCGAAAAAGATCGTTTTGATCGGCGCGCCGCGCGCGGCCAGACGCAGTGCCGAATCGGCGACGCCGTGATAGTCGACGTCGCCGGAGAGCAGCGCGTTGTGGGCCAACTGCGGCAGCATCATCGGTGTTTCGATGTCGATACCGTCGTCTTTGAAGAAACCGCGATGGATCGCGACAAACAGCGGCAGATAGCCCATCGACTTGGCGGGGAGGGCCAGTCTCACCCGATCTGCGGCAGAAGCCTCTTGCGCTACAACACAAGCGACGCTGAGAAAAATGAGCAGGCAGCGCAAAAGCATCGCTTACTCGCCCCGATCACGATTCAAGCCGGGCTCTGGCTTTCTTTTCTTCCGGCGCATTTATCTTGTCGAGATTGTTTTTGGCGAAATCGCCATGCCCAACTTCTTTATCCTTGGCGCTGAAGCGCGGATTGCCGGCGGGTTCGGCGCGCGCGCCGAGCAGGATCATGTACTCGTCACCGGTGTTGTCGAGCTGATAGAGCTGGCCGGCTGGTATGGTCACAAGCATGCCGGGATTGAGCGGGCGCGACGGCGCGTCGGGAAAATGAAAGGTGCATTGGCCTCGGACGCAATAGAATTGCTGATCCGCAGTATGCTTGTGCATCGGTCCCTTGGTTCCCGGATAATCGCCGTGCACCCAGGTATGAAACTGGTCCGAAGTAAACAACACTTTTTTGCTGTGGCCGATGTCCAGCTCCGGTTCCTTTAGAATATCGATGAATTCTGCAGCCATAATAGGATCCTCCTGTGGCGATGCCATTAGATATTGACCTCGTTTGCCAATCTCTCAACGTTTATTCTGGCGGAATTTTTCCCACGCCGCGATGCCGGCCTTGACCGCGCGCACGTCGCCGTCGCCCCGGTGGCCGGCGCTGCCCACCGCGCCGACAATCACGTTGTCGACGATCAGCGGAAAACCGCCGGGGATCAAAATGATCTGTCCTTCCATCAGGCTTAACGCGCTGTGAAAGCGCTGGGGGTTGGTTTTTAGCTGATCGGCAGAGTCGGCGGTGCTCTGCTGCAGCACCGCCGCGCCCAGCGCTTTGCCGATGGCAAATTTTACCCAGAAGCCGGACGTGCCGTCCATGGAATCCAAGGACACCAGGTTGCCGTTGAAATCCACCACGGCGATGGCGGCGCGGCCGTTGTCCGCTTTGACGACGGCTTTGGCTGCCTCGATGATCACGCGCGCGTCTTCCAAGTTTAACGCGGTCGGCACTCGGATCAGCGGACGGGCAGCCCGCTCCGTCGCCGCTGTGGGTTCCTGGGCGATTGCGCTCAGCGCGATCAGGTTACCTGACGCGAATAGAATCGCGAACAGAAATACCTGCCGCGTTCGGAAGCCTAAATTGGCTTGCATCATTGTCCGACTCCCTTCTGCGCCGCGCTCCGGGCGGCCTGCAGGCTGGCGCTATCGCCGTGGATACCGACGATCGTCGCGATGTCGAGATTGAGTTTGTCGATCGCGCTGATGAATTCTTTGACCAACGGCGCCGGCCGGACTTCGCCGTTGCGCGGGCTGATATGGTCGGCTTCGATCAGCAGTTTTTCTTTGGGAAGATAGACGACGACAAGATCCTGCGCATGGGAGGTCGGCAGCGGATAGATTTCCACCCGGCGGCTATCGTCGCCCAGTGTGCGCGCGCCGCCGCCGAAGGACTCGATGACGACGGCGCGCTTGGCACGCTCCAAGCTGTCCGGTCGGCGCGTGTGCGGCGCTCGAGCCGCCGCGCGGTAAAATTCCAGCGCGGAGAACGGCGCGACGACGGTGGCGCCGGCGGCCATGAACGCGCGGATACCGCCGGCGTGATCCAAATGATGATGCGTCGGAATGACGTAGCGTATCGGTTTGTTCGGAAAGCGCTCGCGGATCGATTGAACCACCGGCGCGGTGCGCGCTTCGTAGAGCGGGCCTTCGACGGCGATGAGATGATCGCGCATCTCGATAACCACCGTCGCGTGGGAGCTGCCGGCGATTTTGTGCACGCCGTCGGCGAGCTGAAGTCCATTCGATCGTCGGCGCTCGGCCGAGATCCTGATAGCTCACGTTGCCCGCTACCCGCCTGAGGATCCATTGCGACGCGATCGGCGTCACGTCGGTCTTTTGATTGCGAATCTCCGGCGCGACACTGTACGGATCGGCGATAAAGGTCAGGTTGTGCTGCACCGATTTGATCTGCTCCTCTTGCAGAGGTCTGCCGTTCAACTCGTAGCGCAGGCTGAAGGGCAGGAGAATCTTGCCGACCTTGCGCCAGTCGTCATAGCGCAGCAGATAGCTGCTGTCGCCTTCGAGCGGATCGTCTTCGAGAATGTCGGTCTGCGCGGGTAGATGGGTCTTCGGATCGAGATAGACGCGGAATTCATCAGCGCCGTCTGTGAATGCGACTACACGGAACCTTGTGCCCTCGCGCTCCACGTCGGGTAGCCGGCGCAGAGTTTTATTCGCCGCCGCGATTAGGAGAAGGTTCACCGGCGCGCGTTTTTCCTCGCGCAGACGGGTCGCCAGACGTCCGGGGTGCAAGCGCGATGACTTGACGGTCTTGCCGTCGCCTTCCTGCAGCGAACCGACAGCGCCGTCGATCACCTCAACGAATCGCACCGGCTCATTGCGCGCCGAGTTGCGCCCGTCCCATTCAAGCCGGACCCGGGGCGCGCCAAGCTGACGCGTCAAAGTGTAGCGAAAGCTGCTGATCTGGCGCGTCGCTCCGAGCGGCTGCGGCGTCGAAGACGAATCGAATTGTTTCCCTTCGCTTTCGACGATTTGATTCTTGAGCGCGCGCAAGGCGTTCATGCCGCCCATCGCTTTGACCGCGTCGGCGACCAGAGCCTGAGCGCTTTGCGCACACGCCCGCGGTGTCGGCGCAAGCGCGAGGACGAGGGTGAGCACAAACCCGATAAGTTGAACTGCCTGCACGAGCGCTCCTTTCGAGCGATTCGGTTGGTCGAGGAGTCTGTTGGGAAATAGCTGAAAAGGGTGGACGAGCGCAACTAGAAAATCGCGCGCGCCGCTTCGTACGACGCTCTCGTTTGGTTCGTGAAGACACCAAGGAGCATTGGATCTTCTTGAGAAATCGAAGAAGGCCATGCCGACCGTGGTCTTGCGACCTCGCGCGAAGGGACGACATGAAAGGCGCGGATTAGTTAACTGGGAACTGGGGAGCTCGACAAAGCCATGCCGTAGTTGCTCGAGCGGCGCTCAAGCTCGGGAATAATCTCCTGACAGAGTAGCTCGAGGGCTTCGTCCCAATCGGGTCCGAGCGGCGAGGCCAGGTCGACGATGTCGAAACCGTAGGGTTTGGCCGCACGCAACATTTCGTCGATGCCGGCGATACACTGCGCCGGTGTGCCGGCGATCACCGTGCCGACCGATGAGAGCAATTCGTCGTCGATTAGGTTCGCGAGGTCGTCGACGCTTTGGCCCCGGCTATGGCCGGCGCGCACGGCGTCGGCGATTTTGCTGGGCACTGGCAACTTGAGCATTCGCTGTTTCAGCAAGTGCCCCTGGATCAGAGCGCCTGCAGCCATGCGTTTGGCGCACCGTCTCGCCGCCACTCCGTCGCGCGAAACAGAGACATGCAAGTGCAGCACCTTGGTAAATTTGGAATTGTTCGCGGCGCCGTCGCGCGCCGCCTCCAGGTCCGTCATGGCGGCGTCGAGGGCGCCGAGGCGCACTAAAGCGGTGGGGAAGGAGAGATTGCTGACAATCAGGCCGTCGCCGATCTGCCAAGCCAGCTTGAGCATCTGCGGTCCCGCGGCGGCGACGAAAATCTCCGGCGCTTTGGCCGGCGGCAAACGCAAAAACGCTTCGGCCTTCGGGTCGAGGCGAAAGAAATCGACGAGTGCGGGAAACTCGCCCAAGGAAACTTTTCCGCCGGTGAACATGGCGCGCAGGAAGAGAATCGTCTCGCGCGTCATGCCGACGCGGTTGCGTTTTTGGATCATGTCGGAGGACGGCGAGCCGGCGCCGATGCCCGCGGTGACGCCTCGGTCGCCCGCCAGATGCGCCAGCGCGGCAAAGCTGGAGGCGAGATCCAGCGGGCGTCCGGCTGAAGGGTTGGATCACGGAAGTGCCGGCGCGGGCGGAGGTTTCGCTGATGATGGCGGCCAAAATGACGAAGACATTTTCGTAGGTGAGGTGATCCGGGACCCAAACTTTATCGAACGAATAGCGGGCCAGCGCTTTCTTGGCAAAGGCTGCCATTTCCGGCGCGGATTTCGGCGGATACAACTGAATGCCGAATCGCATATCAATCCTTTTCGCCTGTCGCGTCGCGCTAGGGCGCGCTTGGTGGATTTGTGAAGGCCCTTTTCTGATTTGAGAGTGAGGGGAACCCGGAGCCCTGATCTACTTTGAGAACCCGATAGTCGGTGTCCGCCGAGCCTTCGAGCGTGATGCGGTAGCCGAACTGATCTTCCGAGTTTTGCCCTTTCATAAAAATATAAATCGCCTTTTCCCCGGCCATGGGCTCGTATTCGATGGCGGTCACCTTGGTCGGGTAGCCTCGCGGATGCATGGCGGCGATGGATTGTTTGAACTTGTCCAACGGCACATGTCGCTTACCGCCGTCCGAGAGCATCTCGTACGCTTTGTCGAGGTTTTTGTCGATAAACGCGGCTCGCGTGAATTCGAGAGCTCGCTTCGCGGCCAGCGTTTCGTCGTGACGTACCGAACCCGCGCAACCGACGAACGCCAGGACTACCAGCACCAGGCGCAGAAAACATTGCGGATGGATGAAAACAACCTGCCGTTTTTGGTCATCAAATGCCTGTAACATCATTTGGAGTCAGCCTTTTGAGCCATCAGCGCGGCGACCGGCAATTCCTGTGCATACAACATTGCACGCCCAACGCTAAGAGCCAAATGTTCCGTAAGATTTCAGCTCCGAATGATCCCAGCACGGCGTCATTTTGTAATCCGTGTCAGTCGGTTTCTGTATCTCCGTTGTTCTGTCAGCGTGAGCTTGCGGCATATTGCTTGCTTTGACCTTCATCTGCAAATGAAAGAGGAGGGCTCCATGACCAAAGATGGCTTAATTCTTCCGTTGTGCTTCTTACTTGTGTCAGGTTGTGCGCTTTCAGAGGCTCCGGAAATGCCTTCGCAGCAAAGCGTGGTTGCCAGTGCTGTCACGGAGCGTCAGAGCGTGCCATCGCCTGTCGCAAACGCTCCAGGCAACGAACTAAGTGAACAAACCCTGGTTAGTAAAACCTATACTCCGGAGGAACTTCGTCGACTTCAAGTGGATTTGAAAGAGCTGGGTTTTGACCCGGGGCCGGCGGACGGTGTTGTCGGTAACAAGACAAAAATCGCTCTACAGCGCTTGCACGCGGGTTGTGCGCAAGTGAACGCTTTGGTCGAGAGTCCGAGCAATAGAGAAGGCTCTACGTCCGAAAAGACCTATACACGGGCAGAGACTTTGAAGATGCAAGCGGAGCTAAGGAGGGCCGGTTTTTACATCGGTTCCGCCGATGGCGTCTTTGGCAGTCGCACGCGTACCGTGGTGACCCACCTTCGAAGGTTGTGTCCGGCCATGCCGGAGTATGCGAGTCTGCTAGCCAGTCCGGTCGAGGATGTAAAGCCGAGAACGGTAGAGCCGAATCGCGCTCATACCGCTGCGGCTTCGGCCGCCGCGCCGCTTCGGGTCGAAGCTGTTAAGATGGTTGGAGCACCGCCACCCGCCCGCACCCAGGAAGAAATTCGCGTCCTCCAACTGCGCTTGCGCGACGCCGGGTTCGATCCGGGGGCTTTCGATGGTGTCATGGGGCCGAAGACCGAAAAAGCCTTGCAGGACCATCAGGCGGCGCACCGAGCGGGTAAGATTAAGGCTTCCCTGACGACCGGGATCAGTTCGTTCTATTAGACTGAACCGTTATCCTTGACGTCAAATAACGCTCAGGCGCGTCCCACCGATCCGAATTTTTCGCTTACGCTCACGCCGCTGCGGCAAGCGTGAGCTGCGGCACTTAAGCCAGCGGTCCTAAGTTGCGCCAGGTCTATTCGCCCCTGGCGATTTGCTCAACTTCTGCGATGGTCGGTCCGGACAAGCGGAAAGCCCGATGGGCGCGCCACTCTAAAACTTCCATTTTGCGAATGCCGCGCGCATGGTGCGGGTCTTGTCCGGCAATGGCCTTGGCTTCGTCCAGGCTCGACGCCAGCATGATATAAACGCCGTAGTTGCCGTCGGTGGTGGGACCGGAAAAAAGCAGCCGCCCGGCTCGGTGCTGGTCGTCCAGCCATTGGCGATGCTCTTCATAGTTGCGCTGTTTGTCTTCTTCCTTTTCCGGTAACGAACGGGACATGACGATGTACCACATAAGTTTTTCTCCTGACATTAGTTGGGAAGGGAATTTGTCACCCATCTTACCGATGGACGGGTAAATTTACCACTTGATTGGCCATAGAGCCGGCGATACAAGCGGGGTTCACGGACTCCGTCATTAGCGATCACGAGTGGGGGATACGGCCATGCTCTCGCAAAAAGAAAACGACTTGCTCACCCGCGTGGGGCCGCGCACGCCCATGGGCGAGGTGATGCGGCGCTACTGGCTGCCGGCGTTGCTGGCGGAGGAAATTCCCGCGCCCGACTGTCCACCGGTTAGAGTACGCTTGTTGGGCGAAGATCTGGTCGGGTTTCGCGATTCGCAGGGTAGGATTGGCTTGCTCGCTGAACACTGCGCGCACCGCGGCACGTCGCTATTCTTCGGACGCAACGAGGACTGCGGCCTGCGGTGTATTTATCATGGCTGGAAGTATGACGTGGACGGCAACGTTCTCGAGACTCCCGCGGAACCCGCAGGCAGTGAGTTCGGAAAAAAGCTGCGCCACGTCGCCTACCCGTGCCAGGAAGTCGCCGGCATGATTTTCACTTACATGGGACCGACCGAGAAGCAGCCCGTATTGCCTCGGTATGAATGGGCCAGCCTAGCGCCGGAGACAATCTGTCCGGTCAAATCCTATCTCGAGTGCAATTACTTGCAGGGGATCGAGGGCGACTTCGACTCATCGCACACGTCGTTTCTACACAACAACAATATCCGGGATATGGAACGCCTCAAGCGCGACGGCGCGCCAGTCTTGGAAGCAGAAGCTACCGGCTACGGCATGAGGGCGGTTTCTATCCGGAAGGCCGAAGGCGAACGGATCTATGTCCGCACCAGTCCCTACATCATGCCGTCATTCAGCATCGTGCCCGGCCCGCCGACCGCGAAATTCGAAGACGATGACATACGCGGCTTCCGCTTTTGGGTGCCCATCGACGATACCACTACCTGGCTTTACATCCTGAACATGCGCAGGAAGCCGTTCGCGGCGGAAGAACGGCAGACTTTGCGCAGTTGGGTGGACTCCGACTACCGGAGAATTCGCAACGCGGCAAACAATTATTTACAGGACCGCGAGCGGCAAAAAACCATGAGTTTTACCGGCATCGACGCGGTCAATCCGGCGGAACAGGACGGCTGCGCCACCGAGAGCATGGGCGCGGTCTGCGACCGCACCCGAGAGCACCTGGGATATAGCGACGTAACGATCATCGCCTTGCGTAAAATGCTGCTCCGAGCGGTAAGCGATGTCGCCGAAGGGAAAGATCCACCGCATGTCATTCGCGATTCGCGAGAAAGCGATTTTTCCAGATTGCGGTCGATCAAAAGGCTTTTACCAGCGGGCACGGCTTGGCGGCAGATCTTTGAAGAAATAGGACCGAACGATGGGTAACGGGATAAAGGGGTTTAAAACGTTCAAGACGTTCAAATCGTTCAAGTCGTTGCGGCAAAGCTCCGGACACGACTTGGGTAATCGACGCGTAAGCGCAGCGGTGGCGTTGATGACGCTATTGATTCTTGCTGCGCCGAACTCATTCGCCCAACCCCTGCAAAAAACCGTGGCGATGATCGGCGCCCGCAGCGGCGCCTCGTGGCCGCTTTGGATCGCCAAAGAAGCGCGGCTCTACGCCAAGTACGGTCTCGACGTCGAGTTGGTTTACGCGGTTCATCCGGCGCCGATCGCGGCTGTTATTACCGGCCAGGCGGCGATGACTTCTTCGGGAAGCGATCCGGCATTGCTCGCTGCGGCCAAGGATCCTTCTCTCGTCGTGCTCGGCGGCTTCATGAACAAAGGCTCCTTCGCCATGATCGGCTCCAAGTCCGCCACGGATATGAAACAGTTGGCGGGAAAGAAGATCGGCATCGGCAGGGTCGGCGATCCGCCCTATCATATGGCGGTCAGTTTACTGCGAAAGCACGGCTACACGGCGCGCGATCTGCAGTGGGTTTCGGTGGGCGTCGATGCCGCGACACGCGCGGCGGCGCTGCAAAGCGGCCAGATCGACGCGGCGTTGATTACCGCGCCGGCATACTTTCGCCTACAGGCCGCCGGCTTGCCGGTGTTGGCAGTGTTGATGGATTACGACGACATTTACGTCTCGACGTATTATCTGTTCCGGCGCGACGCTCTGAGCAAAGAGCGTCCGACCGCGATCGCATTTATCAAAGCTCACGCTGAAGCAATCAAAAGATTCTACGACGACCGAACTTTTGCGACGGAGACCATGATCAAATACGGCGGTACTCGCAACCTTGACGATGCCAATCGAGTCTACGAGCTGTTTCGCAAGGCGCGAGTGCTGGAGCCGATCCCGTATGCGCTCAGAGGTTCCGTTGATGCCGTCGTTGAGCGACAGGGCCAGGACCTCAAAGGGGTTGATTTCAGTAAAATGATCGACAACAGTTTGGTCGATCAATTAGTCAGGGAAAAATATTTCGAAACTGTTTTCGGACCGTCGATACGCGACGAGCAGCAGCGTCGGCAGTCACAGGCGTACGGAAAATGAATGGGAGAGCGATCGCTTGAAATGTCCGCCCACCGGCGAAAGTTCATGAACTCCGGCCGCCATGGAAGATCGTCACCCGATAGTCGGAAGCCGCGGTTCCCGTCAGTGTCAACGAATATTGGAAGTTGCCTGAGCTCGCTTCACCCCGCACCAGGACATAGACCGCTTTTTCGCCTTTAACGGGTTCGGACCGCACGGCGGTTACTCTAGTCGGATAGCCGCTCGGGTGAGACTTGACAATTGTTTCTCTAAACTTGTCCAGGGGTACGTAGCTGCGCGCGCTATCGGCAAGCAGCAGATGGCTCTTCTCAAGATTTTGCCGCACGAAGGCCAATTCGGCAAACTCGACGGCGCGCCTGGCGGCCAGCTCGGTATCGTGCTGGATATTTTCGCCGCAGCCGAACAGCATAAGCAACAACAGCGTCGAGGTGATCCTTGCCATTTTGGCGCCTCTTACTCCGGCTATTTCTTCTGCAACGACCTGAAGAAACCTTGTTTGTCGAGCTCGCGGAGGATTTCTTCATTGACGAATTCCTGGGCCTTTCTCCCTTTGGCGTCAGCGCGGCTGTTCGCCAAATCGTCAAGCGCCACTTGAACTCCGGCGAGCACGGTATAGGGCGGAAACGACAGGCGCGGCGCATAACTTCGATAGGCGCTTTCGAGCACAGTCTTATCTTGGGTGCGCATCCATTTCGACAGACTTTTCTGACCCAGCCCTGGGTCCGTGCGGAAAATATGGATGGCTTCGCTTATTCCCTGGAGAAAGCTTTTCACCTGATTGCGTTTCGCCGTTTGAAATCCTTTGGTCGTCAGCAAGCTCACGGTGGGAAAAGAATCTTCCAGGTCGCCTAGATCGAGAAGCACGGACAAGCCGGCGGCTTTGGCGCGATCGACGAATGCGCCGGTGAGCACCGTCGCGTCGATCAGACCGTTTTGCAGCGCGGTCAGCCGATCCCGGCTGCCGCCGGCGCGCACGAGGGTAACGCTTTTTTCGTCGATGCCCCAGTGCCTCAGTGCGGTGGCGACGACAATCTGATTGAGGCCGATGACGGACAACACGCCGATCTTCTTGCCGCGCAACTCCTGCGGCGAGCGCAGGCCGGCGCGCGCCACGATGCTATAAGTGTGCTTGTTGAAGTACGTGCCGATGATGAGGATGTCGGCGCCGGCGAGGTCCGCGGCGATGTGCGGTTGCGGCGCGACGACGTCAAATTGGATCTCGCCGCTGGTGAGCGCCAGACTCGATTCCGCGCCGCCGCGGAACAAAATCGGCTCGACATTTAATCCGTATTTGCGAAATAGGCCGAGATCGGCGGCCAGCCACAGCGGCACCTGATAACCGGAAATGCCGCTGTAGCCGGCGCGGACGCGCTCCTGCGCAGAAACTTCTCCCAAGGTGCAAACCCCCAATAGGAACACAGCAAATAAACTCGCGGCGAGTTTTTGCCTCAATGCGGATAGGATCATCAATCCTCCGGCGTCTTGTTGTCTGCCTAATGTTGATAGCGCTCCGGCAGCTCGGTGAGAAAGCGTGGCCGGCGCAGGCCCGCAGCACAAGCGGTGTCGAGATCGTTTGCACTGCCCCGCGCGATGAAGCTCGTTGTAAGCGCGCGCGCGCAGGGCGAAGTGTAATTGTGCGGCGTATTGCGCAATATCACCTGGCGGCTGTTCGGCAAATAGCGGCCGGCGGCCGCGGCGAACTCCGCCGAATTTGTCGGATCGATATCGCCAGAGAGCATGAGCACGGGCGCCGAGGATTTGACCGGTGTCAAAAAATCGCCGGGGATCTCACTGCGCGGCCACAGGTCACACGCGCTTAAATGCCGGCGGACGCGGTAGTCGGACAAGAACGTTCCGGCAGTCTGCTTGACGATTTCTGCCTCGGTGAGCAACTCGACGGATTCAGCGCAGGTCATCGTTAGATAGCTTCCCAATGCCAGCGTGTATGCCGCCGCCGGAACGGGTCGCACCGCGACATTGCCGAAAGGCAACCAGTCGCCTCGAGCCGCATGACGAATCAAGAATGGCACTAAGATCGCCGACGAATGATCGGCGAGCATCAAGCGCAGGCGCTCGGCGAATACGCCGCGTGAAAGGGTCACCAGCTGTGCCGTCCTCCCTCCGGGCGGAGTGAGCGCGAAGCGCACCGGGCCATTGGCGAACGCGCGCAGCACGGAGGCGAAGTCCTCCTTCAACGTCGGGAACGCGGTATTGCAGCTCTCATCCCCAGCGCAGTCCTCGATCAGCCGGTCCATCGACAGCTGAGCGCCTTTGGCGAACTGCAAGGGTAGTTTGGCCGCCGGGGTGACGACTCCGGCAAGCACGACGGCGCGCACCTGGTCGGGATACCGACGCAAGTATTCCAGCGCCGACAAGGTGCCGTAGGAAATGCCATAAAGATTGATCTTGTCATAGCCCAGGGCGCTACGAACTTCGTCGATGTCTTCGAGAGCGAGCGACGTGGTATATAATCTCAGATCGGCGTGGCCTTCCAGCTCGCGCCGGCAGGCACGAATCGCCTCGGCCGGAAAAACCTCGAGGAAATAGTTTTGCAGCGACTCGCGGTCGTTGATGATCGAGCAGCCCAAGCGGTTGGAGTCGCCCGTGCCGCGTTGATCGATGAACACCAGATCGCGCTCGCGGCGGAGTTCGCGCATCAGCGCGTCTTCCCCCGCCCGGGCAATGCGCGCCGCGCCTTGGCCGGGACCGCCGCTCAGAAAAAATACCGGATCGTCGGCCGGTGTCGGTGTGAGCGCCGGCACAATCAGGATATTCAAGGAAATCATCCGGCCGGTTTGTGCCGCGCGATTCTCATAGACGCGATATTTGCCGCAGAGCAGTTCGGTCGAATGGTTGGGAAAATGACAGGGCCGCAGCTCGATGTGCGCCTGGCGTTGGTTGAACACGGGTAAGGCGGGCAAGAAGTTCAAAGCAGCGCAGGAAAGATTCGCAACGGCCAGCAGGCTGAAGAGAATAATCCGCAATTTAGCAATCCGGATCATCGCGGAACATTAATGGGCCGGGATTGTCGCACCGAGTGAGCGTCTCACGACGGATTTTCCAGCGGCCAGTTGAGCCATTGGGCGAGGGCGCGGCCCATGATCCACTCCTTATCCGTCGCCGAGAGAAAGTCGAGTTCCTCGGTGAAGAGTGTGACGGCGCGGCGATAAGAGCAGGGTGATTGGGAAAGATCGGTGCCCCAAAAAATCCGTTGCGCACCGAAGGCATCGACGACCCGGCGAATTTGCCGATGAAGCGTGGGAAACGGATAGGCTTCGTCGACGTAGCAGGGCAGACAGGAAACTTTCACGCCGACGTTCGGCAGGCGCGCGAATTTAAGCAGGACATCGACGCCCGGGGCCAAGTCTTTGCCTTTCCACTGCGTGTTGAGACCCATGTGATCGACGATCACGCGCAGGCCGGGATGGCGCTCGGCGATCTCGCCGATTTTCGCCACCGCGAAGGGCGCGAAAATCATGACCGGAATATCGTACCGTTCGCAGTCCGCCCAAAACCAATCCGCCGTGCCGTCGTCGAGAAACGAATGCGTGCCGCTGTGGCGAAAGCTGATGCGAAATCCCAACATGCCGGGCTGTTTGAGCCATCCGGCCAGGCGCAATTTGCTCGCCGGATCGTTGAGCGGCACTTTGCCCATCACGGCAAAGCGATCAGAATATTTTTGTGCAGCCTCGAGCGCATAATCGTTGCGGTAACCTTCCCACGACGGCGGCACTAAAATCGCGCGATCGACGCCGGCCACGGCCATTTCTTCGAGCAAATTTTCGTAGGTTAGCGGAATGGCACGGTGCGGTTTCGAAGCATCTTCTTTGACGTAAGGCCGCTGCGGCGTTTCCGGCGGCCAGATATGAACTTGTGCGTCGATGATGGTCATCGGATTAGGCAATAGGCATCAGGCAACAGGCAATAGTCAATTCGGGGATTGGGAATCGTGGATCTGTCATTTACTGCTGTTCACTTGGCGCACGAAGCGGTCATCGAAGAACTGGGACGGTTTTGCGGTCTTCGCTTCCGGGATCGAGTCGGAGAGAAAATCTAGAATCCCTTGCACCCCGGACTCCGAGGTTACGAGTTCGCGGCGGAAGCCGGCCTTCTTGAAAAATTCATAGCTGCGATCCAGCACGTCGTTGTCGCTCTCCTTGGCGTATTTGCCGATGACTTTCATGGCGAAGGATTTGTCAGCGTAGTAGCGTTCGATACCGCTGCGAACGGCGCGTAGGAGCGGGACGAGACGCGCGCCAAGCTCGTCCATGCGGCCTTTTCTAACCACCAGGCCGACGTTTTGGTAGGGAACGTCCAGCAAGCTCACGAGTGAATGAAATCCATCCCGTTCCAACTTAAAGCTCGCGGGCGGCGAGCCGACGCCGCCGGCGATTTGACCGGCGTAAAATGCCGCCACGATCTGCGGGCTGCTGCCGAGGGGACGGAGTTGAACGTCCTTGGGAGTGAGACCCATTTTTTTCAACGCGACAAGCGTTCCGTAAGCGACCGGAGTTGCCGGGCGGTCGGTACCGATGATTTTGCCTTTGAGCTGCTCGACATTCTTTATTTCCGGTCGCGCATAAAAATCCCAGATCATCGTGTTCAACAAACCGGCGATGAACACGACATCGATGCCGCGCAGAGACGCGGTAAGCACCGGCGCAGCGGAAACCTCGACGACGTCGATCTCGTTGGCAATCAATGCCGGGATGGCGCTGCTGGAAGACATGGAAAGGACTTCGACGTCCAGCGCTTCTTTGGCGAATGCGCCACTATCCTTGGCCATCCATACCGGCGCCATGGTCGTCGATGTGCTGAGGTAGGCGACCCGCAGGGGTCGTGCCGGACCGCCCACTGGTTTGCGCCTGCGATACCGCCGCCGTAAGCGAACAGCACGACAACGACAAGCAGACCGATGCAGAAATTGATCATCGATTTAGGATTGGCCGTTGAGCATCGATCACCTCGCGCGTTTGCGCAGACTAACATAGGGCAGGTTCGCGACATGGGTCAAGCCGTGAATTCACGTTGAGTGGATCAGCCAACCGAGTCCCACGGCGTCCAAATGGAGCACGACGTAGGCCAGCACCGATACGAAACAGACGACAAGGTATCCCGCTTCGATCCATTCGGACTTTAACAATTGCGGACCTCGCAGGAGTCGGCGCGGCAGCGTCGGCAGCAATCTCATGGCGTGCTGTCGCAGCGTCGGCATAGCCAGCAGATCGGCGAGAATATTGTACCCGTCCATTTCCAGAAAATTGAAAGGGTAGAGATTTAGCAACGCCCCCTCCCAGAGCAAGATGCCGGCGCCAAAGAGGAGCGACTGGCCGACGCCGGGTTCGGACCAGTATGCGCGCAATAAACGCGAAACTGCCGAAAACCACCTCAACCAGAGGTCCGGCGAGGTCGACGACGATCGCGGGCGCGGCGGCTGGCCATAAATATGTCGGTCACGTCGGCGTAGAAAGTTGGCAGAACTCCTTGCAATAAAAAGAAGCCGAGCTCGCGGACTTTGCGCCCGTACGCCTTGCAGGCAAGCGCGTGGACCAACATATGCAGCACCGCGACGAACAGGAAGGCGCCAATCATCGCGCCCGTGCTCAATAGCGGCTTTCCCGCCAAACCCAAAGCAATCTGCTTGGCCTGGGGTAAAAGCCTAAACAGGGCGATGGCCGCGTAGGCGGTGATCGCTAAGCACAGTGCAAGCGTGAGCGGGTTGAAGAGTAAAAAGCCGCCCCATTTATAAATCGCCGCGCAATAGCGATCGGCGTCGCGGGTTCTAAACGACAGGCGGGACAAAACCCGGCGCAGGCGCACCAGCGCGCGCGCCCAGCGGCGCGCACTGCGGCGCGCGGCGCTGCGCTGGACTCCGGATGCGCCGACGTCTTCGAGCAGTCCCGCGGCATACAACTTGGCCAATAGCTGAGTGATGATCGAATAATCAAAAGCGCCAAACTCAAAATGGAAAATTTTGGCGATATCGCTCACCGAATGATCGCCATCGAAATGTTCCCAAAGAAAGTGTTCGCGCGCGTTGAGCAGGACGTAACGGTCACCCGCTAAATTGCGCAAGACGAATTGGCGCGACCCGTCGAAGCTGCGCGGTTGCCGTCTCACCTCCCACGCCGTTGGGATTAGGCGACGGGGGCGAAATAGTCCATGAACCGCGATACTTTGAACTTGATGAAGTTGAAAGCCGCTATCGTCGGCATTGCGGGTGAGAAATTCGATCTTTGCCGGTTCCGCCATGGGTCGAATCAGGTACTCTTTCGGCCGAACGGATGGCCTCTTGACCCGGTGCGTAGCCGGTCGCCTCTAGCCCCCAGCGGATGGCTTCTCTAGCCTGTTCGTTGGTGACGCGAAGCCGCTGGATAAATACGGTCACCAGGCGGTAACAGATCCGCGCGGCCATCTCCGGGCGGTTGGTCAGGATGTCGTGAAATACCGCGCGGTCGAGCTTCCGGAGCGTGGTATCGATCTCGGCATAAGCGGAAGCGAGCGGGGCGCATCGTCGAACAGACCCATCTCGCCGAAGAAGTCGCCGGGAACAAAACGGGTGAGCACAATATCGGTCTGGCCGCTGACATGTTTGCTGACGACGACCTGTCCGTGTTCGACGAGATAAAGCGCGTCGGAAGGTTCGAGCTCACGAAAAACCAGTTCGCCGGATTTGATTTTTCTAACGCTCAAGAGCGGTAAAAGCGTCAACAAAACGGTGTCGTCCAGGTCTTGAAACAACGATACGTTGCGCAAAAACTCCGGAACTTTGGGTGCGAAGAATGCCATGAGTTTTTCGATGGTAGCCAGGCGTTGGAGCAAACGCAAGCATGCCAGAGCACCAATCCACGCGGCAACGGACGGCCAACCGGCAAGTCCATCTCGCGCACAAATAGGTTACCTATACAGGGATGGCGTACAGGAATCGATGACATCCATCGCCAAGACGGGATCGTTTCGCTATTATTCGGGAGTTTTCCGCTAACGCATAACCGGCACCCGGTTTGCTCCTCTATAGGTGTAGCGCGGCATGAGCATAGGCGCGACTGTAAACAAAGCGGTTTTGATTGCGTCTATGAGGATGAGCAACATGCATGAGCAGTGAAAATGAAATGGCAGGAGGTTTGTCATGAATCGAATATCACCCGTATTCCTGGCCCTCGCTTTCGTGTTCTTTTCGTTGATATCGCTGTTATCCGCTAATCCTACCTGGAACAGCAATTCATCCCCGTTGACCGAAGGCGGAACCGAGTCTCGGACATTGGTCTTCGG
>CAWERH010000005.1:0-17556 GCA_963811315.1 uncultured delta proteobacterium
GATCCAACCATCATGACAATATCGGCATCACTCGCTCCGCAAACTCGGGCGGCATTCTCCGCGACGGCATCCAGCACCGGCTGAATATCGGTCGGCGAGCTAGCGATCACGCCAAGGATCTCGCTCGTCGCGGTTTGCTGCTCCAACGCCTCGGTGAGTTCTTGAAACAAGCGGACGTTCTCGATGGCGATCACAGCTTGGTCGGCGAAGGTCTTGAGCAGCGCGATCTGTTTTTCCGAAAAAGGGCGGACCTCAAGACGGCGGAAATGGATGACACCGAGGGCGACTCCTTCTCGCATCAACGGAACAGCTAGAACAGTTTTAGCACCGACACGTCTGTTGGTATCGACGACATCGGGGTATTCCGTGGCAATCACAAGGTCAACATTCTCGATGTGGATGATTGCCCGGTCTATCACCGCCCGGCCAGCTGGCGAAGCACGATTGACCGGTCGCTCCATTGCAACATCGGGTACTGCGCCATAATGCGCCGCTAGACGCATGACATTCCCGTCGATCAGACGCATGACGGCGTCTTCCGCGCCGCAAACGCGCGCGGCGCGCTCGGTTATAGTTTCCAATACGGCTTTTAAGTCTGTCGGAAAACTGGCGATCACGCCAAGAATCTCGCAGTGGCGGCCTGCTGCTCCAAAGCGTCGGCAAGCTCGCGCCGCAATGACTGAAGATTTTGGGCTTGTTTGGGCTGAGACTTTTTCGCTGCCGTGCGACGTGACTTGGCCTTGGATTTCTTCGCGCCCTTTTTGCAGGTGGTTGCCATTAATTGGACCGAGGTGGGACAGCTAGCTTTTACGCCAGGTCGTTCCCGAGCGTCAAGAAAAAGGATTCTGGGAAAGAGCGTCAGGCGTGAAGGGTAAGGGGTTAGGCGCCTCCGATTTGGCGCGATAACACTATGACCGCTCAAGGCGTTCAAACCGTTCCAATCGTTCAAACGGTTTCAACAGAGCGCAGCGGTTGAACTGCTTGAACGATTTGAACCTGAAATTGAGAGGCGCAAAGCTCGCCAAGCTAAGCATCAAAAAAAAGGGACACGGTATGTCGTGCCCCTTTTTATTCCAACTGCGTGACTTCAATCGGCTAGTGATGCGCTTCCTGCCACTCCGGCGCCAGATTCTCATAATGGTGCGACTTGGACACCGGTCCGATGCCTTTGATGATCGTCTGCCAGTGCTCGCCTTCGTCCTCGCTGTAAAAGACATCGCCGTCAGTGGTGCCGGCGAAAATAGCATACCCGCCGTTCCAGACATCCATCGCCATACCCTCGATGTTGGCGCGGATGTGATCGGGCAAGCCGGCGCTGAGAAGATCCCAAGTTTTGCCGCCGTCACGGCTCGACGAGCACCTCTCGCCCGATACAACGATAGCCAAGAGCCTCGCGCCACAATTTCGGCACAATTCCTGACCTTCGCCGGAAGCGCCTTGATAGATGGTGATGATCGGCATGAGACCTACCCCCTTAGAGCTCATTAACACGAATAATCGGACCTGATGGAGAACAAAGACCACGGGCAAGCCTAAAGACTAAACGGGGGGAGTGAAGGCAAGAACCGGCAGGCCCGAAGGTTGAGCTGTCTTTTAAGCTAGTTGTTCACTAGGCGTCAATTAAAACTCCATCAGGTCTTTGGCGACTAGCACCTGGCCGGAAAAGTATTTCTTCACCTCCTCGGCCCATGGCGTGTAATCGTCAGTACCGACCCGTTGGGTCAGGTGCGACAGCACCACGGTCTTGACGTTGGCGCGTGCGGCCATCTTTCCAATAACGTCAAGGCTCATGTGGCCTTGGGTAGCCTGTCGCATGATTCCCGCCTGCTCGTCGGCAGTCATGGCTTGCCAACGACCGTCGTTGATCATCGCTTGCTTCCGATCCTCGCACGAAGAAGTTTCGGTGACGAGTAGGTCGGCGCCTTTCGCAAGTTCAGTGACGGCATCGCTGGGCCCGGTATCCCCGGTAAACACAATCACGCGATCAGGCGTTTCAAAACGATAGGAATAGGACTTGTGCTTGCCGGCAGCCGAGCCTTGTGGAAAGCAAAATGGCTGTTTTCGACAGCCGTCACCTTGATATTCGGGTCCTGGTAAATCATCCCGGTGCCAACATCATGACCGAAGAACACCTGGGCTATCGGTACAGTGCGACCTCCGTCGGCAATCCTGATCTCGGCACTAATGGCGAAATACTGCACAGCGGCCTTCGACCAGCTCTTCTGTCCTGGGCGGGCCATAGACATGGATCGGCTTCGTACGTTGGCGATCCCACGCTAAGGACATCAGCGTACCAAGGCCCGCTGTGTGATCGTCATGATGGTGCGTAATAAAAATTATTCCGATCTCTCGTACATCAATACCAGCTTCCGCCAGACGGCGGGCGACGCCGTCGCCGGCATCAATGACATAGTGCGTGCCGTTGACGGTTAGCAGATTGGACGATTGCGCTCGGTCCGGTCGCAGCGATGGACCAGCCGCTGTGCCGAGCGTGAGAGAAGTGACGAACGCTTTTGCATGTTTGCCTCCGTGTGGTAGGTCCACAATATTCTTGCGCCTTCCGGCCTGACATCGTTACGCACTGTCCGGTTCGGATGAGCGAACCCAAAGCTCGGCTGCAGCCTGGGAAAGAGCGTAAGGCATGAAAAGTGAAGTCTGATGAGTTCGCACGAAGCCTCCCGCAAGTTTTGATTGTTGAGCCTTTGATGTCGTTCGCGTGGCGAGACATTCAATCCACGAATTTCCGAGTGTTGGGTAAGTTTGTGGCGATTTCGAATTTGCCTTTTCAATTTGTAACACAACGTCGTGAGCGGCAACGAGCCATCAATTGACAACCGCCAAGGGATCGGACTAAGCTTAGTCCACTATGACAAAGGTAAATATCCATCAGGCGAAGACGCAGTTTTCTCGGCTTGTCGATCGGGCTGCCGGCGGCGAAGAAATCATCATCGCGAAGGCGGGGAAAGCGGTCGCCCGTTTGGTTCCCTACCAGCCGAAAGGCGTCGTGCGCCGGCCCGGAGTCATGCGGAGTAAGATTCGCATTAAGAAAAACTTCGACTTGCCGCTTCCGAAAGAGCTTCTGGCTGCCTTCGAAGGTAAGTCGTAAACGGTGCGCCTGCTCCTCGACACTCACATCCTCCTCTGGTGGTTGTCGGATGACCGCAAACTAGCGACAGACGCGCGTGAAACCATCGCCAATCCAGACAATGATGTCCTCGTGAGCTCGGCATCGGCTTTGGGAAATATCTATCAAGGCGGCGCTCGGACGACTCGATATTGAATTAGACGACCTCGAGGACGGGATCGCAAAAACCGGCTTCCGGCCGCTGCCAATTACATTGCGACATGCCATAACAGCCGGTCGTCTGCCCCATGTACACCGTGATCCGTTCGATCGGATGCTTGTCGCTCAAGCCAGCGTGGAAGAACTGCGGGTAGTCTCTCATGACCGAATGTTTGAGCGCTACGGGCTAAGGAATGAGGGATTGCCGCCGATCATAGTTTGAGCGTGGCGACCAATCGCGAATCCCGATCAACGGATTCCATCAGAAAAAAGTGGTCTTCAAAGACGCCAAGACATCAAGCTAAAAAAGGGACACGGTCTGCCGTGTCCCTTTTTATTCCAACTACGCGCGACTTCTTTAGTGATGCGCTTCCTGCCCCTCCAGCGCCAGATTCTCATAATGGTGCGACTTGGAGACCGGTCCGATGCCTTTGATGATCGTCTGCCAGTGCTCGCCTTCGTCCTCGCTGTAAAACACATCGCCGTCAGTGGTGCCGGCGAAAATAGCGTACCCGCCGTTCCAGACATCCATCGCCATACCCTCGATGTTGGCGCGGATGTGATCGGGCAAGCCGCCGCTGAGAATATCCCAAGTTTTGCCGCCGTCACGGCTGCGCGCGACTCGCGCATCGGCGGTGTGGAGCTTTCTCCAGGTCCCCGGGCCGGTCTTCGCCCCGGCGACGAAAAGTAAATTGGGATCGCCGGGATGGACAAAGAAGGGGTCGACATAACCGATGCGGAAATCGCGCGGAGTCATGCTCTTCCAGCTCGCGCCGCCGTCACTGCTAACACAAAATCCCGCGGGCGTTTCCGGCCCGCAATTGGTCGTCGGCGCCGTGCCGTAGACTTTGCTGGGATCGTTGGTCGGAATTAACACCCGGTGCGCGTCGGGATTGATATTGTCGATCGTCGTCCAGCTCTTGCCGCCGTCAGTGCTCTTGAGAAAGCCGCCGACTTCGACGGCAACGTGGATAATATTCGGATCTTTCGGATGGAACGTGATGCTCTTGACGTGCGCTTGGTGCGGCGGTCCGGGAAAGGTCCACTTCTCCACGCCCGGGACTTGACGCAAGGCGGGCAGCTCGGTCCAACTCTTGCCGAGATCGTCGCTGTAAAATAAATGGGCCGGCTGGGTGCCCGCGTACACGCGTGGTTTGCCATCGACGACCTGGCTGGCAAGAGAATAAATTTCTTTGCCGCCAATGCCGCTATCGCGCCGTTCCCAAGTCTTGCCGAGATCCGTGCTGGCATAAATTTCACCGCTGTAGGTACCGCCGAACAGCGTCCGACTGTTTGGCTCGAAAATAATCGAACTGAAGTGCTTTTCGGGCACCGAAGTTCCCTGCGACTCCCAAGAGCCGCCGCGTTTCTGGAACGAAAAAATTCCGTCGACGGTGCCGACGAGCAACTTATCTTTCGCGACTTCGCCTTGTGTCAGCGATTGGCCTCCGGGCGATAGACATACAAACATAAGCGGCCTCCTTTTTTTATGGGGTTGGAATTCTTTGTCTGTTTCTAATGACAGCCTGACGACGACTCGGGATCAGCCTTGAACTCGATCTAGGTCAATCTACTGAACCCGCCTCACTGTCGTCAAGGGATACCACGTCAGCTCTATCCTAATCGTCGGCAATCGATGCGCGGTCAAAATAACCAGGTCCCCTGCCTAACTGTCGTCGGAAAACTGTTTCTCGGTTGCTTGTTTCGCCGCGGGTCAACCGACAAATCCTTGCGCCGTGGTTTTGCGCTGAATTTTGCCCGGGGAACTTTCCAACCAGCGCCGCGTCTAATCCTGCCAGAATCGAGTCGGGAAAATTTAATACGAGAGGTTTTATGCGGACAAACTCCATTGTGGTCCGGTGCGCCGAACTTTTGCCCAAAGACCCGCGTTACTATCAGATTGCGGTTTTGTCTTCGTTGTTAATCTACGGCGTCGGTTGGCTCGGTTTCGATATCGGGCCGCCACAAATCGCGATTTTACTCGGCACGGTTCTGCTCACGCAATTTCTTTGCGGCAAATTTGTTAACGTCCCGTCGTTCGATCCGCGCAGTGCGCTCATCTCGGGTTTATCCCTTTGCCTTTTACTTCGCACCAATAGTTTGGCGCTGATGATCGCCACGGCGGCATTCACGATCGCAAGTAAATTTCTCTTCAAGTGGAACCATAAACACATCTTCAATCCGACGAATATCGGTGTCGTCGCAATGATCGCCGTCAGCGGCGAAGTATGGGTTTCTCCGGCGCAATGGGGCAGCAAACTCTACTTTGCATTCTTGATGGCCTGCCTGGGCGGCATGGTCATTCATCGCGCCATGCGCAGCGACGTA
Source organism: uncultured delta proteobacterium (assembly GCA_963811315.1). Lineage (GTDB taxonomy): Bacteria > Desulfobacterota > Binatia > UBA9968 > UBA9968 > DP-20. Next base: position 5,612 of record CAWERH010000005.1, read on the forward strand.
AGCTACGCTTTTCTTTTCTCCTACGTGGCGATTCTTTGCGGCGCGCGCCGTTTGGCTCGGCGATCCTTGGGCCATTCCGATCAAGCAGCTGCAAAGCGGCGCGCTGTTGTTGTTCACCTTCTTCATGATTTCCGATCCTAAAACCACGCCGGATTCGCGCGCCGGCAGAGTTCTCTTCGCCGCGTTGATCGCAGCCGGCGCCGCCTACGTCCAGTTCGGTCTCTATCGCACCAACGGTTTACTCTGGTCGCTGGCGCTCTGCTCGCTGCTCACCCCGCTCATTGACCGGCTGCTGCCGGGAACAAAATACCAGTGGAATAGTCCCAGACCATCGGCACAACTTAAAGGAGATTCCCATGAAGAGAACAATTTCATTGCTCGTCCTGCTGCTCACCCTGTCGGTTTAACGGGCGATCAGCGAATGCATTCTGCGGCTTCTACGTGGCCAAGGCCGATACCAAGATCTTCAACAAAGCGTCGCAGGTCGTGCTGGCGCGCCAGGACGACAAGACCGTGATTTCCATGGTCAACGATTTCAAAGGCGATCCCAAAGAGTTTGCCGTGGTGATACCGGTGCCGACGTTGATCGAACGCGGGCAGATCAACGTCGGCGACAAGAAAATCATCGACCATCTGGACGCCTACACCTCGCCGCGCTTGGTGGAATATTACGACGGCAGTCCCTGCCATCTCGCGCTCCTGGAGCGCAATCAGCTGCGACGCCGCGCTCCGGCGGCCCGCTCGGCGCTGGGGCGCGCGGAAGCCCTCGGCGTCACGGTGCAAGCTCAATATACGGTGGGCGAGTACGACATCGTGATTCTTTCCGCCCATCAGGGCCAAGGTCTGGAGACCTGGCTCAAGGAGAATGGGTACCGTGTGCCGAAAGGCGCGTCGGAAGTGCTCGGCAGCTACATCAAACAAAAGATGCACTTCTTCGTCGCCAAAGTGAATTTGAAAGAGCAATCGCGCCTCGGCTTCAATTACCTCAGACCGATTCAGGTCGCCTACGAATCGCCCAAGTTCATGCTGCCGCTGCGCCTCGGAACGTTGAATGCCGACGGCTACCAGGAGCTTTTTATCTATACGCTCACGAAGAAAGGCCGCGTCGAGCCGACCAATTACCGTTCGATCAAATTGCCTACCGGAATGGATCTGCCGATTTACCTCAAGACGCGCTTCAAAGATTTCTACCGCGACATGTTCGATCAGCAAGTCAAGAAAGTCGACATGCGCGCGGTCTTTACCGAATACGCCTGGGACATGAATTGGTGCGATCCCTGCGCGGCGGAGCCGCTGTCGGGCGAAGAGTTGCGCAGTCTCGGCGTATTTTGGCTGAACGATTCAAGTTCGGCATTTGTGCCCGGCAATGGGCGTCGGCCGATGCCGCCCAGCGCTGGAGCGCGTGACGTGTTCGTGACGCGCATGCACGTGCGCTACGACGCGCAGCACTTTCCGGAAGATCTCGTGTTGCAGGAAACCGCCGATCGAAATAATTTTCAGGCCCGCTACGTGCTGCGCCATCCGTGGAAAGGCGACGATTCTTCCTGTCCCGCGAGCGATGAATACCGCCGCGAAATTTTGCGCCGGCAGGAAAATGAAGCGCGCCAACTCGCCGACCTGACCGGCTGGAAACTCGCCGATATCCGCAGCCAAATGAATCTCCGCGGCGACACCGGCGATAAGTGGTGGCACCAGCTCTGGACGCGATGATCGCGCTCTTCCGTCGTGCAAAGGGATCGCTGCAATTCAAGGTGCGTGGAAGACCCATGAAGCTGCGCCGTGCGCGCGCTGACTGCGGCTCGCCATGCTGGAGTGTCAATTTGAGTTCGCACGATTTTTAAGAGGGAGAAAGATTCCTCGCTCCCGCTCGGAATGACAACAAGGAAACGGATCTGTCATCTTCGTATACAGATAAACTCCGTGAGAGATCTTTCCTTCACTGAACCACCACCCTTTCTTGACGCCACCCGTGACTTCGCTATAAGTTACGCGACGCAGGGGAGGTTGGCATGACGTGCGCATCGGATGAAACCCTTCGTGAAATTGAATTTCATGCGACCGGCTTTCTGGTAAAAGTCGAAGGTGCGTGGACCGACGGGGCTTTAGCGCAGTTTCGACACTTTTTAGATCTGCGCGGCTTGGCAACCTCGGCCAATCAATTACACGACGTTCTCCAAAGAGCCAAGGAGCAATATTTCACCGGTGAGCATCACTTGTATCTTTGCGCCGCTCAGCCCTGCTGCAGCAAAGTGACTTTCGATATTTCCGACGACGAACTCACCGCGGTGAGCCGGGACGCGGGTCTGCCGATCTCGAAAACCGGGTGCCAGGGACCGTGCAAGCAGGCGCCGGTGCTCTCGCTGCGCATCGGCGCGCACAATCAAATCTTTGCCCAAGTCCACGGCGAAAAGGATTGGCGCACCGTGCTCGCCTTTGTCAAAACCGCCGTGCGAGCCGGTTCGCTCCTGGTCGACACCGGCGCCGCGGAAGAATTTCGCTACGATCCGGTGCACGATCACGCCAAGCCCAGCGCGCACCTGAAGTCCTTGCGTTTCCTGCTCGGTCATTTTCGCGGCGAGGGACGCTACGCCATGAGCTCCTACGCCTTTCACAAAGAGGTCATCGGAACCTTCGAAGCCGGCGGCCGCTTCATTGCGCTGCGCATGGACGCGAGTTATCCGCTCGCCGATGGCCGCAAAGATGTGCACAAGGCGCTGGTCATCGTCGGTTCGGAATCGGCGTTGGGAAATATCACGGCCCACGCTTATACGGATGGCGGCATCGTGCGCGAGTATACAATCGAGCGCATGGAGCAAGGACTGGAGTTCGCCGATCTGCCACCGGGACATTCGGACCAGTGGAAACGCGCGCGCAAGATTCTCAGACCCACGCAAGATGGTTTTGAAGAGCGCCTGGAGGTGGATGCCGGCGCCGGCTTTATTCCTTACTACAGTATTGCCATGCAGAAGGTCGCTTAAGCCGCGCTCAACGCGCCAAGGAATCGTCGCTGCGCAATAATCAGCGCGATCTCAAAACAGAGTGAAATCCAGGTTATTTGTCCCGCTCGATCAACAAGCCACGGATATATTGCTGCAACCGCTCGCGTTCACCGGCTGGCCATCGCAGAAATTCGGCGCCGATACCTTCCGGGCGCACGTAGCGCAGCACTGCGGCGTCGACGATAATCGGCTGGACGTCGTTGGAAACGTCCAACGCCATTTTCACGATCGCGCCGGCCGTCACAGCTGAGTCTGTCGAAAAATTGCAGCCGCCCATCGACACATCGATCAATCCGCCTTCGCCGACGCAGTCGTCGCCGCTAAACGCGACCGGACAATTGACCGCCATTCGATCGTACACGCGCCGGTCTTCTTCAACTCGGAGGTAGCGAACGCCGCGTTGAAAATAGCGAAAACGAAACCCGCAGATCTGGCACTTGAACGGATAAACGTAAAAAAAACCCAGAATGTTTTCGATTAGACCGACACGAGAGACCCGCCGGACAAACTCACGCGCACAGTTGGGACATTTTATATTCGCCATTCCGCCCCTTTCACCGAGTCAGCTGTCGGCACCAACCGGCCTTCATTGAGTACTTCCGGGCCGATGCGCCGAAACACCCATCGCGGCACGGTCTGGCCGAAGCTCGATCATCCGCCAATTATACGGGAACCAAGCAGGAGCGGGCAAATAATAAAATGTTCAGGCATCGGAGCCTGTTAAACCGAACCCACCGGCAGGGCTGAAGCTAGGGCAAATAAGCGCGTCCGCGGCGGCCGGCTCATTCGCCCAGCAATTTTTTCAAGCGGTCGACAATCTCGCGCGGCTGCGCGGCCGCTTCTTTGGCGATCGTTTCGAGTTCTTCCCCGTAGTCCGGATCGGCCTCGAGTTTGCGCGCTTTAACGTCGGCCAGGAAGGCCGCGTCGCCCATGGTTTTGCGGAAGGCATCGCGCAGGAGTTTGAGGCGATCGGCGGGAATCGCCGGAGGCGTGATAAACGGCCGGCCGAGATCGCCCGATGCCAGCACGGCCGTGACCAGCTGGCGAATATTCGCCGGCGTTTTATACTCGTTCATCAGTTCGTGGATGGTCGGCACGTCGGGCATCTTGGCATCGCGCTTGCGGCCGGTCTGCAGCAGGATACGAACCATGTTTTTCTTGCGCCAAGTGGTAAAAGGCTCTCGCGCAAAAAAAGTCGGAATGCTCAAAGCGCGGCAGACCACTTCGCCGCGCTCGAAAGCCAAATCCTGTTCGGCCCCGCCCTGGTAGCCCATGACGACAGTGAACTTGGCGCCCACCGCCTCTTCGAGCAGTTTGGGAATAAAGTGACCGCTCGTGCCGCTGCTCGTTGCCGAACATTTTGGCGCTTCCTTGGCTTTGCGCACATCGTCAATGGTCTTAAAGGGCGTGTTGCTGTTCATGTAAAACAACCAAGGGGTATTTTCCGTAGAGCCGACCCAGCCGAATTTGGCCCAGTCAAACTGCACTTCTTTCTTGCCGATCAACTGATCCAGATAAAGTGACGGGCCGATGGCGCCCATGGTCAGGCCGTCCGGCTTCGCCACGTTATAAACACTATTCGCCGCGATCATTGAACCGGCGCCGGGCATGTTCTGCACGATCATGTTGGGGGTCCCGGGAATATGCTTGCCCATGTGCGCAGCCAAAAGCCGCGCCCAGATGTCGTAGCCATCGCCCGACAGATAGCCGACGACGATGGTAATCGTTTTGCCCTGGTAGAAAGGCGCCTGGGCTTGCACGCCGACGACCCAAAACAAAACAAACGCAAAACTCAGCACTACCTTTTTCATTCCTTGCCTTTCATAACCCGGCTCGCGCCTCGAGCCTCACCCCTCACGTCTTTTTCAAGATCCCATCAACTTTTTCATTCGTTCGACCACCTCGGGCGGCTGCACGCTCACTTCCTTGGCGAGCGCTTCCAAATCCTCCCCGCTGACCGGACGCAGCTCCCAGCCGCGCTTCTTGGCCTCATCGAGCAAATCGGGCTCTTGTAGAGTTTTGGCGTAAGCGTCGCGTAAGATTTTCAGGCGATCGGGCGGCAAACCGGGCGTGGAAACGATCGGCCATGAGCCAAAACCTCCCGAGCCCAGCGCAACCACCGCCAGGCGGCGATTTGCGTCGGGCACTTTTTCTTTTTCCATGTATTCCCAGAGCGTCGGCACTTCGGGAATTTTCGGATGGCGCTTGCGCGAAGTTTGAATCAGAATTTTTACAACGCCTTTCTTGTGCCAGCTCAAAAAAGGCTCGCGGCCGAAAAAGGCCGCCACGGTAATCGCGCGGCACTGCACTTCGCCGCGCTCGAGCGCGAGATCCTGCTCGGCGCCGCCCGGATAACCGGTGACGATTTGAAACTTGAGATTGAGCGTCTCTTCGAGCAACCGCGGGATCAGATGGCCGCTTGTGCCGACGCCGGTGGCGGAACACTTCGGTCCTTCTTTGGCTTTGCGAATATCTTCGATCGACTTGAACGGCGCATCCGAGCGCATGAACAATAGAGTTCCATTATGCTCAGGCGTGCCGATCCACGAGTACTTCGCCCAATCGAACTTGACTTCCGCCGCGCCGGTAAGCTGCGCGAGATAAAGACCCGGAGCGATGGAGCCTAAGGTGAGACCATCGGGCTTGGCAATATTGTACACGTGATTGGCCGCGACCATGGAGCCTGCTCCCGGCATATTTTGCACTACGAAGTTCGGATTGCCGGGAATATGTTTTCCCATGTGCCGCGCGTAGGCGCGCGCCCATAAGTCATGCGTGTCGCCGGACAGGTAGCCGACGACAAGGCGGATCGTCTTGCCCTGATAAAACGACGCCTGCCCTTGAGCTGCGCCCGCGCACGTCAGACTAAAGAACAGAACAATGAGTGCTCGGATGAATTTAGTTTTCACAGGCAGAAAAACCTCTTTGCGTTACGCCAAAAGCGGCGTCATCTTAGATCGGACGGCCTACATGCGGCAAGAGTTGAAGAGAAAAAACTGCAGTGATGGCATGCTGGAGTGATGGAGTATTGGAACATCACTCCGTCACTCCATGCCATTCGTAGCCAACGAGTGCGCAATGCAAGCATCAAATCGGCGAGCGCACGCAACCCGGGAGATGGCAATTTTATTTTGCCGGCGCCGGCTTTTTGCCGATGGCATCGCGAGCAGCTCGCTATAAGGAACGACTCTGCCATGGATCGGTACAATCCGGTCGACCTCGATACTGAGGCGTCGGACGTTGGACTCCAGATTGACCGCTTGTGGATTGGGAACCTTGGGAGGCTCGGCTCCAGGCGCGAGGGGAGTATAGGCATCGGCTTCGATCAGGAGTTTTTCTTTGCGCAAGTATGCCATGATGATGCCATCGTGATGCGGGTTGCCGACGATCTGATAGAGCTCCACCGAACGCGTGCCATCGGTCAATACCATGTTGTCGCCCATCGTTTGAAACACCGGTTTCTTCTTCGATTTCGCCAAGCGATCCGGCGCCAATGTCCAGGAGTTCAGCGCGGCCCGCTCGAAATACGGCCGGTTAATTTCGTGGGTGACGATGGTGACGCCCTCAGCCGCGTAGGTACGGACACCGGAAGCGTGATCGAAATGATGGTGCGTGTTAACCAGATACTTGATCGGCTTGTTCGGCACTAATTTTTTTACCTCGCCGATGACAGCCAGTAGAACGCCGCTCGCCGTGCGGCGCCTTCGACGACGATCAGATAATCCTTCATCTCGATCAGGACGCTGTTGATGCGAACGCCCGTGATATACCAAACCCCGTCCGCCGCCTTCTCCGATTTCACCGGCACTGGTTCACTTTGAACATCGGCCGGAACCTCGATATCAACCGGCGGATTGGCTCTGACGGCGGTAACCGTCAAATCCAGAGTCGGCTAAGCCATCTTGGTATTGAATGATCTTCGTCGGAAACTTGACGCCGGCAAAATCGCGATAGGGTCCGTAATAGGTCAAAACCTTCATATCTCCGACGACCGGATGGCCATACGAAGACTCGACCCTCTCGATGGCGTTTTGGTCGTTGGCGTAAGCGACCACCTTGTGCTTTGCCCTGATCGGTGAATGAAATCACCGTCATCGGCCGCCCATCAATGTCTTTTTGCGTTACGGCGCGTTGTTGGCGAACGCCGCGCGAACTAGGCCATGGGGTGAGATCACGATCTCATGAGCGCGCTGCGGAGCTTCAAACAGTCTGCGGCGCCGTTTCTTTGCCCGTCCCGTTCCAGGCGTGATCACCGCTGACCGATGTTAACACTCTGTTGCTCCGGTCCAACCGTCGGCGTGTCGGCCGCCATGCGCACGACATTCATCGCGCATGGCACCGGCGGTAAAATCGTAGACCCGCGTGAAGCTTTTCACGAAAAATCTCGGCCACGGCGCGGCCGGATTGACATTTTGGCCGAGATTAAACATCGAGCCGTTGGCCGTGAATTGAAAGGTCTTGGTCGTCGACACATCCAACGCATCGGCAATTTGCTGGAGATCGCTCTCCGCGGCGCGCGCTTGCAGCCCGGTGCAAACGATCAATGCCAGCGCAACAATAAAATGTTTCAACATACCTTCGCCTCCTCTGGTCTGAGTAGATTTAACGGCACAAAGCCGCCCCAATTGCCGGGGAGACTATCCGATGGCGTTCTCCACTGTCAACTTCTAGATTAGAAATTTTGTCGTGATCTGGTGCGGGGTCGGGTCATCCTTCGGGCTTATCACTGAATCGACCGATCCAGACCGCAAAAGCGTCGAGGAATTTTTTGATATATTGGCGGGTGGTTTCATCAGTCAGGCGCGCCCCGGCGTCGAACAACGGCGCCGCCGACGGAATTTTGATCTCCGGCTGACTCATCACGTAGGTTTCGGTAAAAACGAACGATTGACGCAGCGCGTGTTGCGCGCGGATCGTGCCGCCGAGTCCCGGTGAACAACCCATGAGCGCCGCCGGCTTGCGATTGAGCACGGACTTCCCGGCTGGACGCGAAGCCCAGTCAATGGCGTTCTTGAGCACGCCCGGCACACCATAGTTGTATTCCGGCGTGGCGATCAAAAGAGCATCTGCGCCGCCGAAAAATTGTTTCAAATCCGCCACCGGCTCGGGATCGCCTTTCACAAAAACGTCTTCGTTGTACGGTGGAATATCCCCAAGCCGCGCATAGATGGCGATCTCCATCCCCGCCGCCGGCGCCAACTCCGCCGCCGCTCGTAAGAGTCCTTTGTTCAGCGATCCTTCCCGCAAACTTCCCGCAATCCCTGCCACCCGAATAGCCATTGACCCTCCAAACAAACATTATCGAGAATTTGCACGTGACGACCACAGCCTCTGGTCAAGCTGGCGTCATCCGTTTGAACGTTTGAACTGTTGAACCTTTGAACGAACGGGAATCCCAACGACTGGAACCATTGGAACTTTAGATTTAATTTAAATACCCACTCCCGCCGCCTTCCACTTCCGCGACCGCGAGATTTTGTCGCACCGCATCAAGATGCGGATGAATATCCAGGGCGCGGCGAAAGCACATCGCGGCCTCGCGAAACTCGCCGAGCGACATATGACACAACCCTTGGCCGGAGGCGGCGCCGAAATGATTCGGATTGCGCGCGCGGGTTTGCTGGCAATCGGCGACCGAGCCGGTAAAGTTTTCTCTGAGAAAACGCACGGTGGCGCGCTTGTTCCAGCCCTCGGCGAATTCCGGTTTAAGCTCGATGACGCGGCTGAACAATTCTTCCGACTCTTCGAGCTTGCGCTGCTGCATCGCCTCGACACCGGCGCGAAAAACTTGGTCGGTCTGCGGATCCCCCGATCGACACCACGTGCTCCACAATAGCGCCTCTGCGGTAGCCGCCAACTCGACATCCTCGCCTTTCAATGCTTCCAGCGCTTCTTGTTCATTCGTCGGATACATCTCGTCTCACTTTAATATAGGAATCCCTGCAACGCCAAACGGACGCGGACATTTGGCGGGCGGACATTCTTGTCCGCCACGCGGGTTAGAAAACCCGCTCTCCTAAATCTCATCCGTTTTGCTCAATCCAATTCGCCGCCTCGTTGACGATTTCATCTAAAACTTCTTCATCCGATTTTTTTGAGCTCTTGAGCATATGAAAGGAATGATCACCGCCGCTCACGACCAACAGTTTGGCGCGCTCAAGCTTTTGACACAGCGGCTTGAGCAGTTTGAGATCCGCCAGAGCATCGCGCGAACCCTGTAAAAACAGCATCGGCAATCCGACTTCGGCGAGATGTTGGCCGCGCTCCGCGCCCGGCCGGCCGACCGCATGCAGCGGAAAACCGAAGTAAACCAAACCGCGCACGCCATCGAGCGGCTCTTGGGCCGCTGCGAGCGACGTCATCCGCCCCCCCATCGACTTGCCGCCGGCAAAAATCGGTAGATCTCCCGCATGCTTCTTCGCGTTCGTCACGGCTGCCCGCACCGTCTCGAGCAATACGACTTCCGAATCCGGCCGTTTGGTGCGCTTTTCCATATACGGAAACTGGTAACGCAACGTCGCGATGTCTCGCGCCGCCAGCTTCGCGGCAACTTCTTCCATAAATCGATGGCGCATACCCGCCCCCGCGCCATGCGCCAAGACCAGCAACGCTGTCGCCGTGCTTGGCCGGTTCAACAGACCCGGACACCGCGCCGGCTCTCTCGTTGACAAAAAATTGAACATCCTTTGCGCTCTTCGTGCTCATCGGCCTCCCGTCGCTGCAGCTATGAAAAAATTTCGTTGGCTTCTAAGTTCGCTCTCTGATTTTACGCAATAGCAGATTACTTTCGGCATGACTATAACCGAAGCGGCGTTAAGCAAAAATCCTGCGTTGGTGCAAACCCCTCATGCTCGCTTCTTACTCAACTGCTGAATGCAAATTGAGCATTCCCCGAAAGATGCCCATGCGCCGGTTGAAAAGCGCAAGCCATTGTAACTAAACTCGGTGGCACAAGAATCGCTTTGGCGTAAACATCGAGCGGGCGTTGAGCCCATCCCATTTCTGTCTGCAGCGGCGAGGATTACATCATGCGGCGACTGTTTTTTGTACTCCAAAGTTGTTTTTTCGCTTTGCCGGGCCTGTGGCTGTTGTCGACGGCGGCCCGTGGCGCTCAGGCCGAAATTCGCATCGCCATACCGTCTTTCAATGTCCAGTACCTGCCGGCATTCATGGCAGAGGAAAAAGGCTTCTTCAAACAGGAAGGTTTGGACGCAAAATTCATCTTGATGCGCGGCGCCAATGAGGCTGTCTTGGCTTTGAACGGCGATTACATCCATTTCATTATGGCGATCGGGCCGGCCGTGCCGCTGATCAACAAAGGGGCGGACATCAGATTCTTGTGCCAGCAAGCCGGCGAGGTCACGTTCTCCATGGTTGCCAAGCCGGAAATCACCAACGTTAAGGGGCTCGTCGGTAAAGCCATCGGCGTCAGCTTCGGCGGCACGACCTATACCAGCACCCTCGCGGTGCTGAACAAATTGGGTTTCAATGCGGAAAAAGATTTCAAGTTCGTCAATATCCGCGGCACCGCGCCGAAGTTGGCCGCATTGCAGCAAGGCATTATCGACGCCGCTCCAGTCTCGGTTCCCGAGGACATCCGGGCGGTGCGCGGCGGTTTTAGAAGGCTCATCTACTACGGCGAGACGCTGAACAACGTCGCCTTTATCGGATTGGCGACTTCGGGAGCGCTGATCAAGAGTCAACCCGACCTCGTCAAGGGGGCGGTAAGGGCCGTGGTGAAGGGAGTGTTCTACGCGCGGGAAAATCGCGATGAATCGGCGGCGGTCATCATGAAGAAGTCCAAAGTGGATCGATCGATGGCGGAGGAAGCTTATGATTTGATCCGGCGAAGCTTTTCACCGGTGCCCACCGTCGAAGGAGTGCGTCTGGCGGCGCAGCTGGAACTCGGCAACTACGAAGAAAAAGTTCCGGCGAGCCAATATCTCGATCTCCGCTTTCTCAACGAAGTGCTGAAAGAGCTCAAACGGCAATAAGGCCTGCCAACGAAGTGCGATGAGTTCATTCGGCCACGCCGGCGACGACGTCCATCAATACCGAACAGCCTTCAACCGGAAACGGCCCGCGCAGTTCCGCCGCTGAAAACGCCGGCGGCTGCGGGCCAAACTTGTCTTCCCAGACTTCTCGTGCCGGATCGAACTCGGTCAGATCGGTAAACTGCATTTGGGTCCGCAGCACCGTCTCGAGCGAAGCGCCGCCGGCTTCGCAGATCGCTTTGATATTGCGCAGCATCACCGCCATCTGGCGCTTCGTCGCATTGCCATGAAACGGCAAATGGGAATTGAGGCTAACCGACGGATCGAGACCATTTTCATCGACCGCAAGTTGAGTAGACAAGAAAAGCAAATCACCGACTCGCAGCGCTTGCGGTTCGTGAAACAACGGTTTGGGCGCATTGGCAGTGCGCACGACTTCGCGAGGTAATTTGGATCCCTTTGCGAGCGCGGTGATAAAGATTTCGATCAAGCAGGCTTCCGATGCCAAGCTGTTTGCGAAAACAATGTTGCGCGCCGGGGGATTTTCCGGCCAGGTCTCCTGCCAAACCCGTTCCATGCCCGAGATGTTTTCCGGATCGACCATCGCTACCCGAGCATGGACGACATCTTGGAGCGACGAACCGGCAAATTCTAAAACCGCTTTGAGCTTCTTCAACGTGTACCGAGTCTGAACCTCGATCGGCTCATGGAACCAAGCGCGCGTGTCAATATCGACTTCGGGCGCGAGCGCGTGTTTGAAATCCGTTGCCATATCTCCGGCTAGATAAATCCAGTCGCCCCAGCGAACCGCCTGGGAATAGTGCGCCACGGGCAGAGGCACCGCGTCGGTTTGGAGCGCCTGTTTAGCCGGACCGTCTTTTAGCACAGCGATCGGTTCAATGGTGAGCAGTGCGCCCGGCACTAACAGGCGATTGGCGTGCAGCGCCATCCC
>CAWERH010000006.1:0-69181 GCA_963811315.1 uncultured delta proteobacterium
GCGAGCGATGCGCTGTCAGCCGCGAGCAGATGAGTCGGGCGTACTTCGGTGTTTGATTCTTGCATGCGAGTCGCGCGGCGCGGCGGGCGGTACCCGGTAGGGGCTCCTACTGGGTCGGTCGGCCTTGCAGGCCGACTTCGCTGCGATGCTCGCGCCACAAGGGCGGCTGCGATGCCGCTCGCAGCGGCGCTGAACGCGCCGCCGCCTCATGGCTTCTCGCCGGTCCGGCGCCTGCGGGGCCGGACTTCCCCTTGCGTCGCTGCGCTTCTCGCCGCCCCACAAGTCGCCCACACCGGATACCGCCCGCCGCGCAGCACCACCGAGGTGTTCGTCGACGAAAACCACGGTGGTGCGGCAAAGCCGTGGGCGGGTGTGCGTCGGCGGCGACATTGTGCGGCGCTGAGGAGCGCAGGGCTCGTGGCCGCGCGCGCGCAGCGCGCGCTTCAACATCTGACTCGTCGCGATTGTTCGAGCGCAGCGAACGAAGTGAGCGAAGCGAGTTCGCGGCGGGCCACGAGACCGAGCACCGGAAGGGAGTCGCCCGCAGCGGACGACCGCCGTACACGAGCGCCGGCGCATACCCGCCCGCGGCTTTGCCTCGCTCGACATTAGCAAGCGACCAAGATGCTGGACACGCTGATCCAGGGCCTGCTGCTGGGCGGCCTTTACGCGCTGTTCGCGCTCGGCCTGAGCCTCATGTTCGGCGTGATGCGACTCACCAACACCGCGCAGGGTGACTTCATCGTGCTGGCGGCGTTCGCGGCGATCGCCATCGCGCCGTTCGTGGCTTCGCAGTCGGTGATCGCCGCGTTGCTGTTGTTGCCGCTGTCGTTCGCCTTCGGCTACGCCTTGCAGCGCTGGGTGCTCAACGGCACCTTGGGGCGCGATCCGTTGCCGTCGCTGGTGGTGACATTCGGCCTGTCGATCGTGATCCAGAACGCGCTGCTCGAGGTGTTCTCGGCCGACCCACGCTCGCTGGATTCGGCGGGCTTCAACACCACGAGTCTCGCCATCGGCGGCGGTTTTCCAGATCGGCGCGGTGCGCATCGCGATTTTCGGCGTGGCGTTGCTGTACGGTGGCCTTGCAGGCGCTGTTCGACCGCACGAAGCTCGGGCGCGCGTTTCGGGCGGTGAGCGACGACCGCGAGATCGCCGAGTTGATGGGGCTCGATGCGCGCAAGGTGTATGCACTGGCCACCGGGATCGCGTTCATCGTGATCGCGCTGGCGGGCTCGCTGCAGGCGATGCGCACCACGGTCTCCCCGAGCGACGGGCCGTTGCTGCTGCTGTTCGCGTTCGATGCTGCTGAGCCGGTTGACCAAAGAGCAATTGCAATGGTGGGCGAGAAACCAGTTTCACGAGTTCCGCAACATCCATCGTTTCTTTGGCGTCCGTTACCAGAAATGTCCGGTGCCTGAGCTGCGTCGTATGCTTCTAGAAAATATGGTGGAAGAAGAGGGCGAGGATCTCTTCGGCGGAAAGTATCCGAGTCATCGCGAGCTGTGGGTGCAATTTGCCAACGGTCTGGGAATCGCGCGTGACGATATTCTCAACTACGAGCCTTTGCCGGGCATTCGCGCCGCGCTGGAAATGTACGTTTCGCTGGTGCAGCAAAGTCATTGGGCAGTGGCGATCGGCACAGGTTTGGTATTCGAAGGCGGCGGACCGAAGCGGATGAAAGAAGAGCGAGAGGCGCTGGAAAAATACTACCCGTGGATTCCGATCGATTGCCTGGACTTTTTCCGCGCCCACGAATACCACGACGAGGGCCACGGCAATATGGTTATCGACGTGATTAAACAGCACTGTATGGAAGAAAAACTCCAGGAGGAAATGCGCGAAGCGGTCAGGCAGCGCGCCGATATTATGTGGCTGCAGAACGACTGCATTTACAATGCTTTCGTTCGGCCGTCGCTGCCGGCAGAGACGATCCGCGAGATCGAAGGGCGGTTGGAATAGGCGTTCAAGGGTTCAAGGTTCAAAAGTTCAACGTTTGAACACCACCGCACGGGATGACATTTGCATGAGCGACAAAATAATCGATCTGCGCAGCGACACGGTGACCAAGCCCTCGCCGGCGATGCGCCGGGCAATGGCCGAAGCTGAAGTCGGCGACGATGTTTATCTCGAAGATCCGACGGTTAATCGCTTGCAGGCGCGGGCGGCGGAGATATTTGGCCGGGAAGCGGGACTGTTCGTGCCTTCCGGCAGCATGGGCAATCTGGCTTGCATCATGGCCCAGACCGAGCGCGGCCAGGAGGTGATTTGCGAAGCTGCGGGTCACATTTACAACTATGAGATGGCCTCAATGTCAGCGCTCGGCGGCGTTCTGCCGCGCGTCATTCCCACGACAGACGGCATCATGACCTGGGAGCAAATCGCGCCGGCTATCCGTGAGAAGGCCTACTATCGTCCGCAAACCGCGCTGGTCGCCCTGGAAAATACTCACAACATGGCGGGCGGGACGGTGTACCCGACGCGATTGACCCAGGCAATCTGCAGTAGAGCGCACGATGCCGGACTGAAAGTCCATCTCGATGGCGCGCGTGTCTTCAATGCCGCTGTGTGTCTCGGTGAAAAAGTTGCCGAGGTAACCAAAGGTTTTGATTCCGTGCAGTTTTGTTTTAGCAAGGGGCTTGGTGCGCCGGTGGGGTCGATGATCGTCGGCAGCAAAGACTTCATCGAGCGCTGCCGCGTCATTCGCAAAATGCTTGGCGGCGGCATGCGTCAAGCCGGTGTGCTCGCGGCCGCGGCGCTGGTGGCGTTGGAGGAAGGCCCGAAACGCCTGCATCTCGATCACGAAAATGCCAAGCTGCTGGCGCAGGGTTTGGCGAATATTCCCCGCATCCGCATCCAAGCGGAAAAAGTGCAAACCAATATTGTTTTATACGATGTCAGCGAGACCGGTATGACCTCGACGGAGTTTCTAAAGCGCGTGGGCGAGCGCAACGTCCTTGGTGGACCCGTAGACGCCCGGCGTGTGCGTATGGTGACGCATCTCGACGTCGATCGCGCCGATATCGAGCAGGCGTTGCGGATTATCGGTGAAGTCGTCGGGGCGGGATTTTGATTGCCTGTTTTAAGTAGCGCCCTGGGTCTTTCTTCGCTTGGTTCCCCGAATCGAACTCAACGCATCGACCGCGGCAATCCTGCCGATGGGCCCGGTGGCGAAGCAGGCTTGGAGGATCTTTCGATCCGGTCCGACGGTGAAGCTGGTCGCGTGAATGATGCCGCGCCGCGCTTCCCAATAGGCGCCGACTTTGTCGGCGTCTTCGAGGGACTTTGAGACCATAGCCGATGGGGAACGTCGCGCCGGTGCGCTCGACCATCTCTTTGCGCTTTTTCTAACGGGTCGACGGAAAGGGCGATGATATCGGTGTTCTCCTGTTTGAATTCTTCCATGTGCGCCTGGTAGTCGGCCACCTGCCGAACGCAGTAGGGTCACCAAATGCCGCGATAAAATAGGATGACCGCGTACTCGCGTTCGATATCGGCGGGAATATTCAGCGTGCGGCCATCGACGGTCGGCACTGTGTAATTCGGAAAATTGTCGCCGGGTCCGAGTTGCTTTGCCATTGATGGGTTATCCTTTCGCGTATTTTAGACCCACGCGGCGGCCGATTGATTGCGTGCTTTCCGAGCGGCAATTTAGTCTAGCCGGCCAATCCGAGCAGTTTCGCCGCATTGTCGCCGAAAATCTTCTGCTTATCTTCGTCGGAAATTTTGAGTTGCCGGACCGTGTCGACGGCTCTGACGAGCGGTATCGGCACCGGCGGCGAGTCGCTGCCGAACACCACTTGGTCGATGCCAATGGTATCGATGGCGCATTGCACCGCCGGCGGATGATAACAAACGGTATCGAAGTAGAGCTGTTTCATGTAGCTCGCGGGCGGGCGAGTCATCACGTCGGGTTCCCAGGGGCCGAAGCTCATGTCTTTGCGCAGCTCATAACCGAAACCGTAGCGACCGGGCAGCATCGGCAAAGCGCCGCCGACGTGGGCGCAGACCATCTTCAATTTCGGGAAGCGCTCGAAGCCACCGGAGAAGATGAAACGGGTCAATGCAAGGGTTGTGTCGAACGGCCGGCCGAGCATTTCCGGCAGGCGAAATATCTCCATCTTCTCGTTGCCGATGGTAAACTTGGGCGGGTGGACGAACAACGGCACGTCGAGCTCGCTGACCAATTGGAAGAACGGCGTCGCGCGCGGCGAGTCCAAGTATTCGCCGTCGGTGCTCGAACCGATCATGATGCCCTTGAGTTTATACTCGCGAATCGCCTTTTCGGTTTCTTTGAGAATTTTGTCGTTGTCGTAAGGCACCGAGCAGGCCAGACCGAGCAAGCGCTTCGGATGTTTGGCCGTCAACTCGGCCGCATGCTGATTGAATTCCTGGACGACTTGAAGCGGCTCGGCGCCATCCGGCGAGCGAATCCAATTGTTGCCGAAGACGGTAATGTCCACTCCTGATTCGTCTTGCTGCTTGAACAACCCGTCGAGATCAAAAATTGATTTTGGCGATTTCGGATGAAACCAACTTTGTGGCACTAGGTGGGCGTGACAGTCGATGATCATGTAAGGTTCCTTTCCCTATGAAAATTGTGCGCTAGGATATCGAATAAGGCTCACGGCGCGGTTGCCACGCCGATGGCTTGAGCCGTGTCATAGAACTCGAAAAACTCGCAAATTTTTCCGTCGCGGAATTTGTGGAAATCGGCTTTAGGAGTGTCGAGGATCTTGCCGGTGCGTTTGTTTTTAAACGAGCAATGGCAGAGGGCGACTACACGGTCGCCTTGGGCGATGTATTCATCGACGCGGTAATCAATCATTTCCCAGTCGGCGCAAAGACCGGCGAAGTAATCCTTGACCTGCTGTTTGGAATCGGACGTCCGGGTAAACTGCATCGCCTGAGCGCCAGCGGCGAGGGACTGAAACTTAACGTCTTCGGTCATCAAATCGAGCCAATGGTCGACGCTGTTCGCTTTGGTTTCGTGCCAGAGCCGATAGGCTTGTTTTAACGCGGTGACGTTAACATTGTCCTCGCTCATCATGAGTCTCCCTTCGCGACGGAAATTTTTGCGCGACCTCAGTACGAATTGCCGAATGATAAACCGGATGGCGCGGGTTCGGCAACCTTATCACGGGGAAAGGTTGCGAGGCCATCTAGAGCAAGTCCCGTTGAGTTTTCCAGCAACGAATCATCGAGGCGGAAGTTTGACTACGGACTCGGCAACGTCGATGGCGACTTTCTGAAACTGTCGAACGCCAATAGCAGCGCTCCCGCGGTGATCGCCATGTCGGCGACGTTAAAGATACCGGTACGCAGAGATCCGATGCCGATGTTGAGAAAATCCACGACGTGGCCGTCATAGGCAATTCGGTCGACTAGGTTACTGAGTCCGCCGCCACACACCAGTGACAGATAGACGACGTGGCGCATGGCCAACTCGCGGCTGAGCAAAACATAGGAGAGTAAGCCGGCGAGAAAAAGGCCGACGAGCACCGTAAAGATCAGATGGCGCCAGGGCTCGGGTAATGTCGAACCCAGACTGAGAAATGCGCCGCTATTTTCCGCGTACTGTAATCGGAAGGTATCGGCGGCAAATGAGATCAATGCGTCCGGGCGTAAGAAACTCTTGGCCACGAATTTGGTCGCCTGGTCGCAACCGATGCAAGTCGTCAAAACGATTGCGATGAGCAACATTTTGGACAGTCGCCTTAGCCCTATGCTTTGGAGATTCGCCATCGCGATTCACTATATCTAGCGCGCTCCGCAGTTGCTAGATCACCGGGCATTCGAGCGGCGTGGCTTTGGTAAGACGCGATTCTCCATGTTACAAACGGCTTCATGAGTCGTTCCAAACAACAACTAGCTCGTCTTGTCAGAGGCGCGCTCGGGGAGATCAAAGCCGATCTGATTGTCAGAGGCGGAAAACTCGTCAACGTCTACTCCGGGGAAATTCTCGAAGGTATGGAGATCGCCGTCCTCGACGGCAGAGTCTGTTACGTCGGCCCCAGCGCCAAGCACGCGCGCGGCGATGCTACCGAGATTCTCGATGCCTCGGGTTGCTTCGTCTCGCCGGGTTTTATCGACGCCCACACGCATATCGGTCATTACGCGCGGCCCTATGAAAACCTGCAATCGTTTCTGCCGCACGGAACCACGGCTGTAGTGGCGTCCTGCGACGAGATGGCGGCGGTTTTCGGCTATCGCGGACTGCAGCTCTTTTTAGAGGAAGTCGAGCGGCATCCGTTGCGGGTATACGCATTGGTGTCCATGGCCGCGCCGCAGGACCCCGCGCTTTGCAATACCGCATCGTTTACCGATGCCGAGGTAGCTGAGGCATTGGCGGATCCCCGAGTTTACGGCCTCGGGAGAGATTGTCTCATGGCTGCGCTTGCTCGAGTGCGACGAAGAGCTTCTCGGCCGTGTGGCGCTGGCGTTGGACCGGCGTCAGATCATCCACGGCCACACTGCCGGCGCGCGCGATCAGAAATTGTCCGCCGTGGCGGCGCTGGGAATTGCTTCCTGTCACGAGCCGATTCGGTTCGAAGACGCGATCGAGCGTCTGCGTCTCGGCTATTGGACCATGCTGCGCGAGGGATCGCTGCGCCAGGATTTGGCAGCGACTTTGCCGCGCGTTGATCGCGGCCGGCGTCAATCTGCAGCGGTTGATCTTGGTCACGGATAGCATGTCCGCGGATGACGTAGAGGAACGCGGCCACATGGATTACGTCGTGCGTCGGGCGATTTCATTGGGGTTGACTCCGCTCCAAGCGATTCAATCTGTAACCCTCAACGCCGCCGCATGTTCCGGGCTCGACCAGGAGGTCGGCGGAATCGCGCCGGGGCGCTGCGCTGATATCGTGCTGATCGATGACTTGCAAGGCTGTCACGTGACCGAGGTGCTGATCGGCGGCAAGAAGGTGGCGCGCAACGGAGTGAGCGACGTGAACAGCGAGCCAATCGCACTGCCGCAAGAATTGCTACATTCACTGCACGTGAGCATGACGATATCAGCCGACACTTTCAAAATTGCCGCGCCCAATCCGACGCCGAAAGTCCGCGTAATGGAGCTCGTCAATCAAACCATCACGGCAGAACGGATTGTCGACTTCAATGCGACTGCCGGTGTCGTTAGCGCCAATCTTTACGATGATATCTTGAAAGTCGCCATGTTCGACCGGCATCAGGGCTCGCCCGAAGTTGCATTCGGTTTTCTCCAGGGCTTCGGCGCAAAACTCGGCGCCGTGGGTTTGACCGCCAATCTCGATGAAAATACTTTGATGGTCGTCGGCAGCGACGACGGCGATATGGCATTGTGCGCCAATGCCCTGTTGGAAGCCGGTGGGGGTATAGCGATCGCCGACCGCGGCGTAATTCTCGAAAAACTCGAATTTCCCTTCGGTGGTATTTTCTCGCTGCATCCCTGGCAGGAAGTGGGACGTGGCCTCCGGCGAACTCAGCTACGCCTGAAAGAAATGGGCTCGTCTTTCGACAAGCCCATTTTCGTTTTAAGCTTCTTACCGTTTGTAACTTTGCCGGCGTTGAGAATTACCGCGCGCGGTCTGGTGCGGGCGAAGGAGAGAAAAATTGTTGCGCTGTTCGCGGACTAACTTGCCGAGGAGGCAGTTTCCTTTTTGACGTCTTGGCGTAGTGGCACGACCCGGCCTTCGCTCTTCCTCATCGACACATGGCCTTCGAGAACGGCGCCATCGCCAATGACTAAGCTCTGAGTCGTGACGTCGCCGATCACCGAGCCGGGGGGCTGAACTTCAAGTTTCTTTTCGGCCTGCACGTCCGCTATCACTTTGCCTTGTACCAAGACTGACAAAGCGGAGATTTTGCCTTTTACCGTCGCTTGCTGTCCGACGGTTATGTGGGCTTGGGAGACGATTTCGCCTTCCACTTCGCCGTCGATAGTCGCTTGGGCATCAAAATGAAGCTTTCCGTTGATTTTGGTTCCAGGACCTAGGTATGCGCCTAAATCGGCCGATAGGCCGTTGGGCCGGTTAATTTCTGCCATTGTTATCCCCCCTTGTAGAGGCCCAAATTATAATTCACCTGGTAAAAATTGTCCACAATTTTATAGGCATGCATGTGCGAAGGGAGTTGCACGGCGGTTTTGCCTTGTCGCCGCTAAGTCTGCTATAAATTCGTTTACACGTTAACTAACTGGTTTGTGCGGCAGAACCGAGCCGGCAATCTCGTCTCCCGATAAGGAGTTTTTTAATGCAAATTAACGATCTGAGGGACTACCTCGATATCTTAGAGGAGTACCAAGAAGTGCAGAGGATCGAGGCTGAGGTGGACTGGAACCTCGAAATGGGGGCGATCACGAGGCGCGTGTACGATCTCGGCGCGCCTGCCGCGTTATTCGAAAAGGTAAAAGGTTATCCCAAAGGATTTCGCGCCCTCGGTGGTCCGCTCGGCGGCAGCCGGCATCCCGGCCATGGCCAATTTGCGCGCACGGCACTGGCGATGCACATGGCGCCGACGTCTTCAGCCAAAGAAATCATGGCGACCTATCTCCAGCGCAAGGAGAAACTTATTTCTCCGATCATCGTCAAGACCGGGCCTTGCAAGGAAAATATCGATATCGGCGACGCCGTCGATGTTTTGAAATTTCCCATTCCATTGATCCATGGTGGCGATGGCGGCCGCTATATCGGAACCTGGCATACGGTTATTACAAAAGATCCCGACAGCTCATGGGTCAACTGGG
Source organism: uncultured delta proteobacterium (assembly GCA_963811315.1). GTDB lineage: Bacteria > Desulfobacterota > Binatia > UBA9968 > UBA9968 > DP-20. Next base: position 8,723 of record CAWERH010000006.1, read on the forward strand.
GGATGTATCGGCTGATGGTCCACGACCGTAATACGCTGGGTTGTTTATTTCCGATGCAACAGCATATCGGCCAGATGTATCAAAAGTATGAAGCGATGAATAAGCCGATGCCCGTCGCTGTGGCAATCGGCGGACAGCCGGTCATTCCGTTGGTCAGTTGCGTTATGCTGCCGCCCTTCGTTAACGAAGTCGAAGTGGCGGGGGCGCTACAGAACGCGCCGATCCCGTTAGTGAAGTGTGAGACCGTCGATCTGGAAGTTCCGGCGTCGGCGGAAATTATCATCGAAGGCGAAGTGCTGCCGCACGAGCGAAAAGTCGAGGGACCGTTCGGCGAATACATGGGCTACGAAGCGGGCAAGTCCTCGCCAAAGCCGATCCTAAAAATTAAGGCGATTACTTATCGTAACAATCCGATCCTGCCATTTTCTAACATGGGTATGCCCGTGCACGAAGGGCAGACCGCCACGGCTTTGATCAAAGGCGCCGAGATCTATGCCGAGCTGCGGAAATTGGGTTTGCCGGTGAAAGGCGTGTTCTGCCCGCCTTTCGGTGTTGGCCATATGTGCGTGGTGTCGACGGAAATACCATTCATTAATTTTGCGCGCCGGGTCGCCCACGCAGTTTGGGCCACCAAGCCAGGACTCTTCGTGTATTATATGGTGATCGTCGAGCCGGACGTGGACCCGACTAATATGGATGAGGTGCTGCACGCGATTACGACCAAGTGCCATCCGGTCAATGGTATTTCTCAAGTGCCGCATATTCCCGGATTTCCGGTTTTGTTGCCGTTTTTGCCGCCGAAAGAACGGCTGCTCGGCGATGCTGCAGGGGTGATTTTCGATTGCACTTGGCCAAAAGATTGGCCCAAAGAAAGCATCCCCGAAAAGGCGAGCTTCGAAAACCTATGGCCGGCAGAATTGCAGGAAAAGGTGCTCAAGAATTGGCAAGTTTACGGTTTCAGCAAGCCCGATGCGCGAAATGTCGGTAAATGAATTGGGGCGGAAATTGTCTGCTTGCAGCCGCGATCGCGCATGTGGATTTGCCGCCGTTCATCTTCGACAAGTTCTGGCAGGTCGACGCCGACGCACTCGCACCCAGAGCGGTATCGGTATGAGGCTCTTACATCGTCACGGCCTTTATTGAGCTCTTAAAAGGCCACGTTTCGGTCAAGAGTATTTTATAGGCACAGGCTCTGAATTTACCGGCGGATTGCCCGACTCTTCAGTTGGCTCGCAAGAGAAACACATCGGCGTATGTCACTGGTCGCGCTAATTTGCTTGTTCGTAAATCGCGGCACGCTAAGAAAGAAAGCAAGGCGGAAGGTAGGAGTTCGAGAAATCGTCGAGCGCTAATTCATGTGTTGAGTGTTTTTGTTTTGCGCGTCTAGCCCGCTTTTGGAGTCACATTCTCCTCCTCTTGGACCCACTCTTGGAAACGGCTCTCGAGGATACGCCACTGACCACCTACTTTAAACGCTGGAATTTGTCGGTTCTGAATCATTCGGTGTAGAGTTCGCTTTGAAATCTTTAGAATACTGGCGGCTTCAGCGAGTGTCAGTAGCTTAATTACGGAATCGGGTTTTTTCATGAGTTCGGCTCCTAAGTTCCCGCAAAATGAGCAAGCGATATGCCACCTAATGGACCAACACTAAATCGCTGAATTCCGCCAACTTTACGTGGCTTTATGGCACGAATCAAAACTTACTTTCCGGTCAGGAATCGACATATTTGAACTCAGGGTGACAAAAATGGCACCTCAAAGCGTACACCTTTGCGCGTCCGACGAGAAGAAAATCTTGACCGGATCCTCGGTTGTTGAGCAGCTCTACCAATTCGTTGATGGTGCGAGGAGCGGGTTATTCTAGGGATCGTTCTCCGGTTTTGGACATGACTATTCTTGTTGATAAGTGGAGTGGAAAAACTTGGAAGCTCGGTGTCCCTACCGAGTCGAGCGAAACGGCCTGGATTCCGGTCAGTCGATTGGATACGCCGCAACGACAGCGCGCTTAGGTAGGTTAAGCAGAATTAAGATGGCTATCTATGCGGGCACAGACAAATCGGCGCAGGTAGTCTTCAGCTTCGGCGAGCGTGTTAAAGCTGCGCTGGCTGGCGAACTCAAAATTTTGTCCGTCGGCGAAGTCGATCTGACCCTTCCAAGTCCATGAGTAAGTGTCCTGATGTTTCATGAACCGAGCGACAAATTTCTGGTCACGGTGAGAATCGATAATGCGGTATCGATGGCGGTGTTCATTATCAATTGGCATGTGGGGATTTTAGTGTCTCAGAAGCGTCTTATCAATTGGCAAATGGACGCACCTGAGAGCGTGAGGGTTTGAGATCGTTATTTTGGCGCGACACAACCGCTGAGCGACGCGCAACCGAGATCGTCTAACCGCGGCTTTGGAGCGAAGGATCGTGGTTTTGCAATCGGCGATAAGAATGCGGGATTTTTTCAGTAACAGATCTGTGTCTGTAGACAACGCAGGACCTCCCTGTTCGGGCTACCGGTCCTGCGGCCCCGGATGGATAAGCTCGGATGGCTTTAGATACGTTCAGGCTAGAACTAATCGCCGTGACAAGCAATGTTAAACGCAACCGTGGAGCGTGCGGGAAAGGGCGTCATTCGACGCTTGCGAGAGCGATGATTACAAACCAAAGGGTGACTGCCACGCCAAAACACTTCCATCGTGTGGTCTGTACGCTTGCGCTATGTGCAGACATCAAAAAAAGTCCGCTGGTAACGACGAGCACAAAGATAAGAAATTTGATGCCGCCGTATGCTAGAAACGTGGTCATAACAAAAGGCGATGGGCCAAGCCACCTATAGTCCGGCAGGTAGGAATTCCTTTCATAGGATGTGTCCCACAGACCTGACGCGTCACCTCAAATCTGGGTCACCAAGGGAAGCTTTTGGGCACCAAGAAAGGGGGCGGAGTGGCGTCCAATGCTTCCCCTTGGTGTTTCTGCGCGTGTAACATGAAACGCGCGCATGTGACGTAAGACCGTCCTCCCGTCACGTCAAAAACAAGGGAGCAAAAGAGATGCCGGCAGATAGGAAACCTTTACCAAAGCAATGGCCGAAAAGAGAACTTGGATGCAAGAAACCTTCGAACGAGCAACCGAGCGCCATGGCGGGAAGGCTGCGCCTATCAAAGCATTTCTACCGGTGCCAATATCTAAATCGCCGGCGCGGATTGGCGCGATTTTCACGGACTTGAAAGGCAAGCGGCGAAACATGCGGCTTGGATCCGAAATTAAAGCGGCAAAGGATGCGCTTGCGCTTCGCGAGGCGCGCAACATCAAGCGCGAGGATTTCGACGCCGACAAGAACCGCGGCATGACGTTGGGGGAATGGTTGGAGGCTATCTTCGCCGATATATCAACCTGTCCGACGATCAGATCCGCCAGGCCTTCAATAAATGTTCCCGACGTGTTCCCAAGGAAATCAGACCGCCCAAGCCGTTAATCGTGAAAAGAATGGTGCGAGGAGCGGGATTTGAACCCGCACGCCGTTTCCGGCACTAGCCCCTCAAACTAGCGCGTCTGCCGATTCCGCCACCCTCGCAATTGCCCCGTCATTCTACGGTGCAGGTGATTTGGTCGCTGGAGTTTTCTCTGCTGTGGTCGGTCCTGTTGGTTGTGTACTACTTAGCGGTGCACCGGATGGTTGTCCCGGAACAGCCGGCTGACTTGGTGCCCGCGGCGCTTCGATAGGAGCTTGCCGATCGAAAATTGTCGAACTAGGTTTTTTGCCGGCGAAATAGCCGAGTGTCAGCGATGTAAGCATAAAAACGATTGCCATTCCGGTCGTTAAACGGGTCAGAAAATTGCCTGCCCCGCTGCTCCCGAAAATTGTCGCACTAGACCCGCCAAAGACAGCACCCACTTCGGCTCCTTTGCCGGTTTGGAGCAATACGACAAGAATCAAACCGATGCTGACGATGACATGGAGGATCGTGATTGCGATAATCATAAATCAGTAAATCTGTTAAAAGGCGCGCACGATAGGCACGAAAGTTTCGGCCTTCAAGCTCGCTCCGCCAACCAGCAGACCATTCACGCTATCAAGCTCGGTCAACTCGGCGGCATTCTCAGCTTTGACGCTGCCGCCATAGAGGATCCGCAGCTGGGCGCCCTTTGTCGCCCCGAAAGCATCGACCAGAAATTTCCGAATCCTTTGGTGAACTTGGTTTACTTGCACCGGCGTGGCATTTTGGCCTGTGCCGATTGCCCACACCGGCTCATATGCGATTTCGAGTTTCTCTATAACATCATTCCCCAATCCCTTCAACGCGATCCGCAGCTGCCGGATGATTACTTTTGCGGTCTGTTTAGCTTGCCGCTCCGCGAGAGTTTCGCCGACGCAAAGGATCGCCCGCATGCCGTGGGCGACGGCAGGGCCGATCTTACGCGCGATCACATCATCGGTTTCGTGAAAAATGTGGCGGCGTTCCGAGTGACCGAGAATGACGTAGTCGCAGCCGAGCTCGCTAATCATGGACGGGCTGACTTCGCCGGTAAAAGCGCCGAATGGTTGCCAATGGCAATTTTGCGCCGCCAGGCTGATCTTGCTCCCGCGAATTATTTTTTTCACCGCCGCAAGCGCGGTAAAAGGCGGCGCGATGGCGACCTCGGCTCTTGCGGTTTGTTTCTTGAGCCCTTGCACGATCGCCCTTGCCAACGCCTGGCAGTCGGCTTGGTTACCGTGCATTTTCCAGTTGCCTACAACCAACGGAGCTTTCATGTAGCTTCGTCCAATGCCTTGATGCCCGGCAGTACTTTTCCCTCAAGAAACTCAAGAGTCGCACCGCCGCCGGTGGAAAGATGAGTAATTTTCGTTTCCACGCCGGCTGCGTTTACCGCTGCGACGGTGTCACCGCCGGCAATAACGCTGGTGATATTCGGATAGAGTTCGGCCAATGTCTCAGCCAATGTTCGGCTTCCTTGATCGTACGGCGGAATCTCGAAAAGTCCCACCGGCCCGTTCCACAAAATCAATTTGGCTTTCTTGATCTCCTCGGCGAATCGTTTGGTGGTTTCCGGTCCAATGTCTAGGCCCATTCTATCCGCCGGAATCTGTGCGCCACAGGATTCAGGATTTTTCTTTTCCGCGTCTCCGGTCACGTGATCGACCGGCAACAACATCTTAACGCCATGGGACGCCGCTTCGTTCAACAAATCTGTGGCGAGGCTTAGCTTGTCTTGCTCAAGCAATGATTTGCCAATTTCCAAGCCCTGGGCTTTGAGAAACGTGTACGCCATGCCGCCGCCGATCAAGAGCGTATCGACCTTCGGGAGCAAGTTACGAATGACACCGATCTTATCGGATATTTTCGCGCCGCCGAGGATTGTAACGAAGGGTTTCGAGGGGTTCGCGAGCAACGGTGATAAGTAATCCAATTCCTTCTGCAATAAGAGGCCGGCGGCTTTCGCCTTGAAAAATGGCGTCATCCCGGAGATTGACGCGTGCGCGCGATGGGCAGCGCCGAAGGCGTCATCGACGTAAACCTCGGCGAGCGAAGCTAGGGCGCGAGCAAAGTTGGTGTCGTTCTTCTCCTCTTCCTTATGGAATCTTAGATTCTCCAAGAGCACAATTCGATTTTTCTCGTTACGCACGATGCGCTCGACGTCAGCGCCAATACAATCCGGCGCCAGCACGACCGGTTGGCCAAGAGCCTGTTCTAAGTGACTGCGCACCGGCGCTAGGCTGTATTTCGCTATGACCTTGCCATCGGGACGACCAAGGTGAGAGGCAATGACGACTTGTTTCGCTCGCTGCAAAATTAATTGGATGGTCGGTAAGGCGCTATCGATACGATGGCTTTCGGCAACTTTACCTTGGTCGATCGGAACGTTGAAATCAACTCGTAGAAAAACGGTTTTGTCTCGCAGGTCGATATCGGTGAGCTTACGAATCATTGCGCACTCCTTGATATTCTTGAATATTTTTGGTGCGATGGTTCGATAAAATTTGGTTTATCAATTGACTAATTATAGGGCTTGTAATATTTTTTCAATAAGCTCGACACAATCCGCATGTCATACCTTTGGTCGCTTCAACTCCTGGTGCAAGACGGTCTGTCAGTAACGCCGAAACAGGGAATATTGGATCTTGTTCGCGGGTCGGGGCTCGTTGTTCAGGCGATCCTCTATTTGTTGATTCTGTTTTCAGTGGCGAGCTGGGCTATTATCGCGCAGAAATTTCGGCAAATTCGTCGCGCCAAACGAGAATCGGAGAAATTTATCGAAATTTTCTGGGAACGGCGCAATCTGTCGTCGATTCATGACGCCAGCCGTGAGCTTGCCTTGAGTCCGGTCGGACAGGTCTTTCGCTCCGGGTATGAGGAACTCATTCGCGTGTCCAGGACGAAAAAAGATATTGCGCCGGGAGAGAGCCTGACCACAGAATTGGGCGGCGTCGATAATGTTACTCGCGCCATGAAGCGGGCCACAAGCGTCGAAATCACCAAATTGGAAAAGCATAGCTCCTTCCTTGCTACTACGGCGAGTTCGGCTCCGTTCGTCGGTTTATTCGGCACGGTCTGGGGGATTATGGATGCGTTTCGGGGACTCAGCGTGACTCATTCGTCCAGCATCCAGGCCGTCGCACCGGGGATCGCGGAGGCGCTGATCGCTACAGCGGTAGGCTTGGCAGCGGCCATTCCGGCATTGATGGCCTATAACTATTTCGTCCAGCAGACCAAAGTTCTTGCGGTGGAGATGGATAATTTCTCCCATGAGTTTCTTAATATCGCCGAGCGTCACTTCTTCAAGTAATGAAATAACAGTATATAATACAGTATTATATAATGACGCTATTTGGGGCCTTGCGACCAGGATAGCGAGCCCAGCAATCAAACGCACAGTTAGTGCCCGCGGGCAAGCAAACAATCGCCGCCAGTCATCTGGGTCCTTTCTAGCTCGACGACCATGAGCCGGAAGTTCACGGAGAAATAAGGATAACAATGGATGCTTCATCGCAGCGCGATAGTACGACCATCGCGCAGATCAATGTCACTCCTTTGGTCGACGTCATGTTAGTATTGCTGGTGATTTTTATGGTTACGGCACCGATCATTCAACAGGGAGTTCAGGTCAATCTGCCCCAGACCAAGAGCGGCGCCATTCCCGGCACCGAGGAATTTTTGGTTGTTACCGTCGCGAAAAACGGCAAAATCTATCTGAACGATAACGCGATGAATCCGGGAGAGCTTGGGCAAAAACTTGCCGCCATCAAGAAATTGCAGGCCGACAAGCAAGTGTACCTGCGCGCCGATCAGGACGTGCGCTATGGTATTGTGATGAAAACCATCGCCGAGATCAAACAAGCCGGTATCGAGAGACTTGGGATGGTGACTCGTCCTCCGTCCGAATAGGGCCGCGGATTATGGCCGAACGAACGCCTTCGCCGACGATCAGCATCCGTGAACGCTCAATACCGTTGTTGGGCGTGGAGGAACGGCTGCCTAAGTGGATTACCGTTTCGTTTTTGCTGCACGCGCTAATTATAGCCGGATTGTTTGTTACGCCATTGCTGCCTTCACGAAGGGACACAGCACCACCGGTCTATACCGTGGATCTGGTCGGTGGAGAAAAAATCGGTAAGAGTAATTTTGGTACGGAGCTAAGCCTGCCGCCGAAGCAGACGCCGCGAAGTTCCGAAGAGAAGTCGCCGCCGCCGACCCCTGAAACAAAAAAGGAAATCAAAGTCGCCAAGGAAGAAAAGGTCGAGAAAGCCAAACCGGTCGAGAAGAAGATTGAGATCCCGGAGAAGTCCGAGCTGAAAGAAAAGCCGGTCAAAGAAGCGATCAAGCGCGAGCCGGCTAAAGAGCCGCTAAAGAGACCAAAGAGGAGAGCAAGACGGAAACGGCGTCGGCCGATAGCGTGCGCGAAAGACTGCTGCAGTCAGCGGTCGAGCGCGCCAAATCGCGAACGGAGACCGGTCAAAAAATATCCAAAGGGGAAGTCTTGAGCGCGGGTAGCCGGGGAAGGAGAAGGGGCGGCTGCGCTCGGGCCGGGCGGACGCGGCGGTCCAGGCGTCGTTAAGGGCATGGATTTTGTCATCTATCAAAATCGTATGCTCAGCACGATCAAAGATAACTGGGCATGGGTTGGCCAACGCAGCAATTTGCGGGTAGTCGTGCATTTCAGCATTAAAGACAATGGAGACATTAGCGGACTCAAGGTCGTGCAACCGTCGGGTGATCCGTCCTACGATGAATCCGTGCTGCGCGCAGTGAAGAAATCAAGTCCGTTGCCGGCGCCGCCTGAGAGCTACCGGAAAGACTTTGCTGAGGTAGAATTAACCTTTCGGCCGCGGGATTTGGGAGCTTAACGACATGTCGATCAAAACCATCATATGGCTTGGGGTGCTGCTATTCTTGCAACCTTTCAACGGACTGGCGGCGGTGACAGGCGAAATTGTCGGCCAGGGGGGACAGAAATTTCCCATCGCCGTGTCGCCGCTCAAAAATCAAGGCGGTAACACGGCCGAGGCCGGTCGTCTTTCGACGGGAATTGCCGACGCGATCGTGCACGATCTCGAGCTGTCCGGTTGGTTCAAAGTTCTCGATCGCTCTGCTTATATTGAGAATGCGCAGAATAGCGGGATTACATTGGGCACGTTTGATTTTAAGGATTGGTCGACGATCGGCGCCGAGGGGCTCGTGAAAGGCGGCTTCTCTGTGCAAGGCGACGAAGTCACCGTCGAGCTCCGGCTTTTTGACGTCTACCAAAACAAAGAACGCATCGGCAAACGGTACACCGGTCGAGTCCGCGATTTTCGCCGCATTGCCCACAAATTCGTCGACGAAGTTATCAATCAGTTTACCGGAATACCTGGTGTTTTTAACACTCGCATCGTCTATGTGTCGAACAGCGGCGGGCGGTTTAAAGAGATTTTCGTTTCTCACTTGGATGGCAGTGAAAAATTTCAGGTTACAGATAATCACACAATCAATTTGTCGCCTTCGTGGAGCCCCGACGGGCGTTCGGTGATCTACTCGTCGTTCAAAGATCGTAATCAGACGCTTTACCTGTTTGAGCTTTTCAGCGGTAAAGAATTGAAGTTTACACCCCGGGGCCCGGGTAGGTATCTGAGTGGGAAGTTATCGCCCGACGGTCAATCTGTGGTGGCGACTCTGGAATCCGCTGGCAATAGCAACCTGTATCTACTGGACAAGAGCGGCAACGTGATTCGGCGTTTAACTGAAGATCCGGGGATTGAAGTCTCGGCCTCGTGGTCGCCGGACGGACGACAAATCGCATTCGTTTCCGATCGCGGCGGATCGCCGCAGATCTACATCTTGGATCTTCAAAGTGGAAAAACTCGCCGGCTGACCTACAGCGGTAGTTACAATACCTCGCCCGAATGGTCGCCCAAGGGAGATCGAGTTGCTTATACCGGCAGGGTCGGCAATCGCTTCGCGATCTTTTCAATCAGTGTGGATGGCGGCGAACCCCGAAAACTTACTTCCGAATCCTCGGACAGTGAAGATCCGACGTGGTCGCCGGATGGTCGCTTTATTGCTTTTTCATCGAACCGCGCCGGAAAATACCATCTCTATGTGATGCAAGCGAGTGGAGATAACCAAAGAAGATTGACAGGTTCTGGGGGGGATGATACAAAACCAAGCTGGTCCCCTCGTTTAGATTGAATTTCAATTCCCCATTTCCAAGCCAAGTTAAATGCGATTCCGTACTGATGAGGAGGAAACGGATGAAAACTCATTTTAGAATTGCGTGCTACAATCTACTAGCAGGTGCTGTCGCACTATTTTTAACAGCTTGTGCACCGTCGGCGACGTCAAAACCGGATTCGGGAGCCGCGGATGGTGCATCGGCGGCGCGCAATCCGGGTGGGGATCAGCAAGCCGGTGAAGGACAGCGTGGCGGCACCAAAGAGTCCGACGCGGCTGCTTCCAGCTTAAAACAGTTGCAGGAAGGTAAGGCACCGGTTACGCCGGCCTCGAGTCCGCTGAAAGATGTTCTTTTCGATTTTGATCGTTACGATTTGAGCGGTGATGCGCGCACAATTCTGCGCTCTAACGCGGAATGGTTGAAAAGCAATCCGTCGGCGCGGGTCGAAATCGAAGGTCATTGTGATGATCGGGGTACCAACGAATACAATCTAGCATTGGGAGCGAAACGGGCTCAATCTGCGCGAGAGTATTTGTCGACCTTGGGTGTTGCGGCGGACCGCTTATCGACCATCAGTTACGGTCAAGAGATTCCGGTCTGCAAAGAACAAACCGAATCCTGCTGGCGGCAAAACCGCCGAGCGCGCTTCGTCGTGCTGCAGGGTCGCTCGGCGTCTTGATCGCGCCAGGGAAATTGAGAAACGGTAGGTTGTATGATCGCGCGTAAATATTTTCTGGTCCTAATGTTAGGGTCAACTTGCTGGCTGGTCTCCTGCGTAAACCCACAGCAGGTTGAATTCTTGGAACGGGAGCAGCGCCGCCTACGGGGCGATGTCACCACGTTACAGGCAGATGTTGATTCCGTGCGCACGACCCTTGCGGATACCCGAGCCAATATTCAACAGATGCAGCGAGACCTGAACGCGATTAAGGAACGCATCGACGAAACTCGCGTGCAGGTCGGGCGCCAACTGGGTCAAACCAACCGAGATGGAGATCAGCGGGTTAAGAATTTGGAAACTCGTCTGGCGAAACTCGAAGAAGATGCTAAAGCTCAGTCCGAAGTCGTGAAGAGCCGTGAAGACGAACTAAAGCAACTCCGTGAATCGATGCAGGCCTCCCAGGCAGCCCAGGCCGCCGCTCAAGCTGCTCAACAGACCAATGCCGATGGCGCAGCGGAAATAGCGCTGGGTGAGTCGGAAATCATTCGTCGGGACTACGAAGCCGCCTGGCGCAATTTCGAAAAGAAAGACTACAAAGTCGCCATTGCTCGATTCAGGGAATTTGTTAAAAAAAATCCTAAGAGTCGATTGGCTTCCAACGCGCAATATTGGATCGGTGAGAGTCATTTCAGCTTGAAGGAATTTGACCGAGCGATCGTCGAATTCGACGAAGTGCGCCGAAAATATCCCCAATCGGATAAGGTGCCCGTAGCGCTATTGCGCCAAGGCGTCGCCTTTACCGAACTCGGCGAGAAATTGAATGCGCGACTCGTGCTGCAAGAGTTAGTCGAGAAATATCCTCAGTCGGCCGAGGCGACGAGAGCGAAGCAAAGACTCAAAACGCTTGAGTCGTCTTAAGGCTGAAGAGCCTGCACTTTTGCGATCGCTATTTGCGTGGCTGCTGAGCATTGCGCCTCCCGCGCTGAGTCTAATTACTCGCCGGTGATAAAGCTTTTGCCATAAAATGCAGATTGTCCGCCACCCTGATCCACATGCTCCAAAACTTCAAGGGTCCGTCGTGACCATGGGAAATTTTGACGGTATCCATCTTGGCCATCAAGCGCTGATCGATGGCGCGGTGGAGGACGCCCGATCTTCAAGAATTCCGTCGGTTGTGCTCACGTTTGAGCCCCATCCGCTGCAAGTTCTCGCACCGGAACGGGCGCCGAAAATGCTGCTCTCGCACAAGGACAAGATGGAATTGTTGCGCAGTTTGGGCGTGGATGTCGTGATGATTCAGCACTTCGATTTGCAGTTCGCCAAACTCGCCGCGGAAGAGTTCGTCCGCTTTGTGCTTCTTGACCGTCTCAAGGCCGCAAAAATATGGGTCGGCAAGGATTTACGCTTCGGTCAGGGGAGAAAGGGAGGCGTCGATGACTTGCTCCGCTGGGGCACCGAAGCCGGGTTTCAAGTTGGCATCGTCGAACCGATCCTGGTGGACGGTGTGCGGGTGAGCAGCTCGCGTATTCGGCAGTTGATAACCGATGGAAAAGTGGATGGGGCCAGGTCACTCTTGGGACGCTATCATTTTGTTTCCGGGCGGGTTGTGACCGGGCATCAGCGCGGACGCGACCTCGGTTTTCCTACTGCCAACATTTCCAGTCGCACCGAAGTTTTACCGGCCGATGGCATCTATGCGACATTATTACATCTCGGTGAGCGAACTCTATTGAGCGTCAGTAGCGTCGGTCTCAATCCCACTTTCGGTGCCGGACCAAGAACGATCGAGAGCCATATTCTCAATTTTCACGAGGATATTTACGGCGCGCACGTCAAGCTAGCCTTCGTAAAAAAAATCCGCGACGAGAAAAAGTTCGCCTCGACTGATGAATTGGCTAACCAAATTCGCGGCGACGTTGCCAGCGCCCAGGTGATCTTCGAGACTAGCCATCTCGCTGGCTAACGTATTTTGACGTTCTGATGATTCGCCAGTTGCAAATCGACCAAACCGTCGCGGGACAGCGGCTCGATTTATTTTTGGCTTCACATTTGCTTTTCGATAAGTCTTCGGAAACCAACCTGAGTCGGGCGGAAATCCAAAAACTGATTAGTCGAGGACAGGTTACTCTCAATGGGACCGTAACGAAGCCGAGCGCGCGCCTTAAACTGCACGATCGAGTCGATGTTCAAGTGCTGCCGGCGCGACCAACGTCGCTAAAGGCCGAGCCAATACCGTTGGATATTTTGTACGAAGATTCGGATTGTCTAGTCGTTAACAAGGCCGCCGGAATTGTCGTTCATCCCGCGGCCGGCCGAACGGGTGGCACCCTGGTTAACGCGTTGTTGCACTATTGTCCTGTGATCTTTGGTGTGGGGGATGATTTGCGTCCCGGCATCGTTCATCGATTAGACAAAGATACTTCCGGAGTGATGATTGTCGCCAAGAATCAACGAGTCTTGCGACATCTCGCTGGCCAATTCAAGGCGCGCACCGTGCATAAGGAATACCTCGCGCTTGTGCGGGGCAAAATCGCCGCGGAAAAGGGTATTATCGACCAACCGATCGGACGCCATCGCTCCGATCGTAAGCGAATGTCCAGTCTTTATCCTTTGAGCCAAAAACGCCAAGCGATCACGGAGTGGCGGGTGGAAGAGCGTTTTGCTTTCGCTGATACCGCCAATTCGTTGCGTTGGTTCACTCTCCTGCGACTCACGCCCCGCACCGGCCGAACCCATCAACTGCGGGTTCATTTGACGGACTTGGGATTTCCATTGGTCGGTGATCCAGTATATGGCAAAAGAACGCAGCTTTCCGCCACCGTCGTAGATTCGGAGCTTGGTATTGCTCGTTTTTCGCGCCAAGCTCTGCATGCTGAAAAACTGGCTGTCGATCATACTAGCACCGGAAAACGACTCGTGTTTACCGCCCCTTTGCCGGAAGATTTTGCGAGCTTGTTGGACAAGCTGCGACAGCGTAGTCTGGTTTCGCTTGACGTTTCGCACGCATGATAGACAGATTGGGCTTGACAAGAAAAAGGGTTTAAAATAGTATTATGACAACGACATTCCAGCTCATTAAATTCTTTTAGATCAATCCCCACTTTAATTGCTAAGTCGTTTGAATTTGCGTGTTCGATACTAAATTGTTTTTTCAAAAGAGATTTCCGTTTTTGTTCCGAATCTTGTCGCACTGATGCCCGTCTCGGATCGCGCTTCCGGCGTTCTGTTCGACTGCCATTGAAAGTGCGGCGCTAGTTCAAATTCGTCGGCGTACTCAATTGCATAAATTCCAGTCGGCACAAATTTTCCCACCGATTGGGATGGCCCCGCGGGGCGAGATGAAAGGAGAGTTAGTGTATGGTTCGTGGTAGAACGCGCACTGCCGAGCCGGAGTCTGCGGAGGACAACGGTTTGAATCTGAAAGCGCTCAAGGAGAAAAAAATCGGCGATTTGGCGCTCATTGGCAAGAATTTCAATATTGAAGGCGCTGCCAATATGCGCAAACAGGAGCTGATCTTTGCGATCCTGCAAGCGCAAACTGAGCAAAATGGTCATATTTACGGCGAAGGTGTGTTGGAAACTCTCCCGGACGGATTCGGTTTTCTGCGAGCGCCTGATTACAACTATCTCCCCGGCCCTGACGATATTTACGTTTCTCCTAGCCAGATTCGGCGCTTTAACTTGCGCACCGGCGACATCATTTCCGGTCATATACGCCCACCTAAAGAAGGCGAGCGCTATTTTGCTTTGCTCAAGGTTGAAACGATTAATTACGAGGACCCCGAGCGCGCGCGAGAGAAAATTCTTTTTGATAACCTTACGCCGCTCTACCCGAACGAGCGATTACGACTCGAAGCGCAGCCAGACGACTACACAACCCGCATCGTCGACCTGCTGATACCGATCGGCAAAGGGCAACGCGGTCTTATCGTGGCCGCGCCGCGCACCGGCAAGACGATGATGCTGCAGCACATCGCCAAGGCCATTGCGCACAACCACAAGGAAGTCATCCTGATCGTTTTGCTCATCGATGAACGACCGGAAGAAGTCACCGATATGCAGCGTTCGGTGGATGGCGAGGTGATTAGCTCAACCTTTGACGAACCGGCGACGCGGCACGTTCAGGTGGCTGAAATGGTCATCGAAAAGGCCAAACGGTTGGTCGAGCATGGCAAGGACGTGGTGATTTTGCTCGACAGCATCACGCGCCTGGCGCGCGCCTACAATACGGTAGTCCCGCCCAGCGGCAAGATTCTCTCCGGCGGCGTCGATTCCAATGCGTTGCACAAACCGAAGAAATTTTTTGGGGCGGCGCGCAATATCGAAGACGGCGGCAGTCTAACGATTATCGCGACCGCGTTGATCGATACCGGGAGCCGCATGGATGAGGTCATCTTCGAAGAATTCAAAGGCACCGGCAATATGGAGGTGCACCTCGATCGTCGTTTGATGGATAAGCGCGTGTTCCCGGCGATCGATATCAATAAGTCGGGTACCCGCAAGGAGGAGTTGCTGATCCCTAAAGAAGATCTCAACCGAATCTGGATCCTGCGTAAAGTTTTGTCGCAATTGAGCGTTGTCGACGCCATGGAATTTCTACTCGATAAGCTGCATGGCACCAAGACCAATAAGGAGTTTTTGGAGTCGATGAATCAGTAACTTCGCTGCTCCTGCGGAATCTTGCGTCAACTCCAGAACTCTGTTGAAAACCGCCAGGTTATAAACGTTATCAATAGTCTTCCGTTGGGCTCGCGGACCTATGACTGGTGTCATGGGGTTGCGTTGTTGTATTATTAACAAAAATTCACACCCTTTTTGATTTCTCACGGGTTGCCCTATAGGGTCCGAGGGGAAGATGATGAAAGGGGAGGTCAAAAACCAAAGGAGAATAAATGGGCGAAATTTCAATGAAACAATTGCTGGAGGCGGGAGTTCATTTTGGCCATCAAACCAGTCGATGGAATCCCAAAATGAAGCCTTACATTTTCGGCGCGCGCAATGGCATTCATATCATCGATCTGCAGCAAACGGTTACGATGTTTAGAGATGTCGAGGCGGTCGTGCGCGATCTCGCGGCTTCGGGAGGCACTGTTCTATTTGTCGGAACCAAAAAGCAGGCGCAAGATGCCATCCGAGAGGAGGCTACCGCTGCGGTATGTTTCATGTTCACAACCGCTGGCTCGGCGGCACGCTCACCAATTTCACGACCATTCGGCAAAGCATCGACCGCCTGCGCAAACTTGAGGAGATGGAAAACGATCCCAAAATCGTCGAAGCTTTGACTAAAAAGGAAATGCTGGGTCTTAGTCGCGAGCGGGAAAAACTCGAGCAATCCCTTGGCGGCATTAAGGCCATGCGCAAGCTGCCGGACGCGGTTTTTGTGATTGACCCCAAACAGGAAGAAATCGCTGTCAAGGAAGCGCGCAAACTGGGTATTCCAGTTGTCGCTGTTATCGATACCAATTGTGATCCCGACATGATCGATTACAAGGTTCCCGGCAACGACGACGCGATCCGCGCGATCCGGCTTTTTTGTGCCGCTATTGCTGAGGCGGTGATCGAAGGGAAAACGATTTACGACCAGTCATTGGTCAAAGCCAAAGAAGAGGAAAAAACCGCGTGCTGGTGGTTCCGGCGATGCAGCCGAAGCTATCGCAGCGGGGGGCAGTGTAAGTTTCATGGAAATTAGCGCGGCAGTTGTCAAAGAACTCCGGGACAAAACCGGAGCTGGCATGATGGATTGCAAGAAAGCCCTTGGTGAAACGGGTGGGGATCTCGACAAGGCGGTCGACTATCTGCGTCAGAAGGGTCTTGCGGCGGCGGCAAAAAGAGCGGACAGGTTGGCGGCAGACGGTGCGGTCGGCGCCTATGTCCATCCCGGCGGTAAAATCGGCGTATTGGTTGAAATTAACTGCGAGACCGACTTTGTCGCGCGCACCACGGAATTTCAAGCCCTGCTGAAAGATATCGCCATGCAGGTCGCAGCCGCGAATCCGCGCTATGTGAAGCGCGATGAGGTTCCCGCGGAAGAATTCGAAAAAGAAAAGCAGATTTATCGGCAGCAGGCTCTGGAGAGCGGCAAACCAGAAAAAGTCGTCGATAAGATTGTCGAAGGTAAAATCGAGCGGTTCTATTCCGAAGTTTGCTTGCTGGAGCAATCGTTTATCAAAGATCCCGACAAGAAGGTTTTCGAGATCGTCAATGAAGCGATCGCCAGAATGGGTGAAAATATCCAAATACGCCGCTTCGCGCGTTATCATCTTGGCGAGAGTGCAGTGAAGGAGTAAGTTGCCTTAGCCGACGTCAATGAACGCTGTCGTACCTTTGAAATATAAACGGGTGATCCTCAAAGTTACCGGCGAAGTGTTCGCCGGTCCGCTGAACTTTGGTATCGACGCGAAAACCGTCAAAGCCTTTGCGCGAAGAAATCAAAGAAGTCAAAGAAATGGGCTGCGATCTCGCAATGGTCATCGGCGGCGGCAATATCTTTCGCGGCGCGGTGGCCAGCGAGATCGGCATGGACCGGGCCAGCGCGGACACGATGGGGATGTTGGCCACGGTGATCAACAGCTTGGCACTTCAAGACGCTTTGGAGAAACTCGGCGTATCGACTCGCGTATTGTCCGCGATCGAGATGCGTCAGGTAGCGGAACCCTACATCCGGCGGCGCGCGACGCGCCATTTGGAAAAAGGGCGCGTCGTTATTTTCGCGGGCGGGACCGGCAATCCTTATTTTACCACCGATACGACCGCCAGTCTTCGCGCCATGGAAATAGGCGCCGAAGTCATCTTGAAAGCGACCAAAGTCGATGGCGTCTATGATGCCGATCCATTTAAAAATGAAGGCGCGAAGAAATTTGAAGAACTCAGCTACATCGAGGTCTTGAACCGAGAGCTGAAGGTGATGGATTCGACGGCGATCTCTCTTTGTATGGACAATGACCTGCCGATTATCGTCTTCAATCTGATGGAGAAGGGTAACATCAAGCGAGTAGTGTCTGGAGAGCCCATCGGCACGGTAGTCAGCGGAGGAAAGCGATGAACGACGCGGTTTTCACTCAGCTGCAAAAGGAAATGGATGGTTCGGTCAACGCGCTGCGCAAGGAGCTTGACCAAGGTGCGTACTGGCCGCGCTTCGACGTCGTTGCTCGATCACGTGAGCGTTGATTATTACGGCGCGACAACACCGCTCAATCAACTAGCGACCTTGAGCGCGCCGGAGCCGCGGCTTCTGGTGATTCAGCCATTCGACCGAAGTGCAATGGGCGAGATCGAAAAAGCGATTCTCAAGATCAGATCTTGGTCTGACGCCGAACAATGATGGTAAGATTATTCGCATTCCGATCCCGGCGTTGACGGAAGAGCGCCGCAAAGATTTGGTCAAGCACGTGAAGAAAGTCGCCGAGGAGTTTCGCGTGTCGTTGCGCAATCACCGGCGCCTGGCGATCGAGCATCTCAAAGAGGCGGAGAAGAAGAAGGAAATTACCGCCGACGATGCCAAGCATGGCCAGGAGCGCATTCAGAAAATCACCGATGAGTTCATCGGACGTATTGATAAAATCCTCAAATCCAAAGAAGAAGAGGTCATGGAAGTTTAGACTTCACGAACTAAGTCGCCAACGTCGCCCTGCTTTCACAGCGGAGCGACGATTCCAGAATCCACCCTGACGTCGACTGACCTCACCATGCAACGGAATTCACCTCGGTCGTGATGCAGCTGAACGGCCTCGACAAAAAACGTCTGCCTCGCCACGTCGCCATTATTATGGATGGCAATGGGCGATGGGCAAAACTGCGCGGCAAGAGCCGGATCGAAGGCCATCGCCGGGGCAAAAGTTCGGTGCGCGTGATCGTCGAGATGAGCCGCAAGATCGGCATTCGCTTCCTCTCGCTTTACGCTTTTTCCACGGAAAATTGGCTTCGTCCCCACGATGAGGTCGATGCTCTGATGGGGTTGCTGGAACACTACCTCGCGGCTGAGCAGCCAAAAATGATGCGCTACGGGATTCGCCTGATCGCTGTCGGTGACCGCTCGCGTTTACCTGCGAGCGTGCGTTCGATCCTGGAAAAGGTCATCGAGTTGACTCGCGACAATCAGCGCATGACAGTGATCCTCGCCTTGAGCTATAGCGGCCGTGATGAACTGGTCCGCATGACAAAAAAATTGGCGCGTCTGGCGCGAGACCGAAAATGCGATCCGGATGATATTGACGAAGCTATGATTGCTGCGCATTTGGACAATCCCGTCGTGCCGGACCCCGATTTATTGATCCGGACCAGCGGTGAAATGCGTCTCAGTAATTTTTATCTCTGGCAGGTCGCCTATAGTGAGCTTTACGTCACGCCCACCCTTTGGCCGGATTTTCGCGAGAGAGAGTTTTTTCAAGCTTTGTTGGAATATCAGCGTCGGCGCCGGCGCTTTGGCCGCACGGACGAGCAAATCGACGATTTGGACACTGTGACGGTGACGGCGGGTGGAAGCCAATCTTAGTTCCAGGCTCGCGACGGCAGCGGTGGGAATACCGCTGCTGATCGGCCTGGTGGGGTGGGCGCCGTCCTGGATGTTTACGGCTTTTTTTTTGATTCTTACCGGCGCGGCGTTGCGCGAATATTTTCTGATCGTGTTTCCCGGACGTTGCTGGGATCAGTGCGCGGGCATAGTGTTCGGCCTGGCTCTTGCGGGAGCGCTGCTGGCAAGCGAAGAGCAGGCTTTCCGCATCCAATTGAGTTTGATTTTGCTGCTCGGTTTTTGCATCTACCCCTTTCTTGGCGGCGATCTCGAAACGCGCTTACGTCGTTTGCTCTGGACCTTACTCGGCGGATTTTATCTCGGCTTGCTGGTGCCCCATTGGATCTTACTTTTCCATCGACCCAACGGGCGAGCCTGGGTGTTTTTCGTTATGTTGATTATCATGTCTGGCGATAGCGCCGCGTATTTTGTCGGTCGCCGGTTTGGTAAGATAAAACTCGCGCCCGAGATCAGTCCGGGAAAGACCGTCGAAGGCGCCGTCGCCTACCTTATTGGAGGCATCCTGTTCGGTCTGATCGGCGCGGCTTATTTATTTTCCAATGTCTCGTCGGTCGAAGCTTTGGCGCTGTCGGCGGCGCTGGCTATTTTGGGTCAGGTCGGTGACCTTTTCGAATCTTGGATCAAACGCGCGTGCGCCGTGAAGGACTCGGGCGGTATCTTGCCCGGGCACGGCGGCGTGCTCGATCGCCTCGACAGTTTAATTTTTCCCGCGGTCTTTACGACGACCTATTTAGGGTACTTTCACTCATGAGAACGATTGCGCTTCTCGGCTCGACGGGCTCTATCGGTGTCAGCACTTTAGCCTTGGTACGTGAATTCCCCGATCGTTTCCGAGTTCACGGCATGGTCGCCGGACGCAACTTGAAATTGTTGGCCCAGCAGATCAAGGAATTTCGTCCCCGATGTGTCTCCATCCAGCAGGAAAGCGATGTCGCATTATTGCGCAAATTGCTCGGCCGCACCAAGGTTGAAATTCTCTGCGGTGAAGCGGGGGCGTCGGCAATCGCAACGGCGACCGAGGTCGATGTGGTGCTCGCGGCGATCGTCGGCGGCGCCGGTCTGATGCCGACGCTTCGGGGTGTTCTCGCCGGCAAGGAAATTGCGCTTGCCAATAAAGAAGCGCTGGTCATGGCCGGCGAAATTCTTGTTGAATCGGCAAGGACGAAAGGAGTTCGTTTATTGCCGGTAGACAGCGAGCACAGCGCGATCTTCCAGTGTCTCCAAGGCAACGAGCGTGGCGAGGTCGACAAGATTATTCTCACCGCTTCAGGCGGGCCGTTTTTGCACTCCCGCCTCGATCGCTTGGGGAACGTAACCGTTGATCAAGCGCTCAAGCATCCGAATTGGAAGATGGGTCAGAAAATCACCATCGATTCGGCGACCATGATGAACAAGGGACTCGAAGTGATCGAGGCGCGGTGGGAATTCGACATGGCGCCCGAACACATCGAGGTGGTTATCCATCCGCAGAGCGTAGTGCACTCGATGGTGCGTTATCAGGATGGTGCTATCATGGCGCAACTCGGCATCGCCGATATGCGCATCCCGATTGCTTATGCGTTGTCGTTCCCGCATCGTCTAAAAGGCAGTTGGCGGCCGCTGGATCTTACTGAGCATGGCGAGCTAAATTTTTTGCCGGTGGAAAAGAGACGGTATCCTGCTTTAGCCTTGGCTTACGGTGCCCTCAAAACCGGCGGCACCATGCCGGTCGTGCTTAATGGCGCGAACGAAGTAGCGGTGGCAGCGTTTTTGGCGCGCAGGATAGGATTTCGCGAAATACATCGTATAATTGACAGGACAATGCAACGCCATACCAATCGGCGTGCCCAGGAGGTCGGCGAGATCATCGAGATCGACCGGTGGGCGCGAGAGAAAGCATTGTCGTTGATTCGTTGATTGTCACAAAAGGAGAGTAAAAGCATGGAAAGCGTCATCTATTCAATCGCAGCCGCTGTCATAGGATTGGGGCTGCTGATCGTTTTTCACGAGTTCGGCCATTTTTTACTGGCCAAGCTCTCCGGTGTGGGAGTGCTGACTTTTTCCGTCGGCTTTGGGCCCAAAATTTGGGTGAAAAAAATCGGCGACACCGAATATTGTTTGAGCGCTTTCCCGCTCGGGGGCTACGTTAAAATGGTCGGCGAGGACCCGGACGAGCAAGTTTCGCCGGCCGAGATCGAGAAATCTTTCGCTCACAAGAGCTTGATCAAGCGGATTGCCATCGTTGTCGCCGGTCCGGCTTTTAATCTGCTACTCGCCGTGGTGCTGCTGATGCTGGTATTTGTTTTTTACGGGGTGCCGGTCATGTCAACGCAGGTGAGCGGAGTGGAGGCAGGATCACCGGCGGAAAAAGCGGGAATTATCAAAGGAGACCGCATCGTTGCGATCGACGGGCAATCGGTGACCGAGTGGGAGGCGTTATCGGCCGGCATCAAGCAAAGCGGTGGCAAGCCGCTCAATCTAAAGATTCGCCGCGGCACGGAGGATGTCCAAGTAGCCGTACAGCCGACCAAGAAAGAAGGCAAAAATATTTTTGGCGAGCGCAAAGACGATTGGATGATCGGCATCGGCAGCCAAGTGTCGATCGAGAAGGGCCAGCCGGGACTCGCCGTCGTCAAAGCGTTCTATCAAACTTATGACTATGCCAAACTGACGTTAGTGGCTTTCTATAAGATGTTGGTAGGCGAGGTGTCGCCGCGCAATATCGGTGGACCGATTCTGATCGCGCAAATGGCCGGACAACAGGCCCAGGAAGGGATCGGAAGTTTCCTCGCGTTCCTGGCCGTGTTGAGCATTAATCTAGGCGTCCTGAATTTGTTGCCGGTGCCGGTGCTCGACGGCGGTCACCTGCTGTTTTTCTTGGTCGAAGCAGTGATCCGCAAGCCGGTGTCGATAAGATATCGTGAAATGGCCCAACAAGTCGGGATCTGCCTGCTGGGGCTTCTCATGGTTTATGCGTTTTATAACGACATCGTGAGATTTTTTGAGAAGCAGGTTGGTGGATGAGAATCCTTGGGATCGATACCGCCACATCCATTGCCAGTGTCGCGCTCGTTGAAGACGGTCATTCTATCGCCGAGGAGTTGCATGACCGGCGCAGAGCTACGATCGAAGCTGCGACTGTTCAGCTAGGCGCCAATCACACGGAGTTTATTCTACCTTCGATTCAGTCGCTGTTGGATAAAACGCATACAGCCCTTTCCAGTTTATCGGGAATCGCCGTAACGGTGGGTCCCGGTTCCTTTACCGGTCTGCGCATTGGCCTCGCGACGGTCAAAGGGCTCGCCTATGAGTGTGGAACTCCCGTGGTCGGTGTCTCAACGCTGCACTCGCACGCGGCGCGAGTTAGAAATTTTTCGGGTTTGATCGGCTCTTTGCTCGATGCCCGCAAGAGCGAAGTCTATGTCGCGTTTTTTCGCCGTGACGGCGAAGACCTCAGGCGAATGACGGGGGATGCAGTGACCTCTGTAAAGAGCGTCATCGAGCTGTTACAAAAATATGGTGCCGGCCAGAGCGAGTCAGTTTTGCTCATCGGTGACGGCGCCATCGCCCATAAAGCGGGATTCGTAGATGCTTTCGGCGCCTCGGTGGCAATTTCCGACGGGACGGAATACGGCGCGGTCGCGGCTCAGGTTGCGCGACTTGCGGAGCAGCGATTTCGCTGCCGGTCAGTTGACGATATCGGCGCATTGGAGCCGGCTTATTTGCGTCTGCCGGAAGCCGAGAGCAGGTTAAGATTGTCTACTCTAACTAGTTGATAAGGTAGTTGGAACTTTCGTTGACAACGAAAAAGCCGTAAGCTAGATTGAGTTCCGCTCAAAATCGAGAAGAAATGTTTTCAAAAAAGGAGGCTGCCGTATGGAAGTCAAGGAAGAACACGTGATTGTCTCCCTGCTCGACAAAGATCCGGAGTTGCGAAAATTTTATGACGAACATCGCGAGCTCGAGAAAAAGCTCGCGGAGTTTCACAACAAGCACCATCTGACAGCGGAGGAAGAGGTGGAAATGAAACGAATTCAGAAACTAAAGCTTATCGGTAAAGATCGCATGATGGAAATCCTCGAAAGACATCGCCACGGCGATGCCGGTTGATTAGGGAGTCTCGTATGAAGCTCATGTCCGGTGCGGAAATTTTTTGTGAATCTTTGAGGACGGGAAGGGGTCAAGACGGTATTCGGCTTGCCGGGCGGCGTCGTGCTTAAAATCTTTGATGTCCTCTGCCAGCAAAAGGATATTGAACTCATACTCACGCGTCATGAACAGGGCGCCGCGCACATGGCCGAGGGCTACGCCAAGGCCACCGGGAAAGCGGGCGTTCTCTTGGTGACTTCGGGCCCCGGCATGACCAACATCGTCACCGGTTTGGCCGATGCCTACATGGATTCAGTTCCGCTGGTTGCATTTACCGGGCAAGTTTCTACTGATCTCATCGGCAACGATGCTTTTCAGGAAGCTGACAACGTCGGAATCAGCCGGCCGTGCACCAAACACAACGTGCTGGTGAAGGATGTCGCCGATTTGGCACAAACGATCAAGGAAGCTTTTTACATTGCCACCAGCGGCAGGCCGGGACCGGTGCTGGTCGATATTCCCAAGGACGTGAGTATCGCGAAGACCGAATTCAAATATCCGGACAAGGTTCATCTGCGCGGCTACAATCCGACCGTGAACGGCAACAAGCACCAGATCAAACAAGCCGCAGACGAGATCATGAAAGCCAAGAAGGCGATCATTTATGTCGGCGGCGGCGCGATTTTTTCCGATGCCGCAGACGAACTTCGCGAGCTCGCTGAAATCACTCAGATTCCCGTGACGATGACGTTGATGGGCTTGGGCAGTTTCCCCGGCGCACATCCGCTCTCGCTCGGCATGTTGGGAATGCACGGCGGTTACTGGACCAACATGGCGATGCACAACGCAGATTTGCTGATCGCCGTCGGCGCTCGCTTCGACGATCGCGTTACCGGCAAGCTTGCGGAATTTTGCCCCGAGGCACGCGTCGTTCATATCGACATCGACCCGACCTCGATTAAGAAAACCTTTCACGCGCACATTCCGATCGTCGGTGACGTGAAAGCGGTTGTGCGCCAGCTCAACGTGATCCTTCGATCCATGGACGGCAATCCCGCGCAGATCAAGAGTTTGCGCGCGCCATGGCTTAAGCAAGTCGGCGAGTGGCGCAAAGCGCATCCGCTGACTTACAAGCAGGATGAAAAGATCATCAAACCACAATACGTTATCGAAAAACTGTACGAGTTCACCAAGCACGATGCGATCGTCGCCACCGATGTGGGTCAACATCAGATGTTTGCCGCGCAGTATTTCAAGGGCAGTCGGCCGCGCACCTGGTTGACGTCCGGTGGTCTCGGCACTATGGGCTTCGGTTTCCCGGCGGCCATCGGCGCGCAGAAGGCTTTTCCCGATCGTTTGGTGCTCTGCATTACCAGCGAAGGCAGCTTTCAAATGAATTTGCAGGAGTTAGTGGTTGCCGCCGAATACAAGCTGCCGGTGAAAATCGTTTTGCTCAATAACGGGGTCCACGGCATGGTGCGCCAATGGCAAGACCTTTTTTACGAGGGCCGCTATTCAGCGAGCATTCTGGGCAAGGTGCCGGACTTCGTGAAGTTGGCTGACGCTTACGGGATCAAAGGCTTACGCGCGGTTAAACCCAGCGAAGTCGAAGCCGTACTCAAGGAAGGCCTCAAGCACAAAGGGCCGGTGCTGCTGGACATTCATACCGACCCGTATGAAAACTGTTATCCGATGATCCCAGCCGGCGGAGCGCAACATGAGATGATGCTCGAAGATCCGCCCGAGCTCAAGCTCGCAAGAAAAGGCGGAACTCACAAGAGAAAGGTGGACGAAGGGGAGGGAGTTCTTCCTGCCTGATCAATTTCGCGAATGGAACATATCATATCGGTTCTCGTCGAGAACAAGTTCGGCGTTTTGGCACGCGTTGCAGGCTTGTTCAGCGCCCGCGGTTACAACATTGAAAGTCTATCGGTTGCACCGACCTTAGATCCGACTACTTCGATGATTACGATCGTCACCGTAGGCGACGATCGGATTATCGAGCAGATCATGAAGCAGCTCAACAAGGTCGTAGAGGTGCTCAAGGTGATTGATCTGACCGAAACGGATTTTCTCGATCGCGAAACGGCGCTGATCAAAGTTCATACTAAACCCGAGCATCGCGACGAGGCGATTCGGATTGCTGATATCTTTCGAGCCAGGATCGTCGATTCGTCCCCAACCACTTATACGATCGAGATTACGGGTGACGTGGATAAAGTCGAAGCGATGATCAGCATGCTCCAACCGCTGGGGATCAAGGATTTGATCCGCACCGGACGCATCGCGATAGCGCGAGAAACCACGCGCACGGCTTGGCCTCGGCGCGAGCCGGCGCTGCTCAAAACCTAGATACAATTTTGGAAACGGATTCTTGTACGTAAGCCGCGGCCGACAAACTTTTCTTTCGGCCGCGGTTTGTTTGCGAAGGGAAATTCTGGTTACTTCTTATCCTGTCTCATCTTATCGATCGTGTCCTTGGCTTTTTCTCCGGCTTCTTTCAGACCTTCGCCCGCCTTGTCCATCGCTTGGCTGGCCTGTTCGGTTGCCTGATCGACGGCTTTGCCCATGGTTGCGCCGGCTTTTTCCGCCGGTCCTTCGCCTTTATCCGACTTGCCGCAAGCACCGGTGGACAATAGAATTACCAACATCAGACCAGCCGAATAGAGCATCGTGTTAGCTTTCATGATAGGTTGGCCTCCCTCCGATGCTCAAGTGATAGCAAATCTCGCACTTCGGTCAAGAATGGTTTGTTATCATTTCTAGAACGCAATTCATCTAACGGTTGTTTAGATCCTAATTTTGCGCGAGGTGGATATGCGGTGGTTGGCAAAGCTTCCGATGGTTTTTATTCTCGCCGTTGCGGGCTGCGCCAGCCAGCGGCCGGTACTGTATCCCAACGAGCAGCTCAAGCAGGTAGGCATGGAAGCCGCCAATCGTGACATCGACGACTGTCTGGGCCGAGCGGAAAATTATGTCCCGAGCAGCGGTCGCGCGGGCAAAGCCGCGGCGGGAGCCGCGACAGGCGCTGCCACCAGTGCCACCGTCGGAGCAGCTGCGGGAGCCGCGGGTGGATCTATCGTCGGTCAAGCTGGGACCGGGGCGGCGATTGGCGGCGCTGGTAGCGCCGCTGGCGGGGCTACACGGGGTCTAGGTCGCGGCTTGTTCAGCAAACCGGAGCCGTCGCCGGTTCAAAAAAATTTCGTCAATCGCTGCTTGCGTGAAAAAGGCTACTCGCCGATCGGCTGGGAATAAGTCGATAAAACACCGTACGTTGATAGCTCCGGTCTTAAAGAAGTCCTTGTCTTACGGGTACTTGTCGTTGACTTCTCAATGGGCAACCGGCATACTAAACTTCAATCTATACAGGAGAAACCCATGCAAGTTTACTACGATCGCGATGCGGATTTATCGGTCCTCAAAGGCAAGAAGGTAGCGGTTCTCGGCTATGGCAGTCAGGGGCACGCTCATGCCAACAACCTTCGCGATTCCGGTGTCGACGTCGTCGTCGGGCTGCGCCGCAGCAGCAACTCTTGGCAAAAAGCTGAAACCGCCGGACTTAAGGTTGCGGAGACCGCCGATGCGGCCGCTGCGGCTGATATTGTGATGGTTTTGCTGCCGGATGAACTGCAAGGCGAGGCCTACGAACAGGAGATCAAACCGGGATTAAAAAACGGCAATTGTTTGGCCTTTGGTCATGGTTTTAATATTCATTTCAAGCGCGTCGTGCCGCCGGCGGGAGTCAATGTTTTTATGGTTGCGCCGAAAGGACCAGGACATCTGGTGCGTAGCGAATATCAGAAGGGCCGAGGTGTTCCGTGCCTTTTGGCCATACATCAAGATCCATCAGCGGATACCAAAAAAATCGGTCTCGCCTATGCCAGCGCTATCGGCGGTGCCAGGGCGGCCGTGATCGAGACGACTTTTAAAGACGAGACCGAAACGGATCTGTTCGGCGAGCAATCCGTGCTTTGCGGCGGCTTGTGCGCCTTGATTCAAGCCGGCTATGACACCTTGGTCGACGCCGGTTATCCGCCCGAGATGGCTTACTTCGAGTGCGTTCATGAAGTAAAATTAATTGTCGATCTGATTTACGAGGGCGGCTTGACCAATATGCGCTATTCGATCAGCAACACCGCGGAATATGGAGACTTGACCCGCGGCAAAAAGATCATCGGTCCGGAAGTGCGCCAAGCCATGCAACAGGTTCTCAAGGATATTCAGTCCGGTAAGTTCGCCGATGAATGGATCAATGAATATAAGTGCGGCATGCCCCATTTTACCGAGCTGCGTAAAGAGGCGGCCAACCATCCTTTGGAAAAGGTCGGCGATGGTCTGCGCGCGATGATGCCCTGGCTCGCGCAGAACCGGTTGGTCGATAAGAGCAAGAACTAGGGCATCTCCTGGTTTGTTTGACCGGGATTCGTACCGGTAATCTGAAATGACGATTGCGCGCGAGGGCTATTGGTTAATTCTTGCTTGCGGCGGTTTGGCGGCACTTGCATTCGCCATCGGTTGGGGGCTCGCTGGCTCGCTGCTGGCAATACTCACGGTCGCAGTTACGGGGTTCTTTCGCGACCCCAAGCGTGTCGTTCCAGCGGGGGATAATTTGGTGGTCTCGCCGGCGGACGGCAAAGTTGTGAGTATCGCTGATCTAAACGGCGATCCGATGTTCGGCGATTCGGTCACCAGGGTAAGCATTTTCCTATCGCCGCTCGATGTGCATATCAACCGAATTCCGATTGCGGGCACGATCGAAGAGATCAAATACCAATCGGGAAAGTTCCTCGCGGCATACAAAGATGAAGCTTCGCGGAGCAACGAGCAAAACGCTTTGAGGATCGTCGATCCAGGAGGACGACATTTGGGTGTTGTGCAGATTGCCGGTGTGCTGGCTCGGCGCATCGTTTGTCGAGTCAAACGCGGCGAACAACTTGCCCGAGGCGACCGTTTTGGTTTGATCATGTTCGGCTCGCGCACGGATACTTATTTGCCGGCCGGTTGCCGGGTGGAAGTTAAAGAAGGGCAAAGAGTGAAAGGCGGAGAAACTATCCTGGGGAGGTTTGTATGAGCGCGATGAATGCTCAAGAACCTGGCCAATTGCAGGAAACCGGCAAGGTTCGACTCTTGCGCCGGCGTGCGCGAACGCGCGTGTCGCTGCGCAACCGCATGCCCGCCGGCCAACTCCGCAAAGGCGTTTATTTGATTCCGAGCTTGTTTACCGCCGGCAATCTGATGTGCGGCTTTTTTTCCGTGATCGCGACCTTTCGCGGCGATTACGTCACCGCCGCGCTGCTCATCTTGCTGGCCAACGTATTCGACGGCATCGACGGCTACGCTGCGCGTTTGACCCGGACGACCAGTCAATTCGGTGTCGAGTTCGATTCCTTGGCCGATGTCGTTTCGTTCGGCGTGGCGCCCGCCGTATTGGTTTATCTCTGGGCGCTGATTCCTTGGGAAACCTGGGGTTGGTTGGCGGCGTGCACTTACGTCGTTTGCGGGGCGCTCAGGCTGTCGCGTTTTAATGTGCAGGCACAAGGGGTCTCGAAAAACCATTTTGTCGGGTTGCCGATTCCCGCGGCGGCGCAAATGATCACCTCCACCATCATCCTGTATTACTACCTAGGCGGCGAAGGATCGCCGAGCCGGCATCTGACCTTGCTCCTGGTGATTTACGGATTGGCGGCGCTGATGGTTAGCAATATTCCTTTTTTTAGTCTAAAGAATAACGATATAAAAAAGCGTCATCCGATTTGGATGTTGGTTTCCGGCTTTATTTTGATTACACTGATCATTGCTCAAAGGCAGATTATGTTCTTCACGATTGTCTTACTGTACACGTTATCGGGTCCCTTTTTATGGTGCTTAACGACCTACAAGCACCGGCGGGAGAGGAGACGGGAGGCGGCGCAAGCGATGCCGTGAGATCCTGGCTCTAGTCAAAAATAAATTGATACTCCCGTTGGCCCTGCCGCGGGAGTTTTTGTTTTTGGGGCGGGCCAACGGATCAACCAGTGAGGAGATTCTAAAATGGCTAATGTCGATAACCCAAACGTAGTACAGATTTTCGATACCACTCTGCGTGACGGCGAGCAGTCTCCCGGCGCGAGCATGACCGCTGAACAGAAGGTGATCATCGCGCGCCAGCTCGAGAAGCTCGGCGTCGACGTCATCGAAGCGGGTTTTGCCGCTTCATCGGACGGCGACTTCGATTCCGTGCGCCGGGTTTGTCAGGAAGTGACGAAGCCGCGCGTAGTGAGTCTGGCGCGGGCTCAAGAGAGCGATATCGAGCGCGCCTTGAAAGCCGTCGAGGGCGCGGCAAATCCGGGCATTCACACGTTCATCGCAACTTCTGATATTCATCTCAAGCATAAACTGCGCATGTCTCGCGAGCAGGTACTGGAAGCCGCGGTGAAGGCGGTAAAGCACGCAAAGCAGTTCACCGACTACGTCGAATTTTCCGCTGAGGATGCTTCGCGCAGCGATCCGGAGTTTTTGATTCAAATCTTTCGCGAAGTCATTCGCGCCGGCGCTAAAGTAATCAACGTGCCGGATACTACCGGATACGCCATCCCGTCGGAGTTCGGCACTTTGATGGCGAACTTGATCGAACGCACTGCCGGCGGCGACCGAGTGATTTGGAGCGCCCATTGCCATAATGACTTGGGTTTGGCGGTGGCGAATTCGCTTGCCGCGGTGCACAACGGCGCTCGTCAGATCGAGTGCACGATCAACGGCATCGGCGAACGCGCCGGCAATACCTCACTGGAAGAGGTCGTCATGGCGCTGCGGACGCGTAAAAACTATCTCGATCTCGACACGAACATCACCAGCGAGCAGCTCTATCCGAGTTCCAGACTGGTTTCTCAGGTCACGGGTATTCCGATTCCAATCAACAAGCCGGTGGTGGGCGATAACGCGTTCGCCCATGAGGCGGGCATCCACCAGGACGGGGTGCTCAAGCACAAGCAGACTTACGAGATCATGACGCCCGAGTCCATCGGTATCCCCGGCAACCGACTGGTGATGGGCAAACACTCCGGGCGCCACGCCTTCGATGAACGGTTGAAGCACTTGGGCTTCAATCTGAGCAAGGAAGACATGAATCGCGCCTTTGTGCGCTTTAAAGAGCTCGCCGATAAAAAGAAAAACGTTTACGATGAGGACATCGAAGCGATCGTTGCCGAGGAAATTTTGCGCGTGCCGGGGCGGCCGGACAAATTCGAATTGCTGTACATGAACGTAAATTCGAGCTCTGATGGCATTCCCTCGGCAACCGTGAAAATGCGCATCGACGGCGGCCAGGTTACGGATCACGCGTCGGGCGACGGCGTCGTCGACGCTTGCTATAAAGTCATTACCAAAATCACCGGCTCCGGGTCGCAGCTGGTGCGCTATTCGGTCAACGCCATTACCGGCGGTACGGATGCTCAAGGAGAAGTTTCCTGCGTGCTCGAGGACGACGGCGTGCGCGTCTCAGGCCAGGGCGCCCACACCGACATTATCATGGCCAGCGCGCTCGCCTATATTAATGCGCTGAACAAATTGGCAGGCAGGAAACACTATCTCCAGGTGGTGGAGAAAGAGGGACCATGAACTATAAAATCGCGGTACTACCCGGCGATGGCATCGGCCCGGAGGTGATGGGCGAAGGAACTCAGGTGCTTGGCCAAGTAGCGAAACTCTACGGCTTCGGTGTCGAGCTTGAAAACGGTATTGTCGGTGGGGCATCAATCGACGCCCACGGCAAACCGCTGATCGATCCAGTGCTCAATCTGGCCAAGCAAAGCGATGCGGTGTTGCTCGGCGCCATGGGCGGCCCCAAATGGGATGGGCTGGATTATTCGATCCGGCCCGAACGCGCACTGTTGGCCCTACGTCAAGAACTTGGTTTATTTGCCAATCTGCGCCCGGTGAAACTATTTTCTGCTCTGGCGTCGGCGTCGACCCTGAAACGCGAGGTGGTTGAGGGCACCGATCTGCTGGTCGTGCGCGAGCTCACCGGTGGTATCTATTTCGGCCAACCCAAGGGCGTGACCAAGCTGCCGGACGGTACCGAGCGCGGCGTCAACACCGAAGTGTACACGACGCCGGAAATCGAGCGCATTGCTCACGTCGCCTTTCAAGCTGCGCTCAAGCGGCGCAAGAAGGTCACTTCGGTCGACAAAGCCAATGTTTTGGAAGTGACGGAGCTTTGGCGCAGGGTCGTGACGCGGATTCACAAAGACGAAGGCTACGCGGGCGTGCAGTTGGAGCACATTTTGGTCGACAATTGCGCCATGCAACTGATTCGCAATCCCAAGCAATTCGACGTCCTCGTCACGACCAACATGTTCGGCGATATTTTGAGCGACGAGGCGGCGATGCTCACCGGCTCCATCGGCATGTTGCCCTCCGCGAGTCTGGGCGGCAAGGTCGGTATGTACGAACCCGTGCACGGCAGCGCGCCGGATATCACCGGACAGGACAAAGCCAATCCGCTCGCGACGATTTTGAGCGTGGCGATGATGTTGCGCCATTCTTTCGACCAAGGGGACGCCGCGGATCGCATCGAAAAGGCCGTCGAAGACGTCTTGAACGATGGCTACCGCACCGCGGACATTCAAGAGCCAGGCACCAAGCTGGTTGGCTGCAAGGAAATGGGTCGGGTGGTGAGGGATCAAATCGAGGGTCGAGGATAGAAGATCGAGGATGGAAGATCGCGATTCTCGATCCTCCATCCTCCATTTTCGATCTTGACAGATGCACGAAGCGGTGAAGTTTACTAAACGAGATCAGACCAGGTTATGAAAAAAGAGCAATACAATGTCGCAGTGGTCGGCGCCACCGGCGCGGTCGGCGAACAAATGCGCGAAGTTTTGGAAGAACGCCAATTCCCCGTCGGTGAGTTGCGGCTACTAGCCTCGGAACGATCCGCCGGGCAGTTTCTGCCCTTTCAAGGACACCAGCTTCCGGTCCAGGTTTTAAATGAAGACTCATTCAAAGAAATCGACATCGGGTTATTTTCCGCCGGCGGCAGCGTCAGCGCCGAGTTCGCGCCGCTCGCCGTCGCCGCCGGTGCGGTGGTCGTGGACAACAGCGCTACGTTTCGGATGGAACCCGATATTCCCCTTGTCGTGCCCGAAGTGAACGCCAAGGAGATTGCCAACTACAAAACGCGGGGGATTGTCGCCAATCCCAATTGCTCGACCATTCAACTGGTCGTTGCGTTGAAACCGATTCACGATGCCGCGCGCATTAAGCGGGTGGTTGTGTCGACTTATCAGTCGGTGTCGGGAGCGGGACGTAAGGCAATGGATGAATTGAGCCAACAGGTGGCGGCGCTTTTCAACGGCCGCGAGATCAAGAAAGAAAAATTTCCGCATCAAATAGCGTTTAACTGCATTCCTCACATCGACGTGTTTTTGGAAAGCGGCTACACCAAAGAAGAGTGGAAGATGATCAACGAGACCCGCAAGATCCTCGGTGAACCCAATTTGCCGGTGACCGCGACCACCGTGCGCGTGCCGGTTTTTCTCAGCCACTCGGAGTCGGTCAACGTCGAGACCTACGTGAAACTTTCGGCCGCGGAGACCAAACGTATTCTTCGTGAAGCGCCGGGCGTCATCGTCGCCGATGAGCCGGGAAATAACGATTACCCGACGCCCATTGACGCGGCCGGCAAAGACGCGACCTACGTGGGCCGGATTCGTGAAGACGATTCGGTGGTCAATGGCCTTAATCTTTGGGTCGTCTCGGACAATCTGCGCAAAGGCGCGGCGCTTAACGCTGTCCAGATCGCCGAAATTTTGATCCGCGATCATCTTTGAGTTCCACTCGAGCCGCTGCGTAATCCGCCCCGGCAGTTCACGCCGTGAACATCAAGATTACCGTCGAATACGACGGCACAAACTATCACGGTTGGCAGATCCAAGCTCGCGGCGAGACGATCCAATCGGTATTGGAGCGGGCGGTTTCGACATTTCTCGGCAAGCCGACTCGCGTCACTGGCTCCGGGCGCACCGATGCCGGCGTGCATGCGCTGGGTCAGGTGGCCAATTTTTACTCCGATCAGGAACATAGCCCGTATCGGATTCGCCGCGCGCTCAACGCTCTCACTCCCGATGACATCGCGATCACGGAGGTCGCGCACGTCGACGACTCATTCGATTCCCGGCGCGACGGCCGCAGCCGAGTGTACGAATATCACATCCTCAATCGTTCCACGGATTCTCCGTTTCATCTCAACCGCGCATGGCACGTACATGAGCCACTGGACTTGGAAGGCATGCGCCGAGCTATTCCGTGCTTGATCGGCGAGCATGATTTTTCTTCGTTCCGCGCCGCGGGATGCGAAGCGACCCATCCGGTGCGAAAGGTCTATGGTACTTCATTGGAACAGCGCGGCGAGCTGCTCGTCTACACCGTCGAGGCAACGGCGTTCCTGCGCCACATGGTCCGCAATATCGTCGGCACTCTTGAAGAAGTGGGGCGTGGTGTGCGGACGGCAGAATCATTCAGCGATTTGATAGAAGCGCGGGATCGAAGGAAAGCCGGCCCCACCGCGCCGCCGCATGGGTTATTTTTGGTGGAGGTTAAATACTGAACGGGGAGGTTGCGAGTCAGCTCCCCAGTCTCGGACCGTTGGATGGGAAGGCGATGCGCCGAGCTATCTCGTGTTTGATTGGCGCGCATGATTTCTCGTCGGTCCGCGCCGCCCGCTGCGAAGCGGCTCGTCCGGTCCCCAAAGTTTGCGGTACGTCACGATCGCCGAAAGAGACTTTAAAGCGACTCCGTTCTACCCGCCCAAAGTCTGGCTCATGTCGCTCGACGTGCCGCCGGCGGCGGGGACGTAGCATTTCAGCGTGTAGTCCATCACCATGCGGTCGGCGTTGAAGCGCCAGCCCAGGGTGCGGATGGTCCGCTTCATGCGCTTGATCCAGCCGCGCGGCAGGCCGTCGCGGTCGCGCTGGTAGTAGAGCGGAATCACTTCTTCGCGCAGGACGCGGTACAGGTCTTCGCCGTCGCGGGTGTCGTGAACGTCCATGTTGGAATGCGTTCGGCCGGTGCCGATGGCGAAGCCGTTCAGGCCGTCGTAGGCTTCGGCCCACCAGCCATCCAGGACCGAGAGATTCAGCCCGCCGTTCAGAACCACTTTCTGACCGCTGGTGCCCGACGCTTCCAGCGGACGGCGCGGATTGTTCAGCCAGACATCGACGCCCTGGACAAAATGCCGGCCGACGTTGATGTCGTAGTCTTCGACGAAGACGAACTTGTCGGCGAACTGGCGGATTGCGCATCAGCTCGGCGATCTGCTGCAGCACGCGCTTGCCGGGCTCGTCGCGCGGATGCGCCTTGCCGGCGAAGACAAACTGCACCGGACGCTTCGGGATCGTTCACCATCGAGGCCAGCCTTTCGATATCCGCCAGAATCAGATTGGCGCGCTTGTAGGTGGCGAAGCGGCGCGCAAAGCCGATGGTCAGCGCATCCGGACTGAGCACCCGGCCGAGCTCTGCGCAGATCTTCCGGCGGTTCGTCCGCGGCGCTCGGCCTGTTCGACGGCGCGGCGCCGCACGAATTCCAGCAGCTGCGACTTCAGGCTGAGATGCGTTTCCCAGAGTTCGCCGTCGTCGACGTTTTCGATGCCTTCCCAGATGTGCGCCTCGCCGCTGTGCTCGTGCCAGCCGGTGCCGAGGTGGCGGTCGTAGAGCCGGAACATCTGCGGCGCCAGCCACGTCGGCACATGCACGCCGTTGGTGATGTGGCCGATCGGCACGGCGTCTTCCGGCTTGCCCGGATAGAGGCCCGTCCACATCGCGCGCGATACTTCGCCGTGCAGCGCGGAAACGGCATTGGCGCGGCGCGACAGCTTCAGCCCCAGCACGGTCATGCAGAACTCTTCGTGATGATTGCCGGGATTCTCGCGGCCGAGCGCCATGAGCCGTTCGTGCGAAAGACCCAGCTGCATCGCGCAGCGGACCGAGATGCTCCTCGATCAGGTCGGCGTTGAAGCGGTCGTGGCCGGCCGGCACCGGAGTATGCGTCGTGAAGACGACTTCGCGCGAAACTCGCGGCAGCGGCCTGCGTCGAAGCTCAAGCCCTCTTCTTCCATGCGGCATGCGAATCGCTTCGAGCACGGCGAAACCGCTGTGTCCTTCGTTCAGGTGCAGCACGCCCGGCGTGATGCCCATCGCCTTCAGCGCGCGAAAACCGCCGACGCCGAGCAGCAACTCCTGCCGGATGCGCACGCGCCCGTCGCCGCCGTAGAGGCGCGACGTCAGCTCGCGATCTTCCGGAGCATTGCCTTCGACGTTGGAATCGAGCAGCAGCAGATCGCAGCGTCCGACTTTCATGCGCCAGACTTTGGCGCGGATCGTGCCGCCGCGTGTCTCGATCTGCACCGTCACCGGCTCGCCGTTGGTTCCGATGGCGGGTTCCATCGGCAGCTCGTTGACGTCGGTCTGCAGATATTCTTCCTGCTGCCAGCCGTTGCGATCGAGGCGCTGGCGGAAATAACCCTGGCCGTAAAACAGGCCGATGCCGATCAGCGGGATATCCAGATCCGACGCGCTCTTGATGTGATCGCCGGCAAGCACGCCGAGGCCGCCGGAATAGATCGGAATCGATTCGTGCAGGCCGAACTCGGCGGAAAAATAGGCCACCGGCCGCGGCCGCAGCACGCCGGCGTGCGTGGCGCCCCAGGTGCGGTCCGCCTGGAGATATTCCTGCTGGCGGCGGTAGGCGTAGTTGATCCGGCTGTGCAGCACCAGTTCGCCGGCGCGGCGCTCGATGCCGGCCAACGGCATCTCGCCGAGCAGCGCGATCGGATTGTGGTTGAGCTGCCGCCAGCGCGCCGGATCGAGGTCGCGAAACAAGCTCGATCGAGTCCTGATCCCAGCTCCACCAGAGATTGCGCGCCAGCGACCACAGCCGTTCCTGGGCGGGCGCGATGAAACGGTCGAGCGTGCGCGCTTCGCTGACGACGGGCGCAACCTGCGCGGCGGCCTCCGTCAGCATCTGGACTTCGTCTTCGCGAAAGCAGCGGTCCTCGATGGTTTGAACGACCAGCACGCCCTGCAAGACGCCCCGATCGATCAGCGGAACGCCGAGGAACGACTGGTAAGCATCTTCGCCCGCTTCGCTGAAGTATTTGAAGCGCGGATGGTTCTTGACCTGCTCGACGGCGACCGGGCGAACCTGCTCGGCGACCAGGCCCGCAAGCCCTTCGTGAAGCGGCAGGCGCAGAGTGCCGATGCATTACGGCCGCAGTCCGAGCGTCGCGGCCAGCACCAGATTGGCGCGGTCCGGCTCGAGCAGATAGGCCGAACAAACGTCGGTGTGAAATCGTCTGGCGATCAGCGCGACGACATTCATCAGGGTCTCGGCGGGATTTCCGCCCTCGGCGGCCAAAGCGCCGATTTCTTCCAAAGTCAGAACGTAGTCCGCGTCCCTGCGCGCGTGTTCGGCTAGGCTCACGGTCTGGATATCTTCGCCATGATCGTTATTGCCGTTATCATCCAAAAGTCTGTTAATCATGCCGCTCTACTCTAATATTCAAGCAAGGTTTAATTCGCAGCAACTAGCATGCCGGGATGCCGAAGCGAAACTGTAATCCAAAATCCTATGACTTTTCGACAAATGCAATACCAAAGGCTGTGGATATTCGCTGCTCGATGCCTAAGTAATGGGCCACTTGCTTAAATACTAAACATTCCTAAGGCGTGACATCGTTTCGGCGGCGAAACATTAGCGAAGCAGGTGGAGCAATGTCGAAGGTTCTCTCGTCGGAACGTTATTCGTTGCCGATCAAGGGCGTCATAGGCCGGGCAGGTTAGCGGTTCCGCTATATCGGTTCATTGGCGAAGGCAGTGCTCTTGCCTATCCGTCGTGATCCCTGGAAGTGGACGAAGCTTGTTCAATCCGAGGCTTTCCGCGAATTCCAGCGTCACGCTTTTTTCAGAAAGTAACTATTTCTCTTCCTTGTCTTTTGCGGTTCTGGTTGGCATCAGCAAACCGAGTAACGGCGATGTCATCATGGTCGTCGCCAGCGCCATCAAAACCATCATGGCGAAGAGCGTCGGCGAGATGACTTTGAGATCCAGACCGACGTTTAAAACAATCAATTCCATCAGCCCGCGCGTATTCATCAAGGTACCGAGGGCCGCGGCGGTGCGCCAATCCAGTCCCGTGAGGCGCGCCGCCGCGAGCGTTCCGCCGAACTTGCCCGCTGTCGCCACGACGATGATGAGAGCGCAGATCAACCACTGGTCGATTCCTGACATTAAGTCGATCCGTGTTCGCATGCCGGTAAATGCAAAGAAGGCCGGTAGGAGTAAAACCGTAACGACGAAATCCAAATGTCGCGTGAAAGTGCGGGCGACGATACTATCGTGCGGGATCACGGCGCCGAGGAGAAATGCGCCGAAGATCGCATGGATGCCGATGTACTCGGTCGTCAGGGCGGACAGCAGCAGCGCGATGAACACCAAAGCGACCGAGTTACGTGAAAGCTGGTCCGGGTTTGACGAAGCGATGATGCGTTTTAGAATTGGGCGGACGAGCAGGACCATAACGAGAATATAGCCTAGCGTTTCTGCTGCAACCAAGAGGCCGGAGCCGATCTCCGCCTGGGCTACGCCGACGACGAGGGCGAGGAGGCACCAAGCCGTCACATCGTCGGTGGCCGCGCAAGTCAACGCGAGCACGCCTAGCTCTGTGTGGTTCATGCGTCGATCGGTAAGAATCCTGGCGAGCACGGGGAATGCCGTAATCGACATGGCCACGCCCATGAACAAAGCAAAACTGGCAAAGGAAACATCGCTCGTCGAGAGCCGCGGGTACAGACCCAACGCCAATGTCGCGCCAAGCACGAAAGGCAGTAAAATACTCGCGTGAGACGTGGCTATGGTCGCATGTAGGCGCCGGCGGATCGGATCGGTGTGCAGTTCGAGTCCGACGGAAAACATATAAAGCAGCACGCCCAACTGCGCGATGACACCGAGGAAGGGCGCAATGTCGGGTGGGAGTACGAACGCGGAAAGTTCCGATCCGAGGAACGACGGCCCAAGGACGATGCCGGCAACCACTTCGCCGATCACCGGAGGTTGTCCAATATAGGCGAAACACTTTGCCAAGATCAGCCCGGTAACGATCACGGCCGTGAGGGCAACGAGGACGTGCAGGAAAACCTCGGTTTTTGTCGCCGTCACAGCGGCCATCGACTCGAGCGCGATCGGTGGCGGAGCAACCAGAGTTGTCCCGTAGCTGTGAATGACCAAAAGGATGGCCACGGCTGCCAGGATCATCACTGCGATATCCGACGAGCGTGGCGGTTAGGGAAGCTGGAGAGGCGCGAGTTGGATTTGCACCGGCGGCTTCGGAAGTGGCGTTTTTCATGGCGATTGCGATCGATCTGTCTTGACGTCCGGCTCAGCCAGCCCGGCTCGTGAGCCGCATGGTGCCCAAGTAGATCACCACCCAGCCCATCAGCAGCGTCAATATATTCAGCGCCAGCCAGCTTAGGCTCGACCATCCAGCGGTACTGTGACGAGACGAATTTCTCTCGAAGAAAAATAGATCGATGGCATTTCCCGCGGGACGGGAGCAGATGTAAAGGCCTAAGAGCACGGTGACCGAGCCATCCAGCGTAAAATTACCGGTCAGCGTGTGTCCGCTGCTGGAACCAAACGCTATAGGCGGCGGCGGCTAGGATCAGCGCGATGAGAAATTTCATATTCCGGCGGTCTCGATGATTTATGCGGCTTTTGGCATCCTTCGCGATTTTCTAGCGGAGTCGGCGGCATCTGTAAAGAGAAGGCTGGACACCGACATCGCTTCGACTGCCGCTGACCGAGCGAACTTGATTGACAGGATGCAGCGATTTCCATATATCCAAGCGGTAGCAAATTTTTGTTGAGTTATCAGAGGAGGGCCGGCGGTTATGATGCCGCAGCACGATAATTTTTACGACGTTTATTCGAAGGCGAAAAAGATCAAAATCAAGTGGCCCCACGGCGCGCGCATGGCGATCGCGCTGGCGGGTAATCTGGAAGCTTGGACCGAAATTCCCAATCCCAAGCATCGCCGCACCCATCACGTCGGCGGATCGAATCCGATCAAGGAAGACGACGTCGTGTCGCTCTACGACTGCCGAACCGCCAGCGAAAACGATTATGGCGGCAGGACCGGCGTGTGGCGCATCTTGCGGATTTTGGACAAGTACGGCGTGAAGGCATCGTTCAATACCAACGCGCTTTGCATTCATCGTTATCCCGAAGCGGTGAAAGCGGTGCATGAGCGCGGCCATGAGATCGTCGGCCACTCCTATGCCGAGGACATTCAATTGACGCAGCTCACTGAAGAGCAAGAGCGCGACGAGATTCGCACCTGCGCGAAGATGTTTCAGGATTTCGTCGGTGCGCGACCGACCGGATGGCTGACGTCGGGAATGCGCCATACCGAGCGAACATTGGGCATTCTTGCCGACGAAGGTTTTGCCTGGCACGGCGATGCCGTCAACGACGACAACCCTTATCCGGTAAATATCAACGGCAAGACGATGATCATCGTGCCCTACAAGAACGCGGTCAGCGGTCTGAACGACACCGGCATGTATCGCCGCGGTATCACCGCGCGCGATGTCTTCAACTCGTTCAAAGACGAGTTCGATCTGCTTTATGAGGAGTCGGCGGACGAGCCGAAGATGCTGACCTTGGCGATGCATTGCCAAATGGCCTTTCCGGCGACCGGCAAGGTTTATGACGACTGTATCAAATACGCCAAGTCGTTCCCGGATCTGTGGTTCGCGAAACGCTGCGAGATCGTCGATTGGGTGAAGAAGGAGTGCCTGAGCTAAAGCAATTCACGTTGACGTCGCCACAAATCGTGCCACGTAAAGATCGAGGATCGAAAATGGAAGATAGAGGATCGCTGTTAGACTTTTTCGATCCACCATCCTCGATCTTCCATCGTCTCTCTGCCGCTTGCGGCTCTTGAAGTCGCCGGTAGCGACCGATATTATCCCCGCGAAGGAGAATTTTTGATGGCGGGCAGGACACTTTACGATAAGATTTGGGAAACCCACGCGGTCGGCATTTTGCCTACGGGACAGACTCAGCTTTTTATCGGACTGCATCTCATTCATGAAATAACCACTGCGCCGGCGTTCGATATGCTGCGCGAGAACGGCATGGATGTGGCGTTTCGCGATCGTACCTTCGCGACCGTGGATCACATCGTGCCGACGGATCTGCGCCAGCGGCCGTTTCTCGATAAAGAAGCGGAAGAGCTTACTCAGGCACTGGAAAGAAACGTCGCGCAATTCGGCGTGGAGTTTTTTGGCCTGGACAGCATGAACCAGGGCATCGTCCACGTCATCGGACCTCAGCTCGGCCTCACGCAACCGGGCATGACCCTGGCTTGCGGCGATAGCCACACCAGCACGCATGGCGCCTTCGGCACTCTTGCTTTCGGCATTGGCACGAGCCAGGTGCGCGATGTGTTGGCGACGCAAACGCTGGCGATGGACAAACTCAAGGTGCGCCGTATCAACGTCAACGGCGTTCTCGGCACCGGAGTCTATGCCAAAGATGTGATCCTATATATCATTCGTCGCCTCGGCGTCGCCGGCGGCAAGGGATTCGCCTACGAGTATGGCGGCGCGATCATCGACCGCATGAACATGGAAGAGCGCATGACGGTCTGCAACATGAGCATCGAGGGCGGTGCTCTGGTCGGCTACGTCAATCCGGATCAAACAACTTTCGACTATCTCAAAGGGCGGCCGCGCGTGCCAAGTGGCGTGGCGTTCGAACGTGCGGTGCAATATTGGAAATCGGTGGCCTCCGATGCCGACGCCAAGTTTGACGATGTCGTCGATTATGACGGCAAGGATATTGAGCCGACGGTGACCTGGGGGATCAATCCGGGGCAGTCGGTGGGAATTTCGGAAAAGTTTCCCAAGCCGGAAGAGTTCTCCGATCCGGAAGGGGCAAAAAAAGCTTACCAGCATATGGGCTGGCAACCCGGCGCGCCCATGCTCGGCACGCCGATCAACGTTGCGTTCATCGGTTCGTGCACCAATGGCCGGCTAGCCGATTTGCGGGCAGCAGCGAAGATCGCCAAGGGCAGGAAGGTTAACTCTGCCGTGCGCGCTCTCGTGGTGCCGGGATCGGCGGAAGTAAAAGTCCTCGCTGAAAAGGAAGGCTTGCACGAGATTTTTCAAGAAGCCGGATTTCAGTGGCGCGAGGCCGGCTGTTCCATGTGTCTGGCGATGAATCCCGACAAGCTCAACGGCCGGGAAATCTCCGCGTCGTCGTCGAACCGCAATTTCATCGGCCGGCAGGGAAGCCCGCAAGGGCGGACGTTGTTGATGAGCCCGGCCATGGTGGTGGCCGCGGCGCTCAACGGCAAGGTCGTCGACGTGCGCGACTACGAGTAAGCGAGGAACCATGAGCGAGATTGTCAAAATCACCAAGATCAGCGGCACTGCCGTGCCGATCCGCGGCAACGATATCGATACCGACCGGATCATTCCGGCGCGCTATTTAAAAGAAGTGACGTTCGCGCGCATGGGCGAGTATCCGTTCTTCGACGAGCGTTTCGATGCCTCGGGCAAGAAAAAAGACCATCCGTTCAACGATTCCGAATATAAAGGGGCGTCGCTACTCTTCGTCAATAAAAACTTCGGTTGCGGTTCGTCGCGTGAGCATGCGCCGCAAGCGCTCTATCGCTTTGGTATTCAGGCGATCGTCGGTGAATCCTTTGCAGCGATCTTCGCCGGCAACTGCACGATGATGGGCGTGCCGGCGGTCGTGGTCGGCGCCAAAGAGATCGAACAGTTGATGAAAAGCGTCGAAGAAGATCCGCGCACGGAATATAGCGTCGACTTGGAGAATAAAACTCTATCCTACGGCCAGCAGAAAATCGCCATCGACTTGCCGGAGACCTATCGCATCGCGCTTACCGCGGGCTCGTGGAACTCTACCGCGCTGCTCCACGCCAATCTCGATCAAGTCAAGAAAACCGCGGCGAAACTCCCTTACATGACCGGCTTTTCCAGTTAATATCAGCGGCCTAGCATTTATTGCAGCATTCAACCGCGGGCTCCCAAGGTCACGCCATGGCTGAAAAAATCGTCTCCATGCACGCGGCGCACCGCAGCGGCAAAGAAGTCGTCGATGGATTTCTCTCGCGGCCGATTGCCGGCGGCGAACGGCCGGCGATCGTTTTGGTGCACGGGTATCGCGGTCTTGACGACGGCCAGCGGGCGGTGACGCGGCGCTTTGCGCAGGAGGGTTTTGTTTGTCTCTCGCCGGATCTATTTCACGGCAAGACTTATCATACGCTCGAAGAATGCGCATTGAAGAAAACCTCGCTCGATATTCCGGTCGCGGTTAACCATATCGTCGACAGCGTACCGTACCTGCGCAAACTACCCTGGGTGGGAAAAAAGAAAGTGGCGGTGCTGGGATTTTGCATGGGCGGCGGTCTGGCGCTCTATGCTTTGGCGCAATCGAGAGCATTCGCCGCCGGGGTGATCTATTATCAAAGCTTGTTTCCCGATCCGGAAGATCTAAAAAGCATCAGCGCGCCGATGTTGTGTCATTTCGGCACCGACGACCCTGGGACGACGAAAACCGAGATCGACATGTTTCGGGAAACTCTCGAGCGCTACAAAAAGAAGTACGAGATCGAAATGTACCAGGGCGCCGGGCACGCTTTTCTGAACAATCCGCAGAGTAAGAACACGGCCAACCGTGACGCTGCGGAAAAGTCGGTGGCCAGGACCACCAAATGGCTCAGAAAAGTTCTGGCTTAGAGATCAATATTCTTGAATCCTCAGGAGGTTAACGATGGCGAATAAGTGGGACGAGCGAAAGAAAGCGCAGGAAGACGAATATTTCGTAAAAAAAGAGCGCGAGCTGGTCGCGAAACTCAAAGCCAAACAAGAAGCCGAGGCCAAGGAGTCCGCTCAAGAAAGCTTCCTACATGAAATGCCCGAAATGCGGCGAGTCTCTCAAGGAGCGCAGCTTTCAAAAAATTACCATCGACCAGTGCACCGGCTGCAACGGAATCTGGCTCGATGCCGGCGAGCTCGAGCAGGTTGCGGAAAAGGATACCGAGCAGCTGGCTGGGAAAGTTTTGGCAGAAAAACGGCTAGAGACAGAACCACATTGCTTGACAGCGGGAAAACAGTTCCGCTAGGTTTCTCTCCGGACATTTACTTACACTGAGGAGGCCGTCATGAGAGTTCGAGTTCGCTTTGTGTTGGTTGCTTCGATTGCCGTGCTGGCGGCTGATGCATTGGCATTCGGTTCAGGCTCAAGAAGGCAAGATCGTGCCCTACGTGCCGACGCCCCAGGAAGTGGTCGACCGCATGCTCGATCTCGCTCAGGTGAAAAAGGGCGATGTAGTCTATGATTTGGGTTCGGGCGATGGGCGGATCGTCGTGACTGCAGCAAAAAAATACGGTGTCAAAGCGATCGGCTTTGAAATCGATCCGCAACGCATCAAAGAGTCCCACGAGAACATCAAGAAGGCCGGTGTGGAAAACCTGGTCGAGATTCGCCAACAGGATATTCGCACCGTCGATCTGTCGCCGGCAACCGTGCTGACGATGTATCTCCTGCCGGAAGTCAACCTGATGATTCGGCCGAATATTTGGAAGCAAATGAAGCCGGGATCGAGGGTCGTGTCGCACGACTTCGATATGGGCGATTGGAAAGCGCTCAAGACCGAGCACATCAAGGACGGCTCGAGCTGGGACCATACGCTTTATCTCTGGCATGTCGAAGCGGCGAAGAAATAGCGCCGTGTCATCTACGCAGCTGATACAACGCATCGGTGCGACGATCTAACGGATGTGAACTTGGGAGAGTTTATGAAATTGACGCAAATCGTGCGCGGCAGCGATGCTGGCGCTTGTGGCCATCGGCGGGTACTTCCGGCGCGGCAGAAATCAAAATCGGCGCGGCGGAAGCGCTGACTGGCAACGCATCG
Source organism: uncultured delta proteobacterium (assembly GCA_963811315.1). GTDB lineage: Bacteria > Desulfobacterota > Binatia > UBA9968 > UBA9968 > DP-20. Next base: position 52,600 of record CAWERH010000006.1, read on the forward strand.
CAATACGGCGTGCCCATCCGCAGGGGGTTCGAACTTGCGCTCAGTGAGATCAACGGCTCAGGGGGCATCAACGGAGAAAAGTTGGCGCTTATAGTCGAAGACGAGCAGGGCAAGAAAGAAGAGGCGATCAACGTTTTTAAGAAACTGATTTTTCAGGACAAGGTTTTGATGTTGTTCGGTCCGACCCTTTCCAACTCTGCCCAGGCTTCGGATCCGGTAGCTCAGGCCGCCAAAGTCGTGGTCTTCGGCACGTCGAACACCGCGGACGGTATCACATCCATCGGCAACTATGTGTTCCGCAACTCGGTCACTGAGGCCGATATCCTGCCGGTGACGCTGAAAATCGCCGGGCAAAAAACCGGCTTCAAGAAAGTCGCGGTGCTCTACGGCAACGACGATATTTTTACCAAGAGCGGTTACGATAATTTCCGGAAAGCGCTCCAGGAACTGAAAGTTCCGGTGACGACGACCGAGACCTTTGCCAAGGGCGACGTCGATTTCAAGCCGCAGTTGACCAAGATCAAAGCGAGCAACGCCGATGCGATTGTACTTTCCGCATTGGTCGCCGAAGGGGCGCCGATCATGGCGCAAGCACGTCAACTCGGGATCACCTTGCCGTTTATCGGCGGCAATGGCATGAATTCACCGAGAGTATTCGAACTCGCCAAGGACTACTCGGACAACCTGTGGGTCGGTAGTCCATGGTCGGTGGAAAATCCCGCGTCGGAGAATAAACGTTTCATCGCGGCGTATCAAAAATCTCACGGAGCTTTACCCGATCAATTTGCCGCGCAGGCCTATGACGCGATGTACATCGCCGCGCAGGCGCTCAAAAGAATTAAGTTCACCGGCAAGCTCGAAGCCGACCGCTCGGCCTTGCGCGACGCTCTGCCGGTCGTTCAGTGGAGCGGCGCGACGGGCGCCTTTAAGTTCCGCCAGATTGCTGGCCGTGACGGTAAGCCGGCCGGTTATGATGCGGTGCAAACCGCCATCGTCATGAGCACTAAAGACAACCGGTACGTAATTCAAAAGTAACGGATGCTCGCCCAGCAATTCGTCAACGCAATTTCTCTCGGCGGGGTCTACGCGCTGTTCGCCCTCGGCTTCACGTTGGTTTTTGGCGTCCTCAACGTGCTTAATCTGGCGCATGGCGCGGTCTTCATGTTGGGCGCTTATGCCGCGCTCCAAGGCGTGGTGCTGTTTCGACTGCCGATTCTGGTGGCGATCGTTCTGGCGATGGTGGTCACCGCGTTGGCCGGCTGGGCTCTCGATAGAATGATTTTTGCGCCCTTGCGAGCGCGCCAGGCGCCGCATCTGGCGCCCATGATCGCCACCATCGGTGTAGCGATTACCTTGACCAGTGTCGTCGAGGGGCTTTTCGGAGCCGAGAATTTACGTTTTCCTATGCAGATGTTGCCCTCGGAGGCCTTCAGTCTTGGCGGCGCGCAAATCACTTCGCTGGAGTTGAAAATTATTTTCCTGGCCTTTGCGCTGATGGCGCTATTGCTGTGGGGTCTGAAGAAGACCCGGATCGGCTGTGCCCTGCGCGCCCTGGCCGAATCGCCCAAAGCGGCGGCGCTGCTCGGCGTCAACGTGGAAGGGCTGTTTAGCGCGACGTCGATCGTGGCGGCGTTGCTTGGCGGCATGGCCGGAGTCTTGATCGCCCTCTACTCGAATGCAGTGTTTCCGCACATGGGACAGCCGATGTTGCACAAGGGCATTGCCGTGGTGATCCTCGGCGGCATGGGAGATATCCGCGGCGCGTTGCTCGGCGGCTTCTTTCTCGGCTTCGCCGAGGTCTTCTCCGTCGCCTATGTTGGCTCGACCATGCGCGACGCCGTCGCTTTCGGTTTGCTCTTTGCGGTCTTGTTGTTGCGCCCCGAAGGTTTATTCGGCAAAGCGGCGCAGCGGCGTGCGTGATCGTACAAGCGTTGTCAATTTTCAAGCCGGCGTCAGTCTAGAAAATCTTTCATGGAATGGCTCGACACTTTTTGGTCAACCTACAGCACCTTGGTGCTGACGGTGGGCACCAATATTTTGCTCGCGCTGTCGATTTACTTGACCCTGGCCTGCGGCCTGCTGACGGTAGCCAACGCCGCGTTCATGGGCATCGGCGCCTACACGTCGGCTTTGTTGACGATCCACGCTGATTTGCCGTTCTTACTGGTCTTGAGCTGTGGCGCATTGCTTCCCGCGTTGGTTGCTTTGGTGATCGGTCACCCGACCCTCAGGCTATCCGGTGTTTATTTGGCCATGGCCACGCTCGCCTTCGGTGAAGTCGTGCGCATCGTAGTTCTCAATTCCGAGGAGACCACCGGTGGCGCGCTTGGACTCAATGGTATCCCGCAACGCACGAGCGGCTTCGACGTTGCGCTGGCCGTTGGGCTTGCGCTTTACGTGTTGCGGCGCTTAGCGTGTTCACGGGTCGGGCGGACGATGATCGCCATCAGCCAAGATGAGGTCGCCACCGAACTCATGGGACTCAACGTGCGCGCCTATAAACTATTTGTTTTCGTTTTTGGCGCAGCGCTCGCCGGTTTGGCCGGCGCGTTCAATGCCCATCTCACTTTTTTTATCAGTCCTAGCGAGTACGGCTTCGAACGGGGCGTTGAAATTCTCACTATGGGCGTGCTCGGCGGCACCGGCAGCCCGTGGGGCGCGGTCCTCGGCGGGCTATTGATTACTATCCTACCCGAACTGTTGCGCGGTTTAGGTCACTACCGGCCGATCGTTAACGGAATGATTTTGATCGTTATCATTCTCTATTCGCCCCGGGGTCTTTGGTACCTGGTGCGTTGGGCGCGCCGTTCGGCGCAGCCGGCACGTTGATTCATGCTGTCGCTCGTCTCGGTTTCAATGAATTTTGCCGGCCTGCAGGTATTGCAAGAAGTCAGCTTGACGATTCCCGAACGCGGAGTTTTCGGTTTGATCGGGCCGAACGGTGCTGGTAAAACCACTGTCTTCAACCTGATTACCGGCCTGGTGACGCCGAGCGGGGGCGCGATTGAATTTCTCGGCAGCCGCATCGACGGCTTGGCTCCGTTTCGAATTACCCGTGCCGGTATCGCGCGCACTTTTCAAACTATTCGCGTCTTCAAGGAAATGACCCTGTTGGAAAATGTTCTGGTCGCTTTGGGTGATCATCGGCGTTACCGGGCGATCAGCGCACTCTTACCTTGGTATCACTACTGGGACGCCGAGCGGCACGAGCGGGAAACCGCCTGTGCTCTGCTGGGTAAGGTAGGCCTGGCGGGCAAGGCAGATGGGTTGGCGGGAACGCTCTCGTACGGTGAACAACGCCGGCTGGAAATCGCTCGAGCCCTCGCCACTCAGCCTAAACTGCTACTTTTGGATGAGCCCGCTGCCGGCATGAACAGCGCCGAGAAACAACAGCTGATGGAGGAAATCATTAAGCTTGATGAGATTGGTTTGACTGTGTTGATCATCGAGCACGATATGCGGTTTATCATGGGCCTTTGCAAAGAGATCGCGGTTTTGAATTTTGGTCGCCTGATCGCGCAGGGAAATCCCGATCAGATTCGCCGTCATCCGGAAGTCATCGAAGCTTACTTGGGGTCCGGTAATGGTTCCGACAGCGGTCAAGTGATCTCATGAACGACATGCTTAAAGTGGCCGGGCTGCATGTTCACTACGGTATGATTGAGGCGGTCAAGGGCATCGATTTTACGCTTGAGCAGGGACGCATCACAGCGCTGCTGGGCGCCAATGGCGCAGGTAAATCGACGACCCTTCTGACGTTGTCAGGCCTGGTGAAGGCCAGCGCTGGTTCGGTTGTTCTGGAAGGCGTCGAAATCACCAACCAGCCGACCCACCAAATCGTCGAGAGGGGGCTGATCCAGGTAGCGGAAGGGCGGCAAATCCTCACCCGACTCAGCGTGCGCGAAAATTTGCTGCTTGGCGCCTATCGGCGCAGTTCCCGAGACGGGATAGAAAAGGATTTACAAAGGTTGCTGGCGCTGTTTCCTCGTCTGCGTGAACGGCTCGACGGCGCCGCTGGCAATCTCTCGGGCGGCGAGCAACAAATGTTAGCGATCGCGCGCGCACTAATGGCCCAGCCGCGGCTGCTGCTGTTGGATGAGCCTTCCATGGGATTGGCGCCGCTACTCGTGGAGGATATTTTTAGAACATTGCAGGAACTGAACAGCCGCGGATTGACTATCCTTTTGGTCGAACAGAATGTGCGCCAGGCACTCAAGATCGCCGATTGCGCCTATGTCATGGAAACTGGACAGATCGTTCTATCCGGCCCCAGCTCGGACCTGCGGCACGATTCCAGAGTCGTCGAAGCCTATTTAGGCGCTTAATTTCGGTTCTTGGTTCTTGTGCTGTCGTTTCTGAGAGAGGCTTTTTCTGCTTTATAAGGACATCTCGCTCCTTTCGCTAAATTGGCGGGCAATTCATGCCTAACAGTCACCCCTACGATGGAGTTACAGATTTGTTTCCAGTTGTGCACGATTTCACTTTTCCTGCACTTTCCTGTAGGAGTTTCCTGCGGGTTATTGTCTCACATGCTAAATTCTGTCAAGATTTGGGCCCTATAGTCCATTGCCGATCGATGGCATGAAATCTGCCTAAAACGGGAGTCAATCCAGTAATATGCAGGAGGTCACATGGATGAAATATTGACAGCCGGAGAAGTAGCGGAACTGTTACAGATCCATCCTCGGACGGTTTACAAACTCGTTAAAGAAGGTTCCATCCCAGGCCGTAAATTTGGCGGAGGCTGGAGATTTAGCCGAAACGAGATACTCGCGATGGTATCGCCGCAAGGAAGTCCGCCGCCCGCCAATAAGATGCACACCGAGGAGCATTAGTCCGGTTTTTCCCCACATCTAGAAATACTTACAATCGCGGTGCGCTCGGTGGGTCGGCGGTGATAGTCGACCTGCCAGTGCACCGCTGTGTCCGTTTGAGATCCTTGACTTCTAGCAAAGGCAAAAGTTAGGAAATTAGAGGAAAGTTGTGTTTGCGCCACGGTTTTGAATTATCACAATTCGAATCTCGTCGTTTGACAGTCAACGCGCATGAAGAGTGCCGATAATTCATGACCAACCCTGGGATGGGCAACCGCCGGAGCTAAAGATCGACTTTAGGAAGATTTATGAGTGGGGCACTGTCAGGAATCAAAATTATCGAAGCGGCAAGTTATGTCACGGGTCCGTTTGCTTCCCAGTTGTTGGCTGACATGGGCGCGGAGGTCATCAAGATCGAGGAACCCAAGCACGGTGATCCGTTTCGCGGTTGGGGCGACCGTAATTATGCGGCGACGTTCTGCAGTTTGAATCGCAACAAGAAAAGTATCACCCTCGATCTGCGCACGGATGAGGGGCGAGATATTGCCTTGAAGCTGATGACCGGGGCGGACGCGCTAATCCAAAATTTCCGTCCAGGCGTGATGGACAAGCGCGGTTTGGGTTATGACGACGTCAAGAAAGTCAATCCAAAAATTGTCTATTGCTCGATCTCCGGCTTCGGACCGACGGGTCCGTATCGTGATATGCCAGGCTACGACACCGTAGGCCAGGCGCGCAGCGGCTTGTTGAGTCTGTTGACCGATCCAGGAAAGCCTCAAGGCATGGGGATTTCGTTTTCCGATCATTTGACCGGCATGTATGCCTGCTACGGTGTTTTGGCCGCGCTCATGAACCGCATGCTCACCGGCGAGGGACAACATGTGGAAACATCACTTTTGCGCGCTTCGGTTTCCTTCATCAGTGAAAATGCCGCGCGCTATTTTGAGACCGGCCATGTGCCGCGGCGCAAGCATCGGACCACGACGGCGGGGGTATTCGCATTCGAGGATCAAGACGGTCTGCCTTTTGTTTTGCACATGTCGTCACCGGATAAATTCTGGTTTGGCTTATTCGACGTGGTCGGTAAATCCGAGTTGGCTCAAGATCCACGATTCAGCAAGCGCAAAGCTCGCACCGAAAACTACGATGCGCTCTTCGAACAGCTGCAGCCGATCTTCCGCGCGGGCCGCCGCGATGACTGGCTGCGCCGTTTGATGGAAAAAGATGTTCCCGCCGCGCCAATCAACACGCTCGACGAGGTGTTCGCCGACCCACAGGTCAAAACTTACGGCTTTCCCATCGAGATCGAACATCCCAAAATGGGCAAGATGAAGCTCGTCGGCAATGCCGTATCCATGAGCCGCACACCACCGAGCATCGACCTGCCGCCGCCTATGCTCGGTGAGCACACCGAAGAAATCCTCGCGACGCTGGGCTACGAGCTTGCCGGTATCGTCGAACTCCGTGCTAAAGGAGCGATTTAGAGGATTGGAATCTAAGAACGATGCAGTAGGGGTGATCGACGGGAGCAACACTCCAATACTGCATCACTCCAATCTTTAGAGTATTTCCTCCATGCGCCATCCGAGTTTGATTCTCTTATCCCACGACCACCATCACGGTTTGGCGTTGGCGTTGCGCTGCCGGAAGCAGGCATTGGGCCAACTCAAGCCAATGGGTGCCGCGGGATTGCGCGAACGAGCTCAAGAAGTTTTGGATTTTTATGCCAGCAATCTCGTCGCGCATTTTCGCGCGGAAGAGGAAGTGCTATTTCCGTTGATTCATGACGCCATACCCGGCAACGCATCGATGATTGATGAATTGATCAAGGACCACGACTGGATCCGCCACGCGGTACCAAAGCTTAGGGCGTTAACGGGCTTAGCAAAACTTATTTTCGATTTTGGCGATCTGCTGGAACGTCACATTCGCAAAGAAGAGCGCGAATTATTTCCGCTATTTGAAAAAGAGCTAAACGCTGACAAAGCCGCGGCGATCGGCGTCGAGATAAAAACAATTCTCGAAACGAAACAGTAAGATGGAAAAGTATGAAGGTGGAGCGGCGAATCGCTAGGGTTGCCCGTTTAATTGCTCTCGCCGTTGGCCTTTCTGCTAATCCATCAGTTTTAACAGCACATGACGGCGATTCTTTGTGTGCGGACGCACTTGACTTGGCCAGCGGCCGTCTTCGATCGCCTTATCCCACGCCGGGCTAGTCAGCACCTCGGGGCTCTCAAGCTCATATATCGCTGTATAGGCCGGTTCATTGGGGATTTCGATAGTCTTGCTCTCGCCACCAATGTTCATGGTCAACGTGCCGCGTTTGTAGCGGGTTACGCCTAAAACACCGGGCACTTTGCACAAGTTCGGCACGTGCTCGTGGTCATAGACCTCATTGAAAATTGCTTCATGCTCGGGATCGACGTCCATCGTGGCGATCATCAAATACTTTGCTTTGCCGGCCATGTTGTCAGCCTCCTTTGTGTTCGAGAATACAGTTGCGCGGTCACATTCCTAGGAACGCGCTAATATCGGGGGCAGGAGACTTGATCTCCACGACGATCGACTCTTCGATAGCTTCCACGCCGTGCGGCATGCCTTTGGGATGGCGGCAGACGTCGCCCGGTCCGAGCACATAGACTTCTTTGCCGACGGTCATTTTTACTTTTCCCTTGACGACATAAGCCAGCGATTCGTGCTCGTGTACATGCAGCGGCGCGCCGACGCCGGGCGTGTAGTGAATTTCCAGGAGCGTCATTTCGTCACCCTTGATCAGCGGCTTGACCAACAAATCGCCGCCATACATCGGCTTGCCTTCGATGGCTTTCACTAGGAGTCCTTTGACGTCGGAATTCTTGGATAAAATCACACTTGGCTCCTTTCGCTTAAGTAGGGGTCTGCGCGATCAAGAACAATTCGACTCTAGCGGCGCGAGGGATGCTTGTCAATTTGTGTCTATGCCCAGCGTTATTTCGCGTGGAGGGTGTCCAACATAGTCGGCAATTTAACCTAGAATGCCAAAAAAACTATTGCCCGATTCTTGCGATCGGTTAACGTATCCGTAACCAATTCACGACAGCTCCGACACCTGTTTCGATTCACTCTGGGGATAGCGCGGCGAAAGATCTTATATTTATGCTTTGGCAGGGTTATCGAGGGCAATTTGCCGAATGGTTAGATTCGATCGGGGACGAGACCCTGCCGGCTCGGCGCAAGAGCATCCTGATGCTGCAGTGGCTCGTGGTCATCGGCACGTCGTACCTCAGTCTGTTTAGCGGCAGTGACGTTCGTCATGATCCTCGAGTGCTGCTTCTGGTCGCACTGTTGATGTCGTCTGGGATCGTCCTCCAGCGCCTGCCGGAACGCTTTTTCCAGTCGGTCAAGTTCAGTTTCTCGTTGGTCTTTGTCGATATCGTCTTGATCCTTATGGGCATTGCGCTCAAGCGCGAATCGCCGTGGGAATTGTTTTTGCTGTTTTTTCTATGCCTGTATATCGCCGGCATCGGTGAGAGTCTGATCAAGGCGATCTTCGGCTGCTTGCTCTTCAGTTTCGTTTTCACCTTCGTGAGCTTGTCGGCGCAAAAGGGCGATTGGCTGGACGCCGAGATTCTGCTGCGTATCCCATTTTTATTCGGCGTATCGACGCTCTATGCTTATCTTGCGCACCAAGCCAAGAGTGAAAAGCGCAGAGCCGATGACGCGGAGCGCGCAGAAATTGTCAAGCGCCGGTTGGTTTCCGGATTGGCGCACGATATCAAGAGCCCCTTGTCCGTGGTCAAAGGATTTGCGGAAATGATCGGTTTGAGCTTATCCGGTATGCCAGGCCAAGAGCACAACTTAAGCTCCCTGCAGCGTATTGGCAGAAACATTGATCGGGTTTTGCGCCTAGTTATGGGATTCTTGGATGCTTCACAAGCCGAGACTGGTGAGACCCAGCAACTAGAAACCCCGGTTGCGCTCAATTGGCTGATTCAGGAAGTGGCGCGCGAAGAGGCCCTCGAAATGTTCAGCAATGGAATCACTCTCAACCTCGAACTTGACCCGAATTTACCGGAAATCTTGGGCGACGTTCTCCAAATCGAGCGTGTATTGTGGAATCTGCTGAGCAACGCGATTAAATTCACGCCGCGCAACGGCAGAATCGAAGTGAAGACCGCGAGCGCCGAAGGTCAGGTCCGGGTCATGATCCGCGACACGGGAGTCGGCATCGCGACCGAAGACTTACCGTTACTCTTTTCCGAGTATCGGCGCCTGAAGGGATCCGGTTCGACGGAAGGCAGCGGTCTAGGTCTTTACATCGTAAAGAATATCGTAAAAAGCCATGGTGGCACGGTCAACGTCGAGAGCGAGTTAGACAAAGGCACGACTTTCGTGCTTACCTTCCCCATCGCCGCCAAATTGGCGCCCGTCACGGACGCGCAAATCAAGCTTGCGTCCTAAGCCTCTTTCAGAAGCAGATTCACGCGCCCGTGAAGGCAAGCTCCGCGGGCTGTATATTTATCCGTGGACCTTCCGAGCGCTGCGTCTCGCAAAGCGAAATTCATTGTTTTTATGAGCCCGCGACCTCTTCGAAGGATGGCTCGGGCATGCCGGCTTTCCAGGTCGGATCGCGCAACTCGAGGCGGTTGCCGCTAGGGTCGAAGAAATAGAGTTCGCGGCCAGTAAAAAAGCCCTTGGCCCGGTAATAGAGCCGGTCGATGGGAATTTTCTTTTCGGAAAAGATTTTGCAAGCTTGCACCAAGGTTTCCGGCGCAACCGTAAAAGAATGATGTACGTTGTGATCTTCGGTGAAAGACTTGTCGATATTCGATGCGCGCTCGCAGAGCAAGATGTTATGATCGCCAACATTGAAGCACGACATGCCGGAGTTGCCTAGTCGGCCTAGGTGCTTGAGACCAAGCAGGTCGCCGTAAAATTGTTCCGATTCCGTCAGATCATTCACCGGGATCGACCAGTGGGTGACGCCTTCGACTTTTAGTAATCCCATAAAAATCCTCCTTTTATTTTGTACGCATTATTAGCGGTTTATCGATCACTTGTAATATGGCAACCAAGCAGCTACGTCAAGATCAAGCTTTGTTTGTTCGTTGCTAGCAGGCAGGGAACAAATCTTATAGGATCGCGAGGAATAAGTTTTCCGAGGAGACGCTATGGAGATTACCGAAGCGCAGGAGTTTTTAAGAAGCAATCATCATGGTGTTTTGGTCGCGCGCAAGCGCGACGGTTCGTTGCAAATGACATTGGTATCGCCAGTGATTGGCGCGGATGGCACAGTCACGATCACGGCGCGCGATAACACCTACAAGGTCAAGAATATTTCGCGCAACCCGCAGGTCTCCTTGCTGGTGTACGGGGACAAGTTCAACGGCTCCAATTACATTCAGATCGACGGCAAAGCCGAAGTGATTCGCCACCCGCAGGCAATGGATATTGTGCTCGACTGGCACCGCCAGATCCGCGGCGAACCGGCGAACTGGGACGATATTCGTAAGAAGACACTGGACGAAGGGCGCATTGCGATTCGTGTCACCATCGAAAAGGTCGGACCTCAAAACCGCACGCGGGGCAGCTGAGCGGTGACGCGCACCGCGACTTCAGCAGCCGACCGCAACTCGTTGCAGCCTAGCGGCAATTTTTCTCGGGACAAAATTTTGGTAATTGCGGAGATCCTATGGAAATATTCGATATTCACCACCATCTCGGCGCGTTGACGGGCGGTAGCTTGCAGGAAGGCGACGGTTGGGAGGAGCGCGACTATGCTAACCGTGTGCGGATCATGGATACGAACGGCGTGACGAAGGCGGCAATCCTGGCAGCCACCGGCTATATTCAAGCGGACGGCATCAAAGACACGATGCGCTGCAATGACACGGTGGCGGCTTATCGAAAGCGCGACCCGGCTCGTTTTCCGGTGGCTTGCGGTATCGTGGAGCCGTTGCACGGCGCGCGTTCGCTCGATGAGCTTGAACGGATGAAACATCAGCTCGGGCTCGACGGGGTCGTATGGCATAGCCGTTTTCAAGGCGTCGCTGTCGACCATTCGCTGATGCGGCCGTTGTTGCGTAAGGTGAGCGAATTGGGTTTGATTCCCTTAGTTCACACCAACGCGGAATCGAATCTAGAAGCGGTCTGGCGCCTAGAGCGCTTGGCATTGGAGTTTCCCGAGCTAACCTTTGTTTCAATGGACGCATTGACGACCAATACGAATAGCCAGCTAGCCTTGGATATCGCCAAGCGGACGCCGAATATTTTGTTCGACACCGCTCATGTTCGCGGCCCCGCCTATGTGCGGCAGTTCGTCGAGGCAGTGGGATCAGCGCGGCTAATCTTTGGCAGTCTGTTTTACTCGTATCCAGCGAGCTACGAACACTGCGCGACGCTGAATGAGATAAAAGCGGCGAAGATCAGCGATCAAGATTTGGCGAATATTCTCGCCCTCAATGCCAAGCGGCTGTTTAAGTTGCGATAGCCGGTGGGCAGCTCGTAAGATCGCGATCGTCCTGCCAGTCCACAAACTTTTGCTGTGTATTGCAGCGCCAGGAATTGAAGGCGAGGTTGCGCATGAAAACTCGGATGAAGCTTATTATGTCATTGGCTTTGCTGATTGGTTTGCTTCAAGGTCCTGCTTGGGCCGACTGGAAACAGGACTGGGACAAAATCGTCGCCGCGGCCGAGAAAGAGGGCGAGGTGTCAATCTATGGACAGCAGCGCGCCGGGGTCGGCAAGGCGATTCTTGCTTTTAAGGACGCATATCCGAAGATCAAGATTAATTTTGTCGGTGGCTCAGGCAGCGATTTGGCCAAAAAGATTATGGCGGAGAAAAGGGCCGACAAGCATCTGGTAGATCTTAGCATCGGTGGCAGCGGTACCATGGTCCTCGTTTATCACAAAGCCGGTCTCTTGCAGCCGATTCCGCCGCAGTTGATTCTTCCCGAGGTTGTCGATCAAACCAAATGGTGGTCCAAGAAGCATCTTTATTCCGACCCGGAAGGGCAACATGTATTTATGGCCCAGGGAGATGCGGGCTCAGGTATTGGCGCGATCAACATAAATTATATCAAGCCGGGGGAAATCGATTCTTGGTGGAATCTCCTTTCGCCAAAATATAAAGGCAAGATCCTCATGACGGACCCCGATACGGCCGGCAACATCGGCAACTGGAGGTTTGTCTATTACAGCCCCGACCTCGGTCCTAAATTTATCACCCGTCTGCTCACCGATAGCCAAGTGACCTTTGCCGCGAACGAGCATCAGATGATGGATTGGATCGGCGCGGGAAAATATTACATCCACGTGATGGCCAAATTTGAGAATACCGAAAATGCACGCAAACAGGGATTGCCGGTAAAGCAGATTTTCAGCGATAAAGAAGGCGACACGATCAGCTCGGGCTCGGGTAATATCATCACTTTCAAGAATGCGCCGCATCCCAATGCGACCAGGGTTTACTTGAATTGGTTCTTGTCGCGCGACGGCCAACTGGCATGGCAGAAACTCACCGGTAGAAATTCGTTTCGAACCGATATACCGAAAGATATGATTCAATTCAAAGACGAGCAGGTGCCTAATGAAGGAGGCAAATATCTATTATCGAGCCTACCGCAATACGAAGACGTGAAACCCCTGCAAAAGTTAGTCGATGATGTCCAAGCCAAGGCAAAAAAATCGGCTGCAAAATAGTTTACCTTGCTCTCAAGAAACGAGTAAGTTACCTTCCCTCGGATGAAGATACTCATCGAGATGGTTCCGGATCATTATGACGGCCTACTAGAGGGCTGCCATGGCTTTCAGGACGCGTACTCGATCCTTAAAAACGGCGTGGTTCTCCATTGCCAAACTTCCGGCAAGGACCAACGGTCGATCGCAATCCTGTGCGACGAAGCACAAGCGAACCGACTCTTGGAACTTGCAGCCCGTCTTTATCCAGCAGCCGCTGCTGATATTGCGAGAGGGGTCGCGTTCGAACGCGAACTTTAGCGCTCGAAGGAGTTGAGTTATGGTCAACCGCAGTGTTTCCACTCAGTCTCAATCATGCTCTTGCCGCCAGCGATCTCGGTCTTGCCATCGGTCATTATCGCGCCGATCGTTATATCTGTCATAGCGATCGTAACGGCCATCGTATCGGCGCCCGTAATAATCGTCGCGGCGATCGTAGTAGCAACCCGTCGCCGAAATTGCCAACGTTGCCAGCAAGCTAAAAGCAATGGTTTTGATTGCGACTTTTGTCATAAATCCTCCGGCGGAAGTTTATTTAACTTTGACTATAATGGGCAAGGGTCGTGCCATCCGGTGAATCTCCTGTGATAGAAAATTTTCGTTGCGAAAGCGCTGTAAAAACGAGCGCGGATGAATTTCACCACACGCTTTTTAGAGTTTTTCAGATGCATTGGAGCAGGCTACTGATGGACGGTTGTCAGTGCTAAGCCTACAGTTTGTCGTTTAAAACGCTTTGGTTGGTTATGCGCCTGCGAAAATTCTCACGTTATTTGTGTTGCGTAGGGCTGGTTATTAGTTTTGCCGTGACGGCGGCGTGCGCGGCTGAGGTTCGACTTGCCTCTGTGCAAGAGTGGGACGTGGTGGTGAAACGAGCGGAGGAGGAAGGGCAGGTGGGTGTTTACGCGACCGATTCCATCGGTAACGCGCAGATGATCTGGGCGGCCTTTCAAAAGCGCTACCCAAAGATCAAGCTAATGGGTACCTCGGTGGGACGCGGCAGCGATTTGTTTCCCAAGCTCTTCGCCGAACGCCGCGCCGGAAAATTTTTGACCGACGTTTTTCTCGGCGCGCCGACGGCGCTCTATCAAAACCTCTACCAAGCAAGAATCGTTGAGCCCGTGCCGCCGTTACTCCTCCACCCTATGGTTACCGACTTATCAAAATGGTGGATGGGAAAGCATCACTACATCGATCCCGAGGGACAATTTGTTTTGATGTACGAGGGGGCTCTCTACGGACCGCCGATTTCGTTCAACACCAAGATGATCAACGAAAAGGAGATCAAATCGGCTTGGGAATTGGTGCGGCCGCACTGGAAGGGCAAGTATGCAGCGCTGCAACTTGGTCCGAGTCAGGGTTCGACGGCGCTGACCTACGTCTACCATCATCCGCAACTCGGACCGAAGTTTATCGAGCGAATTTACCGCGATCTGGAGCCGACCTTCTTTCGAGATTTGCGCCAGGGCGTGGACTGGCTGTCGCAGGGAAAATTCCCATTGTGTTTTCTCTGCCGCAGAATAGACCGAGCGGCTCTCCAAGGTCTGCCGGTCGCCGAGTTGAATCCGTATCAGGTGGAAGAGAAGCCGGGATTGGGGTCAGGTTCGGGAGCATTGGTGGTGATGAATCGCCATCCCAACCCTAACGGCGCGCGAGTTTTTATCAACTGGTTTCTCTCGCTGGAAGGACAGTTGGCCTTTCTAGAGGCCAACAAAGACGAGCTCCGGGTCGGCTCACTGCGAGAGGATATTCCGCAGGAAAATCTGCCGCCTCTCGCGCGACGACGAAAAGACAAGGAATATCTTTGGATCAATCGGCCCGAGTGGATGGATTTCAAACCGATCAACAATCTCCTCGATGAGCTACGCAAGAGCAAATAGGTGTCGCATTGGCAGTGAAATGACTGAGAGCGCTCGCCGATATATATTTCTGGTGCCTGGAGATTTGCGGCGTGCCGCGAAAGACTAGCGAAGTTCCGAGCCCCAAAGCTCCTTGAGAAAGCCGCTTTTGGAAAGCTGGTCGACGTAACTGTTGTCGAACAGATCGGCGGGCTTTTTCCGCACATTGGTGCCGGTCTCGCGGGCGGCTTCGATGGCTTCCGTGAGAGCGTTGACGGGTACGACCATCGAACGATTTACCAGGGAGACGGCATAAGTATCGTAGGCCGATTGCAGCGTGTCCAAGTCGGGAATTTTGAGGATCTTGCTGAGCGATGCTTTTGCTTTGTCCGGATTTTTTTCGGCAAAGTGAATCGATTCGGCGATGGCGGCGACGAAACGCTGTGCCAGTTGCGGCCGTTCTTTCATGGTCTTGGGATTGGTGTGCACTGAGCTGTAAATGAACGGCAAAGTTAAGTTCCTTAAGATTGTAGACGATGTTGAAGCCATCCTTCTTGCCGCGTGCGTCCAAGGGCGGCGTTACCGGCGCAGCCTGAATGACTCCCGCCATCATGGCGCTATAACGCTCGGGCTGACTCCCACCCATGGGCCGGATGGTGACGTCGGCGGTGCTGAGATTGAATTTCTTAAGCATGGTCTTCATCAGCCGGTCATCCAAATCGCCGGCCCGCGATATGCCGATGTTTTTGCCTTTCAAGTTCTTCGATCCGCCGGATATCCTTGTTACGCCAAGAGTACGTAAGGCAGACCGATGAGCGGCGAAGCGATCAATTTGCCGTCAACACCGCTGGCCAGTCCGGGGATTGTTCCATCGGCGGCGCAATAGAGAAAGTGAAATCTCGTCTGACGATAAGGCGGTCGAGATTCATGGCGCTGCCGCTGATAAATTTATGTTCGACCTTGATGGCGTATTTATCGAACAGCCCGTTGTCGATGGCGGTGTAGAGATGAACGAAGCCCCCGGAAACGGCGCAAGTGGCGACCTGCACGGTCGTCATCGCTTCGCCTGGTTTAGCCAGATACGGATTGGCATCGATGGGGTTCGGTGCCAGAGCGATGAGCGCTAGCATCGTGAGACGGACGAAAACAATCGAGCGGATTGTTGCCTTTCGCATATTGACGACAAGACTCTTATCCATGACGTCTCCCTTCAAACCGAGGATTCGAACGCTCGCGGTCCGGTCTTCGAACGTCGGTCTATCTGCTTTGAATAGGAGCTGTCAATGTGAATCTGTATCGCGCAGCGCTCTGATATAACTCTGACGTTGGAAAGGTATCAGTTTTGGCGGCGCGAACGGCGGCAGCAAGAACAGAAGGGGGTGGGTGATTCCTCTTACTTGCCGCGTGACGGCGAAAAATCTTCACTTGGAATGCCGTTGCCGTTCGCGCCTGGGGAGACGGGTGTGGGCTCGCGGCCGACTAGTAGATTTACTGGGAAGCCGCGCTGGTTTCAGTTGGTCAAAGAACTCCTCGCGGTAAATCGCGTTCGGTTAATACATCTTCATCTCGTCCATGGGGACGGGCAAATAACGCAGCATCAATGACTCAATTTGTTTGATTGAGACTGGTTTCATGACGACCTCATGAGCGCCGCTTTTCAGCGCTGAGTCGCGATACTGAGGCGACACCCATGCGGAACAGATGATTATCGGCGTATCTCTGGTGATCTCACTCTCGCGCAGGCACGAGATGGCTTGGAGGCCGTCCATGTTTGGCATTCTTAGGTCCATAAGAATCAAATCCGGTTTCTCGTTGACGGCTTTTTGGATGGCCACTGCGCCGTTCTCTGCCTGCAGGACTTGATAGCCCAGTTGTTCAAGCAACGCGGCTAGTAGCTCTCGGCAATCGGTGTTGTCTTCGGCTAGAAGAACCTTGTACTCCATGTTGATGACCCCCTGCTGCCTCTAAAGCAGGAATGATGCCATTTAACGAATACATTGTAATTCAAGGCCTTACATTAGAATCGAGACGCAAAAGCACTCCGCTGGTTGCCACTGTTGTCACTTTGAGCCGCAATATGATGTCAAATGGACGTACGGTGTCATTGGCGGCTTTTAGTACCAAGCGCGGCAAGGCTGAAGGCGGAATCCCAACCAGCACTATGTTTCCGGTAAGGCCGGGAAATACATTCCTGGAGTAACGGAGGGAAATGATCGA
>CAWERH010000007.1:0-8763 GCA_963811315.1 uncultured delta proteobacterium
CTAGCGTTGAAAAATAGTTTGGATAGAGGTTTTATGAACCCACCGATTTATTTTGACGATGTTGCCGTCGGCGATACGATTCCGGCGCGCGACTACGGTCCATTGACGATCGTCGACGCCGTGCGCTGGGCCGGCCTGCAAGAAAATTGGCAGCACCTGCACTACGATCGCGACCACGTGCGCGAACACAATGGGCTCAAGACTTTTATCGCCAGCGGCGCCTACCGCCAGGCACTGCTCCTGCGCATGCTGACGGACTGGATCGGACCGCGCGGCTGGCTCCAGAAAATCAGCATCCGCCACACCTATTCGACCTTCGAGGGAGACACCATGCGCTTCAGCGCCAAGGTTACAGAGAAGGCAACCGATCCATCGGAAAGCTTCGTTATTTGCGACCTTGAAGGCGTCAATCAGGACAACCGACAAATTCTTACGGGGCGTTGCACCCTGATACTATCAAGGGACTCTTCGCAGCGGCGTTCAGGCTGAAATTGCTGTTAGATTGAGATTGAACAACGCGCCGCAACGCTATTGGCGCCGAAAAATCTTTCGATATTCTTCTTTCTTTTGCGAGTATTCCTCCGCCGTCATGGAGATCATTTGAACGAATTTGCCGGCAACCTGATCCGCGCCGGCGATGGGAGGTAAAATACCTCGGCGATTCACAAATTCGCCTACATTGGCCATGATTTCTGAACTCTCCTGGCCAAGAAAATAATCGATATAAAGCTTCGCGGCATTTGGATGCTGCGCTTTCGACGTGAGACCGATGTAATTTCCATCGCCCAAATAGACCGGAAGGCCTTTCACGTAGTCAATCGGCGCGCCTTTTAAACCCCACAAGTGAACATACTTCACGTAAGCGACACCCAACGGTATTTCTCCCGACGCAATGCGCTCGCCGACCGGCACCATCGAATCGAGCATCAGCGGTTCCAAAGCCGCGAGCCGCTTGATCCAGTCGTTGGCCTTTTGCGTCGACCCGAAGACGGCAGGGAGACTTGCGAGCCAGTTGATGGTGGTGTCGTGGAGGCTCGGATTGCCCATGGTAATTTTGCCTTTCCACTTCGGATTGACGATATCCTCATAGGTTTTTGGCGCGTCCTCGAGTTTGATCATGCTCTTATTGTACAGGAATCCGATAATCACGCTGCGATAGTTCGGGCCAAAAAAGCCGTCCACCAATTGCTTATTGTAGTCTTTGGCCGACGGTGAAACGTAGCGAACCAAGAGTCCTTTCTCTTTGTTGATGAACTTCATCGGTTCCGCGGTCGCGAAGACCGCATCTGCGCTCATCTTGCCGGTGCGGTGCTCGCTGGTGACTCGATCAATGATGACGGTGGACGAACCGCGAAAGTAGTTGGTCTTGATGCCGTACTTCGCTTCAAATCCCTTGTGTAGGGCTGCGGCTATGTCGTTCTCCAGGGTTCCGAATACAGCAACCTCGCCTTCTTTTTTGGCCGCCTGAATCAGATCTGCGCTTTGGGCGCCTATTCGTTCAGCGAATATCGCCAGCGACGCCATCAGCGAAAACGGCAGATGCAATATCACAACCACATCCTCGAACGAAGTCTCATGACACGCTCCATTGTTGAAATTCTCTAGCTAGCACTGTTTCCGACGATCATGAATCCGCAGCAACGAAGAGCACGCGGTCTGCCGGCAAATCCAACGGAAACCTGTCCCAGCTATCCCCCTGATCCTCGCTTACCAGTATGTCCCCATGCCTTTTTGCGTGGCATCCGCCGAACGCCCGCGCGACACCGCGCCAAGACCGGCATAAACGATCGAAGGATCTTCCGGATGCTGCGTCAACGCCCAGACCATCTGCTTCATGTTTTCCGGCAGCCACTTTCCCGTCGCCTACCCGCTCCCAGCTCTCGGCGAGATCGCGGCTGCGGAAGATCGCGCCCTGCGCACGCTCGGGACGATCCCAATAGCCGGGCGACTTGTCTGCCGTCGCCACCAGCATCGTCGGGGTCGCGCCGGGCAAAAAAACAAAATCGTGGAAATAATCGCGCGTAAATCCGTTTTCCGCGCGCTGCCAGCCCTGGCCGGGATCGCTGGTTTTAAAGAATCCGCGAGCGCTGGCCACGAAATAAAGATCCTTGCGGCTTGGCGCACTGCTGATGTGGTGGATGTCCAAATAGTCGATGCCGCCGCTGACATCCTGCCAGGTCTTGCCGCGATCGAAGCTGCGGATGATCCCGCCATGCTCCAAACAGACGTGAAGAACCTTCGGATCATCCGGATGGACGAAGATATGGCGCACATGCTCTCTGTGCGGCGGCTGCGGATAGGTCCATTTGGCTTTAACTTGCGACGGCAGATCCTGAACACCCGTCAGTTCCTCCCAGCTCTTACCGCCGTCTTCGGTCCGGTAGAGATGGATGGGCTCGATACCGACGTAGACGACGCGCTCATCGGTGGGGTCCACCGTCACCGCGCGAACGTTGCCTTCAAACACACGGCGCCAACTCTTGCCGGCATCATCGGTGCGATAGAGGCCGTCATTGGTGACGCCTAAATAGACAACATTGGGCTGGCTGCGCAGACCATCGATGGAGTCGATGGTGCCTGTCGCGAAAGAAATCGCGACATTTTCCCAAGATCCATTTTTGCCACGCCAAACGAACAATCCTTCTTGGGTGCCGGCATAGATCCGCACTGGACTTGCCATGATAAGTCTCCTTTCTATTCATCGTGGGAGCCGAATGAGAGTTATCGATGTCTTCCATCCGCCGACTTCATTAAACTGATTCATGCTTCGGCCAATTCTTTCACCGCCGCCAGCACTTCGACGTAGGTGCCGCAGCGGCACAGGTTGCCCGACAGATAGTCGCGCGCCTGTTCTTCGGTCGGATGAGGATGGCTTGCAAGCAATCCTTTCACGGCCATGATCATACCAGGCGTACAATAGCCGCACTGAAAAGCCTGATGTTTGAGAAATGCCTGTTGCACCGGATCGAGCTCGCCATCGTGAGACAAACCTTCGATCGTGATTATATTTCTCGCCTCGGCGTTTGCGGCAAGCATGAGGCAGGAACTCACCGGCCGGCCATCGACCAAGACGGTGCAAGAACCGCAGACTCCCACGCCGCAGCCTTCCACGGAACCCTTGAGCGAGAGGTCGTCGCGCAGAACACTCCAATAACGTCTGATTCGGCCTGACTGTGACCTCTTGCTGCTCGCCGTTAATCGTCGTCGAGATGGTGATCGGCAATTTAGCTCCTCCTTGTCGCCGGCATTGAGCATGGCAACTATCTTGTCCGGCTTTATCGGCAAATCTCTTATGCGTATGCCGCCGAGCGCATTGGCAATGGCATTGCCGATGGCCGGCGCCACCGGCGGCAACGCCGCTTCGCCCATTCCTTTGGCGCCAAAGGGCCCCTCGGGGTGGGGCGTTTCGACCAAGACGGAATGAAACTCCAGCGGATGATCTTCCATGGAGGGCAGCATGTACTCCAAGAAAACTGCTGTTGATCGGCTGGCCGTTGTCATAGACCATCTCTTCAAAAAGCGCCGAGCCCATACCGGATAACATCGAACCTTCGTTTTGCAGGCCGCATTGTTTGGGATGAATCGCTTTGCCCGCGTCCACCGTTGTCACGATGCGCAAAACGCGCACCTTGCCGGTCTCTCTATCGACTTCAACTTCCACACCGCAGGCGGAGAAGAACCAGAATGCCGCGGCCTTGCCCTTTCCGGTCTTCGGGATTCAATCCGCCTTCGGTCTTAAAACAATGGCCGCCGAACATGCTGCCCACTGACGATCCGAAGCGTGCCTTGAAGATCTCCGTGATCGATAACCGTTTATCGGGCACGCCGCGCACCCACACAGCGCCATCGCTGCAATTCCAAATCTTCGGCGCGCGCTTCGAGTTTCTTCGCGCCGACTTCGAGCAACTGATTTCTGATCTCGCGGGCCGCCTTCTGCGCCGCTTGGCCCATATGAAAGGTCGTGCGGCTTGAACTCGACGATTTATCGTAGGGCGTAAGGTCGGTATCCGGGAAGCTGACGGAGACTTTTTCAAAAGGCAATCCCAACTCGTCGCCGACGATTTGCGCCAGCGAAGTCAACGCCCCCTGACCCATGTCGACGCTGCTGGTGAGAAGAATAGCCGAACCATCGGCGTTAAGACGCACGTTAGCCGACGACGTGGTCGGCGTTGTCGTGCTTTTGATCGTGACCGCAAGCCCTTTGCCGCGGACCACGGTTTTGTCCGGCCGGCGGCGTCGATTGCTCTTCCTTGCCGTTCCACCCGATCGCTCGAGCGGTGCGTTCCAAGCACTCGGTGATGCCTACGGAAACCAGTTTTTCCCCGGTGACGAACACATCTCCCTCTTTCACAAGGTGGCGCAGACGCAATTCGCAACGGATCGATGCCGAGCCGGCGCGCGATATCGTCCATCTCCGACTCATAAGCCCAACACACATGCGAAACGCCGACGCCGCGAAACGGACCGGTCGGCGGCAAGTTCGTGTAAACGGAATAGGTCGACAAACTTCGGTTGGGAATATTGTAAGGCCCGCTCGATACATAACAGCCGGTTTTGGCGTTGACCGGACCATTGAGCGCGTAGGCGCCGATTTCATAGAAAGACTCGACCTGGCGCGCCACGATGGTGCCGTCTCTTTTAACTCCGGTTTTTATTTTCACCACCGCGCCGTACCGTCTGCCGGTGAGAAAGACTTCGTCGCGGGTCAACACCCACTGCACCGGACGGCGCGCTTTGCGCGCGAGCAATGCAAGAGCGGCTCCAGCCGCGCATGGGTCTTGCCGCCATAACCGCCGCCGAGAGGTGGAACGATGACGCGCACCTGATTCTCCGGCAATTTGAAGATCTGCGCCAGTTGCTCTTGCACGCCGGAGGGATTTTGCGTGGCGGAATGAATGACCAACTTGCCGCCCGGCTCCCAATAGGCCGTGGCGGCATGGGGTTCTATGTGGCCGTGCTGCACCGGCGGCAGCGTGTAAGTATTTTCAAAGATCTCTTCCGCTTCTTGAAATCCTTTTTCGATGTTCCCGTCTTCCACCCGAAACACACTGCAAACGTTGCCGCCCAACTCGAAATTGAATTCCTCGCGGTGCACGCCCGCGTTGGTCTCGTTGCGCTGCGCGTGCAGCACCGGCGCGCCGGGCTTGGCGGCTTCGAGAAGATCGAACACCGCCGGTAACTCTTCGTAGTCGACTTCGATCAGATCCAAAGCCTCTTCGGCAATCTCCCGGCTCTGCGCCGCTACGAGCGCGACAACTTCACCGACATGGCGCACTCGATCCGTAGCGACGACGGGTTGATCATCGACCACCGGGCCGAAATAAGGATTCAAACCGGCCAAATCATCGCGCGTGACGACAGCCACGACACCGGGAAGTTTTTCCGCCTTGCTCGTATCGACGCGCAGAAGTTTCGCGTGCGGGTAAGGGCTTCGCAGCGCCTTCGCGAAAAGCATCCGCGGCAGAACCAGGTCGGGGGCATAGTTAATCGCTCCGGTGACCTTGGCCAACCCGCCCACCATCGTGACATCCGTACCGACCAGAGACATCTTTAGGGTTCCCTTCTTCGTGTTACGCCGCAGCGCCAAGCGCCCGGCGCACCAGCACATTGACCAAGTGGCGTTTGTAATCCGCGGTTCCGCGCAAGTCGTCGATCGGCTCGACCCGAGAGCTCGCATCCGCCGCGATCCGCTCGATCAACTCAGGTGTGAGTTTCTTACCCCGCGCCATCGATTCGGCTTCTTCTAAACGCACCGGTTTCGGCGATACCGCGCCGACGACGAGGCGAAGCTCAGCGCAAACGCCTTTCTCCAAAGTCGCCAATACGGCGACACCGACGCACGGCCGCTCTTCCGAAGAACCCGTGGTAAACTTCGTGTAAGTTCCACGTAGACGGCCGGCCGGCGGAACGATCAGCGCCGAAACCAATTCGCCCGGCTCCAGAGCGGTCTCGTAACTGCCTTTCAAAAAATCGGACAATTTCATGTGCCGGGTTCCCGCGCGGCTCAATAATTCAACCACGGCGTCCAGCGCCACCAGCACCGTGGGCGGATCGGATTGATAATCGCCATGCGCCAGATTGCCGCCGATGGTGGCCATGTTGCGAATGCGGATGTTCGCCACCACATGGCACGCTTCGGCGAGCACCGGACAATGTTGCCGCACTAAAGGCGACGCCTCGATATCGTAGATCGCCGCCAGCGCGCCGACACGCAGTCCCGTTTGCGCGTCATAGCTGATATCGCTCGCGCCTTTGATTTTTTTTAAATTGACGAGCGTCTTTGGGACAAAGATGCCATGCTTGATCAAAGTCAAAAGCGCCGTACCGCCGGCGATAACTTTAGCTTCCTCGTTGTCACTGAGAAGCGCGCACGCCTCTTTGAGAGTGCCGGGCTCCACGAGCTCGAAATGTCGCATACCACTTGATCCTTTAGCGCCAAGAATGAGCCGGCTGCCAACCGAGCAATTTTTTTGCGCGGGCGTTGGAATACGCGCCTTTGCTGCCGGTTAGATTGCGCGCCTTATCCCCGATGGCCGGCATAATCCGCGGGTATAGATCGCAGAGCGGTTCAGCCACCGTGCTGTCGTCGGCGACGACAAACAAGACCGTGCCGCTCGGGAGCGAGCGCTCGACCGCCAATCGAAAAGCCACGGCCAAATCGCGCGCGTCGATGTAACTGTAGGCAAAAAAACCCGTTGGCTTTCGCCCGCCGTCTTTTTTTATCTTTTCGAGCTCTTCCGCAGTGACCACGCCACTCGGCCGCAGCATCACGGTTTCTACGCCCTTGCGCGCGTAGGAGCGCGCGATGGTTTCGCCGATCTCTTTAGATAGACCATAGACATCTTCGGGCCGGAGCGGATGATCCTCATCGATCGGCAGATAGTCGGGCAGGAAGCGCTCGCTGTAGCTCCAGCCGACGATGGCATTGCTGCTGGCCGAGACGACCCGCTTGACGCCGAGACGGAAAGCGGCGTGATGGACGTTGAACGTGCCCACCACGTTGGTTTGATAAATCACGCTGGTGGGGGCGATGAGAGGATTATGGATCGCCGCGAGATGAATGACAGCTTCGGCGCCGATCATGGCCTCCATGACTTGACCGAGGTCCTCGATATCTCCCACTAGATATTTGACCGGGCCGCGCTCCGGCCCTGGTATGCGATCGAGAACGGTGATTTCGTAAGCGGGGTTATTCAGCAATTCGCGAACGATCGCTTGGCCAACTTTGCCGGCTCCGCCCGTGATAAGAAGTTTCATGGAAATAATCTAACAAGCTGAAAAGCTCACTTCATAAAATCACAAACTGTAGAGCGCCCTGGCATTGCCGCCGGTGATTTTATCGGCGACGGATGAACTCAACTTGGAGTTTTGCAGGACGCCGTCGAGAGCTCTGAGTTCGGACGCGCTGTCGGCGTGGCCGTAATCAGTGCCGACCACCAGGTTGTCTTCTCCCGCGATTTCCATGATGTACGGAAGGTCGTCGCTGCTCTCGCAGCCGACGTAAAATCGACTTTGACGCAGCAGCTCTTTCGCATTCAGCTCTCGACCTTGCAGCTTGTAACGCTTGCCCAGATCGTTCAGCACATAAGGCAGCCACTGCGCGCCGGCTTCGAGAAAAGCAACTTTGAGTTTTGGAAAGCGCTCCGGAATCCCATCCATGATCATGTTGTGGAACGCGCCGACGATCACCAGTTTGAATTTCGAAAAGCCGATGGTCTCGTAACGAAAATAATCGTACAACCCGGAGCTACCGGTGCCCGAGTGAATGCAGATCGGTAAATCCAAGCGGCTAGCGGCATCATAAAGCGGAAAGAAATAACTATCGCTTAAAAGTCTTTCGCACTCCGAACCGCGCAGGAAAATACCGCAGGCGCCGTTCTCTTTGGCGAACTTTGCTTCCTCAAACACTTTGTCCATGCTCAACAGCGGCAACACAGCGGCCCAGCGCAGGCGCTCTTTCGCCTGTTTCCAGATATCCGCCATCCAGCGGTTATAGCTGCGGCCCAAGGCCAGCTCGATTTCAGGCCGCGCCGTCAGCGGAATGATAAACATCGTCGGAAAAATCACCTGAACATCGACACCGAGTTCGTCCATGTGTCTCAAGCGCGCACTCGGATCGCGCAACTCGCGCGATTCCATGGGCGTGTTTTTGCCGACGTTGCGAGATTTGAGTCGCAGCGTGCCGTCGACCAGCCAATACTCGTCATTCGGTGAACCGCCGGTGGAGACGACGACTTGAGGCCGAAATTTCTTATCGGCACCTTCCATATATTCCCAGGTTTTTTCAGTTTCCAGAACATGTGCGTCCGCATCGATCCTTAGCATGAGACAACCCTCGCTTTATAATCGTTGGTAATTTCTTAGCACGACTCTGCCACGAATTACGCTATTCGTCCCAAATTACGTGAAGAGGCAGTTATGACGGTATTTACGAATGCCATAAAGCCCAGCAATGCAATGGCATAGTCTAGTTATGAGTCAATTAAGATTTACCATTCGAACAATGGCATCCGGTAAAAGGGCATCAACACCACGCCGCCCGTATTTAAGGAAAATCTATCTGCAGCACTGAGCGCCTGTCAAACGACGTTGCGACGAGCGAAAGCTTACGATAAGACGGATAGTAACGACGACCAGCTTGACACTCGTCACCGACTTGTGGCTCTCTAACCGCAGCGATCAGCAATTTCGAATCGCATTCGAAGCTTGCCGGATCGCGCGTTTGTAAAATCATCGTCAAAATATCCATTAACAATCATAGGA
>CAWERH010000008.1:0-26615 GCA_963811315.1 uncultured delta proteobacterium
GCCAAAGGCAGCAGCGACAGCCTTGAGATTGTTCTGATTGAACGTGAAAAGAGGAATGGCGACGTTCACCGCCAGCAATTCCGTTAACCGAGCGGCTTGATGCTCCACGCTTTTCATAAGGAAGCGCCGTTCCAATATCGATCCGAGATAAATGGAAGCGGCGGAAATCAACAATAAAGCCACGCCCAATGTCAGACTGAAGCGAAACGCAAGGCTCTTGCGCGAATGGTTGAGCAACTTGGCGGCGTTATTGATACTCATCGTTGGTTTGTCCTTTGTGCAATTCTGTTTTGTTTCGCGGCGTGCCCAACTACTTGACGCCTGCCATCCCGTGTTGTTCCAAAATCTTTTCACCGTCCGGGCTGGCGACAAAATCGATGAACTTCTTCACTGTTCCTTGGGCTCTCCACGAGTGGCGAAGCTGACTTCATTGAAGTATTTGTACTTGCCGCTTTTGACGCTCTCCAAGCTCGCCGTCACGCCGGCAACGGCCACGGCCTTAACGTTGGACCGTTCCAACATTGCGCCGCCGGCATTGACAATCGCCACGGTACCGGGACGATTGTTGAGCGTGTCCAGCACCTCATTGCCGCGCACCAGTAAAACCGCATCGGCGCTCAACTGAAGAGTCTTGAAACAGCCCATCTTTTCTGGAACTCTTCCATGTTGGCATCATCTTTCGTCCGACCCACCACGATAGTTTTAGCGTCGCTGGCGCCCTGACGTTTCGACGATTTGATTTTACCGCTGAAAATGTCGCACACCTGTGCGTCCGTTAAGGTGGTCACTGAAAGAGATTTGTGCACGCCGACGATGATCGGTATCCGCGCCACGAACTTCGACACCAATCCTTCCTTTTTCTCAGCGTTCGTCACCGAACGGGTGAGGATCCCCACCGTCAGCCGACCGGTCTTGGTCCCTTCAATCCCACCGGTCGTGCTCATTGCTTCGGGTATAACATCCACCGTATCCGCGGAATTCTTTTGCTTATAAGCACTGGCTAAAGCGCCGGCGCCCTTACCCAATGTCCCGGCGCCGCCGAGAACCACGTTGTCCTGAGCTACCGCCGGGGATACCCCTAGGCCGAGTATGAAGAATGCGACAACTGCGAATTTTTTCACCCGTGCTCTCCTTTTCCAGTTTTCGCCATTTGATATTTTTAAAGCCAGACAGTCAGGCACTACCGCGCATTAAAATCGAACTACAGTGTATCCAGCGTATCCCGCGGCGGTTTGTACCCGGTCGCTACCTCAACCAATGCCCCTGACAAAGCTGCGGGCGAAAGCTGTTTTTCGCTTACTGCCGGCTGCTCTGCGTCTCCATCCTGGGTGTACTTGAACTGCCCCACCAGGTTCTGCAGTTCCGCCGCCATTCTCGACAATTCTGCCGCGCGTCTGCGTGTCATTCGCCCCGCTCGCCGTCCCTTTGGCCGCTTCCGCTATTCCCGTCACGTTCTGCGTGATCTCATCCACTCCCCTCGCCGCCTCCGCCACGTTGCGGCTGATCTCGTTGGTCGTCGCCGATTGTTCTTCCACTGCGCTCGCTATCGTGTTCGAGATGTCATTGATCTGGTTGATCACCTTGCCGATCTCGCCAATGGCCTCCACCGCCTCGTGCGAGCTCGCCTGAATCGCTTTGATCTTGTGGCTGATGTCCTCGGTCGCTTTGCCGGTCTGCTTGGCGAGCTCTTTCACTTCGTTGGCGACCACTGCGAATCCTTTGCCGGCTTCACCCGCTCGTGCGGCTTCGATGGTGGCGTTGAGCGCTAATAGATTGGTCTGCTCGGCGATCGAGTTGATCACTTTGATCACCTGGCCGATCTCGGCGCTGCTGTCGCCGAGCCGGCTCACCGTGGCATTGGTCTTCTCGCGCCACTTGCACCGCGGTGTTGGCCACTCGCGCGGCCTCATTGGCGTTCTTGGCGATCTCCTTGATCGACGCGCTCATCTCTTCGGTTCCCGTCGCCACCGTCTGAACGTTCTTGCTCACCTGCTCGGACGCTGCCGAAACCGTATCGGTCCTGGCGGCGGTGTCCTCCGAGCTGGCGCTCATCCGATCGCTCGCCGCGCTCAACTCTTCGGAGGCCGTCGCCACATCGGTTGACGCTAGATTGATCCGCGCCAGGACATCGACCAAACTGTTTTGCATTTCTTTCGTCGCCGCGAGCAGGCTGGACGTATCGCCCAATCTCGTCGTCAAAGCGCCGTTCAGATTCCCGCCGGCGATCCTCTTGATCACTTCCGTCACGTAAGCCGGCTCGCCGCCGAGTTGGCGGATCAGGCTTCGGATAATCAGCCCAGCGGCAACCACGCCAATAAACAACGCGAGCAAGGCAAAGGTGACGATCAGCACTCTTGTGCTATCGTACGTCCCACTGAGGGTGGTCGCCTCGCGCGTGCTTTCTTTCACCTGGTAATCGCTAAACCGTTTGATCGCCTCGATATATTTGAGCTGGGCCGGACGCACGCGTTCCAACATAGCGTCCTTGGCGGTCGCATAATCGCCGCCCTCGGCGATTTTTAGAAACTCGTCCTCATGCGGCTTGTATTGTGAGTGCGCGTCGACGATGGCCTGGTAGAGATCTTTTTCCGCGCCCGGTTCCAATCCTTGAGCGAACGTGTCGAGTATCTCTGCGCGTTTCTTCTCACCGTCGCGCACCGCGACGAGCGCCGCTTTGATCTCTTTCTCGGCGTCCAAAATCAGCACATCGCGCATCTGCCGAGAGGTCTGAAGCATGGCTTCGACCCACGTCGTCGCGGCAATCAATTTTGGCACACGGGCCGAAGCGAAATTAGCAACTCCGCGATTGAATTGGCTGAGTCGCAGCAGGCTCGTCGCCGCGACCACCGCCATGAACCCAATCAGCAGGCCGAAGCCCAGTCCTAGGCGCAGTTTTATGGTCATCTTTTCTACTGACATAGCCGTTTCCTTCACCTCGACAGTTCTTTGTTGGTCCTTCAGCGCGCCGCTGTTCGACACGGCCGCGTTTATTTGCTCGCCGCCCTGAACGCGTCAATCACTTGCTTCACCTTTGCCGACGGCGCTCCGACCGTGATGAAGCCGAGCGGCCGTTCGAATTTTTTCGTCTGCACCACCTTGGACTTGTTGTCGGCAAATCCTTTGCCGAGTCCGCCGATGCCGCCTTCGTCCTTGGGGACCATTTCGGCGATCCGCGCCACCGCGATAAGCGACTTGACGCTGGGAGAATATTCTTCCCCGCCCATAATGACTTTCTTGATCAACGCCCGTGTGCCGCCGGTGGGCACGTCGCAATACACCGTAATGGCCTGGTCTTTGCCTCCCACCTGTTTCCAGTTAGTGATCTTGCCGGTATGAATATCGCGGAGCTGTTCCCACGTAAGGCTGCTGACCGGGTTCGAAGGATGGACGATAAAGACGACTTCATCTTTTTTCACCTCGTGAAACTGCAGTGTCTTGGGATCGATCTTCTTGCCGGCCACTTCGGCGGCGGCGACTGCTACGTCTAGAGGCTCTGAACTCAGCGATGCATCCGCCTTGCCGTCGGTCATATCTACCAAGCCCTTGCCGGTGGCATTACCGACGATTTCCAGCGTATGACCCGTCGACTTTTCGACCGTGGCGCGAAGCGGTGTGATAAGAACATTGATGACCGTGGTCGCCCCGTGCAGCGCAACCGTGTCGGCCCGCGCATGGCCCGGCAAACCAAATGACATCATCGCAACCATCGCGAGACCCAATACGTTCAGAACAAACTCGAAGCGAAACCATTTTTTTCTCAAGTTCATGACCATTTCTCCTGTTTAAATCCTCGATCCTAGTTTGGCTTGTCTGAGCTGGCCTTCTCCCCATCAGCTTCATTCGTTTCCCTCCAACGAAATGGCTAATTTGGCTACAGCATTTGCACCGTATCTCGTGAGCGGTTTGTACGTCGGC
Organism: uncultured delta proteobacterium; assembly: GCA_963811315.1. Classification (GTDB taxonomy): domain Bacteria; phylum Desulfobacterota; class Binatia; order UBA9968; family UBA9968; genus DP-20. The sequence continues at coordinate 3,916 of CAWERH010000008.1, forward strand.
GGTTTCTTGATCAAATCCGGTGTCAACAAACCTCCGGACGAGCGCTGTTTGCTGCTCGCGGGTAACGCCTGACTTCGCGCAGCGTCGCCGTACTTGAACTGTCCGACTAGATTCTGCAGCTCTGCCGCCATGCGCGCCAATTCTGCCGATGCCGTCTGCGTTTCATTCGCCCCGCTCGCCGTCCCTTTGGCCGCTTCCGCCATCCCCGTTACGCTCTGCGTGATCTCATTCACTCCCCTCGCCGCCTCCGCCACGTTGCGGCTGATCTCGTTGGTCGTTGCCGATTGTTCTTCCACTGCGCTCGCTATCGTGTTCGAGATGTCATTGATCTGATTGATCACCTTGCCGATCTCGCCAATGGCCTCCACCGCCTCGTGCGAGCTCGCCCTGAATCGCTTTGATCTTGTGGCTGATGTCTTCGGTCGCTTTGCCGGTCTGCTTGGCGAGCTCTTTCACTTCGTTGGCGACCACCGCGAATCCTTTGCCGGCTTCACCCGCTCGTGCGGCTTCGATGGTCGCGTTGAGCGCTAATAGATTGGTCTGCTCGGCGATCGAGTTGATCACTTTGATCACCTGGCCGATCTCGGCGCTGCTGTCGCCGAGCCGGCTCACCGTGGCATTGGTCTTCTGGGCCACTTGCACCGCGGTGTTGGCCACCCGCGCGGCCTCATTGGCGTTCTTGGCGATCTCCTTGATCGACGCGCTCATCTCTTCGGTTCCCGTCGCCACCGTCTGCAACGTTCTTGCTCACCTGCTCGGAGGCTCCCGAAACCAAGCCGGTTTGCATTGAGGTCTTCTCGGCGTTCCCGCCCATGCGTCGGCTAACGCCCATCAGATCCTCCGCCGACGCGGTGAGCTGCTGGGTGTTGCGGCCGATCGCGCGGATAATTCCCTCCAGTTCGGCAACGAAGCTATTGAACCAACCCGCTAGCTCGCCAATTTCGTCTTGGCGCCCCAGTTCGAGGCGGGTCGTCAGATTGTTGCTTTCCTTGGCGGATTGTAATGCGCGGTTCATCTCTTCCAGCGGCCTCGTGATGTGCCGTCGCAAGAGATAGGACAGTAACGAAAACAGCAGCACATAGACCGCGATCTCTCTGCCAATGATGAGCTTCCAAGTGTCTCTCATCTGCTCGTCGATCGACTCGGTGGATCGTCCCACCGAAACCGAACCCACGACCTCAGTCCCCATCTTCGCCTGGCGCTCAGCGACGATAGTCCGATCGAGAGCTTTTGCTTCGCCCGCGGATGCCACCACTTTGCCCGCGCCGTCCTTGATTTGGAGGAAGCGAATCGAAGAATCGCTGGCAAATGCCTTGGCGATGGAATTGAGACTATTCTGATTGAAGGTAAAGAGCGGACTGGCCACATTCACCGCGAGCAATTCCGCCAGCCGTACGGCTTGATTCTGCACGGCCTGATGCAGCGAGCGCTGCTCCAGCACCGACGCCAAATAGGTCGATCCGGCCGAGATGAGCAGCATTGCCGCGCCAATAATAAGACTGAAGCGAAACGCGAGGTTCCGATGGAAACGATTGATCGAAACTGCAGTAGGGCCGTTCATACACCTCTCCTTGAGCTGGGCTACTTAACCGGGACGATGCCACGGCTCGCGAGGATTTTGTGTCCCTCGGCGCTCGCGACAAACTCCAAAAACCGCTTGGCCGTTCCGCGTGGTGCCCCGATCGTGACGAAACCTTTGTCGCTGTAAAATTTGTATTTGCCGTTTTTCACCTTCTCAGGAGTCGGTGGGACGCCGTCAACTGCACTCGTCTTGGCATTTTGCCGTTCCGAAAAAGCGGCGTCGACATTGACGATAGCGACGGTGCTGGGACGTTTATTGAGCGCATCGAACACATCACTCCCTCGATCGAGCACGACGGCATCGGCGATGATTGGAAGATCCTTGAAACAGACCATCTTGTCGCGGAACACTCGGGTATTGGCATCATCTATCTTCCGGGCGAGCACGAGGATCTTGAGCTTCGCTTCCTCCGATTTCTTTCCAGGACTTGATCTTGCCGGCGAAAATATCGCAGATCTGAGCTGTGCTCATATTGCTGATCGGCGTCGAACGATTGGACCGCCACAGCTGCCGGCGTCCGACGGACGGCTTTAAAGATGAGCTTCTCCTTTTCGGCGCCTTTCGGCTCTTCGGTGATGAGGCCGATCGTGCAGACGGCGAATCTTGATTGCATCCATGCCGCCGGTGTTGCCCATGCCGTCTCGCAACACCTCAATCGGTCCGACGGATGTTTCGCTATATAGGCTTTGGCCAGCTCCTTCATCTCTTCGACCAGCGATCCCGAGCCGCCGACGATCACTTTTTCCTGAGCAAACAGGAGAGGGCGCCCGCGCTAAACAAATAAATTGCGATTGTCGCCAGCTTCTTGATTATTTCTTGCATCTCCTGGGCGCTGTCAGATTCACTCTTCCCGCTACTGGCATTGCAGCGCTAGAGAGCGCCGACCTGTTGAATTTCTCGAGAATCTTTTCCCCTGCGTCGCTGGTGACAAAATCGATGAACCGCTTCGCCGTTCCCTTCGGTTCGCCGAGCGTCACGAAGCCAACTTCGTTGAAATATTTGTATTTGCCGCTTTTCACGGTTACGAGACTGGGCGAAACTCCGCCGATCATCACCGCCTTGATATTCGGACGCTCTATCATGCGAGCCGGCTGCAGAAATGATCGATACAGTTCCCGGACGGTTGTTGAGTGCATCGAGCACCTCACCACCGCGAACCAGCAGCACCGCGTCCGCGGTGAGCTGGAGTGTCTTGAAACACGTCATCTGTTCTCGAAACGTTTCTATGTTGTTGTCGTCTTTAGTCCGGCCCACGACCACGATCTTCGCGTCGCCTCCGCCAACGTCCTTCCAGGATTTGATTTTGCCGCTGAAAATATCGCACACCTGGGCATCGCTCAGGTTAATGACCGGCAGCGACTTGTGCATGCCGACGACTACCGGGAATCGCGTGACGGCGCGATAGACCAGACCGTTTTTCTTCTCCTTCTCATTCAGCTCGCGGGCGACGATACCGATCGTCAAGCGGCCCGACTTGGTTCCTTCAATGCCTCCCGTGGTGCTCATGGTTTCGTCGATGACCTCGATGGCATCGGAAGATTTTTTTTCTCGATAGCCTTGGACCAGGGCATCCACGGCGTTGCCCATCGTTCCTGCGCCACCCAACGTCAACTTTTCTTGCGCCGCCACAGTGGCTGCGCTGGCGCAGCACAAGAATGCTGCAATCCGTGCAAATTGCTTGATCATCGGTATCTCCAATTTTTTATTCTCCGACCCATCGTTTCGTTATCTGTGGGGTACGCCGCAATGACCTGCCATTCTTGGCGCTCCGGCGCTTTTCCTTTTTTCGCCGCCTCGCTAGGAAAAGCCTACGACCTTGTTCCATGTCGAGAACCAAAAGCAGTCTATTCTCGAGTTTGTAAGCGCCGCGGATGAGCTCGCGCGCCTCCCCTATCAGGGTTTCAGGGGGTCGCTCGAAAGCGTCCTGCGCCACTTCCAGAACGTCACCGATTTCATCGACGAGGAGACTGACCGCCTCGTCGTCCGTGCGCACCACGACATTCATCGGCAAGCGATCGGCCGCGCGCTCTGGAAGTTTGAGTCGGCGGCGGAGATCCAGTGCTGTCACGATCTGCCCGCGCAGGTTGATCAGACCGGCAACCACCGCCGGCGTCTGAGGCACCGGCGTCATCTCCTGGTAGCGGATGACTTCCTGGACCTGGCTGACCTCTACGCCGAAAAGCTGGCCATCGAGGTAAAACGTCGCGAGTTGCTTTACGTCTTTCATGGATATTGGCTTTCTATGCGGCTTCGGCGTGCGCGAGATAGTTAGGGTCCACCGACTCGATGGCCGCGCGCACATCGAGGATATCGGTCACGCGCCCTTGGACCACGGCGGTACCCATGAAATTGCCCCGTTGATAATCGCTTTTGACCGTGACGAGTTCCTCAACAATGTCCATAATCTGATCCACCACCAGGCCCACGCTTCGCCCACGGTCGTGGTAGACCACCACCTGCAGCGATTCCTTTTCGTTCTCTTCACCCCCGGCGCTCTCGGGACGATGCGAGCCGGATGAGCGGCATGATTTCGCCCCGGTATTGCACGACTTCGCGTCCGCCGCTGCGCTCGATATCGGCACTGCCAAACTGCTCGAGGCGGGCGACCACCGCGAGCGGAACCGCAATCCGGTCATGGCCACACTGGCACAGGAGCAATGACTGACGCTCGCTGTGGAGATCTCGCGACGGTGTCGCCGCTTCGGCGATACTGCGTTCCCGCCCCTCGGCGACAACATTAGCGCTTTGCGAGATACCGATGACATCGAGGATAAGCGCCACCCTGCCGTCGCCCATGATCGTGGCGCCGGAAAACACCGGCAATCCTTTCAAATGTTTGCCCAACGGCTTGACCACGATGTCTTTAACGTCGCTGATGCCGTCCACCACCAGACCGAACTGCCGGCCGTCCGCCTGCAACACCACGATGTTGATGTTGCCGTCCTCGACAAGTTGGCGCGCCGGCAATTTGAGCTCACCGCTCAAGTAAACCAGCGGCAGCAATCTGCCGCGCAAGCGGTACACCGGCGCGCCGTGGATCATCTCCACCCCCTTGCGGGCGAGTTCACCGTCGAGGCGAACCAATTCAAGCAAACTGACCTGAGGGATGGCGTAGCGTTGCTCGCCCACAACCACCATCAGCGCCGGAATAATCGCCAACGTCAGCGGGATCTTGATCTTGAGAGTCGTGCCCACGCCCAAGCCGGCTCTGCACGTCGACATTGCCGCCGATTTTTTCGATGTTGGTTTTCACCACGTCCATACCGACGCCGCGGCCGGACACGTTAGTCACCTTTTCCGCGGTGGAAAACCCCGGCAGAAAAACCAGATTGACGATCTCACGGTCGCTCATGAGCGCGGATTGATTGGCCGTAATCATTCCCTTTTGCAGCGCTTTGTCGCGAATTTTTTCCGGGTTCATGCCGCCGCCGTCGTCGCTGATTTCCAGATTGACCTGACCGCCTTCGTGATACGCGCGTAGATAGAGGCATCCCTCGGCGGGTTTACCCGCCGCCACCGGTCTTGCGGCTTTCAATACCGTGGTCGACGGAGTTGCGCAGAACGTGGGTCATCGGATCTTTGATCGCTTCGATAATGGTGCGGTCTAATTCGGTTTCGGCGCCTTCCATGATCACGCGCACTTGTTTGCCGCACGCCGCGGCCAAATCGCGCACGACCCGAGGAAATCGATTCCAAACGTTGCCGATGGGTTGCATGCGCGTCTTCATGACGCCCTCTTGCAATTCGCCGGTGACCAAATTGAGGTGCTGCGTGGTGGCCACAAAGGTGCTGTCTTCGTGGTTGGCGGCAAACTGCATGATCTGGTTGCGCGAGAGCACCAGCTCGCCGACCAGATTCATCAGTTTATCAAGCAAGCCGACGTCGACGCGGATGGTGCTGTCCGCCACGGCGGCGCGCGATTCACCCTGGTTCTGCAAAGTCTCCAGACCTTCGGCGGTCTTGACTGCTGCCTGTTGAATAAGAATTTCACCAATCCGTCGCGGATCGCCTTTGGCTTGCTGCACCAACGCATGGTCGATCGCGGCCCAGCAAAATTTGCCCTTGATCGACCGGCATCCCGTCAAACTCCGGTTCCTCCGGCAGAACTGCCGAGACCGTTGGTTCCGGAGCCCGCGGTGTCTCGTTCTTGGTATTGGCCGGCGGCGAAATCTCTTGCGCTTTCGCGGCGGACTCGTGGGAGATCGCCGGGGATGGCAGCGGCGCCGTCGACGGCGGGACAGTCACGGTACTCGTTTCGTCAAGCTTTTGTAGAGAGCGCAGGGTTTCAATCAACGCCGAGTCATTTCGTTCGCCCTCATGACCCGTGGCTTCGATGCTCGCGAGCATTTGGCGCACCGCATCGACCATCGCCAGCAACGCATCGATGATCTTTGGACTAACTTGCAGAGCGCCGTCGCGCAGCAAGCTCAGCAGGCTTTCGCCGACGTGGGTGACCGACTCGAGCTTGCCCAAGCCGAGAAAACCACAGGTCCCCTTGATCGTGTGGATGGCGCGAAAAATACTGCCGAGAGCCTCCTTGGACGGATTCTTTTCCAATTCGACGAAATCCCGGTCCAGACGATCGAGGTTCTCGTAGCTTTCAATCAGAAATTCCGTAACGATTTCATCCATGGACTAGCGCTCCTTCGCTAAACTGTTCGCTCTAGCTCACCGCGGGCAACGCCGACCGCTCCAGCGCGCACTGGATTTTCTCGTAGGCAGTCAGCAGGTCGGTCGATGTTAAGATGCCGCAAACCCGGCCGTCGGAGCCGATCACGGGCAGGCAACTGATGTGGTTAGTCAGCATTTCTCTTATCGCTAGCGAAATCGGCGTGTCGGGCGTAACCGTAAACGCATCGCGGGTCATGATTTCGCTGATCGACTTAGCCTTCCAGTTCAGTGTGCGCGCCAGGCCGCGCAGAATGTCGCGATCGGAAATCACTCCGCACAACCGTTGATCTTCATCGACGACCAGCACATGGCGAAAAAAACGGTTAGCCATCAGCGCCACGGTATCCGCAAAGGTTTGCTCCGGCCCCAAAGTCATCACCTCTCGGGTCATCACGTCGGCAACGGAGACCGGTGCGTTTTCCAGAGCAACCTCCAATACAGCCAAATTTGCCTTGGCGGTGATCATGGAAAGATCTTGTTCAGTTTTTCTTGGAGGGTTTGCGCGTTAAACGGTTTGACGATGTAGTTGTTTACCCCCGCCTTCACGGCTTCGATAATGTTCTCTTGCTTGGCTTCGGCGGTGACCATCAGCACCGGGGTGGTCTTCAGATTCTCATCGGCGCGGATCGCGCGCAGTAGTTCGATGCCGGTCATCACCGGCATGTTCCAATCGGAGACGACGAAATCTGCTTTGTTTTTTCTCAATTCATCGAGCGCGGCCTGACCGTTCTGCGCCTCGCGGATATTTTTAAATCCCAGTTCCTTGAGTATTCCGCGCACGATTCTCCGCATGGCCGAGGCATCATCGACGACTAAAACAGACATCTCTGGGTCGATCATCGCTATACTCCTAAAATTGTCAGTCCGGTTTTAACTATTTAAGACTGGCCAATAGTTGATCGACGAGGATTTGATCCAAATCGATCCGCGCTGGCAATGCTGTGCAAGCACCCTCCTGGATCTGCTTTTTGTTGGTCTTGACGTCGAATTTTGCGACCAAATCGAAAGCCTTTTTCTCCAGTGTTCCGATCAAAGCTTGCAGCTTTTCGAGGCGCTGGCGCAGGACGTCCTGGAATGTCAGGTAGCTCATCAGGCTCAGCAAGGTCTGCTTGCTCTTATTGGCGATCTCGCGCAGGCTCGCCACTTCGTCCGTAGAAAGGTGATCGCCGTGGGCGAGAATTGAGCGCACCGCCGCTTGATCTTCCTGCATGATTTCAACCATTTCCCAAAGCGAGTCGAAGCGAGTTTCGGTTTCTTGGCGAATCGCCGCTACGCCGTCAGCGGCGTCAGGAAGAATCGCACACGAGATGTCGGTCATTGAGGAAAGCGATTGTAGAGTTTGGCGCACGGCATTGAGATAAGACGCCACCTCACCTAACTCTCCCTGAAACAATTGCTGAAACTCACGATCGAAATCGCCCTCCGATAGCGCGCGCGCCATCTCAATAATCTCGCTGACGGAATGGCTCATGCCGCTGTCCTCCGTTGGATAACGATCGCTCGGGTGATGGTAATGACAATTGCTCGGATCATTGCACGCGGGCTTCCGACCCTAATGACTTTTATCGGAGTATGCGCTCGATGCTTTAACTCTAAGCAACTAATTTTCGTGACGTTTCTAGCCCCCTAACAACTAAATGCGTTCACCTAGAAACAAAACCGTCCTACAAAAAAGGCCGGGCGCAGAACGTTAATTCCCGCGCCCGGCCTGTCAATCAACGAACGACCTATCAATGCTCAGCGAGCTATCTTTTCAGATTGGAAACCTCCTCGAGCAAGGTATCGGTTACGGTAATGGTGCGGGACGAGGCTTGAAAACCTCTTTGCGTCGTCACCATTTTGACAAACTCAGTGGCAAGGTCCACCGTCGACAATTCGAGTGAACCCGAGAGCACGTTACCGAAGCTACCGTCGCCCGGACTGCCCGCCAGCGTGACGCCGGATTCTTGAGATTCCAAATAGAGTGAATTTCCCAGGTGCGCGAGCCCCTGGGGATTGGGGAAGTCAGCCAGACCGAGGCGAAAGAGCGGCTGATTTCCTCCTGAGGTAAACTGGCCCGTGATCACGCCATCGGTGCCGATGTTGATGCCCTTGAGAATTCCCGATTGCGAACCATCTTGATGCACTTGGCTGACTGAAGAGGGCAAGGCAAATTGGGTCGTGCCGGTGAATTCGAAGGCGGCGGCGGGGATCGATTGCGTCGCCGCGCCATTGGTCCAAGCGATTGGCCCGATGGCGGTTACCAGCGAGGCAGTCGGCGCCGTGGTATCCAGCGAGCCATCCGAGTTAAATGCCAGCAATCCGCCCACAGCATTGACCTGGCGCAAATCTCCAGCCGTGCCGCCGGTAATTTCACCGGCGTTGGCCGTGACCCGATAGCTCCATTGATTTGCCGTTCCCGTCTTTCGGAACAACACCGTAAGATCATGTGCCTGCCCCAGGGAATCGAAAATCGTTACCACCGTGGAAAAATTCGCGGCGGCAAACCAAGTGCCGGGAACCGTTGACGTGCCGGCGGCATCGGCCGGTATCGCCCCTGTCGGAGGGGTCGATGTCGCATCCAGATTCGCGGCGATTGCCACCGTCGTTGTCGGCGTCGGCGGAACCACCAATTGACTGATTACGATGTTCGTCAAACCGCTGATCGGATTGCCTGCCACGTCGAGCTGCACGCCTTGCACCGCCAATCCCGCAGGATTTGCCAGATTACCGTCCTTATCGATGCTGAATTGACCGGCCCGACTAAAGAATGTACTGCCCGCGTCATCCTTGAGCACAAACAATCCCCGGCCTTGAATCGCCAGATCGGTGGAGCTGTTGGTCGTCTCGACACCACCCTGAACGAACAGCCGATCCGACGCGGCAAGCCGCGAGCCCAAGCCAATCTTGGTGCCGCCAACATCGGCGCTCAAAAGGTCGAAAAATACCGCCCGACTCGACTTGAAACCGATCGTGTTGGCATTGGCGATATTGTCACCAATAATATTCATCGCATTGCCGTTGCTGTTGATACCGCTGACGCCCGCGAACAGCGCGCTCGTAAGTGCCATGAAAAACCCCCTTGCGAAATTTTCGCCTCGTGATTTCGGATTTTAGATTGCCGGATCGAAATATCGTTTTCCGATTTACTTCCGTCTAGTGCCTAGTGCCTATTGACTATTGCCTTCCTAAGCCTTCAGTTGCGCCGCGGTCACGTACATTTGGTCCGCGGTCGTGACCACCCGCGAATTCACCTGAAATGCCCGTTGCGAGCTGATCAGCGCGACAAATTGTTTGGCCAGATCGACGGTCGATAACTCGAGCGTCCCGCCCACCAATCCACCCAGGCCGTTTTGATTGGCAACCCCGGTCAGCGCGACGCCCGATTCTAAGGTCGGAGACAACAGCGTGTCGCCGGCCGGATCGAGATCATCGACATTGTTGAAATTGGCCAAGGCGACAACGCCGAGCACCTGACTTGTTCCATTCGAGAAATTGCCATTCACATTGCCTTGATCGTCGATCGTCAATTCGGTAAACGTCCCTGCGATCATGCCGTTTTGCGTCGTCGCATAAACAGTCGACGGCTGAGCGAACTGAACGGTGCCGGCAAAGCTCAAATTCGCCGCCGGTATCGTTTGAGATGTGCCATCGGTCCAATTGAGACCCGTGATATCGGTCAGCGTGCTTGCGCCCGAATCGAGTTGTCCCGCGGCGGTAAACCCAAGCGTTCCCGGTGCGCTCACCTGGCGCAATTCCGTGCTGGTCGGCGCGCTCGAGTCGAGTTGGTTGCGCGGCGCGAGCACGCGGTATTCCCAGGTGTTGGGCGCGCTAAGCCGATACACAAAGATCAGATCGTGGGCATTGCCAAGCGAATCGTAGATGGTCGTGGTCGACGAAAAATTACTGCCGGCGAACCACGAGTTGGCCGGCGCGTCGGGACCGACGGGCAAGGCTGTCGCGGGAGTCGCCGAGCTTGCATCCAGGTTGAGCTGCAGCGACAGATTGCTCGTCGCCTGCGCCGGCGCGGTAAGCCCGTTGGCAATCACGATATCGCCGGCGCTTCCCTGCAAGATGAGATCGGATTCGTTGACCATCCGTCCGGCATTGTCGAGATGAAACTCGCCGGCGCGGGTATAGTAAAGCGTATTGTTCAACGAGTTGCGCACGACAAAAAATCCGTTGCCGGAAATCGCCAAATCCATGGTAGTTCGAAGTCGTTTCGAAACCGCCCTGTTGAAACGGCTTGGTGACGTCTGCCAGGCGAACACCATCGCCGGTCTCGATGTGCCGTCGAACGTCGGCATCAAGTCGGCAAACGTATAACGCGACTCTCGGTAACCGACGGTGTTGAGATTCGCGATATTGTCGCCGGTCACGGCGAGCGAATTACCGTAAGTCGCCATCGCGCCGCTGGCCACTAGCAAGGATCCGGTGATCGACATCTTGCCTCCCTAAACCGATCCAGCTCGCGGAGCGGACTCCGGTGACAGTGCTCAACGGCACGTCCACGCCGCCGACATCGAGAATCGGTTCGCTGCCGTTTAGTTTGACGCCGGTCACGACGCCGCGTAGCTGAGCGGTCGCGGCAACCTTAGCGCCCTTGACGTCGATGGCATTGATTTCAAAATGGTACAGACCGCTTTTCAATCTTTGCCCCGAACCATCCTTGCCGTCCCACGTTACGCTTCTCACCGGCGCTCTGCGCGCCGGCGTCGATTTGGCGCACGAGAACTCCGGCGTCATTGAGGACATTCACCACGGCGCGAGCTGCGTTGGCGCCAAGTTGGAAACCGATTTTTGCCGATCCCGCGCTCGCTAGACTCACGGCATTGGCTTCGGTGGTGATTTCCTTGCCGATCATTGCGGTGGCGCTCATTTGATTTGTGGTTGCGTAGGTATTCTGCAACCCGCCGAGCTTCTGATTGATGTCGATCAATTGGCCGAGACTGTTGAAGCTCGCCAGCTGCGCCGCGAATTCCTGATTGTCCATCGGTGCGAGCGGATCCTGGTTTTGCAACTGAGTGATCAGTAATTTTAAAAAATCGTCTTGCGTCACGGTTTTTTGCGGAAGCGAATTTAGCGCTTGGCTCTGTGGCGTGGTTGAGTTGACGGCTGGTATGGCCATGGTCGATCCTTTTTTTCCTGGTCTTTCGTTTCGTTAGTTTTAGGCGAAACGGGTTATGCCCACATGCTTACCCGCCCGCTTTCGCGCGGCGAAGTTTGCGGACGCCGTTCTGCACCATCTTCCGATCGCGTAGCTGGAGCATCGAAGCGGGAACCGGCCTCTTGCCGCCCGTGCTGCTGCTCTTGAAGGCCCTGGCCCAAATCGCCAGCGCCGCTCCAACTTCCTTGGCTGATGCGCACCTCCGCAACCTCGATCTTGCCGGCCAACAGGGCCTGACGCAGCTCGGGCAAATGAGCTTCGATCAATGCTTTCGAGTCGTGACCTTCGGCGACAATCCGCGCGTGCAGCCTGCCATCCTCCATGCTTAAATCGATTTTGATCTTACCCAACTCAGGCGGCTCCAGTTGCAACACGGCTTCACTCTTGCCCATGCGCAGATGACTGGAAATATCGCCGGCTAGGCGGTCGACCAGCGGCCGCCAGGTTGGCGGCGCTTCGGCAACGCCGGGGTCGTGCTCTCCGCGGGCAATAAAAGTGTTGAACGCATTCCCTGCCTGAACAGGCCGATCACTCATCGGCAGATCTCGGTCCGCCGTGTCCGGCCATTTGCTCCGGTTTTCTCCCCCAGCAAATCGTTTTTTGGATGCTGGTTTTCGCTGCCGGCGCTAAGATTGATTAGGGTCGCGGGCTCGTCCGCCGACACCTCGTTTGTGGCTGCGTCGGGCATGCTCGGCACAGGCTGCCGCGCGGCCGACGCGCTCGAAACTTCGTGCGTGTGCGCAGCCGTACTGCCATGAACCTGACCGTCTGGCGAACCGGTTGTTCCCAGGACCTGCTGCTTTTGCTCGCCGGCGGATTGCCCGAGCACCGTCTCAGCGTCGGCTGGAATCTTTGCCGTAGCGACGCGTTCTGTCATGACCGGCGCCGATTCGCCAGGCGCGGATTGCATCGGCGCGGTTTCCTTACTTAACGAGATATTGTTTTGGCTTGGCTTCACCCGGAACCTGTTGCGGCACTGCTTCAGCCATAACAGCATTTTGCCGAGGCTCATAGAATCGACGCTGGACGTGGTTGCGGCCAATTCCTCCGGCGCAATTTCAAAATTCGCGGCGCCAGCGACCGGCTCCATCTGCAGCGGATCGACTTCTGATGAAGGAATTGTTTCTGGCGACGCGGTTGCCGCGGTTTGGAGAGTTGCTGATAGCCTTCGGCGATCTCGCCTTCGCTCGACGCCGGACTCTGGTTGATCACCGCGCGTTTGCGGCGCCAGGATCATGAACAGCAATTGAGCGAAATCACCAATGGGCGCCGCGCCTTCGGCGGCGCCGGAGTTCGGTTCTTTTTCCGACGGCTGTGAAGGAGATGATGGGGTTGCGTAGACGATCATGCCAGGCAACGGCATGAGCAAGAGAAAGGCCAGTGGTGAAGAACGATAAATGTCCATCGGCAGGGCGCGCGATATCTTTAGAAATGCCTCAACGGCAAGTCGAGTGCCTTGCCGGCGCGGCTTGATTTCGCCGCACCGCTCGAACTAGGCAAAAGTTGCACTAACGGGGAAGTTTTTTCCGCCGCTCGGCGCCGACAAATTTCCGCTGACCGACTTCGTCGCTGAACTTCTGCTCAACCGTGTCCTGCTCGCGGCGAAACTTTTCTCGTTGATGCCCGCGCAGCCGCTCAAGGGTTTTCAACCCGCGCATGGCTTCCACCAACTCGCCGCGTTTTTCGACGATGTGGGCATCGAGCTTGGCCACGGCGGCGGCTCTTTCTTTGATGCGTTTGTCGATGTCCAGCGCATGCTCGGCATGGAGCTTGAAATCGATCGCCGACAGGAGTTGATCCGCCCTTCCTGCCAGCTCGTCTTCGCTGGCGCGCAGGCGCTGTTCCATCACGGCAATTTCCGTCATCGCACGGTGTGCGCGTCTCGTTGAGGCCGCGCAACTCCCACTGCTTCTCGTCTTTGATCCGCGCGCGCAGGCGCAAGACCGACGCAAGGCGAAATTTAAAAACGGCCATGATCGTCAGGCCGCGAGAAGTTCGGCAAGTGATTGGATGCTGGATTGGAGCGTCGCGTCGGCGCCGCGCTCCTGGCAAAAATAAGTGCGCATCAACGGCAGGAGTTCGATGGCGCGGTCGACGTCGGCGTTTCTGCCCTTGACGTAAGCGCCGATTTGAATCAAATCTTCGGCGTCGCGATAGGCCGCCAGGATCCGCGTGAGCTCGCTGACCGAGGCTTGATGATCTTTCGAAGTCACCTGACTGCGTAATCGGCTCACGGAAGAAAGCACGTCGACGGCGGGGTAGTGGGCTTGCTCCGCCAGGCGGCGCGACAGATGAATGTGGCCGTCGCTCAGCGCGCGCACCGCATCGGCGACCGGCTCGTGCGGATCATCGCCTTCCATCAGCACCGTGTAAAGTCCCGTGATGCTGCCTTTCCCTTTCCAACTGCCGGCGCGCTCGAGCAAACGCGGCAATAAAGCAAATACGGATGGCGTATAGCCCTTCGTCGACGGCGGTTCTCCCGCCGCCAAACCGGCTTCGCGTTGCGCCATGGCGAATCGGCTCAGCGAATCCATCAAGAGCAGCACGTGCTGGCCGCGGTCCCTGAAGTACTCGGCGATGGTGGTCGCGATAAACGCGCCGCGCACCCGCACCAGTGCCGGAGCTTCGGAAGTCGCGGCAACGACAATCATGCGCTCGCGCTCTTCCGCCGGCAACGTCCGGGTCACAAACTCCTCGACCTCGCGTCCGCGTTCGCCGATCAGCGCGATGATTTTCACATCGGCGCGGGTGTTGCGGGCAATCATCGATAGCAACGTGCTTTTCCCCACGCCGGCGCCGGCCATAATCGCGACCCGCTGGCCTCTGCCTAAAGTAATCATCCCGTTGATCGCGCGGATACCGACATCCAAAGGTTCACGAATCTCTTGGCGGTCCAACGGATTCGAATGGCTCACATAAATCGGATAGGAGTGCGCGGCAACAATCCCTTTGCCGTCGATCGGCCGGCCCAAGCCGTCGAGCACCCGGCCGAGCAGTTTTTCACTTACCGGTAAATGAGCTTCTTTAGTAAGCGCCACGACCTTGCTGCCCGGACCGATGCCTCGCAGGTCGTTGAGCGGCATCATCAAAGTGTGCTCGTCGCGAAAGCCGACGACCTCGGCGAGCACGGGACGCAAGCTGCCTAACGGATAAATGTGGCAAACCCCGCCCACCGGCAGCCATGGACCACGGCTGACGATCAGCAGCCCGGTGATCTCGGTAACCGTCCCGCCGACGCGAAACGGCGAGATCGTTTTCAATCGCTCACGATACGGCTCGAGTAAATTCTCTGGCATAGAGCAGCCGAAAGGAACTTTTCTGCGGAGCCCGGCAAGCTTGCCGGGCTGGATATCACAACTCGGTATCCAATAGTTGGCGACGGATCTCCTCGATTTGGGTCGGCACGGTGGCATCGACGATGCCCGATTCCGTTTCCAAGCGGCAGCCGCCGCGCGGGATGTCTTCCGACGCGAAAACTTCGACGGAGCGCCCGGCTTCACTGCCAATCTTGACCAGGTCGGGCCGCAGATCTTTGAGCACCTGAAAATCCTTAGGATGGAGACAGATGCGGATCTGCTTGGCATCGAGCACTTCGTGCTGGGCTCGTTCGAGCACTCCAGCGACGATCTCAGGATCTTCTTGGACCGCCTTGTGAGTCATTTTTTCGGCGATTTCCAAAGCCAGAGTAACCAGCTGAGGGGTGCAGCGCGCGATCAATTGTTCTTCGAATACGATCAACGACTGTCCCGCGTCGGCAAACGCCACCAGCGACGGCATCAGCTCTTTCATCGCCTCTTCACGCCCCGACGCGGCGCTTTCACGCAACACTTTTTGGCGCAGAGTTTCCGTCTCGGCGGTGGCATTGTGCAAGATTTCCCGCGCTCTTTCGTCGGCCGAGTTGAGTATCAGCCAGGGCGCGATTTCGCTGACATCGAGTGACTCAAATTCAAAATCGCGGCAGGTTTCGCCGTCCGCTTCGACCCGCACGGCTTTGGCCGAGCCGGAGTCGTCGTCCAGGTCCGGGTAAACGCGGACATCCGCGCTTTTCACGCCGGCGCGGGCGACCAGTTTAGACAAGCTCGTCCTCCTTGGACTTGCCGCCGGAGAGATGCACTTTGCCTTCGGCCTCGAGCTGGCGCGCCCGATCGAGAATGTCGCGCTGGGTGGCCTCGACGTCGCGCAGACGCACCGGCCCCATGTTTTCAATTTCTTCTTTTAACAACGCGCCGGCGCGATCCGACATATTGCCGAACATTTTCTTTTTCAGGCCCGGACTGGCGGTGCGCATCGCCATTACCCATTTATCCTTTTCGATTTCCCGAACCAGCACCTGCATGCTCGGATCGTCGACTTTGGCGAGATCTTCGAAGGTAAACATCAGTTGCCGAATGCGGTCGGCCAAGTCGGGTTCGTACTCGCCCAATCCAGTCATCACCCGTTCCTCTGTGGCATTATCGACAAAGTTCATAATTTCCGCCACCGGCCGAACCCCGCCCAATTGCTTGCCCTGCACCTGACGCACTTCGTTCCGTAAGATCTTGCTCACTTCTTCGATCGCGCCTGGCGAAGTGCCGCCCAGGCGGGTGATGCGAAAAGCGACTTCGGTCTGTTTTTCCTCCGACAGCATCGAGAACACTTCCCCGGCATGGGCCGGATAGAGATGGGCAAGAATAAACGCGATGGTCTGGGGCTGCTCGTCCCGGAGAAATTGCGCCAAGGTTTTGCCGTCCATTTCATGCAAGGTATCGATGCCGTAGGATTCGTCGCTCTCTTCCGTAAAAATGCGGCTTAGAATGGCCCCTGCTTTTTCAGGTCCCATCGCCTTGGTTAACACTCGCTGCAAATAGTCGTTGGTCCCTTCGGCGAAAATATTCGCCTTTTTTACGACCCGGCAGGTCTCTTCGAAAACCTCGTCGATATGCTCGGTTTCGATCCGCGCCATGCGATGCACGCCCTGGCGCAACATGACCAACTCTTTTTCTTGCAGTTCCGCGGCGATCGCGCCGGCCAAATCCTCGCCGATCAATGCCAAAAAAATCGCCGCTTTCTCCGGTCCCGCCAATACTTGTTTCATTTTCGATTTTCCGTCGTCGTTTTGCATAGTCTAGTTAATCGTTGAGCTGCCGCCGCCTGCCGCCCGCGCCTTGGCCGCTTCTTCCTGGAGCCACGTCCTGACGATATGCACAGTGGCGTCGTGATAGTCACGGGCAATCTGCGAAAGCTGTTCTTTGCGCGGGTCTTGCGATACCACGATCTTCTGCGCCACTGCAGCCACCTCTTCCCGCACCGTCGCCACGGTCGGCGCGGCTTCGCGCTGCGCTGCTGTCGTTGCTCCATCGCCGCCGGCTTCTTTTTGCCGCGCATGACGAAGAACAGCACCCCGCCGATCAACAGCAGGGCGCCTACGCCGATACCGATGCCCATCGGCGACATCAGCATATCTTTGAGCTCCGGCGCGCCGAGCGGTGCGAGCGGACTGACGGGTTGGACTTTAAACGGCACGTTGGCGATTTCGATTTCATCGCCGCGGTCGCTATCGAAGCCGACGGCGCGCTTGACCATGCCCTTGATTATGTCCATCTCCGCAGTCGTGCGGGCAATGTATTTGTCTTTTTCGTACTTGCCGTCGACCAAGACGGCGACTGAAAGTTTCTGAATGTTGCCGCGCGGCTCCATGATCCGGCTGGTCGTGTGGCCGATTTCGTAGGTCAGCCGATTCGCTGCTGCGTTTGGATGCGCTGTCGGCGTTGGCTTTGGTCGGAGTCGGCACGTTGGCTTTGGCTTTGGTCGCGTCGCCGCCCGGAATGTTGGCTTGTACGCCGGGCGCGCCGCCTTTGGTACCGCTATCGTCGCTGGATAGGCGCTGGCTCCGCACGACTTTATTGTCCGGATCGAACTCTTCCTTGGTCATCAGCGTTTCTTGCAGATTGACCTGAACGTTGGCGCGGACGATGACTTTGCCCGGCCCGAGGATCGGGTCGAGCATGGTTTCGATCCGGCGCTGCATCTCTTCTTCATGTTTGAGCTTAAGGACGTTGAGCTTTTCGGCTTCGGTGCTAGGGGCCACAGCCACAATCTCCTTGAGCGGGCGTCCCGAGCTGTCGATGACAATCACCTTGTCGCTGCTCAATTTCGGCACGGATCCGGCGACAAGATTGACAATCCCCTGCACCTGATCAGGGCTCAGGCGATAGCCCGGCCTGAGATCGACAACCACCGACGCCGATGGCTTTTCTTCAGGGCCAAGAAAATTCGCACGAGCGGGGATCGCCAAATGAATGCGGCTCGACTGCACGGCAGCGAGGGAATTAATGGTCCGCGAAAGTTCGCCTTGCAGCGCTCTCAGATAATTGACCTGTTGGGTAAATTCGCTGACGCCGAACGGCGTCTTCTCGAAAATCTCGAATCCGACATTCCCCCCTGCGGGCATGCCTTTACCGGCAAGTTTTAGCCGGGTTTGGTAAATCACCCCGCGCGGCACTTCAACGGTCGTGCCCCCTGCTGTGATCGCGTAGGGAATCTTGTCGGCTTCGAGCTCTTTGACGATCGCCGCGCCATCCTGGGGCGCCAGATTCGTGTAGAGCGGGCCATAGTTCATCCGATCGAAGACAAAAAAGCCCGCGTAGGCGATCGCGCCAAAGACCGGCAGGCCAATGAAAACCAGACGCTGCTGTTGCGGCGACAAAAACGACAACAGACGCGCAACGATCTGCTTCAGGTCGCCGAGAAATTTTTCCAACTGTTCAGGCACGGATGATCGCGCTCGCCTCCGCTAAATAGATGCGAGTTCGCATGCTGGAACACCACCGAACGTCAAACCTGCATGCGCATGATTTCTTGATAGGCATCCAAGACTTTGTTGCGTATTTGCATCATCAAGCGAAACGAGACATCGGCCTTTTCCAGCGCGATCATGGTCTCTTGTAAATCACCCGTGCCTTCGCCGACCATCTGCTGCATCGCCTGGTTGGCTTTTTCTTGCAACTCACCCACTTCGCCCATGGCGTTTTTCAGAACGTTGTTGAAATCACCCTTCTGCGGCTCTTCGAGCGATTTTGTCTTGACGAGCGGCGTGGGACGGTAAACCAGATCGACGTTTTTAATGATGCTCATCGCAAGCGCTTCTCCTTAATCTTGGTCATTGAGAATTCCGCGCCATATCGAGAATGCGCCGGATCAACGATTTGGTCGTGTTGTAGGCGGACAGATTGGCTTCGTAAGAACGCACCGCCGACATCATATCGACCATTTCTTCCATCGGATTGATATCCGGCAGGGCAACATAGCCGTCGGCGTTGGCGTCAGGATGATTCGGGTCGAACAGCAGGCGCGGCGGCCGGCTGCTCTGCTTGACGCCGACGACCTCGACCCCTTGCACAACTTCGTAGCCGTCCGCTAGATCGGCCAGCTGATCGGAAAACTCTCCGGCGGCGGGCACGGAGCGAAAGATCACGTCGCGCCGCTTGTACGGGCCGCCATCGGGCGTACGTGAAGTCTCGGTGTTGGCCAGGTTGCCCGCCACGACCGTCATGCGGCTGCGCTGTGCCGCCATACCGGAACCGCTGATGGAAAAAATTTTAAATAGGTCCATGACTACCCTCTTCCTTCACGGATCGCGAAACGCAGTCCGGCCAGCGCTCGTTGTAAAAAGGTCAGGCTGGCTTCGTAGCCCAGCGAATTCTCGGTCAACAACGCCATTTGGCTGTCGAGACTGACCGCGTTGCCGTCGAGTCGATCCTCGCCCTGGCGACTATTGGGATATTCCGGTTCATAGATGGCCGATTCTATATCCGCGGACGCCCGGGCCATTAGATTGCCATCCTGGGCGCTGCCATTTGAACTGGCCTCGACCGCTGATTTCATGACCGCGTTGAAATCGAGATCTTTCGGCCGATAACCGGGAGTGTCGGCGTTGGCGATGTTGGCGCTCAAGACTTCATGGCGCGCGGCGCGCGTGCGCAGCGACAACGCGAGTAATTCATGGGTAAAGTTGAATAGCTTGAATCCGACCATCTTAGGCCTCCACTAGGCAGTCCCGCTCACGATAAAGCTTCAGTTTGTTGCGCAAGGTTCGCACGCTGATGCCGAGCGTCTTAGCCGCCAGGGTGCGATTGTTGTTCGCTTGCTTGAGGGCTTGGTGAATGAGTTGTTCTTCCATCGCGCGCACGGACCCATGGCTCTGGCTTTCTCTTAAAGAGGATTCGGTGATTGCGCCGTCGACGGCCGGAGGATGCGCGCCGACAATTTCCGGGCGATCGGGCATCGTCAGCCCGCTCCAGTTTTCCCGCTCGTCATCGAGGAACAGATGCTCGGCGGCAATCGGCCCGCCCTGAGCGATGATGGCAGCTCTTTCCAGCACGTTGAAAAGTTCGCGCACGTTGCCACGCCAGGAATTTTGCTTCAGGTGATCGAGCGCGGGCTGAGTCAGGGACGATTCCGGATAGCCATGCCGGCTAAAGAAAGCCTGCGCCAGCGGGTCGACGTCGTCGAGACGCTCGCGCAACGGCAAGAGCCGGAGCGGCACGACGTTCAATCGGTAGAACAAATCCTCGCGAAAAGTTCCACCGCGAATCATCTCGCGCAAATCGCGGTTGGTGGTCGAAACGACTCGGATATCGATGGGCAAGGGTTTTCTGCCCCCTACTCGATCGACTTCCCGCTCTTGCAAGACCCGCAGCAGTTTGGCTTGCAGTGCCAGCGGCATTTCACTGATCTCGTCCAACAACAAAGTGCCGCCATCGGCGGACTCGAATTTTCCCATCCGGCTCGCAACCGCGCCGGTGAAGGCGCCGCGTTCGTAACCGAACAATTCCGATTCCAACAGTCCTTCGGGGAGGGCAGCGCAATTGACCGCGACGAATGGCCCGGCATGGCGCCGGCTGTGGGCATGAAGATAGCGCGCCAGCAGTTCTTTGCCGGTGCCGCTTTCGCCTTGGATCAGGATCGAGGCGTGCGACTTGGCCACCTGGCGCGCGAAATCGAGAAATGCGCGCATGCGGGAATTGACCGTGACAAATTCGTTGGCGACGACGGTCTCGCTCGGTTCCTCCGACGGCTTGCGCCGCAAGGCAGCTTCGACGACGGCGAGCAGTTCGCGATGAGAGAACGGCTTGACGATAAAATCGTAGGCGCCGATCTTCATCGCTTCGACCGCCTCGGGCACCGTGGCGTGACCGCTGATCAGGATAAAAGGAATTTGCGGAAAGCGCTTCAATAGATCCAGACCGCTCAGTCCCGGCATGCGTACGTCGCTGACCACCAGGTCCGCGTCCGACTGCCGCAAGTGGGCTTCCGCCTCCTCGCCGTTGGGAAACAAATTAACATTGTGACCCAGGCCGCTCAGCGCCTCGCGCAGAGCGGCGCGCATCGTTGGATCGTCGTCGGCGATGACGAGTTTCTTTAACATGCGGCACGAAGCTCCTCGGCTGCGGCTAAGCAAACCGTGAATTGACTGCCCGTGTCGGGCGTCGATGAAATTTCGATCGATCCGCCATGGGCGCTGATAATCTTATGCGTGAACGCCAGCCCCAGTCCCGTGCCTTGCGACTTGGTGGTAAAAAATGGATCGAAGATCCGCTCGCGATTTTCCACGGCGATGCCCGCGCCTTCATCGCGCACCACGATTTCAACGGCTTTGTGAATCAGGCCGCGGCTGGTTGAAAACGGCGACAATCGCGCCTTCAAGCTGACTTGCCCACCTTTCGGCATCGCTTCTTTGGCGTTGACGATCAGATTGAGCAAGGCCTGAGCAAGCAGACCGCGATCGCCCCATAACGGCGGCAAATCGGGCTCGATCTCAACCGCGATAGACCACGAAGGGTCGTTGAAAAGCGCCGCACAATCATCGAGCAAATCTTTCATCAGCGACGCTATCGATAAAATGTCCGATGAAATCGTCGGCTCGGCGGCGAACGCCAGCAGCTCGGAAAGGGTCGTCGACATACGCCTCACGGCATTTTGAATTTCACCGGCCAGGTGTTTGGCGTCGCCTTTGGTTTTGTCTTTGAGCAAAGACGCGCAAAGCTCGATCCCGCCGAGGGGATTCTTGATCTGATGCGCGATCTCCGAAGCCATGATGCCGAGCGAGGCCAAGCGGCGCGTGCGCGCCGCCTCGGTCTCAAGCCGCTTAAGAGTCGAAATGTCTTGAAATGCCAGCACGTAATGGCTTTGTCGCCCGGTGGCCACTTCAGAAACGGCGAAATGGACCGGCACCATGGCGCCATCCGGCCGTTGCAAAACCTTTTCGCATTCGAACGGTAAAAATTCTCGTTCGCCACGCCGCAGGCTCGCCGCTAGTTTTTCGCCGAGCAATTGCAGCACGCGCCGATCATCGATCTCACCGGTTAGCTCGATCAAGCGTTGGTTAATGAACGTCGGGCGCAGTTCCTCATCGAGCACCATGACGCCGCCTTTGAGACTTTCGAGCACCGACAACAAATAGGCGCGCGCTTCCTCGCGACCCTGCAAACTGATTTGTAGTTCCTCGTTCTTGACCTCGAGCTGGGCCTTAAGGTAATCGACCCGCCCTTCGAGCCGGCGATACTCCTCGATCAGGTCGGTGCTGTTTTGATTGAACCAGCCGATCAGTCCTTTGAGAAATTCTATATTCTCCTGAGGATCCGCAACTGTCGGTGAGCATCGATGTTCTCCCGAGCGCGTTGGACAATTGACCGGGCGTCATATTGCCAACGTTGAGCAAGCCCTATGCCATGGATCCATTCGATGCATAGCAGTGATTTCGCGGTCTTTTTAAGCTTCCACAGGGACCGGCGACAGCGTGTTCCACGGCGCGAATAGGGGACCTGTCAAAGAATGGTTTTCTTCCGTCATTTTTTCGACGTGCCCCGGTCGAACGGGAGCGTTGCGTGCGCTCTGGAGCATGCCCTTTTTGCGAAGGCGTTCGATCAAGGTGGTCCGGTTGAGCCGGAGCAGTTCAGCCGCCATCGTCTTGTTGCCGCGCGCGCGTAACAGCGCTTGCTCAATGAAACCGTTTTCGATTTTTTCCAGCATGCCGTCCAAGTCGAGCCCTTCCGTCGGCAAACCCACTTGCGTCGCGCGCTGGTGCTGCGGCACCGAATTGTGGATGACATAGTCGGGAAGGTCACTCACGTGGATGATCCCGTCATCGTCGAGAACCACCAGGCGCTCCACCAAATTCTCCACTTCGCGTACGTTGCCCGGCCAGCTGTATTGTTCGAGCGCCGCCATCGCCGCGCTCTCGATCTGCAACGCCATCTTGCCTTTGCGCGCGCCGTGACGGTGGAAAAAATAACGAATCAGCAATGGGATGTCGCCGTCGCG
>CAWERH010000009.1:0-11553 GCA_963811315.1 uncultured delta proteobacterium
GATCACGCCTGCTAAGGAGCTGACCATGCGGATTTCCCGCCTATTGATTCAAACGTTGCTGAGCCTGCTCGCGGCCCTGGTAGTTTTTCCATCGCCCGGCCATGCGCAAACGCTGAAGAAAGTCCGCATGGCTAGCTCGTCGACCAACGTTTCTTTTCTTGCTCTGTATACCGCGCTGCATCGCGGTTTTTTCAAGGACGAAGGCATCGACTTGGAGATCATCTTCATGCCGGCCAACTTGGCCAGCACCGCGGTCCTGAACGGCGACGTCGACTTCAACGGCGCCGTCACCGGCACCATCGGCGCGGCGGTGCAAGGGCGGCCGATGAAAGTCTTGTTGTTCACGGTCGCCAAGCCGCTATTGTTTTTGATGGGCAGGAAAGACATCAAAGATGTAAAGCAACTCAAGGGTAAAAAAATCGCCGGCAGCTCACCAGGCGGCTCGGCGACACTGCTCGCCAATCAGGCGCTCAAGCAAATCGGTCTCGAGCCGGGAAAAGACGTTTCGGTGCTGCAAATGTCCGGCAATGCGGCCAGCCGCTACGCGGTATTGGAATCCGGCGTGGTCGACGCGTCTTTGCTTTCAGTACCCGAGAACATCATCGCCCAGGAAAAAGGTTACAACGAATTGCTCTTTCTCGGCGACGTGATCGAGTTTCCCCAGAACGGCTTCGGCACCTCGGATAAGCGCATCCGGGAAAACCCCGACGAAGTCTACCGCATGGTGCGGGCGACGCTGCGCGGCTTACAGTTTATTTGGGACAAAAATAATCAGGAAGCGGTGACAAATATCTTGATGAAGCAATGGCGTGTCAACGACCGCAAGATGGCCGCCGAGATGGCGCGGCAGGTCGGCCGCGTGCTCACCAAAGACGCCTACGTCAAACCCGAGTCCGTGCAAGTCCTGGTCGACCTTGCCCGCGAAAGCGCCAAAGTAACCAAGCCGATCAATGCGATGGACGTCGTCGACTACAGTTTCTTAGAGAAAGCCAGGAAGGAATTGGGCATCGGAAAATAGTTTCGCGTTCCGAGCTGTGAAACTCGCAACTCGCAACGAACTACAGCAGCGGATCGATAATCACCTTGATCGAATCTTGCCCGCTCGCCGTCAGCTGAAATCCCAATCCCGCTTCAGCCAGAGACAAACGGTGCGTGACCATGTCGGCGACCCGCACTTTGCGGTCGCGGATCAACTCCAGCGATTCTTTTAAATCATCGCCGCTACCCGCGTAAGAAGTCACAACGTTAATCTCATCGCGCCAGAAATCGAACAGCGGAATCGGCACATCGACTTCGGCTGCCGTCGGAGCAAAAAAGAGCAACGTGCCGCCGCGGTCGATGGACTTGATCGCCTGCTGAATCGCCGGCATGGCGCCGGTGCAAACAATCACGAGATCGGCCAAACGGTTTTCATTCAGTTCGCGCAGGCGCGCCGGCACGTCTTCAGCGCCGTGGATCGCCGCGTCCGCGCCGAATTGCTTGGCAGCGTTGAGCCGAAAATCGCTGATATCGGTGGCGATAATCCGCGCCGCGCCGCGCGCGCGCGCCAGTTGAATATGCAGCAGGCCGGATATGCCGCTGCCGATCACGAGCACGGTTTGACCCGCGGTGACGCCGCCGAAGCGCTGCGCGCGCACCACGCACGCGAGCGGCTCAATGAAAGAACCTTCGTCGAAAGTCACGCTATCGGGAATGCGCAGCGTGCCGAGCTCGACGTTGATCTTCGGCACGCGGATGTATTCGGCGAATCCACCGGGATCGAAATGAGTCGCGCGCAACAGGTCACAGACCGATTGATGCCCGGCCAAACAGTAACGGCATTTCCCGCAGGGCACATGGTGCGAAGCAAAAACCCGATCGCCGGCTTTAAAGTTTTTGACCCCTTCCCCAACTTCAGTCACTTCGCCGGTAATCTCGTGACCCAGAACCAGCGGCGCCTTCTTGATCCGGTACCATTCCATAAGATCGCTGCCGCAGATGCCGCTCGCCCGTATGCGAACCAACAACTCACCCGGATTGATCTTCGGAACCGCCAGCTCTTCGAGCCGCACGTCCCGATTGTTGTAGTACATCGCCACGCGCATAGTCTTCTTTCGGTAGGGGACGGTCGCGACCGTCCCCTACGCAGACCAATCGCCTAGGACGCTTTCCGCGCTTTCGTGTTCTTCTCGCTTTCGTAAATCTTGTACGCCTCTTTCACCGCGACATTCTCATGAACGATGGCTCGAACGGCTTTGATCATCCCGACCGGCGAATCGGACTGAAAAATGTTCCGGCCCATATCGACGCCGACGGCGCCGTGGCTGACCGCGTTGTGGGCCAATTCGAGAGCTTCCATCTCAGGCGTCTTCTTGCCGCCCGCGACGATGACAGGAATTGGACAGCTTCCGATGAGCTCGTCGAAATCATCACAGTAGTAAGTCTTGACGATATGGGCGCCGAGCTCGGCTGCAATGCGGCAGGATAGGCCGAGATAGCGTACATCACGCGCCATATCTTTGCCGACGGCGGTAACGGCAAGCACGGGGATACCGTATTTCTCTCCTTCGTCGACCAGCTTCGCCAAGCTAACTAGCGTTTCCTTTTCGAACTCCGAGCCGACAAAAATCGATAGCGCCATCGCCGAGACGTTCAAGCGAATGCAATCATCGATCGATACGGTAATATCTTCGTTGGAAAGCTCCTTAAGAATACTGGTGCCACCCGAAACGCGAAGCACGATGGGCTTATCGGCCCTGGCGTCTACCGAAGTGCGCAGCACGCCGCGCGTCAGCATGATCGAGTCCGCATGCGGCATCAACGGTTCGATGGTCTTGCGCGGTTCTTCCAGGCCGCTGGTCGGACCGAGGAAGTAGCCGTGATCTACGGCGAGCATGACCGCCCGTCCATCCGACTTGATAATTCGCGCCAATCGATTTGCCATTCCCCAGTTCATCGACATTCGAACCTCCTTAGCTATTGTTTTGGATTGCTTCGGAAACTATCAAAAAATCGCCAATTGTTAAACTTCATCAGCACGAATTGACAACAAAATGGGCCTGCTGATAGCCTCTTTTGATCTTTAGCCCTCGGGAGGATTCTATGCCGATCGAAGTGATGGATATGCCTAAAATGGCGCGCGAACATGGCAAGCGCAAAGTGATTTTCAACACCCATCGGTTTCATGCCTGGCTCCATGTCTATCCCAAGCCCGGAGACGCTGATGATATGCACTGCCACAACGCCGACCAGACCTTTTATGTCATCGAGGGCGAGTGCACCATGCACTTTCCCGACGGCGGCAAAGCCGTGATGACACCGGGAATGGTCGCGACGATCACCGGCGGGTCGTTCTATCAATTGGAAAACAGCGGCGCTGGCCCGATGGTGCTGATGGGCAACCGCTCGGGGCCTTCGGAAGCGATCCAGCATATCAATTACGAACTGCGCAAGGATATTAAAACGCTTTCGCCGGAGGAAATGGAACGCATCCGCCATCCCGGCAACGTGCGCGTGTCCGGTTGAGACTCACGGCGCTGAACCTACAAGCTCCATTGATCTTCTCAACAGGGGCCACACGTAGCGCACGCTGAGGCCCAAGAGAATCATCCCGCCGCCGGTGATCGTCGCCGGCGACGGGATCTCACCGACCGCGAAGACTACCCAAATCGGATTCAGCACTGGCTCGATCAAGGCGATCAATGAAGCTTCCTGCAATGAGACCGCCTGGAGCCCTTTCGAGAAGAGAAAGTACGGCATACCTAGCTGCA
Organism: uncultured delta proteobacterium; assembly: GCA_963811315.1. Classification (GTDB taxonomy): domain Bacteria; phylum Desulfobacterota; class Binatia; order UBA9968; family UBA9968; genus DP-20. The sequence continues at coordinate 3,750 of CAWERH010000009.1, forward strand.
GTGCGCCCATAACCAGGAGAATCAAAACTTCTCTCGGGGAGAGGGTCAACTCGGACTTGACGATCCACAAGAGCAACAGCGCGCAGGCAGCATTGTTGATCCAAGTAAGATAGATCAAACTCACTTGGTGCGTCCGGCGCAGGTTGATCATATACGCGGCGAACAGGATGCCGCTCAAAATCGCTAACAGCACGCCGGTCATATCCGGCGCGCCGGCGCTATCGAGCGAAATTACGGCGACGCCGATCATGCTCACCGTCAGGGCAAATCCATTCAATTTGGCAATTGCCTCACCGAGCACTAACCGGGAAAAAATAAAAACGAAGATCGGTGCGGTATATTGCAAAACAATCGCATTCGCCGCAGTTGTCAGCTTGTTGGCGGCCACGAACGCGCTGATTGCCGCGGTATAGGTTACCGCGGATACCATAATCGGCGCGTTGAGTTGCCAGCGTACGCGACGCAAAAAGGGCGTGAACACCAGCGCGGCAAACAGACTGCGATAAAACACGATCGTCAACGGCGGCAGATCGAGAAATTTGATGAACACACCGGCCAAGCTCCACAGCAGAGCGGCGGCAAGAATGAGCAAGCGCCCGCGCGCAAGGTGAGATTTAGAAGCCTGGCTAGATTCAGCGATCGACATGGACGGGGCTAATTCGCAGCGGAGATTTGCAGCGCGCAAGGTGGCACGCAACGGCACCCGACAGTTCGCATGGAAGAAACAAAAAGGGCGAGCACTAACGCGCTCGCCCTTTTAAACAACTAGGACTTAACGCTATTTTTCGGAAATCACCGAGACCTTGAGCGGCACTGTCAGGTCGGCCGAAAGGCGGATTGCCACTTCGAAGTCGCCTGCGTTCTTGATCGGCGCGTCCAGATGGATCTTACGGCGATCGACGGTCAGACCTTTGGCCTTTAGAGCCTTTTCAATTTGCATGGTGGTCACGGAACCGAAGAGCTTGCCTTCCTCTCCGACCTTCATTGGGATCACCAGCGAAACCGCCGATAATTGATCTCCGACGGCCTGCGCGTTGCGCACGATTTTTTGCTTTTGATCGTTGACGACTTTCTTTTGATGCTCAAAAGTCTTGAGATTCCTCTTATTGGCGATCTGCACCAAGCCGCGCGGAAGGAGATAGTTGCGCGCATAACCATCGCGGACCCGTACGACCTCGCCGATCTTTCCCAGATTGACTACGTCTTCTTTGAGAATCACTTCCATATTCCCTCCACTAAGCTGCCTGACTCGGCGTCAGATTGTCTTTACCCAAGCGGCGAAAGTTGCCCCACAGGTCGAATAAACCCAAACCAACCACCAGCAGTGTAAATATTTGCTGAAAAACGATCAACACATAAGTAATACCGCGCAGGAAACGCGGTACCTTGTTCTTATGAAAAAAATAAGCGATCACTGCTAACCCTTGGGCAAAATAACACGCGCCGATGATCAACAGAAGATTGAGCGCCGCCGCGTGCCCTGCTTCCAAGCCGGGAATAAACAGCGAAAAGCCGCATGCGATCAACACCCAAACCAACGGCTCCGGGCCTTTCCACTCGCGCAAATTCGTCAGCGAAAGCCACTGAGCTCGACGCTCTGGGAAGCGCCGACAGAGAAACATGATGTTGATCAAAACCATGAACGCAAGGCTTAAAAATACCAGACCAGGCAAAAGTTGGAGCACCATCTCGATCATATGGGGAGCGCGCTCCTTCAAGACTTCCAAGGACTCCGCCGGAAATCCCATCTTCTCATGCATCCGCACCGCCAATTCGATCTGTTGCGAAACACTCTGGCGAAATTCCTGGAGCATCGCCGACCAAGAGCCAAAAAAATAGAGTAGCGCGCAGGTGGTTATGGACAAGAGAGCCGCTGCCACTCCGACCACTAAATACTCGATGACTTTAAGACGCCCTAAAAGCCCGAACAACAAGCCCGCCATCAGAGCGAAAATGGCGTAGATGAATGCCATCGCCTCGCCGGCAAAAAAAACCAACAGAAGCAATGCGAAGCACAGCACGCCCAGTCCTCCAGCCATGCCGTATTTAACGCCGTAAATGAGCACCGGCTGGACCACGAACGGCAATAAAATCACTCCGAGCGGAGGAATCGCAAATCCGCTCAAAAAAATCACCACGCTCGAAGCTAAAGCCAGAAAAAACTTGCTGATGACTTCAAACCGCCGCATTGCTGTGGACCGAGGGGAAGAGTTTTAGTTCTTGGCGGTAGTAAACGGCAGTAGCGCTACGCTACGCGCGCGCTTGATCGCCGTAGTTAGCAGGCGTTGATGGCTCGCGCAATTGCCGGTGATGCGACTCGGAGTCATTTTGCCTCGCTCAGTAACAAATTGCGTAAGCATTCTAAGATCTTTGTAATCGATCCTGAGCGTCTTGTCAGCGCAAAAGCGACATACTTTCCGGCGAAACATCGGCCGCCGGCGTGGTCCGCCTTTGTCCTCGTCCGACCGTTCACGATAGGGTCTCGGCCCACGTTCCATCTGTGCCATAGGCTACTTCCTTTTTCTTAAATCTCCGCTGCGATTCGGTCCAAGAATTTGCTTTGAAATTTATGAAGCCAAGTTGCCGCAACGGTAACAAAAAATTTATCCAACACCACAGCGGCGAGTCTGGTGAAGTTCGAATTCTCTCGTCCGCGTGGCGGGATAACCCGCTATTGTTGTTATCCTCCGGCGGTCGGGCCCGGCTTCGGTGTTGTCTCTTCTGGAGGGCGCCGCTCTTCCACGTGCACTCTGGGCGCGGCGGGATTAAGCGCCGGGGTGTCATCTTCGACGCGCACCGTCAAGTAGCGGAGGATCCCATCGGTCAATTTCAGATTACGCTCAAGCTCCTCGACGCCTGCGCCGTTGGTGTGGTAGCGCAGCAAGGCATAAAAGCCTCTCCCCTGCTTTTCAATCCGGTAAGCCAGATCGCGCGCACCCCATTCATCGATTTGCGCCATCGTGCCTTCTTTCGACTCGATGACTTTTTTGAATTTCTCGATAAACTCTTTTACCCGCGGTCCCTTTTCCGGGTGAACCACGAAAAGGGTTTCATATAGTGTCACGGCTTTTATCCTCCGCAATAAATTTCTGTGTTTAGCACAGCCACCCCGCTATTACAATGCTATAGAGGCTCCTGCGGCGCCCGATTGTATAGCTCCATGGCGTGGATTGGGCCATCCTGGAGCAAGCTCTCCACAGCCTGCGCGGCACGCTCCACGGCTCTCTCGACATCACTGCTCTCCTGATCGTTAAACTGGGACAAGACGAAATCGGCCGGGTCGACGCCTTCCGGCGGCCGCCCGATACCAACCCGCACACGGAAAAACCCAGCTCCCGTTAGATGCTCTAAAATTGACAGCATACCCCGATGGCCGCCAGCGCTCCCTTGTGCACGGAGTCGAATACGCCCCAACGGCAGATCCAGATCGTCGTAGACTACAATGAGATCTTCCGCACTCCCGTGAAATTCGTAAAGCAGATCTCGAACCGCCGTTCCGCTGCGATTCATAAACGTCTGGGGTTTGACCAAGACAATTCTCTCGTCGTCGATGCGCCAGTCGGCGATTAAAGCATCGCCCAGCCTCTCCTTTAGTTTCAGGCCGTTTCGCTGAGCCAGCCGATCGACGACGAAAAAACCAACGTTATGTCGCGTGCGTTCGTATTTTTTTCCTGGATTGCCAAGACCGACGATGAGCTTCACGAACTCATTCCAGAAAAACTACACGCGGTAATCGATCAGGACTCAGATTCTTTGGGCGCTTCGGTCGCAGCAGGCTCCGCCACACCTTCGGCCGGGACCGCCGTCGTCGTAGGCGTTTCCTCAACGCTCGGAGTAACGACCGTGACCATGGCAAAATTCGTCTCGTAGATTGCAGCGACGCCTTCCGGCATTGCCAGGTCCTCGACATGGATCGCGTCCCCGATATCGAGTGCGCTGACATCGACATCGAAGAACTGCGGAATATCAAGCGGCAAACATTCGACCTCGATCTCGCGGACGATCGGCTGAAGAATGCCACCGCGCACGACACCGACGGCCTTGCCGACAAAATGAAGCGGAACATTTACCGTAATTTTCGCGGTAAGATCTACTTCATATAAATCCGCATGAATGACATCGCCGCTGATCGGGTGATATTGCATTTCTTTGACCAGCGCGACTCGGTCGGCGAGAGTCGTCGCCGACGACTTCAGGCGAACCAAATGAGAGCCTTCTAGTACAGCCACACGGCTGGTGAAATCCTTCTTATTCAGCTCGAGCGCAACCGGCGTCGTTTTCGGTCCGTAAAGAATAGCCGGAATCTTCCCTGCGCGGAGCAAACGTTTGGCGTCCCGTTTGCGCTGCTTAGCGCGCTCATCAACTTGTATTTCAAGAGTTTCCAAGAAAACTACCTCCTCCTTGTTAGACGAATAGAGAACTAATCGATTCTTCTTCGTGAGTGCGCCGGATCGCTTCGGCGATCAAGATGCGCCACTGAAAGTGTTTTTATCTTGCCACAGCCCTGAGCCTGCGGCCCTAGAGGGATCGTATTGGTCACGATCAACTCTTCAAGCGGGCATTCTTCGATGCGCCGGATTGCCGGACCGGAAAGGACGGCGTGAGTACAGCAGCCGATAATTTTTTTCGCGCCCTCTTTTTTGAGCGCTTCCGCAGCCATGGTCAAAGTCCCGGCGGTATCCACCATATCGTCTACCAATATAGCGATCCGGTCTGCGACCTCGCCGATAATGTTCATCTCGGCAACTACGTTTGGCCCAACGCGCCGCTTATCGATAATCGCCAGCGCAGCGTCCAAACGCGTGGCGATCGCCCGAGCCCGTTCGACGCCGCCGGCGTCCGGAGAGACGATGGTCACTTCAGTATGATTGAGTTGCTTTCTCAAATGCTCCAACAACACTGGGGTGGCGTAAACATTATCCACGGGGATATCGAAGAACCCCTGGATTTGGCCCGAATGCAGGTCCATGGTCAGCATTCGCGACGCGCCGGCGGTGGTGATCAAATCCGCCACCAATTTAGCGCTGATGGGAACACGCGGAATAACCTTTCTGTCCTGCCGGGCATAGCCGTAATAGGGCATGACCGCCGTGATCCGCATCGCCGAAGCCCGCTTGAAAGCATCCAACATCAGCAAAAGTTCCATCAAGTTGTTGTTGCCCGGCGCCGAAGTCGATTGCAGCACAAACACGTCGGCGCCGCGAACGTTCTCTTTGATTTCGACCTTGCTTTCACCATCGCTGAAGGTATCCACGACAGCTTTGCCCATCGGCACTTTGAGATATTGGCTAATCTCAGCCGCTAAAGGCGGATTGGAGTTACCCGCAAATATTTTTAGCTCGGTGCTACGCTGGCCCATCGTCCCACCAACCTCTTCGCCTTTGACCGTCGAGTTTTTCTGCCGATTCCTTACGCTGCATGGTTACAAAGTTAGTAGCCGTTGTAACGATCGATCCGATTTCCAAAATAAACAGCGCCGTCCATTGATGAACGGCGCTACATAGATCAATCCAATTACGATCCTATACCAGCTCGCGAGGAAGATGCTGGCTGGGCGGGAAGGATTCGAACCTTCGATACCGGCTCCAAAGGCCGGGGCCTTACCGCTTGGCGACCGCCCATCCGGGAACTTCTAGGTGAGAAGTCCACCTCGCCCGCGGAATACCGGCTCAAAGCTCTTCGTGGACTCTCTGCCCGCCGCCTTCAGCAAGAACCTTCTGATATTCCGCGATGATTTTTTCTTCGATCATCCTGCGTGTCTCGTTATTGATCGGATGAGCGATGTCTTTATAGGTCCCGTCTTTGCGCTTTTTGCTGGGCATCGAGACGAAATACCCAGTGGCCCCGTGAATGATTTTGAGGTCTCGTATTACGAAGCAGTGATCGAGTGTGATCGTAACATAAGCCCTTAGTTTATCTTCCTCAACAGGAAAGACCCTAACTTCGGTAACCTGCATAGGGACCCCCACTTCAGACAGGCCAGAGACATAGCGCTGGCAGTTACTGTAGGCTTCTTTTTACTTCTAACTCAACACGCGTGCCAAGAAAGCTCGAGCCCCCTCCTCTTGCCGCAACCGGCGGAAAGCAAATTTCGCCTCTCGTTTCGAAGCAAAAATACCAAAAACCGCCGAGCCGCTTCCAGACATCAAAGCCGCCACAGCGCCCGTGCATAGGAGCCTGTCCTTCAATACTTTGATTCGAGAATACCTCTTGAGCGTGACGGTTTCCAGATCGTTAATCAGCAGTTTACCGATTTTTTTAAGGTCCCTTAACGGCGCCGCAATGCTAGTATTTACGCTATGTTTTGTCAACTTTAGGAGCAAATTGCGATAGACCCATGCGGTTGAAACGGCGAATCCCGGGTAAAGAATCACCAGCCACCGACGTGGTACTGCGCCGAGCCGACTCAATCGCTCGCCGATTCCGCGCGCGCGCGCCGGCCGCGCTTGAATAAAAAACGGCACGTCCGCGCCGATCGCGACACCGATTTTCTCCAACTGTCCGGCCGAATAGCCCAATTTAAGCAAGCGATTTAAACCCACCAACACCGCGGCCGCGTCCGTACTCCCGCCGCCCAAACCGGCACCGACGGGAATGTTCTTGTCGATCCGTATTTCGATCCGGTCGCATCTACTGGCTTTTTTCAGCAAGAGCGCAGCCGCGCGATAAGCCAGATTTTTTTCACCGTTCGGAACCATGGGATCGTCGCATGTAACGCTAATCGTGGGCACATCGCCTTGCGGCAGTCCACCGTGAATCTTGCGAATCTCCACTTCGTCGTAAAGCGACACCGGCAGCATAATGGTATCCAGCAAATGGTAGCCATCCGCCCGTTTGCCAACCACACGCAAAGTCAGGTTGATTTTTGCAGGTGCTCGAATCTTCACGCGCCATTAGGTACCATAGGACTGTTGGATTTGCGAAGGTCAATATCGTGGAGATGGATGCCCAAGAATTTATCAGCGTCGCCTGGGATGCGGCCAGTACAGCAGGAGCGCTAATTCGCGGCCATTGGCAGCAACCGAAAGAAATCGCCTACAAGGGCGCCATCGATTTGGTTACCTCGGTGGATCGAGAATCCGAGCGCATCATCGTCGACGCGCTGCAGTGGGCATTCCCGGATCATTCGATCCTCGCGGAAGAAGAGACCGACCGACGAAAATCGCAGAGTTCGTTTTTATGGTTGGTTGATCCCCTGGATGGCACCACCAATTTCGCTCACAGCTACCCGCAATTTTGCGTGTCGATCGCCTTACAATACGAAAACGAAACGTTGCTCGGGTTGGTCTACGATCCGATCCGCAACGAATGTTTCAAAGCGGTGCGCCAGCGAGGCGCAACACTCAACGACAAACCCATCAAAGTTTCGACGACAAATGAAGTGGACAAATCGTTATTGGCAACGGGCTTTCCCTACGACCATCGCGACTGCGCTGACTTTTACTTGACTTACTTCAAAGCGTTCATGACCCGATGCCAAGGAATCCGCCGCGGCGGCTCGGCAGCGCTCGACCTCTGCTATCTCGCCTGTGGCAGACTCGATGGGTTTTGGGAATTGAAGCTCAAGCCGTGGGATATCTGCCGCGGGCTCGTTAATACTTAACGAAGCCGGTGGCAGGCTTAGCGATTTTTTTGGCAATCCATTTACTATCTGGGGCGAAGAAACACTCGCCTCTAATCGCCTCATTCATGATGAAATGGTTGGCATAGCCGAGCGCGTAGTCAAAGCGCGCGTTGACTGATCACCGACCCGGTGATAGAAAAACTTCCTGCGCGCCCGTAGTGAAAAGGATATCACGAGGGT
>CAWERH010000010.1:0-85488 GCA_963811315.1 uncultured delta proteobacterium
TCGCTGAGAAATCCCGACCTCAGCAGCAAACGGCCATCATTTCGACATAGGCAACAATGTTTCGGCCGCTTTGCAGAGTTATGGTCAAACCGGGGGCGGCAGGACCCCGGGCGCAAGTTTGCGGCATGCTAGGTTTGTCGGACTTCGCCAGGATAGGAGCTCGCGCGCGGTGAACCGCGAATTTTACGAGCCTTTCCCGTGAGAGTTCTGGGTGCCTTACGTTCTGAAAAGGAATCTTTGTCGCAATCTGGAAGCTTTCCTTCCCCCAAGTTTCAATAACCGTGTGAGTGAGTTCAGCCAATTGCCTTCGTGCGAACTCCTGCAAATTTCGAAGCGCCGTTGCCCATTGCATTAATCCGTTTATGCCCGCGCCCTGCAACGCAGTCGCTCGAGCAAACGCAAACCTTTATTTTTAAACCCGCCGGCCGGCAGCTGCTTGTCGATCCATTCCCGAGCCATATTCTGGCCGCACTGCTCGGCCATTGTGGGACTGGAAAAATACTTGCTCGTCGTTAGTATTGTTTGTCTTTTAGGAGTGTCTTTACAAAAGATTTCCACGAAGGGCGTCAGAGTTTTCCTTGGCGGTTCCAATACAACCGTGATTTTCACTTCACATTCCCTATAAGTCCACGCCGCTAAGATTACGTCCATGGTGTCCAAACCATTCCAAAACGTGGATTTTGTTTCTGTCTACTATTGGACATTTTAAAAATAAAGTTGCCTGGGGAAGCTCGAAAGCCCTCCTGCTCCCCCGCGGCTTATTGATAACACCGATGGTGATAGTACGGTCCAAAGAGCGGTGGTAAAAAACCAAACGGAGACGTCTTAGCGATAACCAATTCGCAAAGAGGTGGGCCAACAATGATTCGAGATGCTAAGAGAAAGTTTTTAGTTGTTGCTTAGCGCGCTTCCCAACATCATCAAAGGAAACGCTCTAATAATTCGCCAGTAGAGAAGGTGGTGATTATTACAAAATACCCGGGAAGGAATATTTGCCGAATGAGAGAATCAAAACGCCTCTTATATGATCGACGATTCCAGCCTGCGTGGGAGATGTGGTTAGTACGCGCTCTTTCCCGTCGAAAACAGCTCATCCCACGTGTTTAGAGCATCAACGAGTCGCAGGTAAATTGTAATTACGCGCAGTCGAGGCTACGACACGACGGGAATAATAGGCGGCGGCGCGACCATGGAGCCGACCACGATCGCGAATCCTATAATCACAGCAGCCATGATGATTGCGATCCCGAGGTTGCCTTTTCGCAGCTCCTCCCATTCGTCGATAGGTGTCAGCCAAGTGAAGACCTTTAACAAGATCCCAAGAGAAATCGCCATCGTCATGGCGCCCACCAACCCCCAGCCAAACGCCTTGAGATAGTCCACTATTAAGAGCGCCATGCATTCCTCCAAATGTGTTTGTAAACTAAGCGGGACTCAGACGCGAGACTACGCTTGATCGAATCGCGGAGTCAAGTCGGTGTGCAAGTGAGGTGGACTCCGATATCGTCATCGCCAAAACAGTCCGGCACGAACAGGTGTGGGCTCGCCAGAATCGCGAGGTTGCGACGTTCAGGCGATTCAGGCTGTAGAGAAACCGAGATCGTTGGCGATACGCAACGCAAACTCCACAGCCGACTCCGTGTCGCGGGTAGCGAATGAACCCGTGCAAGACCTGGCCTCCAGATCGGTACGCAAAGGTTCCGGGCTGACGTTGCGCGTCGCGTCTAAGCGTTTTCTCTCTTGACGGAAACGAGCAATCCGCCCGATGCCGCGGCTCCGGAGCACAGGAACGATGACTGAGACCAAATTGGGATGCGCAGCCACCGCCTGGTTATACCGGGTAATCCCGTTGTCGGTCTGTGGATCAAGCACCGCCGGTGTCAATGCGTTGTCGGCGAGAATCAGGCCGCCGTCCCGGGTCAGTGGCAGTGACAATTGCAAGTATTGCGGATAACCGTCCTTGTCAGCGTCAATGAAAACCAAATCAAACGGCGGCTCATCCGCATCATTCAAGCGTTTCAGTGTTTCCACCGCCGGGCCGACGACGACCAGGATTAGCGAGCTCGCCGAATGCTTGGGGCACACAAGCCTAAGTACGACGGCGAAATATATGCACATCACGCAGGCGATCGGCAGTTACGATATGGCGCATCCGCGGGCGTGATGGGTTGCTTTTAATCGAGCGACTGCGATACAAGCCGCGGTCATAGACCTAGGTCTGCATGGAAGTATTTAAAACCCGCTGCCTTGTGAAGCGCGACGGCAAGAGAGCCCACCAGAATGCTGATGTGATCATAATGGATGGAGTTCCCCATCTTGTAGCGGAATGGAAAATCACCCCTGAAGGCGAAACGCCAGCCGTCACCGTCGCACTCGATCCGAAGTTTTTCCATCGGCTAGACCCGAGCTGGGGCGTGGTAACTCACCTGTACAAGTTGCCGATCGAAGCTCCTCGACTCCTTTCTTGAATTACTCAACCAAATGCGAAAGAATTTCACGAGGTAAGTTAACCCGAACTGGTTGAGGCGGGTCTGCACCCATAATTTTAATCAAATATTTAGGTATCCCTGCCACCGAGAGACTGGTGCTGTTGGAGCGACGACTCGATGAGCTGTATTCGAAAAGTCGCTTGATTCGCAGTGCCACTTCGATACTCAATGCACGCGTTGGTCCAAAGTCGACTTTGTTCAGATGGCTTTTTTGCTGTCATGGCCATCGTGCCGTCATGATGACATGACGAAAAACCCAGTCGATTACCATACGGCTAAAGGGCAGACCAAAAGTGCCCCCCAGGCCCATGCGTAAAGTAGCGCAGGTAGCAGCAGAATGGTGGGCCCACCTGGACTCGAACCAGGGACCAACCGGTTATGAGCCGGTGGCTCTAACCAACTGAGCTATGGGCCCTAAAAGAATTGTCTCGCTTTGCAAAAGTATGAATCGTGGATTTGAGTTTGAGCCAAGACGCGACGATCAGCTCTCCATAAAACTCTTGAGCCGCTTGCTTCGGCTTGGATGGCGAAGCTTGCGCAGCGCCTTTGCTTCAATCTGCCGAATACGTTCGCGGGTAACGGTAAACTTTTGGCCGACCTCCTCGAGCGTGTGGTCGGATTTTTCGCCGATACCGAAGCGCATCCGCAAAACCTGCTCCTCGCGCGGCGTTAGCGTCGCTAACACTTTACGGGTTTGTTCTTGCAGGTTGATATTAACCACCGCGTCGGAGGGCGTGATGATCCGCTTGTCTTCGATAAAGTCGCCAAGATGACTGTCCTCTTCCTCGCCGACCGGAGTTTCTAACGAGATCGGTTCCTTGGCGATTTTCAAAACCTTTCGCACCTTATCGAGGGGAATTTCCATCTTCGTCGCGATTTCTTCCGGCGTCGGCTCGCGACCGATCTCTTGGACCAGATAGCGCGAGGTGCGAATCAATTTGTTGATCGTTTCGATCATGTGCACCGGAATGCGAATGGTCCGCGCTTGATCAGCGATTGCGCGAGTAATCGCCTGGCGGATCCACCACGTCGCATAAGTGGAAAACTTGTAGCCACGCTGGTACTCGAACTTGTCGACCGCCTTCATGAGTCCGATATTGCCCTCTTGGATGAGGTCGAGGAATTGCAACCCGCGGTTGGTATACTTTTTGGCAATGCTGACGACAAGTCGCAGGTTCGCCTCGATCAATTCTTTTTTTGCCAGGTTCGCTTTGGTCTCGCCCTCGATGATGGACCATACCCGCCGCTTGATTTCCTCGGCCGGCATTTCCAGATCCTTTTCGATATGGCGAACGTCGCGCCGGGCGTTGCGGATATCTTCGGCCATTTGCAAAATCGCATCATGTCCCATGCGAAACGAACCGATCACTTTTTGCCACTGGCTCTTGCGGCCATCGGTGGAAGGCACCGCTTTGAGGATTTCGCCGGATGGACGGCCGATCCTATGCTCGAAGTCTTTGATTTTTCGTTCGAGCGATTGAATTCGTTCCATCGCGCGCTTGAGTCCATCGGTAATCGCCTCGGTCTGCTTACGGTTCAGCTGCAAGTTTTTTAGACTATTGACAACCTTCTCATTGTAGCGACCGACGCTGTCGACAAGCAGCTGCCGGCGTTGCGTCGAAATCCGCTTGCCGTCGAGTTGGTGCTTGATTTTTTCCCGATCGTTGACGGTGCGGCGGATCTTGCCGATTTGATCGAGCAAGCGCTTTTCGTGCACTTCTTCGTCTTCGAAATCTTCGCTGTCCTCTTCGCCCTCTTCCTTAATAATCTCGCGCACACGAATCTCGTGTTGGGCGAGCTTTTCGCCGAGATCGAGAATGTAAGTCAGCGCCAGCGGACTCGATAAGACTTCGTCAATAACCTTCTTTTCGCCGTATTCGATCTTCTTGGCGATCTCGACTTCACCCTCGCGGCTGAGCAGTGATACCGTGCCCATTTCACGGAGGTACATCCGCACCGGGTCGCCGGTCTTGCCGACGACGTCGCCGTCGACCTCATTGTCGGTATCTTTTTCCTCTTCCTCTTCCTCGGCAAGTTCCTCGCTGGCACCCCCTAGCGCCACCCGTTGATTGGCATCGACAACTTCGATCTCCATTTCACCGAAAATCGTCATAACGTCGTCGATTTGATCCGGCGAGACGACTTCCGCCGGAAGCATGTCGTTGACGTCATCGTAGGTCAAATAGCCCTTCTCTTTTCCCAGATCGATGAGCTTTTTGACCTCCTTCATATTCTTCTTTTCCGCCGGCTGGCCGGCGGAATCGGAGGCGGACTTTGGCCTAGCTACCGAATGGTTGTCTTCGGCTCGAGCTTTGGGCGTTCTAGTTGGCGTTCTTTTCGTACGAGGTCTTGCCATTCTAGTATCCTTTCTCTCTTCGCTTTCTCGTCGTTTTGTTCTTCCGCGGCGCGAATTCCAGAGCGCTCATCCCGTTTCCGTGCCTTTATGTCCTTACGCCTCATGTGCGCTAAGCAATCGGCTGCGATTTTGGCACACTCAGCATCGGAGTAATTGTCTCCCTCCAAAGCCAAGGACGCCATCTCGCCGGCGATTTCGGGCGGCAAGTCTTGGGTGAAACGAGAAATATCGATATTCTCATGTTCTTGCCACTCGGCAACGATTCCGTCAACAATCGGGCGCCACATCGCAGAAAATCGTTGGCGCACTTCATCATCGTTCACCACGCTATCAATGACCGCAGGCAAGCGCAGCATCATGCTAATAAGCAGTCGTTCTGTCCTGTCTTCGCGCCCGCGTGGGCGGGACCGATACTGCCTGATGGCTCGTCAGGGGTCGAGTCCCGGGCGTGACGACATGGCGCCGCAGCGCCTGCTCACCAATTCCCAGCATATCGATCGCCCGCCGGATAAGTAGATCGACTTCGAAGGGATTCGCTACCTTCGCCAAAACACGACCAATCTCGTTGGCGATCTGGCTTTTGCCCTCGAGACTCTTGCCATGACGCTGTTCCAACCAGGAAAAATAATAATCCGCCAGGGAAATCGCTTGCTCGAGCACAGCTTCAAGCGCGGGTTTACCACGGCTGCGGATAAAGCTATCGGGATCATCACCCTTCGGTAAAAACGCTGCACGCCCGAGAAGCCCCGCTTCGACGAAGATTTCGAAGCTGCGCGCCGCCGCTTTCTGTCCCGCATCGTCACCGTCGAACAACGCGACAATATTTTTTGTGTAGCGCGATAGCGCGCGCACGTGAGCCGGCGTCAGCGCAGTCCCGAGCGTCGCGACACTGTAGCCGACGTCGTGCTGGGCCAGGGCGATGACGTCGAGATAGCCTTCAACCACCACGACGCGATCCGCTTTACGAATGGCATCCTTTGCGTGATAGAGACCGTAGAGTGTACTACCCTTGTGAAATAGCGGCGTCTCACTGGAATTGAGGTACTTCGGCAATCCCTGATCCAACACCCGCCCGCCAAATGCAACGACTTTGCCGGCTGGGTTAACGATGGGAAAGATCAGTCGGGCAAAAAACTTCTCGTAAAATCTTTGCGGGTCTTTTTGGCCGATCAGTCCAAGACGCAGCGCATCTTGCGCCGAGATGCTTTCCTTTTGCACCACCGTGAGCAGCCCGGAACCGCTTTGCGGCGCGTAGCCGAGCATGAATTTGCGCGCGATATCCTCGTCGACTCCTCGATTTTTCAGATATTCTAAGGCCTTCTTACCTTCATGGCTGAATAGAATTTTATGGTAGTTGGTCGCCACCCGTTCGTTGATCTGGTAAAGTTTTTCGCGCTCACCCGATTCTTGAAAGGCTCCGGAACGCTCGCTCCGCTCGATCGTGATGCCGTAACGTTTAGCAACCCGCTCCACCGACTCAGGAAAAGTCAGCTGATCGTACTGCATCAGGAAATGAAAGACGCTACCGCCGGCATGGCATCCGAAGCAATGATAGATGCCCTTTTCTTCGCTGACGGTGAAGGAAGGAGTTTTTTCGCCATGAAAGGGGCAGAGCCCCATGTAATTGCGCCCGGCTTTTTTAAGCGTAACATAATCCGAAATCACCTCGACGATCGAGGCACGATTGCGAATTTCGCCGATTTTGTCCTGACTGATCATTCGCAGCCGTTACAGATGCAGGGCGCTTGCCGCAGAATTGTCACTAACATCCTTGTCCGCAAATATTTTCTCTTTCCCGAGACGAATAAGATTGTCGGCGAGCCGGGACAGCGGCGGAACCGAATAGGCGCCGATAAATTTCTCCCGCGCGGATTGGGGCAACCACGAGGAAGAACTTAGGAAGAACACTGCCAATGCAGCCACGGCAACCCCCTTGCCCATGCCGATCGCAATGCCCCCAGCTCGGTTCACGGTTTTCAAGAACAGTAGTTTTTCTGATCGATGCAAAAGCCAACCTATTAGGCTTAACAAGAAATACACCGAAAAGAAAATCGCGACAAAGGCAATTCCCTTAAGCACCAATGGTGACATCTGCCAATAGCTCGCGATAAAAGCGGACGCCGAGCGTTCGTAGGCCACCGCCAGCATAAAACCGGCGATGAGCCCGGCCAAGGAAAAAATTTCTCGGAAAAAACCTCGAAAGAAACCTCGCAAGGCAAACAAAACTAAAACGATGAGGACAATCAAATCGACCCAGTTCACGGGTGGAACCCATTCACGTCACCGAACGCATGCGTAGTTCATCTCTCGTTGGGGCTTGCTGGCTAATGGAATGAGCGTTGCGGAATGCCCCACTTGCAAATTGTTTTTGAAACGATCGTAACCATTAAAGATCGATCAATAACTCCAGCGGAGCAGCTCGAATCTACCGCTCGGCATAAAACCGATTTATTCCTCAAGGAGAATCTTGGCAAACTCGTTGACTCGCTTGCCGTCGCTCCGGCCGGCAACCTTCGGCATCACAAGTTTCATTACCCTGCCTAGATCTTGCACGCCTTTGGCACCGGCCTCGCTGATACAAGCTCGAATCAAAGTTTTTAATTCTTCATCGGCGAGGGGTTGAGGCAAATAACGCTTGAGCACCGCGAGCTCAGATTCCTCCTTCTGAGCCAGCTCCTCACGCCCGCCCTTGCGATACAATTCAATCGCTTCGTTGCGCTGCTTACACAGAGTCGAAACGGTCTTTTGGATTTCTTCCGGGGTAAGATTTTTGCGCGTGCGGATTTCTTCGTTCTGAATTGCAGCCAAAAGCAGCCGCAAAGTGGAAAGCGTCACCGAATCGCCACTCTTCATGGCAATTTTGACGCTTTCCTGGATCTCGGCCTTTAGTTCCATTCCCCGATCGGGTCAATACCCTACAGCCGTAAATTGAGCCAGTAATTTAGAAGGAATGACGCACTCGCCGCAATGCTCGTTTCTTTGCGGCAATTGCCTTTTTCTTCTTCTTAACACTGGGTTTTTCGTAGTGTTCGCGTTTACGCAGTTCGGCCAGGATACCGGCTTTTTCACATAGCTTTTTGAAGCGGCGAATGGCGCTCTCGATGGATTCGTTTTCTCGTACCCGCACTCCAGTCATAAAATCAAAATCACCCCCGATCCAACCAAGGACCACACTCAGTCGGTCCTGATTCTAGCGTGTTTCTCATCCAAGTCAAGCAATTCACGTTAAAAATAAACCGCTTGGCGCATTTAAGAGATTCCTAGAGGCCACTTCAGTGAGATCGGAGTTTGACGGTCTATGAAGAATGCGCCGCCGCCAATGTCGGAAGAAACTTCCGCGCATTCATCCATGACCATCGAACGACAGGTCTATCGGGCGAGCACCTTCCAAAGCTTTTCCGGGTAGTCGGAGATCAGCCCCTGCACGCCGAGTGCAACAAAGGCCTCCATTTCGCGTACTTCGTTCACGGTCCAAACGTAAACATCGATTCCTTCATCCCACGCCGCCTGCAAGAACTCCCGCGACGCCAGTTCCTTGCGAACGTGAATCGAAGCCGCCGCCAAGTTCTTTGGCTGCACTCAACGGATCGGCCGTTTTACTCGAACCATAAATAACTCCCAGGGCGGCCTCCGGCGCCAACTCTCTGACTCTCGCCAGACAACGGTAATTGGAAGCAGATATCACCGTTCTATCTAGATAGTCGTAATGGCTGAGAATAAACAAAAGTTTAAGCTCGATTCCGGGCACTGAGTCCGGATAAGACTTAATTTCCAAACAGAGATCGATATTGCCGGCAATCAGGTCCAGCACTTCTTCGAGCGTCAGGATACGCTCGCCGGTAAATGTCTTGCTGCGCCAGCGGCCGATGTCGAGCTTTTTCAATTGCTCGAGGGTTTTATCTTTCACGGCGCCTCTGACGCCGGCCGTGCGCGTCAGCCGCTCGTCGTGAAACACCACGACGTGACCGTCCCGGGTCAATTGACAATCCAGCTCGATCATATCGGCGCGCGCCTCGATCGCTTTGGCGAAGGCCAAACGGGTATTTTCCGGATATTCTCCCGACGCGCCGCGGTGCGCGATTTTTTTAAAGCTCGCCATGGGTATTATGAGAAGTTAAACCGGCGAATCGGGCGGATCTGCGAATACATCGCTGTTATTGGAGTGGCTCGCCTTGGCATGGTTTCAGATAGATCAAGAACTCGCGATTGCCTTTGGGCCCAAGCAAAGGCGACTCCGTAACGCCGCCGATGACGTAACCGAGATCCGCAGAGGCGGCTTTGATTTCTTCAATCACGCGCGCGTGCTCATCAGGAGAACGTACGACTCCGCCTTTACCTACCTTGCCTTTCCCCACTTCGAACTGCGGTTTAATCAACGCAACGATTTCTCCGCCCGCGGACAGCAGAGTCTTCACGCGAGGCAAGACCAGTTTGAGCGAAATAAAAGATACGTCCACCGACGCGATATCCGGAATGAAAGGCAAGGCACTTGGTTCGAGATAGCGAATATTGGTTTTTTCGAAAACAACCACGCGCGGATCGTTGCGTAGCTGCCAATCCAGTTGGCCATAACCTACATCCACCGCAATCACGCGCACGGCACCATGGATCAGCAAACAATCCGTGAAGCCGCCGGTGGATGCCCCAACATCGAGCGCGCTTTTGCCGCAAACAGCGATGGTGAATTCGCTGAGCGCTTTTTCAAGTTTGAAGCCGCCGCGGCTGACATAGCGAGGTGGGGTCTTAACGCGAACTACTGAGCCGGTATCGATCAAGCTGCCGGCTTTGGTGACCAGCTGATCGTTGACGAGAACTTCTCCGGCGAGAATTTTCCGTCGCCCTTCTTCGCGGCTGCCCACCAATTGGCGGTCGACCAGCAAAAGGTCTAGGCGCTCCCTCTTTCCCATCCCTCCCTGCTTTTCTTCTTGGCGCGTCGAACCATCTGCAGCGCCGTTTGAGCGATGGCATCCTTGTCGAAGCCGCATAATTTCCTGAGCTCATCCTGGGTGCCGTGCGGAATAAAGCGGTCCGGTACACCGAGGCGCTTAACTTCGACGCCGATGATGCCGTCGTCCGCGAGAAACTCGATGAGGGCGCTGCCAAAACCGCCGGTGATCACATGATCCTCCACCGTGATCACGCGCGGCACCCGCATCAGTAGCGAACGGAACAGCTCCTTATCCAGCGGTTTGACAAAACGCGCGTTGACCACCGCGGCATTGATGCCGAGGGGCGCAAGATCTTGCGCGGCTCTAAACGCCGGGATCACCGTCTGGCCGATCGCCGCAATCACTACGTCGGTGCCATCGCGCAATAGTTCGGCCTTACCGATTTCTAGGTGTTTCAAATCCTCGTCCAGCGTCACGCCCCAACCTTCGCCGCGCGGATAGCGCAACGCGATCGGACCAGCGTAATCAATGGCGGTGGCCAACATGTGCTGCAACTCATTTTCATCTTTGGGCGCCATGATCGCGATATTGGGAATCGAGCGCAGATAAGCGAAGTCGAATACGCCGTGATGCGTCGGTCCATCGGCGCCGACCAACCCGCCACGGTCGAGGGCAAAAACCACATGAAGATTCTGCAAACAGACGTCATGCAGGATTTCGTCGTAACCGCGCTGCAGAAAAGTCGAATAGATCGCCACGACCGGAATGTACCCTTCCGTCGCCATGCCGGCGGCAAAAGTCACCGCGTGTTGTTCGGCGATACCGACGTCGTAGGTGCGCTTGGGAATTTCCAGGGCAAGCTTATCGATACCCGTGCCGCTGCCCATCGCCGCGGTGATGCCGACCACTTTTTGGTTGTTTTTGGCGATGCGAACCAGCGATCGGCCGAACACGTCGGTATAAGTCGGTATCGGTCCCTTTTCTTTTTTGGCTTTGCCGGTAAGCACGTGAAATGGTGTCACCGCGTGAAACTTGATCGGGTCCGCCTCCGCTGGCGCGTAGCCCTTGCCTTTCTTGGTCATTACATGAACCAGGGTCGGCCCGTCGACCTTCTTAAGATTTTCCAACGTAGTGATCATCTCGGTCAAATTGTGACCGTCGATCGGTCCCACGTATTGAAATCCCAAGCTCTCGAAAAGAAAGCCCGGCGTTACTAAACTTAAAAACGAGTCGCGCATTTTGCGCGCCAGATACTTGAGATTCTCGCCACTCGGCAGGCTCTTGAGCAGATTGGACAAATTCTTCTGCAAGCGCACGCCGAGATCGGTGGTGAATTGTTTGCTGAGAAACGACGACACCGCGCCGACCCGGGGATCGATGAAATGTTCGTTATCGTTGAGCACGACGATGAGATCGCGATCCAGATGGCCGGCGGAATTCAGCCCTTCGTAGGTCAGGCCGGCGCTCAAGCCCCCGTCGCTGATCACCGCGACGACTTTGCGCTTCGCCCCGTCGAGATACTTCGCTTCGACCATGCCCAGCGCCGCAGAGATCGAGGTACCCGCATGGCCCGCGCCGAAAACATCGTATTCGCTTTCCTCCCGGCTCAAAAAACCGCTCAAGCCGCCGAGTTGACGAATCGAGCCGAGCCGGTCGCGCCGGCCGCAGAGCAGTTTATGCGCATAAGCTTGATGGCCGGTGTCCCACACGATCCGGTCCTCAGGGGTATTGAAAACGTAATGCAGCGCCAGGGTCAGTTCGACTGCGCCCAGCGTGGAAGCAAAGTGACCGCCGACCTCCGACACCACCGAAATGACCTCGTCTCTTATTTCGCCGGCAAGCTGGTTCAACTCTTCGACGGATAAGTGCCGCAGGTCGCTGGGATATTCAATTCCATCCAACAAACGCGTCATTATGCGTTGCTCTCCTTTGGCGATTTCTCTGAATTAGATCGGATCGCTCGGGTGACTACGTGTCGGGCGATAGCTTGAAGCGGCGTAGCGCGCGCGCCGAATGGCGCAAGTTCTTGTAAACAGAGCTGCAACAATTCGTTGAGCCGCTCTCTGGCCTGGACGATACCAACGATGGATGGATAGGTTGCCTTACGTTTTTCATGGTGCCCGGATTCGGAACTCGCGCCGGCTGCGTCCTCGCCTTGAAAATCCAAAATATCGTCTGCGATCTGGAAAGCCAAGCCCAAATATTCGCCGTACCGAGAAATTCGCACCAACCCTTCGGCGGACGCACCGGCAATTTGCGCGCCGATGCGCAACGATGCCAGCAATAGCGCGCCGGTTTTACGGACGTGAATGAACTCGACGGTTGCCAAGTCGACCGCTTGATTCTCAGCCTCGAGATCCATGGCTTGGCCTCCGACCAGACCCAAGACGCCGACGGCGCGCGTCAATTCGTGGATCACGCGCAAGACCGTGGCCGCGGGAACACATCGGGTCAACTCGGGATTGGAAAGGATGTGAAACGCTTCGGTCAAGAGCCCGTCGCCGGCGAGCAACGCCATGCCTTCGCCAAAGACTTTATGCGCCGTCGGAGCACCGCGCCTCAGGTCGTCATCGTCGAGCGCCGGCAAGTCGTCATGGATCAAGGAATACGCATGGATCATCTCCAACGCGCAGGCAAACGGCAGAATCCTCACCGGCACTGCGCCAAAAAGCTCGCCAGCTGCCAGCGCCAAGATCGGACGGATTCTCTTCCCCCCAGGAAACACCCCGTAGCGCAGCGCGCGAAAGATGGTTGCCGAGTCGCTGGGATAGTGCTCGAGACAAGTCTCGAGCGCATGATCGATAACAGCGCTCTGTTTACTCAAATAGGCGTCGAGATCGAATGAATCCAGCGAATCGGTTTGCATGAAAATTGTCTGCGATTAACGTCAGCTTAGTTTAGCTTGGCTAATTTACCACTGACTGGAACTCTTCTTCAAATGGACTAATCCTGGCGCGAGGACAGCGCGCCGCCCGCCGGGAAACCGCGCGCCGCGGCCGACCTAGGCTCGGCGCCACGCCAAAGATTACCGAATAGCAGCCACGCGATGGCGATGCACAAAGGTCCCACCAGCACCGCCAACCAGTAGCGATTTAAAATACAGAATCCGAACGGAAGGGCAAAATTAACCAGGTAAACCGACAGTGCAAAGCGAAGGCTGCTTTGCGGACTGGGCGTCAATCGGTTCAAGATGACGAACAGGACCAACCCGGTAGCGCCCCAGCCGACGAGATTCATCCAGGGCATGCCGTAGTAATTACCGGCTTCTCCCCACAGCCAATAACTGGTCACCTTGCTCATCGCCGGATCGAGTAACAAATCCCACGCCACCAGCAAGGACGTACCGAGCAGGATTGCCGCCCACCCGCTGGCGCGCCGCCGCGCGATCACCCAACAGGCCCAACTCATGGTAAACCAACTGAGGGGAATCAATAGCGGCACGCGGTCAAACCATTTGACCCCGAGCAACGACGTGTAGGCGTACGCGCCAAATGGGATGCCGTAGGTCGTGCCCATCAGTTCACTGGACAGACTTATTAGATAAACCGCAGCGAAGGCCCAACCCGCCTTGAGTCGGTCTTTCAAGAGCGCATCGGCAACCACGGCAATCCCGCCAAAGAGCATATTGCCGACCGCAAATCCGTGAAACGCCCAGACGAAAAATTTTGCCTGGGGATCGACCTGCATGAGCAGATCCGGTCGTGCGGTAAAAATGCCGTAGCCGAGCAAGCTGGCGATAACGATAGCCGCTTGGACGACCAAAAATACCCATGGGATGGCAAACATAGTTCCTCCTGACAGCTCTGTGTGCGCGCCAACCGCGCATCTGCATTATTGAACATTGGACGCTTTCCAAATGGTTCGCAGCGACGCCGGCGACCAGGGCTGCAACCATCGTCGCGGCACCGAGCGAATCAAGCCCAATAGGGCACATAGCACCACCCGAATCTTACGCGCGCCGGTCACGTAGGTGCGCTCGTCCCAGGCCCGCGCCCCTTTCACGAGCAACAACCTGCCGATTTCGGAATAAACATGACGCGCCGCCGTCACCGCGCACGCGGAACGAAAAGAAAGATGCCATAGCCCGGCGTCGCCGGAGCGATAGTAGCGGTCGGCTTCATGGAGCAACCGGAGCGTTAACATCGCCAACTTTTCGCGATGGCGCGGCGCGGCGATCTCGCTCGGCTCAATCTCGGCTTCTTTCAACCAGGCCGATGGCAAATAGATCCGGCCCATGTCGGCATCTTCGATGATATCGCGCGCAATATTGGTTAACTGCATGGCAATGCCCAGATCCGCGGCGTTCCTGAGCGCTCGCTCATCGCGCAGTCCCATCACATGCGCCATCATCAAGCCGACGGTACCGGCGACGCGGTAACAATAGAGCAAGAGTTCTTGGAGCGTCGCATAACGCACGCCGCGTGCGTCCATCGCCATCCCCTCGATCAGCTCCAAGGCATAGTGCGCCGGTATACCGTAACGATGCACGATATGCTGTAAGGCGATGAACACCGGCTCGCGCTGCGGCGCGAAAGAAAACGCCGCCGCGGTATCCTCCTTGAGCACCTTCAGTCGTTGCGCCAATTCGGCTGGGCTCTCGGCCTTGCCAACCTGATCGACTTGATCGTCGCAGTAGCGACACCAGCCGTACAGGAAAAACGCCGCGTCGCGGGTCGCCGGATCGAACAAGCGCGCCGCCAAGGAAAAACTCTTCGACCCTTTGGTAATGATGGCGCGGCATTCGTCGAGCGCGGCGCGCACTTCGGCGCTCATCTTTTCACGCATAGGAAAACCTCACCGCGGGGTTTTTTTCGTGCGCGAGCAAAGCAGCGAAATCTTCCAGGATAATACCGGCAGTCGCCTTGGCCGAGTTCACCACGCCCGGAATTCCCGCGCCGGGATGGGTACCGGCGCCGACGAAATAGAGACCGCCGATCTTACGATCGCGATTGTGGACGCGAAAAAAAGCGCTTTGGAGCAAACGCGGCTCCAGCGAGAAAGCCGATCCCAGATGGGAATTGAGCTCCAATTGAAAATCCCTTGGCGTAAAGATTCTCTGGGTAACGATCTCGCGGCGCAAATCCGGCATGTAGTGCCGCTCGAGGTAAGCGAGAATCCGCTCAGCATAACGCGGCCCTTCGATGCTCCAGTCAACGTTGAGCTTGCCCAAATGCGGCACCGGCGAGAGCACGTAGAAAGTCGCGCAGCCCTCCGGTGCGAGATCCGGGTCCGCTTGGCTCGGCGCGTGCAGGTACAGCGAGAAATCGTCTGCCAGTCGGCCGCGACTAAAAATGTCTTGTAACAATTCACGGTAGCGCGGCCCGAAGATAATATTGTGATGAAGCAGATTGGCATATTTGCGCCGGGTGCCGAAATAAATCAGGAACAGCGACATGCTGTAGTTCATCTTCGCCAAGCGCCGCCGCATCGATCCCGCCTTCGGCGTGCGCTTCAGCAGCCGGTCGTAAGTGTGAAACACGTCGGCATTGCTCGCGACCAGATCGAAGTCTTGCTTGCGGCCGCGCGCGTCGATCACACCCGAAACTCGATCGCCGCGGGTGACAATCTCGGCGATTTCCGTATTCAAGCGCACTTCACCGCCGAGCTCTTCAAAAAGCTTGACTAGCGCCGCTACCAACGCGCCGGTGCCACCCTTGGGAAAGTACACGCCCCACTTGCGTTCGAGACAGTGGATCAGGGTATAAATCGACGTCGTGGTGAAGGGATTGCCGCCGACCAGCAGAGAATGAAAACTGAAGAGCTGACGCAAGTGCGGGTCGCGCACATGCTTTGCGACCATGCTGTACACCGAGCGATAAGCTTTCAGTCGAAGCAACTGCGGCGCCACTGCAATCATGCTCGCCCAGTTGAGAAACGGCACGTGGGCAAGTTTTTCGTAGCCCTCGTGGAATACGTCTTCGGAATATTTCAAAAATTTCTTGTAGCCGGCAACGTCGGCCGGCGCTTTTTCTTCAATCTGCCGTTCGATCAGCGCCAAGTCATCGGAATAATCGAAACGGTAGCCGTCCTCCCAAAACAAGCGATAAAAGGGATTCACCGGCAACAACTCGACGTAATGATCCATGGACTTCCCAGCCAGGGTGAAAAGCTCGCGCAGGCAATTCGGTGCCGTAATCACCGTCGGCCCGGCGTCAAAGGTAAAGCCGTTGTCGCGGTAAACGTACGCCCTTCCGCCGGCCTGATCGCGTTTTTCGAAAATAACCGTGCGGCAGCCCCCGGCTTGCAGGCGGATTGCCAATGCCAACCCGCCGAAGCCGCTGCCAATCACCGCGGCCCGCACTTCATCCATAAGCCACCGCGATTTCCTCACCGAGACCGCGCAGCTCATCGCAAACACGCGCCGACCAGCGCGCGCCAGCAATACTCAAGCGTTGCTGAAGATTGTCGAAGCTTTGATCGAGATACGCGCGCGCACTCGCCCGCGTCTGTTCAACCAACCCGTGAGTCTCCATCCAACATTGCAAATCTCCGGCATCGGGCAGCCGCCTCACCGCGACGATAAATTCGCGATAGTGTTGCGCGGTGCTAGTGCGCGCGGCGGTGGCCCAAACCCAAGACGGACGCGAGAGAGTCAAGTCTTCGTATCGTTTTGAGGGTTCGCACTTGCCGATGACATTGCCTAGATCGTCAAACATCTGCAGCGCGACGCCCAAATCGCGGCCGAAATCATCGAGGATACCCAATAGGTTTTCCGGCGCTTGAGCGATCGCACCGCCTAGCAAGGCGGCAAATCCCATCAACGCGCCGGTTTTGAGCTTCATCGCCGCCAAGCAAACTTCCGGCACCGTGGCCTGGGTCAATGTATTGACTCTCGCGCCGAGATCGAGGGCCTGGCCGAAATGGGCGCGCAAGAGCGTTCGGTGATAACGATCGTAGGCCAGATGAAGATCGGTTTGCCGCAAGCGCATTTCTTTGAGCAACTCGAAAGGCCAAAAATACAACCAATTGCCGGCGTTGAGCGCGATCGGCATGGGATAGCGCATGTGCAATGCCGGACGGCCTCGACGCATGACACTACCGTCCTCGATGTCGTCGACCACCAACGAGCCGGCATGAATCATTTCAACGGCTTCGGCACCCAAACGGCACTGCCTGGCCGCGTTGACCGACGGCGGGCGATCGTCGTGCAGCAAGCGATAACTGAATTCTACCAGCTGAGCGCGGAGGCGTTTGCCCCGGGTGGAAGTCATGTCGGCCAGCGGATCGAGCAATGCGCTGTGCAAAATAGTTTCCACCGTCGTTGCATCGGCTAAGCCAAGTAGGTCTCTCAACCGGCGACTCTCCGGCAGACCGCACTCGACATTCTCCTCGTTACCACGTGGGTCGCGAATGTCGCGACGCACCCGGACGATGGCATTCCTGGGCACGCGAACTGCGCTGGCGCCTTCAAATACCAAATTTTTCACATTTCCCTCCGTGGGCTGGTGACAATACCGCTATCACCCGCCAATAATGCTTCCGGCGGCTCACCCAAGGCATTACCCAGCCGGACCAGGATATCCATCGAAAGGTTTTGCTTGCCGCCTTCGACCGCTACGATGCAGCCCCGCGTCACCCGCGTGGCTTCCGCAAGTTCCTCTTGAGTCCATCCTTTCCGGGTGCGCAAATCGCGCACCCGGCGCGCCAACGTCAACAAATATTCTTTCAACACCGCCTTCGGGCGATCCGCGCGCAGCAATTTGCCGATCAAATCGACGCCTTCGGCGGCATCGCGCGCTATGACGCAGCCGCGATGGAGAGTCACCGATGAGACGTTGGCGGAAAAAAGCTGGCCGCCCAGCACCACATTGGGCGCGGGCGATAGCTCGGCCAGTTCATCGAGGACACGCTGCACATGGTGCATGCCCTGCTCCATCGTTACGGACATCGCCACGAGATGAGCACGGCGCCGTTTGGCCATTTCGACCAGCGCGGCGGTCGGGGTATCCGGCCCGAGAAAATCCACTGCCCAGCCTTTCAACAAACAAAGGTCTGCGATCATTCTGGCGCCGACGAAATGCTGTTCCCCTTCGACGCAAGCGACCAACACGCGATAAGGCGAGCGCGGCTCCGGGGTCACAAACAGAGACCGCAGCCGATCCATCTGCTGGATGACGATTTGTGTCGCCAAGTGTTCGTCCCCGACGCCGAGTTCCCCGTTGCACCAGGAATCACCGATGCTCACCAGCGCCGGCGCAATCACCGCCAAATAAATCTCCAACAGAGATCTCTGGCCCGCCACCAACTCATCGATCACTTGCGCCGCATCGTCGGCATCAGCGCAGACCAGCGCGGCGATAAAATGCTGGCGCCGCAACTCCAGGTGCTCCGCCAATTGCTCAGAATGATTCTTGATCGGAGTCGGGTTCATCGTGGGTCTAAAGCATTCATCGATTGCCGCGGGTGCCTTGCTTCAACGGTTGTCAAAACTAGAGCCGGAGCGATCGCAACGCCCCGGTGAGCTCCGGATATTTAAAACTGAAGCCAAGCTTCAGCGCAGCCTCGGGCACGGCGCGCTGGCCGTGTAAAAGCATCTCGCTCATCTCGCCCAACATGAGTGCCAACGCCGACGGCGGCACCGAAACCCACGACGGCCGGTTGAGCACATCGCCGAGCGCTTTGGCGAAAACTTCCATGGTCACCGGGTTGGGCGCGCTGCCGTTGAACGCGCCGCGAGCCGCGTCATTCTCGATCAGAAAACAAATCAACCCGACCTCGTCCTCGATGTGAATCCACGGCATCCACTGCTGGCCCGAACCTAAAGGACCACCGGCGAACATCTTGAATGGCGGCACCATCTTGGCAAGCGCGCCCTCGCCCTTGCCGAGAACGATGCCGGTGCGCACAAGCGCGACTCTGACCCCGAACGCTTCGGCCTTCTTCGCTTCCGCTTCCCACTCGACGCACAGGCGTGAAAGGAAATCCCCACCGGGCCCGGTCTTTTCCGTGACCGTGTCATCGCCGTGCGGTCCGTAGTAGCCGACCGCCGATGCATTAATCAAAAATTTTGGCTTCACTTTAGCTTTCGCGATGGCGTCGACCAGCGATTTGGTGGCATCGACCCGACTCGATCGCAATTGTTCTTTTTGCGCCGCGGTCCAACGCTTGCCCGCAATCGGCTCGCCAGCCAGATTGACGATGCCATCAGCGCCATCGACGGCCTTCTGCCATTCGCCCCCAATGCCCGGTTGCCAAGCGAACCACTCTTTCTTGGTGACGTTGACTTCCCGCGGTGGTTTGCGGCTTAACAACGTCACGTGATGCAACTGATTCCAAAGTCGATCGGTCAAAATCGCACCGATGAACCCCGTCGCTCCCGTGATAACCAGTTTCATATTGCGCTCCCAGTTTACTCGCTTCTTACCAGAATGGTTTTCATAGTCAAGTATATTTGACATTATTATCATAAATGTTATTAATATCAAACACTAGCCATGAAAGAAAGAATTTCAGCCAAACCCAGGCTCGGCATCAGCGCTTGCCTGCTCGGGGAGAAAGTTCGCTACGATGGCGGGCACAAGCGCGACCATTTTCTCACCGATACTTTCGGCTGCTTTGTCGAGTGGCTTCCCGTCTGTCCGGAAGTGGAGGTCGGCATGGGTGTGCCGCGCGAGACCGTGCGCTTGGTCGGCGAACCCGGCGACCCGAAAATGATCGCCGAGCACTCCGGTAAGGATTGGACCGATGCCATGCGCCGCTTCGCCGCCGTGCGCGTGCGCGATTTGGCCGAGCTTAAATTATCCGGCTATGTGTTCAAAAAAAACTCGCCGAGCTGCGGCATGGAGCGGGTGCGCGTTTACAGCTCGCAGGACATGCCGGCGCGGCGCGGCCGCGGTTTATTCGCGTCTGCAGTCATGGCCAGATTTTCGCTGATGCCGGTCGAAGAAGAGGGCCGCTTAAACGATCCCGCGTTGCGGGAAAATTTCATCGAGCGGGTCTTCGCCTATCATCGCTGGCAGGAAGCGCTGGCGGGCTCGAAGTCCGCGGGCGCGTTGGTGCAGTTTCACACTCGTCACAAATTTTTGCTGCTCGCCCACAGCGAGCGCCCCTATCGCCGCCTCGGGCGTCTGGTCGCCGATGTGAAAAAGAACTCCTTGCGAACCGTCTACGAGGAATACGGACGCGTGTTCATGGAAGCCTTGGCGATTCGCGCCAGCGTCAAGAAGCACGCCAACGTCCTGGACCATATGATGGGATATTTTTCCGATGAATCTGTCCGCTGCAGAGCGCCACGAGTTGCTGGATTTGATCGGCGACTACCGCAAACAACTGGTGCCGCTCATCGCGCCGATCACTCTGATCCAGCACTATGTAAGAAAATACCAGGTCACTTATTTGAACCAACAAATTTATTTAGCGCCGGGCCCCAAGGAACTCATGCTGCGCAATCATGTTTAGAGCGGCGCAGATTCGCAAGCGTATTGGTGATGAAAACCTATCGGTTTGAAACGGAATTGTGGCTGCCAGAGCCGCGCGCTCAGGTGTTCGATTTCTTTGCCGACCCGCGCAATCTGGAACGGCTGACGCCGAGCTGGCTCCATTTCGAGATCCTGACGCCCCCGGACATCGCCATCCGCCAAGGCACGCTTCTCGACTATCGTTTGCGCCTGCGCGGCATTCCGCTCCGTTGGCAAAGCGTAATTGATTTATGGGAGCCGCCCCACCGCTTCGTCGATCGCCAAACCAAAGGCCCCTACTCCCTCTGGGTGCACGAACATACCTTCAGTGAACGCGATGGCGGCACTGTGGTCGGCGATAAAGTCGAATATGCCGTGCCCGGCGGCGGACTCGTGCAAAGATTTCTCGTCGCGCCCGATCTGGAGCGGATTTTTCAGTACCGCCATCGCATGCTCGAAGAGATTTTCACTCCGCGGGGCAAGCGGCGGCGCAATGAATCGGCGTTCAGTCCGGCGCGCGGCCTTTTTCGATCGCCGCGATGCGCTCGATGTAGGCTTTAGAATTGAACTTGCGCGACGTGCTTTCAAAGGACATGTAGCGGATCTTGCCGTAGACCGGCCGCTCCGGGCCCCAGGCGCGATCGTGTTTGCCGACGATCGCCCAGGCGATACCGGCGTAGCCGTTGGGATCGCGGCCGTCGAGCTCGTAGCGATCGTTCAAGCGCACGGCGAGTGCGAAAGCTTCGGCGGGCGAGCCACTCCATTCAAGAATTTTCTTCGCCCAATACATGCGCAGGTAGCCATGCATCCAACCGGTGAGCACCATTTGTTTTTGGGCAGCGTTCCAGAGCGGATCGTGGCTTTCGGCGTTCTCCAGTTGCCGTTCGTAATAGATAAACTTGCGCGCATCCGGCGCATGCATGCGCAAGGTCCGATCGGCCCACGGTTCGCTGGCATCGAAGTTGTCGTAGCGCGGGTTGTATCGGACAAAATTAATCGCCAACTCGCGGCGCACGATGAATTCTTCCAGAAACGCTTGGCGATCCGCCGCGGGCGACCTCGGCATCTTTCACCGCCATGCGCAACCGTATGAGCGCCGATTTGACCGAAGTGAAGATACGGCGAAAGCTGGCTGGTGCCGTCGATATCCGGCTGATTGCGCCGGGTTGCATAGCCCGCAAGCCGTCGCGCGCAGAAATCGTCATCAAAGTTATCTGCGCTGCGCCCGCCACCGCCGGTATCAAAGCGTCGCACCGGTGCCACCGAGAGGTCGATCGGAGAATTTTCCAGCAAGCTGCGCCGGCGTCGAAGGATCGCAGACCTCGCAGGAACACGCCATCCACGCGCGCCGACGGATTGGTCAAAGCTTTGAGAAATTGTGGCAAGAGTGTATGGATTTTCGGCCGGATCGTGCGCGCGGCATAATGCTCTCTTGCCGAGCAGACGCGTCGGCACGATGACATCGGCGTCGACCTCCAGAACGGTACGGACAATTGCGCCGCGACGCGCGCTCTCGTCTGTTCGCATCACGCAACGGATTCTCGTCGCCGATCACGAGCGCGGGTTTCACCGTCGCGCAGAATCGAAGCAAGGTTTGCTCCGGATAACGCGCGAGGACAAACCCAACTTTACGCTTCCGCAGCGCGGCGCCAAGCTCTGGCTATCCCCTGGCGCATGAATTCGTAGTGGCGCAGGTTGGCGTGAGGCGATCGTGGCAACAGTTGAAAGTACACCACCACCGGTTTGCGGAGCAGGTTGCCTGCTTCGATGGCGACGTTCAGCGCCGGATTATCCTGCGCTCGCTGCGCCCGCTGCATCCAGTAAACGACGCACGCGCCGTTGGAGTCTGGTTCACCTGGCCTGCGGCGAAAAACTCGCGGGTCAAATTCGAGCACGTCAAGATTATTCATGATGGTGTTGTCGGTCCGGCGCAGAAACAAAATCGCCTGCGCTGAATCGTTCTGTTACAGATGACTGACAAAACATTTTGTCTCGTGGAGATCAAGCACAATGCTTCAAGATTTGCTTAGATTCGCAGGGCAGTGTCCGCGCCCGCTTCAGTTTGTCCTATTCGTTATTTGGCTCGCCGCTCCGCTGATCGCGAACGCGCAGGAGGAGAGCCCACTCCCGGCGGGAACCTATCGCCTCGAGATGATCATGGCGTCGACGACGCGCGTGCCTTTCTTTGGCGCCTCGAAGTCCGCGTCCAAGTCAGTGTCGCTAGTGGAAATTCGTCACGACGGCAACGGATTCGTCCAGACGCATCGGGTCTGCGAGTTCCGCGTGCTCGAGGATTCCAAAATGATCAAAATGATTTTCCCGGAAAAATTTATCGCCGCACTCGCCACACACAGTTACCCGATCCAACTGGACAAGGACACTCAAGGCTGGAAGTATCGCGCTGATCTCGGCGTCGAAAGAATCGGCTATCGCGCGAGCGGGTCGGATGACAAGTTGCCGACGAAGATCGACGATCCGTCGGTCTTCGATTGGGATGAAGATGGTCATCCGGGTGCGACCCTAAAGCTCTCGATTCCGCTACTGCCGACCGGGGAGTTGTATGTCGTTCAACGCGGCCAATCGATTCTCACCGGCCGGGTAACCCAGGCGGGCACGATCGAAGGAGGCATCGAAGTGCGCAATTTCGATCAAAAGGTCCTGGGCGCCTGGCCGGGTTTTCTGGCGAAATCGCCGGAGATCGAGCCCAACCCGAAAGAGAGTCGCTTTACGCTCAGCCGAATAGCAACTGACAGCAACTGCGATACCCTGCGTGCTGCGAGCGCCAAACCATAGAGCACATCGTATATCAGGCGGAGAGCAGCTTGTTCGGGCTAACGAAAATGCCGCAACGTATCCAAGTCTCGGCTGAGCCGAGCGCAGATCGCATCAGCGTGCTGCTGCCGGTTTTGAACGAGGCAAAACGGATCGAGCCCGCGCTCGAAAGTCTCATCGCTCAACCCGAGGAAGTTCACGAGATTTTGATTATCGACGGCGGCTCCACCGATGGCACGCAATCCGTGGTCATGCGTTATCGCGCCAAGGACCCGCGCATGCAACTTGTCGACGCCAGTCCGGTGGATCCCCGCTGGACCGGCAAGGCGTGGGGACTCAACTTTGGTTTGCAGCGCTCGAACCCGGCGTGTCAGTGGATTCTCTGCGTCGATGCCGACGTCTGGGTTTCGCCGCAGTTGGCGCGCTCGCTTCTGACTCACAGCAAGCGGAGCGGCGTCGCGACTTTTTCCGTCGCCACGCGTCAGCATCTCTCCGGCAAGATCGATGCTTTGATCCATCCAGCCATGCTCACGACTCTAGTTTATCGCTTCGGCGCCCCAGGAAGAGCGACGCGCAATCGCCACAAAGTTCAAGCGAATGGGCAATGTTTTTTTAGCCGGCGCCAGATCTTGCTTGAAACCGCCGCGCTTCAGGCCGCTCAATCATCGCTCTGTGAAGACGTCACCATTGCTCGCCGGCTCGCCGAATGCGGCGAAACCGTCGGCTTTTATGAGGCCGACAGCTTGGTTGACGTGAATATGTACGCCGACTGGCGCGAGACTTGGAACAATTGGCCGCGCTCGCTGCCGATGCGCGACCGATTTTTCGGCTGGCGCGAGGCGATCGGTTTGCTGAGTGTCCTGCCGCTTCAGGCGCTGCCTTTGCCGATATTCGCGCTCAGCATCGCTTTCGGCTTGCCCCATTGGCTGCTTATTCTCACCGGCTTTCTGACAATGATGCGCATCGGTGTCTTATTCGGTGTCGCCCGCGCCTATCCGAGAAAGCCCTGGACCTATTGGCTCTCGCCGCTCTGCGACCTGCCGGCAGTCCTGCGTATCCTCCAATTTGCCCTGCGCCGCCATCATAGTTGGCGCGGCCGCACCTACGTGCGCCGCAAGGGCGGCGTGTTCGAGCCAGTTAGCTAATCCGGCGCCGTGGCCAACGTTACTCAATTTCTGATCGATAAATCCATGCGCTTGATCGCGCGCGGCCTGGCCGCCGGCCGATTGCAAACGATCCCATCGGGCTTGGAGAATATTCCAAGACAAGGGCCGGGCCTTGTCGTCGCGCGCCACTATCATCACCTCTATGACGGCCTGGCTTTGTTCGCTGCGATTCGCCGGCCATTTCACATCGTCGTTACACTGGACTGGGCACCAAACCGACCGACCAAGCTTTTTTTTGAAACGGCCAATAGACTGGCCCGCTGGCCAACCGTACTGCGTGGCGATGCTTTGCTTCATCACGCCAACGGTCGCAGAAGCCTATTCACGGCGCGCGATGTCATTCGATACCAACGCAAGGCGATGCGCCAATCGGTCGATCTACTGATGGAAGGCCGATTGCTGGTTATTTTTCCCGAAGGCTACCCCAACATCGACCCAACCTACACGACCAAGACCGAGCCCGATGAGTTTCTGCCCTTCAAGCCCGGATTCGCAAACATCGTGAGCGTCGCAGAGAAGAGACTAAATCAAAAAATACCGATTATTCCGGCAGGATTTCATTACACTCAAGAGAGCCCTTGGATCGGCCATCTGAGGTTTGGTTCGCCGATTTATCGGAACAATAGCGCGGAAAAAGAAGTCTTGATTCGGAACACAGAGAAAGCCGTCAAAGACCTTTCGATGTAAGCCGTGCGGGTTCTGCGACATCGACGAAGCCCGCAGAAAACCGCTGGCGATCCTTGGTCGCCGACTCATGACGATAGCGAAGACGTGAGAGCTCGACTCGCAGCAGATTTTATATAAAACACCTCGCTTCCGACAAAGGGAGGAGAAAACATCCGATCGTCGCAAAGTTAGTCGTCTTCGATTTCTTGACTAGGCAATTCTTCGAACGCCTTCAGTTGTAACTTGCCTTCTTTGTCTTTCACCAGGAAGTCGATTTTCTTTTCGACTTCGTTGAGCTTTTGATTGCAGAATTTGACCAAACCGACGCCCTTCTCGAACGCGGTGAGCGAGTCTTCCAGCGACAGCGCGCCGGTCTCCAATTGCTCGACGACTCGTTCCAAGTCCTCGAGGGCTGATTCGAACTTTATGTTGCCGGTATCTTTTCCCGCCATATTACTTCTCCATTTCGTTCGGTATTACGTTTCGCGCGCCCATCGGTGGCTCTTCGGCCGACACTTGGGTCAGTAATTCCATCGGGTCGATGCGCGCCTTCGCCAGCCGCGCGCCCCAATGGAGGTGAGCGCCGGTGACTCGTCCCGTGGCGCCCGACAGGGCGAGCACATCACCTTTGTTGACGAGGTCTCCATCTTGAACCTTAAACTCCGAGAGATGAAAATACATTGTAAACAGCCCGCCGCCGTGATCGAGCACTATGCTGCCGCCCGCGAAGAAAAAATTTCCGACCAACACCACCCGGCCATGATTGGCCGCGACGACTTCCGTTCCCGCCGGCGCGGAGAGATCCGTGCCACTGTGCGGCGCGCGCGGCGTGCCGTTGATGATGCGCCGCCAACCAAAGGACGAGGCCGACGCTTCTTGCGGCACCGGACGAACGAAGGGTGCCTCCCACAAACGCTCCGGCACCGAGGCGGCAAACGCACGCGCAAACGCCGTCTGCTCGCGGCGAATCTCCTCAAGGGTTTCCGCAGTCATCTGATCGAAACCCGGCGGCACATTGAACGATTCCTGGCGGAACGCCTTCGACTTGATCCGCAACGAGAGTTCGCGCTTATGTTGAACCCCGTCGCGACCGGTCAAGCGAAGGAAAAGCTTAGCGACGCCCGGCTTTGCTTCCACATCGGCGCCGACAATCGCCCGGAACGCGTGCGGCCCGTAAGAGTAAAAATAGATCCGCTCGGAGCCCATGCGACCTTCGACCTCGGCAAGGTCCGGCCCGGAGACTTTGACTTGGACCAGTCCACCCTGAAAAACCTCGGCAACCTTTTCCCAGCTGATTTTGTTTTTGTCGGCCCCTTGGACGAGCACCGGGTGCCCGAATAGGATCAGAAAAATTGAAATGAGAGGAAGTCCCGTCATCTCATTCTTTACCTTCCACACGGCATAGAGCTTTGCCCCGGGCAAAGCTGATTCGGACATGATCGCCGATTCCCAATACCTCGGTATTCTTGACGATCGTCTCCTCGGGCAATTTATGCGTGATGCTGTAACCCCGCTCGAGCACCGCAAGCGGGCTCAACGCTCCGAGACGGCCGGCAACCTCCGCCAAGCGGTCCTTGCATTGACGGATCGTTTGTTGAAAGCGCCGCAGCAAATCGAGCGACAATTCGTCCAAGCGCTGCTGGTTTTCTCTGAGCTTACGAGCTGGATCGGCAAGGCGTTTGACCAAGCCGTGGTAGGTTTGCTTGAGCAGGCCCAATTTGGCGCCCATGCATCGCAGCAGTTGGATCTCCAGTTGACTGACTTGCTCGAGCAAATCGACTTTTCGCGGCATGATCATTTCGGCCGCAGCGGTTGGAGTGGGAGCGCGGCAGTCTGCGACGAAATCGGCGATGGTGAAATCGATCTCGTGCCCCACCGCCGAAACGATTGGAATATTTGACGCGCAAATGGCGTTCGCGACAACTTCTTCATTGAATGCCCAGAGATCCTCCAGAGAGCCGCCGCCCCGTCCAACGATCAAGACGTCGACACCGCCGAGCCGATTGAAGTCGGCAATCGCCTCGGCAATTTGCCGCGCCGCGCCGTCACCCTGAACTTTCACGGCGCGGATGATGATCCGTCGGTCCGCAAAACGATCGCGCAGAATTCTCAACATATCGTGCAAGGCGGCGCCCTTGCTGGAAGTAACGATGCCGATCGTGTCGGGTAGAAACGGCAACGTGCGTTTTCGCGAATCGGCGAACAAACCCTGCGCGGCCAGTTTTTTCTTGAGCTGTTCGAAGGCAAGAAACAACGCGCCCTGCCCCTGCGGCTCCATTTCTTCAACGTAAAGTTGCAAGTCACCGCGCACGGTATAGACGCTCACCCGGCCCAGGCATAGCACCGCCAAACCATTTTCCGGTGTAAAGCGCAGCGCGGCGCCTTGGCGACGAAACATCACCGCGGCAATCTGGCTCCGGTCGTCCTTGAGAGTGAAATAACAGTGACCGGATGGCGGCACACGAAAATTGGAAATTTCGCCTTGGACCCAAAGCCCGTCGAGCCGAGCTTCAAGCGTGCCCTTGATGAGATCGTTCAGTTCGCTGATGGTGAGAAACTTTCGCGTTTCGAAGCTAAACAGCGGTAGATCGGAATCTTTAGTAGAACTGCGCGCCATGCCGCCGACTCTAGCACAAAAAACTCAGCCCTCCGAGGGGAGGGCTGATGTAGGACCAAGCAAAATGAAGTCGAGAAATTGCGTTCTCGCTTAGGCCGCCTTCTTCTGCACCACCTGCTTGAAGACATCCCAGCTCTTCAATAGATCGAGCGCGCGCTTGAGTTGAACGTCGTTGTCGATCGTCTCATCGCCAGTCGGTGCCGAAGAAGGAATTTGTTTTTCTTTGTCCTTGTCCAACTGCTCTTGCGGTGTGAGCGGCGTCCCGCTGCGGATTCAACAAATGACCAGGCAAGTTTTCCTCCCGCAGGCTCGGTCGCTTACGGTCATCGCGTTTTGCCGTCCGGCGTCGTGGTGGCGGCAGCTTCGACAATGATGTCCGGAACGATACCCGTCGCCTGAATCGAACGACCATTCGGCGTAAAATAACGCGCCGTCGTTAGTCGCAGCGCGGAATTGTCATCGAGCGGAAGGATGGTTTGCACCGAGCCTTTGCCGAAAGTTTTGGTTCCCAGAACAATGGCCCGCTTGTGATCCTGCAAGGCGCCTGCGACAATTTCAGAGGCGCTGGCACTGCCGCCGTTGACCAAGACCACCACCGGAAAGTCCATCCAGGTGCCGTCCTTTTGCGCGAAATATTTTTGTTTCTGCGCCTCGATACGCCCTTCGGTGTAAACGATCAGACCCGAGTCAAGAAACATATCCGAAACACGAACGGCCTGGGTCAATAAACCACCGGGATTATTTCTCAAATCGAGTACCAGCCCCTTGATGCCACCTTTTTCCCCCGCCATTTTTTCCAAAGCGCGTTGCATGTCGCGGTCGCTGCGTTCCTGAAACTGCGCCAGCCGAATATATCCATAGCCCGGCTCGAGATCGCGGCTCTTTACGCTTTGCACGCGAATAACGTCGCGCACCAGCGTGAAGTCGATGAGATCGGGAGTCCCTTCACGCTTGATCGTCAGATTGATTTTGGTGCCCTTCAAACCGCGCATTTTCTTGACAGCATCCACCAGTGACATGTCTTTCGTGAACTCTTCTTCGATTTTGAAGATTTGGTCGCCGGGCTTGACTCCAGCTTTCGCCGCCGGCGTATCTTCGATCGGTGAAACCACCGTCAAGATGCCGCCTTTGACGGTAATTTCGATCCCCAAGCCGCCAAATCGTCCCTGGGTATCGCTCTGCAAATCTTTGTAGAGTTCCGGAGTCAGGTATGCGCTGTGAGGATCGAGCGAGCTGAGCATGCCGTTAATCGCTCCATTGACCAAATTCTTGGTCTCGACATCCTCGACGTAGTTTTTCTTGACGATCGACAGGATGCTACTGAACGCTTCCAGGCTTTCGTAGTCCTGCCGACCCACCGCCGAGACATTGGGCACCCAGCGGGCGGAAACAAAAAATCCCAAAGCCACGCCGATCATTATCAGAACCAGCGGCTTGCCGTGTTTACGAAACATGCGCATCGCGTTTTCTCCCTCGTATGAGTAGGCCCAGATGACGAAAGTGTATCGCAAGATAAATGAAATAGCTATTGCTTCTTAAACCATGGGATTGGGTCGAGCGAATGACCGTCTTTGCGCAATTCAAAGTAAAGTCTCGAACCCTCCACGGAATCACTGGCACCAACCCGGCCCAGGATCTCACCGCGGCGAATCTCGTCGCCGGTTTTCTTAAGGATTTCAGAGAGATGGCCATAAATTGTATAGTATCGCTCACCATGATCAATAATCACCATCCGGCCGTATCCGGAAAAGCGATCTGCGTAGACCACTTTGCCCCTTTCGATTGCCTTGATGCCCTCGCCCAGCGGCGCATCGATATCAATGCCTTTACGAACTACTTCAGCAGCGAACTCGGGATGCTTGAACTTGCCGAAGGGCGCCACAATCTCGCCCTTCACCGGCCAGTCCAATCTGCCGCGTAACGCATCGAACCCGATACCGGAGGAAGGCGGCGCTGGTCTTTCACGGGGTTTGAGGGCGGCGCGCCGGGCAATTTCATCCATCATCTTTTGCAATCGCTGCGCTGCCGCTTCCATCTGTTTGAGCGCGCGCAGGCGGGTTTCTTTTTCCCGGCTTAAGTTCGCCAACAGAATCTTTTTTTTCTCCGAGTCCTGACGCACCGCGTCTTGGGCCAATGCGATGGCCTGCTTCTGCCCGTCCAGTTCGCTTTTCTTCTTGGCCAACTGTTCCTGCACGACGGCTAAACGCGCGCTTTCGTCCTGAAGTTTCGTCACCAGATCTCGATCGAAAGAAATCGCCCCTTGGAGGTAGTGTTGACGGCGCAGAAATTGACTCAAAGACGCCGCGCCGTTCAAAATCACCAGCGGGCTTCCGCCGCGCTGCCAGCGATAAAGCGCGGCGGCGCGCTGCTGCAAAAGTTCTCGCCGCGCCGAGACCGAGTGATCGAGCTGCTCGCCTTCGAGTTTCTTTGATTCCATTTCTTCCTGCAGCGCCGCCCACCGAGTGTTGGCCGTTTTTAGCTGCCGATTCTTCTCGGCCAATTCAGTTTCGACTTTGCTCAAGGATTCTCGCACCGAGCCCTCTTTGATCTGCAACTGCGACAATCCTTTTTTCTCACTTTCGATTTTCTTTTTGATCCCCTCGAGATCCTGGTTGCCGACGCCTGCGCCAAGAAGCGCGAGCACTGTTAATGATCGCCAGACGAATATTAGGCTGCGCCACGCAAAGGCTTCCATGTTCTGATGAAACTCCGCAGCGAAAATAAACTACCTGCCGCGCCCAGCAACCAACCGATCGCGACAATCAGCAAGCCAGCCGCCGGATCAATAAATTGCAAATCGCCGGTCCAGAGGAACACACCGCCTAATGCCGACAGCTGTCGCCGCAAAATTAGAAATACGCCCCAAAGCGCGCCGACGGAAATCGCCGCGCCGCTCAGGCCAAGTATCATTCCTTCAACCACAAAGGGCGCTTGCACAAGTGCTTCCGAAGCGCCCATTATTTGCATCATCGCCACCTCGTCCTGACGCGCCAAAACTGCCAGTTTCGCGGTGCTGCCGACGATAAAAAACGTCGCCAGAAACAACACGCCGCCGACGATCCATTTGGCCCAGCGCACTGCAAGAACGATCAACGCCAAGCGCTCGACCCATTCCTGGGGATACTCGACACTGGCGATTTCTGCTTCGTTCTTTAGCCGTTGCGCGAGTTGTTCGACCACCGGACTGTCACGATGCGCGGATTTGATTTGTACTTCGATGGAAGCCGGCAGGAGATCGCGCGGTAGCCCGTCGAGCAAACTGGACTGCGCGCCCAACGCGGTTTGAAAATCTCGCCATGCTTGTTCTTGGCCGGTATGGCTCACCCGTTCGACTTCAGGAAAGGATTGCACCCGTGAAATTAACCGCTGCACGGCTTCGGTGCTCACGTCCTTCTTAAAATACGCGGTGATTTGCAACTGGTCACCCCAGCCCTTGAGCAAATGATCAAGATTCGCCTGGACCAAAATAAAAGCGCCGAACACGAACAGCGTCATCGCCATGGTTCCCGACGTCAGTACGTGAGTCCAAAGCAGCTGCCAAAGACTTTGGCGCACTCGGCGCAGCACAAAACCGATCAAACTGACTTTCACGGCCGGCGATCCTCGCCGCCCATGCGGCATAGATCATCGACCAAAGCGCCCCGTTCTAAGGAGAGGATTCGCGTGCCATAGCGGTTGATAATGCCAAAGTCATGGCTCGCCACGATCAGGGTCGCGCCTTGATCACGGATCTTGAGAAACAGTCGCATGGTTTCGTCGGCAATGTCGGCATCGAGATTTCCGGTCGGTTCATCCGCGAGCAACAGCATCGGCTCGTTAATCACTGCGCGGGCGATGGCGACGCGTTGTTGTTCTCCTGCGGAGAGCTCCGCCGGCTTGGCGCCGCTACGGTCGTTCAATCCAAGATCGCGCAGCAACTGATGGGCCCTGAGTGCGGCTTTGGGCTTTCGATACGCCGATGACCTCCGCGGCTAACGCGACGTTGTCCAGCACCGTCAACTGGGACAGCAGTTTAAATTCTTGAAATACCAAACCGATCTTGCGTCGGAGTTGGGCGACGCCGCGACTGCGCAACTGCGTGACGTCAATGCCGTCGACGAGCACTTGGCCTGCATTGGGCTCTTCTTCGCGAAACAATAGCTTCAACAACGTCGTTTTGCCGGCGCCACTCGGGCCCGCAAGAAAAACCACCTCGCCTTTATCAACCGAAAAACTAATGTCGGCGAGCGCTCGATAGTTCGGCGCATAGGTTTTCGAAACGTTGCGCAGCTGGATCATCGAAACTGCAAATTCCGCAGTAAGAATCGCTATTTACTTGGAAATTGAGCTTGACATGAAACTAGGCGGTTGTTAGAGTTGTCAAAAGCTTGAATTTATTCATGTATCTATAAAAGATGCTGCATCAACTTACAAGCACTCGGAAGGCGACTGGGACCGATGCTGGAGTCACGAAAAAAATTCCATATCGTTTTGATCAAACCCTCAAAGTACGACGACGACGGCTACGTGATTCGTTTTTGGAAAGGGGTGCTGCCGAGCAACACTTTGAACGTTTTACATGGCTTGACCGAA
The DNA here is from genome assembly GCA_963811315.1 of uncultured delta proteobacterium. Lineage (GTDB taxonomy): Bacteria > Desulfobacterota > Binatia > UBA9968 > UBA9968 > DP-20. Next base: position 31,925 of record CAWERH010000010.1, read on the forward strand.
GATGTTCGAACACGGCAAGTTTTCGGTGATCTACCCATTGAGGTCACGACCTTCGACGAAACCGCCGAGAAAATACCACTGAAGAAAATTATCCGTTGGAGCAAAGAACCAGGTACGACCCTGCTGGTTTGTCTGGTGGGCGTTCAAACCAATCAATTTCCCCGCGCTTTCGATATGGCAAAAGTTTTTCGCGGCGAAGGAATCACCGTCATTATGGGCGGATTCCACACCAGCGGCACCATCAACATGCTGAGCGCCGAAGAACCCGATATCCAGGAACTGTTCCGCGCAGGTATCTGCGTCGTATCCGGCGAAGTCGAAGGCAAATGGGACGGCATTCTCACAGACTTTTTACAAGGTCAACTGAAACCGCTTTATAGCTTCGCCCAGGATCTGCAGAATCTGGTCGATATCGAAATGGCGCCGTTGCCGCAAACCAGCGCCAAAACGATGAAACACTTCGCCTATCCAAGCTTCGCCACCGCCGACACCTCGCGCGGCTGCCCCTTCGCTTGCACCTTTTGCACGATCATCAACGTGCAAGGCCGCAAGATGCGCGAGCGTAGCCCGCAGAGCATCGCGGCGATGATGCGCCGAAATTATCTCAGCCACGGACTGTCTTTTTATTTTTTTACCGACGACAACTTCGCGCGCAAGAAGCTCTGGCGCGAAACCTTTGAAGAAATTATTAAGCTGCGCGACGAAGGGCTCGACGTTTCATTCATGATGCAGGTCGATTTGGCCAAGAAGCCGAAGGACTTCGTCGAGTTGGCGGCCAAAGCGGGCTGCACTCAGGTATTTATCGGCATGGAGAGTGTCAATCCGCAGAACCTCGAGGCCGAAGGAAAGAAACAGAACAAAGTCGAAGAATACCGCAGCATCATCAAAGAATGGCATGACGCCAATGTGTTGGTCCATACGGGCTACATCATCGGCTTGCCTTGGGACACCAAAGAACAGGTGGCCGAAGACATGCGCTTCCTCAAAGACGAAGTCGGCCCGGATCAAGCGTCATTCTTTATGCTCACGCCGCTGCCAGGATCACACGACCATCGCGAGATGAAAAAACGCGGGGACTGGATGGATCCGGACTTTAACAAGCGCGACTCATTTCATGCGACCATCAAGCATCCGCTCATGACCGCAGACGAGTGGACCGAAGCCTACGAGAGCGCCTGGAAGACGTTTTACAGCAAGGAGAACATGATCAAGAGTCTCTCACGCTGGTCCAACAGTCCGAAAAATTATTGGAATCTCATGTCGATATTTTTTTGGTACAAAAATGCCGCACTCATCGAAAAGGAACACCCGATGGTGGCGGGCTTTTTCCGTCTGAAAGATCGTACGGCGCGCCGGCCCGGGTATGCGGTGGACAACTTGCCGGTGCATTTTTGGAAACGCGCCAAAGAGATCACTTCGCTGCTGATCACCTGGGCAAAGTTTCTTAAAGAAATGGAAGAAGTCTGGCTGCAAACGCGCAAGAAAAGCGAGACGGAAGCTCGCTGGCTGGAGCAACTCCAAAAGATTCAAGCCGATATTTGGCAGGCTCTGAGAATCGCGGACATCCAAAAACTCTACAGCAACGCGAAAGAAACCTTGCCTGAGCGGGCGAGGGCAATGCTTGAACCCTTGGAGGATCTTTCCTCGCGGGTGGTTTCCAGCCGCAGAGATCTCAATCGCTTCCTGCGCCAGTGGGACGGCCTGAGGGACAAGATCCAAGAGCTTCGGCCCCGGGAAAGTGAAGCGGTCCGGCGCCTGCTCGATGAGATCAATAGCATTCAGGCGAGCATCCGGATCGGCAATCGCATCCAAGAATGGCAGGAAGCCTACTCCCACCTGCGCGAACACTTGCCGTCGAAACCGCGACTGAGTCTGCTGAAGTTCGACGTGATCAACAATCGCGTGATCTATTCGCGTCAGGAGTTGCACCGGGTTTGGTCACAAACTTCGGGCAACCTGCGCCAGATGAAGTTTTGGCAAATTCGGCCGTGGAAATTTGCCAAGGCGATGGTTCAAGATTTTTCTCTGACCACGTCATTTGCCGCCACGTTCCGAGAGTTTTCCAAGCAGTAGCGCGGGAGTCGTTGTGCATAACTGCGCACCGATTCACAGGCTGCTAACCGCGCATAAGCAATCTCAGAGGTTTTTGTTGTTCGTGATCGTGACTCGTGTTCGTGGACTATACACGATTACGTGTCACGAACAGGTCCCAGTCAGTGTAGCAGTGTCTCTTGATTCGCCAAGCTGATGATTTGTTCGCGAATCGACGCCGCGTCGTCAGCGTCGGGGGCGAGACGGAGATAAGCTTCGAAATCGGCGCGCGCTTGCGTGAAACATTCCAACCGCAGATAAAGCCCGCCGCGCTCGCGAATATCGTCCTTCGCGGTCGGATCGAGGATAATCAAACGGTCGAGCACTGTAAGACTTTTCACTAGATCATTTTTTTTTCGGTAGATTGCCTTCAGGTTGGCGAGCATCCGCTGCAGAATCTGCTTCTTTGTAACCGGCTCGAGAAATTCCGCGTGAAACGAAACCTTGTCACCGTAAAGTTGACGAATCATGCCTGCGAGATCTTCGCGCGATCGGACTTCACCGCCGGCAAACGGGTCGATGACGATCTCTTCGCGGCTTTCGGCATATTTCACGAGGAAATGGCCGGGAAAGCCCACGCCAGACAACTTCAAGCCGATCCGTTGCGCCACCTCGATATAAAGCACCGACAGAGAAATCGGTATACCGGTTTTTCGCGCTAGCACTTCGTTCAGGAAACTATTTTTCGGATCGAAGTAATCGTCGCGGTTACCGCGAAACCTCCGCTCCGTAAACAATATGTAGTTCAACGCCGCGAGCGAACGATAAACGTCCGCCACGGCGCCGCACCGTTGGGTAACGGCCACGGCGAGTTCATCGATTTGCGCGAGACATGCGGGAATGTCGAGATCGGGATAATCTGGCAACGCGATCGTCAAGGCCGCGCGACCGAGGTCGATGAGATCTTCCGGTCGGTCGACGGCCTGACGAAAGTCGCGGTAGGGGTCAGATGCCAATGCGTCCCCGTGACTTAGCGCGGTTCGGCGATGACATCGACGAGATAAGGAAGCTGCTTCTCCTTGACATATTTGACGCCCCGCTCGATGGCCGGGCGCAAATCCGCTGGATTGCGCACCGGTCCCTCGCCGTTGACGCCGAAAGATTTCGCCATCGTCGCGAAATCGATCGCCGGATCATCCACGTGCGTGCCGATGCCGGCGTTTTCCACCGGGCGTTTGCGAAACTTAGCAACCTCGATGCCGTGCTCTTCGGAATTGTAATACGATTGGTTGTTGTGCATCACCATCAAAAGCGGGATGCGATGCTTCGCCGCGGTCCAGAGTGCACTCGAAGTCATCAGCATGTCGCCGTCGGATTGGATCGCCAATGCCAACTTGCCGCTGCCTTTGAGCGCCAAAGCCGCGCCGATCGAAGCGCCGGGACCGTAACCCAAACCGGCGCCGCCGCTGCCGCCGAGAGATTGATTCGGTCGGCTAAAATCCCATAACCTGCGTGTCCAACCATTGGACGTGCCGTTGACGCATACCCAATCTTCCCGCTTGATCGCCTCGCCCACTTCAAGAGCCAGCCACGCCGTAGAGATCTCTTTTTGCGAGCCTTTGGCCTGAGCGTCGGCAAGCCACTTGCCGCGCCGGCTCTTATGTTTCTCCGCCAGTTCTTTCTGGCGCGCTTCGATGGCAGATTTTCTCTTGCTGTCGCTACCCACAAGCTCCCGGCACAACCGAGTCAATTCCGGCACCGCCACCGCAGTATCGGCAGTCATCGGCACATCGATCGCCTGCAGCGCTTGGAAATCATTGGCCCAGGAGTGAACCAACATGTCATTCATCGAGATGCTGGCGATTTTCACACTGGCAGAAGTGATGTATTGGCTTTCGCGGGTTTGTTTGCTCACCGTCGTCAACGCGCCGAACAGGTCCGCAACGTCGAGAGCTAGAATGAAATCGGCTTTTTGTAGAATCTCACGCGCGCCGTCGGTCACGTCGAGCGGATGCACCGACGGAAAATTGAATCGGCCGCCTTTGTCGACAACGGGCACCGCCAACAATTCGGCAAGCTCAATCAGCGCAGGTACTGTCTTTGGATTGCGGCCCAGCGAATCAGCGATGATCAACGGGGTTTGCGCATTAACCAAGAGCTCGGCCGCTCGGCGCAACGCGTCGGGATTGGCTTGCGCGGGAGCCGGCGCCGCATGACGGGTCACATCCGGTAGTTCGAATCCGTTCGATATCGCGTCTTCCTGAATATCGGCATCGTAATTGATATAAACCGGCGCTGTCGGATCGGTCGTCGCAATACGATAGCCGCGAATGAACGAATCCGGCACGTCGGCGAGGGAGTAAGGCTGATCGTCCCACTTGGTGTAATCGCGTACCTGGTTTCCTTGGACGAGCGCGGTGTGGATCCAGTCGATGCGCGGACGGCGGCGTTTGGTATTCATCGGCCCAGTGCCGCCGAGCACCATCATCGGCACCCGATCGATGTAGGCGTTAAAAATCGCCATGCTGGCGTGCTGCAACCCGACCATATTGTGCGCGATCGCGATCATCGGTTTGTTTTTCGCCTTGGCGTAGCCGTGCGCGATCGCCACCGAAATTTCTTCATGATGACAGAAGATCACTTCCGGCTTGTAATTGCCGCCGTAGTTGACGATCGAATCGTGAATACCGCGAAAGGTGGCGCCGGGATTGAAGGCGGCATATTCGATATCGAACGCCTTCATCAGATCGACCACGACATCCGAACCGTATTGGGGTTGTTTCTTTTCTACTCTGGACACTAGCTTAGCCCTCCCTCAATTTCATGTTGGGAACTCCATACCAGGAATCACGTTTTCTGGCTAGGGGCTCGATTAAGAATTCTTACGCGCGCCGTCCAGCTGGAGCAACCCTTTCTGATAGAACAATTCCAACGTCTCCGACAGATCGCCATCGCGCACCCCGCTAGCCGATGCCTGGCCGGTGTCGAGTGCCGCGATCGCTTCGAGCACCTTCTGCGCTCCCGGCGCCATAAAGGATTGCATGCCGTGATGATTGAACGTCCGTTTAAGCTCGTCCATCTCTTCGGCGCGCCGGCCCGCATGAATGCGCAGGCCGATGATGCTCGATGAGACTTTATCCAACAGTCCGGGAAAACTCTCCTCGTATTGGGCGCGGAGCTCGTTCAGCAAACCAAACCGCTGCGCCCCCATCAAAAGCTCGCAGAACAATCCTTGCAACCCTTTGGTGAGCCCGGCGTAGACAACTTTGAAAGCCGAAGCCTGATTGGTGCTCGGACCGAGAACCTTGATCGGGATATCGAACGACTCCAGAGAACCGAGCCGGTCAGCCTGCGGACCGGAGACATAGACAATCGTGCCCTTCCCCATCCTCGCCGCCGAACCGATGATGCCGCCGTCGACGAAATGCACACCTGCGGGCATCAGCGTTTGGGCGATTTCGTCCGCGGCCATCGGCGAGATCGCATTGGCATCGAGAAATAGCAGATCTTTTCTTCCTGCCGCCTTCACCGCTTCGGCAACTTTCGCCGCCACCCTGGTTGCCGCCGAAGGAACGACAATAGACACGACAAGTTCGGCCTGCTCGACCAATTCCCCCATCGATGCAGTCGACTTCACCCCGGCATTTTGCGCGCGTTTTTGACTTACTTCGCCGCGGTCCTTGTCGTAAGTCAGCACTTCGACGCCGCGGCTTTTGAGCAGCTTGGCCCAATGAAAACCCATCTCACCGATACTCAGGATACCGATTTTTTGAAAGCTCACTGTTTTTCTCCTTGGATGCGATTGAGTGATCCATCGCCCATGGTCTGCGCTTATTGAAGCGAACGCATCCTCTATGACACAAGCCCAATGCCATTTAAAGTCGCCAAACCCAGCTCCAAATAATCGGCCATGGTGAATTGCGTGCCGCGCACTTTGCTCCGTTGAAGCGAGCGCGTTTAAAACCGCCCTTCCTTTTCCATGCGCCGCACCGCGCTGTCATCGACCAGATCCTCCGCTTTCAATCGGCGGATCTTTTCGTTGTTGGCCCCGAGCAGGCGGATGACGTTGCGAACGCCTTCGACGCTGGGATAAATTTTTTTCTCGTAGAGATTCACCATGCTGTGATAGCCCTCCTCCGCTTCTTCGATCCGCCGGAAGCGCAAAGCTTTGGCGAGACTCTTCATAACCTGCATTTTGTTTTCCGGATTGCGGATAAACGTCGAGCTTTCCAGCAGTGCGCGCAGGACACCGTCCACAATACCCGGCGATGAGACCATAAAACTGCGCCGCGCGATGACTCCGGAACCTTGATATGGAATCGGCAATTTTTCACTATCGGCAAGCACACGGAAGCCTTTGCCTCGAAGCATGTTGCCGAAAGTGTAGCCGAGAAACGCGCCGTCCGCGGAGCCGGTCAAAACTCCCTGCGCCATCACCGCTTGGTCGCCTAGCGTTCTGAACTGAATCTTGTCCCGCTCCGGCACGAGGCCCCAGTAATCCAACATGAGCATTGAGAAAATCCAGCCGCCGCCGCTCAAGCTATTGACTGCGATGCTCTTGCCCTTGAGCTCAGCGGGAGTCTTGATTTGCGAATTGACGACGAACATCCCGGAAAGCCGATTGATAAAGCCCGCGATGAAAACCAGATCCGCGCCCTCGGCGATCGCTCCCAAGTTTGCGCCCGACACCGAACCCCAATGAAACTGAGTCTCGCCGGAGCTCAATGCCGACATGGCGACGGGACCGTTGCGTACCTGCACGAAAGTCAAATCAAGACCGTGCTTCTTGAACAACCCGAGATCCTGCGCCACGTAAAGCACGCCGTCACGCTCACTAGCGGAGCCGGAAGTCATCGTGACCTTGGTCAACGCGCTGGCACCGTGAGCCAGACCGACGGCAATGAACGAATACGCGCACAGAAATAGGGTGAACAGTCCCGAGAAAATCTTCATCGCGACTCCTGTAGAAGGTAGGTTTCTACTTACAGATTTTTTTCACCCGCACATACCGCGGCGAAGCGGCGCGAGCAACGAAGCGCCGGCCAATTTGCGGATCACGCTGAAAATTTGCGGTCGAACATTCGTAGGCCAAAAAACGCGCAGGCGTGAAATCATTGGTGCCCGGAGCCGGACTCGAACCGGCACAGACCTTTCGGTCCGAGGGATTTTAAGTCCCTTGTGTCTACCTATTCCACCATCCGGGCGTGGAGGGATAATTTGAACTAAATTTCTAGCATACATGATACTAAAAAATAGGTGGAAAACGCGCGGGCGTCTCCTTTCGAAGAGGCCCCGCGCTAGCAGTGGATCTGGCTTTAAACAAACAGCGGCGCCAAGACCAGCGTGATCGTGGCCAACAGCTTGATCAAGACGTGCAAGCTCGGGCCGGCCGTGTCCTTGAACGGATCGCCCAAGGTATCGCCGACGACCGCCGCTTTGTGCGGATCGGAACCTTTGCCCCCGCCTTCGAACTGGCCGCTCTCGATGAATTTCTTGGCGTTGTCCCAAGCGCCGCCGCTGTTATTGAAAAACGTTGCCATCAAGATTCCAGCGATCGTGCCAACCATCAAAAATGCCGCCACCGCCTCCGCACCAATACCGAACATGCGGAAGACAAGACCGACGGCTACCGGCATGGTGACTGCGAGAAGACCGGGAACGATCATCTGCTTGAGCGCACCGACAGTGACGATATCGACGCAGCGGCGGTAATCCGGTTTCACCGTACCTAAGAGAATGCCGGGATTCTCTCTGAACTGTCTGCGTACCTCATTGATAACATAATAAGCGGCTTTACCGACGGCACGAATCGCGAAAGACGAGAACAGAAAAACCAGCATCGCGCCGAGTAGCCCGCCGACAAATACCTCCGGCTTGGCGATATTGACAACTTCCAACGGATGGCCGTAGTGAGCGACTTCATCGAGGTAAGCCGAAAACAATAAGAACGCCGCCAGCGCCGCTGAACCAATGGCGTAGCCTTTGGTCAGCGCTTTGGTGGTATTGCCGACGGCATCGAGACGATCGGTTTTTTGACGAACCTCTTCCGGCTGGCCGCTCATCTCGACAATACCGCCGGCGTTGTCGGTGATCGGACCGAAAGTATCCATAGCTAAGATGTAAGCCGCAGTGCCCAACATACCCATGGTTGCCACAGCCGTGCCGAACAGGCCGGCATTCTTCACGCCGCTCGCCAGGCCAAGATAGTACGAGGTGATGATGGCCACGGAAATCACTAAGACCGGAATCGCGGTGCATTCGAGACCGACGGCGATGCCGGCAATAATGTTAGTGGCTGGACCCGTCTTAGACGCTTCGGCGATTTCTCTGACCGGCCGGTACTTATATTCAGTATAATACTGAGTGATGTAAACGAACGCCTGCGCCATCAGGATGCCGACAACGCCGCAGAGAAAGAAATAGATCCATGCGGACTCAGCTTCAGGATACTTCGACACATCGACCGCAAGCAGCAATTTGGAAGTCACGAAAAATCCGCCAATCGCGAGAATACTGGTCACGTAATAGCCGCGATTGAGAGCCGCCATGGCATCGCCCTTTTCCTCGGTCTTGACAAGCATAATACCGACGATCGATGCGATCAGCCCCAGGGCCCTGGCAACCAAAGGAAAAACGATCCCTTTGATTCCGAAATAAGGATAGAGTCCGACGCCGAGAATCATCGCGCCGATGTTTTCGGCAGCGGTGGATTCAAACAAATCGGCGCCACGGCCAGCGCAGTCACCGACGTTGTCGCCGACCAGGTCGGCGATCACCGCGGGATTACGTGGATCGTCCTCCGGAATGCCGGCCTCAACTTTGCCGACGAGATCGGCGCCGACGTCAGCGGCCTTTGTGTAAATGCCGCCGCCGAGTTGGGCGAACAGCGCGACAAACGACGCGCCGAACCCGTAACCGACTATGGTGAAGGGGATTTTTTGCGGATCGTGGCCCAGCGACTCAAGCAAAGCATAGAGGCCGCCGACGCCCAATAGACTCATGGCGACGACGAATAAACCGGACACTGCACCACCGCGCATCGCGATCTGAAGACCCTCATTGAGACTGGAACGAACCGCGGACGCAGTCCTGATGTTGGAGCGAATGGATACCCACATTCCGACATAGCCGGCGATCACTGAACAGGCCGCGCCCAAGACAAACGATAGTGTCGTCCAGAAAGCCATCGCCACCGGCGGTACTGGATCGGCTGGGCTTGGCGAGCGCACAAAGGCATAGAGGAGAAAGATCAGCACGGCCAACGCGGCCGACAGCCCGATGATCGTTCGGTTCTGCCGCGACATAAACGCTTCGGCCCCCTCCTTGATCGCGTTGGAAATCTCCTGCATCTTTTGCGTTCCGACGTCCCGCTGAAGCACCCACCGAGCCAAATAGACTGCAAAGGCCAACGACAAACAACTAATCGCAATAACAAACGAGATCATTACTCCTCCTCATCCTGGGTCCCTGCTTTTTCGATTTTATTTGCGCCATAAATAAGCCACGCCAATGCTGATGACATAGAGCAGCAGCATCGGACCAGCGAGCAAGCTTTGATTAATCACATCAGGCGTCGGCGTCAACATCGCAGCGAGCACAAAAACGATCACGATCGCATAGCGAAACGATCGCAGCATAAAACGATAATCCCAAACGCCGATCCGCACCAGCACCAGCGTGAACACGGGCAACTCGAACGTCACGCCAAAAGCCAAAACCATCCGAAAAAAAAACGTAAAATAGTCGCCGATCCGCAGCGCGGGGCTTACGCCCATGGTTTCGTACTGTTCAATAAAGTACTTGAAGGCGACCGGCAGCACGAATCGATAACAAAAGAACGTCCCGCTGACAAAAAAAACTGTCGCGCACAGCACAAACGGAATCACCCACTTTTTTTCACCGCTGGTCAATCCGGGCGCGATGAAACGCCAGATTTGATAAAAAATTACCGGACAGGAAAACAACGCACCCGCTGCCAGGGCGACTTTGATTTCGATAAAAAATGCTTCAGTGACCGCGGTGCCAATGAGATTTTGACCGGGCTTCAAATTTTGCCGCAGCGGCGCCACGACAAAACCAAAAATCGAGTCGGCGAAATAGTAACTCACCGTCGATGCGACGACGATGGCCAAAACCGACTTTAACAAACACCAACGGAGATCCTCTAGATGCTCCGTCAAAGTCATGTGAGATTCGCTGGCCACAGTCCACTATCACAGACCAAAAGTACAAAAAAGGGGAAGGTTTAAAAACCCTTCCCCTTTATCGGTTGCCAAAAACCGCGGTAAGGTCAGCTTAGCCTTGCTTACTTGGTTTTTGATTCCTCTTTCTTCTCAGGCATCGGAGCCGCGTCCTTCATAGGCTCCGCTGCCTTCTGGTCACCCGCAGGAGCAGCCGGCTCCGCTGGTGGCGTTGCTGGTGCTGCCGGCTCTGCTGGCGCCGGCGGCGGTGGAGGCGGCGCTGGTTCCTCTTTCTTACCGCAACCCGCAAACGTTAGAGTAAAAGCGAAGAGGGTAGTTGCCGACAGTAAAACGAATTTCTTTCCCATCCTTGATTCACCTCCTTTCCCGTCACACATCTCTAAAATGCCAATCACTATTGATCAAATTTTATCGCACAAGTCGGCCTGAGATTCAAGCGGAAGTTCTGCCCAAACCGGGAAGATTTAGGCGTCAAATAAGACAGGCGGCAGCGTATTCTGTCGCGCATTCTTCGAATCTCTAGAGACCGACAACACGATCCTTTGTATTCACACACACACGTTGCCTCAAAACCGCGAAGCCGATCTTCGTGTTAGGCGGGCGAATATAACTAGACCGCAGAACAATTTGTTGAATAAAAAAATCGTCTCAAAAAAACCCCGCGAGTGTTTTTCGGAAGCAGAACATTTCATATGTGGGTCGATCCCCAGAGTGATTCACCGTAAATGTGAATAACCTGTTGATAACTCTCCAGGACCTTGACGCGGAAGGCCAAAACTAGCGTACCAGAGCGATTTGCTCAAATTGTCGGCGTCGGAAGCTTTGAGTTTTCCATTACTTGGCCCTCTATGAATATATTCAACGAATTACCAGTCGTTGGGGTAGCAACCCATTAGTGTGAGCAATTTACTAGATTTCGCCGTCTCGTCCATACTTCCGAATGTCAGTCAATTTTCTGACAGGCTAGTCCTCGTGAACATTGCAACCATAGCCATAGAACACATCAAGCCTGCCGATGGGCGGAAAAAGCTTAACCACATAAAGATTTCGTAAAAATGCACCAACACGGCTGATGCTCACGTCTCGCAACTACCGCATTGACTCTTGTTAGCACCGATGCTAGAAAGTTTCGGACTAAACTCTGGAGGGAATCCTTGGCAATTCACACTTCGGTCATTAAAAGACACAAGCAAAGCCTCAAACGACGGGCTCGTAACATCGAAGCGAGATCGAAATTGCGAACCTTGATCAAAAAAATCAGACAGGCAATCGATTCGAAGAACTCAGAGAACGCGGCCGATCAACTTAGGGCTGTCAACAAAGCGCTGGGCAAAGCGGTCAGCAAGGGAATCATCAAGAACAACACAGCGTCGCGTTGGCTTTCTCGTCTGTCGCGCGCGGCGGCGCGAATTTCCTCTGCCGCCTAGACACGCCTTATCTTAGGTCTTACAGTTCGGCGTCGCGTAAGCGCGTCGTACCACTATTATCTTAGCCTTAAAACATTTCCATAATGCGCTGATGGAGTTCCTTGGCGAAACGCTCCATCAGCTCACCGCGTAGACTGCTGCGCTCAACCTCGGTCAATTGCACATCCGTCATCCGGCGCACGTCCGTGGCATTTAAGGTGCCGGTGCGAAACTCGGAGGATGTTGTCACGACTGCGGCACGCGAGCCGCCGAAAATATCGCTCAATCTGAAGCCCCTGCCCGCGCCATAAGATTTCATTAGGCTCGCGCCGGCGCAAAGTAACGTCCAAATTAAGCACGGATTCATACTGAAGGACTTCGTCTTTTCGGTTCACCGACGCGACGGTGCTTTCCAACGAGCGAACCACGCCGCTGACGATGACATCCGCCTGTTCGGACTGGTCTACTACTTGAAGTGGTCCGCGCCGATAGAACTCGCTGCGCAATGCGGTGGTCAGCTCCTTTTCCATACCGACGTCACGACTACGATTTAAAAAAGGCTCGACGTAGATCGTGTGCGCATCTTTTGGTAAAAGCGAGCTGTCACCGACAAATTGATAGCCGCAACCGGTGATGAAGCTGGCCAAGACCAAGGTCCAGAAAACCTGTTTGCATGTTTTTGAATAGCGCACTGTTTATCCCTCCACGACAATATTCACCAATCGACGGGGCACATAAACCACGCGCTGAACCTTTTTGCCATCGAGAAAACCAATCACCTTGGCATCGCCCAATGCCTCGGTCTGAATACGCTCTTGCGTCCCATCCGCCGGCACCGTGATTTTGCCGCGCACTTTGCCATTGACTTGAACCACGATCAGCAACTTTTCTTCCTCAAGCGCTTCCTTTGAATAGGTCGGCCATGGCACCTGGTCCAAGGTTTCTCTATGGCCGGTCTGTTCCCACAGCTCGTTGGCCGCATGGGGCACGAAGGGCGCGAGCAGAATGATCAGGGTCTCCACGCCCTCTTTAATGATTGCCGCTGCCGCATCCGCCCGTGGCTCGGTTTGCGCGGCGGCACTCAACGCGTTGAATAATTCCATGATTGCGGCAATGGCGGTATTGAAATGAAACCGGCCTTCGATGTCGTCAGTGACTTTTTTAATGGTTCGGTGAATCGAACGGCGCAAATCGCGCAATTCCGTAGGTAGCTCGGCTGGAGGAATCTTACCATCCTGACTCGTCCACAACGGTTGCAATTGATAAACCAGACGCCACAGGCGCGACAGAAATCGATAGCCGCCTTCAACGCCTTGATCGCTCCACTCCAGATCTTTTTCCGGCGGCGCGGCGAACAGAGTAAACAACCTTGCGGTGTCGGCGCCGTATAGATTCACCAATTCCTCCGGATCGATAATGTTCTTTTTCGACTTGGACATTTTTTCGACCCGGCCTTTTTCTACCGGGCGATTGCATTGCGGGCAGTGCCAACCCTCTCTTTCCGAGCCAACAAGTTCATTGGGAAATAGCCAGTTGTGCTCGGGACAACGGTAGGTTTCCTTGGAAACCATTCCCTGGGTCAGCAAATTGTTGAAGGGCTCGTCGACAGTCACGAGGCCGAGGTCACGCAGGGCTTTGGTAAAAAACCGCGCGTAGAGCAAATGCAACACCGCATGTTCGACCCCACCGATATAGTGATCGACGGCCAACCAATAGTGACCTTTGGCAACATCCACGGGTGCGGAAGTGAAACGCGCCGATGCGTAACGGATAAAATACCATGACGAATCGACAAAGGTATCCATCGTATCGGTCTCACGGCGCGCGGCGCCACCGCACTTCGGACACGCGACTTGTGAAAACTGTTTGCTTTCTTGCAGCGGCGAACCACCCTTGCCCGTGAAAGGCACATCCTTCGGTAAGACCACCGGGAGATCCGATTCTGGGACCGGCACGGTACCGCACTGGGCACAGTAAATGATCGGGATCGGCGTGCCCCAGTAACGCTGGCGCGATACGCCCCAATCACGCAGGCGAAAACGAATCGCTTTCTTGCCCCAACCTTTAGCTTCGGCGTAAGCCGCAATCTTCTCTTTGCCGCTGACGTTGTCCAAGCCGGAAAATTCACCGCTATCGACCATCGTGCCTTCGTCAACATAGGCTTCGGACAACACTTCCGCGTTGGCCGCGCGATCTTGGGATTGAATGACCACGCGAATCGGCAGGTTATATTTCTTGGCGAATTCAAAATCACGCTGGTCGTGCGCCGGCACCGCCATAACCGCGCCAGTGCCGTAAGCCATGAGCACGAAGTTAGCGAGAAAAATGGGAATATTTTCTCCGGTAAACGGATTGCGGCAGTATGCGCCGGTGAAAACACCCTCCTTTTCATCGGCTTCGTCGCCGCGCTTGGATTGGCTGACGTTCTTGATGCGCGCGATAAATTCGCTTACGGCCTGCTCTTGCGCCGTGCCGGCCGCCAACTGAAGCGCCATCGGATGTTCAACGGCGAGGGAAACAAAGGTCGCGCCAAAAATCGTATCGGGCCGCGTGGTAAAAATGCGCAGCGCGCCTTGGTGACCGACCAATGGAAAATCGATCTCGGCGCCGATCGATTTGCCGATCCAGTTGCGCTGCATGATAAGGACCTTGTCGGGCCAGCCGGTGAGCTTGTCCAAATCCGCCAGAAGCTCTTCGGCATAATCGGTGATGCGAAAAAACCATTGCTCCAATTCTTTCTGAACCACCGCCGAATCACAGCGCCAGCAGGCCCCGTCGATCACCTGCTCATTGGCCAGCACGGTTTCGCACGACGGGCACCAGTTGACGAAGGAGCTTTTTTTGTAGGCCAAGCCTTTCTTGAAAAACTGCAGAAAGATCCATTGATTCCAGCGGTAATACTCCGGCTCGCAAGTGGCGACTTCGCGCGTCCAGTCGTAGGACAGTCCCATGCGCTGGAGTTGGTTTTTCATGTAGTGAATATTTTCCTGAGTCCACGCTTCCGGATGGACCCCGCGCTCAATAGCCGCGTTCTCGGCCGGCAAACCGAAAGCATCCCAACCCATCGGATGGAGCACGTTGAAACCGCGCATGCGTTTGTAGCGTGCGACGACGTCGCCGATAGAATAATTGCGCACGTGCCCCATGTGGATCCGCCCCGACGGATAGGGAAACATCTCAAGCACGTAAAACTTTTGCTTGGCGGCATCCTCGACGACGTGGAAGGCGTCGCTCTCCGCCCAGCGACGCTGCCATTTCTCTTCGATGATTTTAGCTTGGTAACGTTCTTCCATGACCATCCGCATCATTCAGTGGTCGACCGCGGCGCCTGGGCGATCTGATCCAATACTCCGTTGACGAACATCGCTGAATCCGCGCTGCCAAAACGCTTGGCGATCTCGATCGCCTCGTCGAGACTTACCGGTGACGGAATATCGGGACAGAAGGCAATTTCGTAAGTCGCCATGCGCAAAATAATCAGATCGACCTTGGCAAGGCGTTCCAGCTTCCAATTTTCCGTGCATCCGTCGATGCGCCGATCGATGGCAGCCTGCTGGCTGACGACCCCCGAAACCAGACGGCGCGCGAATTCCTTGGTTTTGGCATTGCCCTCGAAATGGCGCAAAAAAAGATCCACCGCGCTCACCGATGGGTCTCCGGTAATCTCGATTTGATACAAGGCCTGAAGGGCCAATTCGCGGCCCTTTCGCCGGGTACCCTTCGGCGAAGCGCCGGAGGTTATGACCTGTTCATGATCAGACAAGGCTTGCTCGGAAAAATTATCGATGAAGAGCGCCGCGACTAGGAGATTTGCCGAATGACGTTGACCATTTCCACGGCCGTCAATAGCGCCTCGTAGCCCTTATTGGCGTCCTTCGATCCGGCCCGGTCCATCGCCTGCTGAACATCGTTGGTCGTTAATACACCGAAGCCGATGGGGATCCGGTGTTTGCGAATCGCGTCGCCAACACCGCGGGTCACCGCCTCGGAAACATATTCGAAGTGCGGTGTATCACCGCGGATTACCGCTCCCAAACAAACCAAGGCGTCGTACTGTCCACTGGCCGCGAGCTTATCCGCAACGAGCGGGATTTCAAAGGCTCCAGGCACGTTGACGATGGTGACGTTTTCATCGGCGCCGCCATGACTCTTGAATCCATCCAATGCGCCGTCGAGCAGTTTGCTAGTAATAAAATGATTGAACCGACTCACGACGATACCGATCCTCAACCCTTGGGCGTCGCTTTTCCCGTCGATGATCTTGGCCATAATTTTCAGGAAAATCGCTCGCCGCTAATGTTTAGCGGGTTTGCCTTCGAGATTGGTCAGCATGTGGCCGAGCTTCTTCTGTTTGGTTCGCAGATAATGAATATTGGTTTCGCGCGGCAGCACTTCCAACGGCACCCGCTTAAGGACTTTGATTCCGTAGACTTCCAGACCGGCGATTTTGCGTGGATTGTTAGTCAGCAAAGAAATGTTTTGAATACCCAGATCGCGTAGAATTTGCGCTGCGATACCGTAGTCGCGCAAATCTTCCTTGAAGCCCAATTCGAGATTGGCCTCTACGGTATCGCGTCCTTGATCTTGCAGTGCGTACGCCTTGATCTTGTTGGTCAGACCTATGCCACGCCCTTCCTGATGCATGTAGATCAGCACGCCGCAACCGTCTTCATCGATCAGACGTAGCGACTGACGGATCTGATCGCCGCAATCGCAGCGCTCCGAGCCGAACACATCGCCGGTGAGACATTCCGAGTGAACGCGGACCAGCACCTGCTCCTTGTGGCTAATATCGCCTTTGACGAGGGCCATATGCTCGGAACCGTCCACCGCATTGCGATAAACGATTGCCTTGTACATACCGCCGTGAATCGTCGGAAATTCTTCCTCGGCAACTCGCTTGATCAAGCTTTCGGAGCGCAAACGATACGCGATCAAACTGGCGATGGAGACGATCTTCAAACCTTGACGCTCGGCCAAGCGTTCGAGGGACGGCAAAAATGCCACCGAACCATCCTCTTCCAAAATCTGACAAATCACACCAGCGGGCTTAAATCCGGCTAACCTCGCCAAATCGACCGCTGCCTCGGCTCTCCCCGAGCGCGCCAACACGCCGCCACTATGCGCTTGTATCGGTTGCACATGTCCCGGCACGACCACGTCGGTATGCTGGGTGCTCTCCGACACCGCCGCTTGGATTGTGCGGGCCCGCCCTTCTGAGGATACGCCAGGAATCCCCTCAAGCCGCAAGGAGAATGGCACGCCAAAAAAATGCCCGCCGAAGCTGCCGCTTTCCTGGGGAATCAGCAAAATACCCAACTCGCGGATGCGCTCTTCGGTAAGCGCGAGAAAAATCACGCCGCGCCCATGATGTAAAATATGATTGATGCTTTCCGCGTTGGTCGTTTGCGCCGGCAAGCAAAAGAATCCGTCACTGTCCGGCGCATCCTCGTTCACGAGAATGACCATTCGACCACTGCGGATTTCTTCCAATCCTTCTTCGATAATCGCTATCGGCATGCTTCGATCGACGTTAAAAATCCGTTGTAGAAATCTCTACTTGCGCTGCGTCAAAAAACTTTGAACGTATTTGCCGATCAGGTCGGTTTCGAGGTTAACTTTATCACCAACCCTGCGGACGCGCAAATTAGTGTGTTGTAACGTGAATGGGATTATCGCCACAGAAAACCCGTCGCGGCGGCAATCGTTGACGGTTAGACTGATGCCGTCGACGGCCACCGATCCTTTGGCAACCAGCAACGAACTGATGATAGCCGGCACGCGAAATCTAAAAACCGTGAAGCCGCCTTCTGGCTTGATCGCAGTGATGGTACCGATCCCATCGACATGCCCGGTCACCAGATGCCCGCCGAGCCGATCTTGAAACCGCATCGGCTGCTCGAGATTCACTAGGCTGCCGGCAGCCAGGCTTTGCAAATTAGTGCGTTGGAGAGTTTCGGGCGACACATCCACCATGAAGACGTCCTTAGTTTTCTTGACTACGGTCAGACACGCGCCGTTAACTGCCACGCTCGCCCCGAGCGGCATGGCGCGCAGCGGCAGTTTGGTCTTGACCTCCAGAACCGCGGAGTTCTTGGCGATCCGCAACACGCCAATTTTACCGACGTCCTCAATTAATCCGGTAAACATTTCCTATTCGATCCTCTATCTTTGATCGATGCTCCGAATACGCCTGCAATGTAGCGAAGAAGAAACCGTGATTTACAAATATCCGATCACCAAAATATCGCCATCTGAACGGTTGACGTCGACGCGCTTTAAATGGATAGACCCGCGTACCGTCTGAATGCCTAAGCTATCAATCATCGGCCGTCCATCACCGCCGAGAATTTTTGCCGCATAAAAAAACCAAACTTTGTCCACAACTTTTTCTTTCAATGCGGACGTCGCCACGGCCGCGCCACCTTCGATCATTACGCTGACCACGCCGAGGCTCGCTAATTTTTTCAGGAGGGGACGCCACGCCACCCGGCCCCGGCGGGCCGGCAAGCGCCAGACCCGCGCGCCCCGTGCTTCCAATGCTCGGATTCTGGCGGTGGGCGCGCCTATCGTTGCAGCGACAATGGTCTTCTCGCGATCGCGCAGGGAAAAGATTTGCGCGCTGAGCGGCGTACGCAATCGGCTATCCAGAATCAGCCGCAGGGGATTTCTGCCGCCCGGCATCCTGCAAGTCAATTGCGGATCGTCGGCTCGCACGGTCGCCGCGCCGACCAC
The DNA here is from genome assembly GCA_963811315.1 of uncultured delta proteobacterium. Lineage (GTDB taxonomy): Bacteria > Desulfobacterota > Binatia > UBA9968 > UBA9968 > DP-20. Next base: position 50,298 of record CAWERH010000010.1, read on the forward strand.
CACGGCATCCACTTCATTCCGCAATCGATGTACCCGGGCGCGCGAGTGGTCGCCGCTGATCCAACGGGCATCCCCGGTCGCGGTAGCGATCTTACCGTCAAGAGAAGCGGCCAATTTTAGCGTCACGAACGGCAGCCGCTTAGTGATGAATTTGGCAAACGCTTCGATCAACGCGCGGCATTCGTCTTCCAGTAAGCCGACGCGCACGTCGATGCCGGCGCGACGCAGCAGAGAAAAGCCACGGCCCGCGACCAGCGGATTGGGATCCTTCGTGCCGGCGACGACCGCTTTGATGCCCGCACCAATCAGCGCGCGCGTACATGGCGGCGTGCGGCCTTGATGGCTACATGGCTCCAGCGTGATGTAGAGTGTCGCGCCCTTTGCCCTTGAACCCGCTTGCTTGAGCGCGACGATTTCCGCGTGATCGCCGCCGGCGAAGCGATGGTAGCCTTTGCCGACAATTTTCCCATCACGCACCAAAACGGCGCCGACCATCGGATTGGGACTGGTTCGGCCAGCCGCCTTGCGCGCCAGACGGCAAGCCATGCGTAAGTATCGTTTATCGGAAGCGGTCCACGGAGCGCCGGCCAACGGAGACTATTCCCTTCTGCGCACCGGTGCCGCGGTTCTCGCCAGCGGCAAGCCCTTGCGTTCCTTGATGAGCTCTTCCAATTCGACCATAAATTCGCCGATATCTTTGAAGGAACGGTACACGGAAGCGAAGCGTACGTAGGCGACCGGGTCGGTATCATGGAGCTCGCGCATCAGCGCCTCGCCGATCACCGAACTGGCGATTTCTTTTTCGCCGCGCTCTTGCAGCGTGCGCTCGATGCGGTCGGCGATCGCCTCGATGGTGTTGATGCTGACCGGGCGCTTTTCACACGCGCGTTTCAAACCGTTGACAATTTTTACTCGATCGTAAGTTTCACGCCGGCCGTCTTTCTTTACCACCGACGGCATCATCTCCTCGACGCGTTCATAAGTCGTAAAGCGCCGATTGCAGCGTTCGCACTCGCGCCGGCGCCGGATCATATTGCTATCCTTGCTCAACCGCGAATCAATGACGCGATTTTCAGTTTCGTGGCAAAAAGGACATTTCATAGTGAGAATCGAAGAGAGAGGATCGAAGCTAGAAGATCGTTGCCGACAATCCTCTATCCTCAATCATCGATCTTCTACACCTCCAACTACGCTTTCCCCAACCGATGCGGATAGACCGGAAACTGCTTGCATAGACTGCCGACTTCCCCGGCAATCCCCTGCAGCGCGGCGTTATCGGCTCCATGATTCAGCGCGCGGGAAATGAAATCCCCGATCAACTCCATCTCCGTTTCTTTCATACCGCGCGCGGTCACGGCCGGCGTGCCGATGCGCACGCCGCTGGTGACGAAGGGCGAGCGCGTGTCGAACGGCACCGCGTTGCGATTGACGGTGATGCGCGCTTTATCCAAAGTCTCTTGCGCCACCTTGCCCGTGAGCTCGGATTTGCGCAAGTCGACCAGCATCAAATGATTGTCCGTGCCGTCCGACGTGAGGCGAAACCCGCCATGCATCAGAGCCTTGGCAAGCGTCTGCGCGTTCTTGACGATCTGCTGCTGGTAGATTTTGAATTCCGGGCTCAAAGCTTCTTTGAGCGCCACCGCTTTGGCAGCGATTACGTGCATCAACGGCCCGCCTTGCATGCCCGGAAAAACCCGGCTATCGACAACCTTCGCATGCTCGGCTTTGCAGAGCACCATGCCACCGCGCGGCCCGCGCAAAGTTTTATGCGTCGTCGTGGTCACGAAGTCCGCATAGGGCACCGGGCTCGGGTGTAGCCCTGCGGCAATCAATCCCGCGATGTGCGCCATGTCGACCATCAGCAAGGCATCGACCTGGTCGGCAATTTGACGAAATCGGGAATAATCGATGATACGTGGATAGGCGCTCGCACCGGCGATGATCAATTTGGGGCGATGTTCTTTCGCTAGCCGCTCGACCTCATCGTAGTCGATGGTCTCGGTTTTTTCTGACACGCCGTAAGGCACGACGTGGTAAATGAAGCCGGAAAAATTAACCGGGCTGCCCATGGACAGATGACCGCCGTGGGCGAGATTCATACCGAGATAAGTATCGCCGGGTTTGAGTACGGAAAGATATACCGTCATGTTCGCCTGCGAGCCGGAGTGCGGCTGGACATTGGCATGATCGGCCCCGAATAATTCTTTGGCACGCGCGATTGCCAAAGACTCGACTTCATCGACAAACTCGCAACCACCGTAGTAGCGTTTACCCGGATATCCTTCGGCATACTTGTTGGTCATGACGGAGCCTTGTGCTTCGAGCACGGCTTCGCTCGCGACATTTTCCGAAGCAATCAGTTCGAGATTGCCCTCGAGTCTAGCGGTTTCTTTCTGAATCGCCGAAAAAACCTCTGGATCGGCTTGTTGCAGGAATGACATGACTTTCCCTTTGTCTTTTAGTCCTTCTCGCGCGGGTTCGGTGGCCCGCTCAACTCGCTCTCGATCCGGCTGATTTTATCAAGGCGGCGTTGATGCCGTCCGCCGGCAAACGCCGTAGTGAGCCAAGTCTCGAGTATTTTTTGCGCCAAGGAGCATTCGGTTTTGGCTCCGCTCAATACCAGAACATTGGCATCGTTATGCTCGCGGCTTGACCGCGCGCCGTCGAGATCTTGGACCAGGGCCGCGCGCACGCGTGGAAATTTGTTGGCGACGATGGACATACCTATACCGCTCGTGCAGATCAGGAGCCCGCGCTCCGCTTTGCCCTGCGAAACGCTTCGAGAAATTTTATCGGCAAAATCGGGATAGTCGACGGAATCTCGCCCTTGAGTGCCGTAGTCGCGGACCTCTTGGCCCTGGGCGCGCAAGAATCCGACGAGCAAATCTTTAAGCTCGACACCGCCGTGATCACAGCCAACCACGATCATCATATCCAAGAGCGTCCCGCCTCTATCCGCAAACAATCGAGTAGAGCGCGATAAAGAAAATCGCAGAAGGTAGGGCAAGAACCTCCACTACCCCTGCGATTCGATGTTTGTGCAAAAGCCGGCCGCTTCGGCGATCGACTCAAACCGAATCGGATCCGGCCACCCTCGCGACCTAACGATGCGCTTCGATATAGGTAATAACATCCTGGACAGTCTTGATCTTTTCCGCGTCCTCGTCGGATATTTCCATTTCATATTCCTCTTCGAGCGCCATCACTAGCTCGACGATATCCAAAGAGTCCGCCCCCAAGTCTTCGATGAAGGATGCTTCGGGAGTGACCTCCTCCGCGCTTACCCCCAGTTGCTCGCACACGATCTCTTTTACCCTGGCTTGAACGGATGCTGCCATTTTGACTACCTCCTGCTTCCTATTCTTTACATGTAAAGACCGCCATTAACACCCACCACTTGTCCCGTAATATAGCCCGCCCCAGGGGCCGCGAGAAAGAGTACCGTCTCAGCCACCTCATCGCAGCTGCCGAAACGACCGAGCGGTATCGAGCGAAGAAACTCCTCGCGCAGCTTTTCCGGCAACCGCGCCGTCATGTCGGTTTCGATGAAACCGGGAGCGACGGCGTTGACCGTTACGCCTCGCGAGGCGAGTTCGCGGGCGATTGCCTTGGTGAATCCGATGATACCCGCTTTGGACGCGGCATAAAGCGATTGTCCGACGTTTCCCATTTGGCCCACCACTGATGAAAGATTGATTATCCGGCCTGCACGCTGGCGGATCATATATCGGGAAACGACTTTGGTGCAGAGAACTGTGCCTTTGAGGTTGGTGCCGATCACCTGGTCCCAATCCACCTGCTTGGTCCGCATCAGCAGATTATCGATCGCGACACCCGCATTGTTGACGAGGATATCAATTTTCTTATGCCGGTCAACGAGATTCTTGACCGTCGTGTCGAGCAGATTCTCATCACTGACATCGAATCGAGAAAGCTCGCCTTGACCCCCCTGCGCAACGATAGCCCCAAGCGATTCCTCCGCCGCGGCCTGGTTGCCATGATAGTTGACGACGATGTACGCTCCGGCGCGGCTGAGCCGCAACGCGATCGCCCGCCCGATGCCTCGGCTCGCGCCGGTTACCAATGCGATCTGACCCTCGAGGCTCATACTTTACTTGGCCTCGACAAAGCGGGCCAAGTCTTCCGGCGCTTCGAAATTGTTGGTTTCCATATCGGGTACAATCCGCTTGATCAAGCCACGCAAGACTTTGCCGGGGCCGACTTCGATAGCATGCTGGCAACCGAGTGCACTCAACTTGCGCACGGTCTCTTCCCAGCGCACCGGGCGCACCGCTTGCTCGACCAGGAGGGGCTTGACTCGAGCGGGAGCAAAATTGACTTCGGCTTCGACATTGGTCACTACGCCGATGGTCAACGGACGGATCACGACTTCGTCGAGAATCCTTTCCAGTCCTTGAGCGGCTGGCCGCATCAGCTCACAATGAAAAGGCGCGCTTACGGGTAGTTCCACAACACGCTTAGCGCCACGCTCCTTTGCCAAATTCATCGCCCGACTCACGGCATTTTTCCCGCCTGCAATAACGATCTGACCGCCTCCATTAAAATTGGCGGGTGAGACGACTTCGCCTTGCGCAGCATCGGCGCAGAGCGAGTTGACCGCATCCATTTCGAGTCCCAACACCACCGCCATTGCGCCCTCGCCTGCCGGCACGGCTTGCTGCATTAACCGGCCACGTTCGCGGACGATCTTTACTGCCGAGGCAAAGTTCAGCGCACCGGCGGCTATCAGCGCACTATATTCGCCGAGACTATGACCGGCGACGAATGCCGGGCGCAAGCTTGTTTCGCTTTCGAGCACGCGCAACGCCGCAATCGACACGGCGAGGATCGCGGGTTGAGTATGCTCCGTAAGCTTAAGATCCGGTTCGGGACCGGTAAAGCAAAGTTGGCTGAGCGCGAAACCAAGGGCATCATCCGCTTCGGCAAAAACTTGCCGGGCGATTGGAAACTGTTCGCAAAGCCTTTTGCCCATGCCGACGTGTTGCGATCCCTGCCCGGGAAAAACAAACGCGATCGCTCCCACCACACTAACCCTCCCGCTCCTTTTGATCGTTCGGCGATTCGCCTTTGTGGCCGATGGATTCGATTTTTGATTTGATCCGATCGAAAATCTTGCGCGGCAATCCGGTCTTCGCGTGACTCGCTAATCCGCCGTCCGCGAGGGCCTCCGCGATATGTTGATTCATTTTGTGATCCACCGCGTCGCGTGCGGCGCGAATGGCGTTTTTGATCGCCAGTGGATTGGAGCCACCATGGGCAATGATCGCGACGCCGTCCAAACCGATCAGCGGAGCGCCGCCATATTCGGCATAATCCAGCCGGCGGTGGGCTTGTTTGAGCGCGCTCTTGCTCATCAAATAACCTAGGCGGCTCGACAAACCCGTTTGAAATGCGCCTTTGAGAACTTCGCCGGCAAAACTCGCCAGCCCCTCCATCGTTTTGAGCGCGACGTTGCCAGTGAAGCCGTCACACACCACCACGTCCACTTTGCCGTTAAAGATATCGCGACCTTCGACATAACCGATATAGTTCAGCGAACATCCGGACAGCTGTTCGCTCGCCGCGCGCGTCAACTCATTGCCTTTGCTATTCTCTTCACCATTGCTCAGAACACCGACCCGAGGCTGAGCAACTCCCAAAACCCGTTCCGCATAGATGGCACCCATCCAACCGAACTGAACCAGGTGATGCGGCTTGCAATCGACGTTGGCCCCTGCATCGACAATGATAGTGCCCTGGTGCTGGCTCGGCACGACGACCAGGATTGCCGGGCGCGCGACTTGAGGAAGCGTGCCCACGACGAACATGCCCAGCGCCATCATGGCTCCGGAATTACCCGCGCTGACCACCGCGTCCACTTGGCCGTGCCGCATCATATCGAAGCCCACCCTCATGGACGAATCTTTTTTACGCAGCGCAGCGGTCGGCGATTCGTGCATTGGTACGACCTGCGACGCGCCGACGATCTCAAACTTCGGTGCCCCAGGATGCTTCGCGAGTTGCTGCTCAATCGCATCCCGTTCGCCGACCAAAATCATCTCGACGCCGAGATCTTGCGCCGCCAACAGCACTCCGTCAATCACGACGGCCGGGGCACGGTCACCGCCCATCGCATCGATGGCGATCCTAGGCATGGCTTATGAAAGCGGTTTAGCTTTCCTCGGTTTGGATAACGGCACGCCCCCGGTAAAAACCGCAATGGGAGCAAGCGCGATGGGGCAAGACGGTCTCGCCGCAGTGGGAGCAGGTGCTCCATTGCGGCTTTGTCAGCGCATCGTGGGCGCGCCGCTGATTCTTGACCCGCTTCGAGGTTCGTCTTTTCGGTACCGGCATAATCCTAGTCCTATCTTTCTCTGCGTTTTAACGGCAGCTGCTTTTTACGAATGACTTGAGAACGAACTAACGGCCAACTTTGAGCGTGCGAAAAATGGCCATGCGCGGATCGCGGATGACGACCGAGCATGAACAGGATTGGATATTGAGATTCGAGCCACAGCTTGCACACAAGCCTCGACAATTTTCCGAACACAGGGGTCGAGTCGGCAGTGCCAACATAACCTGCTCGGCAATTAGAGGCGCCAGATCGATTTCATCCGTCGAATAGAAACTCAAACCCAGATCGTCCCGGGTCAACTCCTCGGCCCCGCGCTCCGACTTGACGAGACCGCGAGTCAACACGAAATCAAAATGTTTGTCCAACTCAAAATTATAGGTCTCCAAGCACCGACCGCAGCAACCGCTGAACTCCGCGTCGAATCTGCCGTGAAAAAAAATGTCTTGGCCCGACCGGTAATAGGTTAGATCTACCTCCAAAACCGCTGGAAAGCCGAACTCACGGTTCTTGCTCTGACTGTAGATCCTATTTAGATCCTCAACGCTTTCGGAGAAGTGAATCTCTTTGGGGGATTGAGGAATCTCGTCGACGGAGATTTTCATCGGCGGTAGCGCGGGCCATTAAATGCTTCTTGAATATAGACAATTCAGTCCGGTTGTCAAGCTGATGCCATCCGGCGCATCGTCAAAAGATCATGATTTATTCAAGACTTCCACATGGCGGGGAGAGTTGCTAAGACGATTGCGGCAATCCCCGTGCGCTTACGGATCTCACTTGAGTATTCAACCACTTTTTGTTAACCCTCTGTTGGTCCCTGCAATGAATTTCCCAGCTCCACTTCAAATCCTCTGGCGCGGCAAACGGCTCAATTCTTTTAACCGCGTTTTTAAGGATCTATTTCAATCCGGCGAAACCTACCGCGCCACCGCGTGGTTGGTGGACAAGCGCGGCATGTACAATGCGATCTACAAAACGTTGGAGGCGCGCGATAGTTGGCAGAGCAAGCGCTTTGCGGCGCGGCCTTCCGACACCTCGACGTCGCGGGCATTTGACCATCAGCAAGGAGCATCGCTTTGAACGGTCATATCGGTTTGATTCACTCGATTCTGCCCGCAACAGTAGACCTCCAGATCACGATACCGGAAAGTCACCCATCGGCGCGCAACCTTGGTTCCGAGCGCGTCGGCTCCGGGACGATTGTCGACCCCGATGGTTACATCTTGACCGTTCACTACGTCACGATCGGCGCGTCATCGATAACTGTGACGCTGGCTAACGGCGAGCAGCATCCGGCCCAGATCGCGGCCCAGGATCAAGAAACCGGACTCTCGCTAGTCAAGATTAAGGCTCAGAAACTGCCCTATTTGAAAGTGGCGCCAAAGAATTCGGTGAGCCTCGGCCAAGCGGTCGTCATGATCGCGAGTAGCGGCCAAGCCGGCCGACGCATTAGCGGCGGGTATGTTTCCTCATTAGATAGTTATGACGGCCAGTGGGAGTACATGATCGATAAAACCATCCGCGTGACGGCGTTTAACCCCGGCTTCGGCGGCGGGACCCTCACTAATTTTCGCGGCGAATTGATCGGCGTAGTGTCGTTGAACTTGAATGACGTAGGCAAGTTTTCGCTTGCCATTCCGGCTGATTACTACCTCGATTACGAACAGGAACTAAAACAGCACGGCCAGGTTCGCAGTCGTCCACGGCGCCCATGGCTGGGAATTTATCCGCAAGAGGTCGCCGGCCACGTCGTGCTCGTCGGCGTCACCGCGACCGGGCCAGCTTCGAAATCCGGGCTGAAAGAAGGCGACATCATTTTGGCCGTGGACAAAAAAGAGATCCGCTCGCGTCAGGAGCTTTACCAGGAAATGTGGAAAAAGCATCCGGGAGAACGGATCTCTTTGAAAGTTTTGCGTGACGATCAGTCTTTCGATCTCGAAATCATCGGCGCCGACCGTGCGGAACGTTACCGAACTTAATCGTCGCCGCCGACTTTTTGAATCTCGCCTTTGCCGGTGACTTTGATCGCGGTGGCCGGTGTGTAAGCTTCCGGCTCGTAATTGATCAGAGCTTTGTCGGTCTCTTGCAAATCACGGAGCTTAACGCTGGCACCGGATTTTTCGATTTTGGTCTTGTCATCCACGCCAACGACTTCTTCGCGAACTTTCCCTTTTCGCTCTAGTTGAAATGTGATCGTTCGCTGGCCAACGGCGCTGATCACGCCCTCGACCTCAACGGCTTTGGTTTTGCTCGCTTTCGCGGAATCCGCTTTTGCTGGCGCGGCAGCGGGCGCGGGTGCCGGAGCCGGTGCGGCTTTAGGCGCAGCTGCCGGCGGCGGAGTCGGCTTTTCCTCCACCGAGCTACAAGCAAAGACCAGGACCGCAGCGAAAGAAATCCCAGTCGGCCAAGACGCATTTCTGATTAAACTACCCATTTCAGTTCCTCCTCAACATCTTGCGGCCATCAATCGTTGATCGTTGCCCGCCGACATGAAAAATAAAGTGAATTTCTCAAGCTTAAACCATACTTCCCTTCGGATTGTCAAGGCAAACAGCGCTAACGTAGCGAGCACATTGAGAACTACGCGAAAAAACATTAGAAGAGTTTTGCCATGCCACAAGCACAGCAAAAAATTTCTAACGTGACCACCTACCGAGTTATCTATGGAGACACGGACCAGATGGGCGTGGTGTATTATGCCAATTTTCTGCGCTGGTTCGAACGCGGCCGTTCGGAATTTCTGCGCCAGATCGGTCTACCCTATTCGACCATCGAAAAGGCGGGTTATCATTTTCCGGTGGCGGACGTAAACTGCCACTATACGCAGTCCGCTTATTACGACGATGTCGTCAGTATCGAAACGAAATTAACCGACTTGCGGCGGGTATCGCTCTCCTTTAATTACCGAATTATCCGACATGCCGACGACTGTTTGCTCGCCACTGGATCAACCAAGCATGCGTGTATCGATCGCCACGGCCAGGTAACCCGGATTCCGCCGATACTCGAAACCGCCCTGAGTGCGGCACAGGGCTAGCCACGCGCCACTTTAAGCTGGATCAGTCGCAAATTCCCCCAAGGCCTCCTTGATTTCGCCGATTACCTCACCGTCCTGTTCTGTCACCAACCGCCGTTGAAGCGCCGCAGCAGCTTGCGCGCCGCCGATGCGACCCAATGCCCAAGCCACGTGACCGCGCACCAGCGCTTCGTCGTCATCGAGCGCACCGATCAACGCCGGCAGAGCTTCGGGACTCTGGATATTGCCGAGGGCTACAGCGACATTGCGCAACAGTCCGCGCCGCTTGGCCCGTAAAATGGGACTGCCATGAAAACGAATGCGAAAAGCTTCTTGGTCCAGCGACAACAACGGAATGAGCTGTGGCGCATGCAAGCCGGTTTTAGGTTGATAGGCTTGATCGGTAGTCGGCTCAGCCTTGACGTTGTAAGGACAGACCTCCTGACAGATATCGCAGCCGAAAATATGATCGCCGATCAACGGCCGCAGGTGGCGCGGTATGAAACCTTTGAGCTCAATCGTCAGGTAAGAAATGCAGCGCCGCGCATCGAGCACGTAGGGCCCGACAAATGCGCCGGTCGGGCAGGCCTTGAGACAGAGATCGCATTTGCCGCAGCGGTCGCGCAGCGGCCGGTCATAGGTCAAAGGCAAGTCGACGAACAGCTCGCCCAAAAAAAACCAGGAACCTTTTTTTGGCGAAATGAGCTGGGTATTTTTGCCGATCCAACCTAAGCCGGCAACGCCGGCAAAGTCTCTTTCCAGCACCGGTCCGCCGTCGACAAACGGTCGCCCTTCGACAGGCGTGCCATGAATTATTCGAATACGTTCAAGCAACGACTCCAGCCGGCGTTTTATTACGTTGTGGTAATCTTCGCCCCACGCGTAGCGCGAAATCCAGCCGTTCGGCTGGCTGGACATCGGCGGACGAGGGAAGGCGGTGTAGTAGTTCATTCCCACCGAGATAACGGATTTCGCCCACGGCACCAAACGCCGCGGATCCCGGCGTAAAGATTCGGTTCGGCGCATATATTCGAGTTCGCCGGCGAGCTCTTGGCGGAGCCAGCGTGCGAAGGATTCCTCGTGCGGCGGACTCATTACCGGAGAAATACCGACCAGCGCGAAACCGAGCTGCTGGGCTGCTTCTTTAATTTTTTCCGACAGCTCGGCGGTGGGCGATTGCATGATTGAAAAGCCCAAGTGAAAAACAAACAGGTAAATTGTCGCGAAACGTCAGTCTCTATAAATGGAACGGATCTTTAATGATAGGAAGTCTTGGCCCCGGGATCGAAGCCCTCGCTATCGAGCAACGGTTTGCGTCCGGCAAAACCGTCTTCGATGCGATGCCAATGGGAGACGTCGGGCTCGCCGATTTGCCAACACAGAAAAACTACTTCCTCACCGAACAAGAAAGGAAAATCGATCAAGCCCTGCTCCACGCCTTTGCAGATACAACCGTATCCATTGATCTTATCGACGCAATCCTTAAGCTCCCCGACCAAGCGCGTAATCTCATCGTCGCGCTTCAACTGATCCATCAGGTCCGGTGCATCGGGATCGATCTGTCTCGTGCGAATAACTTTTTCGCTGGTGCTTTTGAGGCGTCGGAGGTTTTCGAGGATCTGTTCGATCAAAGGCCGTACTATCGGCAAGAGCTCTTTGGCTTCGTCGACGGTGAAAAGCCGCGGAAAGGTTGCGTTGCCGTCCATAGGTCGATTTGTCACTCTTTAGCTCAGGTCATAATGCGGTCGCGGCGTTCTCAACAATTAGAGCTTTAAGCCATCGCGAATTTTTCGCATCAACGCAATATTATCCGAATGGCCGGTCATGTGCGCCGCGATCGCGCCACGGATCGGTCGGCCAAGCAGGTAGAAATCGCCGAGAATGTCGAGGATCTTGTGGCGTGCGAACTCGTCCGGAAAACGCAAGTCGGTGTTCACGATCTTCTCATCGTCGATCAGGATAAAATTGCTTAGCCGCCCGCCGTTGGCCAGGCCCATATTTTGCAGCTGCGCGATGTCTTTGAGGAAACCGAACGTGCGCGCGGGCGCGATCTCCGCTTTGAAGTTATCGGCTCCTTGAAAAGTGTAGGAATACTCTTGTTCGCCCACCGGTTTTGGATAGCGCAAGACGTAGCGAACTGAGAAACCCTCCGCTGGCTCGATGGCAATCGACTCGCCGCCTTTGGCATCCACCCGATAAGGTTGATCGATTACGATGGCGGCGCATTCTTCGTCTTCTTCCTGAACGCCGGCTTCCTCGATCGCCTGACAAAACTCCAGCGCGGAACCGTCCATGATTGGAATTTCGCCCTGCACTTTGACCAGAAGATTGGTGATCCCGTAGCTGTGCAACGCCGCGAGCAAATGCTCCACGGTGCCGACCGCGTAATCCTTCGAACGCAAGGACGTCGCATATCCCGTTGAGCCGATATAATCGAGATGCGCCGGCACGGTCACATCGCCGGAAATACCGGTGAAGAGAATCCCTCGATTGGGCGGCAGCGGATGCAAAATGAGTCCGGTCTTCACACCCGAGTGGAGTCCTTGACCCGAAAGCACGACGCTTTTTTTGAGAGTCTTCTGTCTAGCGGATGTTCCGGCGCCAATGGGTGTCACGGCAGCGGCCGGCTTGGCCGCTCTAGCCGGCTTGGGCGGGCTCAGTTTTTTTTGCTGCGCCCCCGGGGCTTCCCCTAAGGCGCGCTGCACAGTCGACAAAAGACCCTCCAATGACACCGGCTTTTCGATGAAATCGAAGGCGCCGAATTTGGTAGCGGTCACCGCCGTGTGAATATTGCCGTGTCCCGAAACCATCACAACATTGATATCAGGCTCCTGGCCCTTAATTTCCTTGAGCAAGCCGATACCGTCCATTTGCGGCATCCAGATATCGAGCAATACCAGATCGGGTCGCTCTGCTTTGATCAGATTCAAGACTTGCGCACAGTCCGCGGTATCCAAAACCCTGTATCCTTCATCAGTTAATACCTCACGCACCGACTCGCGCACACCGTCTTCGTCGTCGACGACCAGAATCGTCTTTTGGCTTGCCAGCTCGTCCAAAACTCCTCCTAACTCGATTTATGACTGTACCACCCTCTTGAGCGCGTCGGTAGCGCTCGCATACTCGGGCACCGGTAATTCGATGCACAAGCGGGTGCCCCGCGGCTCGTTGGCAAACGCCCGTATATAACCGTGGTGGTCCTCAATGATCTGACTGACGATCGTCAATCCCAGCCCGGTGCCGTTCGCTTTCGTCGAAAAATAGGGCTCGAAAATTCTCGAGCGAATTTCGGGCGCCAAACCGCCGCCGTTATCGGCAACTTCCAGCGTCACCAAGCCCCGGATGCGATTGTAACTCGTCGACAGTTTGATTTCCCCGGCGCCGTCAACGGCCGCCACCGCATTGTCCAACAAATTGATCAGAACGCGCTTGATCTGTTCGCGATCGAGATCCAACTGTGGCAGCGAGCCGCCGCGGAACTGGAACTGAATCTCATTATGACCTTCCTTGAACAAGAACAAGGCCTCATTGACGATCTGGTTGAGATCATGGGAAGCGAGCTGCGCCGACGGCAAGCGCGCGAACTGGGAAAACTCGTTAACGAGATTCTTAAGCTCTTCGACCTGCTGAATGATCGTGCTTGTGCATTTATCCAGGATGCCGCCATCGCTTTCCAGCATTTTAGCGTAGCGTTTACGCAAACGCTCCGCCGAAAGCTGAATCGGCGTCAGCGGATTCTTGATTTCATGAGCAATACGCCGGGCGACCTCGCGCCAAGCTTCCATTCTTTGGACTTTTTGGATCTGGGTAATGTCTTCAAGGAAAACCATGACGCCCAAAATCGAGTTATCGTGGTCGCGTAACGTCGCGGCGCTGGCGACCACCGTGAGCAATTGATCATCGAACGCGATCTTGAGCTCGCGCTCGACGCTTTCGTGCGCTTTGACGCTGTCGACGATCTCGCGGATGCCGCGCAATGCTTCGTCACGAAAAATATCCCGATAGCTCTGGCCCACCGCGGCATCCGCTTTCACTTTGAGCATTTGTTCCGCAGCCTTGTTCCAAGTCGTAATATTTCCCGCCGGATCCACCGAAACGACCCCTGCGGCGATATTCGCCAGAACCGTTTCGACAACCCGCCCACGCCGCTCGAGTTCGAGCTTGATCTGCTTTAGATCACCGGTCATGTGGTTGAACGAGTTCATCAGCACGCCGATTTCATCGTCTCCACCGGCTTCGATTTGGTAATCCCAGTTGCCCTGCGCGACCTCGTGCGTCCCCTCGGCAAGCTTCTGGATCGGCACCGTAATGCTTTTGGATAGATAAATGCCGCACCAGGTCGCGGCAAAAATAATCACCAGCGTAATCAATAGAAGATTCAAGATGTAACTATTTTTCACCGGCGTCTTGAGGAAGGTCAGATACTTGTACTGCTCGTAGGACTGCGAAATCTGTAGAGCTCGTTTGGTAATACTCTTCGGCACAAAGTAATCGACCACAACAACACCCAGAATCCGTCGATCCTTGCCGTAAACCGGAACGCCGCCGCGAATCACATCGGCATCGCCGAACACCTGAGTACGGGCCACTTCCAAACCGCGCAAAGCACGGGTCAAAAACTCAGGCTCGGGTTTAATCGTAACCCCGGTCGGGACCTCATTGTTGAAAGCAACGACCAACGGCTCGCCATCCGGCGAGAAAATTTCCACGGTCCCGAGATTGTATTCCTTCTGTTTGGTTTGGAGGAACTTTTTAAGTTCCTTGCTCCGCCGGCCATCGAGAAAACCTTCATCCGTAATACGCTGACTCAATTGCCGCGCGTAAAAAATCGCGTTGTTGGCGGAATTTTGATAGTAGGTTTGACCGATTTCAAGGGAGCCTTGAAGAGCGCTTTCCACCTTGGCGTCGAACCAACGGTCGAAGGAGCGCGTGAGCAATCCACCGGCGATGACGAACAGCAGCACGCTCGGCACCAGGGACAAGGCGACAAAGGCCAAGACCAAGCGAACCTGTAACCGCGAGCCGAGAATCCGCCGCTTGCGCTCGAACACCAGCTTGACCAGATTCCGCACCACCAAAAAAACCAGCAGGATAAGCAGGATGACGTTGATATTGATCAGCAGGAAAAACAAAACATTGCTGCCGAGCGAGTATTCCGGCGATACATCGGGCAACTGAACTTCGAAAAAAATCAGCGCCGCCACCATCAGAGCGGTGACGAGGATCACGATCCCCTCGCGCTTGCGACGCTTGGTTTCCTCGAACTTGCGCGACTCCTCGAGAGAATTGGTGGGATTCGCTGATTCCATCACGTAGGCCTAGGCATGAGCGCTTGAAAAATCACGAAAGTGTTACCGTCTAAAAAAGTAAAGGACAAGCGACACGATCACACTGATCACGATGCAAGTCGTGATCGGAAAATAAAAAGTAAATCGATCCCGCTGGATCGTAATGTCGCCGGGCATGTGCCCCAACCAGGGAATCTTGCCGGCCAGTGAGAAGACAATCCCGACGGCGACTAAAAGAATGCCGAGATAAATTAAAATTCTTCCCAAGCCGTCCATAAGGCGACCCACTGCCCTCTATCCCGCTCGTTCCTCGGCATAAACCCGGTCAAAACAGTTTTTGTTGTTTCTTGGCGTCACTGTTCATCGATTCTCTTTGCTTGCGGCTGAAGTATTCGAAAGCCAACTGGGTGGCGACACGACCGCGCGGTGTCCGCTGCAAAAATCCCGCTTGGATAAGGAAAGGTTCGTAAACATCTTCGATGGTATCTTTCTCTTCGCCGATGGCGGCGGCCAAGGTCTCCACCCCGACCGGCCCGCCGGCGAACTTATCGATCAAGGTCACCAACAGCATAGTATCCATTTTGTCCAGACCCAAGCGGTCGACTTCCAACATGCGCAGGGCGTCATCCGTCACGGCTTTGGTAATCGTCCCGTTGGCTTTGACTTGCGCGTAGTCGCGCACCCGGCGCAACAAGCGATTGGCAATTCGCGGCGTCCCGCGCGAGCGTGAGGCAATCTCAGCAATTCCCTCGTCTTCCTCGGGAACGTTGAGAATCGCCGCCGAGCGCTTGAGGATGCGGCTGAGCGCCTCCGCATTGTAGAAATCCAATCGAAAACTCTGGCCGAAACGGTCGCGCAACGGCGAAGTCAGAAGCCCTGAACGGGTGGTCGCGCCGATGAGAGTAAAATGCTTGACCGGAAGTTTGATCGACCGCGCAGCGGGTCCTTGGCCGATCATGATGTCAATCTCGAAATCCTCCATCGCCGGATAGAGAACCTCCTCGACGATATGGCTCAGGCGATGGATTTCATCGATGAAGAGGACGTCACCTTCATCGAGATTGGTGAGCAGCGCCGCCAAATCGCCGGGGCGCTCCACCACTGGCCCTGATGTGGCCTTGATGTTGACGCCCATCTCCCGAGCGATGATATACGCGAGCGAAGTTTTGCCTAACCCCGGCGGTCCATGAAAGAGAATATGGTCAAGCACGTCATGGCGCGCGCGCGCCGCCTCGATGGCGACTTTGAGATTTGCCTTGACCTGCTCCTGGCCGACGTACTCGTCGAAGCCGCGCGGCCGGAGATTGATCTCGTAACTTAGGTCCTCTTCAGTTTTATTGCCGTCGATCATGGGCACCGTTTATCTAGCCATGCGATTGGCCGCAGCGTCATAGACTCATCCGGCGCAGCGCTTCCTTCAATACTTCTTCCAGCGAGGATTGCCCCCGCTTGAGTACGGTCCGGACATTGTCTTCGGCTTCCGTCTTGCGATATCCGAGATTGACCAGCGCCGAAACCGCGTCTTGCATGAGCTGTGAATCGCCGTAGGACGATTTGCTGGCGGCGCTATCGGAGCTAAACGTCATTAACTTGTCCTTGAGCTCGACAATCATGCGCTCGGCAAGTTTCTTGCCGACGCCCGGGATAGCAACCAGCCGCACCTGGTCCGATTCTTTCAACGCCCGAGCAAGGTCTTCTGAGGCGATGCCGGAAAGAATGTTCAATGCCAAGCGCGGACCGATCCCCGATACCGCGGTCAAGAGCAAAAAAATCTGTTTTTCCGCCGCGTCTTGAAACCCGAATAGCTGCAGCGCGTCTTCACGAACGTGGGTGTGAATCTGCAAGGCGATGCGCGCTCCGATCTCGGGCAGGCGATAGAAAACATTTAACGGAATAAAGACCTGGTAGCCGATCCCGTTGACGTCAACGACGATTTCACCAGGGACCTTTTGCGCTAAAGTACCGCTAATGTGTGCGATCACGTCGTGCTACGTAATCAATTAGGGGGCGGCTGGCGCCTATCGTTTGGTGGCCGCCGCCGCGTAGTCACGCCAACTCGATTTGGTCGTTCGTGGCTTGCCGATTTCGCCGATGCGCGCTTGATAGGTCCGACGGTGAATATGGCAAATCGCGGCGGCAAGAGCATCCGCGGCATCGGTGCGTAAAGCTCCGCGCAGGCTCAGCAGCGCAGTCACCATTTTTTGGATTTGCTCCTTGGTCGCGTGCCCGTAGCCGACGACGCCTAGCTTGATTTCCGTGGCCGAGTACTCGAAAAGAGGAATTTCGCTTTCCGCCGCCGCTAACATAGCAATACCGCGCGCTTGCCCCAGCTTAAGAGCGCTCTGGACGTTGCGCGAAAAGAATACTTTTTCCAAGCTCACCACGACTGGCCGATAACAACGGATGACTTCCTGGATGCCACGATAAATTTGTTTGAGCCGCTCTGCTTGTGCGAGCGCCGGCGACGTGGCGATAATGCCATGAGCTGTGTAGTGCAGCCGATTTCCCTCAGCCTCGATCACTCCCCAGCCGGTGACGAGAGAACCAGGGTCGATGCCCAGAATCGCTTCGCGCTTTGGCCGCTGCGCGGTTTTCGGCGCTGGGGTCACTGCGATCAGCTCGCCTTCTCCATCAATTCGGTAGGAATATTGAAGTTAGCCGACACACTTTGTACGTCGTCGTGGTCTTCGAGTTCTTCGGTAAGCTTCAAGATCTGCTCGACGTGCTTGGCGTCGACGTCGACGCTGTTTTTCGGCACCAAGGTCACCTGGGCGCTGGCAACGGCAATTTTTTCTTGATCCAAGCGGTCTTTCACCGCGGCGAAATCTTCCGGCTGGGTCACCACCTCGAAGATTTCATCTTCATCGCGCACGTCCTCGGCCCCGGCATCGAGCACGAGGTTCATCAGTCGATCCTCGTCGACCTGCGCCTTCTCGATCGCAATGATTCCCTTCTTGTCGAACATCCAGGCAACACAGCCAGTTTCACCCATATTGCCGCCGTGCTTGAGAAACAGCCGGCGGATCTCCGACACCGTGCGGTTTTTGTTATCGGTTAGAACTTGGGCGATAATTGCAGCGCCGCCCGGACCGTAACCTTCGTACTGGATCTCTTCATAAGTGACGCCTTCGAGCTCGCCCGTGCCCTTTTTGATCGCACGATCGATATTGTCGTTGGGCATGCTGTTGCTGCGCGCGGTAAGCACCGCCGTGCGCAGGCGCGGATTCGCATTGATGTCCCCACCGCCCATGCGCGCTGCCACGGTGATTTCCTTGATAAGCTTGGTGAAGATTTTACCCTTCTTCGCGTCCTTCGCAGCTTTCTTATGCTTGATGGTGCTCCACTTGGAATGACCAGACATACGTCGCAACTCCCCTATTAAATTGCCGTTAAGCTAACACAATCACCCAACTACGTAAACCACGACGACGCCGATCGCGTAAGATCCGTAGCGGCCGTGCTCAATGCTCGGAGAGCGCCGAAAATTTCTCGCCGAGTCGCCAAATTAGTTTTTTATCGTGCCGCTTTCCGCTATAGTTAGCCGCCAAGCGCTCCTTGCGTCAACATCAGACTTAGCATTCATGAATTTATGAATCGTGCCTATCGTTCGATAAGTCTATTTTTATGTTTATATGCTTTCGGCTGCGCCGTGCCGCCGTCAAAAGTGCGCTTGCCACAAATTCCGCCTCAATCTCAAGCCCCTTCCAATGGCGTGAGCCAAACCGGTATCGCCTCCTGGTATGGTCCCGGTTTTCACGGCAAAGCTACTGCCAGCGGCGAGGTCTACAACCAGAATGAACTGACCGCGGCACATCAAACGCTGCCTCTGGGTACGCGGGTGATGGTGACCAATCTTGAAAATGGCAGCGCCACCGAAGTTTTGGTCAACGACCGCGGCCCATTCGCCAAAGGCCGGATCATCGATCTGTCTTACGCTGCCGCCCAATCGATCCACATGGTTGGGCCGGGCACCGCACTCGTGCGACTCGACGTTATCGATAGCCCGCTGCCCATTGATTCGATCCGTTCGTCGCTCGATTACACGCTCCAGATAGGTTCTTTTTCCCAACTCGAAAACGCCCAACAGTTACGCGAACGGCTGGCCAAATCCTTCGCCGATGTCCGAATCGCTCCTTTGCAGTCGCGTGCGACCACTTACTACCGAGTTCATCTTGGATCCTTTTCTAATCGGGCCGCCGCCGAAGAACAGGCGCGCCAGGTCAGCCAAGCCGGCTACTCCGTTGTGATCATGGAAAAATAGCTGGCTTGTGGACGGACCGCGAAATCGCTCCGGAGCCGAAAGTCATCCCTCGAATCCGCGCGAAGCGGTCAATGATCGTTCAGCGGGAGATAGCGCTCGCCTTCTTTTTTTACTCGGCCTTCGCGCACGAGCTTCTCTAAGTGCGCCAGCACGGAAAATTCCGCGACCCGTAGGAGCGCGGCGGACACGTCCATATAGATCGTCTGCGTGATATCGCCGGTGGTGTTTTGCCCCTTGCGCAGCGCGGCCAATACTTGCTGCTCGCGCTCGATGCGATGCTTGATATACTCGCGAATTTTCGCTTCGGGTTTGCCGATCAGCGGGCCATGCCCCGGCAGGATCAAGCTGATATCGAATCCGAGCAGCCGCTCGAGGGTTTTCATATAATCGGTCATGTTGCCGTCCGGCGGATGGATCACGGCAGTACCATAGCCGAGAATATTGTCGCCGCTGAACAGCACCCGATCGCCGCCTTCATAAAAACAGCAGTGGCCCTGACTCGTGACCGGGCGTGTGCAGCACGTGCAATTCGCCGTCACCGAAAGAAATCCGATCGTTGTCGTCGTACTGAAAATCTTCGCCGCCGAGATAGCCTTTGCGCGAGCGGTGAATACCCACCTTGGCGCCGCAGCGTTTGCGCAGCGCGAGCGCGCCGGCGCAATGATCGCTGTGGATATGGGTGATGAGAATCTGCTCGATCTTTTTGACGCCCATGGCTTCGGCTTGTTCGATGATGCCGTCCATATTTGAATCGGCGCTCAACGCGACGTCGATGACCAAGCCGGTCTCTTTGCCGACGATATACTGGTTGGTTCCCTGCAGCGTCATGATGCCGGGATTGTCTGCGGTAAATTTGCCGATGTACGCGGGTGTCGCCATGTCCGTGGGCCTTTCAGCGGCGTCGATGCTGCCGTGGAATAGGTGATGGTCTCCCAAAAAAAGCGCCAGCGAGCTTTTACCCAAGGTCGCCAGCGCGTCTCGACGAGTCATAAAAAGGATGAAGGCAAAAGGCGGAAGGATGAAGTTCCGAATTGGATTCCTCGATTTACTTCATCCTTCATCCCTCCGCCTTCATCCTTTTTGATCAGTTCTGCAATAGCTGTCTCAGCACGTATTCGAGAATGCCGCCATGCCGGTAGTAATCCAACTCCGCCGGGGTATCGATGCGGCAGATGACGTTGAACTCTGTCACCTTGCCATCGTCCGCAGTAGCTTTGACCGTCAACTCCTGGCGCAACTTGAGACTCGGACCGATGCCGAGAATATCGAACTTCTCGAAACCGGTCAGGCCATGGGTCTTGAGATTCTCTCCGGGCTTGAATACCAGCGGCACGATACCCATGCCGATCAAGTTACTACGGTGAATTCGCTCGAAGCTCTCGGCGATCGCGGCTTTGATGCCGAGCAAGCGCGGCCCTTTTGCCGCCCAATCGCGCGAGGAGCCGGTGCCGTATTCTTTTCCCGCAATGACGACCAGCGGCGTGCCTTCTTTTTGGTACTGCATCGCCGCATCGTAGATCGACATCGGCTTTTTGTCCGGGATATGGACCGTAACGCCGCCTTCGGTACCGGGTGCCAGCATATTTTTCAGGCGAATGTTGGCGAAGGTTCCGCGCATCATCACTTCGTGATTGCCGCGCCGCGCGCCGTACTGGTTATAATCCTTGGGCGCCACGTCGTTGTTGCTCAGATAGCGCGCCGCCGGACCATTTTTTTCGATGGCGCCCGCCGGCGAGATATGATCGGTGGTAACCGAATCGCCGATGTGCGCTAAGACGCGCGCGCCGATGATCGCTTTGGGCTCGCTGGGGGTCTTGGTCATGCCGTCGAAGTAAGGCGCCTCGCGCACATAAGTCGACTGCAGGTCCCACTGAAACAGCTCGCCCCGCGGCACCGGCATCTTCTGCCACTGCGCGTCGCCTTCAGTGGCCTGGCTATATTCTTTCTTGAACATCTCCTGGCGCACCGATTTGCGCATGGTTTCGTTCACCTCTTGCGGCGACGGCCAGATGTCTTTCAAGTAAACCGGCTTGCCCTGCGAATCATTGCCCAACGGATCGTTGTAGAGATCGACGTTCATGCTGCCGGCCAAGCGCGTAGGCGACGACCAACGGCGGCGAAGCCAAATAGTTGGCGCGCACGTTGGCGTGAATCCGCCCTTCGAAGTTGCGGTTGCCTGACAACACCGCGGCCGCGACCAGGTCGCCTTCTTGAATCCCGTTCACCACCGCCTCGGGCAGCGGACCGCTGTTACCGATACAAGTCGTGCAGCCGTAACCGACGATGTGGAAACCGATCTTTTCTAAATAAGGCAGCAAGCCGCTGTCCTTTAAATACTCGGTGACGACTTTCGAGCCCGGCGCCAAACTGGTTTTCACCCAGGGTTTGCTCGTCAATCCCTTCTCGACGGCTTTCTTGGCCAAGAGACCCGGCGCCGATCAGCACGGAAGGATTGGAAGTATTCGTGCAGCTCGTGATCGCCGAGATCACCACTGAGCCATGCGTGAGCTGGAATTTATCGCCATTCATCTGCACGGCGACGGTCTTGTCCGCCGAGCCGCTCTTCATCAAAGACGGCAGCGCTTCTTTGAAGGCCTTTTTGCTCTCGGTCAGCGGAACTCGGTCTTGCGGCCGGCGCGGTCCGGCCAAGCTCGGCACCACGGTGCCGAGATCGAGCTCCAAGCGTATCGGTAAACATCGGATCGGGCGACGCATCGGTGCGGAACATGCCCTGCTCTTTCGCGTAAGTTTCGACCAGTTGGATCAGATGGGGATCGCGCCCGGTGAGGTCCAGGTAGCGCAGCGTCTCGTCGTCGATGGGAAAGTAACCGATGGTGGCGCCGTATTCCGGACCCATGTTGCCGATGGTTGCGCGATCCGCCAAGCTCAAGCTCGAAAGCCCGGCGCCGTAGAACTCGACGAATTTTTCGACCACGCCTTTTTTGCGTAACATCTGCACGACGGTGAGCACCAGGTCCGTCGCGGTGGTGCCTTCGGGCAAGCGGCCGTGCAGTTTGAAACCGATCACCTCAGGGGTAACCATGATGATCGGCTGGCCGAGCAGCGCCGCTTCCGCTTCGATGCCGCCGACGCCCCAGCCGACGACGCCCAAGCCGTTGATCATCGTCGTATGCGAGTCGGTGCCGACCACCGTGTCGGGATAAGCGAAGTGGGCGCCGTCTTTCTTCACGCGAAAGACCACCGGCGCGAGATATTCCAGGTTGACTTGATGGCAGATCCCGGTATCCGGCGGAATGAGGCGGAAATTGTCGAAGGCGGTTTGCCCCCAGCGCAAGAACGCGTAGCGCTCTACGTTGCGCTCGAATTCAATTTCAGAGTTTTTGTGAAACGCATCGGCGGTGCCGAAATAGTCCACTTGCACCGAATGGTCGATGACCAGATCCACCGGCGCCAGCGGATTGATTTTTTTCGGATCGCCGCCGAGCCGCTTCATCGCCTCGCGCATGCACGCCAGATCGACCACTGCCGGCACCCCGGTGAGATCCTGCATCAGCACCCGCGCCGGCATGAATGCGATTTCTTTTTCCTGCTTTGCCTTCGGATCCCATTTGGCCAAGGCTTCGATGTCCGCCTTGTTGACGTGGCGATTGTCTTCCTGACGCAGCAAATTTTCCAACAAAACTTTCAGCGAGACGGGTAAGCGCGAGATGTTTTTGAAGCCGGCCTTTTCCAGTTGATCGAGCCGGAAAATATCGTAGCTCTCGCCGTCGACCTTGAGCGCTTGACGAGCGCCGAAACTGTCCACGTACTTCTGTGCCATTGAGTGCTCCTTGCAATAAGGGTATAGGAAGGTTGCTTATTTTGTAGCTAGCCTACGGCGATAAAGCAACAGGGCGAACCCATTGAAGAATCTTACGCTATCAGCCACGTCGACACGGCAATCCGTGACGCTACCAAGACAGCTGTTTTCCGTGACGCCTCTGGATCCAAATGACTCGAATAAAATCGTCTCTCAACGGAAAGGACGCTCCATGAAAAAATCGGTGCTTGTAAAAATCGTACTCATCGGCCTGTGCCTAGCAGTTCTTTTCAGTGCTCTTGCGCAAGCCCAGACAACCAGGATCAACGTCGGCTATAGCGCCATCAGCGGCGACGCGCTCCCCGCTTGGGTCGCCAAGGATGCCGGCATTTTTGAAAAAAACGGGCTTGACGCACAGCTGGTATTTTTCACCGGCGGAACCACGGCGGTGATGGCGCTGGTGTCGGCGGATACGCCGATCGCTCAATTGGCCGGGCCAGCCGTCATAAACTCGGTCATGGCCGGCTCGGACGCTACCCTTATTCTCGGCGGCGTCACGTCGCTAAATTATTACCTGCTGTCCCGCGCTGAAATTAAAACGCCGGAGCAACTCAAGGGAGGCACGGTGGCAATCAGCCGCTTCGGCTCGTCGTCCGATTTCATCGCGCGCTATGCGCTGTCCAAGATCGGTTTGATTCCGGGGAAAGATGTCACGATCGTGCAGATCGGCAGCACGACGGCGCGCGTGGACGCCGCACTCACGGGAAGAGTCCAAGCGACGGTGGTCCAACCGCCGGCCAGCATCATCGCGCAAAAGCGCGGCATGAATATCTTGGCCGACCTTCCCAAGCTCGGGCTCGTATACCAACACACCGCCGCGGCGACCACAAAGAAATATATACGGGAGCATCCGGACATCGTCAGGCGCTACGTCAAGTCGCAGTTGGAAGCCGTGCATCGCATCTACACCGACAAGAATGCCGCCATCAGGGCTCTCGCTCGCTTTATCGGTCAGACTGTCGACCGAGACGTCCTGGAGAAGACTTGGGAAAACCTGCTGAACGAATCGGTCCTCCCGAAAAAACAATATCCATCATTGGAGGGTATCAAAACCATTCTCGCCACCGAGCTCAAAGGCAAGCCCGGCAAACCCGAAGACTTCGTCGATTCGACGTTTGTCAGAGAATTTGATCAAAGCGGTTTCACCGACGGTTTATATAAAAAACGCTAGCTAAAACTGCCCGCTTGAGTCCAGTCCTGCGCGCGAATTTTCTTGACTCCTGAGGTCCGCTCCGGCTATTTCGGTTCCAATGAGCGAGAGCAGCCTAAACCCTTAGCGGCGACTCTTGGAACGGAGGGACCTGATGATGAAACAAGAAAATACCCTGAGTCGTCGCGGCTTTCTCAGTGCCGTCGCCGCATTGAGTTCTGCGGGGCTCGCCGCCTGCGCCGCAAATTCCCAGCCGTCGTCTCGGGTAGCGGCCGCGGACCGAAGCACCGGCAAGCTGCCGCCACGCCGCGAGTTCGTCGTCCGCAATGCCTATGTTGTCACCATGGATGCAAAGTTGGGCGACTTGCCGAACGCCGATGTCCATGTGCGCAACGGCGCGCTGGTCGCTATCGGTCCCAAGCTTGCCGCACCGGGAGCCGAAGAAATCGACGGCCGCAATCGCATCGCTCTACCCGGCTTTGTCGACACTCACTTTCATCTTTGGGGCAGCTTCGCTCGCGGCATTGTCGCCGACGGCGACTTTGATTATTTTCCGGTAATGAGCCGCCTCGGGCCGGTGATGACGCCCGAAGATGCTTATGCCAGCGCCAAGTTGGGAATTGCCGAAGCGATCAACTCCGGACTGACGACCATTCATGACTGGTCGCACAATATTATCAGCGGCGCTTACGCCGACGCCGACCTGCGCGCGTTGCGCGATTGCGGTATCCGCGCGCGCTTTTCCTACGGCTATAGCCGCAACTTGCAGCTCAAGCCCAAGGAGACCGCCGACTTCAACGACATCGCGCGCGTGAAACGGGAATGGTTCGGCGCATCGAACGACGGTTTGCTCACGATGGGTTTCGCCTCGCGCGGCGCCGGCGACACGCCGCCGGAGGTGTATCGCAAAGAATGGGAATCTGCCCGCAGCCTGGGATTGCCGATCACCCAGCACGCCGGCCGTTCGCTCGGAGAGATCAAGCGCTTCCGGCGCATCGAAATGCTTTACAAAGACAAGCTACTCGGTCCCGACGTCCAGCTCATTCACACGTACAGCGCGTCGGCGGAAGAGCGCGCCATGATCGCCGAAACGAAATCCCATGTCAGCATCGCGCCGTTCACCGCCTCCCGTTTGGCATCGGGTCTTCCCTATCTGGGCGATCTGTTGAAGCGCGGCGTTCAATGCAGCTTATCCGTAGACACGACTACGGTGGGCGGCAACGCCGACATGTTCTCCATCATGCGCCTCATGCTGCAGCTCAATCATTTGCGCTCCATGGACGTGATGGAAGTACAGCCGCGGCGAATTTTAGAGTTGGCCACCATCGACGGCGCTAGAGATCTGGGCATCGCCGACCGCGTCGGATCGCTCACACCCGGCAAGCGCGCCGATCTAATTTTGGTGCGGACCAATGACTTGAATGTCGCCCCCTTCGGAAATCCCGCGTTGTTGCTCGTCCAACAAGCACAACCCTACAACGTCGACACGGTGGTGATCGATGGACGCATCCTCAAGCACAAGGGCGAGCTCGTCGCGATCGACGCCGAAGAAGTGATCCGCAAGGCGGCCGAATCATTCACAGCTGCGCGCAAACGCGCTGGCGGACCGTATTAGCCTGCCGCATCTCGGCCGCGGTCTCCACTGCGATTTTTTAACGGTGTGATTTGGTTGTCGTCGATCTGTCGGAACGCTGCAATTGTTCGCTAGGGTGAGCCTTTGTTCATCCCTGTCAGCTGGAGTCGTCGTCAAGCTCATATCGCACGCAGAAATTCCTTAAATAGACTGAACCCTCAAATAAGTCGAACTGGCATAAGTTTCGCCTGCTCTGGATACCCGCGAACTATATTCACTAATTAGTCAGCCTCATTGGGAAATAAATTTCCCGACGCCTTCTGAAGCCGCTCAGCTCTCTGCCTTGTCGAAGGGCACGATTCTCCTGACAATTAAGGGAAAATAGCACCCTCAGGCTCGGCAGGCAGTGGCGTTTCGTGAATCCATTGGCGCGATTGAAACAGCAGAAGAGAATATTTCTGCCGATAGTTAAACAGATTGGACAATAGTTGTGAGGGGTGTTCCAGATTGGTGTACGGAACTTGCCGTCGTCGATGCCATTGACCGCACCGCTAACGATTAATCGTACTACAAAGCAGAGCCCGCGATGATGGGTCGCGGGTAATCCAATTGTGACGTTTATGGTGTTCGCTGAATTATTCCCAAGATTCCGCTGGCGCTCGTCCACAGGTTCTGAACGGCGCTTGATGCACGTCGGAGCGGCGAATGTAGTCTCGATTCTTTATGAATCAAGGAATCCAACTGTGCCTATTCACCCTCGACGAACGGCGCTACGCGCTGACTTTGTCTTGCGTCGAGCGAGTCGTATTCGTAGTCGATATCACCCCTCTCCCGAAAGCGCCGCCGGTAGTTCTTGGCGTGATCAACGTGAAAGGAAATATCGTTCCGGTTTACGATCTGCGCCGGCGATTCCATTTGCCTGAGCGAGAAATTGAACTTGCCGATCAGCTCATGATCGCAAGAACGTCTCGGCAAACTGTCGCCCTCCTCGTGGATTCCGCCGACGGTGTCATCGAAATAGCTGAAGAGGATATCGCCGCCGCGCAAGGAATACTTCCCGACATCGAATACGTGCAAGGAATCGTGAAACTGCAAGACGGTTTGGTGCTGATTCACGACCTGGAACAATTTCTTTCTGCCGAAGAGGAACGGACCTTGGACGAGGCATTGAAGAGTGTTCCCACACCGCCAGATTCGGTCATGCGCAATGACTGAGCATCTGTCCAGTTCATCGCTCGCCCAGCTCAGCGAGTTTGTCACCGAGCACATGGGTTTTTACTTCCCGCCCGAGCGTCGGCTCGATCTCGAGCGCGGCATGCGATCGATCAGCCGGGCATTTGAATTCGACGACATGGAATCCTGCGTTCAATGGCTCGTGTCATCGCCTGTGACCCAAAGCCGGATCGAGATTCTGGCCAGCCATCTCACCGTCGGCGAGACTTATTTCTTTCGCGAGCGGCCAAGCCTCGATCTTCTCGAGGCGCGCGTCCTGCCCGAGTTGATCGACAGACGCCGCAATTCGGGGCGGCGGCTAAGACTCTGGAGCGCCGGTTGCTGCACGGGTGAGGAAGCTTATTCCATTGCGATTCTCTTGAAGCGCCTGCTTCCTGACTTGGCAGACTGGCAAATCACCATTTTGGCCACCGATATCAATCCGAATTTTCTCAAGAAAGCCGAAGACGGCGTTTATGGCGAGTGGTCCTTTCGCGGCGTGCCCGCAGAGCTCAAAGAAAAATACTTCGCAAAACGACACAACGGGCGTTTTGAGATCCTGCCCGAGATCAAGAGAATGGTGACGTTTTCCTATCTCAATCTGATGGAAGAGACCTATCCATCGCTGCTCAGCAACTCCAACGCGATGGATATAATTTTCTGCCGCAATGTCCTCATGTACTTCGGCTCGGAACGAGCAAAGGAAGTTGTCCGCAAGCTGCGTCTTTCACTACTGGACGGCGGCTGGCTGATCGTAAGTCCGTGCGAAACCTCTCATGTCCTTTATGAGCAGTTCACCACGGTCAATTTTCCCGGCACCATCCTCTATCAAAAGGATAATCACAGCTCGGAAATATCGGCATTCAGCTTTGAAGCGCAGACGCATTCGCCCCTCGAGGCGATGCCCTCGTTTTCGTTAAGCGTCACGCCCGAGCCTGCGATTCCCACAGTCGAGCCGCAGGAGGAAGCCATCGCGTTCGACATTGTAGAAATCAAAGAGACGTCTCAGGACGAGACCGCCTATGGCAAGTCTCTGCTCCTCTACGAGCAGGGTTGCTACGAGGAGGCGGCGCGAATTCTTTCGACCCTCCTGGACCGGGACCCGAGCGACGGCAAGGCCGCTTCATTGTTGGCGCGTGTATATGCCAACCAAGGAAAACTTGCCGAAGCAAGCCGCGCCGCTGAACAAGCCGTAGCCGCCGACAAGTTGAATCCTTCCTATCACGTTCTTCAGGCCACCATCCTGCAAGAGCAAGGCGCTGTTCTCGAAGCCACCCGAGCACTGCAGCGCGCTGTCTATCTCGAGCCCAATCTCGTCTTTGCCCACTTCGCGCTCGGCAATCTCGCACGACGCCAGGAGAAGGTTTGCGGAGGCAGACAGGCACTTCGACAATGCTCGCACGCTATTGAGCGCGTATTCTCGGGAGCAAGTGCTGCCGGAGTTTGACGGCATGACAGCCGGCAGATTGCTGGAGATCATTCGCCCAACCGCCGGTGTTGCGGCGGCGACGGCGCAGTGATCAGCCGCCGATAAAAACTGCGGCGTTCCCGACGCACAAGCCGACAACGAAATATGTGAAAGAAGCGCTGCGATGAATCTAGAAAAGGAAACGGCGGTAGCGAAGGAAGCTTCGACCCTACAGAAGGCGGGCGAAGAGGCAAAGAAACAACTGCTCAAAGCCAGAGCGCGAAAGCTGGCGCGGGATGACGCGAAAGAGAAAACAGCCGGCGAATCCATCGAGGTCGTCGAGTTCCTCCTCGCCTACGAAACCTATGGGATTGAGTCTTCCTACGTCCGCGAGATCTGCTCGCTAAAAGAACTGACGCCCGTGCCGTGCACGCCGCCGTTTGTTCTCGGCATCATCAACGTCCGCGGACAAATCGTCTCGGTCATCGACATGAAGAAATTTTTCGATCTCCCGGAGCACGGTCTCACAGACCTCAACAAAGTCATTATTGTACACGACGAAAAGATGGAGTTCGGCATTCTCGCCGATTCGATACTGGGCGTGCGAAGATTCGGCGCGAAGAGATCCAACCGCCCCTGCCCACGTTGACGGGCGTCGGGGCGGAGTATCTGACGGGCGTGACGAAAGAGCCCCTGGTAATTCTCGACATGGCAAAAATGCTCTCGATCAAAAAATCTCGTGGTGCACGAGGAAATCGCAAGTCTAACTAAGACGGATGCTGGATGAACCGGCATGATGTCAATGGTTTCTCGAACTTGTCGGTGCGGGCCAAGTGTTCGGTGGCCATGGGCTTGATGGTCGTCTTGTTGGGGGCGGTGATCTTCACCGGCTACCGCAGCATTAAGACAATCCAGCAGTCCCAGACGAGGCTTTTTGAAATCGAGTTCGCCAATGCGACAGATTTGTTAGACGACTTGAGGCACAAAATGGGATACGGGCGGCCCAGTTGGCCATGTTGATGTTGACCGAGCGCGCGGAACAGGAGGCTTGGCACAAGGATATTCAGACGCGCAACCAATTATCCGCGGCGATCCATGAGCGACTTTCTAAGCGCCAGCAGATCGACCCGGCATTTCTCGGGCGGATAAAAGAGCTGATCGCCCTCCGAAATGATTTTAAGCAAACTCAGGAGAACCAAATCATTCCACTCGTCTATCAAGGAAAAAGCAAAGAGGCGAAAGAGCTGATTTTTGGCGTTCAATTGGAACGCTTCGGCAAGATCAGGGCCATCGCCGAAGAACTCGAACGGGAAGCGGCGCAGAAAGCGCAAAATACCGTGCAACAGTCTACACAAAACGCTAGTGACGCGATTCGCGTCTTCACGATAGCGGGACTCATTTCCGTGCTGCTCGCGATCGGGATGGTTGCATTGTTCAATCGGATGATCGCCAGTCCGTTGACCGAAATTTCCAAGACGGCCGCTCTGATTGCCGCGGGGGAGTTGCCGATGGCGCTCTCCACAAACGGCCGTGCTGACGAGGTGGGCAAATTGACGCAATCGTTTGGCCACATGACGGACTATCTCAAGGAAACCGCCAGAGTGGCGAATTCGATTGCCGGTGGAGACCTCAGAGTGGCGCTTAAACCGCAATCGGAGAGGGATGTGCTCGGAAATACGTTGGCCGCTATGGTGGAGAGCCTCCGGCGCAACACGAACGAGCTTGCAGAGGGAGCCAACGTCCTCGCCTCCTCTGCCAGTGAGATCCTGGCAACGACAACTCAGGTCGCCTCCGGCGCTGCCCAAACTGCGACGGCCATCAGTGAAACCACGACCACGGTCGAGGAGGTCAAGCAGACCGGACATCTCTCGAGCCAAAAAGCAAAATACGTTGTGGAGAGCTCCCAGAAGGCGGCGGAAGTTGCGCGGGCGGGAAGAAAAACCGTGGAGATTTCGGTCGCGGGGATGAAGCACATCGAGGCGCAGATGGAGTCCATCGCCGAGAGTATTGTGAAACTGAGTGAACAGAGCCAAACCATCGGCGAAATTATCGCCAGCGTAAATGACCTGGCGGACCAATCCAACCTTTTGGCTGTCAACGCCGCCATCGAAGCGGCAAAGGCCGGCGAGCAAGGAAAAGGCTTCGGCGTAGTGGCTCAAGAAATCAGGAGCCTTGCCGAACAGTCGAAACAGGCAACGGCACAAGTGCGCAACATCCTAAGCGAGATCCAAAAGGCAACCAGCGCCGCGGTGATGGCGACCGAACAGGGCAGCAAGGCGGTGGCGAGCGGAGTGAAGCAGTCGGCCGAGGTCGACGAAGCGATCCGGGCTTTGGCCGATACCATAGCCGAGGCGGCGCAGGCCGCGACTCAAATCGCCGCATCGAGCCAACAACAACTTGTCGGAACCGACCAAGTCGCGCTCGCGATGGAGAGTATCAGACAGGCGAGCACGCAGAATGTCGCCGGCACCAAGCAGGCGGAAACAGCGGCTCACAATCTGGCCGACTTGGGACAGAAACTTAAACAGTTGGTGGCGCAGTATCGAGTTTGAGACGAGCTGGAGCCATTTC
This sequence comes from uncultured delta proteobacterium, assembly GCA_963811315.1. GTDB lineage: Bacteria > Desulfobacterota > Binatia > UBA9968 > UBA9968 > DP-20. The sequence goes on from CAWERH010000010.1 coordinate 80,949, forward strand.
GAATAGTCCGAGGAGAAAAGAGATGACCATCGGTAAAAAGATCATCGGCGGATACCTGATCGTGCTCACCATCCTGATCATCGTGTGCGCAGCCACGTTTTACACGTTTCGAACGATCGAAGGAGCCTATGCCGAGTTTCTCGATTCGAATACCCAGGCCATTCTGATCGCCACCGCGCTCAAACTGGAGGCGAGAGACCAGACCGCTCAATATCGCGGCGCACTGATCTATGCCGAAGAACAAAACAGACTGATTGACGACACGCGGGAGAGCCACCGCCAGTTTGACGCGCTGGTCGAAAAACTCCGGACGCTCTCGCGCTCGGAGACAGCACGCCGAATCTTGCAGGGCATTGAAGAGATTCAAAAGAGCCACAAAGCGGCACAAGAGCAAGTCATCGCACTGCTGCAGCGGGGAAAACGCGAGGAAGCGATAACGTTAAGTTCTAAGGAAGCGCTCCCGCTCGCGCTTAAGTTGCGCGAAAAGTGCGATCAGTACATTGAATTCGAGCAGAAGAACCTGGCGCAGGGACGCGGGGAACTGTCCAATACGATCGGCCGCTCTTCTTTCCTGCTGATTATCGTTTCTGTGCTAGGCGTCATTTCAGGTCTCGCCATCGCGCTTCAGCTCACGCGGTCGATCACCCGGCAGTTGCGCGAGGCGATCTCCCAGCTCTCCACTTCATCAGGCGAGATCGTTGCCATGACGACTCAGGTGGCTTCGGGAGCGACGGAGACCGCCGCAGCGGTGAGCGAAACCACGACTACCGTGGAGGAGGTGAAACAAACCTCTCAGGTCGCCAGTCAAAAAGCCAAATACGTCTCGGATACCGCGCAACGATCCGCGCAAGTCTCAAAAGCCGGCAAAGCGTCGGTGGACGAAACGATCGAGGGCATGAGCCATATCAAGGAGCAAACGGACTCCATAGCCCAAAGCATCGTCAAACTGAGCGAGCAGAGCCAGGCCATCGGCGACATCATCGCCTCGGTCAATGAGCTTGCTGAACAATCCAACATGCTAGCCGTGAATGCCGCTATCGAGGCGGCGAAAGCGGGCGAACACGGCAAAGGTTTTGCCGTCGTTGCCCAGGAGGTCAAGAGTCTGGCCGAGCAATCGAAGCAGGCCACGGTTCAAGTGCGGGCGATCTTGAGCGACATCCAGAAGGCCACGCACGCGGCCGTGATGGCGACCGAGCAGGGCACTAAAGCCGTCGAGTCGGCCGTGAAACAATCCTCTTCCACGGGCGAAGCCATTCGAGGATTGACCGATAGCATCACAGAGGCGGCACAGGCCGCGACCCAAATCGCAGCATCGAATCAGCAGCAACTCGTCGGCATGGACCAGGTTGCCTTGGCGATGGAAAACATCAAACTGGCGAGCACGCAAAACGTCGCCGCGACAAGACAAGCGGAGCAAGCGGCGAGAGATCTCAATGAGGTGGGGCATCGTCTGCGATCGTTGATCGAGGTCAACGGCGCGCATTAGGGAAAGCAAACTCAACGATGGCGACCAAGAACGAAGAATTTCAAAAACGGCTGCTGGCGATGTTTAGGGTCGAGGCGGAGGAGCATCTTGATCTCATCACCGCCGGGCTACTCGATCTGGAAAAAACGCCATCCGTCGATAGGGAAATGACGATCGTCGAGAACATATTTCGCGAGGCGCACAGTCTTAAGGGTGCCGCGCGCAGCGTAACGATGACCGAGGTCGAAGCGCTCTGTCAAACCTTGGAATCCGTCTTTGCCGCATGGAAAGGTGGAGCGCTCGGCCCCTCGCCTGACCTTTATGACACGCTCCACAAAACCGTAGCCATTTTGAGATTGCTGTTGGTGGAAACCGATGACAATCGCGCCGCAGCGCTGAAGAGTCAGATCGGACAACTCAGTGAGCAGCTTGTGGACCTGTTACAGGCGCCTCTCTCAAAACCGAAAAGTCCAAGCAAGAATGGCCAAGCCTATCCGATGGTTTTTGCTTTAGAGCCGCATATCTCCACAACAGAAGAACGGCCGGCGCCGATGGAGACGGTAAGAATCGCAACCGCGAAGCTCGACGCGGTTCTCCTCCAGGCCGAAGAGCTACTTTCAGTGAAGCTCGCGACGAGCCAGCACGCCGCCGAGTTGAGAGATATCAACGTCACACTTGCACGCTGGAAACGGGAATGGGCGAAAGTCCAGCCGGAGGTGCGCGCCATTGGTCGAAACCTGGAAAAAAACGCTCAGGATGCCGCCGGGCGAAACGGGCGGTTTACAAAAATCACCGAGTTTTTGGATTGGAGCTTTCAGGCCTTCACAGAGCTCGATGGTCAAATGGCTGCCATGGCAAAATCGGCGAACCAGGATCACCGGACCCTGGGACTCATGGTGGATGAGCTCTTGTTGGACATGAAGAATGTGCTGATGCTTCCGTTTAGCTCCGTATTGCACACGTTTCCCGCGCCTGGTTCGCGAGCTTTCACGCGATCAAGCCAAGGAAGTGGATCTTGTGATCGAAGGAGGAGAAATCGAAGTCGATCGACGAATCCTCGAAGAAATCAAAGATCCGCTCATTCATTTGATTCGAAACTGTATCGACCATGGCATCGAGAAGCCGGCAGAACGCGAGCAGAAAAACAAGCCACGCCTTGGCACGATCAGAATCGCCGTCTCGCAACTGGATGGGAACAAGGTTCAGGTCCTGATCTCTGACAACGGCAGGGGAATCGATCGAGCCAAGACCAAGGCGTCCGCATTGAAGCTCGGCCTGATTGCGCAAGCGGAGGCCGACGGTCTCAGTGATCCTGAAACTTTCGCGCTCGTCTTCCGGTCGGGCGTGTCGAGCAGCGCGATGATCACCGATCTATCAGGTCGCGGTCTGGGTCTCGCCATCGTTCGCGAGAAGGCCGAAAAGCTGCGGGGAACGGTCACCGTCGATTCTCAGGTCCACGGCGGCACGACCTTTCGTATGGTTCTGCCGCTCACAACTGCCACCTTTCGCGGCATTCCCGTGCGCGTGAACCAAGATCTTTTTGTCCTTCCTGCCGCGACGGTCGAGCGCGTCGCACGAGTCAAGCAAGAAAAGATCAAGACGGTGGAGAACAAAGATACCATCGAGCTGGACGGAAAAACAATTTCTTTGGTCCGCCTGGCAGATGTCTTGGAACTGCCCCGAAAGGACACCACCGAGGACAACCATAACGGTGTGCCGGTCGTTATAATCAGCCAGCACGGAAAGCGCATTGCGTTTCTCGTGGACAACATCGTCGACGAGCAGGAGGTGTTGGTGAAGACTCTCGGCCGGCAGCTATCGCGGGTGCGCAACATCGCCGGTGCGACCGTATTAGCGAACCGGAAGCTCGTGCCCATCCTCAACGTCTCCGATCTAATGCAATCCGCGGTTCGAGTAAGCGGCCGGACGGCGCAAGTTCCGGCGTTGGAAAAAGACCAGCCATCGAGGAAGTCCGTTCTGGTCGTGGAGGATTCCATCACGTCTCGCACCCTTCTCAAGAATATCCTGGAAACGGCCGGATACAACGTCAATACCGCGGTCGACGGCGTTGACGGCTTCACCCAGCTCAGGAGCCATGAGTTCGATGTTGTGGTCTCGGACGTGGAAATGCCACGAATGAACGGCTTTGATCTCACCGCCAAGATTCGCGCCGACAAGAAACTCTCTGAGATGCCGATAATCTTGGTAACGGCCCTGCAGTCGCGGGAAGACCGTGAGCGCGGCATGGACGCCGGCGCAAACGCGTACATCGTCAAAAACAGCTTCGATCAAAGCAACCTGCTCGAGGTCATGGGGAGACTCACGTGAGCCATTCATTTAGAGCGAAGGTAACGACGTCGTGATTAAAGTGCTGGTGGTTGAAGATTCTCCGGTGGCGCGGGAGCTTTTGGTTTATATACTGGACGCCGACCCGGAAATAAAAGTCATCGGAACGGTTAGCAATGGAATTCAGGCATTGCAGGCCGTAAAAGAAAAAACCCCGGACGTCATTACGATGGATATTCATATGCCCCAAATGGACGGTTTCGAAGCGACCCGTAAAATCATGGAAACATCGCCGACGCCGATTGTGATCGTTACCGCGAGTCATGGATCCACGCGAAGTCGGAACCAGCTTTCGCGCCATCGAAGCGGGCGCTCTTGCCATTGTTGCTCGGCCCCAGGGGTTGGGCCACCCGGAATTCGAATCTGACGCACGCGAGCTTATCAAGACGGTGAAGCTCATGTCGGAAGTCAAGGTGGTCAGGCGCTGGACCAAAGCGCGGCTGGCGCCTTTGACTGCTCCGGTGCGGCAGATCGACATCAAAAGGGACCTAGAGAAGTTCAAGTCGTTGCGATCGGCGCCTCTACCGGAGGCCCCGTCGTTCTGCAGACGATTTTATCCGCGCTGCCAAAAGATTTTCTCGCGCCAGTTTTGATCGTGCAGCACATCGCGGCGGGGTTCACCGTTGGTTTTGTCGAATGGCTGAATCAAACTTCACGCCTCCCGGTGCATCTCGCGACCCATGGAGAGGCTATGCTTTCCGGACATGTTTATGTCGCGCCGGACGGTTT
>CAWERH010000011.1:0-492379 GCA_963811315.1 uncultured delta proteobacterium
TGCAGGGAGCGATAAACCAAAAAGGTAATGAGGCTGATATCGACGAGATCTTGCCAACGTATTTGGCGGATCAATTCAAACATGAAAGAGATCTCGTCACGAGTTGAATCCGAAGCGAATCGCGTCCGTCATCCGCGCAGCCGACGAGTTTCCGCGACATCGTGGACGCGCAGCAGATTGGCGCCGCCGAGCACTGCCGCAACCGCCGCCGCGAGACTTCCCTCCAGACGGTGGTCCGGGTCCAAGTCGAGAATCTTACCGATAAAGGCCTTGCACGCGAGGCGCCCACGAGCAACGGCTGTCCTAGGGCTGCAAGCGTTGGCAAACCGCGCAGAACTGGAGATTGTGCTCCAGCGTTTTGCCGAAGCCGATGCCCGGATCTAAAATGATCCGTTCCGCAGCTCATCCCACATCGATCGCTTCGTAAAGTTGGGCCGAGAGAAAATCCCTAACTTCACGCACGACGTCGTTATATCTCGGCTCAGCTTGCATCGTTTGCGGCTTACCTTCATGTGCATCAGGATATACCGGTACCTTTTGCCGCCGCGACGAGCGAAACGAGGGCCGGATCGAAGCGCAGCGCGCTGACGTCATTGACGATATCCGCGCCTGCGTCGAGGGCCGCGCGGGCGACTCCGGCCTTGTAAGTGTCGATCGAGATCGGCACAGCGACTTCCCGGCGTAGGCCCGAATCACTGGCAAGACGCGATCCAATTCTTCGGCCTCGTCCACCGGCCGCGCACCCGGCCGCGTCATTCTCCGCCAACATCCCATAATTTCCGCCCCCAATTGAACCATCTCAACACCATCGGCGATCGCCCGCGTCGGCTCTGAGCGCCTTCGCCGTCATAAAATGAATCCGGCGTGACGTTGAGGATGCCCATGATCACCGTGCGACGGGAGCAATCGAGCTTGCCATGGCGGGTACTGACATAACCTCTGTCCGCCGACATCAGTGGTCCGAGCGGCGGCAGACTCCTATACCTGTGTTTAACTCTTGGGATTTCCCATCGGACACTGCGGCACCTGTCGTAAAAACTATTGCGCCCGGTTATCTTGCTATTGCTTAATGCACCACGCCATTCTCCGGTCGCGGATACATGAATCACTGCGATCGAAAAATGAGCAACGATTGGAATGTGGAGTCTTAGGGGCAGGCGCCCCCGGCAAGAAACAACTCAGGCAAACGCCGCGGCGGCGGACGGAGCGAGCGGGTCTCCACCGTTCCGCCAAACTCTCTAACTAACGTGTCGATCTCCGTGCCGTCTAAAACTTCCTTTTCAAGCAATGTCTCAGCCACTTTGTGCAGCAGCCGAATATTCGTTTTGAGGAGATCTTTAGCCTTGTAGTAGCTGTCCTGAATAATTCGTCTTACTTCGGCATCAATCTCGATGGCGGTGCTTTCCGAGTAGTCGACTTTCTGTGTGAAGTCTCTACCGAGAAATATTTCTTCTTCTTTCTTGCCGAACGTCATGGGACCGAGCTTCTCGCTCATGCCCCATTCACAGACCATACGGCGTGCCAGATCGGTGGCTTTTTCGATGTCGTTGCCCGCCCCGGTGGTCATATGGTTAAGCACCAGTTCTTCCGCCACCCGACCGCCGAAAAGAATCACTAGATTGTTGAGTAAATACTCCTTGGCGTACGTGTGTTTCTCGTCTATGGGCAATTGCTGCGTCAGACCCAAGGCCATACCGCGCGGAATGATCGTCACTTTATGAATCGGATCAGCTCCGGGCAAAAGCTTCGCAACCAGCGCATGCCCAGCTTCGTGATAGGCGGTGTTGCGCTTTTCTTCTTCGCTGATGATCATGCTGCGGCGCTCGGCGCCCATCATGACTTTATCCTTGGCGAGCTCAAAATCGTGCATGTCGACTTTTTCTTTATTATTACGCGCCGCCAGCAAGGCCGCTTCATTGACCAGATTTTCCAAATCGGCACCGGCAAAACCCGGCGTCGCCCGTGCCAACACGGCGATATCGACGTCCTGGCCAACCGGAACCTTGCGGGTGTGAACCTGCAAGATCCCTTCGCGTCCCTTGACGTCCGGTCGCGGCACCACGACGCGCCGGTCAAAACGACCGGGACGCAACAGCGCCGGATCCAACACATCGGGTCGGTTGGTGGCGGCGATCAAAATGACTCCTTCATTAGCTTCGAAGCCGTCCATCTCCACCAACAACTGGTTAAGGGTCTGTTCACGCTCGTCGTGACCGCCGCCGAGACCGGCGCCACGGTGACGCCCGACGGCATCGATTTCATCGATGAAAATGATGCAGGGAGCGTTCTTCTTTCCTTGAACGAAAAGATCACGCACGCGCGATGCTCCGACACCGACGAACATTTCCACGAAGTCCGAACCGCTAATGCTAAAAAATGGCACGCCGGCCTCACCGGCAATCGCCCGGGCCAGTAAGGTTTTGCCGGTTCCCGGAGGACCGACAAGCAGACAGCCTTTGGGAATACGGCCGCCGAGTTTGGTAAATTTCTTTGGGTCCTTTAAGAAGGCGATGATTTCCTGAAGATCGTCTTTCGCTTCCTCGACACCCGCCACGTCGGAAAAAGTAATCCGATGTTGATTCTCCGTCAGCAGCTTCGCCCGGCTCTTGCCGAACGACATCGCCTTGCCGCCCCCGACTTGCATCTGGCGCATGAAAAATATCCATACGCCGATCAGCAGCAACATCGGAAACCAATTGAGCAGCAGAACCATGTACCAAGGTGAATCGTCCTCAGGCTTCGCCGCAATCTTAACTTTTTTGTCACGTAACGACTTCACCAACTCCGGATCGTTGGGCGCGAAGGTCCGAAACCGTTCACCGTTCTTATATTTTCCTTGAATGTTGTGGCCTTGGATGAGGACTTCCTGTACGTCGCCGCGATCCACCGAACCCATGAACTCGCTAAAAACGATTTCCGGTTCACGGCCGTGTTGCTTGCTAAAGACACTAAAAATGACCAGGAAAACGAGTGCCAGAACCAACCAAAGAGCGATATGTTTTGATGACTGACTCAACCGATCCTCCCAAATCTAAGAACGAAGTTTAACACACGCATGCGGCTCGATCAACATAGAGTTTGTGACCTAAGCACTGATGGTTACAGCCTTTATTTGCAAAATGGCTGTCGTCTTTCTAGACACGCGGGCGATCTCGCTGCGAGCATAACCAGGAATCCAGAGGACATCCTTACCCATTACCAAGATCGGCAACGTAGCGCGAGTCGAAAGCGGCACTTTGCGATCAATAAATAGATCCTTCAGCTTTCGATGTCCTGCCATGTTTAGCGGGTGAATTCGATCGCCTGCGCGGAAATTTCTGACTGTCAGCGGTTCCACTAATAGATCAAAGTCGAACAACGCCTCCGTCAGTCCTGTCGGCAGCTCGCCGATCGGAGCCGTGATCCGTTCGCTACGAATTGCCACCCTAGCTTCCGGGATATTCAGCGGCGTGCCGATCTTGAAACTGTAACTATAACACGGCGGTTTGAGCCCCTTCGATCGTTTTGCCAGCTTAAGCGCCTCATACTCACGCACCAGCTCCCAACCGCCCGGAATCGATAGCCGGCCCTGCGGGGTTCTCGCTTCTATTAGACGCAAGAGGTCCTCAACATGAACAAAATCCAGCCCACGCAGATGACCGCGCGCCGATTCGATCCAAAGACGGAGAATTCGCCGCCGCAGCGCCTTCGACTCACGAAGAAACTCCAAACGATCGAGCCCGCTAGGGCCAAGCATCGCTTCAAGGCTCTTGCGCGCCATTTGATCGAGCAGTTCATCCTCGCCGCGAATCAATTCCGCCTGACGGCTCAAACGCACGGCAAGATTTTCGCCGACGCGCTGTTGGAGTGTCGGCATCAATTCTAAACGCAGCCAATTACGCAGTAGCGTGGCATCCTGATTGGACGGGTCGATGCGATAATGAAATTGTCGTGCTTTCAAGTAATCAAGGACTTCTGCTTTGCTTACCTCAAGTAAGGGACGAATGACGGTAAGAGCTGGGCCTCCACCCTCTGTCGGGTACACTCGATGCAGCGGCGCCATGCCGCCCAAACCTTTCATGCCCGAGCCGCGCAAGGTCCACATTAAGACGGTCTCCCCCTGGTCATCCAGGGTATGCGCGGTGGCGACTTTGTCGAGCTTGCGCTCGCACACGACGTCGGCAAAAAATCGATAGCGCGCCACGCGCGCCCATGCTTCAAGATTACCTTTGCCCGCCTCTGACTTGAGCAGCGCCAGATGGATCTCCTTTAAATGAAACGGCAGCTTGAGCTTTTCCGCGAGGTCTGCGACAAAGCGCGCGTCTTCCTTCGCCTCTTCACCGCGAATCCCATGTTGCAAGTGCGCGACTTCGAGGTGCAGGTGAAATTGCGCTTGAAGCTCGCAGAGAAGGTGGAGTAATGCGCTGGAGTCCGGCCCACCAGAGACCGCCACGAGAATACGCTCGCGATCGCTGAGGAGATTGTGCTCGAGTGCGAATTGGCCAATTTTTCGCTGCAAATCCATGCCGCTAGATCGTCAGCTTGCCCGCGTACCCGGTCATTTCGACGTAACCTTGGCCCTTGAGTGGTTTGCTTTTGAATGTCCCACTGATACCCACCGCGCCCTCCCAGTAAATTACCCGCGTGCTTCGGCTGGTAATCAATTCTTGTTCAGGAAACGCCGGGGTGATTTCCAGCGCGATTTCTTCGGAAGGAATTGCCACCTTCCATTTCATCGGGTAATTCGCGCCAGTCTTCGGGCTTTTCCAACGCTCGAGATTTTCGATGCGGAAATCCCTCAAAGAAAGCGACTTAATCGTTCCATCCGCTTTTACCAGCGTGCCGCTGGAGTAGGGATCGGTCGAACCATCCTTACGCCGCATGAGATAGAGCATCAGTTCTGTCTGATTGTCGAGCTGGATGCTGAACCAATCCCAGCCCACCTGATCTTCGCGCAGTTGATTGCTACCGAACTCATGATCCATCCAAGTCAGGCCGCGGACCTTGGCTTTTTTTCCGTCAATGGTCAGCTCACCCTCGGTCTGCATGCGCGTCAAGGAATAATAATAGGATGCCCGTCCTTCGCCCTCACCTTTTTGGCTAAGTCCGTTCTGGCCGTGCAAGACCGGGGGCTTGAGCGACGTCAGCGAAAGCTGGAGTTGAGTGCCGCGATCCTTGACCTGAAGCCGATGATGCTTTTCGGCGCCTTCGACTCTCCAGTCTTCGTTCCAAGCCAGATACCGATCGGTCAGCGCTCCGGCCCGATCGCCATACCCACGATTGATCCGTTCACGAAACAAAAATTTCTTCGCGGCGATATCCGAGAGGGCGAAATGCGCCATGTACAAATCGGTAAATAGCGGCGCTTCACCGCTTCCGTTCTGCCGATCGCGCACGCCGAAACGGAAAAAGGTCACCTGATAACCGTAGCGCTTGCCGCTCTCGGCTTCCAAGTGTCCAGTATAGTACCACCATTCGGTTTTGAAGTCGGGGTGGGAATAATGGTCCGCGGGGAAAGACAGTTTGCGCCCCGGTAATGCGGGTTGGTAAGTGAAACCGGAGATAAAAATACCAACGCTTACCAGCACCGCGGTCACACCGAGTTGCATAGAGAACTTGAAACGCGTTTGCTTAATTTGCAGTGCCATTTTGACTAGTGCTATAGGGAACCTATGGAGAAACAATACACGCGCGAAACGTTGCTCACAACTCCGCAAGAACTGCGCCCGAAGCTCGGATCCCCTCAGCTCTGTATTATCGACGTGCGACCGGCTGAAGACTATGCCAAGGGGCACATTCCCGGCGCCACCCATTTTGATTTATTTGGCCTGAGCTTGATCGATACCCGCGAGGCGCCGCTCAAGGCGTTCATGTTCATGATCCATCACGTGCTCGAATTGCGCGGCGTGAGCGAGTCGAAGGAGGTCGTATTCTACGAAGAGAATTCCGGCATGCGCGCGGCGCGCGGCGTGTGGTTCTTGGAATACTACGGCCATCCGAACGGGCGCATGCTCGACGGCGGATTTAGCGCATGGCAGAGAGCCGGCGGGCCCGTTACGACCGACGCCACGGCACCCAAGGCCGCGACTCTGAAGATCGTCGAGCGACGTGATGTTCTGGCAACCGCCGACGACGTCCTGGGCTCGCTCCATAAGAATGACGTGAAGATCTTGGACACTCGCTCCGACGGAGAATATTTCGGAACTCAGGTGCGTGCGGCGCGCGGTGGTTCGGTTCCCGGCGCGGTGCACATTGAATGGACGGACAATATTGCGGCCGACGGGACGTTTAAGTCCAATGCCGAACTGAAAGAGATGTACCGCCAGGCCGGGATCACCCCGGACAAGGAAGTGATCTCGTACTGCCAGGGCGGCTATCGCGCCGCGCACAGTTACGTCGCGCTGCGCCTGCTTGGCTTTCCAAGAGTTCGCAACTATCTCGGTTCGTGGAAGGAATGGGGCGATCGAGCCGATCTGCCGATTGAAATTCCAAAATCATCCACATGAGTTTTTGTTTGCGCAGTCGCGTCCTTCGGCAACACCCAAGCGATTCTTACGGAAAGACACCTACAACACGATACCATCGGCGCAAAGTTCGAGTTGGTCTTAGGCTATCCGGAAGCCAATCAAGTCGATCTGGCCGTCCCAAAAAGTGCGCGCAGGTCGATAGACCCGGTATCCGGTGAGAGCTTCAGGAGACGGCGGAGCGGGTCATGGTTCAGTCACCGCAAGTGCTCGAACAGGTCAAAAAGCTCTTGCGAGTTAAGTGAACGAGGGTCTACCGGTGCGCGCTACGACGTCGAACAAGCCCGTGAAGCGCAAATGCTCGCGACCGCGGAATTCACTATCAAGAGTTAATTCGACAAACTAGCAAGGGCAGAGTACCCTTCCTTGTCAATCTTTTTCGGACTAGGAGGATTAATGAGAAGATCTGTAATGCTTGGCGTTTTCGCCATAGCTATTGTTTTCAGCCAAACTGCCGCATTTAGCCAGGACGAGGCCACCAAACCGAGCTATAAGAACGGAGAAACCTGGACTTACACGGTGAAGGAAGGCGGAACCATCGGCAGCTCGTCACGAGCGCTTAATGGAACCTACGAGGTGTCGATCGCCGACGGTAAAATGAAAGTCGCCGCCCTCAACGGGTCCGAGAAAGAAAATCTCGAACCGAGACCCGCGCCGTTGATTGCCATGCTAACTTTTGGTCCAAACCTCGATTTTCCCCTCACTGTCGGCAAACAGTGGACTCGCGATTACAAGGGTACTTACGTCGGCAGTAGCAAGCAGATGTCAAGAAAGATCACCTACGAGGTCAAAGGCATCGAGCAAGTTACCACTCCCGCCGGAACCTATCGCGCGTTTAAGTTGGAAAGTGACGATCGTGCCGGACAGCGAGACTACTTTACAACCACTTACTGGTATAGCCCCGAAACTCGCAGCATCGTGAAATCCAAATTCGACGGCTCCGCCGGAGGCCAACACACCGGCTTGCAGCGGGAAATCGAGCTGACAAAAATAACTCCAGCAAACTAGCAACGACTGAATTCACCATGGAATGAAACTTCCCACATCTCGCGTCTCACGTGGAGGCGCGAGATGTGCTGTCGTTTCAACCCCCGAGAACAAAAAGATCTCAGCAATTTGCCCCACCGTGCTAGCGCTAGCTAGCGCCCCACAGCGCGCTCCAAGGGGCCGTTGTCGCGAAACACTTCCGGTTTGCCGATAAATTCCTTCGGTACTTTGCGACGGCTAGCCAGATCGTTCACCACGTTCTCGATTCCCTTATCGGGCACGGTGGGTGGAACCCTTAAAATCCGCCGGTGCGACTCGATCGATTGAGCTACGACAGTGGCATCTCTTTCCCTCGTCCATTTTGCCAGCGAGCGTTCGCCGACGGCTTGGTCATTCTTGATCAATCGTATGGCTTCAACGTAGGCACTCAGAAAACTTTCTACCGTCTTCGGCTCGGACTTGACGAGCGCGCGGCTGCTGGTGACGCACGATGACGGATAAACCAGATCGGTTTTGGTCAAGTCGACAAGCATCGGCCATTTGCGCTGCAAGAAAGGTATCGCATAGCGGATATTTAAAGCCGCGGCGGCGATTTTTCCTGTCTCCAGTGCCACCGCAACTTCGGGACCTGCGCCCAACTGTAAGATCGTCATATCCTTCTCAGGGTCCAGGCCCACGTATCTGAGCGCGGCTCTCAGATAAAAATGAGTGGAGGAACCGAGACGGGTTACTGCGGTTGACTTGCCTTTCAATTCGGCCGCCGATTTTATCTCAGGCCGGGTGATGAGATAGATCGGTTCCAGATTGGTCGGACAAGCAAGCAACACGACGTCGCCGCCTTCGATGCGCGCGGCGATCACGGACTCGGCGCCGGCGCCGGAAAATTGCAGTTGGCCGCTCATGATCCCCATGGTGATCAACGCGCCGCCACGAATCTGCACGGGCTCGACGTTCAAACCTTTCTTCGCAAACAATCCGGTGTCCTTGGCAACCCAGACGGGCAAGTGCGCCACGGAAGCCGTCGTGCCGTAGTAAATATGCCGCAGATCCTGCGCCGATCCATTCACCGGCTCAAACAACACAACGCGCAAGGTAACCAACACGATCAAACGCCAAATATTTATGTTCCGCACGAACGTCTTACCTAATTCATCCATCGTCGCGTTGACACCCGCAACGGCTTAGGGCTATCACAAGTCAGCAACGTTGACAGCAAAGAAACCCATTCGAAAAGTGAGGCTGGCTTATGTTGAACGGCAAACTGCGCATCGCTCCCACCTGTTATCACGTGCTGCATCAAGTGCCGGTGATGGCCGCGCATGAAATGAACTATTTGTACGACGAGGGGCTCAAGACCGAATACGGATCTGTGGCCTATGAAATCTCGCACGACTCCATGGTGCCCTTCGGCTTGGAGAAGCTGGCGATTTCTCAAGCCATGAAGGAGAAATCCGTGGATATCGCGCTCGACGTACAGTCACGCACGGTTTTTTATCAACGCGCGCGCGGCGCCGATCTCTACATCATCGCCGGATGGCGCAACCAGCACACCAACGTCTGGGTCGGGCCGCCGCACATCAAGTCTCTGACCGATCTCAAAGGCAAGCGTGTCGGCATCAGCGACTTCAACAGCATTCGTCATTGGGCGATTCAGATTCAACTCAAAAAGGCCGGCTTGGATTTGGAACGCGACGTCGAGTGGGTGCGCATCGGCGTAGCGCACCATCTGCTCAAGAATGCTATCAGAAGCGGCCGCGTCGAGTGCGCGCCGGTCCCCACTTGGGACGCCGAAGATCTTAAAAAAGAAGGCTGCAACGTGCTCGTCAGTCCGGCGGATCAATATCCTAACGGGCGACCGGAACGAATCATCGCCGCGACGGGGCGTATTTTGGAGGAAAGACCGGCCTTGGTCAAAAGTTTTCTCAAGGCGATGATCCGCGCCTATTGGTTCGTGCGCGACATGCCGAAAAATCACGAATACGTCACGAATCTCGAAAAGCGCCTGCGTTTTCTCAGTCCCGATCCGGAAGAGCGCGTCGTCGAAAACAATCCGGCGCGCACTGCGCGCGACCTCGAGGCCATGCCGTTTCCCATCGACGGACTGGCGACCGGTTTTGAAGACATGCTGAAAGAAGAAGAGAAGCTCGGCGAGCTCAACTACGAAGTTCCCGCGATCAAAGACGTCTGCGCGCAAGATTTGGTCGCCGAGGCGTACCAGGAATTGCTCCAGCGCAAAGAACTGGCGCCGGAACATCAGCGCGTCAGCGCGATTGCGCAACGCTGGGGCTATTAAAGCCAACTCTCATAAGCCCACGCGAAAGGACGACCCATGCCTCGAATACCACGTAAGCGCCGCATTTAGTCATTGCTTAACCGCTTAGGTGTTCAAGCTTTGGTCGAAGCGCAGCGCTGAACGCGTTCAATCTCGCGTCGGACCACCAACCGGAAGGGTTGGCGATCTGACGGACCGCGACTCCGAGAACTCCAGTCGAAATCCCTTGATCATCTCCGCAGCGCCAAGATTTGACTTGCCGAATTGATCCGTTGTAACTCTGACCCACTCCTAAATACGCGAGGTAAGTCATGAAGATCACCGACGTCAAAGCGACGCTGCATAAAATTCCCATCGAGGCGCCACTGCTTAAAGAAAAAATCTGGACGCCGATCGTCTTTACCACGGTTGAAACCGATCAAGATGTCACCGGCTATGGTTTGACTCGCGCCGCGCAACGGCATGGCGCCAAGGAATTTATCAATCGCGAGGCGGCGCCGTTTCTGCGCGGCAAGAATCCTCTCGAGACCGAACGGGTTTGGCAACAACTCTACAAGCAGTTCAATCCGCGCGGCCAAACCGGCATGTGGAGTTCTGCCGTGAGCGCAATCGACATTGCGCTCTGGGACATTAAAGGCAAGCATTACCAGGAACCGGTTTGGCGCTTGCTCGGCGGCGCGCAAAACCCCGTGCCGGCCTACGTCACTTTCGGTCTGAGAAATTATAACGTCGAGCAGCTCGCCGAAGTTGCCAAGCAATTTGTCGCGGAGGGGCAAGACAAACTCAAAATGGTCGTCGCGGTCGAGCCGGAGAATCCGCGCACGGACGCCGAGCGCGTGCGCGCCGTGCGTGAAGCCGTCGGCGAAAAAATCGAATTGATGATCGATGCCAATTATCTCTTTTCTTTCAATCGCGCGCTGGAACTGTGCAAACTCGTCGAGCCCTATCACATCACCTGGTTCGAAGAACCGGTGTACCAAAACGACGCGCATCTATTAGCGGATCTGCGGCGCCATACTTCGATCCCGATCGCCGCGGGACAGAATGAAGGCCACCGCTTCCGCCATCGCGAACTGATCGTCAACCGCGCCGTCGATATCGTGCAGCCCAACGTCTGCTCGGTGGGCGGTTATACCGAAGCAGTTAAAGTTGCGGCCATGGCCCAAGCTTTTAATTTGCCCATCGCCAACGGCGGCGGCTGGCCGCATCACAACATGCATTTGCATGCCGCCATGTCGAACGGCTGGCGCGTCGAGTTTCACCTCGATATGTGGAAGGTCGGCGAGGTCATATATAAAAATCCACCGGCGCCGGAGCGCGGCTGGGTGACGATTCCAGAGAAGCCAGGATTGGGACTGGAGCCGCGCTGGGAAGCGTTGAAGGAATATGAAGAAAGTAATCAAGGCGTCTGATAATGGTTCCGTATGAACCTGCCGTAAGTCAGGACCTGCAGAAAGATTCCTCGCTCCGCTCGGAATGACAACCTGACAAGGATTTGTCATCTCGAACGAAGTGAGAGATCTTTCCCAAACTGAAGTACTATCCGGCACTTTCTAACGAGCGGAGAAAATTCGTATGCTCGCAATTCGATCAAGCAGAGTTTTTGTACATCTCTTCCTAGGTGCAATCATCGCTCTCCCTGTCTTCGCTCAAGACGCGGACCGGCGCTCGCTCATCGAGCGCGCGAAAAAGGAAGGCGAGCTTATCTGGTACACCACCGCGGGATTGCAGGATTCCAAGCCGATGGCTGACGAGTTTCA
Organism: uncultured delta proteobacterium; assembly: GCA_963811315.1. Lineage (GTDB taxonomy): Bacteria > Desulfobacterota > Binatia > UBA9968 > UBA9968 > DP-20. The sequence continues at coordinate 11,523 of CAWERH010000011.1, forward strand.
AAAGGATTATCCATTTATCAAACCGTCGGTAGTGCGCGCCGGCTCGGGCGTGTTGGTCAACAGGATCCTCAATGAAGCGAGAGCACAGAAAGTGTTTTTCGATATCTTCAATACCAACCATGAAAGCATCCTGCCCTTAAAAAAACGCGGCTTGATTGGCCGCTACCTATCGCCGGAGGCAAAATATTACGACGAGGATTTGCGTGACAGCGACGGCTTCTGGCATTCCGCCTACGTGATTCCATGGTTTCTCGGATACAATACGAATTTGATCAAGAAAAACGATGTGCCTAAAACTTATTTAGAGCTGCTGCATCCGAAGTGGAAAGGCAAAAAAATCGCCGTCGGTTCGGAAAACGGCGCGCTCATCCTTGCCGGTTTGATGAAAGTTTGGGGCCGGGACAAGGCTGTCGGCTATTTTAAACAGCTCGCCGCCCAGGATCCGGTAGTTCAAGCGGGCAGTCCATCCAACCGCATTCAGCTGCTTGCGGCGGGAGAATTCCCGATGACGCTCGCCGCCGGCAACACGCTGCAAAGCTTTGCGTCTCGCGGCGCGCCCATTGACTGGGTGGCACTGGAGCCGGTCTTCGTGCAGGTCAACGCGATTATGATCGCCGCGCAAGCGCCGCATCCGAACGCGGCCAGACTCTTCGTCGATTTTGCGCTGTCGAAAAAAGGCCAGGAAATGGTGCGTTCGTTTCACCGCGTGCCGGGGCGCAACGGCGTCGACGCCGAACCGGCGCGCATGTTCAAAGGCTTCAAACGCCACGTCCAGGACAGCGAAGCGCTGGAAAACGCCGAGGCGAACACCAAGCTCTACAACGAAATTTTCAACATTCGATAGATTTCGACAATTCCCAGGGAGAACTTAATGGCCAAGCAAGGATTCAAAGTCATCGATTCCGATATCCACGTCGTCGAACCGGCGGACCTCTGGCAGCGCTATCTCGAACCCGAGTTCGTCAAACAAGGTCCGCGTCCCGCCGAATCCGGCAAAGGGCTATGGCAAATCGGCGATCGCCCGGTGCCGGTGCGCGCCGACATTCCGGGACGGCAGGAAGACATCGCGATCCGCCGGTCGCGCACCAAAGAGCGCTATAAGAAGTTGGGTCGCCGCGAGGGCGAGGATCACAGCTCGCCGGTCGATATGCTGGCAGCGATGGATACCGAGGGACTGGATCTCGGCGTGGTGTTTCGCACCTATACGGCGCACGCCACCGGCACCGACGACATCGATCCGAAACTCGCCGCGGCGATCTGCCGCGCGTTTAACAACTGGCTGCGCGATTTCTGCAATACCCACCCCACTCGCATGGTGCCAACGGCGCAGATGGCGCTGCACGACGTCGAGCTCGCTGTCACGGAAGCGCGGCGCGCGGTGAAAGAGCTGGGCGCGGTCGCTTTGGTCGTGCCGAACCACCTGGTAAAGGGCCGGCCGTTTTACGATCGCTATTACGACCCGCTTTGGGCGACGGCAGTGGATCTCAACGTCGCCATCGCCTTTCACGGCATCAACCTCGCGCACCACGGCCATGTCGGCGTCCGTTATTTCGATAATTTTCCCATGGCGCACGCGTCCGGCCACGCGATCGAATCGATGCTCGCTCTCGGCGCCATGCTCACCGGCGGCGTCTTCGAGAGATTTCCTGACTTTGCGCGCGGCATTTCTCGAAGGGCTGTGCAGCTGGGCGCCGTCTTGGTTGTACTGTCTCGACGAGCGCTGGGAGAAATTCGGCAATGAGCGCCGCTACGGACTGAAACATCCGCCGAGTTACTATTTTCGCCGCCAGTGTTTTCTTTCCGTCGACGCCGACGAGGAGCTTGTGGTGGACACGATCAAAGCCCTCGGCGACGACAATATCGTCATTTCCACCGACTGGCCGCACGGCGACTCGTCATTTCCCCAGGCGCTCAATACTTTTCTTAAGATCGACGGTGTGTCCGATCAGTCGCGTCGCAAAATTCTCTGGGACAATTGCGCGCGCCTGTACAACATACACGACTAATCGGCCAGACGCGATGAGCACGCCGCATTACCGCAGAATCTGGATTATTCTCTTCGTCGCAGCACTGTGCATGCACGGCCAGGCTTTAGCGAAGCCGATCACGCTGGCTTACAATTCCAACGCGCTCAATATCATACTGCCGATCGTCGTCGCCCAGGAATTGGGCTTCTTTGCCGGCGAAGGCCTCGAGGTCACCGCGGTCTACGTGCGCAGCGGGCCGACGGCCATGACGGCGTTGGTGAGCGGCTCGGCGGATTACGCTTCGGTGGGCTCGACGACGGTCATCCAGGCCATCGCCAAAGGAGTTCCCGCGCTGGTGATCGGCAACTACATCAAGCAAGTCAATTATGTCCTGATGGGCGCGAAGGACATCTCGAACTTGAATTTGCTCAAAGGCCAAGTAGTCGGCGTCACCGGCGCGGGCGGCATGACGGAATTCACCACCGTCGAATCGTTGGCCCGCAAAGGGCTGCGGCGCGATCGCGACTACAAAATTCAATACTCGGGCAACAGTCCCGTGCGCGTCGGCGCCTTGGAAGCGAAGATCATTCAAGCCGCGCCCTTTTCTCCCGCCGAGCGGGTCGTGCTCGAACAAAAAGGTTTCCCGGTGATTCTCGATATGGGCAAAGTCATTCCTGAGTTTCCCATGAGCGTGCTCGCAACCAGCCGGCGCAAGACCGAAACCAATCCCGTCGAAGTGACCGCGTTGCTCAGAGCCTTTCATCGCGCCATGGAGCTGATCCGTTCGGACAAAGACAGGGCGATTGCGACGGCTTTCAAGAAAAGCGGCCGGGGCGACGCCGCCATCGAAAGAAAAGCTTTGGATTACATCGCGGACGATTACTCCATCGTCATCACCAAGGAAAACATCCAGGCGTTGATTACCGCCGCTGGTGTAGAGGAAGAAGCGCGGAAACTTGGCGGCGCGGAAAAATTTTTCGCAGCCGAGATGCAAATCAAGGCGGTCAGCCGGCGGTGAAGCATTGATAGTGACTCAATTGTTCAAATGAAGAACCCCGCCGCAAGCAGCGGGGTATCGAAGCCCGTCGTGGGAACCATTCCGATTCCGTCACCCCCGAATGTTCTAGTCGGGGGTCCAGATCCGGATTGGCCTGGATTCGCCGCTTAAAGCATGCGGGAATGACGGATTTCGGATTGGCCGTTGCAAAGACACAGCAAGCTGCGGGGAATGAACCCCCAAACAATTCAAAAGCAAGATTCTTCGGCTTCGCCTCAGAATGACACTTGATCGGAGTTGTCATCCTGAACGAAGTGAAGGATCTGATTTTAAAATGAATCGCATTCTTATCGCTGGACTGGAGCGAACTATTATGTTCTGTCGTTTATTTATTCCGGTATTGTTGCAAATGTGGATGTTCTCGGTCGCGACGATTCCCTATGCTCGCGCTGACGCAACTAAGCTGGTCGTCGCCTACTCATCTCCGGCAGCCACTTTCTCGCCGGGTTGGATCGCCAAACGCCAAGGCCTCTTCGCCAAGTACAATCTCGACGTCGAGATGGTGTTGATGCAGGGGCCTTCGACTTATATGCCGGCTTTGGCGAGCGGCAACATTCAAGTGATGTACGGCGGCGGCACGGCGATTTCCCGAGCCATCGGCACCGGCGGTTTCGATTTGGTCGTGCTCGCCACCGAGACGCGCTACATCCCCTTGAGGTTGATGGTCAATCCTACGATCCGAAGTCCTATGGATTTGAAAGGCAAGAAATTGGGCGTCGGACGAGCCGGTCTCGACGAATATGGATCGCTCCTCTACCTCGACAAATTTGGTTTAGTGCCGGGGAAAGACGTACAGATGGTTTATTTGGCCGGTGGTATTCCGAACCGGGCGACGGCGATGAAGCAAGGTCTGGTAGACGGAGTCACGGTCAATCCGCCCAATGAATATGATTTGGAAAAGGCCGGCTACCGCGAACTGGCGAACTTTCTGGATTTCAAAATGCCTTACGCGGGCGTGCCGCAGACTGTGACCAGGAGCTTTCGTGATCGCAATCGCAAGGCAGTGGAAGATTACATCACGGCCATCGTCGAGGGGATGCACTTATTTCGCATCAATCGCGACATCGCCTACAAAGCGATCATCGAAGCGACACGCCAGAAGGATCCCGTGATTCTCGAGCGCACTTACGAATCCTATTCGAAACAGTACGAAGCGATCGGCGGCTTACCGTTTCCCTGGCAAGCGGGCATCGAAGGCATGATCACCGGCTTTCATGAACGGTTTAATCCGCAGGGCATAAAAAACCACGATGCCAGACCTTACTTAGATTCGTCTTTTGTCCAGAAAGCAGCCGAGAGGCTGAAGTTGGATAAGAAATAGCGAGGAATCGCAGGACGAAGAATTCAGCCTGATAAAAAAATCCCCGCGCCATTGTGTGGCACGGGGATAATTTCCGAAATCTGATCGGTAATCTGCGCTTCTACGTATCCCGCTCGCTTGTCGGACCTACCTCACCGGTGCACCAGGGAATGAAACGCTTTCATCTTGCACGTCGCGCCGTTGGCTTTGAGTTCTTTCTCGAAGATCTTGTGAATCTCGCGCTCTTCGTCCTCGTATTCGATCTGCCAGCCGCCTTCTTTCATGCTCCGGTCGGCGTTTTCCCCGCCGCCCCCCCGGCCTTTCTTGTACAGACCCATGTCGCCGGGCCTTAAAGCGAGATAACGCGCCCGGGTGGTGCCGGAATTGAAATGCTGATGGTAGCAGTTGTCGTTGGGCACCGTGACCATCGAGCCGACTTGCCAATCGCATTTGATCATGTCGGAGCGATCGTCTTTGGTCCAGATCAGCGAATAGCCGCCCGTGCCGCTGAGCAACACCAGATGCGCGCCCGGCCCATGCCGATGCGCTTTTTTATAAGTGCCGATGGGAAACTCGGAGATGTGGCTTTTGGTATTGTTGTCGGCCATTTCGAGCATGGCATTGATACCGCCGGCGCCTCGTTCCTTCCAGCCGTACAACAACATGTCGGGCGCGTTGGCGATGAAGTTGGACTCCCACACTCGCCGCGTGAAGAGTTTGCCCTTGCCGCTGAAATAGTCTTCTTCGCCGGCATAACGCGAAGTGAACATATACGGATTGTTGAAAATGAAATTATTGTCGCGGTACAGCCGCATCATCGGCGGCGCATTGGTGACGGCGATGTAGCGGGTAGGCTCCTGGCCGCTGCCGTTGAAATTCTGGTACCAGGAATTGAGCGGAATCGAAAACAGGCTCCCCGCCTGCCATTCGAAGCTTTGCTTTTTCTTCTCATCTTGCCAGATCGTCGTCGCGCCGCGTCCCGACACCACGTAGATCGTCAGCTCGTACATGTGATGCTCGGGCTCGGATTTGCCGCCCGGCTTGATCTCGACGACGTGGCAATCATTGGGCATGTGATTGTGTTTGATGTGCACTACCGCGCCGCTGCCGCCCTTGCGCTCCCAAGGGCCGAGCTCGATCTTCGCCAGGCTGGGGAAATAATGATCCTCGTAGACTCTCACGCCTTCTTTCTTGAGCCATTCGGTGTAAGGGTCGATTTTTATATAGTCCTTGAGACCCTCTTTCGGAGTCTCAGCCACTTTCATATCGGTGCCTAGCATAACCATGGTGGAACCCTCCTCTAATAATAAACTTTGCGACGACAACGCTCGGCTCGATTGTCCCAATCGGGAAGCGCCATTTCGCGTTAGTTCGTACCTATCTGGAATATCCGATGCGGGCCGAAGTTGTCAACGAGCGACGACTGTTTGACAACGCGTTGATCCGCTCGCTACTGTCCGCACTGAGTCGTTTTTTGCCCAAGGAGCGTACGCATGCGCCGATCAATCTATTTCACTGCAATCACGATCTTAGCCCTAGGTTCGGTGACAGCGCGCAATGCCTCGGCCCAAGGCCCGGCGACTTATCTTCAACTCAGCCCAACGGTTAAGGCCGTGCTCTATTCTCCCGACCCAAGCGTCAAAGCCCGGGTCGCGGTCGTCAATATGCACGAAGACGGCAACCGGCTTGCGGACATTGCATGCACGGAGCTGGTGCAGCGCGGTTTCTACGTGCTCTGCATGAACGGCCGTTCGGACAACAACGAGGCTTTGGACTTTTGGAATGATTTGCCGCTCGACGTCGCCACCGGTATTAAATATTTGAAAGAGACGGTGAAGGTCTCGAAAGTTCTCCTCTATGGCGGCAGCGGCGGCGCGCCGTTGATGACCTTCTACCAGAACGTCGCGCAAAACGGTCCCGCGGTCTGCCAAGGCGCCAATAAATTAATCCCCTGCGGCAATGAGCTCGCCGGCCTGCCTCCGGCGGATGGGATAATTTTGCGCGACGCCCATCCGGGAACCGCGGTCAATACCTTGCGCTCGATCAACCCGTCATTGCAGCGCGACGACAAACCGGAGCAAATTTCTTCGTCACTCGATCCGTTCAGCCCGAAAAACGGCTTCAACCCGTCCGGGACCAGCCATTATTCTCGCGAGTTCCAAGAGCGCTATTTCAAAGCACAGGCAATGCGCATGAACCGGCTTGTCGACGACGCGCTGGTTAAATTACGCGCCATTCAAGCCGGCAAATACCGCTACAACGACGATGACGCCTTTGTGATTCACAAAAGTGAGGGCGGTCGTCTTTCTGAGATGGATCTGGCCATTCATCCGGGAACGGTAAAGCCGCACAAGCTCCTAAAAAACGACGGTACAGTGGTGACCGAAGTGGTCAAGAGCGTGCGCGTCGCCGATAGCAAGAATCCCGAGCGCGCGAAATCATTTCACCAAGGCTCGAAGTTTTTGACGATCAAGTCTTTTCTGGGCACGCGCGCCATTCGCGCCAAGCATGCTTTGGATGACATCGACTATTGCTCCAACAATAATTCGACCCCATGCCACCTTCAAAAGATCACTGTACCGATCCTCATTCTCGGCATGGGTGGCCATTATTTTTTGCGTGATAACGAAATTCACTACGAAGTTTCGGCGAGTCCCGACAAAGAATATATCGTCATCGAAGGCGCCGCGCACGGGATTCGGCCTTGCAAGGTCTGCGAAACTACGCCGGGACAATATTCCAACACCGTCAAAAATACCTTCGACTATGTACAACGGTGGATCAGCGCGCGGTTCTAATCACTCCTGTAAAAACCGGTAAATCGTCGTCGCGCCCTCTCGAACCCGCATAGCGGACTACCTCGTGGAAGCTCAGAAGACGCCTTCAATACCTCGCCTACAACACGATCCTAAGCCTTACTCAATGGACCAGAGGTCGCTTAAGAGCGACTCGACTAACGACGATTTGGTGGAGATACACTTGCAATATGAGAGGGATTTCTCCGCCTCGGAGCGCATTTAATAATTTCGACCCGCTACCTAAATACTAATACTTCCTACAAATCCTTTGACTGAATGGCCTTGGCATGGAGGTTGCCTTGGACGAATAAACAAGGAGGTCGTCAACAGGATTCGAAACTCTAACCTGGCATCCATCCAAAGATGGCTGTCACAAAACCGAACCTCTAAAAGGAGGCTATTTGTATGAAGTTACCCACAGCTTTTTTGACCATAGTCTTTGCCGGCGTCACTTTGACCATTCCGGTCTACGGCACGACGTACGCGGCAGACCGAATCGGGCCGAGCGAAAATGCCAGCCGTTATAGTGACCGCGATCGGGTGAAAACCTCAAAGGACACCGAGGACAAGCTGGAGCAAGCACTCAAGACCGGCGAAGAGAAACCTTTTTTCCGCCGCGAGCTGGAAAAGATGGGATGGAAAATCACCGCGATCAATTACGACAAACCCGATTATCTCGAATACGAAATCGTCAAGGGAGATGACTCCTACGAAGTTCAGATTGATTTCGACAAGAACAGTCACAAAGCGACGAAAGTCGATGTGGCGCTGAACGCCTGGAAAGCCGATGCGACGGAGAAGGCATTAAAAGACTCCAAGAACGTGGAGTTTCCTAAACGCACGACGACAAACCCGGAACGGTACAGCGATCGAGATCGTATGAAAACTTCGAAGAACACCGAGGACAAGCTGGAGCAAACACTCAAGACCGGCGAAGAAAAACCTTTTTACCGCCGCGAGCTCGAAAAGCTGGGATGGAAAATAACCGCAACCAATTATGACAAGGCCGACTACCTCGAGTACGAGATCGTCAAGGGTTCGGACTCTTATGAGGTGCAGATTGATTTCGACAAGAACAGTCACAAAGCGACGAAAGTCGACGTGACAACGAACGTCATGGAAAGCTGACGCGACGAAGCAAGCGCTCAAAGATCAGAGTCGTCAAGCGCGCCGGTAGAGGCGCAATCAATTCATGCCGGACGGCATAAGAAAGGAGAATCCTATGGGTCCGATACTACTTTGGCTTCTCGGTGCACCATTAAGTCTAATCGTTTTGCTCTGGCTATTCGGCGTCTTTTGATCGGCGATCGCAAGTCCGGAAACAGAGCAATTCAGCTTTAACGATGCGGAGCCGGTTCTTGCCGTTGGAAGGCGGCAGGAATCGGCTCCTTTCTAATTCAAACCCCAAAATCGCCCTTTTCCTTTTAGATTCAGAGAATGAGTTCTGGCCGCGCTTGCAGAACTACGCTTTTTTGAGGCCACTCTCTCATGACAACGATCTTGGGTGGCTCTACCCGCGGGCGCTGTCAAAAGTGATTCCCATTATATACAAGGGGAGAAGCGCGGTCCCATTAAAAACCACAAGGAAGACAATCTGAATGATAAAAGGCGCTGAACTGCTGAACGTGTGTCTAATCTTAAGTTTGAGTTTTTTAGCGACGCCACTGCTACTTCCCGGCCTCGTACACGGTGCCGAGCCGCGGCCGTTCTATGAAGGCAAGACTATTACTTTGCTGATCTCTACCTCGCCGGGGGGCGCCACCGACGTCGCCGGCAGACTGCTATCCCGCCATCTGACTAAATATATTCCCGGTCATCCGAATATCATCGCGCAAAATATGCCCGGGGCCGGCGGCATTGTCTCGGCGAATTATTTATTCAACGTCGCAAAACCGGACGGCTTGACGTTGCTCGCCGTTAATCGCGCCAACTATCTGGATCAGATGGTCGGCCGTCCCGAGGTCAAGCTCGACTTCCGCAAGCTTAATTGGATCGGCAGCTTCAACCGCGCGCCGATGATGATCGCCTGCCGCAAAGACACGCCTTTTACCAGCATCGAGAATATGCGCGCGGCTAAGACTCCACCGCGTTTTGGCGAGGGCGGCACCGGCAGTATCAGCTATGTGTTCAGCAGCTTGGTTTCCGAGATCCTGGATTTCAAAGTCAAACATGTCACGGGTTACGGCTCGGCACGCGAAATCGATCTCGGCATCGAGCGCGGCGAAGCCGACTGCCGCGCAACCTCGGACATCGCTCTGGTCCGCCCGCCTTGGCCGACTTGGGTGCAACAAAACTTCATCACCTTTGTCATTCAGCAAGGTCCGAGCAAAAGCCGGGTGCTGCCGACGACGACCCCGACAGTCAATGAGTTAGCGCCTGCCTCGGCCAAGCCGATGCTCAATCTCATGGAGGTGATGCTGGCTTACACGGATTTCGATCGGCCCTTCGCAGCGCCACCGGGGTTACCGAAGGATCGGCTGCAGACCCTGCGCGATAGTTTTGAAAAAATGCTCGGCGATGCAAGCTTTATCACCGAGGCAAAGAAACTCGTCGATTGGGACGGCGCCAGTCATCTCGGCGGCGTCGATTTGCAGAAGAAGATCGAAACAACCGTCAGTCAGCCGCCTGACGTGATCAAACGGATCAAAGACATCTTGAAGGACTCGGAGTAGGCGCTTCGGAAGCGAAAATCCGAACATTACTGAAGCCATCTAGCGCTGACTCTATACTTTGTTAGAATTTAGACCTCATGGCGGACGGCATACTACGAGAAGGCGACAACTGCGGTAAGATCGTCAACGCATCACGAGTCAAATTCCTCGTCGATGGGGCCGCCTATTTCGCGGCTCTCGCTGACACTCTCGAACAAGCTCGCGAATCCATTCTGATTGTCGGCTGGGACTTCGACAGCCGCATCCATCTTAAACCAGCGGCCGATCCACGGGGCGCTCCGGCCGATCTAGGAACCACCCTCAATACTCTCGCGGCGCGACGGCCGAATCTTCACGTGCACATTCTGGTTTGGGACTTCGCAATGATTTTCGCCCTGGAACGCGAAGCGACGCCATTCTTTGGGCCTGGTTGGCGGCACCATTCACGAATTCATTTTTATATGGATGGCAATCATCCCATCGGCGCGTCGCACCATTCGAAGATCGTCGTCATCGACGACGCGGTGGCCTTTGTCGGCGGTCTCGATCTCGCCCGGGGACGTTGGGATACGCCGGAGCATCGTCCGGAAGACTCCAGGCGCGTTGACATCAATGGAGCATTTTTGCCGCCGCACCACGACGTCCAAGTCGCGGTCGAGGGCGAAAGCGCGGCGGCACTGGGAGAGTTGGCGCGAGATCGCTGGTGGCGCGCCACCGGCAAGCGACTGCGCGCGCCGAAAACCCAAACCAGCCCATGGCCGGCTTCGCTGGAGCCGGATCTCACTGACATCGGCGTCGCCATTGCCCGCACCGAACCCGAGCATGGCGGGCAAAAGGCTCGGCGCGAGATCGAAAAACTCTTTCAGGACGCCATCGCGGCGGCGCGCCGCTGGATCTACATCGAGAACCAATATATGAGTTCCGCCGTCATCGGTGATGCTTTGGCAACACGCTTGAGTGAACCGGACGGACCGGAAATCGTCCTCGTCATCTCTCAGGCGAGCGGCGGTTGGTTGGAGAACGCAACCATGGACGTGCGGCGCGCACGCCTCGTTAAGCGGCTCTGCGACGCGGACTGCCATCGTCGGCTGCGCATTTACTATCCGGTGGTCCCCGTGGAAACAAAAAACCTGATGTCGGTCCACGCGAAATTGATGGTCGTCGACGATCGCCTGGTGCGCGTGGGCTCGGCCAACGTCAGCAACCGCTCCATGGGTTTCGACTCAGAGTGCGATCTTGCCATCGAATCGCACGGTCAAGAAAAGACCGAGCAAGCGATCGCTGCTTTTAGAAATTCTCTCGTAGCCGAACATCTTGGCGCGACAAGCGAGCAAGTCGGCGCGCTTCTGGGAGAAACCAAATCGTTGATCGCGACGATCCGGTCGTTGCGCGGAAAAGAGCGGGCGCACCCTGGCGCTGGTGGACTGCTCGGTTCCTTCCTGGCTGGATCAGATGATCCCGGAATCCGCCATCCTCGATCCCGAGTCTCCCCTTGCTCCCGAAAAACTGGTCGACGAATTCGTCTTGTCCGAGAAAAACGGCTCCGCGAGCGGCGCGTTGCTGCGCGGCCTAATGCTATTGATAACGTTAGGCGCGTTGGCTGCGGCCTGGCGCTGGACCGCTTTGGGCGGCTTGGTTAACCTCGAATCAATCACGGCCTGGGGAGCCTCGGTGCGCGACGCAGATACCGCGCCGCTTTGGGTTGTCGGCGCCTTTCTGTTGGCCGGCATTACTTGTTTTCCCGTAACCGTGCTGATTCTTGCCATCGCCTACGCTTTCGATCCTTTGCTGGCGATTGTTTGTTCGCTGCTCGGCTGCCTCGCCAGTGCTATATTTCTCTATGCCATCGGTTATCAGTTAGGCAGGAAAAACGTCGTCCGGTTCGCCGGCCGGCGCTTGAATCGCATCAATCGTTTGATCTCCAAACACGGCGCGCTCGCGGTCGCGGCGGTGCGTATGCTTCCGGTAGCGCCCTATTCCATGGTCAATCTGGCCGCGGGCGCGGTTCACGTGCCTTTTCGAGATTTCGTTTTCGGGACTTTTTTGGGAATGAGTCCCGGCGTTCTTGGCATCACGCTGTTGGAGAGCCAACTGGAGCAGACCATTGAGAGCCCAAGCGCAATGACGCTCGCCATCCTCGGCGGAACCTTGTTAATAATGCTCGCCGGCATCTTTGGCTTCCGCCGCTGGTTTGCCGGCAGAAAGTACCCGAGGAAACTCCGAGAGCCGCGCGTCGGGAGAGCCGCGGAATCCAGCTAAACCACAGCGCTCGCCCATGCCAATTCTCACCGCCCTTTCCTACAATATCCACGAGTGTGTCGGCTTGGATAAGCGTCGCGACCCGAGTCGCATCGGCCGCGTCATCAAAGAGAGCGGCGCGCAGATCGTCGGGCTTCAGGAAGTACACTCCGACTCAACCGGCGCCGAGGAATTGCATCAGATGAATTATTTAGCCGCTGTCACCGGCCTGCAAGCGGTGCCGGGCCCATCCGTGGAACGGCGCAACGGACACTACGGCAACGTGCTGCTGACCAGTGGCACGGTGCGGGCCGTACGCAAGCTGGACTTGAGTTATCCCGGCCGGGAGCCGCGCGGCGCCATCGATACCGACGTGGACTTCGGCGGTGAAACCTTGCGCATAATCGTCACGCATCTTGGACTGCTGCCCGCCGAGCGGCGCTTCCAGGTTGAAAAACTTCTAAGCGCCTTGAAGGAGGAGAGCACTCGAATGGTGATTGTGTTGACCGACTTCAATGAGTGGCTGCCTACCGGCCGCTCCCTGCGCTGGCTGCACACGCGCCTGGGCAAAACCGCTCTGATACGGACGTTTCCTTCGGCGTTTCCAATTTTTGCGCTGGATCGCATCTGGGTTTCCCCCTCTTCCGCCCTGATTGACGTGGGCGCCATTCGCACTCCGATTACCCGGGTTGCATCGGACCATCTACCGCTGAAAGCGACGCTGCGCAGCACGGACGATGCAGCTCAAAACACGTAATGGGAAACTGCTCGAAGTCGGGGCTGACAATCAGGTATGCTAGCGCAACCTGCGGGATGATTCGCTAACACTCACGCCGCCCTGCGGCCGGGAGAAGGCTATGAAGCTATCGCTCAAAACCATGATCTTGGCGGGCGCTTTGTTCAAACTCATCGCATTTATCTTTATCTCGCTCTTGAATCTTCTGCTGCGCCCCTACGGGGGCGCTTATCTTATAATGCTGGCCTCGTTGTATCCCGGCTATGATCCGGTCAACTGGCCGATCGGGCTTATCGTCGGCAGTTTTTACTCGCTGATCGCCGGCGCCCTCGCGGGTCTGCTATTCGGCTGGCTATATAATCTTTTCTGCGCCCGGGCTTAAGCATCACCGTCACACCCTGTAGCGCGCAAATTTTCACACGGCCGAACACGTTCAAAGAGCGCGAATAAATAATTCGCGCTCAGGAACAAAAGCGTGGACTCCGACCGACCCAACCGCTTACAATAAAGCCGCGATTTGGGCTTGTCGTTCTACATCTGGATAACACTCACGCACTCGATTTCGGTTTGTGAGGCTATTGTCGAATTCACGCGCGGGCATCTGCGTTAGACTGAAACTTCCCCGACTGTTCGCCTCCGTTCCCAATCCGTCCACAAGCGTCGCAAGGCAGGAAACCATGATCAAAGAGCATTACGCGTGGGTGTTTCTTATTGGGCTTTGCGCCTTGGCAGCTTGCACCCCAATCGCACCGGTCACTTCAGATTCTGCGGAATTTTCCAACCCAGCGAGCCTTTTCCCTTATTCCGACGCCGATGCCGAGCGGCTGCGGAAAAGCATTGCCCAACCCGCCAAGAGCACGTTCGCGCTGGAGTTAGGTCCTAAGCTCGTTGAAGTCAAAGCTACTTATACGGAGCAGCGCGGCCTCGACGCCGCGAATAGCGCCGGAGCTAAACCGCCTCCATCCACAACTCCACAACCGGATCGCTATTTCGACCTGCTCGCCAGTTCCTCGCGCTTTGACGGCAAGCTCGTCGGTGAAAGCGAGCTCGCTTACAGCGGATCTCCCGGTGCAGATGTAGCGCACCAACTGCCGGCCATGTCGCGGCTCACGCTGCGTGGGACTTGGGGATCCGCCAATTATGGCGCGAGCTATCGGAGCTTTGGCAGTGGCTTCGTCTCGACAGCCGGGCTCAAGTTCAACAATCCTCGCGATGAGCGGGAAGCTTGGGGCGAGTATGATTTCAAACTTTTCCGTTTCAAAAGCTCGCTGGGCGAATCGTCGGAACGGAGCTTGGATACCGGACAACTCAGCCTGACAAAAACCGCGGCCACTTCCTTTAAGTGGAATCAAGGCGGCTGGAGCGCGCTGTTTTTATCGAGCTATTCGATCACCGGTCAAAACGATGTTGGAATTGACAAAACCACCGCTTTTAGCAACGGACTATCCATCGCTTACCGGCCGACGAGTTTTCTGACCATCGAGCCTGGTTTGAACCTCAAGGAAGAATGGAGTGCCGTTACGGGACTGAAAACCGAAACGCCCTCCGGCGGGATTGCTCTCGTGTCCAATGTGTTCCGAGACGTGAGCTTAACCGGCCGGGCTTCGTTCGCCAGGGGTTTTAGCGAGGACCCGTTAAAAGAAACATCGTTGATGAACACCGCCGCCAGTCTCAACTGGCGCCTCGGCAGATCATTTCTGGGCGACCAAGCGTTGTCTTTTCAATTTGAATATAACCATCAACTGAATGCCGGTCCGATCGCGCCACCGCCATCAGGCTTTAATGGCATGATCCAGTGGAAGCTCGCCGGTTTTTGAGATCTAATCACGACGGTTTGCCGGTGTCCGCATACCTCCGATGAGGTTGTGAAAAAAGATCGCCGGCGCCTATCCTGAAATCAGTAATCTTCCGCCTTTGGAGGATTTCTCCCGTCGCCTCCCCTGTCTCCGCTTGCGAAAATCGGACAACAGCCTTGCCCGCCGCGCACGAGATCAACAAAAGTATGTCGTTAGACGATATCTTGTGCTAAAAGTTTCACGGCATGATTCTTGGTTCATTTCGTCAACAGCCTATCTAAGCAAATCTAAACTGAGGAGGGACTTATGAACATTGTTCGATTGATTGTTGTCAAGGTGAATCCTGCGCAAGCGAAAGAGGCGGAAAATATTTGGAAGCAACACTGCGCTCCGTTGATGATCAAAGAACCCGGATGCGTATCGGAAAAACTCTTGCGCTGCACCGACGAGCCCGGCGAATTCATCTCCTACTCGGAATGGCAAGACCAACAAAGCATCGAAAAATATCGCACCGGTAAGGCTCACGAAGAAATCAAACGTCACTCGGACTCACTCAAAGGCGAGCGACCCGTGGTTAAACGTTACGAGATCGTGTGATCGTTTTTAACCAGCGAATTCCGGCGCGGCGGTCTTTAAATCTCCGCCGCGCCGGAGTTCTTTGCGTCCGCTTTGGCGCCGGGCAAAAGTTCCACTTTCATCCAGCCGGAAAGCCGTTGATCGAAGGCTTTGTAGGCATCGATCGCAGAAATCAGCGGCTCGGTTTGAGTCAGAACTTCCAACGGGTCGACGACGCCTAAGCGCACTTTTTCGATCAGCAGCGGAATATACTTGCGATGATTACAATTGCCCATTTGCAGCGTTAAATTTTTGTTCATCGCCAAACCGATCGGGAAATTGCGCGCCTTGGGCGGATACACACCGACGATAGCGAAGGTGCCGGCCTTGGCGAGGGCTTCCACCCCCCAAGTCAGCACTTGGGACGGCGCGTCGCCCGGCCACCAGTTGCCGTCTCGAGGATTGGTCTCCGGCGCGATCGCCTCCAATTCTTCGACCATCGTCCGCGCTTTGACTCAACGATTTATTTCCCGCCGGTCCCTCGTTCGGACTCTCGGCGTCGACTCCTACGGCATCGATGATCCGATCGACGCCAATGCCGCCGGTCAATTGCCGCACCGCTTGCACCGGATGTTCGGCGTTGAAATCGATCACTTCCGCGCCCTGCTGCTGCGCCATTTGCAATCGCGACGGCACCGTATCGACGGCTAGGATACGCGACGCGCCTAATAGCTTCGCACTGGCGATGGCAAACTGACCGACCGGCCCGCAGCCGAAAACCGCCACCGTATCGCCTTCGGTGATCTCGGCGAGCTCGCCGGCGAAATATCCGGTCGGGAAAATATCCGACAACAAAATCGCCTGATCGTCGTTAATTTCGTCGGGCAGCTTTACCAATCCGACGTTGGCGAATGGCACACGCGCTTTCTCGGCTTGGAGGCCGTGAAACGGCCCGCTCGCGGCCGGCCCGCCAAAGAACGCCGTGCCGGCGCTCGGCCCATTGGGATTGGCATTATCGCATTGCGAGTAGTACCCAGAGCGGCAGTAGGCACAGTAGCCGCACCCGATGGTCGACGGAATCACCACTCGATCGCCGGGCTTGAAGTTTCTAACTTCCCGACCCACCTGTTCGATCACACCGACGCCTTCATGGCCAAGCACTGTCCCCGGCTTCATGCCGCTCATGGTGCCGCGCACCATGTGCAGGTCGGTGCCGCAGATCGCGCTCGCCGTCAGCCGCACAATCGCATCCGTCGGCGCACTGAGTTTCGGCTCGTCGATTTCATCGATGCGGATATCGCCCACTCCGTAAAATACCACTGCTTTCATTGGCGCCTCCTTTTCTTTCGAATTTGAGCAATCAATATGCCAGCCGTGGCATGCAAAATATGTCGCGATGCCAGCGTTCAATTACCGCCGAGAATGGTTTTCTTTTGAAAGATCACTGCGCCCAAATCAACCGGTATTCTATTGTGAGAAGAACTCATACAATCACGGATAAATCCGCCAACGCCGGCGCGTCGACAAGTCGACCCCCGGGATCAAAACAAATCGAACCTGAACAAATGAGCAGTTCGAGCCAAATGAATTGACACTGGACCGGCGCGTCGGTTAGTTTAACCGGCACGCGAAGAAATTTATCGTCGGCTAATCCACCCCAGCGCGGGCGATGTAGTTCATCATGAGAAGAACCGATGACCGCTAAGCTGAACCGCAGACAATTCAATAGATCGCTCATTGGCGCCGGCCTTGCCACGCTGGCGCCATTCAATATCGCGCGCGCCCAGTCGGCCAAACTCAAGGTCGGCGTGCTGCTGCCCAAGTCGGGGCTTCAGGGTTTGATCGGCCAGTCGTGTCAAAAGGGCGCTGATTTAGCGCCGGCAGTTCTGCGCGACACGCTCGGCGTCGAGATCGAGCTGATGAATGCCGATACGGAAACCAGCGTCGACACCGCGCGCACGCGCGCCGAGCGGTTGATCCAAGAAGGCGCGCACTGTCTGGTTGGCCCTTTCGATTCCGGCGCCGCGGCCGCGATCGCGCAGGTCGCCGAACAGCGCGGCGTCCCTTTCGTCATCAACATCGCGGCCGCGCCGCAGATTACCGAGCAAGGCTACCAATTTGTTTTTCGGAATTTTCCCGTCGCCGCGGAGTTGGTCAAAAACGGTTTGGCCCTCACCACTGATCTCTTCCTGGCAACCAAGACCACGCCGCGCACCGCGGTCTTCATGCACGTCAACGATACCTTCGGCCAGGCCAACGCCAAAGCGATTGCCGCGCTTACGCCCGCGGCTCGATCTGCCGTTCAAACTGGTCGAGACGATTGCCTACGATCCGGCGGCAAGAGATCTCACCGTGGAAGTCTCCCGCGCCAAAGCGACCGGAGCCGATTTTCTCCTGCTCGTGTGCCGGCTCAACGATGCCATCGCGCTGCGTCGCGAGATCGTCAAGCAGCGTTGGAACGTCATGGGTGTGATCAGCCCGGGCTCGCCGGGCATGTATGAAAATCAGTTTTTCCAAACCCTCGGCAAGCTTTCCGAAGGTTGCATCTCGAATGTCCCGTGGTACGACCCCAAAGCAACGATGACCCAATCGGTCGACGCGGCGTTTCGAAAACAGAATCCCAAAGACCAGTTGCGTTTTCACGCGCTCAATGTCGGCTATACTTTCGAGGCCATTCTGGTCGTCGCCGACGCTTACAAACGCGCGAAATCGACCCAAGCCCAACCTCTTGCCGAAGCGATTCGCCAGAGCGAAATCAAAACCCGCATGATGATCGGCGGCCCGATCAAATTCAACGCCAAGGGCCAAGTGGAAGGCAACCTCTCGGCCGCCATTCAGAATCAGGGACAAAAACCCGTGGTGGTCTTGCCCGCTGCCGCGGCGGAAGCCAAACCCGTATTTCCGTGGGCCGAATTCAAGAAGCCTAAGACCGCAAAAGTCGCCCATCGCCCAATTCCTAGCGCAGCAGAGCCGCAACCAAAAAATGAGAAGAAATTTAACCACAAAGAGCGCAAAGATCGCAAAAAAATGGAGGGCAGGTTTTCCAACCCGCCTTGGGTGACGTGACAAAATTGCGCGAGCCGCGAAACTTTGAAGCTTAGTAGTACGAATGGCTAGCGATTTCGTTAATCTCGCCAACATCCTCATCGATGGCACGCTGACCGGTCTGGTTTATGGTTTGATGGCGCTCGGGCTGTCAATGATCTTCGGCGTGGCGCGAGTGGTCAACTTCGCGCACGGCGAAATCATGACCGCGTCCATGTACGCCACCGTCGTGCTATTCAGCACGCTTAATCTGGATCCGTTCCTTGCGCTGGCGCCCATCGCCATTCTCTTCTTCATTGCCGGTTACTTGCTGCAAGGCAAAATCATCCAACCCTTCGTCGAACGCCCTGATTATTCCCAGTTCATGTTGTTGCTCGCCGTCGCGGTCATTTTGACCAACTTGCTGCTGATTCTCTTCGGTCCCGATGCGCGCAGTATCCGGCTCGATTCACTGCTTGCCTCCATCGAGATCGGCTCCCTGTTGATCGATCGCGGCAAATTTTACGCGGCGCTGGTGGCCGTCGCCAGCTCAGCGGCTCTATTCATTTTTATTCGACTCACCCGCACCGGCACGGCCATCCGCGCCTGCGCCGACAACAACCTGGGCGCGAGAGTCGTCGGCCTCAATGTCGCGCGATGCTATGCGCTCGCCTTCGGCCTCGGCGCCGCCTCGGTCGCCATCGCAGGCTGCATGATGACGCTGCTGGTTGACCTCACCCCTGCGCTGGGTCCGGCTTACACGCTGCTCGCGTTTGTCATTGTCATCGTCGGCGGCCTGGGTTCCATGCCTGGGGCGCTCGTCGGCGGCGTGCTCATCGGTGTCTCCGAAGCTCTCGCCGGATTTTACGTCACGCCGTCGGCGAAGAGCATGGCAAGCTTCGCGCTGCTGATTGCCGTCCTAATCATTCGCCCACGCGGGTTGTTAGGCGACCGCCAGTGAATCGGCGCGCCATCGCTCTGCTCGCCTGCGTAAGCTTTGGCTTGCTCGTGTTGCCATGGATCGCGGACAATTATCTGTTGTCGTTGGCGACGCTTTTTCTATTTCACGCTTATACCGGCCAAGCGTGGAACCTGATGATGGGATTCGCCGGGCAGCTCTCCCTCGGTCACGCGCTTTATCTCGGCGTTGGCGCATACAGCGCCGCGGCGCTGTACTTCCATTTTGGCATCGGCCCATGGGCCGGCATTTGCCTGGCCCTCCTGCTCTGCGTTGTCCTCGCCGTGGCCATCGGCGCTCTCGCCTTTCGCTACGGCATATCGGGTGTCTATTTCACTTTGCTGACCATCGCCTTTGCCGAGTTCACGCGCATCGGCTTCGATCACTTCGATTGGGTCGGCGCATCCGGTGGCATGTTTTTGAAAGTTGCCCAGCGCGATCAAATCGATCTGCTCAACCTCCGCGGCACCCCCGCGATGTTCTACTACGTCATGCTCACGCTCGCCGCCGCGGCTTTAGGATTATCCGCGTGGCTGGTGCGCAGCCGGGCGGGATACTACTGGCAGGCGATCCGCGAAAATGAACAAGCCGCCGCGGCGCTTGGCGTGCCGACGTTTCGTTGGAAGATTCTCGCGGTCGCGGTAAGCGCGGCCATGATGGCGCCGGCCGGCGTGTTCCATGCGTTTTACTACAACAATCTTTTTCCCGAGCAGATTTTCGGCATCGGCCGATCCATCGAAATCCTCCTCGGACCGATTATCGGCGGGATCGGCACATTGTTCGGTCCGATCGTCGGCGCCGCGGTTCTGACCGTATTCGCCGACGGCACCACCGAGATCGTTACTCGTCTGGGCTGGGATCTCCCCGGAGTGAAGCAATTGATGTATGGGGCGCTGCTGTTAGCGGTGGTGATCTTGTTGCCGCATGGGATCTGGCCGATGCTCAAGCGGCGCCTGAGAATAGGGCCATGACTGCGCTACTGGAAGTCAAAGGGATCGCGAAGTCCTTTCACGGGCTGCGCGCGCTGAACCAGGTGTCCTTCGACGCCGAGCGCGGCGCCATTGTCGCGCTCATTGGTCCCAACGGCGCCGGCAAAACCACACTTTTCAATGTGATCGCCGGCATGATGGCGCCCGACGCCGGGGAAATCTATTTTGCCGGGCAGCGCATCGATGGCTGGCGCGCCGATCAAGTGTGCGCTGCCGGCATCGGCCGGACCTTTCAGATCGTCCGGCCCTTTGCCGCTTTAACCGTGCTCGACAATGTTATGGTCGGCGCCTTGTTACGGACGAAAGGAGTTAGCGAAGCGCGCCGTCACGCGGAAAATATTCTAGAGCCACTCGGGCTTGGACCGAAAAAACATCTCCCCGCCGCCGCGCTGACTTTGCCCGATCGCAAGCTGCTCGAAGTCGCTCGCGCCCTCGCGACCCAACCCAAGCTCTTGCTGCTCGACGAGGTGCTCGCCGGCTTGCGGCCCGGCGAATGCGACCAAGTGATCCAGCTTTTATTGGAGATCCATCAACGCGACCGCATGACGCTTGTGATTATCGAGCATGTCATGCGCGCGGTGATGGCGCTGGCACAACAAATCGTCGTGCTGCACCACGGCGAAGTGATCGCCGCCGGTGCGCCGGAAACCATCGTGCGCGACCCACGCGTGCTTGAATGTTATCTCGGCGAGGAAACTCCGCTGTGACAACCTTGCTCGAAGTAAGAGATCTCGACCTCTATTATGGCGACGCTCAGGCTCTCGATCGCGTCTCGCTGAAAGTCGCACCGGGGAAGCATCGTTGCCATCGTCGGCGCCAACGGCGCCGGCAAATCCTCGCTGATCCGCGCCATCGCCGGCATCGAAGCAGCGCGCGCCGGTGAAATCTATTTTGCCGGACACGCCATCCGCGGACTGGACACCCACCGGATCTGCGATCTCGGCATCGGTCAGGTGGCCGAAGGGCGCCAGCTATTCCCGACCCTGACAACCCTGGAAAACTTGGAGATGGGCGCCTTGGTGCCGCGCGCCCGCGCCCGCACGAAAGAAAAATTCGCCGAAGTCTTCGCGCTCTTTCCCCGATTGTTCGAGCGCAAGAAGCAACTCGCCGGCACGTTGTCGGGCGGCGAGCAGCAAATGCTCGCCATCGGCCGCTGCCTGATGGCTTGCCCGGAACTGATCATGCTCGACGAGCCGTCGCTCGGACTCGCGCCCGTTGTCGTGCAGGACATGATGCGCGCCATTCAGAAGCTGAATCAGCAAGGCATCACGATTCTGTTGGTCGAACAAAACGTCGCGCTGTCGCTCAAGCTCGCTCAACAAGCCTACGTCTTGGAGAACGGTAGAGTCGTTCTAGCGGGTTCCGGTAGCGAGCTCTTGAACGATGAGCGTATGCGGCGAGCCTATCTTGGTCTCTAACTTCGGACGCAGCGACACGCGTTAGTGTCCTGACTTGGAAGTTCCACAAATAAGTTGATCACGGCTAGCTGTCCTAGCAGCGGAAGTGGGTATCCAGATGCCTCTGCAATTCCTGGATTCCGGGTCGCCCCCGGCCTTCGCCGGGGTTGCCCGGAATGACGCTCGAAAATAGTCTAGTACTTTCGTTCACCAGCAGGCGGCGGCATCCATTGATAGATCCAGGTTTCCGTCAGCGGCTGACCGTGCAGGCTGAGATAAAGCCGTAGGTCGATGGGCTCGATGCTGTCGTCCGTAGGTTTGATATCGAACATGGCGCGGAAGCCGGCAATCTCCGGTTGTGGCCGCGCCGAGGCGATTTCGATTTTGCCGCGCGACGCGCTGATCATCGGTTTTACATCTTCGTTTTTGGCCAAGGCAGCCAGCTCGCCGCCGGCGAAATCGACGACGAAGCGCCAGGAAAAATATTTACGTTTTTGCCCGACCACGCCGCCGATGCCGGTGCGCGTCGCGATCACTTGGGCGAGCTGCGGCACGGATGGCATGACCGTTCCCCAGTACATCCGGTAGCTGAATAGCATCTCGCGGCCCGCTTCCGGCGTCGCCGCCGGATTCCAGAACGCCACGATATTGTCGTGGGTTTCATCGGGAGCCGCCAACTCGACGAGTTGCACGGCGCCTTTGCCCCAACCGCCCTCCGCTCCCGTCTTCGGCTCCACCCACAGACTCGGGCGCCGCTCATAAAATACCCCGTCGTCCTGGTAGTGATCGAAATTACGATCACGCTGCAGCAGTCCGAAGCCGCGCGGATTCTCGTCGAAGTAAGAATTCACGCGCGTCCCGGCCGGATTCATCAGCGGACGCCAGAGCCGCTCGCCGCTGCCGGTGAAAAGCGCGAGGCCATCGGAGTCGTGGATCTCCGGCCGCCAATCGCTGGCCATGCGGCGATCATTCTCGCCAAACAAAAACATGCTGGTCAACGGCGCGATGCCGAGCCGTTCGATCGGTTTTCGCGGATAGATCGCGCCATCCACCTCCATGACTAAGGTCGCGCCGGGAACGATATCGAAGCGGTACGCGCCAGCTACGCTCGGCGAATCGAGCAAAGCATAGATCGTGAGTCGGGAATCATTCTTCGCCGGCCGCGCGAAGTAAAACTCGCTGAAGCGTGGGAATTCCTCGGCGCGCTCGAGCCCCGTATCGATGGCCAGCGCGCGCGCCGATAAGCCATATTGGCGATAGTCGCTGCCGACGGCGCGAAAATAGCTGGCGCCGAGAAATGCCGCGATATCGGTTTTCCAATCGGAATGAAATTGCACGCGGAATCCCGCGAAGCCGAGGTCCTTTGGCAGCGAAGCGGCGTTCAATCCGGTTTTGGAAAGATCGAAGAATTCGGGATTGTAGCCAATCTCCTGCGCGCGGCCGTCGACGACTTCATACATGCGTACCGCTTCTTGAAACATTTCGCCGCGGTGAAAAAACTGAATGCGAAAATTACCCGGCGTATCGCTCCACAGCGAATGATCCGGGCGAAATCGAATCGATTGGTAGCCATCGTAGCCGAGGCCAAGCAACGGTTTCGGGAGAGAAGCCGGCGCCGGCTGATGGCTTTTTTCGGCCAGAGAGCGCGCCCGACCTTTTAGCCATGCAAAGTCGAATGGTCCGGTTTTTTCCGCGACACGCTCGCTCGGCATGGCCGCAAGAGCCGGCGTGGCATACGCCGCTGCGGCAATGAATAAGCTTGATTTCAAAAAGCTACGACGATGCATTCTTACGAGGGACGCAAATGAAAGGCCAATTCACGCGAAGAAAAGACTCTGGCCACGCCCTAAAATTGAACCATATTTAAACCCTGCGGCAAAGCGATAGGTGATTTTTTCGTCGCGCACGATGAGTTTTTAGGCATTTGTTTCATTTGCGCATCTTGAGAAGGCCGCGACAGGTTATATAATTCTTGCTTGTGGTTGTTTCATCGAGTGGTCGGCGGGACAGTGAAGCGAATAAGATCGTGTACTCGACAGGTCACTTAAATCGACGAACCCAGGCCGCATGGTATGCGTCGTTTGCGGTTGTCGCCCTGATTTTTTTCGATGGCTGCAGCACCGCCAGGCCCCCGACAGCAATCTTGCGCAATGCTGAGCTCGAGGTACGCGCTGCCGATGAGGCGAAAGCCGACGAGCTTGCGCCCGCCGACTTGAAAAATGCCCGGGATAAACTGGCTCGGGCAAAGCAGGCCATGGCCGCGGGGCGCTACGACGATGCGCGCCGTCTTGCCGAGAGCGCCCAGGTAGATGCCGAGCTCGCTGGAGCCAAAGCCGACGCGCGGGTTATGCGCCAGGCCGCAGATCGAATTCTCAAGAAAGGCGACGCGCCGCCGTCGGATGCCGAGTCCGAGTCGAGAAAACCACTCAGCCCGTCGCCCAAAATGGAATAGCTTATGCGCTCCCGCCTTAGCTCTCGTGCACTACGGCACGCGGTAATTTTCCTCGTGGCATCTCTGTCCATCGGCTGCGGCACCGTTCGCAATCCTTCCCTGGAAAGGGCACGCGATGCTTATCAAAAAGCGCGGCAGGATCCGCTCATCGTGCGCAATGCCGGCGCTGCACTGGATAGAGCCCAATCGACCCTGGAAACCGCCGAGCAACTTTGGGCCAAGGAGCGCGACGTTAACGAAGTGGAGCACCTCGCTTATATCGCCGAGAAGAGAGTCGAAATCGCCCGGGTGACCGCTCAGCGGAGGCAGGCGGCAGAAGAACTCAAGCAAGGCGGAGGGCGTCCGTGAATTCACCAACGCACATGACGGTCCATTAACCGGATCAGCTATTTCGTCGCCCACAGTTTATCGAAGAAACCGCTCTTTTGTAGATTATCAAGGTAGCGTCGATCGACGAAATCTGACGGCTTGAATTTCTTCGCCCGCGCATCGACTTTGCCCGTCTCATCGATGATCGCTTGGAATGCTTCGGTCTTAAATTCCAGCCGGGGTTCTAAAACCTTGATCTCTTCGTCGTAGGCCGCGTCCAAAAGTTTGCGGTCGCTGATGCGCAACTGCTTTGCCAACACTTTATAGGTCAGCTCTTTATCGAGAAATAAAATCTTCATGGCTTCCGCGGTGGCGCGCACAAACTTTTCGATGGCCGGCCCATGCGTGTTGAGCAGCGAACGCCGCGTGATCAGGGCGGCCGCGGCAAATGGAATATGCAGGTCGGGGCCGTAAACTACATAGCGGTACCCTTGTGCCGCTGCCCGCGTGCCGCCGGACGGGCCGGTCATCGTCGCCGCGTCGACGTTGCCGCTTAGCAAAGCCGCGAGATTCTCGACTTGGCCGCCGGTCTGAATAAAAGTGACTTCGTTCGGATCAACGCCGCTCTTCCGCAAAGCCTGGATGACAAAATAGTGAGAGTTACTGCCAAGCCGTGACAAGCCGAGCTTCTTGCCTTTGAGATCTTCCGGCCGCTTGATTTCCGCTCTGGCCAAAATGCTATGGGTCAAGGTGTTTTTCGCGCTGCCGATGAACACCAGATCGGTTGCGCCCTGGGCGTAGGCGCGGATGATCGCTTCGCCGCCGCTGATCGCCACCTGGGCGTCACCGCCCAAAAGCGCCGCGGTGACGATCGGCGCGGATGAAATATAAACGAGCTGAAAATCCAAATCGTACTTGCGAAACAATCCGGCTGCTTCACAGATCCACGGCATCGCCTGGGACATCGTGCGCGCCGAATGAAAGCCGATCAGCTTGTCGGCCGCGAATCCGTCGACAAACGGCGCCGCGACCGCGACTAAGTAAGAGCGCCGCACAAAAGCGACTCAGCGATGGTAGTCTCATGGGGAAAACCTCCTGATTCAACGACTACGATGGAGCCCGCTGGACTTCGAAGAGCAAAACAAAATCAGGGCGACCCTATCAAAAAGGCGCCATGCCGCCTAGCGAAAAAACTTGCGGTGAAGTATCGATGCGTTGACCACGGTTGGTGATTTCGGCAATCCTGCTTGACCACAAGGTCGCGGCGATGGTACGCCATTTCACACACAACAAATCTGGAGGCTTAAAATGAAAATCGTGGTTTTTGGACCCGAACGAAGGGTCGGCGCGTTAGTCGGCGAAAAGATCATCGATCTCAATCGGGGATCGGCCAGATTGTTGCGCGAGCAAGGCATTACCAACGCCGAAGAGCAAGCCGCACCCCGGCTATCGGCGCGACTATTAACTTTTATCGAACAAGGCGCGCCCGCGTTGACCGAGGCGCAGCGCGTCATCGACTCTTTTGTCAAGATCGCGCCGAACGATGACCGCGACCGCCCCGAGTTGTCTTCGCTGCAACCGAAGTGAAACTTCACGCGCCGTGGCCGGAACGGCGCATTGCTTGCGTCGGCGGCAATTACGCGGCTCATCTTGCCGGAATGTGGGCGAACCGGCTGGGCAAGACCGACGTTTCCATCGCTCAGATCACCGAGGAAGCCAAGAAAGCCGGCCAATGGGGATTCTGGAAAGTGCCCGCCGAGGTGGCCGGCCCTGGCGACACCATTCCTTTTCCCAAGCGCGTTACCTATTTCGACTACGAAGGCGAAGTCGCCATCGTCATCGGCAAGCGCGGCAAAAATATTCCGGCCGCTAAGATCCGCGATTACGTTTGGGGCGTTACTCTGTTCCACGACTGGAGCATCCGCGACGGCGGCGGCACCGACCGCGCGGTGAGCTACAATCTGCAAAAAAACTTCGACGGCGCGGTGTCGATGGGCCCCTGCATCATCGTCGGTGAAGCGGACCATCAAGACATCGATGCCGAGACCCGGGTCAACGGCGTCGTGCGTCAGAGCTACAGTACCAAAGAGATGATCTGGAACTTCGCCGAAGTGCTCGAATATTTGTCGCAGGATTTCACTTTTGTGCCCGGCGACGTGATCGCCGGCGGCACATCGGCCGGCACCGCCGCCGACAAGTCGCGCCGCGGCCCGGACGGCAAACGCCCCCTCGATCTATTTCTCAAGGTCGGCGACACCGTCGAAGTGTCCTCGTCGAAGATCGGCGCCCTGGCAAATAAAATCGTCGCGAGCGAGTAGTCCGACGTGTCATTCGCAATCGAATCGCGAGCAACGTAGGGGCGTAAAACTTTTACGCCTCTAGCAGTGACCTTCATGCGTAACGAATTTCAAAAAGGAAAACCTCATGGACTTCAATCTTCCCGAAGAAATTCAAATCTTGAAAGACACCGTGCGCCGCTTCGTCGACAAAGAGTTGATTCCCCTGGAGCGGGAATATCGCCACGACAGCGAAGGGCCCATGCCCGAGCACTTGCTCAAACCGCTCCAGGAAAAGACCAAAGCGATGGGCCTGTGGATGCTCGACGTGCCCGACGAATACGGCGGCGCGGGTCTCGGACTGTTGCCGCGTTGTATTATTCATGAGGAGATCGCGCGCGCTGCTTCCCTCCCCTTCCGCAGCCTTGAACTTTTCGGACCGGAAGTTAGGCCGGTACTCTTCCATTGCAACGACGAACAGAAGAAACGATTTCTCGAACCGGTGCTGCGCGGCGAGGTGAGATTTTGCTTTGCCCAAACCGAACCGGACGCCGGCAGCGATCCCGCCAACATGCGCACGCGCGCAGTGCGCGACGGCGACGATTTCGTCATCAACGGCACCAAACGCTTCATCACGGCGGCGGGACGCTCCGACTACGTCCAGTTGATGGCGGTAACCGACCCGGAGAAGAAAGCCCGCGGCGGCATCAGCTGCTTCGCCGTCGACCTGAAAAGCCCCGGTGTTCTGCTCGAGCGGCAGTGGCCGACGATGATGGGCGAAGCGCCCTGGCAGCTGGTCTTCGACAACGTGCGCGTGCCCGCGGCGAACGTCATCGGTCAAGTCGGCGGCGGTTTTTCCATCGCGCAAAAATGGATTGGCGAAGGGAGAATCCGCGGCCACGGCGCGCGGCCGGTGGGTATCGCGCAGCGCGCCCTCGATATGATGATCGAGTATTCGAAAATTCGCGTCACGTTCGGCAAGCCGCTCGCCGAGCGCCAAGCGATCCAATTCATGATCGCCGACTCGGCGATGGAACTGCACGCCGTGCGCAACATGGTTTACGAATGCGCCTGGCGCGTCGACCGTGGCGAAGACGTGCGCGACCTATCCTACATGGTGAAAGTGATGGCGACGGAAATGGCCAGCCGGGTCGTCGATCGCTCGATTCAAGTGCACGGCGGACTCGGTTTGATGAAAGAGTTGCCGCTCGAATGGTGGTATCGGCAAATCCGCAGCACGCGCATTACCGAAGGCGCCAACGAAGTCCTGCGCTGGCGGTTGGGACAGAACATCATCCGCGCGCATCACTGACGCCTCTAAGCAGATGAAGACAGCATCCTGAAAGCCGACCGACTATCCGGTCGCTTCCTCCTTTGCGAGGCGACCGTGTCGCAATGTCATCCTGAGGCGAAGCCGAAGGATCTCGACTTCCTACGTGGCAGGAAATGCGAGATTCTTCGCTAACGCTCAGAATGACATTTATGCACGTTTACAGACGATACAGTCTCTCGACGGGGAAGACTAAGATTGGCGGTGCATTTGGAAACAACCGCCTAACTCGCACTCAAAAAGCTTTCAAACAAATTACCGAGTACGCGACTCAGTTCTCCAAAATTTTCTTCACCCGCTCGACGACCTCGGGCGGTTGACTGGTGACTTCGTTAGCCAGACTTTGCATTTCTTCCCAAGACACCGGTTCGAGATCGTAGCGGCGCTTCTTCACCTCGGCGATGAATTCGGGATCTTTCAACATCTTCGCGTAACTGTCGCGGATCGTGCGCGCGACATCCGGCGCCATACCCGGCGGCGCCAGCATGGGCCGGCCGAAACCGCCCGATGACAGAATCACGGTGGCCATGCGCCGCAATGAATCCGGGGTTTTTTGTTTGTCCATCAACTCATACAGCGTCGGCACGTCGCCCAACCGCGCATCGCGTTTCCTGCCGGTTTGAATAAGACTTTTCACGAAGCCATTTTTGAACCAGGTTCGCGTCGGGTCGCGACCGACAAAACTCCCGATGTCGAACGCCCGGCAATGCAGCTCGCCCCGTTCCACCGCGAGATCAATTTCTCCACCGCTTTGATAGCCGGTAACCGTTTTAAATTTCAGGCCGAGGGCTTCCTCCAGAATCTTTGGGCACAAAATAGCCCGTCGCCCCTGTTCCCGCGCCGCCGCACCGTGGCGGCTCTGCCGCGCGGCGAATATCTTCGAGGGTTTTGTAGGGGCTATCCGCACGCATATAAAGCTGCGCCTCGAGCCTTTCCGGCGAGCCGATCCAAGTGAATTTCGCCCAATCGAACTTGACCGTGTCGCGTGCCAGAATCTGATCAAAAAATGCTCCGCCTTGGAGTGCGCCCAAGGTCAAACCGTCCGGCTTGGCAATGTTGTAAACATAGTTGGCGGCGACCAGCGAACTGCCGCCCGGCATGTTTTGCGGCACTACGGTCGGCTCGCCCGGCCAATGTTTGCCGAGGAATTGCGCAACCAGCCGCGCATAAAGATCGACGCCGCCGCCTGTGCTGGTGCCAATGATGATCCTGACGGTCTTACCTTTGAAATCATGATCGCTTTGAGCCAGCGCTGCCGACGCCGATGCAAAGAAGAAAGCCAATGCAGCGAGCCGATACGTTGGTTTCGTGATCAGATTGCCTCTCATGAGTTATCCCTCCACGATCTCTCGGAGGTGAATCTTTGCATCCAGCACGGTTGTCTCAGATGAATCCGTGCTCAGTCCAATCGGATTGATATCGACGGCGTTGATCTGGCCATTCAAGTCAACTGCGAGATCCGATAGGCGAAGCAGCGCGTCGGTCAGGCTTTTGAGGTGCGCCGAGCTTTTGCGCAAAACCGGAAACGCCTTGAGCGACGACAGCATGTCTTCGGCATCCATCTGGGTGAGCGGCGCCAGCCGCAACGCATAGTCGTTGAGCACTTCCGTGAAAATGCCGCCCAACCCGCAGAGAATGACCGGACCGAAGGTCGCGTCGTATTTCACGCCGAGAATGACTTCGAAATCGTGCGGCACAAATTTTTCCACGCTGACGGTTACGTTGCTTCCTGCCAAAGCGCGAGCCTTGGCTTGCAGCATCGAGAATGCCTGACGCAATTCAGCGACATCGGAGACTTTGCCGCTGACCAAACCGGCATCGCTGCGATGCGCAATATTCGGCACCATCGCTTTCGCGATGACCGGATAGCCGATTTTTACCGCGGCCGCTTCGGCATCGTCGCCACTGGAAGCTGCGAGACTTTCAGCGCACTTAAATCCATAAAGACCGAGCAGCTCCGTAGTAGCCGCTTGCGGCAGCATCGGCACGGCCGGAGTGGGCGCGCAAAATCGCCTCTGCCGCCGGCCGCGCCGTGCTCGGCGGAAGCGCCGTCCTTCGTCGCGGCAGGGTGACGTTGCAAAAATTTGCCATAGTCGATGTAGCGCGCGCAGCATCTTGAAGCAGGCATCCGTCGCAGCGTCGAAAACCGGCACATGATGCGCCTGAAAGATATCCCGCACATCGGGTTCCGAGAGCATGATAATCGCGGCGGCCGTTTTGCCGAACTTCTCCGACGCGGCGGCGAAGTTGCGCGCGTATTCGTGCCGCACTGCGAGAGGACCGAGATACATCAGCAAACAATCATTGTGCTTTATCTTCCGCGAACGCCTCGCATACGCCCGAAAGAAATCCAGGGCTGCGCGACGCCCCGGCGGTATCGAATGGATTGGTTAGAATCGCCGTGCGGCGCTGCGGAATGCGTGCCTTGGCTTCATCGGAAATATCAGCCAACTCGATGCCGTATTCGCTCGCCTTGTCGGCCATCAGACTTGCACCCGCCCCGCTCGAGGTCATGACAAGCATCCGGCCGCCGCGCGGCACCGGCTGGTGCGCCGCCATCTGCGCCGCACCCAAGAAGGTTTCCACGGTGTCGGTCGAGATAACGCCGAACTGGCGAAACGCCGCTTCATAGACTTCTCCCGCCCCCGCCATGCGCGCGGTATGCGCCATCGTGGTGATCGCGCCGCGTTCCGACTTGCCGACTTTCAGCACGACGATGATCTTGCCGATCTCGTGCGCGCGTTGCGCTAGCTCGAGAAAGCGCGGGCCGTTCTTCAAGCCTTCCATCAGCACGGCAACTACTTTGGTATTTTCATCTTCGAGATAGAATTCGGTAAAATCACACAAATCCAAATCCATCTCGTTACCGTTGCTGACCATGTAGCTAAAACCCTGGTTCGCTTGGACGGCACGATGGCCGATGACCCCGAGCAATGCGCCGCTATGCGACGCGATCGCTACCGGTCCAGGTTTAATCGGCAAAGCATAGGCATGGTCGTAACCGCAGGGAATATTTTTCAAGACGTTGAAAGTGCCGTGGCAGTTCGGACCGCAGACGCGGATGTCGTAGGTCTTGGCGATTTCACCTAGACGTTCCTGGCGCTCTTGGCCTTCCGGACCCGATTCGCTGAAACCGGCCGAGCCGATAATCGCAGTCTTGACGCCTTTCCTGCCGCATTCCTCCAAGACTTCGGGCGAGAACTTGGCATCGACCATCAAAATCGCCACGTCGGGCGCCTCCGGTAACGCGGACACCGATGGATAACAAGTTAGGCCGCTGATTTCGCTGGCGCGCGGATTGACCGGATAAATCTTGCCGGTGAATTTCGATTTCGCGAGATTGCGCAGCGGCAGCCCCGACGCCTTCGTCGGATCTGAGGACGCGCCAACGATGGCGACTGAGCTCGGCTCAAAAAGCAAACGAACGCGTGGGTCGGACACGAAACACTCCTTCAATGAAATTATGATTTCACCACGAAGGAACACGAAGAGCACAAAGGTCGGAATCTCAATCGAGCGAACCCTTCGTGTCCTTCGTGCTCTTCGTGGTAAGAAAAAAGTTCTTCCAGTACTCGCAGAATAGACACTACAAAGGCAGCCAACGGCCAGCAGTATCGCTCGGCGGTGCATCATCGCCGTTCATCGAGTCCGGTCGCTGCGGGCTGTTGATCGTCTCTTTCCACGGCGACGGCGCGCCGTCGTAGGCGGCAGGTCCTTTGATGAAGTGGCGGGCATGCTCCAGCGTTTCAACGAACGGCATATTCATCGGGTAAAGCTTTTTGCCTTTTGGTCTTGGCCCGCCCTTCGAGACATGCCCCCAGAGCGGATGACCGACGACTTCTTCTGCGAGCCAAACCGCTTCGATTAGCTTTTCCAAGTCGACGCCGGTGTCGATGCCCATCCCTTCCATCATATGGATGAGATCTTCCGTCGGCGCCAAACCTGCGGACTGGCCGTTGCCGCAGAACGGACAACCGCCCATGCCGCCGATCGCCGGCTGCAACCGCAGCGTATCGCCGGCGTCGAGATTTTTGAGTGCGACGTAGGATGACGTGAGCGCCATGCCGCGGGTGTTGTGCAAATGCAGATTGAAACTCTTGATCGCCGGCCAGCGCTTTTTGATCGCGACCAATTGCCGCTCGACTTGATCCGGCATGTTCCAACCCATCGGGTCTGAGATGCCGATCTTGGTGACGGGTATTCCCGCTTCCTCCCAAAGTCGATGTTGCCGTTCGAGCATTTTCATGCGGTCTTCCTGCGACACTTCGCCGGTCCAGTTGGAACCCCAGGCGG
The DNA here is from genome assembly GCA_963811315.1 of uncultured delta proteobacterium. Classification (GTDB taxonomy): domain Bacteria; phylum Desulfobacterota; class Binatia; order UBA9968; family UBA9968; genus DP-20. The sequence goes on from CAWERH010000011.1 coordinate 43,649, forward strand.
CGCTGACACTGATCCCCGCCTCCTTGGCATCTTTCTTCTTCGCTTCCTCGATCACTTTCGGCCAGCGTGCCATTTGCTGTGCGATGGTGCGGTTGATGTTGCGCTGCGCAAAAACGTCGCACAGATAAACCGCAGTTTGCGCCTGATATTTCTGGTCGTTCAGAGGCGGAATGTATTGTCGTAATCTCTCGCGCCCCATGTCATTGAGCGCCGTCGCGGTGTAGGTCACACCCGGCTTGGGATGAAATCCACGAACCAACTCGTCTATGTCGGCCATCTGCGGTACCCAACGCGGGCTGACGAACGAGCCCACCGCGATATCTTTGAGGCCGGTTTCGGACAATGTATCGAGCAAGCGAATCTTATCGACCGACCGGAATACCGGCGCGCTCGATTTGCAAACCGTCGCGCATTCCCTCTTCCGTGAGAATAACTTTCGGATAATTACTCATCGATTCCTCCGCAGACGTGGTGAAATAAAGTCTCCGTGTGAAATGAAACGACCCAATTCTCAGTCGCCCTTGAAAGCGGCCGAGCGCTTCTCGGCGAAAGCCTTGGCGCCTTCGCGCGCGTCCTGGCTCTCGTAAGGGCTCGGCCCCGGCGCCATTTTAAGCGCCAAGAAAAGCGGCGCGCCGATGGATTTTACCGACAGCTCTTTGATACGACGCAAAGAAACCGGCGCGTTCTCGGCAATCTTCTCCGCCAGCGCGATCGCCGTGGGTAAAAGCTCGGCAAGCGGCACGACGCGATTGACCAAGCCGTAACGGAGCGCATCCTGCGCTGAAATGGGGTCGCCGGTAAAAAGCATTTCCATGGCTATGCCGCGCGGCATCAAGTACTGCAGCATCACAGTGGCGAAGTTGGCTCCCCGTCCGCGTTTTGCCTCCGGCAAGCCAAAGCGCGCGTTCTCAGAGGCAATCCGAATGTCGCAAGCGAGAGTCAGCTCACAGCCCCCGGCTAGCGCGTAGCCATTCACCGCAGCGATCAGCGGCTTATAGGTTTCAATCGCGATAATGCTGGAATGCGGCGGCTCATCCAACGCGCCGTAGTCCGGACCGACGCGATAAGACTTCTTCTGAAAAATTTCGTTGTGCTCCTTGAGATCAGCCCCCGCCGAGAACGCCTTGTCACCGGCGCCGGTTACAATCGCCACCCGAATCGATGGCTCATGACGAATCTTCAAAAAGGCATCGATAAGCCCATTGCGTACGTCTTGACCGAGCGCGTTCATGCGATCGGGTCGGTTGATCGTAACGATGGCGACGGCGCCACGTTGTTCGAACAAAACAAAATCAGACATGATTGGGATTCCTCAAAGTAGATTTTAGAACGCCACCGCGACAACTACCATCGGCAAAAATGAAGTGCAAACAATAGATCGCGCCCAGGCCACAGGCAATCTTGTAGGGGCGGACCCACGTGTCCGCCCGTCCTGAGGGCCGACAACGATCGGCAAACGTCGAGCAGCAAACTATGCGACAACAACTTGCGCGGCTCGCCTCGTTCAAGGCGTCTCACTGTTTCTTTTCGATCTCTTTCAGCGCCTCGCGCAGAAAGCTCTGATCGACGTACTTGCCCGGATCGGGCAAGGGTCCTTTGGCGCCGGTTTGATCGGCGTAGAAACGGATATTGTTTTTCATGCCTTCTAAAGTGACGTCGCCGTCCCGCGGCCAGAAGCGATTTTGCGTGTAAAACTCCCAGCCTTTGAGCGCGTGACCAGGCTTCAGCTGCATCTCTTTCGAAAGAAACTCGACAGCGAGGTCGCGGTTTTCGAACATCCAGCGAAAGCTAAGCACCATCGCTTTCATAAAGCGCACCATCACCGGTCGATTCTTTACCGCCCATGAGCGGCGCACCACAAGCGCATTGGTTTGAAAATAGGGCATCGCGTCGCTGAGCCGGCCGATGATATTCAAGCCGGCTTCTTCAGCCGCGTAGTTGAGCGGCACTGCCACCGTCGTCGCGGCGATTTGGCCGGATTGCAGCGCCGCCAGGTTGGCCGAAGATCCGCCGGCGACGATCAATAGTTTGTAATCGCGCGGGTATTCGAGCCCTTTGAGCTTGAGCGCTTCTCTGAGTGCTGTGATGATACCGCCGCTGAGGGACGACGTGCCTAAGGTCGCGCCGCGCAGGTCTTCGTAGGTTTTGTAATTTTTGCCGGCGACTAGAAACTGCGCCATACCGTTGATGATCCCGCCGGTCACGACGAAATCGAGTCCGCGCTCGGACGCTTCGATATAGGGCTCCGGGCCACCCGATCCGATGTGTAAAGATCCGGCAGCGAGGGCCTGCAGCGTCATCGGCACGCCGCGCAGCAACACCAATTGCACGTCGAGTCCTTGCTGATCGAAGAAACCCTGCTTGGTCGCCACCCACAGAGGACTATAACCGAGCGTCTTGCTCGACGCGCCGAGATAGATGCGCGGTCTATCCTGGGCGTCAGCGGAGAACCAACCCATCCCGGTCAGAAGCAGAACAAGGACGGCTCTTAGGATGACAATCATGACCGCCTCCATCACTTGAAAATTCCGCCTTCTGGCGCCACGGGCACCAGCTTTACAACAACGAACGAACTTCTTTCAACTCGCGTGCTGGCTGCAACACGCGAGTTCGCCGACCATCACATCGGCGCTACGGCTTCCCTTCGCGCGGCGTTGGCACGCGCGATTCGAGCAGAATATTTTCCTCGCCCTCGAGTAATTTTTACGCGGCTGCAACAGCTGCCATTTCTCCGACGGCCGGCAAATCAACGAGTTACTGCGTGCCGGCCACGTGGCACATGCGTTGCTCTACTGCGAGCCATGCGTAACGAACAAAGAACAAAATCAAATGGGAGGAAAGATGAAATCGAAAACGTCACTATGGATCGCCGCCCTTGGACTCGCGGCTTTGACCGCGACCGGATGCGCCGGCGGACCGATGACCACGCGGGAAAAAGGCGCCGGCATCGGCGCGGTCGGCGGTGCGGCCGCAGGCGGCTTGATCGGCAGCGCCTTCGGTCGTCCCGGCATGGGCGCGGCCATCGGCGGCGGCACGGGATTGGCGGCGGGCGCGCTGATTGGCAATTACATGCAGGGTCAAGAAGCCGAGCAGTACCAGGCCAATCAGCAGCAATTCCAACAGAACCAACGCGTGATCGAGCGCAATCGTCAGGAAATTCAACGACCGCAACATTCGGAATACTAATGATCCGCGTTAATAAACATTGGCGAATAAACCCTAAAGGAGAAATAGACGAAGATGAAAAACACGAAATCGCTCTTCCTCGCCAGCCTGATTGCGGGAGCGCTGCTTGTGCCGACGCTAGCCGTGATTGCGAATGCAGACAACAATGGCCATCGGCGAGTGGAGCAACGGCGCAACGACCATGGACGCTGGGATAAGCATGACCGACATCACGACTTTCGTCGCGGCCGATGGGATGACCATCGCGGACGCCCGGACCATTCCAGGTGGAACGGACGCAATGATCGCCATGACTTCCGACGCGACGCGCGCGTCGACAACCGCGGTCATGGACGATTCGACAATCGAGGGGTCCGCCACAACCCGGAGATCCGCCAGGATTTCAAAGACGTGCGCGGCGCGCGTAAAGAAGTGCAGGACAGCCGAAAAGATCTGCGCAAGGATTACACCGAGCTGCGTAAGGACCGCCTAGAGTTGCGGCGCGACCTTCGCAACGGCGCCAGCAAAGAGGAGATCATGAAAGATCGGCGGGAGATTCGCGGCGATTATAAAGAGATCGCCGACAGCCGCAAAGACTTGCGCCAAGATCAAGCCAAACTGGATGCCGCCCGTCGCGAGCTCAAGAGCGATCTGCGTACCCGCTAGTCTGCTCATCCCAACCCAGCCTGATTGTCGGCGGCAGAACGCCGGCAGTCAGGCTGCGGCCTTTCGTTTCACTGGCAATTCATCTCACTTGCCGTTTGGTCTTTTACGAATAGTCCGGTTGTTTATCAAAACGATCGCGGCTAGTCTGTAGCCATTTTTCATCCCAGAGGAACAAATCATGGCGATCAAGCGATACAATGCGGGAATACAGCGCGCCAAAGGGCTGCTGGAAATTGCCGCGACTTTGTATGACACCTCTTTGTCGCACCAAACCAAGCGCGCCGCCGAAAATGTCTTGCAAACGGATACTCGGCTCGGGCGCCGCCTGCGCTTATCGCTCCGCAGCAGGGCAGGTGAACCCAAAAATGAGGTGTCCCTGTCGTTTACCACCGGCAGTTTCCGCGAGATCATCGCGGTGGCCGAGGGGAAATATTCCCTGGCATGGGTCAACCCCTCCGTGCTTTTGACCATGGCCTGCCGCGGCAAGGGCCCGTTCAAAAAACCGTTGCCGCTGAGAGCGATTGCGGTTTTTCCTTCCTGGGACGTGATGGGATTTGCGGTTCACGAATCGACCGGCATCACATCGCTGGCGCAAATCGCCAAAGAGCGCATCCCGCTACGGCTATCGACCGGGCGCGTGCCCAAAGATGCCCTTTCCAGCAACGCCACTATGTTTACCGTATCGGCGGCCGTTCAAGCGGCTGGATTTTCACTGGCGGATTTGCGCCGCTGGGGCGGCAAATTTCATTTTGCGCCGCGCCCAAGCGATCCCGGCCGGCGCGCCGCCATCCAGAACGGTACCGTCAACGCGATCTTCGACGAAGGGATTAAAAGTTGGGGCCAAACGGCGCTGCAAAATGGTTTTCGCTATTTGCCGATTGAGGGCAAAGTCCTTCGCGAGATGAAGGCGCTCGGCTACCGCGCCGCCCTCTTGAGCAAGACGCATTTCACCGGGCTGAATGAAAATATTCCAACCTTGGATTTCAGCGGCTGGCCGATGATCGTGCGCGCCGATATGCCCAACGATGTCGCCTACGCGTTGTGCGAAGCGATCGAAATGCGCCGCCAGACCTTGCCGACCGACAACTACAAGCCGCTGCGCATGGCCCAATTGTGCGCCGACGATGAAGAAGCGCCCTATGACGCGCCGTTGCATTCGGGGGCCAGGCGTTTCTATCGCGAGCGAGGTTATCTCAAGTAGTCGCATTGACAATGATTTTGGTAAGAGCGCGGAGACTCGGCACCTGCCGACGCACGTTTGCCGGAAACTCCGGTCTATAGTAAAAGCCTATCGTCACTGCCCGAGGACAATTTAGCTTCCCGCTGACAATCAATGTCAGGAGGTGTCGGAAATGGCCGCTAATGATGCCGCAGCACAAGCCGCCCAAACCAGCACGCCGTATCTCTACAACGCCGCGGCGGACCTGCTCGAGCGCAACCTCGCCGTGCGACCGGACAAGACCGCCTACATCGATGAGCAGGGCAGCTACAGCTTCGCCGACCTTGCGCAGCGCGTAAACCGCTGCGCCAATGCTCTGACCGGCTTGGGGTTGGCCTACGAAAGCCGCGTGATGGTTTGCCTGCTCGATACCATCGATTTCCCCAGCGTGTTTCTCGGCGCGATCAAAGCCGGTCTCATTCCCATCGCCGTCAACACGCTGCTCACCGGCAGCGACTTCGATTTCATGTTGCGCGATAGCCGGGCGCAGGCGCTGATCGTGTCGGCGCCGCTGCTGCCGGTCTTCGAACCAATCCTCGACGATCAAGCCGAGCTTGAAACACGTCGTTATTGCCGGCGGAGGCGACGGTAAATACGCCGCAACTCGCGAAGCTGACGGAGCAAGCGCCGGCGGATTGCAAAGCCGCGCCGACGCGCCCTGACGACGCCTGCTTCTGGCTCTACTCTTCGGGATCGACAGGCACGCCCAAAGGCGTGGTCCACGTCCAAACCAGCATGATTCGCACGGCCGAGCTCTACGCCCAGCCGATCCTCGGCATCCAGGAAAGCTGACGTGGTGTTTTCCGCGGCGAAATTATTTTTCGCTTATGGCCTGGGCAACGCGCTCACCTTTCCGCTTTCGGTCGGCGCCACAACGGTGCTGCTCAGCGAGCGGCCGACGCCGGCGGCTGTGGGTCGAATCTTGCGCGAGTATCGCCCGACGATTTTTTATGGTGTGCCGACTCTTTATAGCGCCCTGCTGGCGAGTCCTGAGTTGCCCAAGCGCGATGAGCTGGCCTTGCGGCGCTGCACATCCGCCGGTGAAGCGCTGCCGCTTGAAGTCGGTCGGCGCTGGCGCGAGCACACCGGCGTCGATATTCTCGACGGTCTGGGCTCCACTGAAATGCTGCATATCTTTTTATCGAATCGTCCCGGTGAAGTGCGCTACGGCAGCACGGGCAAACCGGTGCCGGGTTACCAAGTTCGGCTGGTGGGCGAAGACGGTAATCCGGTCGCCAAAGGCGAAATCGGCGAGTTGCAAGTCGCCGGTGCGACCAGCGCCGCCTATTACTGGAACAACCGGGAAAAAAGCCGCAATACCTTTCTCGGACCCTGGACGCGCAGCGGCGACAAATACACCGAAAGCGATGACGGTTATTTTACTTATTCGGGACGCGACGACGACATGCTCAAAGTGAGCGGCATCTGGGTCTCGCCGTTTGAAGTCGAGTCGGCGCTTACGTCCCACGCCGAGGTCCTCGAAGCAGCGGTGGTCGGACAAGCTGACGAAAGCGGTTTGATCAAGCCCAAAGCTTTCGTCGTGCTTCGACCCGACACTCCTGAATCACCGCAGCTCACCGCGGCACTTCAGCAACACGTGAAGTCGCAGCTTGCGCCGTACAAATATCCGCGCTGGATCGAATTCGTCAAAGAACTGCCCAAGACCGCCACCGGTAAGATTCAACGATTCAAACTGCGCAAGGGAACCCTGGAGTGATGGAGTACTGGAATATTGGAGTAATGCTAATCCGGCCCCCAACACTCCATGACTCCAGCACTCCAATACTCCATTCTCATGCAACCCGGAGGAAGCCATGTCACTTAACTACAATCCAACCCGCCGACGGTTCTTGACCTCCGCCGGCCTCATCGCCGCCGGCGCGCTGTTGCCGAAACCGTTTGCAATCGCCCAAGCGCAAAAGATCCGCGTCGGCATCATGCTGCCTTACACCGGCACCTACGCGCAACTCGGCGTTGCCATCACCAACGGCTTCAAGCTCGCGGTCAACGAGCGCGGCGGCAAGCTCGGCGGCCGGGAACTGGAATTCTTCACCGTCGACGACGAAGCCGAGCCGGCAAAAGCGCCGGAGAATACCAACAAGCTGGTGCAGCGCGATAAGGTCGACGTGCTCGTCGGCACGGTGCACAGCGGCGTGCAAATGGGTATGGTGAAGATCGCCAAGGAAACCAACACGCTGATGATCATTCCCAACGCCGGGCTCGACGCCGCCACCGGCGCGCTGTGCGCGCCGAATATTTTTCGCACTTCGTTTTCGAATTGGCAGCCGTCCTATCCGATGGGCAAGGTGCTTGCCGACCGCGGCATTCGCAACGTCGTATCGTTGGCGTGGAAATACGGCGCCGGCGAAGAAGCAATAGCCGGCTTCACCGAAGGATTTATCAAAGCCGGCGGCAAGTCGGTGCGCGGTTTGTGGATTCCGTTTCCCAACGTCGAGTTCCAAGCGCTGCTCACCGAAATCGCCTCGATCAAGCCCGACGCGGTATTCGTCTTTTTTGCCGGCGCCGGCGCGGCCAAATTTATTAAGGATTATGCTGCGGCGGGGTTGCGGAAAACCATTCCGCTCTTCGGCTCGGGATTTCTTACCGACGGCGTGTTGGACGCGGTCGACAACGCGGCCGAGGGACTTGAAACCACGTTGCACTACGCCGACGGCCTCAACAGCAACCGCGACAAAGCGTTTCGCGCCGCCTACAACAAAGCTTACAAAATCGAACCGGATGTTTACGCCGTGCAAGGCTACGACGCCGGTCTCTTGCTTGCCAAGGGTCTCGACGCCGCGAAAGGCGACATCAGAAAACGCAAGGAAATGATCGCCGCCATGGAGAATGCCAAGATCGACAGCCCGCGCGGCCCATGGACAATGTCGAAAGCGCACAATCCGATCCAAGATATATATCTGCGCAAAGTGGTCGGCCGCGAAAACCGCTTCGTCAGCATCGCCCACAAAGCGCTCGCCGATCCGGCGCGGGGATGTAAACTCTAGCGGCGCGGACGCCGCGTTCCAAACGTTCCAATGGTTCAAGTCGTTCAAATCGTTTGATGAGATCAACCGCTCGTTCGACTTCCAACGGCTTGAACGTTTTGAACTGGAACTTGAACGGCTTGAACAATGTTTTACCTGATTCAGTTGTTAAACGCTGTCCAGTACGGTCTCTTGCTGTTTTTATTAGCGAGCGGCTTGACCCTGATCTTCGGTATCATGGGCGTGATCAATTTGGCGCATGGCAGCTTTTATATGGTCGGAGCCTATCTCTGCTATTGGCTCGCCGGGCTCACCGGCAATCTCTGGCTGGCCGTCCCCATCACGCTCCTGATCGCTTTCGCTGTCGGTTTGCTGTTGGAGACTACGGTTATCCGCCGTCTTTACCAGCGCGATCATCTTTATCAGGTGTTGCTCACCTTCGGTTTGATTCTGGTCTTTGAAGAACTGCGCAGCGTTTTTTTCGGCGACGATGTACACGGCGTCACAGTACCGGAGATCTTGAATTATTCGATCCCATTGACCGAAAATCTTTCTTATCCCGTCTATCGCATCTTCGTCACCGGTGTTTGTCTGGCCATCGCCGCAATCATGTATTGGGTCATCTACAAAACTCGCATCGGCATGATGGTCCGCGCCGGCAACAGCAATCGCGAGATGGCCGCCTCATTGGGAGTCAATATTCCGCTCCTGTTCGCCTTGGTGTTTGCTTCCGGGATGGCGCTCGCCGCCTTCGCCGGCGCCATCGCCGCGCCGATGAGTTCGGTGGCTCCCGGTATGGGCAATCAGATTCTGATCCTTTGTTTTGTCGTCGTGGTGATCGGCGGCATCGGCTCGATCAACGGCGCGCTGATCGCGTCTCTCTTGATCGGCCTCGCGGACACTCTGGGTAAAATCGTCGCGGCGGAATTCTCCGGAGTCGCGATCTATCTGATGATGGCCGCCATTCTCCTGTGGCGGCCCCAAGGCGTCGCCAACAAGGCATGACGTTCGCGTGATCCAGCTCACTCTTCCGCGCCTCTGTTTACTCGCGGCCGCGCTGGCGCTCGCGCTTTTTCCCTCGATCGGCACGACTTTCTATATCCAGCTCGGCGCCAAGATCCTGATCATGGCGATTTTCGCCTTGAGTCTCGATCTTCTGGTCGGGCACACGGGTCTCGTGAGCCTCGGTCATGCCGCTTATTTCGGACTGGCGGCTTATGTGCTCGCGCTGATCTCGCCGAACTATGAAGCGGCCAATCTCTGGCTGGCGCTGCCCGCGGCCATCGCCGCTGCCGCTTTCGCCGCGCTCGTAATCGGCTCCCTGGTCGTTCGCACTGCCGGGGTTTATTTCATCATGGTTACCCTCGCCTTCGCGCAGATGCTCTACGCGATTTTTCACGATACTAAAATTGCCGGGGGCTCCGACGGGATCTACATTCTAGTGCGGCCGGCACTTTCCATCGCCGGTTATAAGCCTCTCGATCTCGAAAGCCCGGTGGAGTTTTATTATCTCACGCTTTTGATGTTGATCGTGGTGTACGGGTTCTTGAGCCGGTTACTGCGCGCACCCTTCGGCCGCGCGCTCGCCGGCATACGAGCGAACGAAGCGCGCATGAGGTCGATCGGCTACCCGGTCTTTCGTTACAAGCTCGGCGCCTTCGTTCTCGCCGGCGCGCTCGCAGGATTGGCCGGAACTCTCGCCGCGTGCCAGTTCGGCTTCGTCAATCCGGATATCCTGGCGTGGCACCAGTCTGGAATCGTCCTGATGATGGTAATCCTCGGCGGCATGGGCCGGTTGCACGGCGCGGTGCTCGGCGCGCTGGCTTATATTTCGTTGCAGGAACTTCTCTCCGCGCCGGCGTTGCTCGGCGCGTACGCCAAGCATTGGCAACTTGCGATGGGCGGCTTGATCATTGCCATCGTCCTGATTCTTCCCCATGGCATCGGCGGCCTTATCGACGCGGCATCGCGCCGTCTCACTTACCGAAGCGCGAAGCCGGAGGCGATGGACGAACGATGACCGACGCGATTCTCCAAGTGCGCGGGTTGCAGAAGTACTTCGGCGGTCTGGCCGCCGTCGACGATGTTTCTCTCGAAGTGCGCGTCGGAGAGGTGCACGCGGTCATCGGCCCCAACGGCGCAGGCAAGACGACGCTCATCGACATGCTTTCGGGCGACCTGGCGCCCACGGCGGGCAGCATTGTTTATCGCGGCAGCGACATCTCCCGGCTGGCGCCCGAGCGGCGCGCTCGCCTGGGCATCGGCCGCAGTTATCAGAAAATAAATATTTTCACCGGCTTCAGCGCCCTGGAGAATTGCCGCATCGCGGCGCAAGCGCGCGCACCGCGCCCGCTCCATTGGCTGCGCGATGCCCTATCCTACGGCGACGTGCTGCGCCAGGCGCATCGCGCGCTTGAAGCCGTCAACCTAACCGCTCGCGCCGATGAAATCGCTCTCGCGTTAAGCCACGGCGAGCAGCGCCAGCTGGAAATCGCCATGTGTCTTGCCACCGCACCGCAACTCCTTTTATTCGACGAACCTCTCGCCGGCATGGGCGCGGAAGAATCTTTGAAGATGATCGAGCTGATCCGACAAATAGCGGCGACTCATGCGGTCCTTTTAGTCGAGCACGATATGGACGCGGTATTTCAACTCGCGCGAAGTGTTGACCGTCATGGTGAACGGTAAAGTCCTCGCCACCGGCGCGCCCGTGGAGATTCGCGCCAACCGCGAAGTACAAGGGGCCTATCTGGGTAATCTCGACACGACGCTATGAATAGCCCGCCGGTCATCGAAGCGCGCGGGTTGCACGCGTACTACGGCGCCAGCCACGTCTTACACGGTATCGATTTCTCGGTCAGCGCCGGCGAAGCGATCGCTTTGATGGGCAGAAACGGCATGGGCAAGACCACACTCATCCGTTCGCTGGTCGGCCACCTGCCGCCGCGCCGCGGCGAAATTAGAATTCATGGTGTCGATATGACGCGCGCCTTGCCCCATCGCATCGCCAGACGAGGGATCGCTTACGTTCCCGAAGGCCGCGGCATTTTTCCTAATCTTACCGTGAAGGAAAACCTCATCATGGCGGCGCGCTCCGGCGCCGGCGGCAGAACCGACTGGACCTACAAGCGCGTGCTCGAAACCTTTCCCCGGCTCGCCGAACGCTTATCCCACGGCGGCCAACAACTCTCCGGCGGCGAGCAGCAAATGCTCGCCATCGGCCGCGCGCTGATGACCAACCCCACCCTTTTAATTCTCGACGAGGCAACCGAAGGCCTCGCGCCTTTGATTGCCCAGGAAATCTGGCGGATCATTAGAGCCGTGCGCGAAACCGGCATCGCTGCGATCATTGTCGACAAAAACTTCGCCGCGCTCTCCGAACTTACGGACCGCAACATCATTCTCGTCAAAGGCAGCGTGGTCTTCGAAGGCAGTGGCGATGCACTCCGAGCGAAGCCGGAATTGCTGCATCAACACTTGGGGATTTGACCGTTGCAACGTTACCTTCGAATCATTTTAGTCTCGGGCCATGAGAAAGACTTTTCGCACCGCGGGAAGTATATTTGGTTCGAAGCCTTGAGCAAGTTGATGAAAGGCCCATTATGGAAGACGCATCGCTAAAGAATATCATTATAGGCGTGGATCTCGACGGCGTCTGCGCCGACTTCCTCCGCCGCATGCGCGAAATCGCCGCCGAATGGCTGGAGCGCGACGTCGAAGATCTCACTCCGGACGTATCCTACGGGTTGCGCGAGTGGGGCATAGCGAACGATGAGCAGTACAACAGTCTGCACCGCTTCGCGGTGACCCAGCGCGAACTATTCAAGACCGCGCCGATGATACCCGGCGCGCGCAGATATTTGCGTCAACTGTCCGACGACGGCGCCCGCATCCGGATCATCACCCATCGGCTCTACATTCATTTTTTTCACAAGACCGCGGTGGAACAAACTATCGACTGGCTCGATAAGCACGGCATCCCCTATTGGGACTTATGCTTCATGAAGGAGAAGGAACAAGTGGGCGCCGATGTCTATATCGATGACAGTCCGGGCAACATCGAACAACTGCGCACGAAAGGCTTGTACACCATCTGCTTTGCCAACAGCACCAACAAGAGACATCCAGGACCCCCGCGCCCAGTCCTGGGAGCACGTCTACCAGCTGGTTAAGGAGTGGGCGGCGAAACGAGAAGACAAATAAAGGGCCATTCCAAGAGAGGTAAATGCTCTGTTCTCCGATCATTCCTCTGTCGGATTGTTAGGGAATGGCGCCGGTCTATCTCGTAAATGGTAGGCAGGCTATTACGAATGACACAGGAGCCGATCGGCGGAATCTACCGATCGGCTCCTTGATAGATGCGGCAAGTGAAAACGCGAACTACTCTTTCGGCTGCGAAACTGTCCGCAGGTATGGCTTCAGTGTTTTAAAACCCTGCGGGTACTTCTTCTTGGCGTCCTCGTCGGAGACCGCCGCGGGGATAATGACATCCTGACCCGGCTTCCAGTTGACCGGCGTCGCGACCGAGTGCTTGGCGGTAATCTGCAATCGAATCGAGCAGGCGCAGCACTTCATCGAAGTTGCGGCCGGTGCTCATCGGATAGACGAGCATCGCCTTAATCTTCTTGTCCGGCCCGATGAGGAACACCGAGCGAACCGTCTGGTTGTCCGCCGCGGTGCGCTTGCCGGGAGCTTCGCTGGCCGGCAGCATGTCGTAGAGCTTGGCGACCTTCAGGTCGTCATCGCCGATCATCGGGTAGTTCGGCGCATGCCCCTGGGTCTCCTGGATATCCTTGGCCCAGTTTTTGTGATCGCTCACCGGATCGCCGCTCAATCCGATGATTTTGCAGTTGCGCTTGTCGAACTCGGGCTTGAGTCCGGCCATGTAGCCCAGCTCGGTGGTGCAGACGGGTGTGAAATCCTTTGGATGCGAGAATAAGAATCGCCTAGCCATTGCCGATCCATTCATGGAAATTGATTTTGCCTTCACTGGTTTCCGCCGAAAAATCCGGCGCCACGTCGCCTATATCTAACAGCCATGATTAGTTCTCCTTTCAGCAAGTATATTTGGAATCATCTAACCGCTAGCGCGAATACGAGCGTTCGTCAATGTGGTTATCAAAAATTTACACTGGAATAGCGTCCCGTTTTTCGCGGATTCACTGAAAACTACCGCGACGAACTATCTTTTCGGCAGATCCTTGAGCGCTTCGCTCAAATAACTTTGATCCACGTATTTGGCCACGCTCGGCAGCGGCCCCTTGGCGCCGACCTGCTCCATGTAGACCCGGATAGCATATTCGGTCCCTTTCAAACTGAGATCGCCGTCGGGATGCCAGATTTGATTTTGGGTGTAATATTCCCAGCCGCGGCGCGCATGATTGGGGTTGAGCTGCATTTCGCGGGCAAGGAAGTCGACCGCCGCTTCCTTGTTTTCATACATCCAGCGATTGGTCAGAGCGATGGCCTTCATGAAGCGAACCGCCAGCGAGCGGTTCTTTTCCGCCCACGATCTTTTCACCGCCAACGCGCCCAACTCAAACTCCGGGACCGCATCGATCAGCCGGCCGACGACATTGAACCCTGCCTCCTCCGCGAGCATAATTGAGCGGAATCGCCACGGTGGTCGCGGCGATCTGGCCGGACTGCATGCGCCGCCAGATTGGCCGACGAGCCGCCGGCGATGATGAGAATTTTGTAATCGCGCGGATACTCCAAGACCTTTCGCCTTGAGCGCTTGCTTCATCGCCGTAACGGTTCCGCTCGTCAGCGACGAGGAGCCGAACGTCGCGCCGCGCAGTTCTTCGATGCTTTTATATTTTTTGTTGGCGATGATGTCGTGAGTGAGGCCGTTGATGACGCCGCCGATCATGACCAGGTCGAGACCGCGCTCGGTGGCTTCGTAAAACGCTTCGGCGCCGCCCGAGCCGACTTGAAGAGAGCCGGCGGCCAAAGCTTGGACGTTCATCGGCGTGCCGCGCAACAGCACCAGTTGCCCGTCCAGGCCTTGTTGCTCGAGAAAGCCCTTTTTTACCGCTGCCCACAACGGGCCGTAACCGAGCGTCTTACTCGATGAGCCGAAATAGATCTTTGGTTTGTCTTGCGCCGTAGGCCGAAAAAGACGTGACGGCCAAAATCAAAAGTGCCAGCGCAATCCGAAAATGGAGAACCATTCTATCCTCCTCTTGCGTGACACTCGGGCGGAAGCTCGACGTCGAGTCGAACACGCTGGCAAAAATTCTTGCCGGCGCAATTCGTTGGTGAGATTACGGATGCACACTCTCGAGAAACCAGTCCGTCGGAATTTCTCGACCGATGCCCTTGGCCTTGGCTTCGCTAAAAACCGCGGCGCCGACGGCAGCGAACTGCAGACCGATGCCGATGTTGTTCAAAAAGCAGGTCGACTCCTGCGCGTTGGCTCGGCCTTGGGCCTTGCCGGTGACGAGATCTTTCAACGCCGGAGCCGACAACCAAAATGGATGCTCGACATTCACTTCATGGGCGTGCGCCGGCCCTTTCTTGATAATATCGATCGCATCATGGGCGGCGATGCCTTCTTCGCCGTAGCCGGCGATATAATTCTACGGCGCGTGTTGGTGCGCATGAATGACCAGACGGTCGACCTTGCGAATCGTATCGTCTCCGAGTTCGGGGACGCGCACGCAGGTAAAATGCAATCCCGGCTTTACCCAGTCGGCATTGGCCACGCGGGTTAGCGAATTCGTCGTCATGGCGATAATATCGGCATCACGAATGGCCTCTTCCGGCGACTCCACCGCGCGCACTTCGGCGGTCACCTTCGCTTGCATCTCTTTGACGAACGCTTCGCGATTGGTTTTCGTCGGGCTAAAAACGTTCACGCGCTTGAGCGGTCGCACCGCGCACATCGCCGGCAGGTGACTGCCGGCTTGCCAGCCGGAACCAAAAAGCGCCATCGTGCTGGCATCCTCGCGCGCCAGGTAGCGTGCCGCTATAGCGCTGCTCGAGGCCACGCGCATACGCTGCACGACGCCATCGGGAAAAATCGCCAAGGGCTCGCCGTTGATAGTGGAGAAGAGCATGATCAATCCCACATATTTGTCGCCGGGAGCTGCCGGTATTTTCGTTTTTATCGTCCGATTACCCTGCTGGTTCCAGCGAATGATATCGGAGTTAATCCGCATCGCCACCACCGGAGGATCGTAGAGGCCCGCTTCCATGGATTTGAAAGCATAGACACCGGCTTCGTTGGAAGACGGCATGACCAGATCCGTGCGCGGCCGATTGATCGCCGTACCGTTGTCCCAAGCGCGATAAGCGTTTTCCAAGGCGTCGATGCAAGTCTTGATCGAAAGAAATGACTCGATGTCTTCGTTGCTCAGAATAAGCATGGTGCTGGAATATCAACGCGCCTACTTAACGTCAAGCGACTACGGCGATATGCGAGACCATCCTACGTTCAGTAGACCTGTCGCCAGAGCAATTTGATGGAGTCTGCTTTTTGCAGCGCGTTGACCGTACTCGGCGATCGTGAATGCGCTGCTTGACTGAGCGAATGCGTATCGCATAGCTTCAACTTGTACCAACAAATCGTTTAGGAGGCGCGCAATGAAAATCAAAACCGTCGCTCTGTTGCATCCAGGGAATATGGGCACAACCATCGGCACGGCTGCCGCCACCAGCGGTGTGCGCGTGCTCTGGGTTTCCGCACAACGCAGTTCGGCGAGCCGCAAGCGCGCCGAGCAAGCCGGGCTCCTCGACGCGGAGACTTTGCCAGCGGCAATCAACCAAAGCGAAGTCGTCTTGTCGGTCTGCCCGCCCCACGCCGCGACCGAGGTCGCGCGCATTGTCGCGGCCGAAGGTTTCGCTGGAATTTATGTCGATGCGAACGCGATTTCCCGCGCTACAGCGGAAGAAGTCGGGCGAATCGTGACTAAAGCCGGCGCGAATTTCGTCGACGGCGGCATCATCGGTTCACCGGTGAAGCAACCGGGAACAACCCGGCTCTATCTTTCCGGCGAGTACGCCGGCGAAGTCGCCGCGCTATTTTCCGAAAGCATGCTCGATGCTCGCGCGATTGGCTCGAAAGCTGGCGCAGCTTCGGCGCTAAAGGTCGCGTACGCTGCCTGGACGAAGTGCACGGACACGCTGGTCTTGGCGATCCGCGCCTACGCGGCTAAAGAAGGCGTCGATGCGGCGCTGCTCGAGGAGTGGCGCATTTCCCAGCGCACGCTGGAAGCCAAATGCGATCGGGCAGCGGCAATCGCCGTACCCAAGTTCTGGCGTTACGTTGGTGAAATGCAGGAGATTGCCGAAGCGTTCGCCGCGGCGGGTTTGCCGAGTGGATTTCATCTGGCCGCCGCAGAGATCTCTGAGCGCCTTGCCGGCTTCAAAGATCAAACTAATCCGAATCCGACGATTGCCGCGGTCATCGATCAATTGTCTTTGCCGCCGCAACAAGTCATTCCTGAGAAATCGACGATAACCGAATAGCCAAAACTCCAGCCTCTCGTCGGCAGATTGCGACGGCGCGATTCTAAACGAATCACACTGCCAAGATTCCGCTCGACTTCGAAAAGAGCCGGACGGTTCACGATAAAATCGATGAATATTGATCCATTCTCATGGAATAAAATTCTTGCCGGAAGGGGGCGTAATTTCTCCGCATTACTCGCGAGGCAACACTTGGGGGCCTTTGACAACCGACTTTGTCTCGAATAGGACCATGCACTGGGGGCACTGTGCTGAAAATTTAACATCGAGGAGAGGAGCCATCGAGGCTCTAAGAACCCCGCTCATGGAACATCTCGGCTACATTCTCTCGGAAGCGCCGGTCTTTTTTTTAACCATGTGGTTTGCCATTCGACTGGTTCACTATCGACGGTATCGGAGAAATCAACCGTTTTTCTCCGACGGTGACCGCAGGCTGTTATTCACGCCGACCAAGCCAAAATTGGATTCTCCCGTCTTTCGACTCAGATTAGTTCGATCCATCCTTGCGGTCACGGCTGCGATGTATCTCGAAATTCTGATTTTAGGACCGTTCGGCGCCGGCATCTTGGCAGCGGCGTTGCTGTTGACGAGCGCAGCCCTCGTGCACCGCATATTGCTCGTCAATTCCTGAGCCCAGTGCTAATGCTTCGCCGCTTTTTTACCAGAAGCGGTGAGCTTCTGGTAAAATTCAGGGGATGATCTCAACCTGGGCGTTCTCGCTCGCGCAACGATCTGTTCACCAAGTCATTCCAAAAACTAGTTTTTCTGGCCGTCATCGTCAGTTGCACCGCATGCGCCCAGACCGGTGTCCGCCCGCTCGCTCAGACGGCGGAAAAAAGCTTGCCTCTACCCATGCGAATCCTAATTTTTAGTGTCACCGCCGATGAGTCTGAAGTTGCTGAATATCAAGGCATTATGCGGCAACAGCCGGCGCAACGCGATCCGCTCGAGCGCCGGCGCGAAATCGCCAAGAACGTTTCACAGGCAATTACCGAGCAGCTCGTACAGGGACTGCGCCAATTCGGGTTTAGGGTGGAGCGAGTCGAGCGCCCTATAGCCGCGAACGACAATGATTTGATCGTCGATGGCCGATTCATCAGCGTCGACGAAGGAAATCCCTTGCGCCGTTGGGTCGTCGGTTTCGGCTCGGGAGCGGCCAGAGTCGACACCCGAGTGCAATTGTTGAGAGGAAATCAACGCCGACTGCTGCTCGAATTTGCCACGCAGTCCGATAGCGGCAAACTGCCCGGCGCAGTTGCGACCCTGCTTGCGAGCATCGCAGCTCCGGTGGGCGTCGGTCTGACGTTGACCGCGGCCAGTGGGGTGAATGCCGGCCTCACTGCGAATTCAACGGAGGTAAGCCGAATGGCAGCCGCGAGCGCCGACCAGGCAGTACGTTACCTCGGCGATTTCTTCGCTAAGCAGGGCTGGATCAATGGCAACCAAGTGAACCCACCGCGCTTCGCTTATTAGATTGCAGTTGATAAACGGCAACCTCGACCCGCTCATGCTTACCTTAGCCGGGCCGGATTTATTCCTTAACCTGAACGGTAACTTCTGTTTCCACGGGGGAATTCTGACTTAGCGAAGCGACCCCCACGGCGGCTCGGGTATGCTGGCCACGCTCGCCAAACACTTGTACCAGCAAATCGGACTCGCCATTAATCACTTTGGGCATATCGATAAAATCCGGGGCAACATTGACGTAACCCAAGACTTTAACGATTCGCTCCACCCGGTCGAGATCCCCTAAGGCGGCTTTCATGGTCGCTAGATGATTGAGCGCGCAGTTACGCGCCGCATCATAAGCTTGTTCCAGCGTGACGCCGGCTCCGACCTTGCCGCGATATTTGAGGACACCGTTGATCCGACCGATATTGCCACCGATGAAAAGCAAGTTTCCGACACGCACATAGCCGATATAGTTAGCAGCCGGCACCGGTGGATTGGGCAACTCCAAACCTAGCTCTTTGAGTTTAGTTTCGATCTCCATAATTTTCCTCGTGATAAGCGAATTTCTACCTCCGGACTCTATTTGAATATCGCTGCTTTTTGCAAACCTTGGGTTCGCCAATAGGAGCGAGTCGCCGCCGTTGCAGTCGTAAACTTTTTCCGGCCGCCGGCGTCTAATCAATTAGTTAAAATCTCTTGCCCCGAGGAGGGTATATGCAAAAAGTTCGTAAACTTATCTTAGGCGGTGCGGTGTTAGCGCTATCAGCGGTCGCCGCGATCAACTCACCTTTGGCAGCCGGTCCGGACGGTGCCGGTCCCGGTAGGCGGCCCTTTGCCCATGGCGACCGGATGGTCGGTGGATTTGCCGGCGGTGCCCCGCTGATTACCATCGCCCTTAACCACAAAACCGAACTCAATCTGAGCAACGATCAGGTGGCGAATCTGGAAAAGATCAAAAGCCACTATCAAAGCCAGGTCGCGCCGTTGGTACAGCAGCTTCAAGCTAACGAAAAGGAGATCGCCGGCCTGATGCAGCAGACGCCAGCAAATCTGATTCAGATAAAGTCCAAGATCCAAGATGGCGAGAAAGGTGCGCTCCGAATTGCGCTATCAGCGCATCGAAGCGCTTGAAAGCGGCCGCTCCGTGTTAAGCAGCCAGCAGCAGGACCAGCTCAAAACGCTAGTTCGCTCGCGTCGCGACCAATTTCGCAAGCCTCAAGGTCAGCCATCGTAAAAATCCAGTAACGCACCAGTCCCCAAGGCCCGGCCTCATCGGAGACCGGGCCTTTTTTTATCTAAGAGTTCTTCCAACTCGCGTTGCCGTACAAAGAAGTTGCAGGGATGAAAACAATTGGAAACTGATCTAGAATCAGTTTTCAATTGTGCAAGGTCGGCCACAGTGATGATCACGGGTATTATTTTTGACTTGGATGGACTGCTCGCCGATACGGAGAAGCTCCACTGTCGCGCCTATCAAACCGCAATGCTGGAGCATGGTTTCGATCTCAGCGAAATGGAATATGCGGAGCACTGGGTGCGGCGCGGCGACGGCATTGTTGACTGGGTCACTGCGCACAATCTGGCCGTCGATCCCGCCGCCGTGCGCGCGCGCAAATCGGCGCACTATCTTGAATTGTTGGCCACCTGCTTGCAGCCGATGGAAGGAGCGTTGGAGCTCTTGACCAGCCTGCGTGGCAAAATGAAGATTGCATTGGCCTCCTCATCCTACCGAGATGCGGTCGATGGTGTTCTGGCCGGACTCAATATCGCCGACTTCTTTGAAGTCATCGTTAGCGGCCTCGACGTAGCGCAGGTGAAACCAGCGCCCGAGATTTTTCTCAAAGCGGCTAACCTGCTCGGGGTCGCGCCGGCCCAATGCCTAGTTCTGGAAGATGCTGAAAAAGGCATCCTGGCCGCCCATCGCGCCGGCATGCGCAGCGTCGCGATACCGAACGATTACACGCGCCATCATGATTTTTCTAAAGCCACGCGTATCTGCAACTCCCTGATGGAAATCACACCGGAGCTTTTGCAATCTCTCGATAACGTTTCTGTCTGGCAAGGACCCATGGATTGAAGATCATCATTAAGGCAAATAGAGCCGTTGTGGCCGTGACGCCGGACCTCGGCATCTATTGCTGATTCGCTGCTGAGCTTGTCATGGTCGCCATTCTATCCAGCTACTACGCTTTCACTCTGATCCTCTCCGTGGTGATGCCGTTGTGGCTGAGCGTCCTGCTTAGCGATGCCACAGGGTTCGACCAGCGCCTTCGCGACGCGCTGGTTTGGACCGTCGTTTTGCTGGCCGTTTGGCTTCTGATGGCAAAACGGCGTGGTTTTCAGGTGAAAGGCATTTGGCGCAACCCGAGTCCCTCGGAAGCAAAACTCTACCAACGGCTTCTGCTCGGCGTATTGCTGACCGATATCGGTTCGCAAGCTTTTCTGTTCCGCTGGGACCGGCCGTATAAAGTCGAGATTTTCAAGAATTTCGGGCTGCACTCAGTTTTTCATCCGGCTGAGTTCGAGCTGTTTCACTTCGTCCTGCTGGTTTATTTCTTGTACGTGTTCCTCCTCGGCACCTTATTTTTCCGTTTCTCCAACAAGCACCTCGATCGCATCTGGTTTGTTTCCGGCACCTTCGCGCTGGGCAGCGTCGTCGCCCTATTCGGCGCGCGGTTGCTGTTCGGCGGCGTGTACAATTCTTTATATTTTGCCGGACCGCTGATGTGGATATGCCCGCCGTGCGCCTCTCCAAGGTTCAGCAGTTACGCGTGGACGCCCGCGGATCTCTTTGTCCTTGCTGCGTTTCTGCCGGTGATCGTGCTATTCATTTCCTATTTTGTTCCACCTCATGTCCGGACCAACGCATCCGACTAACCGGCGGTGTTCTCTTGCAAGCACCTGCGCCCTGTCGTAGTTTGAACCGATAAAATTTCCTGACAAGGAGCGCCACAGATTATGGCCGCAGCCGAATTTATTGTCGACGTCCATCACCACTTCATGCCGCCGCTGCTTTTCGATCGGCTGGCCAACCAGGCCGGCGGCAAGCGCATCGTTACCAACGAAATCAGCTTGACGCTCCACCCGTCGCGCAAAGACCTCGAGTCGCATCTCCGTTGCATGGACGAAGCCGGCATCACCGTATCGATTTTAACCGACCAGGTTCAAGTGATGGGCGCCGAAGTCGCGCGGGCGCTCAACGACGGTATCGCCGAGGTCGAGAAAAAACATCCGACGCGCTTTCGCGGCTGCATTCATCTGCCGGTCCATGAACCGGAAGCAGCGAAGCGCGAGCTGGAGCGCGGCCTGAATGAATTGGGATTGCGCGCCGTCGCGCTGCTCGCCTGCCATCTTGACGTTCAGCTCGACAATCCGGTGATGAATCCTCTGTTCGAAATTATCCAGAAAAACAATTTGCCCATCGTCATTCATCCGCAGTCGAAACCGACGGGATCGGACACGCTCTACAACCTCGACCGTTGCGTGTTCCGTCCGTTGGAGACCACCCAGGCGATCGTGCGCGTGATGAACAGCGTGCTGCCGCGTTATCCGGAGTTGCGCTTTATCATGCCTCACCTGGGCGGCGGCACGTCGTCGCTCAAAGGCCGAATGATGGCGTTCTTTGAAACCGAGGACGCGGACATCCCGGGCGAGATGAGGGGCTATCTCAAAACTCAGTCGGAGCAGAAAAAATTCGGCCTTACCGAACGATTCGAAAAGCTTTTTCAGCGGCTTTACTTTGACACCGCGGGAACCGGCGCCTGGCAGCCGGCGATGGCCGCAGCCTTCAATATCACGACGGCCGATCGCATCATGTTCGGCAGCGACTATCCGCTCGAGTGTAAAACCACCGCCAACCTCGTCGAATCCTTGAATATGATCCGAGAAGCGCCGTGCTCCGCCGCGGACAAGACGGCGATTCTCGGAAAAACGGCGGCTGCGCTGTTTAAGCTGTAGTGCGTCTTGACGAAGATTTTCAACTCGCCAAAACAACGCGGCCTCATCTGCGCGACGCTTGCCAGCCTTGCGTTCGCCATTTTTAGCGGCGCGCAGGCGCAACAAAGCGCGCCCCCATCCCAGGTCCCAATCGAGCAATTGATCCAAGTCGATGTCCCCGTGGTGCTGTGCATCGACGACAATCCCGCCGCCGGCGGCCAGCCGACGCGCGGCGCCTACGCCAAGGCTGCGGCGCAGGGTTACCAGTCTATTTTAACCCTGCGCAGTGGCAAAGACGGCATAGACCGCGGCCGCGAGCGTGCGATGGTCGAGCGCGAAAATCTGCGCTACTTCAATATTCCCATCGTCGCTGCCAATGCCCCAACCGGCCCAGGTGGACGCATTTTTAAAACTCGTGCGCGATAAGAGCAACCATCCGATGTTAATCAACTGCGCCGTCGGCCGAGCGCGTGGCCCCGCTAATGACGATGTTCCGCATCGTCGAACAAGGTTGGAGTGAAGAAAAGGCGCTCGACGAAGCCGCCCGAACCGGCGTTAACCGAGAGCGTTTAAGAAAATTTGCCCAGGATTATCTCGCGCAACGAAAGTCGAAGCGGAATTGAAAGCGCCGCGCTGGCCTCAGCTCTGACGCGCCTTTAAAGCGGCCAAGCAAGATTCAATCAGAGTAACCGGTTGGCGATCGAATAGAACCGAACCTGTCGTCGGCTTATTACAATATTGGAGGATTTCTCGGACGTGATCAGCGATACCACCGCTGCCTTCCAGCACACCGATAATCTTTCCTTCATCGTAAGCGATCGTGAATTCGTTGAGCGTGCCGGTGGCGCCGCCGAAAAATAACACGATATCGGAGGACCGGATGTTAATGACATTGCGCCCTTTGTAGCCGAAACCGGTATAGACGATCACATCGGCGCCGTCTTCCGGCAAACCGTAGCGCGCTACATGCTCTTGGCGGTTTTCCGCCGGCGAGATTCCCAGCGCGAAACCGCCGTGCTTGCGAAATGAGGTGGCGACCATGCCGGGCAACCCGGTCGTCGCGCCGGTGACTAAAAAGCAGTCTGTCTGCGCAATGGCTGCGCCAAGTTGCTCGGCGAGGGATTGAACTCGCGCCGCTTCCGCCGCCGATAGCGCGTCGTTGGCCGACGCGCCCATCACGCCGACCACCGGTTTATGCATTTTTCGAGCGATTCATGAATCAGATGACTTTTTCTTCGCGCAGTTGAGTGACCGCTGCTGCATCATAGCCCAATTCTTTGAGAATCTCCTCGTTGTTTTCGCCCAAGGCCGGAATGCGATCATAACGCGCCTCGCTCGCCGACATTTTGAGCGCGTTGGCGATCACCGGCACTTTGCCCACCGGCGACTCGGCTTCGCGGATAAGTTTGCGCGCCGCCACTTGCGGATGGGCCAGCACCTGAGCGATCCCGCGCACGATGCCGTGCGGCAACTCGGCTTTTTTCAGTTGCTCAAGCCAATGCTTGTGATCTTCGGTAAGGAAAATATTTTCGATGGTCTCTTCCAACACGCCGCGATTTTTCCGCCGCCCTTCCACCGTGGCGAAGCGCGGATCTTCGAGCAACTCCGGTCTCTCGATGACCTTCTTGCAAAAGACTTCCCAGTCCGACGCGCTGGCCACCGCGAGATTCACGTATTCGCCGTCGCCGGCAAGATAAGGACCGTAGGGAGTGACATAATGATGGCGCATGCCGACGCGCGCCGGCTCTTCGCCCGCGTGCCAATAGTGATGCGGAAAATAACCGAGCCACGAGACGATCGAATCGAGCATCGACACGTCGATCAACTGCCCTTCGCCGGTCTTTTCTCTCTGATAAAGCGCCAGCAGAATGCCGATCGCGGCGTACATTCCCGAGGCGATATCGGCGATGGCGATTCCCGCGCGCGCCGGTTTGTCGGGATAGCCGGTCGTGGCGATAATGCCGCCTTCGCCTTGTATGAGTAGATCGTAAGCTTTGACGTCTCGATACGGCCCGTCTTGGCCGTAGCCGGAGAGCGAGCAATAAATCAGCCGCGGATTCAGCTCGTTGAGTTTTTCATAACCGAGACCCAACCGAGCCGCGACGCCGGGCGCATAGTTCTCGAAAAAAATATCCGAGCGCTTCGCCAGTTCTTGGAGAATCTCCCGGCCTTTTGCTTTTTTGACGTCGAGGGTCAGACTGCGCTTGTTGCGGTTGAGCCAAACGTAACCGGAAGAAAGTCCCTTCACCACCGAATCCCAGGAGCGAATCACGTCGCCGACGCCGGGCCGCTCGACTTTGATCACTTCCGCGCCCATGTCCGCGAGCAAGCAAGTCGCGAACGGTCCCGATAGCACTTGCTCGAAAGCTAAAATCTTAACTCCATCCAACGCGCGCGACGGTTTAGACTTCTCTGACCACACTCACCTCAAGTCTGACTTGAACTTTTGAACCTTGAACTTTGAACGAACGCGTTCAACGGTTCAAACGATTCGAAGGTTCAAGGTCTGATTACTTGTCCTCTTTAATCTCAGGAAATAAATCGTTCTTTGGCGCGTGGGCTTTTTTCCAAACCATCACGCTGCGCGCGTAATCGATGACGACTTTGCCTTCTTGTTGAACGCCGCGCGTGCGCACTTTGATGATGCCCCACTGGGGCTTCGATTTGGATTCGCGCATCTCCAGGACTTCCGATTCCGAGTACAGCGTGTCGCCGGCGAACAGCGGATTGGGCAGTTTGATCTCGTCCCACCCAAGCGCGAAACCGTTCTCGCTCACGTCGGCTACGCCCATGCCGGCGACGATGGCGAGAGTCAATGCGCTGTTGATCAAACATTTGCCGAATTCGGTGCGCTTGCCGTATTCGTTGTTAAAATGAATTTGATTGGTGTTGTTGGTCAATAGAGTAAACCAGATATTGTCGGCTTCGGTGACGGTCCGTCCGAGACGGCAGCGATAGATGTCACCGACCTCGAAGTCTTCGAAGAAGCGGCCTTCCCAGCCCGGCTTGACGGCCATAGCTGTTCCTCCTCTTTTGG
This sequence comes from uncultured delta proteobacterium, assembly GCA_963811315.1. Lineage (GTDB taxonomy): Bacteria > Desulfobacterota > Binatia > UBA9968 > UBA9968 > DP-20. The sequence goes on from CAWERH010000011.1 coordinate 68,580, forward strand.
CAGCTAAAGCATTACGCTATAGTCTACGGCTAATTATAGGAGGAAGTGATGGATTTCAACCTGACCACGGAGCAGCAACAGATCCGCGACGAGATCAAAAAAGTTTGCAAGGAATTTCCCGATGCGTACTGGCGGCAAGTCGATAGCAAGAAGGAATATCCTGAAGCTTTCGTGCGCAAACTCTCGGAGCTCGGCTGGCTCGCGGCGTTGATTCCGGAGGAATTCGGCGGCACCGGTTTAGGCATCACCGAAGCGAGCATCATCCTGGAAGAGATCAATCACTCCGGCGGCGTTGCCACAGCCTGCCATGCGCAGATGTATACCATGGGCACGCTCTTGCGCCACGGCAATCCGGAACAGAAAAAGCGCTACCTGCCGAAGATCGCCACCGGCGAGCTGCGCCTGCAGGCGTTCGGCGTCACCGAGCCTAACGCCGGCTCGGAGAGCACCCGGATCCAGACCATGGCCACCCGCAAAGGCGACAAGTATCTGATCAACGGCCAGAAAATATTTATCTCGCGGGTGCTGCAATCCGATCTGATGCTTTTGCTCGCCCGCACCACGCCCTACGATGAACTCGAGGATAAAACTCGCGGTCTCTCCGTCTTCATCGTCGACCTGCGCGAAGCCAAAGGAAAACTCGAAGTCAAACCGCTCGACCTGATGATCAATCATCATACCAACGCGCTTTTTTTCGACAATGTTGAAGTGCCGGTAGAGAATCTGATCGGTGAAGAAGGCCTGGGGTTTCGCTACATCATCGACGGCTGGAACGCCGAACGCATTCTAGTTGCCGCCGAAGCCATCGGCGACGGCCGCTGGTTCGTCGAGCGCGCGGCCAAGTACGCGAGCGAACGCATTGTATTTGGTAAAGCGATCGGTGCGAATCAGGGCATTCAATTCCCCATCGCCAAAGCCTACGCGAATATCGAGGCCGCCGACTTGGTGCGTTTCCAAGCGTCGACGAAATTCGACCGCAAGGAAAAATGCGGCGCCGAGGCGAATCTCGCCAAGTATCTGGCGTCGGAAGCAGCCTGGGAAGCGGCCAATGCCTGCCTCACCACGCATGGCGGCTACGGCTTTGCCGCGGAGTACGACGTGGAGCGGAAGTTCAGAGAGACGCGCCTGCTGACGGTCGCGCCGGTGAGCAACAATTTGGTGCTGGCGTATTTGGGCCAGCATGTGTTGGGAATGCCAAAGTCGTATTGATAGTTCGAATTCCGGAGTCCAGCCTTGAAGCTTAGATCGGATCGACAATGCGAAATTCTAGGCACCCGATACTAAACTCCGCCTCTCCTTGCGTCCGCTTGAGCCGCCGCAACAAAAAGACCCCGACAAAAAACAGCGCCGTCGACCCCAATGAGCCGACCACGAAGACACTGGCGATGCCGGTGGCGTGAGCGATAAGGCCGCCGATCGAAGGCCCAAGAATATTGCCGAGATCGCCGGCGGCATTATAAACGCCCGAGGCAAGACCGCGCCGCACGCGCGATTCCGGCACATCCTGCACCAGACCAACCGCGTTGGCGACGATGACGATGGCGCGCAAGAGTCCCGAGGCCACATAGACAAACAGGATCGTGCCGAAGCCAGTGAACAAAGGGATGAGCATCAAGATGGCCGATTGCAGCGGTAAACCGAAGTAGGATAACCCGCGATGGCCAAACTTGTTGACGACGTGACCGCTGATCGGCCGGGTGACTGCATTGCAACCGGCGTAGGCGGCGCGAATAATGCCGATTTGGGTCAGGCTCATGCCCACGGCCAATCCGTAGAGAGAAATAAACACGCCGCCCATCTGGTGCAGCAAATTCAGAAACAAGGCGACCAGGACAACAGTCGCAAGCTCCGGTTCGAGCAAAGCCCTGAACGAGTCTCTTGACGTAAGCTTGGGGCTTTCCTTCGCTTTAGCTTTACTGGCGCTCGCGCTGTTCGGTCCGTGCAGCAACCATAACAACCCCACCGAAACGAAAGAGAGCAAAGCCCCAAGTTGAAAAGTAGCGGCGAAGCCCCAATGATCGGCAATCAAGCCGCCAAAAAAATTTCCCGTGGAGTACCCGAGCGCCAAACTACCGACGTAATAGCCCATCGCATGATTGCGGTTTTCGTCCGGCGCCAGCGAATCGACGTAAAATGCCATGTAGAGAGTCGTCACCGCGCCGTAGGCAAAGCCGTTCAAGGAATGGACAATCCCAAACATCATGCCATCGGAAGCAAAACTGTAGAGATAGTTCGTGCAGCCCATGCCAAGAATGGCGAGCGAGAGCAAAAGCTGGGCGCGCGTTTGACGGTACGCCAAGCCCACCGGCAGACGCGAGATCAGCGCAAGCACCGGGCTGAGTGAGATCAAAGTTCCGATCAGCGCCACGGGAATATGCATGTGATCGAGGTACGGCGGAATCACGGTTGATGCCGAGTTCGCTTGGATCGCCACCGCGAACATCGGCACCAGAAGTTTGAACGTGCTCAGTTTCATAACCTTTCATTTATTCTCTAAAAGCCGCAGCAGATCAACTCGATGATCGATATTGGAAGGGGATCAGTCAGAGTTCGTTAACGTCGTAGAGAAAGATTCTCGCTTCCGCTCGAAATGACAATAAAGTAACCGCGCTGTCATCTCGAACGAAGTGAGAGATCTTGATCCGACTGAACCACGATCCGCAGTTCATCCGTGGACATTTGCGCCTCCTTCAGGTAAGGAAGCTCGGAAGGAGAAACGCGAGATGAATTTGATCCGCTCTTGGATGTTCGTGCCGGGACATCGGCAACGAATGATCGACAAAGCGCTCGGACTGAACTGCCGATGCCATCATGTTGGACATCGAGGACGGCGTCGCGCCCAATGAAAAGGATGCGGCGCGCAAAAATATCGCCGAGTCGCTCGGCCGCGAAAAAGCGCCGGGTTCGCCGGCGCGTTATGTGCGCATCAACGCCATCGGCCACGCGCGCATGGACGCCGACTGGAAGCAGTCGTTCGTCCGGGACTCGAAGGGCTGGTTTGCCCCAAAGTCGATACGCCCGACGAAGTGCGCAAGGTCGATGCGATTCTCAATGACCGCGAACCGAAAATGAAGATGGCGAAAGGCAGCGTGAAGCTGCTCATCGCCATCGAGAGCCCCAAGGGGTTGCTCAACGCGCCGGCGATCGCCGCCGCTTCGCCGCGCATCGTCGGCATTATTTTCGGCGCCGAAGATTTCGGCCGCGAGATCGGTTTGCCGACCGTGCGCGAAGGCGAAGCGCGCGATCTCATCTACGCGCGCTCGGCGATCGTCATCGCCGCCGCCGCGGCCCACGTGCAGCCGGTCGACGGCGTTTGGGTCGACTTGAACGACAGCGCCGGCTTGCTCGGCTTCGCCAAACAATCGCGCCAGCTGGGATTCTCCGGCATGTCGTGTATTCACCCGTCACAGGTGGATGCGATCAACACCGTGTTCAGTCCCACCGCGGAAGAAATCGACTATTGTCAGAAAGTGTTGCAAGCCTTCGAAGAAGCCAACGCCCGCGGTGACGGCTCCATCGCCTTCGGCGGCCAATTGATCGACCGCCCGATCATCGAGCGCGCCCGCCGCGCCATCGATACGGCCAAGTCTCTCGGCATTCTCAAATAACTGCCCTTGCTCGCGTCAAAAGGAGACGTGTCATGAAAACCCGGCTCGCAGCTTTGCTTACACTGGTTTGGTGTATGACCACCGGCGCATCGGCGCCGGTGCGGATGACGCCGGTGAAGCTCGCCGACAACGTCTACATGCTGCAGCACTCCCAGGGCTCCGGCAACTCAACCGTGATTTTCACCGACCAAGGCGTCGTTGGTGTTCGATTTTCACATCGACAACGCCGATCAGACGCTCGCATTCATTCGCAAGACCACCGACAAGAAGGTCAAGTACCTGATCACCTCGCACAGCGCCGGTGACCATGCTTCGGGCGCGTGGCATTTCCGCGAAGACGCGCCGGCATGGATCGCAACCAAAAACCAGGTGCACGATCTGCAAATGCAAGAACGCGCAGAATTTCTCGAGCGGAAAAATTCCAACGACCCGCGCAACGCAGCTTATAAAAAAGGCGAGCCGCATGCAGCCCGACTATCGGCATCGACGGGCCGATGACGCTTTATTTCGGCGGCTTGACCTTTCAGATCACGCCCGAGGGTCGCGGCCACAGCACCGGAGACCTGACGGTTTATATCCCGCAAAAACGCGTGCTGTTAATGGGCGATCTGCTCGACACCGAAATCCACCCCGGCCAAGGCGAGTCCGCCGGAGTATTTTACTCCAACGTGAAAGGCTGGATCAAGGTCCTGGACAACATCATGGCGCGCAATTCGCCGTTGAAACTTACGTTCCCGGTCATGGTCCGGCGCATCTCGGCCGCGGCATCAAAGATCTGGAGGAGCAGAAACGCTACTTCGTGGTGATGCGCGACGAGGTCGCGAAGATGATCGCCGCGGGCAAAAGTCTGGAGCAAATTGAAAAGGAATTTAAGGTGCCGCAGGAGTTTGCCCACTATACCCGTCCCGAGCGCCTGAAATCATTTTTCAAGCTGTTCTACAATCAGTTGATCGAAACGGGATATTAGCCGAAGCGAGCGCCGTCAGTTTAGGAGATAATCATGAAATATTTTTTTGCCGTGTTCGTCGTCTTATTTAGTTTTTCCGCCGCTCATAGCCAAACCGTCAAGCCCCTGCCGATGGAGCAACTGGCTGCTTACAACAAGCCCGACCGCGAGAAAGTGCTCTATGCCGGCGCCAAAGCCGAAGGCAAGGTCACCTGGTATACCTCGTTGGCCGGCAACTCATACAAGGATCTCGCCGGCGCTTTTGAAGCGAAGTATCCCGGCGTAAAAGTCGAATCCTACCGCGCCACCCGTCAAGAAATGGCCGCGCGGATCACGGCGGAGTCGCAAGCGCAGCGTTACATCGCGGACACGCTCGAAACCACCATTCCGCTCTTGAAGCTACTCAAGGACAACCAGATGCTGGCCGCCTACGCGTTTCCCACCCAAGCGAAATTCCCGGACAACGTGAAAGAGAAAGCGCCCAAGGGTTTGGTTTACTGGGCGATCGACCGCGAATCGCACATCGGTCTTGCCTACAACAAAAATTTAGTTCCGGCGAATCTGGCGCCGAAGAACTACCAAGGATTGTTGCGCCCTGAACTTAAGGACAAGATCGCGTTTGCGGGCAGCGACACCGGCGTGACCGTGATCGGCGCGATGCTCAAGTTCAAGGGGGAAGAGTTCGTCAAGAAACTGCGCGCTCAGAGTCCGGCGATGCATAACGTCTCGGGCCGCGCGCTGCTCGACATGGTGATCTCCGGCGAAGTCGGCGTATCGCCGACCACCTTTCGCAACCACGTCGAAGTTTCTTTGAAAGCCGGCGCGCCGATCGAATGGATTCCGATGGAGGTCGTGCCGGCAAACTCGGGATCGACGGCGGTCGTGGCCAAGGCGCCGCATCCCCATGCCGCATTACTGCTGGCCGATTTTATTCTCGGTGAAGGCGGCCAGAAAGTTCTCGAACAATACGAGTACGGCAATCCGACGAAAGATTACGGCTTCAAACGCTGGTATCCCGAGCAAGGTCTCAGCGCCGAACAGATCGACAAGCTCGAAGAGCGATGGCGCAGCACGCTGCGCGATCTGACCAAACGCTCTTCTTTTTAGATCAACTCTATTTTCGCGGCCCGCGGAAACCAGAGCGCCACCAGGTGCGCTGTTTTTTGCGCCTCGGGTTATAAGATGGGCCGACACTATTCGCAGGCGAGGTCCTCATGAACACCGGATCTTATGTAAACGGAAAATGGTTTCATCCCAAATCGAATCGTCTAGTGCGCAACTTGAATCCCGCGGACCCGGATGACGTGATTGGTGAATTTCCCGCGGCGACAGTCGAAGATGTTCAGAACGCGATTGACCATGCTCAGGCCGCGGCGAGAGGCTGGCGCAAAACTCCGGGGCCGGAGCGCGGCCGCGTGCTCTGGCGCGCCGCCGATATCGCGCGCCGGCGCGTCGACGAGATCGCCCGCACCCTCACCCGCGAAGAGGGCAAAGTGTTCAAAGAAGCCAAGGGCGAAGTGATGAAGGGCATTTCGCTGTTGGAGTTTTACGCTGGCGAGGGCTTTCGCATGCACGGCAAAACATTGCCCTCCGAGGCGCGCGATACTTTCACCTACACCGTTCGCCAACCGCTCGGCGTTGTCGGGCTCATCGCGCCGTGGAATTTTCCATGGGCGATCCCCGTGTGGAAATCCGCGCCGGCTCTCGCCGCTGGCAACTGCGTCATCTTCAAACCTGCCGAGCTGACGCCGGCGACGGCGACCCTACTCACGGAAATTTACGCCGAAGCCGGGCTTCCTCCCGGCGTGTTCAACATGCTGGTGGGTTCGGGCTCCGTTGTCGGCGAAGCGATGGTGCAATCGCCGGTGCTGCGAGCAATCTCTTTTACCGGCTCTAACGAAATCGGCGGCGCGCTCTATGTTAAAGCAGCGCAGCGCGGCGCCAAGGTCACTTGCGAGATGGGCGGCAAGAACGCCGTCATTGTCATGGCCGACGCCGATCTCGACAAGGCCGCGGTCGCGATCCACGGCGGCGCCTTTGGCTCGACCGGCCAGCGCTGCACGGCGACTTCGCGCGTGATCGCGTCCCCGGCGGTAAAGGACGCGCTCGTCGCCCGCCTCGTCGAAGCGGCGAAGAAAATCAAGCTCGGACCCGGCTTGGATGAAACGGTCGATATGGGACCGGCGGTAGACGAAAAACAGTGGAAAACCGACTTCGATTATATCAACATCGGCCGGCAAGAAGGCGCGCGGCTGGTTCTCGGCGGCAATCAACCCGATCACCTCGGCAAGGGTTACTTCGTCGAGCCGACCATCTTCGACAACGTGGTGCCGAGCATGCGAATTTTCAAAGAGGAGATTTTCGGACCCGTGCTGTCGGTCACGACGGCGCAGAATCTCGATGAAGCTCTCGCCTACGCTAATGGCGTCGAGTATGGCCTAACTACGTCGATCTTCACCGAGAGCATCGACACGATCATGCGTTTCGTCGATGAGGTCGAAACCGGGATGGTGCACGTCAACGAACCGACCATCGGTGGCGAAGCTCAACTTCCGTTCGGCGGGACCAAGGCCACCGGCGTCGGCGAACGCGAGATGGCTGAGGAAGGGTTGAATTTTTTTACCGAGCTGAAAACCGTGTTTATCAATTATTCGGGCAAAGCCGAACGCTTGATGATTCGGTAAAAAAGCGTGGCTTGAAACGTCCTGCGCGTGGTTGGATTTCCGTAGGGGCGAAAAATTTTTCGCCCCTACACGTACGCAATGCCTGTTGCCTATTATTTGTCGATCGGCGCGGCGCCCTGCCAATGCCCCACGTCGACGATGATCCCCTCAGGACCACGAAATTTGTCTTCGTAGTACGCCGTGCCGAGATTGACCGCCCCTGCCTTTTCTGCGCCCGCGGCTTCCAACAACTTGAACTGCTCCTGGTCGTTGTCAGTCGTAAACCCAATGTGGTCGATGCCGGCATTGCCGCCTAAACCGGCGGCGAGCGGCAGCACCGTAATGTTCACGCTGCCATCGCTCAGATCGATGGCGTTGTTCTTGCGCTTCTGGATCAACTTCATGCCCATCGCCTCAACGAAGAACTTCGCCATCGCGTCCACGTCCGTCGCCCGGTAGGCAATATGCCGTATCTTAGCCATCGCTTTCCTCCTGTTTTACTCCGACCTCGAACTTTGAACCCTTGAACCTTGAACGCGCGCGTGAAGCGCGCGCTTATCCGCCGTAGAAAACTTTGTCGCCCAGATCGCGCATCGCGAGAATCGCATCGTCGGGACGGCCGGTCGGTTGCACCGCCACGCCGGCATCCTTTACTTCGCCGACAAAAATCGAGTGATCGCCCATCTCAACCGTATTCACCAGCGCGCACTCGACAAATGCCGGCGCCTTTTCCAAAATCGGCGCGCCGAGGGATCCTTTGCGAAACGGCTCGCCACCGATGCTGTTGCCTTCGCGTTCGAGCGGTTTGAAAAATGTGAAGGCCTGCCCTTTCTGATCCTTGCCAAGAATATTCAGTGCGAACGCCTTGGATTGCTTTGATGATCGCGTGCGCGCCCGAGTCGGCCTTCACTCCCACCACCACCAGCGGCGGTTGAAACGCGGTCTGGGTTACCCAGTTTACCGTCGAAGCGGCAACCTTGCCGTCCGAGCTTTCCGCGGTCAAAACATACAAGCCGTACGGTATCATTCTTAGTGCGGTTTTCTTTGCATCGGCATCCATAGAGAATTGTCCTTTCAGATTTTACTTTTGCGCGGGGGCGCGACAGCGAATTGATTCTATGGAACCGGATAGGAATCTGCAAGTACCGCTGCGCGCTTTTACCACGGTTAACCGCTCGGGTTTGGCGCCAGAGGAAATGCCAAAACAACATAGATATTGTCGGCTGCTTCGAAGTCGCCGACCTCGCACATGCCGAGGCCGGCGACATGCGCTTGCAGCGAATGAGGATTGTTGCGCGACACAAACGCGACCCCGAGATCGAATCGCCCGGCCAAATCATTTTTCTGCGCCTCGTACAGGCCGCGCAACAAGCCGCGTCGGCGATAGTCCCGGCCGATGCAGACCGGGCCGTAAATATAACTTTTGAAGGAACTCAGCGGCCGGTCTCCGAATAACAGACGATCGTACGACTCGAGCATCTTCGCGATCACCGGCGAGCCGGTCTGGAACTCGTTCCGGAAAGCGCACAAAAACCCGGCAACTTGATCATCGACGACCGCGACCATCGTACCCAGGTCTTCGGCGATCTGCAGCAGTTTGCGCGGCGCTGAATTGGGCGGAGAGAAATCCCTCTTTGCGCTCTTCCGCGGCAAGATTGGCAATGAAGTTGGCGGATTGGAGCTTAAGAATCTGCGGGTAATCGATCGCCAGCGCGCGCCGGAACGCAACGGTCGGCATGGCGGTTTTACAATCTCGGCTGGCCGGGAACTGACGACCGGTCGCCGCCACCTGTGACATTTCGCAGCATCTCGGCAAAAAACCCGCCGAGCGCACCGGCGGGAATGGCCGCGGCGAACGAAAGTGCCATGAACCATTCCGGCACGTTCGATTCGGCATTGCCGGATTGAAGCAACAATCCCAAGATGATCGAACCGATGCCGACCAGTGCGCCGTGCTTCATGTGCAATTTGCCCGCCTTGTAAGCTGCATAGCAACCGCCAATCAACGTGCCCAGAGAGCCGAGCAGGAGACTTGCTACCAAACCTTCACTTGAAGACCAATAAATGGAAAAAGCGTCTTCAGCGGGCGCGCCTTGGCCGGCCAAATCCTTGGCCACATACCCCACGTAATAGAGAGTTGTCAGCAACATTGTCGAGATCGTATCGATCACGACACCAAAAATGATTGGCCGGATTTGGATACCGGTGAAAAATCCCGTCGGCTCGATGGGTGATGGTGGCGCGGATGATTGGCGCGGTTCGTATTGCATCGTATCGCCTATCAAAAATTGCTTGATCGAGTCCTTTAAAGTCCTGTTCGGCTCAGCCGATTGTAGATGTTAGAGGCAAGCATGTTCTCAACCGCCAAAATCTTGAAGCCTGACGTGCCGCCCAAACGCCGCCGCTTGTGGTTTTACTCCCTGATCTCCCGCCTGCGCCTAAGCTTTCTTCCATCGCGGAATTTTCTTTCGGTTCGGAATGCCGTCTCCCAGCAAAGTTCTGCCGCCAAGCGGAAACCCTTTGGGGGGCACCGCTCCTAAGATCATATAGACCACATCCTTCTTCGAATCATTGCCCAACGCCCGATAGACGTGGGGCGCCACGCGGATGCATGTGCCTTCAGGCATCGCGATACGCTTGCCGTCGAGAATAATCGAACCGGTTCCCTTTAGGGCAATAAAAACCTCCTCCTGAACTTTATGCCGATGGACATAGCCGGCGCCTTGCCCGGGTTTATAACGAACGAAGCTAAAACCCACGCCTTTACAGCCCATCGGCCGCGAGAGAAATTCCTTTTCCTTGACCTCGCCAAGCGGCATCATGATTTTGCTATATCCGGCAGCCATAAAGCCCTTCTCATCCCATCGCTTTCGCAGCCATCCTGCGGCATTCGCCCAAAAACGCGGTTGACTTGCTTCCTTCGATGAGGAAAATTACGTGTCGCCACCCCAAAAGGCAACCGATTTGCACCGATGTTTCGCCGATTTCAATACGAAAGCCAATATTATACGACGCTCAGTCGATTGCCTCTCGACGTGCGCAGGAAACTTGACCTAATCGGCCTCAAGATCTCGCTCAAGGATTGGCTTGCCTTCAGTTTGGAAGAGCGCGCTGTTCTGTGCCACTTGCCGAACGAGAGCGTCGACGAACAGCAAGCATTCCAGGCGTTTCTGGATTTTTTATCGCGCAAATATCTCGGCAGGTCAATTCAGACGACCGAACCGATGAGCGCTTCCCTTTGGAACGGAGAAACCGTTCCCGAACCGGTGCTGCTGAAAAGCACCGATTCCAACGCGGCTGTAACGCGCCAAGAATGGGCGCAATGGCACGATCACGACCGCTATGCCCTGTATAAAACGGCAATATCGACCAACCAGCCGGAAGCCTTTGCCCAAGTTCTCAATGAATTGCGCGGGCGAAAAAACCAACAGCTGAAAGCTGACAACTGATGCCCGATGTGAAATCCAACGACAGTTTACTTTCTCGCATCGTGCCGTTCGGCCTGATCGGCCAAACCAAACCGCGCCACTATCGCGACATGTTCGGCGTCCTATGGGAAAACCGCACGGAGTTGCCCTACGCCTGGAATATTCTCAATCACGGCGTTTGCGACGGCTGTTCCCTGGGCCCCTATGGCTTGAAAGACAACGTGCTCGACGGCGTGCATCTGTGCATGACCCGGCTGAAACTGCTCAAGCTCAACACCATGAAGGCGCTCGACTTGCCGGTCATGAACGACGTTCAGCGATTGCGCGCGTTGGAGCCGGAAAAACTGCGCTCGCTCGGCCGCCTCGCCTATCCAATGATTCGGCGCAAAGGCGAGCGCGGATTTTTACGGGTGTCCTGGGACCAAGCGCTCGACGTTGTTTGCAAAGGCATCCACAATGTCGCGCCGCATGAGATGGCTTTCGTCGCGAACTCGCGCGGCCTCACCAACGAAGTTTATTATGTCTTTCAAAAACTCGCCCGCGCGTTGGGCACGAACAACGTCGATCTGTGCTCGCGCCTGTGCCACGGGGCAAGCGTTGCCGGTCTCAAGGCGAGTCTCGGCGTAGGCGCGCCGACGTGCTCTCTCTCGGATTTTATCGGCACCGATTTACTGGCGATCTTCGGTTCCGACCTTGCCAACAATCAACCGGTCACGACCAAGTACATGCATTTCGCAAAAAAAGCCGGCACGCGGATCGCCGTCGTCAATCCGATGCGCGAGTACGGTCTCGAACGCTACTGGGTGCCATCGGTGGCGGGCAGCGCGGTCTTCGGCACCAAGATCATGGATGATTTTTATCAAGTCCGGGTCGGTGGTGATATCGCGTTTATCAACGGCGTGCTCAAATTTCTCATCGCGGCGGAGCGCGTCGATCGCGGGTTCATCGAAAAGCACACCCTGGGTTTCGCCGACTTGAAAACAGCGCTCGACGCGCAGTCCTGGGAGATGTTGGAAGAGCGCTCCGGCGTGGCCCGCGAGGCGATGCAAAATTTTGCCGAGATCTGCAGCCGGGCGCGTACCGCGGTATTCGTCTACAGCACGGGCCTTACCCAGCACGAGTTCGGCGTCGACAACGTCAAAGCGATCGTGAACCTCGCCCTGGCGCGCGGCATGCTCGGCCGGGAAAAGTGTGGCATCATGCCGATCGGCGGTCACAGCGGCGTGCAGGGCGGCGGCGAGTGCGGCACCGAGCCGGACAAATTTCCCGGCGGCTTTGCCGTCAATGACGAGACGGCGCGGCGGTTTTCCAACCTCTGGCATCATCCGGTGCCGTCCAACCCGGGCCTTAAAGTGCCGCGCATGATCGAAACGGCGCAGCGGGGAGAAATCAAATTTCTCTATTCGATCGGCGGCAATTTATTGGAAACTATGCCGGATCCCAACTTCGTCACCGACGCGCTGACGCGCGTGCCGCTGCGCGTGCACCAGGACATCGTCCTTAACGCTTCGATGCTGCTCGAAGCCGATGAAGCCGTCGTGCTCCTGCCCGGGCAAACCCGCTACGAACAGCGCAGCGGCGGCACGGCGACAAGCACCGAAAGAAGAATTCGCTTTACTCCGGAAATTCCCGGGCACCGCATTGGCGAGACGCGGCCGGAATGGGAGATTCCGGTCTTGATCGGCCGCAAGGCCATGCCCAACGGTGACAAGCTGTTTCCCTTTGACGACACCCAAGCGATCCGCGAGGAGATGGGTCGAGTGATGCCGATCTACCAAGGCATTGATAAGTTGACCAAGGAAGGCGACCAACTCCAGTGGGGCGGTCCTTATCTATTCAAGGACGGTTTCATCGCGATGGCGAACAACCGCGCGCATTTCACCGTGCTCGATCCGCCGGATTGCCGACCCGCCGAGGGCAAGTTCTATCTCGCCACGCGCCGCGGCAATCCGTCCAATAGCATGACCTTCGGAGCTACCGACCCGCTGATGGGAACCGGCCGGCGTGATAGGATTTTCATCTCGCCAGAAGACGCCAAACATCTTGGGCTTCAAGACAGCGCGGCGGTTGTCGTCTGTTCCGACACCGGCAAGATGAAAGGCATCATTCAATTCGCACCGGTAAAATCCGGCACACTGCAAGCTTATTGGCCCGAAGCCAATGTTCTGATCTCGCGCCGAACCGATCCGGTCTCAGGCGAACCGGACTACAACGCGGAAGTGTGGATTGAAAAAATTTGACTAAGCTTGGACCCATTCAAATTGACAAGGCTCCATCAATGATTTCCGAACCTCTGTTCCCCCACTTTTCAAATACCGAATACATCCGCCGGTACACCGCGATTCGTGAGGCGATGGATAAAGAGAATCTCGACGCGATCCTGGTCTCCGGCGCGCGCGGTTCATCGGAGGTTCACTATCTTTCGAACTATCTCGCCCAGTCTCCTTGTTGGCTGCTTTTTCCGCGCAAGGATGAACCCACCGTATTTATCCATTTCTTCAACCATCAGCCCTGCGCCAAGGCGCAGTCAGTCATCGAAGACGTGCGCTGGTACGGGCCGACGCCGATGCCGGCTATTGTCGAGGAAATTCGCAAGCGCGGCCTGAGCAAAGGCAAGATCGGGCTGGTCAGCATGCGCGCCATGGCGTATGGCCATGTGACTGAGCTACAGCGCCAATTCCCGGAAGCAGAGTTCGTCGAGTTCGGCCCACAGTTCGGCCGCATCCGCCGTGTGCGCAGCGAAGAAGAACTGGTCTATTTGCGCAAGAGCGGCTATCTGACCGATCTGGCCTGCGAAGCGCTGGAGAATAATTTAAGGCCCGGTTTGACCGAACAGGACGTCCTCTCGATCGTCTACGGCGCTTACATCAAGAACGGCGGCGACCCGGGCATTCATTTCATCGCCACGACGAACATGGAGAACCCCGATCGCTTTGTTCCGTGGCAGAAGCAAACGTCGCGCGTGCTGGAAAAAGGCAGCGTCGTCATCACCGAGCTGACGGTGAGCTACTGGGGCTACTCGACGCAGATTCATCGCCCTTTCGCCATCGGCACGGAGCCATCGCCGACTTACCGCAAGCTGTTCGACACCGCATTTGAATGTTACGAAAATATTCGCAAGATCTGCAGACCCGGCACCACCAGCGAGCAGATCGTCGCGGCTTCTTCGATCATCGAAGAAAGCGGCTTCACTTCCTACGACAGCGTCTTTCACGGCGAAGCCGGCAAATCGCCGGAGCTTGGCACCAGATCGGCCGCCCACCCGCTCGAACCGTGGACACTGCAAGAAAACATGGTGCACGTGATCCAGCCGAATCCGACAACCAAAGATTTCAAAGCCGGCCTTCAGCTCGGCGCCGCCGTCGTCGTTAAACCGAACGGTGGCGAGCCGCTGCATAACTATCCATTCAAGTTTCCGGTATGCGGATAGCCTGCCTCAGGTAGAGTTATATGTCTCTCTTGAAACCCCGCGAGAACGTAGGAATATTTGTCAGCTACAGACGCGCCGATACGGCGGGTCATGCTGGACGACTTGGTGGATCACCTCAAAACCCAATTCGGCCAGCAGGTATTTTTCGACGTCGACTCCATCAGCCCTGGTGCTAATTTCCATAAAGTCATCGAAGAGACTTTTGCGAAATGCGGTGCGGTCGTCGTCTTGATCGGCAAAAGCTGGCTGGAACGGGACGCCTCGATGCCGCCCTTCGGCGATTCAAAAGACGTAATCACGCAGGAAATCCGTTTCGCCATGGAATCAAACCTGCCGATCGTGCCGGTGCTCGTCGATGGCGCGACGATGCCATCAGAGGCTACATTGCCGTCGCAGTTGGCTACGCTTTCCAGGTTGAATGCTATTGATCTGCGTCACACGTCATTCGATCGTGACTTGCAGGCGGTGCGGGAACAGCTCGGCGAAATCCTTGGCGCCGCGCAAGCAACGGCGATTGAAAAAGGTTTTCTAAAACTTTCGGCCCTTTTTTCGGCAGCTCATTTGCCCGTATCTCCGGAGGGATAGTCGGCTTTTCAGCCGTCGGTGCGCTGTGGGCATTGGTGGAGTTGGCAGCGGCGGGTATCGTAATTAGCCAGCAGCGGATTGCGAGGTCTTTTTACTCCATCTCTATCAGACCCGGAAATGTTACGACTCCAAGCCGTATGGACGGCGGCATTCGGGGCGTTCTTTTTCGGTTTCCTCGGCCGCCGGTCGATCCGTTGGTGGCGCCACGCGAACATCGTGATATGGGTCGCGTTGGCAGAAATCATCCTTGCCGGATTGCTCGCCATCGGCTATGTAGTCCAAGTTCCCGAAGCAAGAATCATGGACGTCTTCGACAACAAGAAAATCGTCGCAACACCGTGACCCAGTAATGCCGATGCCTCACGACATAAAAGTTCTCGCCTTCGATGTTTTCGGCACCGTCGTCGACTGGCGATCCAGCGTGATTGCCGAAGGTGAACAGCTCGGTAAAGCCAAGGGATTGCAAATCGACTGGACCGCTTTCGCCGATGCCTGGCGCGGCATCTATCGACCCTACATGGATCGCGTGCAGAACGGCGAAATGCCGTGGACCAAACTCGACGATTTGCATCGGCAGATGCTTGAAGCGACACTTAATAAATTTAGCATAAATACTTTAAGTAATGATGAAAAAACTCATTTTAATCGCGTCTGGCACCGACTTAAGCCGTGGCCCGATTCCGTGCCGGGCTTGCAGCGATTGAAGTCGCGCTTCGTGATCACGACGCTGTCCAACGGCAATATTTCATTGCTCACCAACATGGCCAAATTCGCCGGCTTGCCATGGGATTGCATTCTCTCGGCAGAAAACGTGCGGCACTATAAACCGGACCCTTCTGTGTATCTGCTCGTCCCGCAACTATTCGATTACGAGCCCGAGCAAGTCATGATGGTCGCCGCCCACGAGCACGATCTCCAGGCCGCGCAAAAGCACGGCTTGCGAACCGCCTTCGTCCATCGTCCCCTCGAGCGCGGACCAGGAAAAGGCGCAGCGATGCCGCCCAAGGATCGCTACGACTTCGTCGCCAACGATTTTATCGACCTCGCCGAACAACTCGGAGTCTAACCTCAAACATATCTCCTGGACGCAATTGACGCCCTAATGCTATTGAGCTTAGAACACTCGGACAGCACCTTCCGCGCAAAGGAGTCATTTTGATTACGAGAATGCTTGCCGCCTTCGCTTTCATCATCTTCTTATACTCTTTGGCTATTCACCGGTCCAGGCCGCCACGATCCGCGCTGCCAGCGGTGGGCTATCGATCATCCATTCTCTGCTGTGGGCGCCTTACGAGCTCAAGCTCATGAAGAAATACGGCGTTGATCTGGAATATATCGCCATCGAGAGCGGCACCGTCGGCATGCAAACGCTGGTCGCCAACCAGTCGCAGTTTCTTTTCTCGACCGGCTCCCTCGCGGTAAACGCCAATCTCGTCGGCGCGGATATCACCATCGTTGCCGGCGGTTTGAATTTTATTCCGGATAAACTGATCGCCCGCTCCGAAATCAAAACTCCCGAAGACTTCAAGGGCAAGAAGATCGCGATCAGCCGCTTCGGCTCATCATCCGAAGTTAATTTGCGTATTTGCCTGGAAAAACTTGGAGTAAAACCCGAGCTGACGCAAATCATCCAAGTCGGCGGCGTGTCGACACGGCAGACCGCACTTTTGGCGGGTCAGGTGGACGCGACGATCTTGAGCGATCCCCAGGCCACAGCCGCCACCAAGAACGGCATGAAACTCTGGGTCGATCTTTCCGACAGCAAATGGGGATTTCCGCGTTATTGTCACAACTGCTTCATGGCCAAGCGAAGCTATCTTGACGCCAATCGCGAGCAGGCAATGAATTTCTTGAAAGCGGTCATCGAAGGGCTTTACCTGATGAAACGTGACAAACCAATGGCGATCCGTTTAATCAAGAAATACTTGCGGTTAGATGATGAAAGCGCATCCATCGGCTACGATTTCTACATCGCCAAACACGGCGAAGGCGTGCTCAGCCTGCCGGAACGTCGCGGCCTGGAATTCGTCATCACCGAAGTCGCCAAAACCAATCCCAAAGCCGCCGGTGCGACCCCCGAGAGTTTGAAATTATCCGAGCCAGGCATCTTGGAAGAAATCAAAAAGAGCGGCTTCGTGGAGAAGCTGAAGTAAATTTCCGCGCGCAAGCTTTTCGCTCGTGCATCCCGACAGCTGAACACAAACGTCCCATGCCAAAAACCTCCATCGGCCGCCTACGGACCATCGGGCTCATCGAAGGCGTTTCGTTTCTCCTCTTGTTAGGCGTAGCCATGCCGCTAAAATATTTCGCCGGCCTGCCCCAAGCCGTGAAGATCGTCGGCTGGATACACGGCCTGCTGTTCATCACATTCTGTATGGTCCTGCTGCAAGCTCGGTTGGATGCGAAATGGAACGCATGGCGAACGGGCACTATCCTCGTCGCCGCGCTGCTGCCGTTCGGGCCGTTCGTGATCGATCGCCGATTGCGCAAAGAGGACCAAGCGCTTGGATCAAGGGCAGTTAGTTTCGCGCGCTCCATCTTGAGTGAACTACTCCTGCAGCAAGCGGCGCGAGTATCATGAGAACTGAGCGATGAGAATTTTCCCTAGGGCGTCATCCCTGAATGTTATTGTCGGGGGTCCAGTCTCCAGCTCGCACTGGATTCTCGCTAAAAGCATGCGGGAATGACGGACTGCAAGAATCGCCAACGCAGTAAGCTGCGGCAGTGACTTCGAGACGCGACGGTCGAGCCATCACCCAATCCTGCACCTCACCGCATCTGGCACACCACATCCACTAACGCGGGCTTGCCGTCTTTCACCACCTTCACCGCTTCGCGCAAGGTCTTGATCAAATCCTTCGGCTCGGTGATCGGGCCGGCGCCCCAGCAGCCGTAGGTGCGCGCCATGGCGCCGAAGTCGACGTTGGGGTCTTCGATGCGGATGCCGATGGTTTTATTCTCCACCGGGCGCTTGCGCTGAATCGCGACGCGCTCCTGGTGCTCTTCGTCATTGAAATACGAGCGGTTGCTGCAGACGATGCTCAGCAGCGGGAATTTGATGGTGCACGGCAGTCCAGATCGAGCTGACGGTGAAAAGCAAATCGCCGTCGGGTTGGATATTGACGCAGAATTTGCCCGAGCCTTTGTGCGCCAGCGCGGCGCCAAGCGACGCCGGCATGCCGTAGCCCAAGCCGCCGCCTTTGTATTTGCCCAGGATCTGGTTGAACTTCACCGCGGGCAGATAGAGATTTTCCTTGGCTTGCGAGCTGCCGTTGGTCAGCACCCAATCTTCGGCTTTCAACGCCTCGGCAATCTCCGCGTAGATCCGGGTCATCGAGATCGGCTTGTCGTCCCACTTGCCTTTTAATTCCTTCTCCAGCGCGGCTTTCTTGTCTTCGTAAATTTTCCCCCAATCGGCGCGCCGCTTGGCGATGTCGTCCTTGCAAATCACCGAGCTTTTTCTCCGCTTTCAGCCGCCGCACCAACTCGGGCAGAAAGACCGAAGTATCGGCCATGATCATCAAGTCCGCTTCGCGGAGCTTGTTGAAATCGGTGGCCCAGGCGCGCACCAGCAAATCGTCGAGCGCGACATTGACGATCTTGGCGTTGGCCGGGATCAACGGCGTCGCCCGACGATTGCCTCTTTCCTGCGCCCGGCGCGCGGTGGCGCCTTCGAGGTCAGGAACGTCCAGCGCTAAAATCAGATCGGCTTGCGGAACCACTTTGTCGGTCTGCCCGGTGAGATTCAGCGGATGTTGCACCGGGAAATTAAACCGGCCGAATTGATCGAGCACCGGCGCGCCGAGCAGCTCGGCCAATTCGCCGAGCGCTTTGAAGCCCGCTTCTTTGCGGCCGACCCAGTCCGCGAGAATCACCGGTTTCTTGGCTTCGAGCAGCCAACGAATAGTCTTCTCGAATCCTTCCTCCGGCGCCTGTAACGGTAGCGGCGCGGGATAGCGATCGAGCGACGGAAAGGTCACTTCGCCGTCGAGCTGTTTTTCCTGCACGTCGCCGTCATAGCAAATGTAGACCGGTCCCATGGGCTCCGTCGTGGCCAAGCGATACGCGCGAATGAAAGACTCCGGCACCGCTTCGACGCTGGCCGGCTGGTCGTCCCACTTGACGAAGTCGCGCACCAGATTGCCCTGTACCAGCGCGGTATGCACCCAGTCGATCCATGGCCGGCGGTTGGCCGAATCCATCGGTCCGGTGCCGCCGAGAACGATCACGGGCAAACGGTCCGCCCAGGCGTTGTAAATCGCCATCGAGGCGTGCTGCAGACCGACGACGTTGTGCACCGCCGCGGCCATCGGCTTGCCCTTGGCGCGCGCATAGCCGTGCGCCAGCGCGACGGCGATCTCTTCGTGGTTACAAAGAATGATTTCCGGAGCATGATTGCCGCCGTAATTCACCAGCGAGTCGTGCAAACCGCGAAAGGTCGCGCCGGGATTGATCGCAATGTATTCGATCTCGAATGCCTTCAAGAGATCGACGACAACGTCCGAACCCCACTCGGCGCGCGGCTTTTCTATTTTTTGAGCTTTGACCATAGTTTACTTCCCTTCGAATCGGCCAGTTTCGAACTACTGTAACGCGCCTCGTGAACGCGATCGTGATACGTGGCATCGTGACCGTGAAGCACGAACACGAGTCACGAACACGGCTTTTTATTTTTTCGGTATCTCCATCCCGCGCTGAACCGCGGGCCGCTGAGAAATCTTATCGAACCAGCGCTTCACGTGGGGAAATTCTTCCAATTTCACATGATGGCCTTCGTGACGCCCGACCCACGGGTAGGTCGCGATGTCGGCGATGGAATATTCGCCGGCGAGATACTCGCGCTCTCCCAGTGCCTGGTTCAGAACGTTATAGAGCCGCAGCGCCTCTTTCTTGAAGCGGTCGATGGCCTGGGGATTTTTTTCTTCGAGCCGATAAAAATAATTGGCCTGGCCGAACATCGGTCCCACGCCGCCCATCTGAAACATCAGCCATTGGATCACCGTGTAGCGCTGGCGCAAATCCGCCGGCCACAGCTTGCCGCTCTTCTCCGCCAGGTACATGAGAATCGCGCCCGACTCGAACAGCGTGAACGGCTTGCCGCCGGGTCCGTCGGGATCGATGATCGAAGGGATTTTGTTGTTCGGATTGATCGCCAGATATTCGGGCTTCATCTGGTCCCCTTGGCCGATATTGATCGGATGCACTTCATACGGCATGTCGATTTCTTCCAACATGATCGAAACCTTTTTGCCGTTGGGCGTGCCCCAGGTGTAAAGTTGAATCATACTTTTGCTTCTCCCTTAAAGTGAATTGAGCTGGAAGAGGCGCCAGCCTGCTGAAACGATAAACACGGAACCCGATGAACCTGCAAGCGCGATTCCTCGAATCACGCAGGGCAGCCACGCTTGGCGTCAAAGATACAAACGCGCGACAGAAGATCTATTAAGCCTGCGCGGCGCGCTGGCCGCGCATGGCCGAACAAAACATCGCCACAAGCGCCATGAGCCCGCCCAGGACAAAGCTAAAATTCATCGCTTGAACAAAGACCGTGGGATTTGCCGGCGTCGGTGTCGCCGCGGGATCACCGCTGTAGTAACGGAAGGCAGCGGTCAGCAGCAAGGTGCCCAACGAAACGCCGAACGTCGTGCCGAGCCCGAAAATGACGTAGATCGCGCCGGTGGCGACGCCGCGGTGTTGGTCGGGAACCGAACTGATCATCGCCGTATGGTTCGCGGTAAAAAACATCGCGGTGGCGAGTCCCCACAAGCCGAGCACGCCCACCGCGGCGGTCCAGTGCGAGTCCGGGCGCAGAAACGATCCGAAAAATCCCGCGGCGGCCAAGAACCCGATGCCGACGGTAGCCGGCACCCGCGGTCCCATTTTATCCACCGCCCAGCCCACCAGCGGCGATAAGGTCACCGTGAAAATCGGCGCGCTGACAAACAGCAGGCCGATGAACGTCGGCGTGAGGTGCAGGACATCTTGCAGATAGAACGGCAAAACGAAACCGATCATCACCTGAGAAACGCCGACCAGCAGCAAAGCCAGAGCGCTGAGCGTGAACATGCGAATGCGAAACAAGGAAAGATCGAGGATCGGGCTGGCGGTGGTATATTCGCGATAGACAAAGCCCAGGAAAAGACCGACGAAGCCAACCACGAGCGCCAAGCGTGCCGGCGGTGCCAGGGATTCCATGATCCGATGATCGATGCAGGAAACCAGCGTGACCGTGGCGCCGATCAGCAGCAGCGCGCCGAGATAATCGATGGCCCCTTTGGATGCCGCCGGCAGCGCGCGTTTCGGCGTGTTGCCGTTCCAATGATTGATCAGAGTGAGCGCGATGCCCGCGACGCCGATCGGAATCAGAGCGAAAAACACCGCGCGCCAGTGAATGTAATCGATCAGCAGCCCGCCCATGCTCGGTCCGAGCAGCACGCCCGAATGAAACGCCGTGGTCATATAACCTTGCGCGCGCCCCGACGATTCTTTGGGCAAAGCTTCCATCGCCAAGGCGCGTCCCTGGGATTGCGTCATCGAGGCGCCCACGCCTTGGAACATACGGAAGAGGATGAGTTGCGTGACGTTTTGCGAAAGCCCGCAGAGGAGCGCGCCGATCGACGATACGACCAAGCCGAGACCGAAGAGCGTGTGGCGGCCGTAGATATCACCGATACGCCCGAAGATCAGCGACAAACTGATTTGGGAAATCTGATAAGCGATCACCGCCCAGGCAATGCCGACGATGGTGGTCTCCAGGCTATTGGCAACGGTCGGCAGCGAAACGGAAAAAATTCGGCTGGCGGTGCCTGCGAGAAAATTGCCGAGGGCCGCGTTGGCGAGCAGCAGCCAGTTGATCTGCGCGGTTGTCACTCCCAGCGCTCCTCGACGATTTGAATCGAGCATTGCAGCGCGCTCTCGGCGTCTGCCGCCGCGGCGGTCGTTGACCGGCTGCGCATTTCATGAATTTGCCGTAACCGATCCGCTTCGGTTGCCGTCAGCAACTCTCTTTCGGCGGCCATCCGCAGCAGCGCGTTTGAATTTTTTGTCGACCATTCGGAAACTTTCATTCTTGCTTTCAACCAATCCTCAATCGCTTGATCGCACAGCACCACGACATCGCCGGCGGATAGACTTGCCGACGACCAACCGTGCAAAGCGCGGCTCAGCGTGCGAATCGCCCGGCCCTCCGGTGAATGATGGCCTTTAAGCCGTTCTTTCTCTGCCAGATTGGCAAAGATTCCTTGGGCATCGAAACTCATAATGGGCTAGCGTCGAGCGGGCATCCGTGCGGATTACTCACCGCCCTTCTTTGTCGCACAATTTTCCCGGAAGTTCACGGCGGCGACGTCTTTACGTGATGAACTGCCCCATGGCAAGCTGCGGGTATCAGATCGTAGCGACGAGCATTTCTCCCAGGCGTCACCCCCGAATGTTTTAATCGGGGGTCCAGATCCGGTCTCGCCTGTGGTGAGCCCTGCGAACCACCGATAGAAGCATTCGGCAATGACGTTAAGAGAACTGGAATGGCTCTCTACGTGGCAAGTTACGGGGAATTAGACCTGCGGGGATTCAACTGCGCGCGGCGTTTGAAAACCCTCCGTCGCTATTGACACGTTCGCGTTCGACTCACTAAGGTAACGCCCGACGCCAAATCCTATCGGAGGTATTTATGGAACCGCTTCCACGGGGAGCCAATTTTCAGCGCGCTTTGATGCTTTGGGAAATCGGCCTGCATATCGCCGGCAATCCGAACACGCCCTATTACGGGCCGCGCGATATGTGCATCGCGGTGGGCAGCGGGTCCAATGAAAATTTTAAACCGTGGCTGCGCATGTCCACCGGATCGCCGATCCTGGCGTACGGCATCTGCCGCAACGAGTTGGAAGCCGCGATGATCAACCCGTCCGGCCTGCTTACCCAGGCTTATCGCGGCACCGGATTATTTACCGAGAAATTGCCGGTTCGGATCATCGCCGTCTATCCGTCGCTGGATCACTTCGTCTACGTGATTCATCCGCGCACCGGTCTCAAATCGCTGGCCGAGATCAAAGA
The DNA here is from genome assembly GCA_963811315.1 of uncultured delta proteobacterium. Lineage (GTDB taxonomy): Bacteria > Desulfobacterota > Binatia > UBA9968 > UBA9968 > DP-20. The sequence goes on from CAWERH010000011.1 coordinate 91,292, forward strand.
GAAGAAATATCCGCTGCGGCTGTCGATCCGCGAGGACGCGACGCATTCGACCCGCGTGCTCGTCGATCAGACGCTTGCCGCGTACGGCATGACGGTCAAAGACATCGAGTCCTGGGGCGGCAGCCTGCAATTGAACGGCGGCCCCGGCGACGAGCGGCGCATGAAAGCGATCCGCGAAGGCACCATCGATGCGATCTTCGACGAAGGTTTGCCGCTCTGGTTCGAAGCCGCGCTCGCTTCAGGGCTGAAACCGATCACGCTGGAAGACCACGCGTTTAAATATCTCGTCGACGAGCTTGGTTGGCGCCGCTACACGATCAAGCCCGGCCGTTTCAAAGGGCTCGAAGCCGATTATACCTGCATCGACTACAGCGGCTGGCCGATCTACACACGCGCATCTCTGCCCGACGACGACGCCTACAAAATCTGCGACGCCATCGCGGCGCGCAAAGACCAAATGTTCTGGGAAGATTCCTACACCGGCATCGGCCAGCTCGGCGAAAACACCGACGCCACCCCGCGCGACGTTCCCCTCCACCCCGGCGCGGAGAAATGGTATCGGGAGCATGGGTTTAAGGTGTAAAAGGTCGGGAGAGCATAAAGACCTAAGCCCTGTCCGCTCTCCCCGTTCCGCGCAAAGCTAGGGCGCGGGCTTCCAGTTTTTCGCCTCGAGCTCGGCGCGAATTTTTCTCACTGGAGCAAAGTCATAGACTTTCTCCGCCACGGCAGGCTCTTTGATCCCCTGGACCTTAAACATAAATTCGAGAACGTTTTTCTGGAATTCCGGAGTGATAGTCCCGTCCGCTGTGAGTCCAGGCAGAACCAGATCATAAATCTTTGCGGCCATGTCATTCTGAATCTTCATGAGTCGCGCCAGTATCGGGATTGTGCTGGCGCGGTTCTGCCGTATGTGGAACAAGCCTTTCAGCGTCCCTCTAATAAATTTCTCCATCAGGAGCGGGTCGGACCGAAAAAGATTTTCCCTGACCACGATGGCTCCCGCCGGCTCCGTGAGATAGTCCTGTTTGACGAAAGCGACGAGTTCGCGCAAGCCGGATTCTTCCGCTTTGAAATTAAACGGCGGCGTAAGATTCGTCGCGTCAATGGTCCCGCTCTGTAACGCCGCGAAGCGGTTCGCCGTCGTTCCCACACCGAGGATGGTGACATCGCGGGCCGAGTCCAAGCCGTGCCGCTTTAAAATCTCTTGAACGAGAAATTGCGTGCTCGCGCCAATCGCACTGACACCGATCTTTTTTCCCTTGAGACCTTTGACGTCTTTTATCTCCGGTTTCGCGTACAGCCAGTGCATCGGCCGGTTAAAACAAAGGAAGACGAATTTGAGTGGAGCGCCTCGGGCAATGGCGCTGACGACACTGGGGCCGCTGGAGATGAAGTCGACGTTTCCCCCGATCAGCGCCATATTGGCCACCGACGCAGTCATCAGAATAAGCTCTACGTCCAAATCTTCCTCTCGGTAGTAGCCTTTCTCCTGAGCGACGACCATTGGCAGCACGGACTGGCTAAAAGTCGCCACCGCCATCTGGACCTTTCTCGCTTCTGCGGCGGTGGCAAAACTAACCAGTAAAATAAACATCGAGAAAAACTTAACCCGCAATTTCGCTAGAATCATCGTTGATGGGCCCCTTGAGATCATTATCTGCGGCGGTCGCAAAACTAACCAGTAAAACAAACATCGAGAAAAACTTAACCCGCAATTTCGGAAGAATCATCGTTGATGAGCCCTCTTGAAGATCATTACCTGGCTGTCCTTGATCGGTGAGATGAGTCTGTACAGAACAGGGTCAAAAAGGATGGAACTCGAAAGATTGTATTGATTGTTATGCCAGGCCCACAACCAGCCCTTACCCATTCTCCAGCAAATAACTGCGCCGATCGATCTTTACGGTACCGTTGGTAAAGCTGATCGAAATATTGATATCCCCTTCCCCCCGCGCCCAGGGAACCACCCTCATGGTTCGAAGACCCGCTTTGGTATTGGGCTCTTGGAACGCGATCGCTTCGGCCTCCGCCCTGGTCTCCGCGCGCAAGATGAACATTCCGTAACCAAGATCCGAGGTTGTTTCCTTATCCTTATCGTTCTTGAGCAGCCCCGCGCCAAACAGCCGCCCCTCGCTTTCGAGTCTCGCCATGTATTGCTTGTGCAGCCGGCGGACTTCCTCACGGGATGGCGCGTTCGGCGGAGGCGGCTCAACCCACGTCGTGAAACAAAGATAGCATTGCTCATGTTTTAACGGATGCATCGGGTCTTGCTTCAGTTCTGCCATGGTCTTTTTCCTCCTCAGACAATTCGGAATTCAGGTTCGTGTGAGGGAAGTCGCATCAAAAAGGCGGGAGATGAACGCGTTCCGTCTTACTATTGCCTGTTGCCTCGTGCCTGACTCATGCCTTCCGCCTCACGCCTCATGCCTATTCTAGTCATCGGGTATGCAAGCTGTGACGGTTATCTCCACAAGCAGCTCCGGGAAGTTCAACATCGCTTCCACCGTGGTCCTGGCTGGTTTGTTGGTCGGGAAAAACTTGGCGTACTCCTCGTTGTAGGCGGCAAGGTCCTCCCGTTTGGTCAGATGCGTCAATACCGTCAGAACATTATCGAGAGAGGTCCCGGCGGTTGCCAAAATCATCTTGATGCGTTCGATGGCGTACCGAGTCTGCTCGCGAACGTCTCTGCCGACTTCCCCGGTAATTGGGTGCCGGCCGGTTTGACCGGCCACGAACACCAGATTGCCAAAACGTGTGGCTGGTGAGAGATTCGGATTCGCCGCAGCAAGATTCACCTGAACAATTTCTTTCTTTGGCATCGGGTCTCTCCTCAACGGCTTGAACGGAGCGTAGCGGTTGAACGGCTTGAACGATTTGAACGGCTCGATCCGTACTGTTGCCTATTGCCTATCTTACGTCCGTGAGCCGCCATTCCATTTGAGCAAGTTGAGAAACTCTCTGCGATTTTTCGGCCCGTACGTCAGATAGTGCGGCTCGGGTTGCTCGCGATAGGCATGACGCTCGTTGGCAATAGCGTCGGCTCGTGTGTGTTTCTTCACCTCATCGGCGCTGATCGCATAGACGCGGGCGGCGTTCAAGCCGAAAATCTTGGCGCGCAGCCCGGCAGTCATCTCGGGGTAGCCATACTTGGCGCGCAGCTCGGGCGCGATCTGGAAAGTCCGAAACGCCTGGATCTGATCCTGCGGCGAGCCATACCAGATCGAGTCGGTGCCCCAGAGCACGTTGTTCTCACCGCAGTACTTGATCAGCTTGGCGAGGGCATGCGCTGCGCTCTCGGGATTGCGCATGAGAAAGCGCCAGGTGCTGCCGAGTTCCGCATAGACATTGCTGTTTGGCTTGACGTCGTTCTCCACGAGCGAGCGGATCAACGTGTCGATGCCGTCGCTCGCGCCGCGCCCCGTAAACGCGCGCTCTGGCACGCCCGTGACGAAACCCGAGTGATAGACCAGGAAGCTCACGTCTGGAAAGCGCTTCGCCACGACGCCAATGTCGCTGCACTGACTGTGTTCGTAGGACTGCTTGCCGAAGGGCAGCCCCTTATGCACGCAGATCACCTTCACGCCGAGGGAGCGGGCTTTTTCAATAAAGCGCGTGCCGACGTCGTCCGACAGGAAGAATCCCTTGCCGTCCAATCCCCACTGCGTATAGGTCTTCCACGCGCTTACTTTCCAGCGCTCTTTGAGTTCTTCCATGGCTTCGAGGTCGCCCGGCTGATTCGGGTTGACCCGGCCATGGATCATGAGGCGATGCGACCCTTCCATGCGGTCGACGATCCGCCGCACCGCGTCCGCCGCTTGAATCGTGAGCGGCTCGGCATCGCGGCGCGAGGGCACGAAGGACAACACCATCATGTCGGTGTCGCTGTCGAGAAACACGTCTTTGACAAACTCTTCAGGTCCGAGACAAGCGAGATAGCTGCGCTCGCCCGGTTGGGCGGCGCGCCCGCAAGCCGCTTTGGGCGACCACTTGAAGGCATCGGCGGGCGCTGTCTTCACCCACGCGCCGCTCGGGTCGACGAAGTGGCCCTGCACGTCGAAGATGAACTCCCCCTTGCCGCCCACCCGGGCCTGAGCGAGCTGCGGATCGAGCGCCGCTTCGCTTTCAAGCTCGAAAAATCCGCCGCGCCTTCCCGCCGCCGCGTTGGCCGCATTGAACGCGATCAGTGCGCTGGCCGCGCCGCAAGCCGAAACCAAAAAATCGCGCCGGCTCACGCCTGAACGCTTTGCGTTCGCGCTCACCGCCTCGTGCGCCAGACGATTACCGACGCGATTTACCGCAGCAAGCGGGACGGGCTCGAACTCTCCGTTCGAAGTCGTATCAATCTTGACCGGCAACCTGTGGCCCTCGGGATCAATAGGATTTTTCATAACTGAGAGTATAAACAACTGCTGACCGGCGGGGAATCTCTGAATGGAGTTTAGTTTAGAATCTTGGATCGCATGTCACGGCATGTGCTGCAGCCATTCTTCTCGCCGAAGACTCCCAATTTCACGCCGGCCGAGTGCTTGCTGTGCGCCGGTCGCACCACGCTATCTGCTTGCCGACGAGATGTGTCGTTGCAAGACCTGACCACACAGTTTTCCCACGTTCGCGATTCCATCAAAAAGTTGTCTGTCCCTTTTTCAACTCCTGATGTGACGAGCTAAGCGCGATGAGCGCGATTTTTAATTTTCTATCCAGCCGTTCGTAATCTCCGAGATGCGCCCGCATCAGACTTTTCCAAAGCTTGCCGTGATGCGGCACGGAAAAATGCAACAACCCGTGTACGATCACGTAGTCGCCGACGGCGCGATCCATACCTAAACGTTCGGCATTGAAGTTTAAGTTACCCGCCGTGGAGCACGACGCCCACTTATTTGACATGGGTCGAACCGCGAGCGAGCGAACCTTCACGTCGAACCGACCGGCCCAATCCAAGACGCGCGCCTTAAACTCCTGCTTGTCTTTCCAACGCTTCATATTCAGGACACCGACGTTTTCTGTAGAACGGTGAAGATACTATCCACTAGCGCCGTCACCTTGTTAGGGTCATCTTCTTCGGCAAAGATCGCGAAGGTTACTTTCTTCCGGAGTTCGCGCAATTCCTTCTCACTATCGCGCCGACACCCAAGTATTGACACTTCACTCAATCGATCTTGAAGTGACATCTAGGTACTGACACTTGTCCAGTAAATAGTAAGGAGTGGAGGAAGGCGAGTCTGACTACTGACCACTAACTACTGACTACTCACTCCTCACTTCCAAGTTACTCCACGGAAAACGCCAAGCCTTTCTTTTGTTGCACGGCCCAACGATAAGCCCAGGCAGCCGCGGTGCTGTCCCAGGAGGCCATGCCGGCGGACTCGAACACGACCGTTTCACCCACTTTCTCGCGCGCGGGCAACCTGCCTAGAATCACTTCGCCCAACTCCCCGGCGATCTGGTCTGCGGACCAAGAACCATCGGCAATCATATCGCGATACGGCTGGCGCGGGCCCTCGCCGCCCAGCACTTCTTCGAGCCAAGAAACAATCACGCGCGACCCACTCACCGTGGCGCGGGGCAATTGACCGCTGGTGATCGACACGACCAAGGCGCCGGGAGTGATCCATTGCGGCTCGATGACTGGCGCGCGCGAACTGGTCGCCAAGCTGACGATCGGCATGTCGACGACGGCTTCTCGCGCGCTATCAACTGCTTCGACCGCGACACCGAGCCAGGCGCTCATTTCTCGGGCAAACTCAATTCGGTTGGCCGGGGTCTGGCTAAAAACTCTGACCTGTTTCAAGGCCGGCAGCGCGCGGCGAATAGCGAGCAGTTGCCCGCGCGCCTGGCGGCCACTGCCGATGAGACCGAGACGATCTGCGCCCGCCGGCGCGAGATGGCGGCTTGCCACCCCTGCGGGGGCGGCCGTGCGCCAGGCATTGAGCGACTTTCCGGCGATCAGCGCCAGTAAATCACCGCTCTCCCCATCAAAGAGCAGAATAAAGTAGGCGTCTTTAGCGCCGCGAAACAGCGCGCTCACGCGCATTCCCTGACCGGCCCCGGGCACAGCGGAAGTCGTGATCCGGTATTTCTTCTTGGCGTCGAGCAATGAGGTTTCCAAGCGCACCTGACCGCCGACCCGATTGCTGTTATAATCGCGCAGCGATCCTTCGATTAGCACGAGCAACTCATCCATATGAGCCGGGTCCGCAAGCAAAGCTGTTAAATCCGCTTCATTGAGAATGATTGGCATAGAATTTCCGATGTATTCTGCCGTTCGACCTGCTATTCTAGCCATCGCTCAGGTCGGCAACGACGGTGCGCCGATTCTGTCATAGATAGCTGCGTAATTCATTCATGGCAATCCTAGATGAGACCAAAGCGCGCCTCCTACGCGGCGCCGTACAAGACAACATCGACGTCCTTCAGGGGGTGCGATCCACGGACGTCCTTCAGGGAGTGCGATCCACGCACCCGATCCGTCGACACCGAATCGTCCGTCCCTGGATGCTATGGAGCCTGCTCTTAGTTGCCGGTATGGCCTATTTAACTATCCCCGTGCAAGTGACCTGGCGCGGCGGCGGGCAAACCGCGAACAGCGCGTCCATAGCGCAGGATGCGCTTGTGCCGTTGGCTGACGAGTCCTCCGCCATCGAGACTGCGTTGCGCCATCCGCAGCCGCTGGATCGGGCGGCCATTCCGCTGTCGATCAAAAGAATCGTTATCGATCCGGGCCATGGCGGCGAGCCCGGCACCACCGCCCAATCGGGGATCACGGAAAAAGAAATTACTCTCGACATCGCGTTGCGCTTGCGCCGGCTGGCGAAGGACAGTCACTTAGAGGTGCTGCTGACGCGCGATCGTGATCGTTCCTTCTCCCTGGATAAACGAGTCGCCTTCGCCAATGAAAACAAAGCCGACTTGTTTGTATCGATTCACGTGAACTGGATGGAACCGCAGACGATTCGCGCCTTGGAAACTTATTATGTCGGCCCCACGGATGATCCCGCGACCATGAAATTGGCCATTATGGAAAACAAGGAATCCGCCTATTCGCTGTCGGACTATAAGAAAATCCTCGATAAAATTTACGTTGACGAGCGCCGCGATGAGTCGCGCACCCTGGCCAAGGCGATCCAAGGCCAGCTTTACCGCTCGCTCAAACCGGCGAATCCGCTCCTGGAGAATCGCGGTGTCCGCACCGCCCCCTTTGTGGTTCTGATCGGCACCCAAATGCCCGCTGTTCTGGTTGAAGTCTCCTGCCTTTCCAACGAAGACGAGGTTAAATTGTTGACAAAACAGAATTACCGCGAAAATATTGCGCTGGCGCTTTTGCAGGGTATTCGCAACTACGCAACCACTCTTAATGTGTCCAGCAGGAAAGGCAGTTAAGCCATGGAAGAGTCCAATGAAACCCTGTGTGTAGGGATCGACCTCGGGACCTCGAGAAGCTCGATCTCAGCGTCCACCGGCGAACGCCACGTGATCGATAGTTACGTCGGTTGGCCGGTCGACATGGTGGCGCGCAAGCTGGTTAAAAAGCCCGTCCTGGTGGGTCACGAAGCCCTGGAAAATCGCTCGATGCTGGATTTGCGCCGCCCGCTTGAACGGGGCGTCATGAAGGAAGGTTCGGAAAAAGATCAGGAAGCGGTCCAGGAAATCATCCGCCACTTGATCAATCTCGCCGGCATCAAACAGAAGGGCAAAAACAAATCGAAACTCCGCGCCGTGGTCGGCGTCCCCGCCGAAGCTTTTCGCGTCAGCCGGCAAAATCTCCGCCACGCCATGGAGGGCGTCGCCGACAGTGTTATGCTGGTGTCAGAACCGTTTGCGGTGGCCTACGGCTTGGAAGCCTTGTTACATGCGCTGGTCATCGACATCGGCGCCGGCACCGCCGACTTTTGCGTCATGCAGGGCCGTTACCCGACTGAGGAAGATCAAAAAACTCTCACCACGGCGGGTGATTCGGTCGATGAACAGCTCGTCAAACTGGTCCGCGAGCGTTATCCCGACGCGCAGTTTTCGATTCACATGATCCGGGAATGGAAAGAGAAATGGAGTTTCGTCGGCGAGCCCAAGGATCGCGTCCTGGTGACGGCGCCGATCAAAGGCAAAGCCACGGAAATCGATGTCACTCAAGAAATGCGCGCGGCGTGCGAGAGCATACTGCCGCCGATCTGCGAGACCCTGGCAACTCTGCTGACGAAAGTAGAGCCGGAGTTCCAAAGCAAGGTCCGCAACAATATTATTCTGGCCGGCGGCAGCTCGCTCATCGCCGGCTTGCAGGACGCAGTCACGACGTCGCTTGAAGAGTTGGGCGGCGGACGCGCCACAGTGGTCAAAGATCCCGTGTTTGCCGGCTCCGACGGCGGACTCGCGATCGCCCGCGATGCCTCGACCGCGGATTGGGAAAAACTTTCACTCTAAGGCGCTCGAGGATCGTTCCGTTGCCGACCTAACGGACTATCGACTTTCCCCGCGAGCGAGTTTGAAGATGCACGATTGCGCCCATCCATCCCTTCATTTGGTCAAGTCGGCCAAGCCAGATCGAACCGTATAGTTACTTCCCGGCAATTCCGGTTTCATGTTGGCTTGTTCGCGATGATTTAGTTTGACAGTATTCAACTGAATGCCAGATAGTCTCCCGGGAGGCGTCACAAATGAAAATCGCAAAGGGGGTTCTGGTAGCGGCACTGGCGCTGCTGCCGGCAAATGCTATGGCGGAAGACATTATTCAAATTGGTCTGTTCAATCGTGACGCGGCGATCATCGCCGCCATCGGTAAAGGCTTTCTCAAGCAGGAGAATATTCGGGCTGAAATCAACACGGTGACCGACTCGCCCACCCTGCTGCGGAACTTGATTACCGGCAAATACGATCTGATTCTCAACAACGCCGACAATGTGATCGCTTGGGCCGAAGGCCAAGGCGAGGATCCGCAGAAAAACGATTTCGTGATTTTTCTCGGCGGCAGCCAAGGCGTCGACCAAAAACTCGTAGTCGCGCCGGGCATCAACGGTTATGCCGATCTCAAAGGTAAGATTCTAGCGGCCGACGCGGTCACCACCGGTTACGCGGTCGTCGCCATGGCCATTTTGAAGAAGCATGGTCTCGAGTGGAAACGCGACTATGAGGTTAAATCTTTCGGCAATACCACGGCGCGCGCCGATGCCATGAGCCGCGGCGACGCCTCGGGCGCCATGATGAGCATGCCCGAGGAAGAAATCCAGAAACGCGGCTTCAAAGTGCTGGCCAAATCCGAGGACTATGTAAAGAACTACGCCCGTGGTCTCGGCGCGACCCGCCGGGAATGGGCCAACGCCAACGAAGATTTGGTGGTGCGCTTCAATCGGGCGATGATTCGCGCCACCGATTGGCTGCAAGAGCCGAAGAACAAGGATGAGGTCGTCCAGCTTCTGCTTACGGAGACCAAGAACAACCGCGGCCGCGCCGAAGCGATGTACGCGCAGACCCTCAGTCCGTCGATGGGCCTGACGCCGCGCAGCCGCATCGACATGCAGGGCATTCGCACCGTAATTGAGCTGCGTGAAACCGCCGGCCTGATGAAAGCGCCGGTGCCGAAACCGGAAAAATACGTCGACGAACGTTTTTACAAAAAAGCTTTGGAAACCGTGGGGAAGTAAACTCGAACAAAGACTTAAGAGGAGAAACTGATGAATAAACTTCAATGGCGCATAGCCATCGTTTTCGTGTTCGCGATAGTTGCCGGGCTGGTTCAGTCCGCCGCCGCCCAAGCGCCGCAGGGCAAACCGTTGACGATCCGCGGCAAGATCGCCGCGGTGGAAAAAGGCGCGCTCAAAGTGACCACTGCCGCAGGCGACGTGTTAGTCAACTTCGCCGACGACGTGCGCATCGGCGGCGTCGAAGCCGCCAAGCTTACCGACATCGGCGCGGGCAGTTACGTCGGCGCTACGTCAGTGAAACAATCCGACGGCACACTCAAGGCGTTGGAGGTGCATATTTTCCCCGAAAGCTCGCGCGGCACCGGCGAAGGTCACCGCCCGTGGGATCTGCAACCCGGCTCGACCATGACCAACGCCAACGTGGAGAAAGTCGAACAAGTCGCGGTGGCGAACGTTCAGGGCCAGTTGCTCACGCTCAAATACAAAGACGGCGAGCAAAAAATTCTAGTCCCGCCCGGCACGCCGATCGTCAAGAATGTCGCCGGCGACCGCTCATTGCTTAAGCCCGGCACCGGCGTTTACATCCCGGCCGTCCGCGCCGAGGACGGCACGATCACCGCGACGCGCATCACCGTCGGCGTCGGCGGCGTCATGCCGCCGATGTAGTGCTATTCGAATGCGCCAAAAGCTGATCCCATAGGCGATGGACAAAAATTGGCCGGCGATCAGAATCGCTGCCGTGAGAATTTTTGCGGCGCTTGCGCTTGTAGCCGCATCAACGCCACGCCTCTTTACGCCAATCCCTACCTTGCAAAACCCGGCGAAGCGGCGGTGCCGATCCGAATCGCGACTTGCGCGATCAGCGGCGGCTTCATGCATCTCCATACCGCGCTGGACAACCGGCTTTTCGATAAATATGGCCTCAAGCCCGAATACCTGCTGGTTCGCGGCGCCGGCGTGTCGGTGGCTGCGCTGACCTCCAACGAGTTGCAATTTCTTTACTGCACAGCGGACGCGATCCTGCCGAGCCTCGCCGCCGGAGCGGAAGCAAAAATGATCGCCTCACCGCTCGTCGGTTTGCCGTGGGTGATTATCGCGCGCAAGGAAATTCGCCGAGTCGAAGATTTGAAAGGCAAAACCTTTATCGCCACGCGGCCGGGGGGAACACCGGACACGCTGATTCGCGCCTTGATGAAGAAAATGAACTTTACCACCGATGATCTGGCGATCCGTCATATCGGCGGCGCAGGGCAAACCGAAGTCTATAACGCGCTCCAACAAGGCTTGGGACAGGCGACGATGGTAACTGCGCCACTCGACGCGCGAGCCAAGCGCGACGGTTTCAACGTCGTTTATCACCTCGACGATCTTAACCTGCCGGCGATTTACAGCAGCGTGTTCACCAACGATCGGACCATCAAAGAGCGTCCGGTCATCGTCCAAAAGTTCGTCGCAGCCTTCGCCGAAGCGGTTCATTACGTCGAGAAGAATCCCGATAAAGCCAAGGCATCGGTCACTAAAGTTCTGGCGCTCAAAGATCAGGAGTCGGCGCAATCCGCCTACGATGCCTACGCCAAGCAACTGGTCAACCGCCGGCTGGCAATTCCCGCATCGCGAGTGGCCGAATCCATTGAAATCGCCCGCCAGTCCGGCACCAACGTGCGCCGCAAAGCACCGGAAACCTACGACAACAGCTTCGCCGACAATCTGGAAAAGAGCGGCTTCCTCAAAGAACTGTGGGGTGGCGATATTCCCGGAAAGAAATGGTGAAGCGCAATGCCTCCGCTTGACTCGCACTCCAAGGAACCCAGCAATCCTTCGCTAATGACTTTTGCTGTAGACCTTGCTCCATCGAAGAATCGAACAAAGCGTTTCGGCCTGCTTAACTTGACTATACCGAAACCATTGATCGGCATATGGCCCTCCAGCTGCCGAGACTCTGCTAGGACATCAAATGCCGAAGTCTCGTGTGACGGTCCATGCGCGCTATGAGTATACGTGTCCGCAGATTGGCGGAGCAGCAGGCTGCCCGATCGGTCTAAGAGCTGCTAGATCGCGCCTCGACAGGACTGTGCCGAAGATTCCGTCGGACTTGATAGAAGACGTATATTCCGAAGACATTGCCAGGTCCCCGAGGAATATTCCTGATCATTCTAATGAGCTCTCTTTGCTGTACTGATCGAGTGCGACGGCGATTCTAGAATCGCATACTGTGCCGGTATGGAAGCGCAGGTTGCCATGGTCCACGCGTCCGGCAACCTGCGCGTTCCGAGATTTAGCAATCGCATGAATTCTGTATGTTCCAAAGACTTCCATGGCGTCTGTCATTGGCACCAAACGTGGGCTTTTGTATGCCCAGCCGCCTTCTAAAGCATCCTCCTAGACTACGTGCTTGGGTGCTACCGGAATCAGCGCAACTTGCGAGTTCCGGGAGAGTGTTTTCATGGAGAGCATGCTCATCTCACTTGGTATTGTTGCCCTGCAACGCACAACTGGGTTTCACTTTTGGACTTGAACGCTTTCCGTTTTGCATTTGAGTTGCGTAACTCCATGGTTTTGATTTAGTCAGTACGCAGCAAAAACCCACCCTGCTCAAAAATTTGACCAAACTGATGGCGACTGAACGTCACAAGATGCTCGCGAGCGAACTCTACGATCCGCTCGATGCGGAACTGGTCGCAGGCGCGCGACCGCGCGCGCGATCTCTGCCAGACGCTCAACGGCACACGTGAGGCGCAGCACGAAGAGCGGCGGCGTATTCTACAAGATCTGTTTGGCGCCGGCGGTGACACCGTCTCGATGCAGCCACCCTTCTACTGCGACTACGGCTCGAACATCTATCTCGGAACGCGCGTATTCTTCAACTTCAACTGCATCGTGCTCGACGTTTGCGAAGTGCGCATCGGGGACTACTCCCTGTTCGGTCCCGGCGCGCAAATCCTCACCCCGATGCATCCGTTCAATGCCGCGCTACGCAGAGAGCGGGAATTTGGCAGACCCATCGAGATCGGCGCCGACGTCTGGGTTGGTGGCGGCGCACTGATCTTGGCAGGTGTCCACGTTGGATCGCGCGCGATAATCGGCGCTGGCAGCGTGGTCACGCGCGACATTCCGGACGGTGTTTTCGCCGCAGGCAATCCTTGTCGTGTCATCCGGAATATTACGGAGTAGAGCGCCTAACGCTAGTTTCCGATCACCTGAGCTTGCCTTTCCACAAAATGTTCCCGCTACGTGCAAATTGATTCGGTGGCAATTCACCGTCAGTGCAGGAGAACTATTTTCCTCGCCTCGCTCTCACTGCAGCAATTCTTGCGTCGGGACTCTTCACAAGCGTAATTCGGCGGCAGTTTATTTACATACGCAACATTCAGAATTTCAAAGATTCGCCACAGAGAGAGGGAATCCATGAATGAGGCAAGATTTGCATCGTTCCATGTGGCCTGTAACGATGCCTGTGATTGGCGCCAACCAAGAGAACAGGAAGGGTTTAGTGATGCGTTAACGCTCACAATCGCGTTTACAGTTCCGGTAACGACAGCATTCGCGCAGGGCCGCTACCAAGTCGATCAACCTACCCAGGAGGATAGGCGAAAGTACGGCGTTCAATGATCGTGGCTTGGAAAATTCTCGGCGAAGATCGGCAAGGTTTCCAATGCTTGAGGTTGTTTGGCAGCCAGAGCCCAGGCGAACTTCGGAAACAACCCCAGTGATGCCGGCGGCGGCAACTCGTGCAGCAGCTATTCAGGTCCCGTAGCCTCCGCCTGCAATCAAGGCGACCAGAGCGCAATGGGCCGCTACCAAAACAATCAACCTACCCAGGAGGACAGGCGGAAGTACGGCGTTCAATGATCGTGGCTTAGAAAATTCACGGCCGAAGATCGGCAAGGCTTCCAAAAACTAACGTCGTTCACTGTTGAAAGTTCCAGTTCATGGTGACACTGGCCTTGGAAACTTGCTTTTCCAGGTTAGCCACGATGATGGTGGAGGTGTTGGTGGACGATGTTGGACGCAAGCTACCTATTCGACGGACACTCATAAGCATAACCGGGCTATTGCCCGCCTGGCCGGCGCTCCGACCGATACAGTGTGCGGTGTATGCCGGCGAACCCCGGCTGGGTTGACGTTGCCACTCAGCGCCATGATAATCGAGCCGGCTGAAATTTTCTTGCGTGGTATCCAACGTCGGGTTGGTCCATGTAATATCGTAGAAATAATTTCCTTTTGGAGAAACACTAAGATTACTGACGAACTCAAAGGTCGCCGGACCGCCGCGGATTCTCTCGAGCTCAAGTCTGTCCGGGAAGGTTCGGCTTCGATAGATGTCCTCGTTCAGATACTCGGTAATCTTCTAACCATCGCCCTGCCGTGCCGAGTAAAAGTCGATCGAAAAACTACACTGGCCTTTTCTGTGTCGACGATCACGATTCTCGTTGGGAGGCGAATCCCACGTCACGATCGCGTTGACCCAACTGATTCTTTGGGGCGTTTGCGCTTGGGCCGGCTGCTCCCAGGGAAGCGGCCCATCATCTCTCGGCTTCCTGTCATAAGTCGGATCTCTTTTTGGATCGTCTTTGGTAGGGCGACGGTCCGGAGGCCGTTTGGTTTCTTGAACATTTCCGGGCAGCGGCGGAATCTTAACTTCCCACTCGCTGGGCGCGAAGAAGCAGCAGTGATTGCGATCTTCGCCAAGCAAGGTCCACTTTGAATTTGGCGCGAGGCAATATTCCGGTATGGGACGGCCTTGAGGCAATGGACCTCCCCCACCCGCCTTGGGCATGATTTGGATTCGGCCCGAGAGCTGAGCGACACTGGCGGCGTAACGTTCGCAATACCCCTCGCGGGGAGCCGGCCTGTTCGTGGGATTGGGCCGATAGGGTTCGGATCGTTCAACGCCTCCCTGAAGCGGCGGCCGGGATTCGCCACTGTCAGCGCCGCGCGTCAGACCAAGCACGCAGACCACGATCAGCATCACCGCACGGATAGTCAATTGCACCGCTCTCCGGAAGACTTGCTTATTAGTTCATCACGCTTCGGTCACGAGCCCCGAACACGTTCATAGCTTTATTCAAGCGGAAAATTCAAATAGGCGGAGTAAATGAGATGCTGTCCGGAGGACCAACGGCAACGATTTCGATGACGGCGTCACCGATTCGATAAATGCTTCGACTCAGGATGGATCGTCGAGTATGTCGGCCATAGCGGCGCAGTTTGCGCTTTAGTTCAGGATGCAGTCGCCGGATAACGTCGCGGACTTACGGGTAAAGGTCCCGTGGCTCCACTGCGTCTACCAGCTCGCTAAGCCGATTGAACACGTTCCATCTTCCGTATTACTATTGCCTGTTGCCTATTTTACAAACGATTTGAACGGAGCGAAGCGACACGTTCCATACTTACCTGTCTTTTATTAGCCTGCCGACGCTTTTATGACGGCGATGCTAGCCAAGGTCAACAGCGCAATCGGGAAAATGTTAGGATGGGTGCAGTGGAGGGGAACATGCCGAAACCAAAAGTTCGCAAGGGCATGCCTAGCGTGGCCCTATCGAGAGATGAGTTTTCAAAGCGCATGCGCGAGCGATTCTACGATCCATCCTTCGCGGCAGTGAGTACAGAGATTGAAAAAGTTATTGAAGTGGCATGGAGAAACTACTCGGAACACCGTAAGAGTCCGATCACACGACGCGCAGGCCCGGAATTTCACGATCCGGAATATGCTCTTTCGGTCGAATGGCTCGACGCGCGCCGAGCCATCGTACAAGCGGAAAAACGGCAAAAAAATCCCAAGTCGAAACCCCGAATCCTCCTCATCAACGGCTCTTCGCGCAACGATCAAACTTGTCCCGGAGAAATATCCAAGACATTTCGCCTTGCGAAAATGGCTGAGAGGACAATCATCGACGCGAAAGGCTTCGAGGTCGACCTGCTCGACCTGAGCAAGCTCGCGGCCGAGTATGGTCGTGTCATCTACCCATGCAAAGCATGCGTTTCGACGGCCATGCCGCTTTGTCACTGGCCGTGTTCCTGCTACCCCAACCATTCGCTGGGCCAGGTCAACGATTGGATGGCGGAAATCTATCCCCGATGGGTGGCGGCGCATGGCGTGATGATTCTCTGTCCGGTCAACTGGTATCAGGCGCCCAGTTCCCTGAAACTCATGATCGATCGGCTGGTCTGCGCAGACGGCGGAAACCCGGACCCGACTTTGACCGGCGGCAAAGATCCGCAGCGGGCCAAGCAGGTCGAGCTCAAGGGCTGGCACTATCCACGCCATCTTGCCGGGAGAGTTTTTTCCGTAGTCGTGCATGGAGACGCTGCCGGCACGGAAACGCTCCGACGCATGCTCACGGATTGGCTAACCGACATGGGTTTGGTAGCGGCGGGCACTGCCGCTCTCGTCGACGGCTATGTTGGTTATTACAAGCCCTATGCAACGAGCCATGATGATTTGGATCAAGACAAGCGCTTTCAAGAGGAAACGCGCAACGCGGCGCGAAGTTTAATGAATGCCGTGCGTTTGCTGCGCCGCGGCAAACTCAAGCAACCCGATGCCTCACTGCGCGAGCCACAGCCAAAATAACCTCATGCGCATCATCGTGCACGTCGACATGGACGCGTTTTATGCGACGGTGGAGGAGCGTCTCAATCCCGCGCTGCGAGATCTTCCCGTTGTCGTCGGTGCCGACCCAAAGGAAGGCAAAGGCAGAGGCGTCGTCATGACCGCCAATTACCGGGCGCGAAAATTCGGCATCCGCTCGGCCCTGCCGATCTCACGAGCGTGGCGTTTTGCGGAAACGGCGCGTCGACGCGGTGAACCGGCCACGGTTTTTATTCAGCCGAATATGCCTCTCTATCGCGAGGTCTCCGGCCGCCTCATGCAGATCTTGCAGCGTTACGGCGACGCCTTTGAGGAAGCGAGCATCGACGAAGCGTATCTCGACGTATCATCCTTGGAAAATTTCGCGGCCGCACGGCAACGGATGACGCAGCTCAAGAGTGAGATCCGCGATCTCGAGGGACTCGGCTGCTCCGTCGGCATCGCTCCCAACAAGCTGATCGCGAAGATCGCTTCCGGCCGACAAAAGCCCGATGGTTTGACCGTTATCGAGCCGGAGGAGGTCGCCAATTTTCTCAGTCCCCTGCCCCTTCGGGTCATTCCCGGCATCGGGCCCAAGAGCGAACAGTTTCTTCACGAAAGAAATCTGCGGACCGTCGAGGACCTGCGCCAAGTTCCTGAGTCCGCTCTGGTGGAGTGGTTTGGTAAATGGGGCAAGGGCCTATTCGAAAAAGTCCGCGGCATCGATGTCTCCGAAGTGTCCAACGAGTGGACGCGAAAATCGCTCGGCGAGCAGGAAACTTTCGATGAGGATACGCTCAACCAGGCTCTCGTCACCGAGCGTCTCGATCGTATGGCCGAACGGATCATCGCCAAGCTAAAGGAAAAGGAGTTCAAGGGCTTTCGTACGGTGACCGTGACCGTTCGGTTCAGCGATTTTCAAACCACGAATCGCTCCCGCAGTCTTAAGGACGGCATCCGCATAGATGACGACGCCTTGCACCGCCTTCAAGAAGCCACGTTGTCGCTTATCCAGCCTTTTTTCGACGCCCGCGAGAATCCGCGCGCAAAGGCATTCCGTCTAATCGGCCTCCGCGCCGAGAAACTTTTTTGAACGACGGCGCCGCTGGCTGCCGCAGCACGGGCTTTCGTCGGAGTTTGAGAAATTCCTGCTTCGATGAAACCCACAGACGCAGGTACTCCAGAGCCACAAAGCCGTCAGAAAAATTCCGACAAATAGCTTCGCGCACCCGTCAATTTTCCTTCACGGAACACGAAATTGTTTTCCTGGACTCGTCCATATTCCGATTTTTACTTGGTTTTTCGTGCGGGTTTTGACCGGCCGTGCTTGGCATAAAGGTTGCCAACATAAAAACGGCTGCAGGTAGATTAGCAGTGCAAATCGAAATATCACGACTCCACCAACTGCAAAACAAAGCGATCCGCACCGCCCGACTCAAGCTCGAAAAATTGGGCGTGATGGAGCCGGGAAAGAGTCTCGAAGGCTGCCGCCTGCTAGCCGGGCGGATCAATCTGGGCAATCAGTCTATATCGGCGCTCTCGTTAAAGCAGCGGGAGGCGCTAATCGATTTGCTGAACAAGAAAGGTGCGATGGTCGACAACCCACAGCGTGCACTACTTCGATATTAAAGCCGAATCTGCGCGCCGCCGTGCGGCCAAGATTGTTGGGTTTTTCGTAGCGAAAAAACGCCGCCTCCGGCTGATCGACAAGTCGCCCAATCTGTTAATTATTCTGCGATAAATTTTTACCAAGGAGACGGCTTCAGATGAACCAATTACGCGCCGGTGAAATACACAACCTTGCGTCGACCAGCGACTTTCCCTCCCTGCCGGAAAGAACCCTCTTGGTCGCCATCCTCGAACGCGCCACACTCGATGCCTGTGGCCTGGTTACCGCCGAGTCAGGAGACTCCAAAGCTCGAATCAAGGCTGAAGCGCGCGATTGGATAGCTTCAGACATCGACGCACCATGGTCGTTCTCTTGGGTTTGTGACCTACTTGGAATATCGGCCTCTCCGATTCGTCGCGCCCTCCTTGATAACCGCCCATCGCCAAATGTCGATCACGACTGGCGTGCTACCGCATAGCGCATAGCGCCGCCACGGACTCTGACCTGCCTTGGCGGACGGCACCCTCGTCCGGAATTAGCTTTATATTTCCTGCCGGCGCGAATTCCAGATGCAGCCTTTTGATTTCAAGGCCCGTTTTGATCTTCTCAACAAAACCAAATTCCCAACGGCGCAGCCGGTGTGAGCCTGCCGATGACCTGGATTCGACTGGACCACTATGCTCGTAGCTTCGAGGTTTGACGGAGCGAAGCTTGAACGGACTTGAACGAGCGATTCTTAATCCTTGATCGTGCCTCAGCCTATAGTGACGGCTTGAACGGAGCGAAACGGTTGAACACATCTATCTTACTATTTTGCCTATTCCACGAGTTGCCTGTTGCCTCGTGCCTATTTGTCAAGGAGGGTACGCTCGTCTAGGATGAAGGCTATGCTAGACAACTTCCTGCAGATTCTTCCAGAGGTCATTTTCGACGCCGCCGAGAAATTGGGCGGGCGTTGCACGGGCCGCTTCTACGCGCTCAATGCGCTGGAAAACCGCGTGTACGACATCGAGATGGAAGAAGGCCCGCACGTCATCATCAAATTTTACCGCCCCGGCCGCTGGAGCCGCGCCACGATTCAGGCCGAGCACGATTTTCTGAAGGCCCTCGAAGCAAGCGAAATTCCCGTCGTCTGCCCGCTCACGGACGCCAAGGGACAAAGTATTTTCGAAATTAACAAAGTGATGTTCACCATCTTCCCGAAGCGTCCGGGGCGACTCGAGCCGGAACTGACTAAGGAACAGCTCACGCGCCTGGGAAGGTTCATGGCTCGCCTTCATAACGTCGGGGCGACGGTAAAAGCCGCTCCCCGGTTACGGCTTGATCCGCAAACTTACGGGCGGGACCCTTTGAAGTTTTTAAAGGACGGAACCTTCGTTCCGATGGAACTCGCAAGTCGATTCGAAACCATCGTAACGCCAAATTTGCGACGCCATTACTCCTCGTTTCGTGGACGTCCAGTACGTTCTGCTCCACGGCGATTGCCACTCCGGAAATATTTTGTGGAATAGAGACGATCCGTACTTCATCGATTTCGACGACATGCTCTACGCGCCTCCCGTTCAAGACATCTGGATGCTCACGGGTGGAGACGACGAATACGGGAAAGAGCAAAGGCGTATCTTGCTCGAGGCTTACGAACAGATCAGAACGTTCGACATGACGACGCTGCAGCTCATCGAGCCGCTGCGGGCGCTTCGCATGATTCACTTTTCCGCGTGGATCGCGCGCCGCTGGGAAGACAGCGCTTTCAAATCGGCGTTTCCTGACTTCGGTACCGAGCACTATTGGCAGGAGCAAATCGAAGGGCTCGCGCTGCAATTGGAAAAAGTGCTATACGACCCGACCGATCTCTACCGTTGAACCGCGGCCCATTCCGAAAACCGGTTCGCGGAACTTCGGATTTGGCGGCCTCAATTGAGCTCCAACGCATTTTCTATGCCCTAAGGCGATCAGGTGCGTCATCGGGCGGCGTGATATCAAACGCGTTAGCGGTACAACAGGTCATCGAGAACGCGCCGACTCGGGCAACCAGAGCGACCAGCTCTTCAGTGCTAAAGGTTGCTTCGGCGGCTGCATAGGTGGCATCGCTTAGTCCCTTGTCGGCGAGCAGTTCGTTGGCGAGCCGATGCGCGAGCAATTCGCGCTTGTCATCGGTCGGCAGCGCGCTGCGGGCGTTGATGGCGTCGATCTCTTTCTGCGTGAGTCCAACTTTAAGACCGTTGCGGCACTGAGCCGCCCACGGGTATTTCGCGCCCCAGAACCGCGCCACGGTCAAGGTGACGATCTGCTGTTCGCGGGCGGACAGCGTGCTGTCGGCGATACAGGCTCCTGTGTTCTGGACGCTCTGCATCAGTTTGGGATTGCGGATATAGGCCCAGAACGGCCCGCCATGCGGCTTGCCATTGGCCTTGGATGCGGCGATCACGGCGCGCTGTTCATCGTTCATTTGCTCGGGCGTCAGAATGGAAATGCGTGTCATTAAACATCTCCCCGTCTTTATACTGCCTAGCAGCCCGATTTACGGCAGCTCGATGACCTCGATGCCAACGTGGCAATCACGGCACGGTAGTGGATCGCCCGACCGCGCACGTCGCCATTTCCGGCTGGTCCAACTATATGCGAGCA
This sequence comes from uncultured delta proteobacterium, assembly GCA_963811315.1. Classification (GTDB taxonomy): domain Bacteria; phylum Desulfobacterota; class Binatia; order UBA9968; family UBA9968; genus DP-20. Next base: position 111,729 of record CAWERH010000011.1, read on the forward strand.
CCCATACGATGGGTGGCTCGCTTCGCAAGCTTAGCTCGTTGAATCAACACCTTGCCTGGGTCCTACTCGGATTTTTCCTAGTAAGTCACGGATCACGATTCACGATCTTTTCCGAAGAGATCACGAACTTCCGACTCACGCCTCACGCCTTTTCCGTGTACCAGGTAGTATGGCGCTCCACGGGCAGGCGCTTGGCCATCGTCTGTTGCTCGGAGTACCCCAAGAAAATGCACGCCACCGGCCGCTCTTTCTCTGTGAGTCCGAGAATTGGGCCAACGAAGTTTTGGTCGATCCAGTCGCCCGTGCTGGGATAGCTGCCCAGGCCTCGCGCGGTCGCGGCGACCAGCAGGTTCTCAATCGCGCACCAGCAGGCCGCGTAGTTCTCCTGGTCAACGATTTTTTTCTCATCGCCCACCATGGAAACGATGATCAGAACTGGGGACGAAAAACACTTCGCCCGAGCGAAGTTGAGAGCGTCTTCGCTCGCCTGCTCACCCTTTTTCTCCGCGGCCCAACGCACTGACGCCTGCCGGGCTCCGACCAAGCGCTCGCGGCCCTCTCCGGAGAACACGTGGAACCGCCAGGGATGGGTCAATTTGTGGTTGGGCGCCCAGTGGGCGGCGTCGAGCAGCTCCTCGATCCACTCCCGAGGAATCTCGGTGGGAAGGTACTCTTTCACCGAGCGGCGCGTTTTGATTGCAGTGAGCGCATCATCGAGAGGGCGCTCCGTTGTGGTTGTCATGATCCTACCTCCTAAACTTGTGCCGATTATATCTATAGAAAATTTTTTTTCCAGCCCGAGCAATATCGACGGACCGGGGAGTTGTCAATTTTCTTCTATTTGATGAAAATTCCTGGCTTGGGTGGCGCAGGGAACATTACCGGGCGGAACTAGGTGACGGTTCGTGGCGCGGTACGCGAAAGGCTGAAGCGTAGTACAGGTCAATCCTGCGGGAATTTCGCGGTATTAGTTCAAACCTCGGCAGCGAGCGAGCCAGGCCTTGCTTTATAAACAAGTCCGCCCGATTTGCCGCGTTTCATGCCGTTGTGATCCGTTTTTTTTGAGAAATTTTATCGCTTTAGCACGAACTCCTGCGAGTGTTTTGGCGGCGCCGGAGTTGCGATAAAGCCGTGGGTTTCAAAAAGCGGCGAGCCGCCGTGCTCAGGATCGAAACCGATCACTTTTCGATACGTCCCAACGAACTGCCCCTCGTTGTTCATTCCACGAACGTCGGCAGAGGCGAACTCGGGCGGCAACTCGATGTCGTAAAACTTTCCGTCGTCGTACAGGAAAAGTCCATTCCAATCGGCGTCGCCGTTCGAGCGCTGTCCGACGATTTGCCCTTCGTTATTCATGTCGGCGAGGAAGATGGCGGGACCGCCGACGTGCTCAAGGCTCAGCGGAAAGTCCAAGATGAAGCTGCCGTGATCGTAAATGAACCAGCCGTGCTCAAGAAACTCGTTGTCCAGTGTAACCGTGATGTACTCGCCCAGCACTTGCCCTCGTTTGTTGATTGAGCTGCAGCTTACAAAGGTGTTGTCCCGTGGGAAGTCGAGCTGTTGGTATTGTCCGTTGTCCCAGATGAAGCAATGGAACCGATAGGATAAAGCGCCTCCATGGTCATCCCTCAGCGGTCCGAAGAACTGCCCCACCACCTGCCCACGGTCGTTTATTCCGAAAGCCGCGGTGCCATCGGCACCAGGGAAATCTAACAGGATATGACTGCCATTGCGGTTCCGGACGAAACCAAATTGTTTGCTGGGAGCGCTCGGGGCATCGGTGCAGCTTCCGGCAATCTGTCCCTTGTCGTTGATCGAAAAGGCGGTAGTGTCGGCGAACGCCAAGCCGGTGCAGTTAAATGTCGTTGTCTTGAACTTCGTTTTTTTGCGCTTTACGGGATCGGCGATGAGAGCGTTGCCCCCGTCTGAAAAAAAGTTTGTTACAATGACCCCTTGGTCGTTGATATCGTCCGGGAAGGCAATTCTACCGGACTGATCTGGAACCGGGATATCCGCCGTGACAAATGTGTAAGGGATGCGATGGCGGTGGCGGTGGTGACGGCTGGCCTCGCTATGGCTCCCTTCATGACGATGGTTGGAATCCTCTGAACGTTGGTTGTTCACGGCCGATTGCGATTCCGCAAACGCCGGCGCGAGCATGAGCGCAACAAGGGTGCCGAAGATTATGGATTGTAAAGTTTTCACGCTTCCTCACTTCACTCCGTTTTCATTCTTAAGATTCTGAGGAAAGTACCACGGTTAGCGAAAAAAAAATAGGCTCTTTCTTTTGCGGCACAACTGCCGAGAGCTTCCCACGCAAGACGTACGGGCAAGATTGATGAGTGCGGAAAGAAGCCACCTTTCTTATCGGAGCGAATGCTCACGAGCGCAGCCGACCACGAGAAAATTTGACAGGACTGACAGCAAGGTGTTACGGCTGGCTTGAAAGTTTTCTATTGGCGGAGCACCGGATGAAAAGCCGATTCCTCAGCATGCGGAAGAGTCCGCGACAGCGCGGCAATCAGGCGGCCGACGACGAGTGTTCTTGCGAGATCTCGAACGGTAATGCAAAGCATCCCAGAGCAAACCGACATACGCCCAGGTCTGCTGAAAAACCCTGATTGCAGGCTGCTTAAAAAGCCTCAGAAGCACATGAGGTTTTTCAGCAGCCTGCGAGGAGCATAGAACAATGAAGAAACCTCGTTGGTTGCTTCGTCAATGTGTTTTACTGCTGCTTATGGTCGAACTCATCTCTTGGCATGAGGCTTTTCCCCAACCCGCAGGACAGGCCGGTCTCATTGAGGGTGCTAAGAAGGAAGGGCGGGCGGTCTGGTACGCTGCGATGAACATCAATGACAGCAACGCGCTTTTGAGCCGTTTTGAACAGAAATACCCTTTCATTAAAACAGAGCTTCTCCGAGCGGGCGCTGAACAACTTCTTAACCGCATTTTAACCGAAGACAGCGCGGGTCGCAGTGCTTTGGACCTCGTCAATCTCACTACTATCAATGCGCTGAAAAGGCGCGGTCTCTTGCAGGTGCATCGCTCGCAGGAATTTCAGGCGTATCCTCAGGAATTCAAAGATACAGACGGTTACTGGGCGACTCTCTATAACAACTACTATGTAATTGGGTATAACTCGAAAATGGTACCTCAAAAAGATGCACCCAAAAATTGGGATGATTTTCTCGATCCTAAGTGGAAAGGGAAAATTGGCATGGATCAAGAGGAATACGAGTGGTATGCGGCGACGATCAATTATTGGGGTAAGGAAAAGGCGCAAAAATTTCATCGAGCTTTGGCCAAACAAGGCGTTCACTGGAACAGAGGTCACACGATGATCTCGCAACTGATGGCAGCAGGTGAATTTCCCATCGGAATCGTCTACGCGCATCGAATAGAATCCATGAAAAAGTCTGGAGCGCCCGTGGAGTGGGTGAAGACCGCGAATCCGGTATTCGCGGCTCTTTCCCCCGTCGCCGTGGCAGCCAAGGCGCGACATCCCAATTCGGCAAAGCTTCTGATGGACTTTGTTCTTTCAAGAGAGGCTCAACTGGTCCTGCGAAACGCGAACCGATTGTCCGGACGCTTGGATATCGAACCTCTGGTGCCGGAGATGCATCCCAGCAAGATAAAGATTGCGCCGATCGATCCCACGATAGGGGAGGAGTTGTCCAAATACAGCCAGGAGTTTCGTGAAATCTATTTTCGCTAATTTCGCTTTGGCCAAATTTTACAAATAGACGCAGTCACAATGACCGTTTGCGTGCGCTTTGGGAAGACCGTTACCGAATACTCAGGGAGTGATACGATCGAATTAATAAGTAAGGGGGACAGGCTTAGCCTGTCCCCTTTTCTTTTCCCGCAGGTCTCGGCAATCGTTTTTTTCCTTCTTTGCGAGGATTCGCTCCACGACGGCATTTCGGCCAAAAACTATAAACTAAAGCACTGAGCCCTGACGACCCCAGACCAAGCAAAGATAAATTACATCTTGTTTGAGTTCCCTGAGTCTCTCGATATTTCTCGGTGAATCCTCTATGTCTGCAACCTACCGGAATTGGAGTTGCACCATCTGGAATTGAAAACTAGCCGGGAGATCTCCTTTATCTTCCCAGCAGCTTTTTCATACGCTCGATGATATCCGGTGGTTGTGTAACCACTTCCTTGGCTATGGCCTGTAGCGGCTCGCCTTCGGTCGGATCTAATTCAAGTTCTTGCTTTTCGGCAGTGGCCTTAACCTCGGGGTCGGCGAGGACCTTGGCGAAGGCTTGGCGCAGGACTTTTAACGTTTCGGGAGAGATAGCCGGTGGCGCGACAAATGGCCGGCCGATATCGCCGGCGGCCAAAACCACGGTGGCCACGCGTCGACCCGACTCCGGAGTGTTGTACTGATTCATGAGCTCAAAAATGGTCGGAGCGTCGGGCAGCCTTGGATCTTTGGCTTTTCCCGATTGAATGAGGACCCGGACAAACCCTCTCTTGCGCCACGAAGCGAAAGGTTCCCTGGCAAAAAATGAATTTAGACTGAAGCCGCGGCACTGAATCTCGCCTCGTTCAATGGCAAGGTCAATGTCGTTCCCGCCCTGATAACCGGTAATTATATTGAACTTGGTACCGAGCGTTTGTTCCATGAGCATGGGGAAATAATAGCCGGTTGACGCGGTTCCGGTTGCCCCGCACTTGGGCGGCACTGAGGCTTTACGCATATCCTCGATGCTCTTGAAGGGAGCATCCGTTCGGGCGAAAAGGATCTCGTTCGTGCGCGTCGGACTCCCGATGTAGCCAAACTTCGCCCAATCGAACTGCACTTCTTTTAGGCCAACGAGCTGATCGAAGTAGAGGGCCGGGGCGATAACTCCCAGAGTCAAGCCGTCCGGCTTAGCCACCCCGTAGATATGGTTCGCGGCGATCAGCGAAGTCGCTCCCGGCATGTTCTGCACGATCATGGTCGGAGCGCCGGGAATATATTTGGGCATATGGCGTGCAATCAGACGGGCCCAAAGATCGGTGGCGGTTGCGGCACCGTAGCCTACCACGAGTCTGATGTTCTTGCCGGCATAGAAGTTTTCGGCCTGTGAATAACTGGAACGCGGCAGAAGGAGAAACCAACCCAACAGAAAGAACAGAGAGGCTGCGAACGAAACATGTTTTTTCATGGTCTACTCCCTGCCCATGAGAGCATTGGTGTTACGCTTTGCCAGCCAAAAGCTGGCAAAGCGGCGCGACGGAATCGAGAGTTTCGAGCCTTTCGATCATCGCAGCAGCTTCAAGCACGGCTTTTTCCTTCAGTGCTCTGCGCGCGCAATTGATCAGCTTGTCCCTGAGCTCTTCGGGAGTCAGGGGCCATTTCTTCGCGGTCCCTTTCGCATAGTCCACTCGACCGGAAATCGTCCGGCCATCCTTCAGGCGAATCGTCACCTTGGACGGGTGGCTCCCCTCCGCGTCTTCCTCTAATTCCGGGTCCACTTCCATGTGAACCTTCTCGGCCAAACCGAGAACCGATTGTATCGCGGATCGCCTCCTCAGTGAAAGTATGGAGCGTCACTTTCCCGTCGATCGCCGCCCTTGCGAGAATATAACCCATGCTAAATTTACTTTGGATCGCGGTCTCGGGAATTTTGTCGAGGACCTTATTGTAAGCGTGCGGCGTCACGCCCACGCGAATGTCGTCAATCGTGCCCGGAGCAAGGCCTTGCGCGCGCATTTCAAGAACCGCATCGACGGCAGAGTGAATTAGGCCGCCACAGGGATACGCCTTGAAGCCAATTTCTCTCTCCACCAGTTCAAAAGATTTCCCCAGGCTTTCGATCACTGCCAAATCGTAGGGAGAACCCCTTGAGTAACTCTCGTGAAAACCCCTGGCTCCCTCGAGGATCGAACGATTGGCGGTAAAACCATTGCTTGCCAGTTGCGCCGCCAATACACCGTTCCGCGCGGCGAGGCCCGCATGAAGCGGCTTGGTCATCGTCCCATAGTTCCAGATGAAACCGCTCGCCATCGAGGCAGCGATCCCCAGTGTCGTTCGCACCGCCTCGACCTGGAGGCCGAGCAATTTGGCGCAGGCAACGGCCGCTCCCAGCGCCCCAAGGGTCCCCGCGCTGTGCCAACCTTCTTTGATTGAATGGTCCGGAATGGATAACACCAGCTTGGTCGTGACCTCAAAACCAACGACGTAGGCTTGCAAAAACTCCCGCCCGCTTCTTCCTAGTTTTTCTGCAAGCGCAAAGGTTGCCGCAGCCAAACAGGAAGTGGGTTGACCCATATAGGTGTAGTTATAATCGTAGTCCAACGCATGACCGGCGGTTCCGTTAACAAGCGCTGCCTGAGAACAAGACGTTTTGAACCCCTGTCCAAAAACGCTCGAATCTTTACTCGTGCTCTCCTCCCGCGCCATTTGCGCGCAAATCTTGGCGGCAGGCTCGATGCTGCCTGCCAACGTTACGGCCACAGAATCAAGAATGGCCTGCTTCACCAACTCAATGGCTTTTACCGGAAGGTCTTCATACGTGGTCTGAGCCACAAATTCGGCTACTTTCCTTGTGTAATCCATTGCTCTCCCTCGCCAGCTTCGTCTTTCCGCGGACGGCAGAATCGGAGCAGGCGATGTGACTATCCCTTTGGAAATTAACTGACAGTTCGCCCCACGGTTTTACGGGCAGGCGTATAAGATTCTTGAGCGATTGTCAAAAAATAAATTGACAGGAGTCTACCATCGGGAGTCTTTTCAAAAGCGTCAAAGGGGTCACCCTGCCCTAGACTGGAGCCGATCGAAACTGCCGCAAGAATCGTCCAGACAAAAATTCGCGATTGCACCGTACGGCTGAAGCATGTCATGCCTTTCCACCTCATCCATGAAAATATCGCGCCAAAATCTCAGGTAGCGTTCGAATGCTTTCGCGAAGATCGGGCGTCTTCGGAGCATCGGTGATGCTAGGGAAACCGCCGTGGCCTGTCACCGCAATTCTGCGCTCTAAAGGTTGAATATGCGGACGAGTCAGGTCGCCGGGTCGCCCATTAGCAGGCAGGTCAAGAGGGCACGTCTGCTTCGCGAGGCATCCGTTCGACAATCCTTGATTCCTTTTGCTAGAAAAGATCTGGAAGAAGACGAGAAGGTAGAAATCCTCCCTAATCTATGAGTCCCATCACAGTCAGTCTGATCGTGCTCGCATGCGTTTTTGGCAGCGCGCTGGTTGGCACCCTGCTTCATGCGATTCTGCCCCAGGATCATCTGAGTCCTGAATCCAAAGACATCATCAAGCTAGGAGTGGGACTAGTCGGAACCATGGCCGCCCTTGTTCTCGGCCTACTGGTGGCCGCGGCTAAGGGTACCTACGACGCGCAGAGCGCGGAGGTGACGCAGATCTCCGCCAATATCGCCGCGATCGACCGCATGCTCGCCAACTATGGACCGGAGACGAAGGAAATCCGCGCTATCTTACGCGACTCTGCTGCCCGCATTCTCGATGAGCTGTGGTCTGAATCCAGCAACCGTGCTCTCCCAACCGTGCCGGTGTCCGCCGCCGGCGAAATTCTCTACAACAAAATCCAGGCACTGGCGCCGAAGAATGACACCCAACGATCGCTCCAGGCCCAGACATTGAGTGTCGTGACGGATACCGCACGAACCCGCTGGTTGATGTACGCACAGTCTACCGACTCGGTTTCCCTGCCGTTGTTAATCGTACTGGTTCTTTGGCTCGCTGTGATTTTCACCAGTTTTGGCCTATTCGCCCCTTTTAACGCGACCGTCGTTTCTAGTTTGTTCGTCTCCGCGCTGTCAGTTTCCGCCGCAATCTTCTTGATTCTAGAGATGTACACGCCTTACACGGGAGTGATGCAGATCTCCAGCGCTCCGCTGCATGCCGCCCTGGCACAGCTCGGCCAGTAGCTCGCGAACCCGACGGATCATGGAGGTAACGATTGATTGCGACGGCGTATCCGCTTCAGGATTAAGTGAAGCCGGTCGTTGGATCGATTGGGACGTCTATCCAGATCGGACCGAGCTATGTCTCCTGCTGATCAACGATTTCCTCCCACAAAAAGATGTTGAAACTTAGAACTCTTTCGGCCCGGTGAACGCGGCTCTGTAAGTCTCGGCCGGCTCCCGCAGTGCATAGCTTCCATCGCCTTCTATGACATCGCGATGTGTCGCTTCAACGGCAAGATGATTTTTCACGTTCTCGAGCAAATCCCAAGCTGCCAATCGCGATTGCCTCAGACCAGCGATGATCTCGCATGCGCAACGGCGGTTTTCGATTGAATAACGTCTGAACGGAGCGTTGCGATTGCACGTTTTGAAAGCCTTGAACGCTGGAACCGTCCGCCGCTCAGCGATCGGAATGTAGGCTTGTGGTCCAGAAGATAATCGGCTTTCTTGGCTTCGCCGCGTTTGACCGTTTTGCCGCGAACAAGTACTCGACCCTTTGTGAAATAAATCTCCTCCCGAAGCTGGGTCATCAGATCCCATCTGCCGCCGGGAGCCAGCAGCGCGGGAGTAATGAACTTCGTACGGATGTCCGCTTCGGTGAGTTCCTTTTTATTCATGCAACGACGTTCAAACGTTTCCAGTGTCTAGATGTGCATAAGATCGTCTCTGAAGCTCAAGACCCGATCTGAAGACGAAGGCGGCGAAAATCTGTCTTAATTTACTGGAATCTACGTGTTTCAGGCAAGGGAAACAATGAAACTCACGTGGTCTTGGGGCGTGTTTCGTGATCGTGAATCGTGGAGTGTTCAGAGAAATGACGTGATCGTGGTGGAGAAAGTACCGTGGACATGATGGTTCAGCCGAACGCAAAATCACCGCGTCAGATGCCCGGTAAGCATACATTCGATTTAGCGATATTCAAATTCGCTGGACATGAGACCGCCTTATTGGATACTGTTCGCCAAAAGTGAGACGTTTTATTGCTGTACTGATGTTTACTAGGCATTAATGACAGAGGAGGTCGCATGCTCTCTCGGGCCGTCTACCATGTAAGAATTACTCTAGGCGTCGCAAGCATCCTGTTTTGCCAGATCCTCGCCTCTCATTCGGAGGCGGCGGATTCTTGCCAGAGGATAGTGGGAGAATGGGGTTGGTTCATCGGCGGCAAGGTTAGCTTCTCGCCAAACGCTCAAGCTAAATGGACACCCGGCACTGCGGGGACCCCGCCCGCTTCGGCAAGCTGGACCTGCGATCCGCGCAGCGGAACCTATACCGTGACCTGGCAGAATGGGTTTGTCGATACACTTCGGTTATCCGCCGATGGCGCGCAAATAAGCGGCACCAGCTCTACCGGCGTTAAGGTCTCGGGCAGCCGAACCTCCAGCGCAGCCAGGACCTCGCCGCCTCCGGCCACCACCAACCCAACGCCTATTCCGAGTGCGGGACAAGACGGGTGGACTCCCATCGGTCCGGCCGGGTTTGGCAAGCAGGCCCCGGTCCCCATGGGTCCCAATGGCGTTCCCCAGCGCATCGGTCCCCAAGGCAGGCCACCCCCAAAAGGCTCGGGGTAGAGAGTGATCAAAGCCGTTGCGCATAGAGGACCGCGCGTGATGACGAGGCGAGCGCGACTAGCGCTCCTCAGGATTCGCTAATCACTCTTGCTGCAGACTTCGCGCCATCGAAAAAATCGCAAGGCGTTTTTTAACATGGCGGGCTCGGCGCGGTCGAATGAACCACCCACAGCAAGCTGCGCGGTATCGAAGACCCATCATGCGAATGATTCTGATTCCGTCACCTCGAATGTTGTTATCGGCGATCCAAGTCCGGATTCGGTCGTGGCGAGCCGAGTCGAACCACCGCTGTTGAGCTGCTCGAATGAGATGCATCTTTGCACAAGTGCACTACCGGCACTCGACGCATTGCTTCCAATCGTCAGAATTTTCCTCTTGTTCGCTCCGATTTACTGCCATGCAAACGCCATCTAACGGGTAGATTCCTGCACAGCACGCTGCATCATAATGTCTATCTCAATCCCGAGTTACAAGGCGCTGATAAATATCTGGAGATCGCGCAATGCCCGAGAAGTTCTTGAAAAGATCCGTAACCCTTTTACGGCGCATCGGATTCTGTTAAGGTCCGGCGAAATATCAGAGGTGGAGTATATGTTCAACGACGCGCACCAGCGAAAAGCCGTCAGCAAACGACGGCGAAACACCGATGTAGATGCCTTTGGTTGGCCCGTCGTTGTTTTGATCGCTGCCCTGGTGATTCTACTCGGATTAGAGTCGACGAAGGGGCATGCCACCGCCGCGGATGCGGCAGATCAGCCGGCGGGATACGAATCGGTGTTTGGGTTCGGCAAGCAATCGTTAGGGATTAGTGCAGGACATGGGTTAGCACTCCCGATTGGCGGTACTCAAACTCCTGAGTTGGAAGATATTCAGTTCGTTTATGTGACTCCGCGATGGGGCGTTGGCATCACGGATCCCTTGGGAGGGCACAGTTGGTACCGGGGAAACTTCGAATTATTAATCGAAGGGACCTTTCTCTATATGTTCGAGCCCAAACACGGCGTCGCCGGCGGCATTGCTCCGATGGTGCGGTACAATTTCTTGACCGGCAGTCGCTTTATTCCGTTTTTACAAGCCGGAGCAGGAGTTATCGCTTTGGATGCGGATCTGAGACAGCAGGCTGACGGTGTAAATTTCATCCTGCAGTCAGGGGTGGGATTTCATTATTTCATTTCGCAGCGCACCGCCTTGACGGGAGAGTGGCGTTTTCATCATATTTCAAATGCGGGCATTCACGACCGGAATGCTGGTATCAACAGTAGTCTGTTCATGCTCGGGGTCACCTTCTTTTTCAGATAGGATCATCGCTCGATCTATGAACCCGCGACCACGACACGCTTCTAAAGTGTAATCACAGCGATTTAATTTCAATATCCACACGTTTGAGCGGTATCCTCCCGCGTCGCAGCATCAGGCGACTCGCAGCACTCCTCGGTGCCAAATTTCCCGATCGAGCGCGTGTTCGTGGAACGGCGTAGTTTCTGACACTTACGTGGCAGGTCAGAAAGCTCTCTCGTCACCGAGCATCCGAATTTTTTTGCAATTCGGCCGCCCGCCGTCATGAAGCGGCTACTGAGACTTCATTGCCGCGCATGCGCGGCTCGGCGGATCTCGTTCGCATTGTTCTCCTGTCTGTTTGATAGCGTTACCATGACCGGGAAGATCCAGGTAAACTCTTAACCGACGAGTTTTTCCACCGATTGCGTCTGCGCTTCGCAGAAGTACTGGCAATACCCCTGACCTAGTGTGGTTGATTTGAAGGGTGGTGTTTGTCACCCTAATGAGAGACTGTGAAAAATTTTCTACGTCCCCGCCGATTCTTTTCCAGCGAAACGTGAAAGGAGAAAAACCATGAACGAACAAGCAAACACGCGATTGGTGCAACAGGCGTATCAGAGTGTCAGAGCGGGCGACTTTCAATCGTTCTTGAATGCGCTGGCCGAAGATGTTCAGTGGCAATTGCCCGAAATGGAAAACGTGCCGTTTGCCGGAACCTGGCGCGGACGGGAAGAAGTCGGACGATTCTTCAACACAGTTGCCCAGGCGCAAGATGTCGTCGAATTTGAGCCTCAGGACTTTATCGCGCAAGGCGACAAAGTAGTTGTTTTGGGCCGTTTCTCTGCGCGCGTCAAATCTACCGGCAGAGTTTCCGCCTCGGCTTGGGCGCACGTTTGGACCGTCAAAGAGGGCAAAGTAACCCATTTTCGCGAATACGTGGACACCGCCGCCGTCAGCAGGGCACACACCGCCGCGCCGGCCGGTTAACCGGCTATGTGCGACAAAAGCCGTGCTTTCGCTCGACGGCGACTATGCTTGCCACGATCGCCGCTGAGACTGCTTATCGCCGCCCATGCGCTGCACGGCTTTGCGGATTTCGTCTCGCATGGTTTCCGTCGGCGCTTGATAGCGATAGCCGTGGCCCGGAAGAATCCAGGTAAAATTTTCGCCGATGAGTTTCTCCACCGATTGGGTCTGCGCCTCCCAGGAGTATTGGCAATATTGCTTTGAAGTAAACAAACCTTCGGCATCGCGCCGCCAGGACAGATGATCGCCGGTAAAGAGAAACATTTCCCGATAAAGCAACGCCGTCGAGCCGCGCGTGTGGCCCGGCACGCCGATGATTTTTATATCCGGCGCGATTGACCACGGCCCTTCGCCTCTCAGTTTTCGTTCCACCGCTTGTAGCGACCAGCGCGCGTCGGCTTCGTGCAGGATGCGCTCGCAGCCGAAGTGTTTGTGGAATTGCTCGTGGTCCGCGACGTCATCGTGATGGGTGAGAAACATGAAGCGCACGCCGCCGAGCTTTTCCAGATTGCGCACCAGTGGCTTGGTGAAGCGCGGCGAGTCAACCAAGATGTTGCCGTCCGCTCGGCGGACAAAATAACTGTGGGCGCCAAACGCATCGCGTGAAGCGAAGCCGCAATAATAGACATTGTCCGCGAGCGCCTGGGGCAATGCGCTTACGGCCGGTGCCACATCGAGAGCCGAGCGCGTCCCGATGGAGGCCGCCGGGCAAGAAACCAAGGCGACCAACGTCGCTAGTTTCTCCTCGTCCGAAACCGGCTGTCGCACGACCACCGGCTGTCCGTCCGCATCTCCGAAGATCGTCGGCGCGATCTGCCGGCAAGTCGGACAGTTAATGCAGTTGGTGTCGACGAAAAATTCGCCGGGAACGTTGGCGGGATGGGCAAGTTTTGGATCGGCCATAAACGTTTCTCCTTTAAGTGAACTACCCGCGATAAGCTGCGGGGTTTCGAAGGCCCATCATGCGAATGATTCCAATTCCGTCACCCCCGAATGTCTTTATCGGGGGTCCAGGTCCGATTCGCCTGCGGTGAGCTGATCGAACCACCGCTTAAAGCATGCGGGAATGACGGACGTTGGATCGCCAATTGATTAACGCAGCAAGCTGCGGGGAATGAACCGTAGAGATTCGGATCCGGACCGGTTGCCACCATAGAGCGTATTGTACTAATTTGATCGGCAGGATCAAAAGCGGAGGTTGTTGATGTCGCTGGTTCTCTGGCTTGCCACCTTTATCGTTTGCCTGATTTCACCCGTCGCGGCTCGCGGCGAAGTCGTGCATATCGGCATCTCTACGCCGGGTCTCTATGAGATTCCCACCGAAATTGCCCGGCGCAAAGGTTTTTACAAAGACGAAGGGCTCGATATCCGCAAGGTGGTCATGCGGACCAATCTCCAGGTTCCCGCGCTCATGGCCGGCGAGCTCGACTACTCGACGGTCAGCGGACTCATCGCGCGCGCGTCCATTCAAGGTTTGCCGGTGAAAGGCGTGATGGGCTGGTTCGACCGCCCCCTGCATATCCTCATCGGCCGGCCGGGCTTCAAAAAATTGACCGATTTAAAGGGCCGGAAGATCGGCGTGAGCGGTTTGGGTTCGGCGCCGCACATCATCCTGCGCGAAGCCTTGAGCCAAGCCGGAATGAATCCCGACCGCGATGTTACCACGCTTGCCATCGGCGGTTCCGGCGATCGTCTCGCCGCCCTGATCGCGGGCACCGTCGATGCCACACCGCTCGATGTCGCTTACGTTGAGAAAGCCGAGAAACTCGGGCTGGTCTCCGTGCTTTATTTCGGCGATGTGGTTCACACTCGCCTCGGCGGCTTCGGCGTCTCGAACGACAAGATCCGCAAGAATCCGGCGCAGATCGTGCGCGTCATCCGGGCGAGCTTGAAAGGCGTGCGTTTCATCCGAGACAACAAGCCCGAGACGCTTTCGATCATGCGCGACTATCTCCATGTCAGCGCCGAAGGTGCCGCGAAGATCCACGATTTTTCCATGCGCTCGCTCAATGTCGACGGCTGGGTCGCCAAGGACACCATGGACACCGAGATTCGCCTCGCCAGGGAGCAATTGAAGATTACCGAAGACATCAGCGAAGACAAAATCATGGACTGGCGTTTCCTCAAGGAAGTCTTGGGGCAGAAGTAATGAGAGAAGGAGCATGATCATGGCTCAAATCAAACATATCGCAATCCGTACTCACGACGTGGAAAAAACCGCGGCCTTTTACAAAGACGCCTTCGGCCTCGAACAAGTCGGCGTCGGCCAGAGCGGCATTTATTTAACCGACGGCCATCTCAACATCGCCATCTTGAGCTTCCGCTCGGTCGTCGAGGGTGAAACCATGAAACTCGGCGTCGACCACATCGGCTTTCAAGTCGACGATGTCGACGCCGCCGTGGCGCGCATCAAAGGCCTCGGCGGAAAGTCGTTGGACCATCGCAACGAAGTCAGCGCGGCAGATCCCGCGAAGCCGCAATCCTACTTCGAGGTAAAGTGCATCGGTCCGGAGGACCAGATCATCGACGTCTCCAATGCCGGCTGGGTTGGGGCGAAGTAAATAGAACCCAAATGAACTACCCCGCAGCAAGCTCGGGGTATCGAAGACCCATCATGCGAACGATTCCGATTCCGTCACCCCCGAATGTTTTAATCGGGGGTCCAGGTCCGGATTCGCCTCTGAGCTGAGTCGAATCACCGTTGGATCGCCAATTGTCTGTTACGCAGCAAGCTGCGGGGAATGAACCCGTAGAGATTCAAGCTTCACTGACCGAACGCCGTCAATCGACGTAAAGACAAAATCTGCACCCGCTCCTGCAACGCACCGTGAGCATCGACAACTTTCGCAAACGTCTCTCCGGCCTTTACTACGGCTGGCGCATGATCGGCATCGTTTCAGCGCTGCGTATTCTCGGCGGCGGATTGCACCAGTACGGCTTCACGGTTTTCTTTCTGCCGGTCACCCAGGATCTCGGTCTCAGCCGCGCTTCCACTTCCTTGGCTTTTTCCCTGGCGCGCGCCGAAGGTTCGTTGACCGCGCCCATCGTCGGCTATTTGCTCGACCGCTTCGGCCCCAAACCGCTCATGCTCGCCGCGGCCGGGTTTGCCGGTGTCGGCTATATTCTTTTCTCCTTCGTGACCAACTACACAACTTTTCTGATTGTCTATTTGGGCGTGATCTCCCTCGCCTTCAACGCCGGCTTTATCCATGCGCCGACGGTGGTCGCCAACAGTTGGTTCATCGCCCTGCGCGCGCGCGCCATGACCGTGGTCAGCGCCGCGGTCCCGGTCGGCGGCGCATTGATCACACCGCTGCTCGCCATTGCCATCAGGACCTATGGCTGGCGCTGGGCCGCAGTGTTGGCCGGCACGCTCTTCCTTCTGCTCGGCCTGCCGTTGTGCCTGGGCATCCACCGTTCGCCCGAGAGCGTCGGCATGCGACCCGACGGTTTGCCGCTCCAGCCCGAGACCGGCACAGACGACACGGCCGGGAAGCCGGCCGATCTGAACATCGTGCGCGATATTTCCGCGCGCGCAGCGTTTCGCTCGCCGATTTTCTGGAACTTGATTTGTTCGATGACTTGCCGCTCGATCGCGTTCACGACCGTGACCACCCATTTCATTCCGATGATGGTGTGGAAGGGCTTGAGTCAAACCGAAGCTTCGGTATTTTTCGCGGGCTTTGCCATTATCAATTTGCCCATCCATTTTTTGCTGGGTTGGATCGGCGACTTCGTCAACAAGCCCAAACTGACGGCGATTTGCATGTTGTTGGGAGTCATCGCCGTTTTGCCGATGCAATGGACCAACTCGCTCTGGGCGCTGTGGTTTTTTACCGGCCTCTACAGCGTGCTCGACGCGTCGATTCCGGTTTTTTGGGCCTCGGTGGGCGACTTCTTCGGCCGCAAATCCTTCGGCACGATCCGCGGCAACATGAATCTGTTCTACACCTGGGGCTCCATTCTCGGCCCCTTCGTCGCCGGCGCCATCTACGACCGCACCGAGAGTTATCAGCTGGTATTTATTGGCATCACGATAGCGCTGCTGATCTCCACCGTGATGACCGCGTTGCTGATCAAACCCTGGGCCAAATTGTATCAAACCAACTAACGCGATAGGGCTCGGTCCGACACCGGACGATGCCGTCGACCGGCTGATTATCGCCGGCACTCCGGAAGAGTGCATTCGCCGGCTCGGAAATCTTTTTCAACTTGCCTCCCGCCATGGTTCAGCGAGATCACTATCGGAGTTTCCTTGGGCCGGCGTTCTCGAAGCGATCGATTTGTGGGACAACGAAATCCTTCCAGCGCTCCAGTAACCGGACACTGCTACGAACGCGCAGCTCATTGGTAGATCCCCTCAGGGCCTGCACGATTCGCGAATCAGAGTGTAAACCTCTCTGACAAATTTACTCCTAAAAATTTTTTGTAATTCAGCCGTTTGCGGTGCGATCCCGCAGACAGAAATTCAGTAATAATAGATTACGCATTGGCCGCGCGATTATGGATTTTTTTCATTGGTTATTCGTAATGTCGCGATTGGCATTTCTATTGCTCGCAGATCGACACTGCCGCGCGTTGTGCGCGCGATAGCTGCGTTTATGATTTCGAGCATCTGGTCACAGTTCAAGTTCAATCTTCTGCTGCAAATCTTTGACGGCCTGTTTACCTATCATGTGCTCAGCCTGGGCGTTCCTGAAGCAAATCCATTTGTGCGGAATGCGATTTTCAGCTGGGGAGACGTTTGGGGCCTCGTCTATTGGAAGCTGCTCGCTTGTGCCTTGCTCGGATTGATCTTCGCGCTGCGCCATTACCGGCAAGGCCTGACTTTAAAGGCGCTCACCCTGACCTCGACCATTTACGGCTGTCTTTTCGTAATATCGATCTATCACTTCCTTTGGGTTCTTTGCGTGTAAGCAAACCCGTCTCTTGGGCCGCCGAATTATTTTCGAATAAATTCTTCGGCCGCAGGATGCGGCACACTATCGGTCGGTGGTCTGCGCCGATTCGGCGAGTCGCCTGCAGCGCGTTGTTGGCGTGTTGAGGCGCGCAATCAGGTTCTAGGACGGGCGTCGGTCGGTGGCTTTTTCGGCCGCAAATCCTTCGGCACGATCCGCGGCAACATGAATATCTTCTACACCTGAGGCGCGATTCTCGGCCCCTTCGTCGCCGGCGCGATCTACGACCGCACGGAAAGCTACGAGCTGGTCTTCACCGGCATCACCATCGTGTTACTGATCTCCACCGCGATGACGGCGCTCTTGATCAAACCGTGGGCGAAACTTTGAACGTCCGGGCAGATGCCGATCCATTAAGACCCATCGCAACACTGGCAAGGCATCAAGAAGTGTCGTGAGTCAAGAGCGACGGACTATCTCCGCGTCAGCTTCAACGGAAGCGGTTCCTTGTCGCCTATGAACAGGAGAGATCCGTGCATCGCTTTGTCGCCGTCTTCGACCTTGGCTGTAAGCGTGCCGGTGGCAAAAGCGATCTCGTCGGGATCCGTGACGTAATTCACGAGTACATTCAACTCACGCCCATTGAGCGTTCCCGCCGCTTTCAACCGAGTCGAAGTCAAAACCAGCCCTCCCTTCGCTCGCCCGATCTTGTTCATCGCCGCGATATTGGGATGCTTGTCGACCGCAACTGACTCCGTTTGCATCTTTACGTTCACGCCGTCTTGCACGAGAGTAAACGCGGGCAATGGCCCCTTCCCTACCATTTCGACATCCCACACGCCGCCGAGATCGATTTGGGCGGAGCGTTCGCCATGGTCAAGGACGTGCCGGATTGCAGTTGAATTCCGCGCGCGACAAAGCTCCCTACCTCCCAGCCGGTCAGAACAACCATGACGACCGCGATGTATCTCAACTTGCGGGCGCTACCTTTGAGCGTCCGCGCTGCGTATAAAGCGGCGGCAAGGGGCATCAACCCGACCACCGCGGCGCCAAAATAATCATCGGCGCCGGACGATTTCTCGGTCATCAGCAGGGCCTCGAGACCGAGAGCGATAAGCAATGCGGTCACGGCGACGGCGACCCATCGCCAGGCGCGAACTTCCGGCGCGCCGCCGAAGGTCAGCCGCCAGTTCTTATCTTGAACTTTGACTCGGCTCGCTACCACGTCTTCGATCAAACGCAATAGATCGTTGTTCCAGTCTTCGCTGCGTAACCTGAGAGCGTGGCGCGACGTGATCGGTTGTAAGCGCTCCGGCAGGGAACTGGCAGGCGACATCTTGACCGACTCGCTGAGCAACGGAATGATCTGTGCGTTGGCGTCGAAAGCGGCAATCAACTCTTCGCAGACCGGATCATCGGCCCGGTCTATCCGCCGACTACCGCCTTCGACAGCACCAAAATAATCCGGAGTGATCAGCGCCAGCACGATCGGCTTCGTTCCCAAGGCGCCCATGATTTCATCGCGCCAGGACGAACCGCCGCGCAAGTCTTGTTTGTCCAAAAAGACCTGGTCTTTGCCGAACACCCGATTCAAGTCGACGGCAAGCCGGGTGGCATCCTTGAAGCCGTCCGAACTTCGGTAACTGATGAAAATGCGATTCATTTGCGCTGAGCCGACAGGAACTCGAAGCATCGAGCGGCTCTATTATAGCAGAATCGGCGTTAAGCGCGCGAGAATTGCTTACGCCGATTCACTCTTTGCTCGGATGGATCACGCGTCGATACCCGTCAGCGACAGCTTGGGCCGCAAATTTTTGGGTGCGGTTCACGGCAACATGAATCTTCTACACCTGGGGCGCTATCCTCGGCCCGCACATCGCGGGCATCATCTATGATCGCACGCAAAGTTACGCAATCATCTTCAGCAGGATCACCACCGCGCCATATATACGCGCGAGATTGTCTCTACCGGTACGGGGCTACCGATTGAGCACTCCATTGCTGAGTATGAACGCCGACTCACGGGTGGTTGACAGTTATCTTTAAGCAAGAGTAACGTCGAGGCTGATCTGAGAAAGCGGTCTTGAAAGGCAATGATCTCTATATGAAATCTCGGCTACGGCGAATTGTGCTCGTGATTTGGAGCGTCCTAGCGTCGCTGATTTTGCTCCCGCCTTCTTTCGCTCAGGATGTTGAGCGCATCAAGTTTGCTGTCACAAGCCCGCCTCATTTTCTTCCGATATGGCTGGCCAGAGACGCGGGAATTTTTAAGAAGCACGGCATCGATATCGAAATCATTTACATGCGCGGCGGCTCCTTGATCACTTTGGGGATCCTCAATGGAGACTTGCAGCTATCAGGGGCCGGTGCAGAATCGGTGGTCGCTGCAAGGGTAAAGGGCGGGGATGTTAATATGGTGGCCTGCCCGCTGGATTCTGATTTGGTCTATTTGATCGCACAGCCCGGGACCAAGAATGCGATGGAGCTCAAAGGGAAGGCGAGCGGCGTGAGCCGGCTCGGGTCGACGACGCATTTCTATCTTCGCACAGCATTGAAGAAAGTCGGCTTGGATCCTGAGAAAGATTTGACGATCCTGCAATTGGGTTCCGGAGCCGAAGTGGCAGTCGCGCTCGAAACGGGAAGACTGGCGGCCGCGGCGTTGAGCTATCGAAATGCGCTGCCATTCCTCGATCGGAACTGGCCGGTCTTGTTGGACCTGACGAAGGTCGATTTCTTGTATCCGCCTTCGTGTATCGCGAGCAGTCAGGCATACGTGAAGAGCAAACCGAGGGCTGTCGAGGGGTTTTTGAAGGGGTTTATCGAGGGTATTGCCCAGATCAAAAAGGATCGAGTGCTGGCCAGAAGGATTTACAAGAAATACTACCAGGAGAACGACGACGTGATCGCCGATAAAGTGATCGACGTCTACGCCAGGTTATTCAAGCGCATTCCATACGTCCCGGACCGCGGCATCGAGACCGTCGTCAGCGAGCTCGCGATGAGAGTTCCGGTACCCAAAGAGTTTATCGGACACCCCGAAGTCTATCGAGATAACAGACCCTTGGAGAAACTTGCGAAAGAGGGTTGGATCGACAAGCTGTACAAGTAAGGATTCGCTAGTTTGCTTTGAACGCAGAGCCGGAAACCCAAAGGAGAATCACATGCTAGTAGAACTGAATTACCCGACGCCAATACCTGTAGAACTCGACCCGGCGCAGACTCTTCTGCTGATCGTCGATATGGAAAACGAAAGCGCCGATCCCAAGGCGCCGCTTTACATGGGAGAGCCCGTGGAACGAATCATCCCGCGCATCGCCGCGCTGCGGAATTACGTGCGGGAGAGCGGCGGCAAAGTCGTGCACACGCAATCCGTGCGCAAGCCGGAGGCGTTGGAATTTACGCTTTTCAAGAATGTCATTCGTAAAATAGAGGGCAGTTGGGGCGCCGAGTTCATCGATGCTCTCAAGCCGCAGCCAGATGAGCCGGTGGTCGTCAAATACACCCATGACTGTTTTTACCAGACCAACATGGAAGCACTGCTAAAACAGTTGGGGATGAAATCTGGCGAGGCCCGAATCATCGTCACCGGCGTGGCAACTCGCGGCTGCGTTCAATGCGCAGTCACCGGATTCAGCATTCGCGATTACTACGTCTACGTTCCCATCGACTGTACGGCTCAACGGGATGAGAAGGAGATGCTCCAGGCATTTTCGCTCTTCGCCGGTTTCGCGTACCGCTACAACGTGACGATGACCGAGTCGAAATTGATCCAGCTCGGGAAGAGCGGAGCGCTCCGACAGGCGTCATGAAAAATGTTGGGCAGTGCAGAAACTTCGCCGCATCAGCCACACTGCGACATCGTTCACGCACCAGCACTGAGATCGCATTGGCTCGTTTTCCCGAAATCTCCAGCGCCGATCACTTCCTCGCAGCACCTCGGGCATCACGTTCCGTCCAGGACAAATCCCTCGTAAGCCCTTTTGCCACCTAACAACGGCAAGATCGGCAGAGTGTCGATGACTTTGCAACATGACCTTTCAAATAGGTCCTATGCCCGCTCGGCACATAGCCGTCGAGCAGCTTAATCAGTCCGGCCGTACCGGATTGAGATGAATGTAGCGAAGCAAAGCGAGCAGATAAAGGAACACTCGAATGCGGAGATCATTGATACAACCGTCGATTAGGGTTGTCCTCGCGTTTAATTTCGTGATTTTAGCCGGGTGTTCACAAATTTCGCGCGAGCAACCCCCGCAAGCGGAAATCGGCTTCATCGACATCAATGCCGACATGAAGCTGAGAAGGATGATCGTTCGCAATTCGAGGCCGAAAGGTGTCGTGCTCCTGCTGCATGGCTTTCCCGAAACGCTGTATGCCTGGAAACAGATCTCCGTAACTCTCGCCAGAGACTACGAAGTGCATGCTTTCGATTGGCCGGGCTACGGTCTTTCCACGCGACCGCCCGCCGATCGATTTTCCTACGCGCCCAAGGACTATGCGCAGGTCTTGAAGGAATACATCGCGAAATCAGGCATCGATACTTCAAAGCTCGTGATCTACGCCACCGATATCGGCGCCTTGCCCGGCCTGATCGTCGCTTTAGATGAACCCAACATCGCGAAAAAAATGATTGTCGGCGATTTCGCCCCGTTCGATCGGCCTCAGTACATGCATGCCAATTTACAAAGCCTCAAGTCCAAGCCTTCTTCCGATCGCACTCGCGCCCACATGAACAAGACGCGCGATGAAATCCTGGAAAATGCCTTCCGAAGAGGGTTGTCAAAGGACGAGCAGTTCGAACTTTCTCAGGAATTCCGGGATGACATGTTTAGAGGATGGAACCAGGGCAGCCTGACTTCCGCGGACGCCTTCTATCATTACTATTCATACTTCACCCGGGACCAGAACGATTTTGAGGCGAATCTGAGCAGGCTCAAAACGCCCGTTACCGTCGTTTGGGGCGAGAAAGATTTTTATATCAACAAAGAAATGGGCGTCGAGTTTGCCAATAAAGCCAAGGTAGAGCTCACCATTCTTTCCGGTACCGGCCACTATCCGCACCTCCACAGCCCCAAACGAACCATCGACGAAATTCGCGCGGCCTTTGCTGGCCGATGAATTTCAAGAACGCGGGATGCTGGGTGTCAATCCGAAGGAAAGCGTGAAGCGCGGCCCAACGAGACACTGACATGGCTCAACGAAAGCCAACAATCGCTGCTACGTGCCACTGCGGCGCGATTCGAATTCATGTTCCGCGAGTGTCTCGCACTCTGACGAGCTGCAATTGTTCGATCTGCCGCCGCTACGGCGCGCTTTGGGCTTACTACGCCGCCAGTTCAGTCAAAATCGAAGCACCCCAAGGCGGTCTTGCGAAATATTCATGGAACCGGAAAATTCGCGCCTATTATCGCTGCAAGAAATGCGGCTGCGTCACCCACTATGCGTATCGGAAGAAACGCCGCAACACGACGGTTGCGGTGAACGCCATGAATTTCGAGCCCGCCGCTCTTATCGGAGCACGGGTCCGTCATCTCGACGGCGCAGCATCGTGGGAGTTTCTTGATTGAATGCAGCCTCGATCGAGCGCAATGCCCGACGGTCAGTCGCCGGAGATCGGCACCCTGGCGTCATCGAGAAACGCGCCCAAAATAGTGGGAAGCGTCTAGCGTCACAGCGATATGTGATTGAAAGACCTAGCCCTGGATTGGTGTTCTAGATCGGCTTTAGCTTAGTTAGCTTCTAGAACCTTTATCATTTTCTCGGCAACTCCTTTGGCAGAAGCAGGATTTTGGCCGGTGACGAGATTTGCCGTCGGCAATGCTATTTGCTCCCCAAGGTCCAACTTTGTGGAAAATCGCGCCTTGATTGGTCAATGCCGTTTCCAACGCAAAAGGCACATCAACTTTAGCGTAATTCTCTTCTTCTTCGTTTGTAAATGAAGTGATATTTTTTCCGTCGAGGAGGTAGGTACCGTTACTTAGTTTTACGTTCAGCAAAGCTACCGGACCATGACAAACTGCTCCTACCACGGCATTTCGCTCGTAAGTGTCTTTGACGACTTTTTTAAGAAGCGGATGTTCGGGCATATCGACCATCGGCGCCAAACCGCCAGGAACAAAGATGGCGTCATACTGACTGACATCCATATCCGACAGTTTGTGGGCCTTTTGCATCGCGGCCCATCCTTTCCCGACCAAAAAGGAGAGATTTTGGGGATCGTCAGCCAAATGGAGCGCGTCCAGATACGGAGTGTCTCCGGTAAGACTGGCAAAGTCGATTTGGTACTTCGCTTTGTCGAATTCAGCATAGGGATGTGCGACTTCCGGTAAAAAAATACCGGTTCTTCTTTTGTGTGGACCAATTGCATTGGCGTTCGATACGATAACTAATATTTTTTTTGACATAATCGCTCCCGATAGGATGACCGGTACAGTATTGAGTTGGGGACAATAAAATCTACAGGAGTTCTGTTACCGATGTTTGTGGACTTTGCGGCGTCGAAGCCGGCAATGACTTCGATGCTTCGCCGCAAAACCGACGAAGTCTTGAACAACGTCAGCGTGACTTCATCGGCCCACGGCTTTCCGTCGGGCTGCAAGCGCGTCATCGAAGATGCGCTTCACCGGCCCCAGCGCCTGAACGAACTCGAGCTGCTCGCCTTCCGGACCCTTGCAGTAGATCAGCCTCCAGCCATTCGATCGGCCTTCCGTGATGCCGTTGCTGTTGGCCTCGATCGGCGCCGCCAGTCGCTCTTTCTCGGACGTCACGGTGATCACGCGGTTGGCTTTCACCTGCGTCATCCCGCGCCGTGCCGACTCGGCTTCCAGATCAGCGATGAACTTGTTGAAATCGACATCGTCGCGGATGTGAAAACAGATATGCATCATTCGCGGGAAGGCGGGGCTCATGTGATCGAGCGGCTCGGCGAAGCTTGAGCCGCTGCCGGCGGGTTGCTCGGCGTCGCGGTACTGCAGCAGCTCGATCACCACGTTGTCGAACTGGATGAACCGCACGTCCAGGCGCTGCGCTCCGCCTCTCAGATCGGGGATGCCCATGGTCCGCGGATTGACCCGGCGCACTCGCGCTTCGATCTCCTGGTCGGTCAGCAGCGTGTTGTGGATGCGCTCGCCTTGAAAATCGCCGTCGCGCATGATTTCGGTGCCGCCGAGCACTTCCGTATAGAACGCGATACGCGCGGTCCATGTTCTGCACGGTGACCCCGAAGTGCTGCACGCCCTGCAGCCTCGCGCCGAGCGGCCCGCTGTTTCGCGCCGCCGCGCTGATCGGGCGCGCGTCTTGGGCCGCCGCCGGTTGGGCGAACGTGGAAGCAGCGAATCCGGCAACCATCGCGGCTGCCGCGGTTTTGAGAACGGCTCGGCGTTCAAAATCCGGTTCCTCAGCATTCTTTTCAGTGTTAATTTTCGTCTCCTCCTAAACCGCGAAACAGCGACGCAACCAAAGGCATCGCTTTCATCGTCGTTGGTTTTGTATCTCAATTGTATCCGCTCAAAGTTGGTCCGAGCGAAATCACAACGGTGTCAATCTAGCCTTTATTAACGCAATGCCGGCGTATTGGCCCGCTGAATTTCAATGGACGCAGCGACAAAACTCTGAACGGTTTTATCAACACTTTTTGCACGCGCATCGCTTGGAATCAACGATGAGCGCTTGCCGCAAAAGCTGCGCCAGACCGAGCAAATACCATCTACCTACGCGAGAGTCCCCAGGCGCTGCATGGCAATTCGACTATTGCTCAAGATCTGGACACACGCTGCCCTTATGAAGGCAACGGCAACGCGTGAAAGGAAGGATCGGCGAGACCAGATTGACAGAAATGTAGTTGCGTCACCCACTATGCGAAACACCGCAATAAGAATGTTGCGGCGAACGCCATGAACTCGAGGCTTCCGCTCTTGTCCGAGCACGGATTGAACGGCAGCAAACCGACGAGCTTAGCCTAAGAGCTCATTTCCGCCAGCCTCGGCGACCGTTCCCAGCGCTTTAGCGTCTTGCCTTCCGTGAGCGCTTTGATTTCCCGTTCCCAGATCTTGCGCTGCAAGATGATGATCTCGTCGGTATCGCCGAGGCATTCTCGTCGTTCGTCCATCTGGCTCTGTCCCACCTGGATGACGTAGTCCTGAATCCAGTGGATGTTCGATTTGTCCTCGATATCGGGAATGCGCAGATCGCCGCGCAGCACCGCTTTCGCCAGCTCGTTGAGCTCGTGGGTCACTATGTACCCGCGCTTCGTGACGCTCCTTGTACAATCGGCCGCGCTCGCCTTCGACCACGTGTTGGACATCGACCTGGAAGCTCGCGTGCTGGTTGTCGTCGATGGGCACTCGCCAAGCTAAATGGTTTCGGTCGCCTTCCTTGAAGCAAAGAATATTGGGCATGCCGTGATGGCTGATGTGAATGCGTCCGCTCGGATACACGGACTTGGTCGTGACGCCCCACTCGCTCTCCTCCGGAAACACTTCGGGAATCTCGATCGGGCGCTTCAAATGCTGCTGGGATTCGCGATGGGTAAAAGGAATATGGAACGGCTCGTTTTCGAGATTGTTGAAGAAATTGCACGGCCGGACATAGGATTCGACCCAGAGATTCAGCCCCTCAAAATCGGCATAGCGCGGCAAAGGCGGCGGATCGCCGTCTCCGAGATAGGCGAATATCAGGCCTAGATACTCTTTCGCCGGATGGCTCGCGATGCGGACGTTCTGCGCGAACGGTTTCTTTTCCGCCGGCTGCTCGATGCACTGCCCGGAGGAGTCGTACTTCCAGCCGTGGAAACGGCAGCGGATGCAATCATCCTCCACCCAGCCGACGGAAAGTTGCGCGTCCCGGTGCGCGCAGCGAAATCCGACCAGGTGCGGCGTGCCGGATTCGCCTCGATAAAGAGTAAAGTCCTCGCCCAGGATCCGTATCGGTTTGGCCCAGCCCGGTTTGAGATTTTCCGCCACATAAATCGGATGCCAGAACATCCGCATGTAATCGGCCCGCTTTCGTTCCCGGCCCGGTTTGGTAAAGGTCGTGGTGCAGAGTGCTTTTTTGTTGGCTCGTCATATTTTCCTCGTCATTGTTTACTTGTTTGCGCCGGTCGCTTTGCTGATCAGATCGCGGATCGGCTTCGGATCGATGAGCTCCGGATCTTCGGAATTGAAATATTTGACGCCGTTAACCCGGCGCACGTCGGGTGCAATGTCGTTCTTCGGGATGTCGATCCTGAGCGAGTCCGCCAAGCGCTTCTCGTGCACTTGAAAGGCTATCTGGCCTTCGCGCGACAAAAGCCAGTTGAGCGCCAGCTTCGCCGCGTTGGGGTGCGGCGCCTGTTTCAGCAGCGCGACGATGCCGATCGAGGCGTTGAGGTTGGCGCCTTCCTTAAACTGGTCGGGCTTGAATGTGCCGATGGGAAGACCTTGCGTCTGTGCCGATTTCACGTCCCGATGGCTGCCGTTTGCCGGCACCGCGATCGCAAATTTACCGACGGCGAGCCAGTCGGCGATCTGGCGCATGCTGTCGCTCTGGACAACTTTCATCTCGCCGTACAGCCGGGTCAAAAATTTCGGCCCGAGATCGGGATTGATAATAAAAAGTAACGGTGCGGTGATTGGATGGGCGAGAAGGCGACGATCTTGCCTTTCCATTTCGGGTTGAGCAGGTCCCAATAGGACTTCAATTCCTTGGGGTCGACGAGATCCTTGTTATAGACGACGTCCACCCGCGATATGCCATTGAACGAAAAGATGTAGTTCCGCTCTTTGTCGATATAGTCGTGGCGCCCTTCCCACCACTTCGACTCATCGACGACTTCCGGCAGCATCAGCGCCGGCTTGATCGGATCCAGCGCCTTGGCTTGATACAACGAATAGAGCCCGCTCCCGCCAAGCAAGGCCAGATCGCCGAGAAATTTCCCGCCCCTCTGCTCGCTCAACACTCGCGGCACAACGTCCGGCCGCGCCCGACCCCGGTCACATAGGTGATTTTGATCTCCGGATACTTTTTCCTAAACTCCGGAAAGATCGCCTCGAACGATGTATTGGCATATATAGCAAGCTGTCCTTCAGCCTTCGCCGCTTTAACAACAGCTTCCCAGTCCGCGTCGGCGCGCGCCGCGCCTCACCTGCCGAAACGACGTTGCCGGAAAAAAGTTGCAGCGCGAAAACAAACCTGGCGACGATTGTTGCGGTGAAAAATCGATTAATGATCAATTCCGGCATCCCTTCATCTACTCTAACCTTTTTAACGGGGAAGTTAGCAGAAATATAGTATCGTGAGGGTGTTAGCTACGGCCTTTCCTCCCCTTACCATCTTTGAAGAACTTTGGGTACGCCGCGACGATGCGAGCTGAATCTTCGCCATCAATTACTCCGTAATAGATCTTTCGGCCGTTGAAAGCGACTTCGCCTGGGCGAAGACCGCCATTTGTTGGACCACAGTCGGTGCGATCTGATCAACATACTGGACAAAAAAATACGTCCGCGTCCTCTGCAAACAGCCGCTGGATCTGGTCACCATTTTTTCCAAGCTTACCCGGGACTAAGAGTCCCTTCATCCCCAGTCCCTTGAAGGCGAATGCTGCTGCGACGCGGTGCCCTCTGTTGCGCACTCGCGTAGTCCAAAGATCGCTGGTTTCGCCTCCCCAATCCTTGAATCGCCCCCGCTCGCCGACTACGCGTTGGACACCCTGCTTGAACCTCGATTCGGACATACCGCCTAGTCCAGCGAATTTGCGAATTCCTTTCACCTTCGAGAAGGAGTCAACCGCGTCAACGGTGATAGTCGCGGTTCGGATCAAGGCCTGAGGGGCAGAGACCTTAACGATTTTTATCTTGGGTGAGTACTTCGTCGGGAAAGCAGCCAGCTTCTTGGGGTTGGTTGCGAGCGAGAGGATACGTTTTTGATTGGCGGAAGAGAAAGCGTCACGAATGTATCCGATCTCGCCGTCAACGATGCCTGGTTCACTACATGCGCGCGAGCCTGGCGCGGTGAAGCCGCGTGGGTCAGAGTCATCGCCGTCTCCGTATCCAGCTAACCTACTTTTGCTGTCTTCTTTCTCATACCAAGACGGTTCCGCGGGATGACCTCATTTTCGCGTCAATCGTTCTCCTCGGAAAATCCGGTTTCCCATATCACATCACAATGTGAACACAGATATTCGATCCGCTCGCCCGGCTTGCGCGGCGGATTTGCAAACCTATCCCCACAATCCGGGCAACGATACTGCCTGAAGAGGCTCTTTTGTCTGATAAGGCCAAACAAGGCGATAGCAAAACCTACGAGAGAGGCAGCAATGAGACAGTCCATCCTGCTGTGCTGGTGAGCATAGATCGCCACCAAAAAGCGCCAGCAAAGGGTGCGCCGAGAAAAATGAAATTCCGAAGGTGACGTGTCCCAAGCATGCGGTCTTGTTTGCGAGTTGGCATGGGTCTGGGTTGTCGGGTCGGCCCTGAGTTATTGACTTATTTATCCTGAGAGTGAAATCACAGCAGTCGTGTACCAATCGGCGTTCTCCAAGACGATGTCATCGATTGTCAGGCTCAAATCCGTCAGCCGCTGGTTAATTACGCCGCCTCTCCTTCGGATACGGCGTCCCGTCGCGGTGTGCGTAGTCCTGTCCAGCGACGGTTTTGAGGTCGATGTCTGGATAGAACGCCTCGTCGCCTTTAACACGCGTTCCGACTTCCATAATGACTGCGTCGCTCGACGACCGGTTCTGGAAATGGTGGCCGTTACGATCTCCTGCCTTGAAACCCGCGCTGTCACCCGCCCGCAGAGTTTCCTCACCTTCATCCGTGACGAGCACAACCTCGCCGAAGACGATATAGATGAGCTCGTCTCCTTTGGTGTGCCAGTGACGCTGGCTTGACCAAGCGCCCGGCGGCAGTGTGCAGAGGTTGACACCGAACTGGGTCAATCCAGTCGCATCGCCGAGTTTGATCCGCCGTCGCGCTCGGCACGGCTCATCATACGGGGGCGGATAAAGCGTGCCATCGGCTCTTGGTGCGGTGGCGAGATCGATCTTTTGTGACATGTTCCCTCCGAGCCGCATCGGGGGTCCGTACTGCGGCTAACGCCTCAAGCTCAGCGACCTGGCCCGGGGGAGGCGTGGGTTACGATCGGAGTGCGAGGGCCGGGTTCGCTGCAGCGCATGGTTAGGCCCTCAAAATCTTTTCCATCGCCTTCCCCTTGGCTAATTCATCGACCAATTTATCCAGATAGCGTATTTCCCGCATCGTCGGCTCTTGAATGTCTTCCACTCGGACGCCGCAAATGACGCCTTTGATCAAAGTTCGTGAAGGATTCAGCTTGGGAGCTTCCTTGAAGAAGGTTTCAAAGTCTGTCTGCTTTTTCAATTGTCCTTCTAACTCCTGCTGACTGTAGCCGGTCAGCCAGCAAATGACGGCATCAACTTCTGATTTTTTACGCCCCTTTTTTTCTGCCTTTGCGACATAGAGGGGATAGACGCTCGCGAAGCTCATCGTAAAAATTCGATGTTTTGTTGTCATGTGAAGGGATCCCTATCTAATAGGTGAATTGATCAGTCTATCTCGATCGCCGAATTCATAGTGGAGGTCCTACAACTATCTTCGGCCCTCAACAACGAAAGCTTCTTTTTCGATCATCGTGGCCTTAAAGTATTAAGGCTTAAATCTACTGGTCCGCTGGGGGAGAAATTCGCGGGCCTCGAGCACGGGCACCCTTGCGGGCTTAGAGCCCTTGGGCGGCTGCGTGCCTGCCGGCTAGCCGGGAAAAGACCACGTTACGAGTCTGGCCGGTGCAGGACGGATAATTGTGGAAAAACAGGCCGAGGATGTCGCCCGGAAGCAAACAGGCCCGTGGATCGGCTGTGCCGCCGGTGTTGAGCACCTGGGCATCGCCGTTGATTTCGATGCCGCCGAAAGTGAAGGTGATGCCGCCGGTGACAGGATAAGGCCTGGAAAGGCGGCTCGTCGATGCGCGCGGCCCAATTCGACTTACGAGGCACGATCCCTTCGGTGCAGCGGCCGTCGACTTTGGTCGCGTCGAACGGAATATCGTCGCGCACGGCGCCGTTGAACTCTTCCACCGTGTGGGTAAGCACGGCCGGCTCGATGCCGATCCTCTGCGCCAGCTCGGCGATCGGTCCCAGCTTCGAGCGGCGTGGCGAACTGGTAGTAGCTGACTATCCTGCAGCGCCGACGCCTTTACGGTCGTAAGATCTGATAGGCGACTCCCCCGGCTCGCTCAAGCACGGCCCAGCCGGTCTTCGCATAAGTGTAGGAAATATGCGCCTCACCCTCGTCGAAGAAACGCCGTCCGAGCGAGTTCACCGTAATGCCGAAAGTATAGCCATAACGGTTGGCCTTGTTGCTGAGTTCGACGTCGGGAAACGTTGCGTCGATCGGGGTTGCATGGGCGCCCTGCCAGTGTCCCGAGGCTTTGCAGCCCAAGACCAGGGCCATCTGCAGCACTTCGCCGGTGTCGTGGCGGCTGCCGCGCACCTTCATCAAATCGGCATTGGCGCCGAGATAGCGCGCGCGCATTTCCGGGTTGGCCTGAAAACCCGCCGGCGCACAGTATGGTCGGCGCCGGCGCGGATCTCGTATTCGCCGTCACTGGCACCCGACACCCGCACGCCTTCCAGGCGACGGTCATTGCCCAGCAGCTCACGCACTCGCGAGTCGTAACGTATCTCCACGCCCATGCTTGTGGCGATATCGCGCCATTGATGGAGCTGACTGATGCCGCCGCCGATACCGCCGGTGGGATGAATCACGATGCCCGGCTCGAAGTAAAGCTTGCCATCGACTTCGACGTTGCCCGCAGGCTCCCATTGCATGCCCAGCTCGTCGCATCCAATGCACCGCCCCATTGGATTCGTTGACCAGCACTTCGGCTAAATTCTTATTGATCCGTCTCGCGTGTCACGCGCAGCAGATCCGCAGTGAAATCGCCGGCAGTGTAGCCGGGTAAGTGCAGGCGATCGAAGTTCCGCTGCATTCATAGTCGGGCAGAAAACCGACGGATCTCCTCGGCTCCGGAGTAGGCGAAGCGAAAGCCGGTGTGCGAAAACCGCGCATTGCCGCCGAATTCCGGTTCCGGCGCTTTTTCCAACATCACTCACGCGCGGCGCGCCGGCTCTGGCGTGGCCGCCACTGCCGCTTCGAAAGCAGCGCTGCCGCCGCCGACGACCACCACCGCAATGTTTTCGACGTTCATAGGAAAATTTCTCCGTATTCGTCAGCTTGCCAATGAGCGCGGCACGCGCAGCAATCCGTCTCGGAGCTGACACTGAGTGGAAACGTCTGCTTTACGCCACGCGTTAACGTTTTCTGCTGACGCTCTGAACGAATCCAGAGCTTTCGAGGCTTGCATGAACGAGTCATCGATCACGGCTGTCGATTTTGACGCCGGCGAGCTTCGGATTGACTGGTGGTGAGCAATCCGTGCAGACGGTCGCATGCCGTCCGACGGTCGGCATACGGCACCCGTTCATAGGAGTTGATGACCGACTGATAGGCCTCTTCGGCTTCGTTCGCGTTGGAGAGCCGCAGGTTGGTAGCGATGATGCGCATGACGTTTTCCTTGTTCGCGGGCTCGAACATATACGCAATCGCCTCGATCAGTCGTCTTGACGTAGCCTTCGATCACCTGTGGTTTGGCCGCCGCGATACGCCGGGTGGTCGCCGATCATGGTCTGCGGCATCGTCACTCCCGGAGCCTTTGAAGTTAACAGCACCGAGAAACCCTTCTGCCTCGTAAATATCTCCCACCGAGCCGTTCAAGTGTCGGTGCCGTCGATGCTGCCGCTTTCGAGGGCCAGCCGGCGATTGATCTCGGTGCCCGAAATAGTGAGAAAAGCGATCTTGGCTTGCATTCGGATCGAGTGCCAAGATGCTGCAGGGCCAGTAAGGAAACCAGATGAGACGTTGCGCCGGGGCCGCTGATGGCGATCCGTTTACCGCGCAAGCTCTTCCTTCCTCTTGATCTGCGGGTCTACGTGTCAAGACGATAGTCCAATTTTTGCGCGAAATTGGCTATGCCGATCACATCGGTACCGCCGGCAACTGGCGTTTACCAAATGTCCAGGCCCGATCACCGCCATGTCGATCTCGCCTGGCGACCAGCGCCGCCACCGCGAGCGGCGAACGCGGCATCAAAATATATTGGACATCGAGGCCGTACTTCTTGAAGAGGCCTAGCTGGTCTTTAGCGATCCAGACCGCGGCCATGCTTTCGCTGGTGATGCTCGAGCCAAAATTGGAACGGATCTGAGACCAAACAGCGCCGGGCGAAAGCAACAGCGCGGCAATCAGAATCAGCCCTCCCACACGCCTCAGAACCCGGCATTGAACCCGTATCATCGATTGCTCCGTTGATTCGACTGCGCTTCGCGTGCCAGCTTACCTGTGTTTTCGGTGCGGATCGCGAGATGGCACAGTTTAGGCTTTGGAACTCTTCAAAAATTATTCCGATCAGCTTTAGTGTGCGATGTTCCGGTTGTCAAGTTTATGTGCCGGTCTAACCTGAGGAACTCTTTCTGTTTCATCGTCGTGCACTCATAGAATATATCGGTCGCAAAATGAGAGGACCACAATCGTCTGCTCTTTCTCGACTAAAATAAAACTTGCGCATCACGGCGTCAGTCGAGAGCCGTAAGGTCAAATCTGAAGTTAGATAGTTGGCATTACTTTGTGTTCACAGTTGACCTTCTCGCCTATGGCGACCGGCAAGTTTATCAACTCCAGACTTTACCCGTTTGGATCGGTTTACACCCTCATGCCGCTGCTTTCGGCGGAATAGTTTCGCCCCGTGAGTTCTGCGGCGAGATTTTCTCGGTCTAGGAGTGTTGCGCCGATGCCATTGCGGCGATAGACGCGATCTTCTCTCCCATCGCGTTTTTCAAACTCGGCTGTGAACGATGGAAGATAGGGGGCGATGCGCTTGGTGGCCTTGTACGAGCGGTGCCTTACTTAAAATTGCAACCGCCTGACCGATGCCATATTATGTCTTCTTGCGATTGACCTGCTCTTGTCCCGCACGATCTGCATGGTCAACACGCGTCAGCGAGCACACCCCCTTCCTGATCCCCATCTCGATGATCACTGACGCCTCGGCCGGCGAGTCTTTCGCGCAGTAATACCCTCTTAGTAATTTTCCGTCTTTGGTAATCATTCGTATTGGCAAGCCATCATATCGTTCGGTGTAGACGCGACACCGAGTAGCGTTGGGCAAGCCTTCCCGAGTTAAAATTTCGAGATTTTCACAGACTGCGCCGGATTTACTGAAACAGCAGGCGCCGCACAGATTACACTCACCGGTTAACATCGTCGTGCTTCGCCTTTACGGAGGAAAGATCCGCCATGTGCTTCGGGCGCGGCAATGGACATGCCTGATCGCGTTGCGCTTGAAAAGAGAGACGAGCGAGGCTGGATATGTCCAAGCCATAATAGTCCGCCCATCGATACCCACGCTGGGAAACTCGATTTATCGCAGCACTCCCCTGAGCACCCGCATCATATTGCCGCCGAGGATTTTGCCGATGCTTTCGGCCGAATAGTTTCGTCCGCCGAGCTCGGCCGCCAGGTTTTCCCGGTCGAGAAGTTTGGCGCCAATGCCGTCGCGGCGGTAAATGCGATCTTCGCTCCAGTCGCGTGCTCCAGTCGCGCTTTGCAAACTCGGCGGCGAACGACGGCAAGTACGGCGCGATGCGCTTGGTGTCTTTGTACGAGCGGTGCCAATCGTCCTGGGCCGACACGCCGAGGTGATCGATGCCGATCAGTTTCACGCAGTAGTCGATCCAATCGGCATACTCCGCGACGCTGGTGTTGGCGCGCACGTCCTGGCAAATCACTCCGCCCTTCTTTGCCGCCGCGACGATCAATGAGTCGGGGGCGCTGCGGCGCCGGTTGAACAGCGTCCGGCTGGTCGAGTGGCTGAAGATCACCGGCTGGTCGGAGAAGTCCAAAGCTTCCATCGCCGTGCGGTCGCCGGAGTGGGACAGGTCGATGACGATGCCCAGTTCATTCATGCGCTTGATGGCTTTTTTGCCGAGTGAAGTGAGCCCGGTATCGACCTCGCAGGCATAGCCGCAGCCGTAGTAGCTGTTTTCGTTGAACGCCAGCGACAAACAGCGCAGACCGAGATCGAAAAACGCGTCGAGCAAACGCAGGCTGTCGCTCAGCGCTTTGGGATTTTGCAGGCCGAGCAGCACACCGACTTTGTCGCGATTCTCCTCGCGCTCCAAATCGGCGCGGCTGCGCACCAGGTAAGCGTGGGGATGATCGCGCACCACCGACTTCACCTGCTCGAAGTTTTCGATGCTTTCGAGCGTGTCGTCCCAGGTCAGATTGGCCGTGCAGCCGACGACTTTGACGCCCTGCGCGTGCAGTTGATCGATAAACGCGGGCGAAAGATCCTCCGGCCACGGCGCGCCTAGGCAATTGACGATATCTTCCCGTGCGCCGGTTGAATCCATTGCGACCTCCTCTATTCAATGCGATACGCCCGCGCCGCGGTGTCGTGAAACAGCGCCGCGCGTTCGCTCGCCGAATATTTTTCCGTCATCCGTTTGAAACTGTTCCATAGATTCACGTAGGAAGTGGAGAGCTTCTCGACCGGAAAGTTGCTTTCGAACATACAACGAGTCGGCCCGAGCTTTTCAATGCACCATTCGAAGTAGGGCCCCAAGGCCGCGGCGAGTTCAGCCGACGAAGGTTTGACCGCGCGCTCATGCCAGTCGTAACCCGAGCGCAGCGAACCCACGCCGCCGAGTTTTACCAGCACGTTCGGACAACTCGCCAAGGCGGCGATGCCTCGACTCCAGCTTTCAAAAACTTCCTGCCGTTTGCCGGCATAGGGGCCGACACCCAACGGTGCCGCAATATGGTTGAGAATGATCGTCACGTCCGGAAAAGCCTGAGCCAGTGCGGCAAGCTCCGGCAGTTGCGGATGATAGAGCCAAGCATCGAAGCTGAGATTGAACTTACTCAACCAGGCAAAGCCCCGGCGAAAATCACTATCCCCGAGCAAACCCGGCGGCGCATCGCTGCGCAGCGCGCTGCTGGCATCCCAGATCGTCGAGTGGCGAATGCCGCGGAAACGGTCCGGGCTCGCCGCTATGTGCGCTTCGAGCACTGCCGCCACTTGATCTCCCAAAGTCAGATTGGCATGACCCACGATGCCAGCCGCGACCCGCGTTTTTATCGCCGGATCAGCGGCGACTCGATGCGCCACGCTTTCTAGAAACTCGGTCTCACCGACCGGCCGCAACTCTTCGGGGCCATCTTTGCGATAGGCGTAACGGCACTCGACCGCGACTGTCGAAACCACATTGTGACCGCTGCTTAAATCCAGAAGCAATTCGTCAAGCAGATAGTCTCTTGGAGGCCGCTCCCACAGGTGATGATGCGGATCGCAGATCGGCAGCTCGGGCTCCAGAGGAATTTCATCGGACGATCTTTCATCCGTATTTTCAGTTGTCATCTCCGAGTTTCCTCCGACTAGCGTATCCGCCAGGCGCGCGGCAAAGCTAGGTGCACGCCGAGCATGGCGAGAACGCCGGCGGCGCCCATCAACGCCACCGCCCACTCGGTGCCGCAGAGTGCCGCCAGAGAACCGATCGCCATGCTCCCCACCGTCATCACCACCTGGCTCATGTGAAACAACGCGATCGCCCGGCCGCGAAACTCCGGCGGCGAATAGGTTTGAATCACCGTTTGAACTAGAGCGTGCGAACAGACGTTGGCAAAGCCGACGATGACCATCAGTGCCATCGACAGATAAAACCACGGCGAGGCGGCGAAGGCGACCACGCCGACGCCGTACAAGGCGACGCCGCCGAGCATGAATAAGCCGCGCGGCATGCGGTCGCCGTAGGTCGCGATGATCACCGCGCTGCCCAGCGCGCCGATGCCCATCGCAGTCAGCAGAAATCCCTGTCCGGTGGCGCCGACGCCGAGAATATCCCGCGCGAACACCGGCAACAGCGTCGTGAAAGGGACGATAAACAAAGATGCGAACATGGTGATGAGCAGCGCCGTGCGCACGATTTCATTGCGCCAGCTAAATTTCCAACCGTCGACGATGCTCTTGCCGAAGGAAACCGCATGACCGCCGCGTCCGCCGGTCGAGGCGCGCCCCGCGGCGCGCAATTTTAGCGTCCAATAGGTTCCCAGGATATAAAACACGGCCTGAGTGCCGTAGGCGCCACCGGTGCCGAACGCCGCTATCAACACGCCGGCCAATGCCGGCCCGGTGCTTCGGGCCACGTTGAAGATGATCGAGTTGAGACCGATGGCGTTGGTAAGACCCTCGGTCGGCACCACATCGCCGATGATCGCCGCCCGGGCCGGCTGCTGAAAGGTCTGGACACAGGCCATGGCGAAAGCCGTCACGTAGACATGCCAGGGTTGAATTTGTCCGGTGAAAATAAGCACCGCAAGCAGCGCGAACATCGCGCCATCGATGATCTGAGCGACCAAGATCTGCGTTTTGCGCGAATAGCGGTCCGCGGCGCTGCCGGCGATCGGCGACAGCAAGAGAATCGGAATCGCCTGCACGCCGCGCACCAGACCGAGTTGAACCGTGGAATCGGTCAGCTCATAGATCAGCCAACCGCGCGACACCTGGTCCATCCAAAACGCCATCGAGGTGAAGACATGTCCGAACCAGAGCAGTCGGTAATCGCGGTATCGCAAGGCGGCCAGGCCGCGCAGCCGCAGCAATGCGTCGAAGGGCCAGGCATTGCGCGAAGCTGATGGTTGCGGGCCGTCGATCGTCTCGTTTTTTTCTACGTTCTTTTCAACGGGGGAAGAGCTCAGAATAAACTCCGAAGCAGAACAAGAGAATTCGGATCGTGCAGTCTTGTCGGCTATAACATGCGCCCGCCGGTTGCGTCGCTAGCCCAGTCAAGCTCAGATCAAGGCACGGGAGAATTTTCGAAAAAGATGTATTCCCCAATGCCGTCAAATTGAT
Source organism: uncultured delta proteobacterium (assembly GCA_963811315.1). Lineage (GTDB taxonomy): Bacteria > Desulfobacterota > Binatia > UBA9968 > UBA9968 > DP-20. Next base: position 148,382 of record CAWERH010000011.1, read on the forward strand.
TCGAAGCAGATTGAATGCGCCGCATAACTTCCTCTCTGTCTCCTTTTCTGTCAGTCTTGTCTCCCAAGCTGTGCGCTCCTGAGAAATCGGCTGGCTGATATCACTTGTGTGCTGAGCGGAGTGTTGGGAAACAATTCGCCGTAAATGATCTATCGAAAATCATGTAGCACTTGCGGAAGTCGCGTTGAGGGAACAGACTGCGATGCGATCATTCCAACTGGTAATTCGCGTGATCTCAGCGAGAGTTTTACAAAGAAGCAGATAGCCATGTATGGGCGGAGCGGCGTGAACCGCAAAGAGTCAAATAGAAACATCGGGAAGCGCAGGATATTCCAAACATGACGGTGACCCAATTTCCATTCAGAACGGTGAGAAACCAAAGATCTAGCTTCTCCTTTCATTCGCCCGCACCAAAGATAATTTAGATCGGTTTAGTCAGTATCCGGTATTCGAATTTCCCAATGTTGGTTCATTAAAATCTCTTAAATCGATTTCTACGAGTTATTGTGCGCTGATTATTTGTCACGGAGTGAGTTTTGAAAGCTTTAACTGCCAGAGAATAATCGCTGATAGTCAACTTGGCATGATGAAGATAATTTGTTGATTCACCGCAACTTGGTACGAGCATTGCTTTATGGCCGACAAACGTGCGGCTCTGTGTATGGTAAACATTGCACACCTCGCGAAACTCCACCTTTTGGTCCATCGCACGAGTGATGCATAGTAGCTATTTCGTCTGACTCTTGAAAAGTGTTTCGCTAAACCAAGTCTAAGGTCACGGCGGCACCGCCGATCGCCACCGTTTGCCTTGGTCTTCATGTTCAGCCGCGTGGAAGACGCGATCATTAAAACGGCGGGCGTTTCCCTGGACTGGCAGCGCAAATAGAACGACCACGAAATTCAAACGCCAGAAGGAGTGCAAACGAGTAGCGTCATCCGATTCAGTCAGAACCATAAGATAAGTGAAGAATTATCGGAGTGATGAATCATGACCGTACAAAATATTGTTCAGAGATAAAGGGTCGGGTTTTAGAGGTCACCTACCAAACTAGAGAGTCGAAAAAAGAGGGGGAGATCATTGTGATTGAAATCAAAGTTCGTATGACAAACAAGACACTCGGAGTGTCCGCAGTTGGGTTGTTGTTACTGCTGTTGAGTGGGTCTGCCATGGCCCAGGACGTCCCGGCCCTACAAGAACTAGGCAAGCATATTTTCTTCGACAATATTTCCAGTCCGCCGCGCCAGTCATGTTCCACCTGTCACGTCGCGGAAAATGGCTGGACCGGTGGAGTCGCCGGCATCAATAAGAAGGGTGTGGCCATACCTGGCGCCAACCCTCACACCGTCGGAGGACGTAAGCCGCCCAGCAACGCGTACGCAACCTTCAGCCCGCCGTTTGGCACCCGGCCTGCGACCAACCCCAATCCCTTCCCCGACCCGCCGCCGCTACGGACTCCTTTTTTTGTAGCCAAGGTTCAGGATTTGCTGTGTTTTGGGGGCGTTTTCTGGGATGGCCGCGCCGAAGGCAACGCGACTGCCCTTGGTTGCCCTCCCGAACGTCACGGGAACAGGAGCAACCCCGCATGTCGGCGTCGAGATCTTCGATACCGCTGCACAACAGGCGGCGTACGGTGGTTTCATCGGGCCGGTCGCGGACCAAGCGCTCGGGCCCTTCCCGAACGATGTCGAGCAGAATGTTCCTGACGGAAACGATGGTGGATTACCCGGCGCCGAAGCTGTCTGTCAGCATGTCAAGTCGGCGAAGTACGCCGAGCTTTTCATGAAGGCTTGGAACGAGGCGATCGACTGCGGCGCCGCCAATGTGGTGATCAGCTTTAAGCGCATCGCTTTGGCGATCGCAGCCTGGCAGCATTCCGATGAAGTCAACTCGTTCAGCTCCAAGCGCGATCAGGGAATAAGGAATGGCGGGTCTTTCCCTCTGCCCAACTTGACGAACCAGGAGAATCTGGGGCGTGATCTATTTTATGGCCGCAATGATTCAGGGCTGAATAGACTCGTCGATAATGGTAACGGTGGCCTTACGCCGAAGAATGCCGGTTGCTCAGCCTGCCACAACAGCCATGGCGCCGGTTCCACCGGCAACGAACTCAACCAGATCTACTCCGACTTTGCTTATCACCATATCGGGTTGCCGGCGAATTTCGAAATAGAGAACTTCGATCCGAACAATTTAGACGCCGGAATGCTCGGCCATACGGATCCAAGTGCCATATTCAATTCTGCCGACCCTAACGCAACCCCATTTGCCGGGCACGTCAAAACCCCGACGCTGCGCAATGTGGACAAGCGCCGCGGCAACGGCTTTCGCCAAGGCCTACATGCACAACGGCTACTTCAAGAGCCTGGAGCAGGTCGTTCATTTTTACAATACGTCAACGTTGTTACGAAATCCCATGGCTTGCCCAGCCGGTACGCCGGCAGCACAGGCAATGGCGAGGAACTGCTGGCCGGCTCCGGAGTTTAATACTCCCAATCAAGCTGGGAATTTCGGCCTGCTAGGGAACCTTGGACTTTCCGCGGCCGAAGAGGCAGCGCTGGTATCGTACTTGAAAACGCTGACCGATACGGTTACGCCCAAGCAGCCACAGCCCTACAAGCCGGCTAAATAGAATAGTCTTTGACAAAATGTTTTTGACCATAGCGGGAATCGCGACGGTGCCCAAGCCGTCGCGGTTCTCGCTATATCGGCGCTGTAAACGGACTGCTGCTAGAGTTTGCGCACGACGCGTTCGTCGATCAGATCCTCGGCTTTGAGTTTGCTGAACTTGGGATCGATGCGGCTGAGAATCCGCACGGTGTTGCGCACGCCTTCGACGGTCGGAAAAATCCGCCGGCTATAAAGCGTCCGGATCGCTTCGTATCCGGCCGCCGCATCTTCGACTTGCGGTAAGCGCAGCCATTTCATCAAGATATTGACGACGTTGGATTTGTTCGGTGGGTCCTGGATATAAGCGATCGACTTGGCGATCGCTTTGAGCGCTCGTTCGGCGACGTCGGGCGCCTGGTCGAGAAAACTCTTGCGCGCCACGATGCCGACGCCTTGATAGGGAATATCGACCTTGGCGAGATCTTGCAGGACGCGGAATCCCTGGCGCTGCGCCACTTTGCTGAACGTGTAACCGAGATACGCCGCATCGACGGTGCCGTTGATCAGACCCTGCGTGAGCACCGCCTGATCGCCGACGATGCTGAATTGGATTTTATCGCGCTCGGGGACGAGGCCCCAATGATCGAGCGCCAGCATGGTAAACGTCCATACGCCGCCGCCGATGCTTTGAATGCCGAGAAACTTTCCTCTGAGATCGGCGGGCGCCGCGATCTTCGGCGTGACGAGGAAATCGCCGTCGAGTTTATTGACGATGCCCGCGATGAAGGCGAGATCGAGCCCGGCGGCCATGGCGCCAAGGCTCGCGCCGGTCGCGGACACGGAATAAAATTGCGCTTCGTTCGCCGCCAGCGCCGACACCGCGACCTGACCATTTCGCACCTGAACGATTTGCGCGTCCAGGCCCTGTTCCTCGAAAAAGCGCATGTCCTTGGCGACGAAGACATAGCCGGTGCGCTCGTTGAAGCCGGCAAAGACGAAGACGACTTTTTGGAGCGGCGCCGCCGCGGTGCCCACGGCAGAATCAAAAATGGCATCGATGAGGAACTACACCAACCAGAGAGTGGCAAACGAACCGATGGTTAAACATAAGCCGAGTCTCCTCCCCGCGCGCTTCCAACCGATCTTTATTAGCCTCTGAGCATTCTCGGTCTAACGAGGTTCATCCATCAAGCGATGAATCCGCCAAAGACTTCGAAGCGGCGACCAGAGCGTGGAGAAACAATCAGCGCACTGCCCAAGCCTCCAACACTCCATTGCTCCATCACTCCATCGTACTTCCTAGCGTATTTCGCGCGCCCGCGGCACGGCGATGTACAACACCACCATGCAGAGCGTCCCAACGATACTCATCGACGCGGCGGCCCACGGCGCGCCGATGGCCGACGACAGCGCGCCGATCAGCAGGCCGCCGAGCAACAGCAAAACCTGCGTCATGTGGAAAATCGCGATCGTGCGGCCGCGAAACTCCGGCGGCGAATAGGTCTGAATAACGGTTTGCACGAGCGCGTGGGAGCTCACGTGGCAAAGCCCGATGACCGCCATCAAAAAGATCGACAACGGAAACCAGGGGCAGAAAGCGAAGAGCACGACCAACAGGCCATAGAGCGCAACGCCGCCGAGCATAAGCATCCCGCGCGGCAGGCTGTCGCCGAGCGAGGCGATCAAAATCGAACTGCACAGCGCGCCCACGCCCATCCCCGTTAACAGCAACCCCTGACCTTTCGCGCCGACGTCGAGAAGATCCCGGGCAAACACCGGCAAGAGCGTGCTGAAGGGAATCATGAAGAGGGAAGCGAAAACGACGATGAGAATACCGGTGCGCACCTCGGCCTTGTTCCAGCTGAATTTCCAGCCTTCGATAATACTCTGACCGAAGGATTCCTGGTGGCCGCCGTGGCGGCGGCTCGAAGACGGATGATCGCGCCGAGCGCATTTGCAGCGTCCACACCGTGGCCAGAAGAAAAAATACTGCCTGCACGGCGTACGAAAGCCCGGTGCCGAAAAGCGAGATGAGCACACCGGACAAGGCCGGGCCGGTGCTGCGCGCCATATTGAAGACGACGGCGTTGAGGCCGATGGCGTTGGTGAGATTTTTCGCCGGCACCGAATCGGAGATCATCGCGGCGCGCGACGGTTGGAGAAACACCTGCACGCAGGCCATCAAGAAAGCCGTCACGTAAACATGCCACGGCAAGATCAATCCGGTGAAAATCAGCACCGCGGTCACGGCGTACAAAAAGCCGTTGGCGAACTGCGCCGAAACGACCTGAAACTTCCGTGAATAACGGTCCGCCGTGCTGCCGGCGATCGGCGAGAGCAGCAAAAAAGGAATCGCCTGAATGCCGCGCACCATGCCGAGGTGCAGCGCCGAGTTGGTCAGCTCGTAAATCAGCCAACCGCGGGTCACTTGATCCATCCAGGTGCCCATCGACGAGAAAACCTGCCCATACCAGAGTAAACGATACTCGCGGTGGCTCAGCGCCTCGAAGGCGCGCACACGGACAATCCGATTGAGCGGATACCAAAGCGGTTTTTCGATCGCGGGTTCGGCGTCTTTGTCGGGCGGCGTATCGGCCGGTTCTTGTTTGACCGTCGGTGATTGCAGGAGAAACTCCAAACTGGCCGAAGGAGACGAGTCGGCTCGGTGACCTAAAGCCGGGACATAAAGCTAGATACTTTTTATAGCATGCGGCAACGAACGTCCAACCGAGCGGGTCAAAGCGAGGATGGAGGATCGAGGATAGAGAATCGAAGATGCCGCGCGATCTTCAATCCTCCATCGTCGATCCTCGACCTGCTTATTTGATGCGCCGCGCCCGCGGCATCAAAACGTAAATGGCGATCATCAACGCCGTGCCGGTGAGGCTCATCCAGGTCGCCGCCCAGCGCGCGCCGATCAGCGATGCGAGCCCGCCGACGAACATGGCGCCAACGACCAGAATCACCTGAGTCATATGAAAGATCGCCATCGTCCGGCCGCGGAACTCGGATGGAGAATAGGATTGAACGACGATTTGAATCAGCGCGTGGGACGTCACGTGGCACAGACCGATCAAGAACATCAACACCATCGAGAGCGGGAATGACGACGACGCTGCAAAGATCATCAGCAAAACACCGTACAGTGCGATACCGCCGATGATGAACAGACCGCGCGGCATGCGGTCGCCGGCAAAAGCGACGAGCACCGAGCTGAACAACGCGCCGACTCCCATGCAAGTGAGCAGAATTCCCTGGCCGCGGGCGCCGACCTGGAGGATGTCGCGCGCGAATACCGGCAGCAAGGTGGTGAACGGTATGAGCAGGAACATGGCGATGGACACGACCAAAAGTCCGACGCGCACTTCATAATTGTTCCAACTGAACTTCCATCCCTCGAGGATGTTTCGTCCGAAAGACTCGCCGTGCGCGGCGTGGGCGCGGCCCGCCGTCGAGTTCGGTTGTTCGGCGCGGAGCATGATCGTCCACACGGTCGCCAACAGGTAAAAGATCGCCTGCACCGAATAAGATCCGGCGGTGCCGTACAGGGCGATCAGCACACCCGCCAGCGCCGGCCCCGCGCTGCGCGCCGAATTGAAAACCACGGCGTTGAGCCCCATGGCATTGGTCAGGCAATCGGCCGGCACGGAGTCGGAAACCATCGCCGATCTGGACGGCAGCTGAAACGCTTGCACGGTCGCCAGTCCAAGCGAAGTCAGATAGACGTGCCACGGCCGGATATCGCCGGTGAAGATCATGATGGCGACCCAGGCATAGAGCAAGCCGTCGACGATTTGCGCGATCAGGATCTGAGTTTTGCGCGAGTAGAGATCGGCGGCGGTGCCCGCGATCGGCGAAAGCAGGAGCGTCGGAATCGCTTGCACGCCGCGCACCAGCCCGAGTTGAAACGACGAATCGGTCAGCTCGTAGATCAGCCAGCCGCGCGCGATGGAATCCATCCACGTCGCCATCGAGGTGAACACCTGACCATACCAGAGCAGACGAAACTCACGGTAGCGCAGCGCCTCCAAAGCGCGCAGGCGCAGCAAAGGTTCGAATAAACGCCAGCGCGAAACGGATGCGTTAACGGCCTCGGCGTGATCGGATGACGCTCCGGCCTTTTCTTGTGGGAACTCGGGCGCTGACAGAAAAAATACTCCGAAACGGGGCGAAGGCGACGAGTCTGCTCGAAACCTGCAGCCGCGGAAAGATCGTTTGACTATAACACGGCCGGCGCGAACAGCGTCCACTCGCCGTTGATCGGTTTAGAGGAAGGCGGCTTTCCTCTAACCCGCCTAGCGATGCCGCACATTGCCAAGAATGCTGAGACGTTAATCAGAGCTTGTCGGTCGGTTGAGATTGGGACGGCGCTTGCGAGACTTGCCGAGACAACCGATAGGCCATCCATCCCAGCGCGGCGACGGCCAGCACGAGGACGATCCACACCGACCATTTTTTATAATCCATCGGCGCGCGCAGCCGCGCCGCGCCGGCCAGAGTTACGGGTTCTCCAAGCGCCGCCGGCTTGACCTCAAACTCCGCATCGGTTTTGTAGCCGGGGATCAGCGATTCGATCGGATAGGCAGCGCCCTTCGCCGCGCTGTTGCCGTAAACCAGTTGAAACGGCGCCGAGCCGCGCGCGGCAAATATAAGTTTCTGCGCGATCCAACCGATCTGAAGCACCGGCACACCGGCGCCGACTCCGCCGCCTTTCGGGTCGGCCCGCAGTAACAAATAACGTTCGCCGTCACTGCTCATCATAATTTCCGGACTTGTCACCTCAGCATCGCCGCGGCCCAAGCGATAGACCATCGACGCTGGTTTTTAAGCGCCACTCATCGCTCGCCTTCCGCCGCACGAGCACTTGCACCTGCGCAAGGGTATTCATCTGCGGCAGTTCAACACGCAAACGATCGAAAGGAAAAACACCGCCGAGATCGTAAACATACTCGTTCGCCTTTGCCGCCAGAGTCGATCCAGTCACTGACTGCCAAACGCGTCGGACGGCGGCCTGCGTCGCCCGCAGGCTCGGCGACCACACTCAGCGCTTCCAGAGGCACTTGCTGGTCCGGCCAGCTCACCCGCAGATATTTGTATTTTGCGCTCGGCAACTCGACGCGGTTTTGATTCAATTGCTGACCGCCGAAGGTCAAACGGACCAGCGCCGCGTGATCGACCAGCGTGGTCCATGCGCTGAAATCGTCGCTGCCGGAGATTCTAACTTTGCCGACGAACCCTGTCGGCGTTACTTCGCCAATCGAGTCGCAATGCTTTGATCGGCTGCTTGCAGCGCCGAAGCATCGATCAAATAACCCTGGAGCTGTCGGCCCGGCGCGTTCGACTTAATTCCATTTGGATCGAAACAATGGTGCCATCACGGCGTTTCTCCACTCGCACGTTCAAATCATCGCTCTTGCCCCCGACCTGCCCGTAAAACGGAAAGACCGGCAGACTGACACTCGCGACATTTTCCACGCCCGGAGATGCGCGCGGTCGCAGCGCGTGCGGCACCACTTCGCCTTGACCGTTAAACACCCGGAGATCGCCCAGATCGTCGCGCGCTACACCGCGATACACCGCCGCGGGAATCTCGAACTCTTGGAGCGCCGCCTGGACATCGGCATGAATCGGTATGCCGTAGGCGTAATCCTGCGCCCGCTCCGCCGCGCCAACCGCAATGCTCTGCACAAGCATCAGCAAAACGATCAGCGTCGTCATCTTCCCTCCTGAGCGCCTGCCGGCGGCACAGGCGAGACATAACCGATGATCAGCATCAACACACCGACTCCCATAAACGACACGATCCGCTCGATACCGCCGACGTTCGATAAATCGACGAAGAAAAGTTTGACGACCACCAGCGCCATCAATCCGGCGCCGGTGAGCCAGAGCGGCCGCAGCCGCCGTCGCGTCGCGATCAGCATGGTACAGAGCGCCAACAGGCTCCAGAAGATCGAGAACGACGCCTGCACGATCATGGAATGCATCATCTCATCGAACTGAAACGGCACGCTCGCCCAGTGATGCAGCGTGCGCAAGAGCATACCGTTGAGCCAGATAAAAGCGGCGCCACCGATACGCGCTGTACGAAAGCTCGCCGGTTTGCAGCGGCTTGGGCGCGAAAGCCGCCGAGCCGATGCGCCGGCTCCACGCCGACAATGCGATCAGCGCGGCGCACTGCACGAGATCGAGCGGATTCAGCAACGGCAGATACGGCAACGGCGGCGCATCGCCGCGGCTGGCAAAGTTGGCGTAAATCAACCAGAGCCAGAGAAAGCCCGCAAGCGGGAGCGCGCCATCGAGCAGATAAGCTTTCAGGTGGCGCGCGACCGGCCAGCCGATGCGCTCGGCGCGGTCGCTCCACCACGCCAACAAAGCCAATCGGCAGCAACGGCCAGCCGATCACTTGCCAGGAATCACCGCCGCGGAACAAGCTCGCCGATCTGCCAGGCGAGTTCCCAGGAACCCAATGCGGCAAAGAGCCAAACCCCCGACCGCATGCCACCAGCCGATATACGGAGTATCTTCGTGACGTCTGAGCAACCACAGGTGAGCGGCGAAGGCGAGCGGCCAGACGATAAAACCGAAGTGAGCGAACGGATGCGGAACTCGATCGACTTCCAACAAAGCGCCGAGATCGCGATCAGCGGCAGCAACGCTAAGGCGGCATACTTCGCCTCGCGCCAATCGATGCGCGATGCAACAAACTGAAGACCACACAGGAAACCACCAGGAACAGCAATGCTCCGTGCAGCCGATAGTCGCGGGCCACATGTTCGTGGATCTCATTGAACGCGCCGGCGCACCACCAAGCCACACCCCAGACGAATAGCAGGATCGCCAGCGAACGTTCGACTTCGGTCACGAGCTGCCGCTTGGCGGCGGATATACCAGGCGGAAAACAATCCCGCGACGCTGAGAAAACACCGAACCGAGATAGAGCGTGTTGAAAATCGCCAGCGGCGCGTGAACAGAATCGCGCATCGAGCAAGAAAGCCGCCCCCGCGGCCAACTGCAAAAATATCCCGAAGCCACGCGCAACCATCTTTTCTTTGGCGCACGCCGACCCAGACGATGGCCGCGCCCTCCAACGCCCACGCGGCCGCGGTCCAGCGCCCGTCGAGAGCGAGCGGAATGGCGAGCGTGCCAAAAACCACGCCGAGCGCGATAAAGGCTTCGCAAAGCAAACGAACGTTGTCGCGCGCCCGGGCAAACAAACACTTTCGCAAGCAGCAAATAGAAACCGCTCAACGCCAGAGCGCTAAAGGCCGCGCCGTATTCGAAATCCCGCACCAAAGCGGTTTGCAAACCGAAGGCGATCAGCGGCGCGCCGAAAACCAGAGTGCCGTCCACTCGGCTCTTGATCGTCGCTTCCTGCCGCAATGCGAACAGAACCGCGATGGCCACATAGAACAGGAAAAATAGAATCAGGAACGGCTCGGTGCTGGCGAATAGCTCAGGGCGATAATAGCGCGCGCCCCAGGTAAGACCAATGATGAAGGTAAAAGCAAAACCGAGCAGGTTGAGCACGCGCCAGGCTTTGTACCAGGCGATGACGAGAATGCCGAAATTGAGCAGCGCATAAAAACTGAAAAGCATGACGTGGCTGCCGCCGCCGGTGGAAGCGAGGATCGGCGCGAGAAAGCCGCCGCTGACGCCCACAGCCGCAAGCGAGCGCGAATCCTGCAAAACCGCCAGCATCGCGGAGAAAATCGCCATCGCGGCCAGCAGCGCCAGCACGAGACCGCCGGGAAGTAACTGATAGAGTCGGAACGCGACGAAGACCGTAAGATACAATACACCGATGGCGCCGCCCTGAAGGATCAAGCCGTAGCCGGGACGCGAAAGGCGCAGACGCCAACCGATCGCCAGCATGACCAGCGCGCCGATGCGCGACGCCGATGAGCCGCGCTTCGATGGGGATTTCGATGTGCTCGGAGGCGAATTTCAGCAGAAACGCAACGCCGAAAAAGAGCACGATCACGCCGACGCGGACCACGGTGTTGCCGCCGAGAAGAAATTTCCTAAGCGCGGCAAATTGCGTCGGCGTAGTCGGTATTGCACGCGCCAACGATTCCGCTCGGAAGGGTTGCGGCTCCGGTTCTGTCACAAGGTCGAGTTCACCCGCTGAAGGCGCTTCGTCGATCTGCCTGGATGAAACCGACGAGTCGATCGTGTCCGAACGTGGAACCAACGATGGATCGGGGCTCTCGGAGATTGGTTCCCGCGCTGGTCTTTCCTGATATTCGCTAGCTGAAACAAGCGGGTTTGTTCGCCTGAGCGAACCTCTCCTCCAGCGCCCGAACGCGATCGCTCAACAGGCTGACGATTGTTTCAAGGCGAGCGTGACGTTGATTCGCAGTTTTTCTCGCTTCCGAAAACATCCATCCTGCCAAACCGCCCACGAGGGCACCGATAACGACGCCCCCGCCACCACCGACGGCGCCGACTACCATACCGACGATCAAACCGATCACCCACATAACTCAACACCCTCGTCGCCCTTTGTTCGCGCAAGTGAGACGCTCCGCTTGCATCGAAGAGCCAAAGTAATTTGAAAATCGAATAGAAGATCGGTCAGCGCCGACCCTTGGGCCACTATTATAGGGTATTTGGGATGGGAAAGTCCGGCAATTTTACGCTGGCTAATTCAGCGTCACGACATGCTTGCCGATCTCTTTAAGAGCGTATGGCCGGCTCGAAAGAAAGCGACAAAGAATTTGGCATTAAGCACTTGGATCCATTTTCGCTATCGAGGATATCTGGTCAATGTCGTGACACTGCTGTTGATTTCGCGCTGCCGTTATTACCTGCGTGGTGGAAGGGGATCCATTCCGGCAATGGTTTTAAAAGCTCTGACGACATCACTGTCCCGCGGCAGCTCCGCGACAAGTTTCTGCTGGTCTTCCGCCATGAGTGGCGTTGGATAAATGCCAATAAGTTTTTTGTATTGTTCGTGAAATTGGCGATCTTCGTAAGACCTACGAAAGGCTTGCCTGAGTATCTCGACGAGGTTCTCCGGTGTGCTTGGGGGCAGATAAACTAGCGTTCCGACTCCCCAAAAAACCCGCGACATGAGCAAAACTTGTCTCTCTATCTCAGACCGCACGAAAGCCTCGATTTCAGGCAAATTGGCAAATTGACGGGGACGATGTCCTTTGGGAATCTCTAAAATCGCGTGAAAATCGACGAGCTTTTGGTATCCCTCTGACATCGATACCGTATCCACCGCAACCGCTCTAGCATCGATTTCACCTCGCTCCAAGGCGATATCCAGCTCAGTTCCTGCATAGCCAACAACGAATTTCGACTCTTTCAGATCTAACAGCCAAGCGAACAACCGGCCGCGAATGTACTGTACGTGGCCCACCGATTGGGCTCCGATTCTGAGCCCCGAAGCAGTGCGCAGTTTTTCCAAGTTGTTTATACCGAGAGCTTTTCGGGTGGCAAAAATATTGTTGTTCTCGCTGAAAGGGGAGCCGAGATAGATAAACTTGTAAGGATTATATTCGACACCCGGCTCGCCAAGTATGGCGCTTGCGAGTACGCCCGGAGAACTGGCGCCGATCGTCAATCCCTCCCCCTTGGCCCGGTACACGTGATTGGCGGCCTGTCGACCCCCGCCTCCAGGCATATATTCTGGAACGACCGTTGGATTCCCAGGAATGTACTTTTGCAGAAAGGGCAGGATAGCTTTGGTTCTTAAGTCTCCTACACCTCCAGGACTGCGCCCTTCAATAACCGTAATTGTTTTTCCCTTGTAATAAACCGGTTGGGCGCTGCTGTCCTTTGGCAACAAGAGAACAAATGCCGAAAACCCGAATCCGAGCCAGCGGCTAACGCGTCTCATTTTACCTCCGCGCCGCTCAATTTTTAGTATCGAGCCATTCGGTCCGCCTGCACAAACGTTTTAGTAGGGACTTATTCTGGTTCTCAAAGTCGTGTCAAGAGAGGTGAAAACACCACTTCGGCACGTTCGTGCACGCCGACGCTTTCCATCAGCGCGTCATGCGCGGTTTCGCGCATGGCTCCGCGTTCGCCGCTCACAATCAAGTCCAACCCTGGATCGAAACGTTCGGACTTTGCCGGCCGACTAGCTTAACGTCACGTAGCGCTCCAGACGGGCAACTTCCTTCTTGTCGACATACTTGCCGATCTCTTTGCGGAACTGTTCGATATTCTTGTACGGGCGATATTCTTTGAATTCGCGCAGCATGCGGCTGCCCAGACCGGGGATGGTCAGGATGTCTTCGTCGCTCGCCGTATTGAGATGGATCGGCACGAACACGTACTGCTCGAGGCGGGCCACTTCCTTATCGTCGACGTACTTACCGATCTCCTTGCGAAACTGCGCCATCGTGCGGTAGGGCCGGTATTCGAGAAATTCGTGCAACATGCGTTTTCCCATGCCGGGAATCATCAAGATCTCGTCGTCCTTGGCCGTGTTGAGATTGATCTGGACGAACATCTTGCCGTAGAGCTCGGTCAATTGATTCTGCTTCAGTGATTTCGCCAGCAGCGCGTTGAGATCGTGCATGTTTAGAAACGGGCGCTGCTCGATGATCGATTTTACCAGCGCCGCATTCATGTGCGGCAACGCCAGGAGATCCTTTTCCGCCGCAAGATCGGGATTGACCAATTGCGAACGGCCCACTTGGCCGCCGGCACCGTTCGCTAGGTTCAGCAAAAAGAGCGCCGTCAGCGCTGCCATGGTGAAATATTTGATGCGCGTCATAGTGATTCTCCTTTACCCTTGCCACGGTTACGCGGTGAATTAACATAGCTGTAAACCAAACCCAATAAACCAAGCTGAATCATCGCTCCCGGCGCCAGGAATGGCGGCGCCTTCGCGCTAATCGCCGCCCGGAATAGAGCCCAACCCGCGAGCGTCGGATTCGATTCCAGCTTGAACTCCGCGCTCCCTTGATAATGAAAATAAATTCCCGCCAGCCCGGCGGCGAGAAAGCCGACCATGATCCAACGAGTCGCGCAAGCGCTCGCGGCACTGTCCGTTAGAGCATGCCAAACCAGCGCGACCAAGCCGGCGCCGATCAACGCCAGTGGAATCCACTGGCGCAGGTCTTCCATATGGTTCAGCAGGAGTAATTCCGCGCATGTCCCGACTAAACCGAGGAGCAATATCGCTAGCAGCAGTTGGCGCACCGTCTTAGCGGTCATTTCCGGCATGTCTCAATGGCCAATGGGAAGTTATTTACCTAATCGGTTTTTAGTTAGACAATGGTTTCTGGACAACATTAGATCTTGAGTGAATTCTCGATGGAAATCTCGACCCGCTGTTGCTTGCCTCGATTCATTGCTTTAAAAATCGACTATAACAACTAAGTTCATGAAAAACTCAAACCGTCGAGAACAGCGACCTTTGCGCTATCGGCTCGACCGTCTGATTCGCAGCACGGTCATGCGGGTCATCGGTTGGCTTGCCCCAAAGGGTCGACCACAGGTTATACTCCAGCGATTCACTTCAAAAGAATTCTCTTGGTCAGAACTAATTATCGAATCGGTAACGCCATCCTCACCTTGCCTGCGATCCAAGCTTTTCGGGCGCGCTATCCGCAGGCCGAGATCGATTTTGTCGGCGCGCCGATTGCGCGAGTGCTGTTTGAGAATCAATCCCTGAACCATTTCTACGATGCGCCGCGGCGCTTTCCCGGAGTCGTATGGAAATTTCCACTACTCCTGCGCCGGCTGCGCGCTCGGCATTACGATCTCGCCGTGGAAGTGAGTTGCTCTCAATCCGGCATCGGCGCATTTGTCGTCGGGTTTTCCGGCGCGCGCGTTCGCGCCGGCTGCGCCGGCAAATGGGACCATCTGCTGAATCTCAAAGTTGCCAGGTTACGCGAGATCAACAAATACTCCAAACTCGTCGAGTTTCTGTCGGCGATCGGCCTTGAAAGCGGATCTGCAGTGGGAGCATTCGAATTCACCGAACTCGAAACCAAGGGCGGGCGCCTCAAGTTCGACTCCCTCGCCGCAAGCAAACGAGGTCCCACGGTCGGTGTTTTCATCGGCGCGCGAAAGCTGCGCGGTAAACGCTGGCCGCTGGAAAATTTCGTCGCCTTGATCGGCGCGCTGCAGCGATTGGGATATCACGTCGTCACCTTCTTGGGCCCCGACGAATCCGATATGGCCGACTCGCTCAAGACCCAGCTTCAAGCCGACAGTCCGATCATCAGCGAGCCGTCCATCCGAAAATTTGCCGCAATCATTGCCAACCTCGATCTTTTCATCTGCTGCGATTCCGGCCCCATGCACCTGGCCTGCAGCGTCGGCGTTCCGGTGGTCGCGATTTTCCAACAGCGGGACGTTGCCCGCTGGGCGCCGCCATCGACGGTCGCGCGCGTGGTTTATGCGGACAGTGAAGTCGGCGAAGGTACCGTCCTCCAAGCTGCCGTTGAAGAGTTGTCCAAACGCGACCTTTCCACGAAACACCGAAACAGCTCCGCCGAGCATACCGATCCTACTACTCCAATGATCGACACCTCGGCACGAGCCCAAGCCGGTTTGAAGCACCGCTGATTTTTCCTAGCGATTGGAATTTGCGCGCCTTCAGTTTCTCTAGACTAAGAATTCCAAAATATCTTTCTCGCTATTATCGCGCAATTCTTCAAGCAATTCTTGGTTCGTGAATTGCTATCTCCCCGGACAAGAACACGGTGTCGTGCCGGTAAAGCCATCGGTACGCCGCCTCGCGGCATACGGCAAGGAACTCAGTTTCGTATAACATCCCGCGTCAGGATACTTAGCGGAGAAACCTTTAGTGACGGTGATCGCCTAAATCGGTTAGAATTTGAGGATATCGAAATCGATGGAGTAGCCCCACGTTTGGATATCCCGGAGATCGAGTGATGTGGTTGAATCAAAGCAGAGGTTTGATGTTTTGGGCATTCCTTGGCCTGGTCACGCCTCATATCGCGACGGCGGCTGAGTCAGGTGCGCCGCTCGCCGCGCGCGAAACCGGCGTTCCGGTTTTTGCGCGACAAGACGATCAAACCGATCGCATCGGCAGCCTGGAAAAGGGCGAAGCGCTCTTTCCCCTCGCCCAAGCCGTAGGTCAAGAAATCTGGTACATGGTCCGCACCAAAGCGGGGATGACGGGGTGGGTACGCGCTTCGGATGTGGTCGTCAGCAGCCAGACCAAAGACTCCTTCAAAGAAAAAGACACGACCGCCTCGAGTTGGGCCGCGATTAACTCCGATGGTCGCGCCTTCAATGGCAACTGGTCCTTCGCCGCGCCTTCCGCGGCGAGATCGGCGAACGGCCGTTGGACTTTGAGCGACGGTAGCGGCTTAACCATCGCTCGGGGCACTTGGACAGCGGAAATGCATTCGACGGGTTGGAACGGTACTTGGCGCGCCGCGACAGACGGGCGGCAAAACGAATTTCGCGGCAGTTGGTCGTTGGAGACGCCGAACCCGCACGCGGCGCGTTTCGCCGAGCTATTCGAAACCGCCGCCAAAGACGCCCTTCGCGGTATCTGGACCGGCGGAAAAGAGTCCGGCACTTGGTCGGTGCGAGTCGTGAAGTGATCGGTTCGCGAATCATCAATAAATTTCCTCACCTCGCAGCAGCCCGCCGATGCTTTACTCCGTCCCGATGAACAACCGGCAGCAAGCTGCGGGGTATCAGAACTCGGCATGACGGCTATGGCGGCGAAAATTGACGTAGGGGCGCACCTATGTGTGCGCCCTCTTCGAACGGGCGGACACGCAGGTCCGCCCCTACAAAATGTCCGCCCGTCTTTGTAGGGGCGTGATTTGTTCCACCTACTGCATGCGGGAATAACGGACCTTGGATGGTCGATCGTCTTTAACGCTGCGCACTGCGGGGAATCGACCCACATAGATTGAAATCATAAATAGTTTTGTCTTTTCCGGCGCTCTTGGTATAAGGGCGCCATAATGAAAAGTGCATCGTTCAGTTGCTGCCTGGTAGGCCTGGTCCTGTTCGCGCTGACGAGTCAAAGCGCGGGTCAAGAAAAGGTCCGCGTCGCCGTATCCAATTTTTCCGCGTCCTACGTGCCGATGGTTCTTGCCAACAAACTTGGCTTCTATGCCGAGGAAGGCATGACCGTAGAAATCATACTGATCGCCGGCCTTTCGGGAACCCGCGCGCTGATCGGCAACAGCGTCGAGTTCGGCTCGGCGAGCAATCCCACAGCAGCCGTGCAAGGCGCCAAGTTAAAAATCCTAATGGTCTTTAACGACCAACCGCCGGGCGGTTTCATGGCTCAGCCTGGTATCAAGAGCATGAATGAATTGCGCGGCAAAAGGGTCGGCGGTTCCACCGTTGGGAGTTTAGACTACGGCTGGCTGAAAGAGGTGCTGCCGAAATTCGGTTTGCAGCTTGAAAAAGACGTCAACTTTGTTCCGGTGGGCTCGACCAGTTCGCGCTACGTGGCGCTGCGCGCCGGCAGCATCGACGCCGCTTCGCTGAGTCCGCCGTCTAGCTTGTTGGCCCAGTCAGCGGGTTATCCGACGCTCTTTCGCTTTGCCGACTACCTGGAAGACATCCAGGCGTCGATCGTCGCCACTGACGAACGCCTCGCTCGCCAAGCCGATTTGATTCGCCGTTTCATGCGCGCGACAGTCAAAGGGCAGCGGGTTTACTTCGCCAATCGCCAGGAAGGCATCACCGCCATCATGAATTTCACCCGGCAAAAAGACCGCGAGCTGATGACGCGGGTCTACGACGACCATATGAAAACCATCGCCCGCGACGGCACGATTCCCGAGCGGCTCCAGCGCATCGTCATCGAGCGCAGCAAACGTTTTACCGGCGTCACCCGCGATGTGCGGCCGGAGGAGATTTTCGATTTCTCCTACCTGCGAAAGGCTCAAGCAGAGGTCACACAGAGCGGCTAATTCACCGTCACGTAGCGCTCCAGACGGGCAACTTCCTTCTTGTCGACGTACTTGCCGATCTCTTTGCGGAACTGCTCGATATTCTTGTACGGGCGATATTCTTTGAATTCGCGCAGCATGCGGCCGCCCAGACCGGGAATGGTCAGAATGTCTTCGTCGCTCGCCGTATTGAGATGGATCGGCACGAACACATACTGCTCGAGACGGGCCACTTCCTTATCGTCGACGTACTTACCGATCTCCTTGCGAAACTGCGCCATCGTGCGGTAGGGCCGGTATTCGAGAAATTCGTGCAACATGCGTTTTCCCATGCCGGGAATCATCAAGATCTCGTCGTCCTTGGCCGTGTTGAGATTGATCTGGACGAATAGCTTGCCGTAGAGCTCGGTCAATTGATTCTGCTTCAGTGATTTCGCCATGAGCGCGTTGAGATCGTGCATGTTTGGAAACGGGCGCTGCTCGATAATCGATTTTACCAGCGCCGCATTCATGTGCGGCAACGCCAGGAGATCCTTTTCCGCCGCAAGATCGGGATTGACCAACTGCGATCGGCCCACTTGGCCGCCGGCGCCGTTCGATAGATTTAGCAAAAAGAGCGCCGTCAGCGCTGCCATGGTGAAATATTTGATGTGCGTCATAGTGATTCTCCTTTACCCTTGCCACGGTTACGGGGTGAATTAACATAGCTGTAGACCAAACCCAATAAACCAAGCTGAATCATCTCTCCCGGCGCCAACAATGCGGCGCCTTCGCGCTAATCGCCGCTCGGAATAGATCCCAACCCGCGAGCGTCGAATTCGATTCCAGCTTGAACTCCGCGCTCCCTTGATAATGAAAATAAATTCCCGCCAGCCCGGCGGCGAGAAAGCCAACCATAATCCAACGAGTCGCGCAAGCGCTCGCGGCACTGTCCGTTAGCGCATGCCAAACCAGCGCGACCAAGCCGGCACCGATCAACGCCAGCGGAATCCACTGGCGCAGGTCTTCCATATGGTTCAGCAGGAGTAATTCCGCGCAGGTCCCGACTAAACCGAGAAGCAATATCACGAGCAGCAGTTGGCGCACCGTCTTGGCGGTCATTTCCGGCATGTCTCAATAGCGGATGGGAGTTCTCTACCTAATCGGTTTTAGTTAAACGATAATTTCTGGACAATGTTAGATCTTGGTGAATTTTGACGGAAATCTCGACCCCGCTGTTGCTTGCCTCGATTCGTTGCTTAAAAATCGAATATAACAACTAAGTTCATGAAAAACTCAAACCGCCGAGAACAGCGACCGTTGCGCTACCGGCTCGACCGCCTGATTCGCAGCACGGTCATGCAGGTATCGGTTGGCTTGCCCCAAAGGGTCGACCACAGATCCTAAGGTCCAGCGATTCCTTCAAAAGGATCCTCCTGGTCAGAACTAATTATCGAATCGGTAACGCCATCCTCACCTTGCCTGCGATCCAAGCTTTTCGGGCGCGCTATCCGCAGGCCGAGATCGATTTTGTCGGCGCTCCGATTGCGCGAGTGCTGTTTGAGAATCAATCCCTGAACCATTTCTACGATGCACCGCGGCGCTTTCCCGGAGTCGTATGGAAATTTCCACTACTCCTGCGCCGGCTGCGCGCTCGGCATTACGATCTCGCCGTGGAAGTGAGTTGCTCTCAATCCGGCATCGGCGCATTTGTCGTCGGGTTTTCCGGCGCGCGCGTTCGCGCCGGCTGCGCCGGCAAATGGGATCATCTGCTGAATCTCAAAGTCGCCAGGTTACGCGAGATCAACAAATACTCCAAACTCGTCGAGTTTCTGTCGGCGATCGGCCTTAAAAGCGGATCTGCAGTGGGAGCATTCGAATTCACCGAACTCGAAACCAAGGGCGGGCGCCTCAAGTTCGACTCCCTCGCCGCAAGCAAACGAGGTCCCACGGTCGGTGTTTTCATCGGCGCGCGAAAGCTGCGCGGTAAACGCTGGCCGCTGGAAAATTTCGTCGCCTTGATCGGCGCGCTGCAGCGATTGGGATATCACGTCGTCACTTTCTTGGGCCCCGACGAATCCGATATGGCCGACTCGCTCAAGACCCAGCTTCAAGCCGACAGTCCGATCATCAGCGAGCCGTCCATCCGAAAATTTGCCGCGATCATTGCCAACCTCGATCTTTTCATCTGCTGCGATTCCGGCCCATGCACCTGGCCTGCAGCGTCGGCGTTCCGGTGGTCGCGATTTTCCAACAGCGCGACGTTGCCCGCTGGGCGCCGCCATCGACGGTCGCGCGCGTGGTTTATGCGGACAGTGAAGTCAGCGAAGGTACCGTCCTCCAAGCTGCCGTTGAAGAGTTGTCCAAACGCGACCTTTCCACGAAACCCGAAACAGCTCCGCCGAGCATACCGATCCTACTACTCAAATGATCGACACCTCGACACGAGCCCAAGCCGGTTTGAAGCACCGCTGATTTTTCCTAGCGATTGGAATTTGCGCGCCTTCAGTTCTCTAGCTAAGAATTCCAAATTATCTTTCTCGCCAGGACGCGGACAATTCACCGTTCGTGAAGCTTCCGACAGGTTCGAGATTACCGCCTGCGAGGGAACTCAGTTTCGTATAACATCCTGCATCAGGATACTTACGAGAAACCTTTAGTGACGGTGATCGCCTAAATCGGTTAGAATTTGAGGATATCGAAATCGCTGGAGCAGCCCCACGTTTGGATATCCCGGAGATCGAGTGATGTGGTTGAATCAAAGCAGAGGTTTGATGTTTTGGGCATTCCTTGGCCTGGTCACGTCTCATATCGCGACGGCGGCTGAGTCAGGTGCGCCGCTCGCCGCGCGCGCAACCGGCGTTCCGGTTTTTGCGCGACAAGACGATCAAACCGATCGCATCGGCAGCCTGGAAAAGGGCGAAGCGCTCTTTCCCCTCGCCCAAGCCGTGGGTCAAGAAATCTGGTACATGGTCCGCACCAAAGCGGGGATGACGGGGTGGGTACGCGCTTCGGATGTGGTCGTCAGCAGCCAGACCAAAGACTCCTTCAAAGAAAAAGACACGACCGCCTCGAGTTGGGCCGCGATTAACTCCGATGGTCGCGCCTTCAATGGCAACTGGTCCTTCGCCGCGCCTTCCGCGGCGAGATCGGCGAACGGCCGTTGGACTTTGAGCGACGGTAGCGGCTTAACCATCGCTCGGGGCACTTGGACAGCGGAAATGCATTCGACGGGTTGGAACGGTACTTGGCGCGCCGCGACAGACGGGCGGCAAAACGAATTTCGCGGCAGTTGGTCGTTGGAGACGCCGAACCCGCACGCGGCGCGTTTCGCCGAGCTATTCGAAACCGCCGCCAAAGACGCCCTTCGGGGTATCTGGACCGGCGGAAAAGAGTCCGGCACTTGGTCGGTGCGAGTCGTGAAGTGATCGGTTCGCGAATCATCTATGAATTCTCCTCAACTAGCAGCAGCCGCCCGATGCTTTACTCCGTCCCGATGAACAACCGGCAGCAAGCTGCGGGGTATCAGAACTCGGCATGACGGCTATGGCGGCGAAAATTGACGTAGGGGCGCACCTATGTGTGCGCCCTCTTCGGACGGGCGGACACGCAGGTCCGCCCCTACAAAATGTCCGCCCGTCTTTGTATGGGCGTGATTTGTCCCGGTTACTGCATGCGGGAATGACGGACCGTCGATCGTCTTTAACGCAGCGCGCTGCGGGAATCGACCCACATAGATTGAAATCATAAATAGTTTTGTCTTTTCCGGCGCTCTTGGTATAAGGGCGCCATAATGAAAAGTGCATCGTTCAGTTGCTGCCTGGTAGGCGTGGTCCTGTTCGCGCTGACGAGTCAAAGCGCGGGTCAAGAAAAGGTCCGCGTCGCCGTATCCAATTTTTCCGCGTCCTACGTGCCGATGGTTCTTGCCAACAAACTTGGCTTCTATGCCGAGGAAGGCATGACCGTAGAAATCATACTGATCGCCGGCCTTTCGGGAACCCGCGCGCTGATCGGCAACAGCGTCGAGTTCGGCTCGGCGAGCAATCCCACAGCAGCCGTGCAAGGCGCCAAGTTAAAAATCCTGATGGTCTTTAACGACCAACCGCCGGGCGGTTTCATGGCTCAGCCTGGTATCAAGAGCATGAACGAATTGCGCGGCAAAAGGGTCGGCGGTTCCACCGTTGGGAGTTTAGACTACGGCTGGCTGAAAGAGGTGCTGCCGAAATTCGGTTTGCAGCTTGAAAAAGACGTCAACTTTGTTCCGGTGGGCTCGACCAGTTCGCGCTACGTGGCGCTGCGCGCCGGCAGCATCGACGCCGCTTCGCTGAGTCCGCCGTCTAGCTTGTTGGCCCAGTCAGCGGGTTATCCGACGCTCTTTCGCTTTGCCGACTACCTGGAAGACATCCAGGCGTCGATCGTCGCCACTGACGAACGCCTCGCTCGCCAAGCCGATTTGATTCGCCGTTTCATGCGCGCGACAGTCAAAGGACAGCGGGTTTACTTCGCCAATCGCCAGGAAGGCATCACCGCCATCATGAATTTCACCCGGCAAAAAGACCGCGAGCTGATGACGCGGGTCTACGACGACCATATGAAAACCATCGCCCGCGACGGCACGATTCCCGAGCGGCTCCAACGCATCGTCATCGAGCGCAGCAAACGTTTTACCGGCGTCACCCGCGATGTGCGGCCGGAGGAGATTTTCGATTTCTCCTACCTGCGAAAGGCTCAAGCAGAGGTCACACAGAGCGGCTGGACGCCGTTAAGAGCGAACCAAGACTTCCACGGGATTACTTTAACCAACCTGCTTCACGATAAGCTCTCAAGGCGCCCGGATGCAAAGCCACACCGCCGAACTCGAAGGCCGCGGCGCCCTGGGTGCGCAGGGGTTCGAAAAGATTCTTCAGTCCTTTGAATAGCGGGTTCATCTGCGGCAGGTTGTCGAGGTTGTCGGTGATTGTCTTCGCCATGGCATAGACAACCGGCTCTAGGATTCTTTCGTGCGTGACCAGAACATTGATCACTCCGATCTGCGTCACGTCCGCGACGACCCCACGAAAGACATCTTTCTCCATGACCACCGGCCGATAGAACGGCACGTGGGCAAGCACTTTGTCGAGTTGACCCGGACCAAAGGGAATCACCCGAATGTCGGCACGCCGGCTAAGGTCGGTCAATACTTTATTCGGAATCGGCGGATGAAATTGCACGTCGATGGCGCCGGCGACCAGCGCTTCAGCGCCTTCCGTGAAGCCCATGTGCACCGCTGTGAAGCTGTCGAAGGAAATGCCCAGGACGTCGAAGATCGTATGGATATGTTGTTCCATGCCGCTGCCTTTGGCGCCGATGGCGATCCGTTTACCCTTGAAGTCGGCCACCGATTGAATCGGCGAGCTTGCGAGTTTGACGAAACACATCGGTCCCGCATTCGCTGGCGCAACCATGCGCAGCGCAATGGGCTTGGTAAATGGCGGCGTGGCGTTCTTCGCCCGCCCGATCCAGTTGGATGCCATAAACCCGAACTCTAACTCGCCGCGATCCAATTGCTCGGCGTTGTGAATGCTCGCGTCGCTGGTTTGCACAACACATGGCTCGCCGCTCTTGCCGCGATTGAAAAGCTCGGCGAAGGCCAACCCTTGCGTATAAAAAGTTCCGCCATGCTCCGAAGTGCCGATTCTCACTGCCATGATATTCCTCCCAACCGGATAGAAGTTACTTGGTTTGATTTACACTACGCGACCGCAGCCCTGCAAATTGCCGCAAGGTCATAAGGATTTCAGTCTAAAGAAACCCCAAGGGCCGCCGATAGACAGAGAGACAAGTAGCTTGCTCCGTCTACGCCTGAGACTGTGGTCTAAACCATGTTCGTCGAAAAATGGATGACGCCGAATCCGGAAACCGTCCCGCCGGAAGCATCGATCTCGCTCGTGGCGATGGAGATGAGCCGGTGCAAATTTCGCCATTTTCCAGTCGCCGAACCTACCCGATCCGGCGTCAGGCTGGTCGGCATCGTGTCGAAATACGACATCGCCCGCGGATTTCCCTCCAACCTCAATCCCTTCTCCCTCGAAGTCTTCGAAGATTCGGTGGCGCGTCCGGTGTCGTCGGTTATGACAAAAAAGCTCCTCACCACCACGCCTGATTGTCCCATCGAAGACGCCGCGCGCACGCTCAGAAGCCATCGTATCGGCGCTCTGCCCGTACTGCGGGATAACAAGTTGATCGGCATCATCACGGAGTCGGACGTTTTCGAAGCGTTCATCAACATGACCGCGGCGAAAAGCGGCGGTGTGCGCATCGTGGTCGAGTCAGAAACCTTCAACAGCCCTATCCCGCTTGTGCTTCAACTCAGCCGCCAATATCGCCTCGATCTCTTGAGCACGGTCGCCTTTCATGAGAACCGGTTGCGCGGTAAGGACATGTCGATTTTTCGCTTCGGCAGCAGACTACCCTCGGGTTTTTTGCAAGAACTCGTCCTAGCTGGGTTCCGCATCGTTAGTCTGGAACGCTAGGACCGACAGCCCGACTTCGGCGCTGCCGAGACGCAAAGACCAACCAACCGCAGGTTTCATTGCGTGGGAGAGTGGCTCAAGCTCGCCTTGCGCGCACAGTGTTGCGCCGCGTGATCACTGCCGAGCTCGAGGAGATGCTGCAAAGTACGCTGATACTGATGCAACTGCCTGGAGTTTGCTCACTTGCTTGTCTCCCGGGAACCCTGTCACCCCATTGAATCCAACAGAGTCGAATAGCGTCACTTTCGCGTCGATCTTCGTATTGACGGACGAACTCGAACTGTATTAATTCTTGTGGTGAGAAAATCCGGCATCGAGGATTTGCCTCAGGCCGCTCAGCACCAATCCTTCGATTCAAAGGAGAACCTAAAGATGGCGATCATTGATCTCGACTCCCACCTGCGCGACGGCTGGTTGCTCGACGAAATTTATCAACTGCCGGAACCTTTCGCGAAGCACACGCCGAAACGGATCGGCGACGGCAAATATTTTTACTCGAAGTTCGAGCATGATCTTTCGCCGATGGAGGATCCGGTGGCCAACGCTAATTTCAAAAAGCCCGTCACCCACCAGGTTTTCTATAATCCGGAGGCCAATCAGCGCGGCAATGAAGTCATGCGCTGGCAACAGGGCGGCTACGACATGGAATACCGCATGCAAGACAACGCGCGCGAGGGGATCGACTTTCAGTTGATCTTTCCCACTGCTATCGATATTCCCTCGCAGAATCCCGGCCCGCTCGGCGCCGCCGTCGCGCGCGCTTATAACAACTGGACGCACAAGCTGGTCGCCGGTCATCGCGATCGTTTGTCGCCGGTAGCGATGATCCCGGCGGGTTGTCCGGAAGAAATGGCCAACGAATTACGCCACTGCATCACGACATTGGGATGTAAAGCCGCCCATCTGGTCAGTTACACCTTGGACCGGCAGATGGATGACCCGGTGTTCTTTCCTTTTTACGAAGCCGCGCAGCAGCTCGACGTGCCGCTTTTCTGCCATCCGAGCACGCTCGGGGCGCCGGGGACCCTAATCAACCGCCAGACCCATTTTTTTCCGATGCATATCCTCGGCCGGCCGCTCAACTGCGTCGCGCCGCTGGTGGCGATGGTTCTCGGCGGCGTATTCGAAAAATTTCCCCGTTTGAAAGTCGTGTTCTTCGAAGTCACGGCGGAATTTTTAGTTTACTGGATGCACCGCATGGACGACGACTACGAAGTGATCAAGGAGGCCGGCATGTGCCCGCAGTTAAGCATGCTGCCGTCCGAGTATGTGAAGCGCAATTGCTATATCAGTTGCGAAGCCGACGAGAAGTGGTTGCCGCTCGCTCTAACCGAAGTCGGCGACACCCACGTGCGTCATGGCGACGGATTATCCGCATTTCGATTCGACGTTTCCCAAAACCGTAAGCGGCATCCGCGAACGGCCGGATTTGTCGCCGCGGCAAAAGAAATTGATTCTCGAAGATAACGCGTTGAATCTGATCCATCTATAGTAGATAAGCAGTTGACCGAAGCGTTCTCATCGGCCAACCAGAGGAGAACTCGTGATGCTGCGACCGTTCATCTGCGCCGTTGTTTTGGTATTTTTAACCGCAAGTTTTGCCAGTGGCCAAGACGCTAAACTTGTCGAGGCGGCGAAGAAAGAAAGCGGCGCGATCATCGCCTATGGCTCGCTGGAATCCAATACGGTGGAGCCGATCGTCGAAGCGTTCAAGAAAAAAACCGGACTGACGGTGGAATATTGGCGCGCCTCGGCGACCAAGGTCATGGACCGAGCCTTGGGCGAGTTGCGCGCCGGCAAATCCGGTCTTCGACGTGATGGTCAACAACAGCGGCGCGATTCACGTAATGAAGAAGGACGGCGTATTCGCAACCTATCTTTCGCCGGCGGCGAAGGCGTTTCCCAAGGAGATCACCGATCCGCAGGTCGGTCCGATCTACCGCAACACGCCCGTCGGGATCGTCTACAACAAGGGACAGGTTAGCGCCGCCGACGCGCCCAAGTCGCTCGAAGACCTGCTCAATCCCAAATACAAAGGCAAGCTCGTCATGGCCGATCCGACCCAGCACACGACGACCCTTCAGTGGCTTGCCAGCTTGTACAAGATTATGGGCAATGAAAACGCCGACAAGTTCATCCGCGACTTGGGCGCAACCAAGCCCCTGATGGTGGAGTCCTTTGCGCCTTCGGCCGAGCGCGTATCAACCGGGCGAAACGCCCATCGCGATCAGCCTCATCCGCTACACGGTGACTTATGCCGAGAAGGGCGCGCCGGTCGATTACGTGCGGCTCGGCAAGATGTTGAGCACCGGCCAGTATCTCGCTCTGAGCAACAAGGCGAACCGCCCTAATGGCGGCAAAGCCTTCATCGATTTCTTCCTCGGCGATGAGAGCATGAGAATACTTGCCAAGATGGGCGAGTTCGTCAACCGCAAAGGAATTTATCCGCCGCTGCCCGGCGCCGACAAAATCCAAGCGGTGGAAATGGACGACTTCGACGCCAAGGGGTTCAAAGAGAAAACCCAAGAGTACCAGAAAATTTTCTTGAAATAGGAGGCACGCCCATGGCCAAGCCGAGAATATCTCAAAGCCGACGCGCGCCAGCGCGAGCGCGCCTACTCCCCCGCAGTCAAGATCAACGGCGGCACGACGATATACCTTGCCGGCCACACGGGTTACCAGGACGAAGGCGAAACCTATCCAGGCGACTTCGATAGTCAAGTGCGCGTGGCGTTCGAACGCATGCGCAAAACTCTCGAAACTGCCGGTGGCAAACTCGATGACATCGTCACCATGACGGTCTTTATCACCGACATGGCCAACGGCACGCGCTTCACCCAGCTCAGAAAGGACTTTTTTCAAGAAGGCCGCTACCCCGCCAGCGCGCTCATCGGCATCAAGGAACTGGCGCGGCCCGAGATGATGATCGAGATTCAAGCCATCGCGGTGGTAGACTGAGTTAAGACGTAAAACTCGAATCTCGAAATCCGAAATTCGAAACAAATTCCAATGATCAAAAGCAGAAAACTTCTAACTGGATCGTTTCGAATTTGCGGATTCGTGTTTCGAGGATGATTCTTACGTTTGTTTCGGATTTCGCTATTCGGATTTCGGATTTTGATTTGGAATTTATAGGAGGTGAACCATGGAATCGCCATTCAAAGTCATCGGCATCGACCACGTGGTTTTTCACGTCAAAGATCTCCCGCGCGCGAGAAAATTCTACGTCGACTTCCTCGGCATGGAGGTCGAGCACGAACGCGATTGGCAATGCTTTCTGAAGTGCGGCAACCAAGGTATCGCACTCTTCGAGGTCGACGACGGCGAAGACATTCACGGCGGCAGCGAAGTCAATCACATGGCACTCAAGCTCGTATCGGGCCACTACGAAACCGTGAAGAGCACGCTGGAACACGCCGGCATCGAAGTCCACGGTCGCAAGGGCGATCCCCACTGCGTCTACTTCCATGATCCCGACGGTCATCAGCTGCAATTCTTGATGCCGAATGAATGATACTGCCTGGAATGGAACTGCTGAAGCTGATGGATTGGAATTCTCAGAGGGCAAATGTCATGCAGCGGCGGTTCGTTGTGAAACCGCCTGGTGGCAATGACGTCCGGATGACCGTTCACCCTTGCTTTTCCTTTCGCCACACCGGACCTTGCTCACGCTATGACTCAACGGCCCGATGCTCTCACCGTTGCGCTCACCGGCCAACTGTCTTTTGTTCTCGTCGCCGCAGCCATCCTTGCCCTGATAGTTTCGCTGTTGATATTGCGGCGCTACCGGCGCGCGGTGATCAGATCGATGCAGCGGCGCGGCTCGAATGAGATACGCGAGCCTACGGGGTTTCTACCACCCGACGAACCGCATCCGCCGCCGGAATCCGCGCTTAGCTATGATCTCATATCCGCCAGTGCACGCCTGACGATCGGCGCGCAAGAAAACCTTCTCTATCGCCAAGCGAAACGGAGAAATCAACTCACCGCTGCGGTTTATGCTGTCGCCGGCCTTTGCTTCGCAGCCACTATGACGGCGGCGTTTCTTCGCTCCAGCGGCATGGAGTTTTTGCCCTTGCGCTTTTTGTTCATCACCTGGGCCAACAGCTGGCCGGTTGTCCTGACCGTCGGTATCGTCAGCATCGTCACGCGCAAAGCGCGGTGGATTCTCTTGCTCTGTTACTTTTCGATCGGCACGGCACTGAGCATCCCGCTCTTGGCAAGAAGTCCCGATCTCACGATCGGCCAGCTCGCCTATCTGTGGTTCGATCCCAATGCCATTCCGTCGCTCTTGCTGCTGCTGTTTCTCAACCGCCGCATTCGCGCCGTCGGGCCGCTGGTCATGGTGCTCATGCTGATCGGCGTTGCCGGCGCGAGCTTGTTTGTTTCGGTGGCGGGCGCCAATCTCAAGCTGCTGCGGGCGATCAGTGATTTTGCGTTTTCGATCGGCCTCGGCCCGGCAGCGACGCTTTGGTCTATGCATCTCCTCGGCTTCGCGCTTTTTTCTATCGCGGGCTGGCTGATCCTCGGCTCCCTGCGCCAACTTTACCAGCGCAAGCAAGTGAGCGAACGAGCCATCAGAGTCGACGCGATCTGGCTCTTGTTCGGCATCGTAAATTCCATGGGATTGGTGTTCCAAGGCCCGGCTTGGATCTTCAGCGGCTTGGTCGCCTTCGGAATCTTCAAGCTCGTCGGCATCGGCGGCTTTCGAATGCTCCGAAAGTTTTCGCGCGATCAAGCGGCGGGACCCCGCTTATTGCTGCTACGGGTCTTCGCCCTCGGCTCCCGCAGTGCGGCGCTTTACGATTCGCTCGGCAAGTACTGGCGCAACGTGGGCAGCATTCAGATGATCGCCGGCCCCGACCTGGCTACTACGACCGTCGAGCCCCACGAGTTCTTGGAATTCCTCAGCGGAAAATTATCGCGACGTTTCGTCGACTCCGGGCACGACTTTGGATCTGCGCATGACACAAATGGATCTCGCCGCGGACGGCGACGGCCAGTTTCGCGTCACGGAGTTTTTCTGTCATGACGACACCTGGAAGCTGACCCTGGCGCGGCTCGCCGACGAAAGCGATGCCGTGTTGATGGACCTGCGCGGCTTCTCGCAAAACAACGCCGGCTGTGTGTTCGAGATCAACGAGCTTTTTCATCTGGTGAGCTTGGTGCGCGTCGTCTTTGTCATCGATGCCGGCACCGATCAAACCTTCTTGCGCCAGACGATGCAGCAGGCATGGCGGCAATTGAAAGAACGTTCGCCCAACCGCCGTCCCGGCGGCGGCAAAGTATCGTTAGTTCAAATGGCCGATCGCAGCCCGATGAGCGATCTCTTGCGCGCGCTCTGCGCCGCCGCCACCGTTAAACCCGCTTGAGTAGGACCTAATGCCGGTTGTGACCGAACGTCTTGTCGTAGTCGCGCTGCAAGTCCTGGGGAATAAAGTCATCTTCGATCTGACGAATCTTCGTCGACGGCAGGATTGGGTCTTGGGTGCGCGGCACCATGCCCCATGGGCTCGCCTGCGCTTTTTTATTCCACTCTTCGAGGACCACAGGACCCCGCTCTTTGAATTCGTGCAGCAGCTCCCACGTCGATTGTAATCCGTTGGCCGTGGTCAGACTCGGGTACAAAACCGCCGCGGCGCCGAGTTTTTGAAACTCCGCGAAGTCCGGTGACGGGCGCGGACCGTAGTACGGCGCAATCACCGGCGCGGGAATGCGCCGGCAAGCTTCTTCGATCTCTTCGCGCTTGGTCATGGTATTCATCCACACCGCGTCGACGCCGGCTTCCGTGACATAAGCGATGCCGCGCTTGACGGCGTCATCGAAGCCGCCGCCTTCGGAACCGATGGAGTCGCAGCGCGCGCAGACGACGAAGTCCGGATCGAGCTCGCGCTTGGCCGCCATCGCCGCTTTGTACTTGCCAACTGCTTCATCGACGGAAATCAATCGGCGGCCGGCGAGCGTTCCGGATTTTTTCGGTGACTCCTGGTCCTCGATGTGCAATCCGGCGGCGCCGGCGCGAATATACGCCTGCACCGTGTAGTGGACATTGACCGCGTTGCCGTAACCGGTGTCGGCGTCGGCGAAGACGGGGATGTCGGTGACGTTGGTGATGCGCCGCACCGCCTCGACCATCTCGCTAAGACCGAGCAGTCCGACATCCGGGTAGCCGTATACGTAAGCGGCCACCTGCGAGCCCGACATGAAAAACGCCTCGTAGCCCAGCACCTCCGACATGCGCGCGTGCAGCGGACTGAAACCGCCGGACATGACGAGCAACTCGGGCCGCTTTAATAATTCACGAAATTTGCTGGTGGTTTTTGTCTGCATAGGCCCGTTGGCATATCACAACATCGGATCGGTGAAAACTTGTCCGGTATCGACTGCGACGAAGCGCACCACTGAGGCAGATTTGGCTTGACGGCGCCCCGAGCGCCGCAATAACGTGGCGGCCGGTCTTATCCTTTCCATTTCACCCACGAGGAGGCACGTGATGTTTTTCCGCAAAACTCATCCGCGGGCTCTGCGCGTCATCCTGGCAGCAGCCGGCGCGGTATTCTTGGTCATCGCGATAAATGCAACCGCCGCCGAGCGCGTTCGCATCGGCTACACCTCGCCCGGTCCGCAACATGGCCTGCTCTGGCTCGGCGACACCGCGGGCCTTTTCAAGAAAAACAATCTCGCTGTGGAGATCATCTACATGCCCGGTAACATCTCGGCTCCGTCGTTGATGGCGGGAGAGATTCAGTTCGGGCAGATGACCGGCGCGCTGATGTCGCCGATCCGCCTGCAAGGCGGCGACCCGGTGATGCTCGTGAGCGCACAAGAGCTGCTCGACGACAGGCTGATGGGCCGTCCCAACATCAGGACCCCGGAAGATCTCAAAGGCAAGCGCATCGCGATCTCCCGCTTCGGCGCCGCTTCCCACATGCGCGTCCTCAACATCCTGCCGCGCTACGGATTGAGCGAAAAAGATGTCACCTTCCTGCAGATCGGCGATACGCCGGCGCGCATTATCGCTCTCATCGGCAACTCAGTGGACGCTTCGAGCTTCTCGCCGCCGGACCACTTGGCGGCCCAGCAAGCCGGCATGAACATTCTGCTCAACATGGCGGAGCTGAATATTTTCTACCAAGGCACCGGGCTGGTGACCACCCAGCGGTATATTGCCAAGAATCGCGATTTGGCTAGACGCATGGTGAAAAGCTACGTCGAGGCGATCCACATCGTCCGAACGAATCCGGAAGTGACCAAACGAGCCTTCGCTAAATACCGCAAGACCAGAGACGAAAAGCAACTGGAAGATGCTTATCAGACGCTGCGGGAAATAGTGAAAACCAAACCCTATCCCAACCTGGAAGGCTTCAAGACCATTTTCAAGGATGTGAGCGACCGCATACCGGCGGCGAAAACTGCCAACCCGAAAGAATTCGTCGATACTAGCTTTCTCGAAGAATTGGACAAGTCGGGATATATCGACGGGCTATATCGCTGAGAGGCGGCTGGATGACTTCAATTCAACGCTACACCAAACGGATTGTCGCTAGCTGAAAACTCGCTGGAGTGTTGGAGTAGTGGAGTCATGCGTCCGAAAAACCCAACACTCCATTACTCCATCACTCCAACTTTTCCCGCCCCTATTGCCCCAGAAGTTTCTTCATCCGCGCGATAACATCCGGCGGCTGGTCCATAACTTCTTTGACGATCTTTTCCAATTCCTCGCCGGGCACCGGATCGAGATCGAACTTGCGCTTGTCCAACTCGGCGAGAAATTCCTTGTCCTGCATCGTCTGATTGAACGCGTCGCGGAGGATTTTCACGCGGTCCGGCGGAACGCCCGGCGTGGCCAGCATCGGCCGGCCCAAGGCGCCCGAGCCCAACATCACGCTCGCCAGACGGCGGCTCGCTTCCGGGAGTTTTGTACTTGTCCATGAGTTCCCAGATGGTTTGCGTCTCCGGCAGCTTGCTATCGCGCTTTTTGCCGGTTTGCACGATGTTGCGCACAAAGCCTTTCTTGCGCCAGGTGTGATAGGGCTCGCGCGACAAAAAAGCTTCGATGGTGAACGCGCGGCAGTGGATCTCGCCCCGCTCGACGGCGAGGTCGATCTCCGGCCCGCCCGGATAACCCTGCACCAGATTGAACTTGGTGCCGATCAATTCTTCGAAGAGCTTCGGCAGATAATACGCCGAATCAGAAGTTCCCTGCGCGCCGCAGCGCGGCGGCTCTTTGGCGTTGCGCACGTCTTCCATGGTTTTGTACGGCGTGTCCGCGCGCATGTACATTTGCGACTCGCCCTGCACCGGCGAACCGATCCAGACAAATTTGCTCCAATCGTATTGCGCCTCCTTGCGTCCGACCAATTGGTCGAAATACAGAGTCGGAACGATGGAGCCGATCAGACTCAAGCCGTCCGGCTTGGTCGTTTTGTAGACATAATTCGCCGCGATCATATGGCCGGCCCCCGGCATGTTTTGCACGATGACGTCCGGCTTTCCGGGGATATGCTTATTCATATGCATGGCGAGAATTCGCCCCCACTGGTCGTACAACGCTCCCGCCGTCGTGCCGATGTAGACGGTAATCGTCTTGCCTTTATAAAAGTCGGCCTGGGCAGACACTCTCGACGCCCAACCGAGATGCGCCGAGAAACACGATGGCTAGAAACAGTTTGCCGATTCGCGTTTCATGATGTCCTCCTCAAACGTCTAGATAATGCCGTGTAACGGAGCAGCGAATAAAAGCACTTGAACAGAAATGTACAATCCTGACTGCGATTTGACCGTTCACCGGCTCAGCAACCCGTCGATCGATAACGCGCCCGCGCCGCCGATCACCAAAGCCAGAGCCATCAGGAAGAGCGCCAGAGTATATTCGATACCGCTGCCCTTGCCGGGTCCTTGAGCGAGAAAGAAACCGTTGCTCCAGTGGCTCAGAAACAACGCGAAGGCAATAAAGACCGCCAAGCCAAACGCTACCGGCCTGACCAAGAAACCGAGCGTCATCGAAACCACGGTAGAGAGCTCGATGACCAGAGCAAAGACTCCCATGGCAATGGGAATGTGGTATTTGTCCCGCCAATTGGTCACCTGCGCTTTCGGCCCTTTGCCGCCGTGCCAGCCGAACGCGTGTTGAGTTCCGTGCATGAAAAACGTTAATGCCAAGCCCGCCCGCAGAACTACATACGAGAACGAATTATCCGTGTGAAACAGCCAATCCACTCTTCACCTCCGTTGTCCGATTCGTTTAGCCAAACCAGTTAAATTTTGCTTTCGATCCCTTTGGATACTTCTCACAACAACCTGCAGTCAACCAGGTCATTGAAACCGATCTATTCGATGCAACCTCAGCGCACGAACATAGCAGAAGAACCATCACCGACGCAAAAACTCGGAGTCGCAAAATCGCTTGACGCTCCATGCGCCGGTATACTAATCCTTCGAGTCAGCTGCGCCGATCGCCGAATCGGGAAACGCTGTGCGCCCATTCACGCGACTCGCGCTCGATCGCAAGTGTTCAAGGAGAGACTTGTCCATGCAAATCATCGATGCCGACGGACATATCAACGATCATGCCTGCGGCGAGGAAATCGCCGCGTATATGCCGAAGGGCAACCAAATGGCGAAGCTGTTTCCTGAATTCGACCATTTGCATTTTCGCTACCTGAAACAAAATCGCCGCGCCACCGGCAATCCGTCGGCCGAGGATTGGAACCAATTTCTCGACAAAACCGGCATCAGTTGGACGGTGCTTTATCCGACGGCCGGGTCTGGCGGTTGGCAGAATCATGGCGCCGGATTGGGCGGTGATCGCATGCCGCGCGTACAACACCTGGCTCTATGAAAAATTCTTGAAACAAAACTCCCGGCTCAAAGGAATGGCCTTGCTGCCGTTTCAAGACGTCGAGGCGGCGATTGCCGAATTGCGCCGCGCCGTCACCGAGCTCGGCATGCTCGGCGGCATGTTGCCGTCCAACGGCGAAGCGATTCAGGGCCACTGGGGCAATAAGCTTTACTGGCCGCTTTACGAAGAAGCGGAAAAGCTCGGCTGCTCTCTCGCGGTCCACGTCGGCTGCCTGCACCACATGGGGTTGGATTCCTTCACCACCTACTATCCCGCCCATGCCCTCGGCCATCCGTTTAGTCTGATGATTCAGGCATCGGCTATGGTCGCCCACGGCGTGTTCGACCGATATCCGAAGTTGCGCGTCGCATTTCTCGAAGGCGGCGCCACTTGGGTGCCATTTATCATGGATCGGCTCGACCGCTCCTATCACGACGGCCACGTACAACTCGACCTGGACGGCAAATTGATCGGCGGCCCACAGCAAGGGGAAAAAGCCAGCGCCTATTTCAAGAAGCAACTCAGCGCGGGCCGAATCTTCGTCGGCTTCGATTGCGACGACGAGGGTCTCAATACGGCGGTGAGCAAAGGCGGCCGCCAGTCATTTTTGTTCGGCAGCGATTTTCCTCACGAGGTTTTCGACGCCGCCAAATGCCGCCACGAAATCGACGAACTGCTCGCACGCGATGATCTGAGCATTGAGGATAAAGAAGCCGTGCTCGGCGGCAACGCGCTCAGATTTCTATCGCCCGGCGACTGTAAGCCGCTAAGTGGCGCGGCTGAGCAAGAACTAACATCTATTCTTTGAACGCTTCGTCGCGGGTCTTGCTGAAGGCGGGAATCAGCACCGTGCACATGGCGAGCACCGCCAGGAAGAGCAGCGTCGCGCTGATCGGACGCTGGACAAATACCCACGGATTGCCGCGCGACAGGAGCATCGCACGTCGCAAATATTCTTCCATCAGCGGACCGAGGATAAAGGCGAGCAGCATGGGCGCCGGCTCGCAGCCGAGCTTGGAGAGCAGATAGCCGAGCGCGCCGAACAAGGCCATCAAATAAATGTCGAAAGTGCTGTTGTTCAGACTAAACACGCCGATGCCGCAGAACACCAGGATCGCCGGATAGAGCAGCTGATAAGGAATCGTGATCATCTTCACCCACATGCCGACCAACGGCAGATTGAGCACGAGCAGCATCAAATTGCCCACCCACATGGACGCGATGATGCCCCAGAACAGCGCCGGCTGTTCGGTGATCACCGACGGGCCGGGCTGGATGCCTTGAATGATCATCGCGCCGACCATCAGCGCCATCACCGGGTTGGACGGGATGCCCAAGGTCAACATCGGAATAAATGAGGTCTGCGCGCCGGCATTATTGGCCGATTCGGGAGCGGCGACGCCTTCGATGGCGCCCTTGCCGAATTGGGCACGATTCTTAGAGACTTTCTTTTCGATGGAGTAAGCCGCGAACGACCCCAAGATCGACCCGCTGCCCGGCAAGATCCCCATCAGACGAACCGATCACCGTACCGCGCAGGATCGGCGCGACCATGCGTTTCCAGTCCTCTCTGGTCGGCATCAGGCTGGTGATCTTGGCGATCACGACGGAGCGCTCCGACTCGCCTTCGAGATTGCGGATGATCTCACCGAGACCGAACATGCCCATCGCCACGGTGACAAAGCCGATGCCATCCGCCAACTCGGGAATCCCGAAGGTGTAGCGCTGCGCGCCCGACGTAACGTCCGTGCCGATCAGACCGAGCAGGAGACCGAGCACGACCATGCCGATGGCATGCAGCAAAGAACCTTGAGCGAGCACTACGGAGGCGACCAGACCAAGCACCATCAACGAAAAATAGTCCGCCGGACCGAACTTGAGCGCCGCGTCGGCGAGCGGCGGCGCGAAAAGAGCGATCACAAAAGTCGCGACCGTACCGGCAAAGAAAGAGCCCACTGCCGAAGCCGTCAGCGCCGGTCCGGCGCGCCCCTGCTTTGCCATTTGATAGCCGTCGAGGGTGGTCACCACCGAAGCCGCTTCGCCGGGAAGATTGACCAGAATAGAAGTCGTCGAGCCGCCGTACTGGGAGCCATAGTAAATTCCCGCGAGCATGATCAGCGCGGACACCGGCTGCAATGCGAACGTGATCGGCAGCAACATGGCGATCGTTGCCGTCGGTCCCAAACCCGGCAAAACGCCGATCGCCGTGCCGAGAAACACGCCGATCAAGCAATAAAGCAGATTGCCGGGCGTCGCCGCGATCGATAAACCGAGAGCAAGATTTGAAAATACCTCCATCGGCGCCTAACTCAGCCTCCGAACCAGGGACCGATCATCGGCAAAGGAATGCCCAAGCCTTTGACAAATACGAACACGCAAAAGATCGTCAGTCCGGCCGCCATTGCGAGCGTCGGGACCCAACGGAAACGCGAACTGGCGAGGGCGCTGATCACGACCAGCAGCGGCAGTGCGACCACCAAACCGGCGCCGCGCACGATGAAGCCGAAGAGCACCACCGAGGCGATCACCAACGAAAGTCCCTTCAGAGCAAAACCGCCGATTGGCGTGCCGGCGGCAAAAAAAGATCGAATTAGCGAGATGGCGCCGATCAGCAGAAGCAAAGCGCCAAGCAGACTCGGAAAATAGGCGGGCCCCATGCTGAGCGCGGTGCCCATGGCGTAGTCGCGCGCAATGATAATCGCGCAGCTTCCGAAGAAAATGTAAATAAGACCGGCCCAGAAGTCTTTAGTGCTGCGTATCATTGCCTTTGCCCACTCGCTCGGATCTTCCTTTCACGCGTGACAATCAATGCGCCTTGTACAACAGCTTCACTGCAAAAAGCCATAACCAAAAAAAAGGCCGGGAAACCTCCCGGCCCTTTTTTACGACTTCACTCATTTAATCCGCTTAATCGGCATAGACGCCGGCCTTCTTGATGATCGGCGCCCATTTATCGATTTCGGCTTTGAGATGAGCGCGCAGCGCATCCGGCGTGGCGCGCTTTTCGGCCACCGGTTCGGTGCCCAATTCACCGAAGCGCTGGATCACGATTTTATCTTTGAGCGCCGCCTGCAACGCCTTAGTGAGCATATCGATGATCGGTTTCGGCGTGCCCTTGGGCGCGTAAAGAGCATGCCACACCGAAACCTCGAAGCCTTTCAACCCGGCCTCATCGATCGTCGGAACTTTTGGCAGCGACGGCAGCCGTTTCAGCGTCGTCACGCCATACACTTTCACTTTGTCCGCTTTGATCTGACTGGTCGTGTTGGTGGTCTGGTCGCAAGTAAAATCGACCTGGCCGCCGAGAAGATCCTTCATGACATCAGCCGTTCCTTTGTACGGCACCGTGGTCAGATCGGTCTGGATCGCGCTCATGAAGAGCATGCCGCACAGATGCGAGGCCGCGCCGATCCCGGCGTTGGCGTACGTCACTTTATCTTTGTTGGCCTTCACATAGGCGATCAACTCTTTGAGATCCTTGGGCGGAAAGTCGTTCCGTGCGATCAAGGTCATCGGCACTTCGTTGATCAAGCCGATCGGCTCGAAATCGTTGATCGCGTCGTAAGGCAGCTTGCGATAAAGCGCCGGCGCGGTGGAGTGGCCGATATGATGCAGCAGCAGCGTGTAGCCGTCCGGCGCCGCTTTCGCGACGCGGTTCGCGCCGATGGTGCCGCCGGCGCCGCCGACGTTTTCGACGATAATCTGTTGCTTGAGCATTTGTGCTCATGGGCTGAGCCATCAGCCGCGCCACCGTATCGGTCGGCCCGCCGGCGGTAAACGGCACGACGAAGGTGATAACTTTTTCGGGATATTTTTGCGCGCTCACCGGCGCAACGACGAAGAGCATGAGGCTGGCGATCAATCCAAATATTCTCATTTGCATGACGGTTTCCTCCTTAAATGTTTTTCCCGATTGGACGTAAGGATTCAGCGTTCCGGTCGCAGAGACCGCTAGACAATGCCAAGGAATCAGTCAGCGCAATCAGCGAGTTGCACACCTGGCATAAGCTCACAAAATAGATTTCAAGCAAGTGCCGATCTCCAGGAAATTTCGTAGTGCGATGACATGAGCAATTTTCCTCCATTGACTCCTCTGTCAACCCGACGCAATGTCTCCTCGGCCGGATGCCCATTGCTGACCTCGGGAGCATCGCCTCGTCAATACGCTGGATTTCGATCTGCGGTTCATCCGTCCATTAAATCTGCCGCTGAAGCAGAAATCGATCGCGATCAGCCGTTTCGGTAGTGTTTCGACGTCGCCGCGCCCGAGCTACTGGTGCGGCTCGGAGAGCAGGCGCGCAGCCACCAATCCCGCAAGCAAGCTCACGATCGACGACGTCGTTGACGACAGCATCGTGCGCGAGATAGAAACAGGCGGATTCATCGAGCGGATTTATCGCTGAGGAGAGCCGAAGACTGTGACCCACTGGTTGAGCGGTTTTACCAGGGACGGCAAGATCTCGAGCAAAGACTTGCAAGAATATACGATCAGCCTACGCATCCAGTTGATTCCGACGCCAGTGCCGGCCGCGAGAGTAATGGATTCACTTCACCGACGCAGTTTTCAAAGAAAGAAAATAACCCCAAGCGAACAATAAGGAGCCGGATATGGCGAACCAGTCATTTGTTGACAGCGTGATGAAGGAGATCATTCAACCGGGCGTCGATCAGTTAATGGAATTGCCCTACTTTACCGAATTGCGCGCCGGCAAGCTCTCGACCAAACGATTGCAAGGGTGGGCATTGCAGCACTATCTACACAACGTCGCGCTCCTCAAAGGCTTCGCGCTATGCATGGTCAAGAACAGCCATGATCCCGATCTCTTCCAATACTTTCTCTATCAGATGAACGAAGAACAGTATCATCCGGACCTCGCCAAAAAGTTCGGCGTGGCGATCGGATTGAAGGAGGAAGACTTTGATACGGCAACGCCTGTTTTCGAATGTCTCGCGCATACCAGCAAGACGATTCACGGCATGCTGCTCGGTTCGGCGTCGGAAAATCGCGCCTCGGCCTTGGTGAATGAGACGATGGTGTGTCGTTATTCCGAAGAGCATATCAACGCACTGCGCCGGCACTACGGCCTCAATGATAAGCAGATCCAATTCTTCACCGTCCACGCTATCGCCGACCAGGAGCACACCGCCATGGCCAGCGAAGTGATCGCCAAACATGCCAACAGCGAACGTCAACAAGAACTCGTGCGCCAAGCCGCGCACCACATGGTGCATTTCAAGATTGCCAAATTCGCAGGAATCTATAACGCCTACGCGTGAAACAAATCGTGATCGTGTTCGTGAAACGTGTTCCCAGGAGTTCCGAACACGATCACGTATCACGAGCACGAATTTGGTGATTCGAAACCATCGCTTCAATTCAAGAGAATAAAGGACAAACATGGCGACTTTAACCCTCGACCTTGGCTGCGGCGATTACGACATCGTCCGCCCGCTAAAAGACGGCGCGGTGCGCGCCGAAGGACTGGACATCAATTTTGTCACGATCAACAGGCCGCCCGAGGTGCACTGGCGCATGGGCATGCATCATGAGTTCGACGCGGCCGAAATGTCCTTCGGCAGTTTCGTCGCCGGCAAAGCCCGCGGCGATTTTCCGTTCGTCGGCATACCCGCTTTCGTCTACCGCAAATTCCGCCACTCCTGCGCCTACGTCAACGTCCATGCCGGCATCAACAAACCGGAAGATCTGAAAGGGCGGCGCGTCGGCGTGCCCGAGTGGCAAATGACCGCCACTGTCTGGCTGCGCGGCTTCCTGCAGGATGACTACGGCGTGAGGCCGCGCGATATTCAGTGGCTTACCGGCGGCCTGGAATCCTCCGGCCGCAAGGAAAAAGTACCACTGAAACTGCCCCCGGAAATCAAAGTCGAAACTATCGCCGAAGGCAAAAACTTATCCGCCATGTTGGTCGATGGCGAGATCGATGCCCTGATCACGGCCCAGGTCCCAATGCCTTTCGTCAAACGGGTGCCGCAAGTGAAACGCCTATTCGCCAATCCTCGCGAAGTCGAAGTCGAGCACTTTAAACGCACCGGTATCTTTCCGATCATGCACGTGATGATCCTGCGCGAGGAGTTCTATAACCATCATCCCTGGGTGGCACAGAGCTTGTACAAGGCGCTGGTGGAAGCGAAAGAACATTGCATCGAGGCCATCTTCAAGAACGATGCGATCCATTCGGTCCTGCCGTGGGCCGGGCCACATGCCGAAGAAGTCAGAACGCTCATGGGGCAGGACTTCTGGCCCTACGGCGTGGTCGCCAATCGCAAGACGCTCGAGACGTTTCTCCGCTACAGCTCCGAGCAAGGCTTAATCGCCAGGAAACTGGAAGTGGAAGAACTTTTCCTCAAAGAGACCACAGAAACCTTCAGAATTTAACCCTCGACCAGTTACTCGCGTCGCTCGAGCGTGCCCTTCTTGAGTGACTCTGTTCCAATCGGTTTACACTAAGGTGACGAAAGTTACCGCGACAACGCTCTGCGCTGCGTCCCCTAGCTTAACCCGATTTTTCTGAGAAGTAGCCACAAAGGCGCTTGCAGGGGTTATCAATACCAGAGCCCAACCCTGCGACATTGCGCGGCTATTTACGTCCCAGCGGAAATCCGAGAGCACCGCCGAGCTATTTCCGCACCTGGCAATAGTGACCGATGAAGTGAAATTGCCTATGCGGCCGGTCCGAGATGCCCCAACGCGTAGCTCTCATTTCATGACAACGTAGGACAATTAGCTAGATGAAGTGATTTCTGAGTCCCGGCACGGTTGGTGCACTGTTCGCAATTAAACGGGAGCACGATGAGCCAAGCGCGCGTGAACGATCACTGAGGGAGACGGTGTATGCCACTTGGAAATCTTATTCGTCAAAAGAAAAGAAACGTAGGAGGGACGGAAATGAAACAGCAGACGATGGAAACCGAGAAGCCGAGTTTTTGGCAAATGATTTTCTTGCAGAGCAAAGTCAACGGCGCATCCTATAACGGCGAAGAGCTTCCTGGACGAAATTGGAATTGGCCAAAAAACACCTACTTGCAACGACGCTTGCAGCGCCACAAGTGGTTTCAATCGAGCGATAACTTAAGAATGAATTGAAAACCGCTTACCCGCGCTGCCTCCTTCAGCACAGCTCCCACGGGTAAGCGGCGTCACTGAGACCCCCCGTCACGCTCAGTGGCAGTGAGGCCGGGCTTCCCAAAGCCCGGCCTCACAATATAATCCCCTCGGCAAAACTCTTGATATCGGCTGCTATCGGCGGGTTGGCGGTATTCGCAGAGACGATTAGAGCCGCGCGATTGGGGAAGAATTGCACAACGAGCTCGACGGCAAGCGTGGGGCGGTGAGTCTCCTCACTCGCATACATCCCCCGACTAACCATGCTCAGCTAAACAATTCTTTCTTCCACTTCATCATAACCGCTTGCCGCCGCTCAGGGCTGATGTGCGCGGCGGGAGGAAATTTGTCGCGCCATTCGAAGGGACGGCAGGCGTCGATGATCATGCGCGAGCTAAATCCTTTCCGTTCGCGCGGAATGATCGGATCCAAAGGGCCGCTCCAACAGCGCCGTAAAATCTCCGCGGAGTCCACCGGATCGGCGCGGCTGCACATGGCCCACAGCACGTCGTTGATATCGTACGCGTCGATATCGTCGTCGACGACGACCACGTAGCGGCCGAGATAAGCCGCGCCTTGGCATTGGCTGGCGACCAAAGCGGCCTGGCGCGAATGGCCGGGATAGCGCTGGCGGATCGACAGAACCGTGAGAAAGCGGCGGAAGTAGCTGGCCACCGCTTTGACGTCCGGCACGCCGGCTTTTTCAACTTGGTCGCGGATATAGGCGGCGCGCAAAAGCTCATAGCAATGCTCGGCCCGGGCCGTCGGCCGGTATTCCGGCGACGCCGTAATGATCGGATCGTTGCGATGATAAAGCCGATGCACTTTGATCAGCGGCTCCAACTTTTCGCCGCTGGCGTAATAGCCGGTCCATTCGCTGAACGGCCCTTCTTCCTTTCCCTGGTCCGGCAGAAATTCGCCTTCGATGGCGATCTCGGCGTAGGCGGGAATCGGCAACCCGGTATATTCCCCGCGGATCACTTCCACCGGCTCGCCTTTTATGCCGCCCACCGCGTCGAATTCACTCCGGCCGTAAGGCTCGGGGCGGGTCGCGATCATATGCAGCAACGGATCGACGCCGAAGCACGCCACCACCGGACAGGGCTGGCCCCGATCGAAATATTTTTGCCGGTGCATGCGGCCGTGCTTGCCGGGAGAAATATTCATGCCCATGGTATTGCGATCGTGGACCATCACGCGATAGCAACCGACGTTGACCCAGTCCTCATCGGGATCGCGGGTGATCACGACGTGGCCCGTGCCGATATAGCGGCCGCCGTCCGCTCGTGCCAAAACGGCACCGGGAAATTTGAATAGATCGATGTCGTCGCCGCTGAATACATTCTCCAGCACCGGCCCGCTGGCGACGGTCACCGGCGGGATCGACTCCGGCTTGGCCAGACGCTCGCGCCACGCCTGAATAAATCCGTCGCGCGAAATATCCAATGGCAAATTGGTCGTCAGCGCCGAGCGTTTGAGACTCTCGAAAAAGCCGACGAGAATACGATAGCCCTGCGGATAATCTTTGATCTGGTCGAAGAGCAACGCCGGGCTGTTTTCTTTGTGCTTCGACGCGAGCACCGACAACGCGCCGATTTCCAAATTCCAATCGGCGCCTTCGATCGACTTTGAGCTCGCCCATCTCGCTCGACTTGCTCGATCCATTCCCGGACATCTTTGTAACTCATCATTCCCCCTCAAACTCAAAAAGAATTACGAATTTAACCTGATCTTTGCAAGGCAACGGTGAAATTGATAAAGCCACACCCTGATGAAAACGATTTCACTGATCGCCGCAAGCATCCTTCTGCTTTTTCGGTTCTCGCTTACCCAGGCTCAGGAAAGAGTGATCGTCGGCCATTCCGCGCGCGCCGCATTGTCGATCGGTCCCCTGCTCTACGGTATCCAGCGCGGCTTCTACCGCGACGAAGGCATCGATCTGGTCTATGTTTCGCTGCGCGCCGATCTGGGGATCAAGGCGCTGCTCTCCGGCGACATCGACTACAGCTACAGCACCGGCACGATCATCCGCGGCGCGCTCATCGGCTTGCCGGTAAGAAACTTGACCTTCGATTTTTCCCGAGTCTTGCACGCGCTCATGTCGCGCCCGGAAATTCCCAACGCCGCCGCGCTGAAAGGGAAACGAGTCGGCGTTAGCTCCTTCGGCGCCACCGGCGATCTGGCCGCGCGCGTCGGCTTGCGTTCGCTCGGTCTCGATCCGGAAAAAGACGTGACGATCATCACTCTCGGCACCGACACGTTGCGCCATGCCGCCCTCATGGCCGGCACCGTGCAGGCCACCCACATGCCCGTGCCATTGAATATCCAGCTGAAAAAAGAGGGCTATCACGAGCTGGTCTACGCCGGGAAAATTCTCCAGCGGCCGCTCACCGGGCTCGCCACCAGCGTGGAAAAAATTCAGAAAAATCCCGGCCAAGTCCAGCGCATGGTGCGCGCCTTCTTGCGCGCCACGCGCGCGCTCAAAAGCGAGCGGGCCGGTTTCAT
The DNA here is from genome assembly GCA_963811315.1 of uncultured delta proteobacterium. Lineage (GTDB taxonomy): Bacteria > Desulfobacterota > Binatia > UBA9968 > UBA9968 > DP-20. The sequence goes on from CAWERH010000011.1 coordinate 191,808, forward strand.
TGCCTTCGCGCAGAAAAAGTATGGCTATTCGAAAGAAGTGATGGAAGAAGCCTACAAATATCTGGTCGATGCGCTCTGCACAGGACGGCTTCGTCGACGACACCTCGCTGCAAGCCGCCATCGATGAAGCAAAAAGTCTGGCGAAGATCACCAAGCCGATCAACCAGTCGGACATCGTCGATTACAGTTTTCTCCGCGCCGCAGTCAAAACCAAATAGTCGAATCTGACGGTCGAGTTACAAGATCCTGACAACCTGCAACCGGCAACTCACCGCAACGCTTCCTGCGCCAGGGAGAAATCGAAAATCCGCTCCGGCGCGATCGGTTCCTTGACGCGCAGTGCTTCCCGGCCGATCTCGATGATCTCCTTCGCGGCATCGCCGCTCAATCTTCCGCCCTCCAGCACAAACGGCGCGTCGTCTTCATACATGCGCCGCGCCAGTTGAGCGTCTTTGATGCCCAGCCGTTTTTGAATGTAGGGAATCATGATTTCGGGACTCTCCTGATAAGACTTGAGCCCGCGGTTCCACGCTCTCAGGAATCGCACCAGCTTCTCGCGCTTCTGCTTGATCTGTATATCCGTTGAAACCACGCCGGTCTGCAGATAGCGCATATAGTCGCGACCGCGGCCGAACACTTTGTAGCCCTTCTCCTCCGCGAGATAAATCGCCGGCGGCGTCATCATGGCGCCGGCCACTCGGCCGGAAAACAGCGATTGCAATCGTGCCGGCGTGTCCATGCTGAGAAGACCAACGTCTTTCTGCGCGTCGAGGCCTTTGGCTTGCAGAATCCGGCGCGTCATGATCGCCGCGGTGCCGTCCAGCGATCCCACTGCGATCGACTTGCCTTTCAGCTCCGCCGAGGAATTGGCCGCCGGAGCGACGATCAATTCATGGATTGGCCGATCGCGGGTCACCGAGATGATCTTAACCGGAACGCCGCGCAAGGCCGCGGAAAAACCGCTACCCGCATGGCAGGTGACATCGATCTCACCGGACATCAAACTGCTCACGCCGACAATGCCGCGCACCACCAACACCTGAAGATCCAGTCCCTCCTGAGCAAAAAATCCTTTTTCTTGCCCGTAATAGAGCGGCACGTAACTCAACGTCGGTCCAGGAATGCTGATGAAAAATCGATCGGCACGCGTAGGCTGCGGCTGGCTGAGCATTAACAGCGCGACCAGCATGGTCGAGCGCAAATCGCATGACGAGTTGCCGCATAGTGCCTCCTTGACTGCTTCGGTCGCAACGAACCGCGTATGCTACTTCATTTGCACAAAAGGTCCGGCGGCATAAACCACCCGTCCGCCGACCATGGTTAAAAGCGATTCGAGAAAACGAATCTGATCTTCCGGCACGGTCAAGTAATCAGCGTTAAGCACCGCCATGTCGGCAAGTTTGTCGGGCTTCGATGGATCCTTTGCGCCCTTCATCGGAGGTCAGCCAGGCGCTGCCCATAGTATAGAGCCGCAGCGCTTCTTCGCGCGTCAGATTCTGGCTCTTGCTGCGGATCACCGAGCCGGCCACGGTCTTCCCCGTGATCAACCACCACAAAGATAGCATGGGTGAATAACTCGACGAGCGAAAGCCATCGCTGCCGGCGCCCAACGGAACACCCGACTCGATCATCGTGCGCAACGGCGGCGCATTGCGCGCTTGTTCCAGACCCCAAAGCTCCACATTGCGCTCGCCCGTCAGTGCGAGGCGGTCCTGCACCGAGATGCCGCCGCCGAGCTTTTTGATTCGCGCGATGGTTTCCGCCGTGGCGTCTTCCATATGAGCAAAGACGATGCGCTGGCGCGCGAACGGAGTGACGGTTTGAACCTCTTCGAGCACGTCGAGCAATTGTCGCGCCGTGCTGTCCTGCGTCGCATGCAAATGAAAATTTAGACCCGCCTCTGCGAAAAAGCGCACCGCACGGCGGAGCTTTTCCTTCGCCTCAGGGTCCATCTTGATACTCTTTGGGTCAGCGGTCATGTCATCGTCGGCAATGCCTCGGACTAGCGGTCCGGCGAAACCGACGAAGCGATAAAGATCGCTCTGCGGCAACTGCTGGATCTCGGCGGATAGCGCTTTGATTTGTTCGAGCGCGTCGCCGTTTGGGTCCGGAGCAGTGTAAAAGTTCACCCGCAACGTCAGCTCGCCGGTGCGCGCCATGTCAGCAAGCAGACGGCGATGCGCGAACGTCACTCCGGTGCTTTGCACATCGCCGACGGACGTCAAGCCCAGCCGGTTGAGCTCACGAAAACAGTTCGCCAAGCTGGCGCGCATGCTGAATTAAGTTGGCGCCGGGAATTTTTTGGAAAGCGTACTCCCACGCCGACACGCCTTGCAGCCAGCCGGTCAATTCACCGCTAGCCGGATTGCGTTCGAATTTTCCGCCGGCGGGATCCGGGGTCTTCGGCTGGATGCCAAGCGCGTCCAAGGCCGCGCTATTGAGCAACGCGCCTTGGCGCAGATACTGGATATACACCGGGTGTCGGGGCGCGATCGCGTCGAGCTCGGCGCGGCTCGGGAAGCGCCGCTCGGCAAATTGCGTGGGTACCCAGCCGCCACTCACAACAATCCATGATCCCGCCGGTTTTGCCTGGGTCGCCGCGGCGATTTGCCGCATCCCGTCGGCGAGCGTGCGGGTCATTTCCCAGTGCAGCTCGGCGTCCCAACTCAAGCCGGCTTCAGTGGCGTGGATATGCGAATCGATCAAACCTGGGATCACCGTCCGCCCACCAAGGTCGATGACCCGCGTCGCCGGTCCCGTCAGTGGGCGCATATCGCGGTCGGTGCCGACGGTGATGACCCGGCCGCCGCTGATGGCAACCGCTTGCTTGATCGAGAAGGCGCGATCGACGGTGACGATCTTGCCGTTACGCAAAATCAAATCCGCGGGAGCGTGAACCGCCAGCGAACGCGCAAAATCCACTTCATGACCGCCACAGGCAGTCAGAAACAGCACCAACAGAAATCCCCAACAACGCGAGCAATGGAAACCTCACGGCATGATCTCAGAAGCAGCCGGATTCTACCTTCCACACCACGCTTTTGCGAGGGAGCCAAGGAATTTTATCGCGGCGCAATGGCGGAACGCGATCGGCGCGCGCCAGATTCGTTTGCGCGGCGCGATCGATTGAAGTTATAGTTCGGTAAATTTATCCAGGTCGCACATACGCAGCGCCCCTTGGCATTCGAGGTGAAACGATGAAACCGGTGCAACTGTTCTGCTGGCATTTCATGGCCTACCCCTATCTCGATAAGGATTTCGACGAGAAGGAGTACAGCGGCTGGGTGACGGTGCCGAACAAACTCTGGGATAACAGCAAGGCCCGCGGACTCTATCAGGAGTACATCGATCAACTCGCCTACGCCGATGAGCTCGGCTTCGACGGCATGGTGCTCAACGAGCACCATCAAAATATTTACGGCTTGATGCCCTCGCCTAACATGATCGCCTCGGCGCTGACCCAATGCACCACGCGCGGTAAGATCGTGGTGCTCGGCAATCTGCTGCCGCTGCACATGAATCCGATGCGCGTCGCCGAGGAATACGCCATGCTCGATCAGATGAGCAACGGCCGTTTGATCGCCGGCTTCGCTCCCGGCGGCGGTCCGGAAACCTTCAACTATGACGTACCGTCGGCCAACACCCGTGAGAAATTTTGGGAAGCGGCGGATTTGATCGTCCGCTCCTGGACCGAAGACGGCCCGTTCGCTCACGAGGGGCGCTACTATCCTTTGCGTTACGTGAATCTCTGGCCCAAGCCGCTGCAAAAGCCTTTTCCGCCGGTGTGGATTCCCGGCTCGCGCAGCCCTTCGACAATGACCGAAGTGGCCAAGCGCGGTTACTGCTATTTTCTGTCTTCGCGCAGCCACGGCGGCGAGACCCATCGGGCGCAACAGGAATTTGCCGCGGTTTTGGAGAAACATGGCGATAAGTATCATCCGTTTCGCTTCGGCATTTTGATGTCGACCTATGTGGCCGAGACCGATCAGCAAGCGCGCGAGGAATGCGAGGAAGGCGTTTGGTATTTTTTGAAAAATTGTCTGAAAGGCCATCTGCGCCGCGTCGGCCGTCAACTCACTTACGGCCCAGGCGTGCCGTATATCCCGGCCGCCGCGTGGCGTGAATATCTCAAGCACTACAAGCCGGGCCAAAAACTTTTGGGCGACGTGGAGAACTGGGACGAACTCGAAGCCTCGCAGTCGATCATCGTCGGCAGCCCGGAAACCGTGATCCGGCGCATCTCCGCGTCTTATCGAGCGCGCCAAGGTGGGCAATCTCTTGATTCAATTCCAGCTCGGCAACATGCCCGACCACCTGGCGCGCAAAAGCATGAAGCTGTTCGCCGAGAAGGTCGCGCCGGCATTGCGCCAGCGAGTCTTTGCAGCCAGTTCACCAAAGAATTTCCCGGCGTCAATGTCGAAGCATCGGCGGAGGAACTCCATTGAGCGGACGCACTATCGAGATCAAGGGCCGGAAGGTTTGGATTATGGAAAACGGCAACGGCGCGCCGCTGCTCTATCTGCATGGCTTCGCCGATGTTCATTCGGTGAAGGAAAGCTGGCTGCCGTTTCACGAACAGCTCGCCAAAAGCGCGCGCGTGATCGCTCCGGCCCATCCCGGCTGCGCTCAAAGCGACGAAGAACAAAGACATCGACACGGTCGAAGACGTGGTATTTGCACTATCTCGAAGTTCTCGATGCACTCGAGCTGACGCAATTCGACCTTGTCGGCAACTTGCGTCGGCGGCTGGATCGCCGCCGAGATCGCCGTGCGTCATCCGGAAAAGATTCGCAAGTTGGTCTTGATCGGCGCTACCGGCTTATTCGTCGAAGGCGCGCTTATCGGCGACATTTTCATGAACGCCCAACCTGAGTACGGCTCAAGCTACGCCACATTGCGGGAAATGTTTTTCTCCAGCGCCGACCAACCCATCGCTCTAGAAATGTTTCCCGACGGCAAAGGGGAAATTGAAGACGAAGTGCGCCGCTATCAAATGCTCCGCTTGAGCTCGCGCATCGGTTTCAAGCCGCCGTACTTCTATAACCACTCGCTGAAAAACCGCCTGCACCGCATCTCGTCGCCAACGCTGGTCATTTGGGGCGAACACGACCACATGGTGCCGCGCTCCCACGGCGAGACCTATGCCAAGAGAATTCCAAATAGCGGGGAATTTGGATTGTATCCCCGGCGCCGGCCACAGCGTACAGGTGGAGAAGCCGGAAGAGATGGCGAAAATGGTGTTGGATTTTCTGGCGAAGTAAAATCGCATACTCACCGGACTCAGATCTAAATACCCAAGGCAAAGTGTCATCGCACTTATTTTCTCGAAGCAGACCGGCTTTTTGAAGCGTCGCAAATAAAGTTTCCGGTTTGACGAGCTTCGCTCCCGTCAGGTTGAACCCTTCTGCTTCAAGCCTTAGTTTGAAGTATCGGCTCGAAGGCCTCACCTTCACATCATCGGGGCGGCAAAGGATCGGCGCCGGCAAGCTTTTGGTAGAGCTGAACGACCTCTTTATCTCGAGGCAATTCTTTGATCGCCCGCTCGAGCTCTTCCCCACTCAGCGGCGCCGGGCCGTCGCCCATCAGTTTTTTAAACTCCCCGGGAAATTCCGGATCGGCGAACGACTTGTTCATCGCTTCGCGGATGATCTGCACGCGCTCTTTCGGCGTGCCGGGAGGGAAGATGTACGGCCAGCGCGGATATTGAAAGGCTCGGAACATATCGAGTAGTTTGCGTTCGGTGTCCGTCTTGGCAAAGCTGCCGAATTCCGGCAATTGGGCAAATGTCGGGTGATGGCGGCCCTTGGGAACCGTCAGTGTCGCATGGAGATGAATCTGTTTCTTTTCGATCCACTCCGATTTCTCGATGACGAAGCGCGCCGCGCCGGTTGCATGGGCGTCAATCTCGCCGCGCTCCATCGCAATGTAAATTTCCGGACCGGTAAAACCGGTAACGAACTTGGGATCCTTCAAACCAAGCAGATAAGCGACGATGCGTCCCGTGACATAGACCGGATGGCCGACCGAATGGGCGCCAAACCTGAGACCGCTGGCGGCTCGCAGTTTGCGAGAGAATCCAACCCGCAGTTCTCCCTTGGTGTAGAACACATAGGGGTCGCCGCCGTCGGTCGAGCCGAGGTAAATGAATTTATCGAGATCATAGGAGCTGCCGGGTAGGCCCAAGATCGGCCCAACCACAAGTCCGGCGCCGATGGATCCGATGGTCAAGTCCATCGGGCTGGGTCGAGCTGTAGATGACGTTGGCCGCTTTTCGTCCCGCCGCGCCCTCGATAAATTCAACCATCAAATGGGGTTTGCCGGGAATATACTTTTCCAGAAATCGAACCAGCGCTCTGGTCTGGAACTCGCCGGAACCTCCCGGGCCGCCGCCGCGGATAATCTTGATGGTTTTGCCTTTGTAGAAATCAGCTTGCGAGAAGGCGTTACCAGCCGGCCAAATCGTCAATAGGCCGAGTAAAGTTACGTGAACAAACGCGTACAGCGTCAATCTAAAAGATGCTTTCATGAACACCTCCCCAAGAGTGAAATCCCTCGACCTCGATGCCGGTGGCACAACCCAGCGCGCATGCGATTTAAAGGGACCGCATGGATCCGATCGTCACTTCCCCCAGATCTTCTTCACAAAGCCTTCGTCTTCCAAGCGCTTAAGATAACCGGCGTCGACGTAACTCTTCGCGTCGATCCCTCGTCCTTTGGGATTAGTCTCAGCGATCTGGGCGACGACGGCTTGCATAGCTTCCACCGATGGATACGGCACCGGTTCAAGTTGATTGACGAAGTAATCGTAGCCTTCGGCGATGGCTTTAAGATTTTGCACGCGAGTGAACTGAGCCAGCGCTTTGATGGAATAGTCTCTTTCGGTTTTGAGAATTTTGATCGCTTCGAGATAAGCGCGCAGGAAGTTCAGCACCTTTGGCTTCCTGCTTCTCCAGGAATCGCCGGCTACCCAACAGACCGGTGTTGAAGAAAGGAATGTTCATTTTGACCGAATCCGCCAGCACGTTGAGCTTCAGCCGTTCGGCTTCGATATTGAAGGGCGCGTTGGCAACCGTGCCGTCGATATTGCCGGATTTGATCGCGGCGATGCGCGCCGGCTCATCGCCGATTTGCAGGATCGTCGCTTCTTTAACCGGATCGACTCCGAGGCGCTTGAGCATGGCGCGCATGCCGAAATCGGCGGAGGAGCCGTAGCGGCTGACGCCGAACTTTTTCCCTTTCAATTGTTCGAAGGCACTTAATTTCGGGCCGGGTAATCAGTTGATAATTCAGCTTGTCGAGCAGACCGGCGAAATAAACGATATCCGCGCCTTCCAGATTGGCCGCCACGCCGGGCGCGCCGCTGAGTTGCGACAGATCCAAGATTGCCGGAGATCAAGACATGGACATTGGTCGAGCCGCCGGGAATGTAAATGACCTCCGGCGCCAGGCCATACTTGGCGAACAAACCGCGGTCTTTGCCGATATGCATGAGGCCCGACTGCAGACTGACCGAGCCCTGACCGACGCGGATTTTTTCCTGGCCGCAGGCCTCCCCGATCAGCCAGAACACAAACAACAGAGTGAGCACTAACGATTTCTTCATTGCGCCTCACTAACACAGTCCAGCACTCGCCGGCAATGAGTATCGACGCAACTAGGCACACGTCGGTTCGTGTCGTGTCGGAACGATCACGATCACGTATCACGACCAGCGGTTGCATTTTCACCGATCGTACCGTTGCACAGGCAAGCTGGCTGTGTAATGTTCGGCCAACAATTCCCCGAGGAGGAAATTTATGGCGGACGTAACGATCAAAGCTCTAAAGAACGGCCCTTACGAAGTCGCCGGCGGCGCTAAAGTCTTGGACTCAACGGGAAAAGAATACGCGGAAAGCCAAATCGACCCGCTCTATCTCTGCCGTTGCGGCGCATCCAAGACCAAACCCTTTTGCGACGGCAGCCATAAGCACATCGGCTTCAAGGCCGAAGAAACAGCGGCGTAGAGAAAGTCCTCCGCCTACCCATTACTCCAGTACTCCATCACTCCAATGGGGCGACGGACCAGAAGGTTGGAGTAATGGAGTGTTGGAGTGCTGGATTTCGGAGAAAGACAGAATTTATTCGAGTATTATTGGGAGGGAGAAACCGTGCAGGACAAAGTTGTTATCGTCACAGGCGGAGCCAAGGGGATCGGGCGCCACGCCGCGCACACGCTGGCCAAAGCCGGCGCCAAAGTAGTGATCGCCGACACCGACGCCGAGCGCATGCACAAGACGCTCGGCGAGATCCGTGCGCTGACCCAAGACGCCATCGCGGTGCCGGTTGACGTGCGCGATGAAAAAGACGTGCGCCATATGGTTTATACCGTCGCCGACCGGTTCGGCCGGATCGACGCTCTGATCAACGACGCCGGCATCGTGCCGCATTTCAACTGGGGCATCCCGCGCTGGCCGCGGGTCCGCTTTTTGAGCAAAGATTTTTGGGACAGCGTGATTCAGACCAATCTGGGCGGAACTTTTCTCTGCACAAAATACGTCGTGCCGTTCATGGAGGAGCAACGCGCGGGAAATATCGTCAATCTATGGGGCGGCGGGCGCGCGGAAAATCACGGCGCTTCGCCCTATGTCGTCAGCAAAGATGCGATTCGCACGTTCACCCGCTTCGTCGCCGAAGAAGAGCGCGAGTGGAACGTTTGCGTCGTCGCCTTCAGCCCCAAGCAAGCGATCGCCACGGAAGACGCGCCCGAGGAAGCGCGCCAGCGCTTGCCCGGACCCGAAACCCTCGGCAATGGTTTTGTTTTCGCGGCGCAAGCGGCAATGGAGATGACCGGCAAAACCGTCGAGCATCGCGACGGCAAGTTGATCGCCGTCGACTAAAAGAGCTTCAAGGTTCGGCAGTCATTGAACTGCGCGTCGCTCACGCCGCTTGATAGACGTGGGTCATCCGGCTCATGACGCCACGCTTGGCAAGTTCGTCTTCGAACATGGCGCGAATGCGCGGATCCTCGTCGGTATACTCAATTTGATCGCCACCCAATTTGACACTTTCCGAAGTGCCCCATTGTTTGCGCAGACCAGGAAATTTCCTGCTGCTAAAAGGTTTGAGCGCGAGATAGCGCGCCGGCTCGCCGCCGATGTTGAAATGCTGATGAAACCAGCGCTCAGGCGGGACCATCAAACTGCCGGCGCGCCAGTTGTAGCGTTTGATGTCTTCGCCGTCGCGCCACATCACCGAAAATCCTTCGCCTTTAAGAATAATCACGTGCGCGCCCGCGCCGTGGCGGTGCGCTTTTTTATAGGTCGCCACGGGAAATTGGGAAATATGCGCCGACATGACGTTGTTCGCCATTTCGATCATCAGCATCTTGCCACCGGCGCCCCGATCGTTGCGCTCCGGCAATTCGTAGCTGCGCACGTCGGCGATAAAATTGGTATCGTGAAACCCCGGGGCGGGAACTTTGGCCTCGCCGTTAAAAAAATTTTCTTCGCCGGCATAACGGTCGCTGAAACGATAGTCGCAGTTAAAGACAAAATCGATATTGTGATAGAGATTGAGCACCGTCGGCGCGTTGGTCATCGCCAGCAGCCGCACCGGTTTATCACCCTGGCCGTTAAAGTGGCGATACCAGGCGTTGAGCGGCGGTGAGAAGAGCGCGCCCTCGCCCCACTCGAAAGTCTGCTTTCTGCCGTCCTCCTGCCAGATCGTCGTCGCACCCCGGCCGCTGACGACATAAATCAGTGCTTCGAACATGTGCTTCTGCGGCTCCAACGACTGGCCCGGCGCAATCTCGCAAATGTAGCAATCGTTTACGCCCTCGGCACCGTCCAAGTTCAAATAAACGCCGCGCCCACCGACGCGCGACCACGGGAAGAGTTCCACCGTGTTGATATCTTCGATGTGAAATCCGCGCACCGCCGGCACATTTTCTCTCTCCAAGAACAACTGGTAGGTGGTTTTGGCGCCGAGCTCGCCGCCCGCCTTGGTGAGTGCGGGCAGGACTTGTAGTGGTGTCATGGATGTTCCTCCGGTGAAGAAGATATTGGCCTATTCGTCCTCACTTTTCTAGTATATGCTGGTCGCCGGGGTCAAGTTTGAGTATAATAGGTCTTGCTAAACGACCACGAGGTCGGTTGCATGAGCACGAAGTATTTTTCGATTCTCATCCGGCGCCGAGGGCGATTGTGGGTTTCTTGTGAAGTTGACTGACCCCTTCAAGCTGCAATCGAACGAGTCCGGTGGATTTTATGCGCGTGTTTTGCGTGCGATCGGCCAAGATCTCACCGAGCTCTATCCTGAAAAATTTGAAATCGAGCGACAAGGCGAAGATTTTGTCGTGCGCGGCACCTGCGCGCGCAGCAGACTCGAAACGGAAACTCCGAAACCGGGACGAAAGTCTCTCAAAGAAATCCTCGCACAGGATATTACCACATGGGCACCGGAGTCCAAATCCGACATTGCTTCGTTTACCCGCACTTACGACGCCGAGGACATCGCCCGATCAGATGCGATAGGCAACCGCCACCGCACCGGAGGAGAGAAAATTCCCGGACATTCACAGCCTCGGGGAGATCCTGCGCACGGTCGGGAGGGTCATCGAAAGGGAAGGAGGGCGACTGGTCAAAATCGTCAAGGACAGGCGCGAGGTCGCCCTTGAGTACGTCAATCGCGATGGCAAATACTGCAAACAGGAACTGTCGAGCTTGGATCTGCGTAAAGTACAACAGGGCTTCTACGAAAAACGCGGCGAAATCAAACCTCGCGCATCGCTCAAGTTAAAAGACTAGCGAATCGCAACCACACACAACTCACGGCAGCCGCAGTTTCGGATCAAGCGCGTCGCGCAACGAATCGCCGAAAACATTGAACGCGAAAACCGCCAGGCTAATCGCCAGGCCGGGGAACAACGCCATCCACGGCGCGCGCTCGGCGAATTCCACCGCCGCGCCGCGCAACATCAGTCCCCAAGCCGCCGCCGGCTCGGCCACGCCCAAACCTAGAAACGACAGCGATGCCTCCAGCAAGATCGCCTGACCGAGAAACGCGCTCAGCATGATCAAATAGGGCGCCATCACATTGGGGATCATGTGACGGGAAATGATCCGCCAATGGCTCGATCCAAGCGTCAACGCCGCTTCGACGAACAGCATCTGGCGCAACGCCAGCGCGCTGCTGCGCACCACCAACGCAGCGCGCGGAATCATCGGAATCGAGATCGCTAAAATGACGTTCCAGATGCCCGAGCCGAGCACGGCGACCACCACGAGGGCCAAAACGATCAGGGGAAACGAGAGCAGGATATCCATGAGCCGCTGCGTCAACAGATCGCAGCGGCCACCGAAGTAGGCGCACGTTACCCCGATCAGCGCGCCGATGCTCGTGCCGGCAAAGGAGGCGCAAAACCCAACCAACAACGCGGTCCGCGAACCGTACAAAACCCGCGACAACACGTCGCGGCCGAAGGAGTCGGTGCCAAGCCAGTGATGGAGACCAGGCGCCTGCAACATCGCGCCATAGTCAGTTTCTAGCGGATCGTAGGGCGACAGCACGCCGGCAAACAATGCGGCGAGAGCCATGAAAAGAATGATCATCGCACCCGCGGCACCGAGCGGCCGCGTCGAAATAAAGCTTCGAGCGCCGCTCAGCGCCTGTCGCAATATCGCATGCATCGGGAAAGTTGTTTGGCGAATTTCTTTTGCGCGCGCCGCCTATTGATAGTGAATCCGCGGATCGAGCCAGGCATAGAGCAGATCGATCAGAAAGTTCATGAAGATAAACGCAAACGAGACCAGCAACACCAGCGCCTGGGTCATCGTGTAGTCGCGGTGGGTGATCGACTCGACGAACAGCATGCCGATGCCGTTGAGATTGAAAACCTGCTCGGTCACCACCAAGCCGCCAATCAGAAACGCGAACTCCAAACCGATCACCGTGACGATCGGCAGGAGGGCATTGCGCAACGCGTGTTTGACCACCACCGCGCGCTCCCGTAGCCCCTTGGCGCGCGCGGTGCGAACGTAGTCCTCGCGCAGCACCTCTAGCACCGCCGAGCGCGTCATCCGTGTCGCCATCGCCGAGTAACGGTAACCGACGGCAAGAGCGGGCCAAAGGAGCTGCATCAAATTGGCGCGCGGATCGGTCCAAAAGGAAGTAAAGGTCAGCGGCGGCAGCCACTTGAAAAAAATCAGAAAGACTAGAATGATCAAGATGCCCAGCCAAAACGACGGCATCGCCAAACCGCCGATGGAAAAGATGCGGACGAGGTAATCGACCCATGTGTCGTGTTTCAGCGCCGCCAGCGTGCCGCAAGGCAGTGCGATCAAGATCGCCACGAGAGTCGCCATCACCGCCAGCTGAAGACTCAGCTCCAGGCGCACTTTGATTTCTTCGGTGATCGGCCGGCCGGTCCACATGGACTCGCCGAAGTCGAAGCGCGCCGCGCCGGCAATCCAAGCGACAAATTGATGCGCCAGCGGTTTGTCGAGACCCAATTGGGCGCGCTCGCGATCAAGCGCCTCTTTCGGTGCAAACGTGCCGCTGCCCGCATACTTAAGCTCGACGATATCGCCCGGCGCCACACGGAGGAGAAAAAACACCAACACCGCCACACCGAACAACGTCGGAATCATCAGCAGCAGACGCTTGAGAATATACCGGTGCATCGCGCTTTGTAATTTTTACCTTTGCCTTTTTAATTTCTCACTGCGCCAGCCATACGTCGCGCAGGTCTTGATTGACATAGTGACTCGGACCGATCTTCCAGCCCTTGAGCCGGCTACTGTGCGGCACCACCCGCTGCCACCACAGAAGCGGGAACTGGTACGCTTGGTCACCGATGGCGCGTTTTTCCATCTGCCGAATGATCGGCAAACGATCTTTCAGATCGAGCATACGGCTCTGGCGCTCGTAGAGCTCGTCGAGCGTAGGCATCTTTATACCGCGAGTAGTTCACCGGACTCTTTTCACTGCTCAAATACTTCAGCAGATAAAGATCGGGCTCGTCCATAAACTCGCAGTCGAAATCAATGCCGGCGTCGAAATTGCCTTGGCGCAGGTCGTTGAAATACGGACCGCCCTCCAGCGGCGTGTGGGTGACGTTCAAGCCGATCTTACGCCATTGATCGACGACAAAAACACCGCTGACTTCATAAGGTTCTTTGACGTTGCGGTTTTTGAGCACGAAGGAAAACCCGTCGGGCACGCCGGCTTCTTTGAGCAGCCGCTTGGCTTCCGCGCGCGCGGCCTCGATATTTTTGCCGAAGCCCGGCAATTTGGCGATCTCGGCTGCCGGCGTGGCGAACTCCGAGCCCGGACGAAATACCCCGCCGATATATTTCATGACGGAAATCTGCGCCAACGCTTTCGAAGCCTCGTTGCGGTCGATGGCGAGCGTTAAGGCGCGCCGCACGCGCACATCGCTGAACGGTTTCTTCTCATTGTTGAGGGTCACCAAAATATTGCAGGCCCACGGGCTTTCCTGCACGACCGCCTTGTTGCCCAAGGCTTTCACGATGTCGTCGCGCGCCGCGGGGTTGAAGCCGCGAAACTCGACGACCGCCTGACCGCTCCGCACCGCCGCCACCCGCGGCGCCGTATCGCGGATGAACACGGCTCTAAAACCATCGAGATAAGGTCTGCCGGGCATAAAGTAGTTGGGATTTTTCTTGCCGACCCAGTGGGAGCCGGCAACGTGCTCGCCAAAGATGAACGGGCCGGAGCCCATCATGTTCTTTTCATACCAACGCGGATCTTTCTTGAGGCGCTCGGCGCTGTAAATAAAGTTCCAAGGCGAAGCAAGATTAGCAAGGAAAGAAGCGGCGATATGTTTGAGCTTGAAGACCACGGTCAAATCATCCGGCGCTTCGACTTTATCGACCATCGCGTAGAGCGCCTTGCGCGCGCTGGCGACTCCCTCCGCAGGAAAAATGATCTTGTCGTAGGTCGCTTTGACGTCGTGGGCGGTGAGCGCCGTGCCATCGTGGAACTTAATGTCCTTGCGAATCTGCACGGTGAGCGTCAGGCCATCTTTGGAGAACGACCATTTTTCGGCGACGTCGCCGACGATTTTCGGGTAGTTCTGCGGATCGAAGCGCAGCAATGTGCTGTAATGCGGTGCGATCGGATGCAGCATGCCGAAAGTGGTTTCGCGGTGACCGTCGAACGACGGCGGCGTTTCGCCCACGGCAAACACCAGTTCACCGCCCGCGCGTGGCGCCTCGGCCGCAGTCGCCATCACGGGCAAAACCAACAGCGCGCCAAGTGCGAGCAAAAACCTCGCACTCTGAATCGTCAAAACCCGCTTGAACAAGTTGAACATGCGTTTCCTCCGTTCATCGATTGCGCAAGACCGTGTCGGACTGCGAGCGAAAGTAAGGGATTCATCTCCAGAAAGTCAAGCATTCTCGAGCTTAGCGGCTTGACGATTTTTCTTCGGCTGCATACTGTTGCCGGTATCCCATGACCCGGCCCCGACTTATTTCGCCTTGGTTCACGCGCATGAAGACCGCCGCCGCGCTCTTGTTCCGCGGGATGATTTTGTCCGCCATGTTCTCTGCTTGTTCGGGCACGGAACTCTCTTTTCCCACACTACTGAAGCCGGGCGCGGCCGCCGAAGCGCGCACTCTCGACAGTATTTTTGAAAATTATTTCGAAGCGTATCTCGACCTCTATCCAAGCTTTGCCACGGAGATCGGCGATCACCGTTACGACGATCAGTTAGAAATCGCCATTAGCGTCGAGCATATCAGCGCACAGCGCCGCCTCTTCGAACACACCCTCAGCCCGGCTCGCCGCGATTGACCGCGACCTGCTCGATTCGCGCCGGCGGCTTCTTCTTGACGTCCTGGAGCGTAATTTGCGGCTCGGCCTGGAAGGACAAAAATTTAATTCCCATTTACTCCCCGTGCGCCAATTGGCGAGTATGGCCGTCGAGTTTCCATTATTTGGTTCCGGCACAGGCATTCAGCCATTCCGCACCGTCACAGATTATGACAATTTTTTGAAGCGCATGGAGATATTTGAGATTTGGCTCGATACCGCGATCGTCAACCTGCGCAGAGGCATGACAGCGGGTCTGGTCCAGCCCCGGGTCGTCATCGACAGAACTCTGCCCCAACTGGAAGCCATGATCGTCACCGATCCGAAAGCGAGCTTATTTTATCAATCGATCGAGCGCATGCCCGGCAACTTCAACGATGCCGATCGCGCGCGCCTTTCGCAAGCTTATGCCGCCACAATCGAGCAAAGGATCGTGCCCGCCTATCGACGGCTCGTGGCGTTTCTCAAAGACGAATACCTCGGCTCGACGCGAAACACCGTCGCTCTATCCGACCTGCCGAACGGTAAGGTCTGGTACGAATACCTGGTCAGGACGCAAACCAGCACGGATTTGACGCCCGAACAGATCTTTCAAATTGGCAACGACGAGGTTGCCCGGATCCAAAAAGAGATGGAGCGGTTGCGCGAACGGCAGCGCTTCACGGGTAGCCTGCCGGAGTTTGCCCGTTATCTAGCCGACAACAGCGCTCGCAACTACGCGAGCCGCAGCGCTTTGGTTCAGGGATACGAAATGATTCGGCAAAAGGTGGCGCCGCAACTCGGAAAACTTTTCGGTCGGTTGCCGAAAGCGCCTTTTGAAATCCGCACGATCGAAGAATTTCGCGAACGATCGGCTCCCTCGCAATATTGGTCCGCCACGCCGGACGGCTCGCGTCCGGGAATTTTCTACATCAATGCCTCCGATATTGAAAAACGCCCGCGGCGCGCCTCCGAGCCGCTGTTTCTTCATGAGGCTGTGCCCGGGCACCACTTGCAGATATCGCTGCAACAGGAAGCCGGCGATCTGCCGCGTTTTCAGCGATTCGCCGAATACACAGCCTTCGTCGAAGGCTGGGCGCTCTATGCCGAAAGCCTCGGTGCGGAGTTCGGCCTGTATGAAGAGCCGGCGCAATATTTTAGCCGGCTCAGCTCGGAATTATTCCGCGCGGCCCGCCTGGTCGTCGACGTCGGCTTGCACGCAAAAGGATGGAGCCGCGCGCAAGCGATTAAATACTTGGTCGATACGGCGATGAGCAGCGAAGATGGCGCGGCGCTGGAAGTCGACCGTTACATCGCCGTCCCCGCCCAGGCGCTGGGTTACAAAATCGGCGAGCTAAAAATATCCGCGATCCGGTCGAAAGCGGAAAAGGCGCTCGGCGCGAAATTCGATATTCGCGCCTTTCACGATGCTCTGCTGAGCGACGGCGCCTTGCCGCTGGACATTCTCCAGACAAAAATGGATCGCTGGATCGCCCGCATGGCTCCTTGAGTCAATCCCACGTCATCCAATCATCGAAGCGGCAATTCCCTCCTGCGCTTTGCGGTAGTTCCATGCTGCGTCCCATGACAGTTTAGCTATTTTAAGCCCGTAGATTCGAGCGAGGATGAATTCGCGCGCGCGACACGTTACAATGCAACACCGTATGCGCGCCGAGACTCTCATCTGCGAAGATTATCCAGCGTCCCTCAAAAGACGACAGCTCAATGCCCCCCGACTCATGACCGGCAAAGAGCGCCGGTTGATGAATCCCAATCACGGCTTGATCAAACTCTTCGAGCGCTACATGGACATGGCCATATCGCGCTATGTCTATCCCTTGTTCGGCCATATTTGGAGTCCGTACAGCTGGCTGCTCGAACGACGCTTCACGCTGGCCGAGACCAAACTCGCACCCGCGGGATGGCCGGCCGGATTGGCGCCGCTGCGAGTGCTGCTGATTAGCGACATCCACGCGGGAATTTTCTTGAAACCGGAAACGCTCTGGGAGATTGTCCTGACTCTAATGCGCACCAAGCCGGACCTCGTCGTCGTGGGCGGTGATCTGGTAACCGGTCACACCGACGAAGCGATCCCGATTCTCGAAGGGCTTGCGCCACTGACCCGTGCGCCGCTCGGCGCTTGGTTTTGTTTCGGCAACCACGACTATTTTGGCGGCAATCAGACCGAGTTGCGCGACAATCTCGCCGCCGTCGGCATTAGAACGCTCAAAAACGAAAGCGTCGAGTTGAACCATGGTGGCGGCCGTTTCGTGCTCGGCGGCATCGACGATCGCGTGTTCGGCAAGCCCAACTGGCAAGCCGTGCTGGCAGAGCATGGCCCGCCACATTTATTGATGGCGCACAACCCCGACCACTTTTACGAAGCCGAAGCCAACGGCATCCCGCTGATCTTGTCCGGCCACACCCACGGTGGGCAGATTCGGCTGCCGAATGGTCCGGCGCTCATCCGACAAAGCCGCTTCTGTCTCGACGAAGGCGTGTTCGCCCACGGCTCATCCTTGCTGGTGGTTTCACGCGGCCTGGGAAGCGTGTTTCTCCCCTTGCGTTGGGGCGCGGACCCGGAAGCCGTGCTCGTCGAAATCGTTCCGCCGCGTTGACCGAGGGCCAGAAAGCCGAATACGGCGACTATTTGGCTTCTCCGGGTGGCGGCGCGACTGGTTGACGAGTTCGAGCAGGCTTTTGACGCCCATCCGGAGGGCGTCACCGCACAGCCAAGTGCCCGCCCGCTGAATCGCCCGCGAGAAATCAACCGAAATGCCAACGCGGCAAGTAAGCAAAGTTTTATTGTTCTCATAAATCCACCGCTCCTTTTAATGAGTTAATCGTCCAAGTCAATGCCAAAACAGAATCGTCTCTACGCCGTTTTACCGTTGCCGCGCAGCACCGAAGTGAACAGCGCGACCGTTGTCAATAGAATCGCCGCACCAAAAGTAATGTTCAATGCCGCCACGAACCCGCCGGGATGGTCCGTGGTCAGGCTGGCGGCCTTGACTCCTGTATAGTGTTCGAAGGCCAGCGACATGCACAAACCGCCGAGCGCCACGCCGAAGACATTGCCGAATCCAAACGTGACGTGATTGATCGCCGAGGCAAACCCCCGGTGCTCCTTGTCCATCATAGCGATCATCGCAGTGGAATTGGCCGGATTGAAAATGCCGTTGGTCGCAGCCCCGGCAACAATCAGCAGCGCGGGCATCAACCAATGCGAGTCGACGCTGAGAAATCCACCGACGGCCAGGGAACCGATCATCAGCGCCACACCCAGCGTCGCCGGAATGCGCGGCCCGAAGCGGTCGGACATATAGCCGCTGAGCGGCGCCAGCGCGACGGTAAGAATCGAAGGCGCCATAAACAGAATGCCGATTTTGGTGGGTGATAAATGAAGGACGCCCTGTAAGTAAAAAGGCATCAAGAACCCGGTCAACGAGTAGCCCATGGCAATGATCAGCAGGCTGATCACGCTAAAACTGAACCGGCGAATCTTGAACAGCGCGAGATTGACGAACGGATACCTTGCGCGGGACTCGTGGACAAGAAACCCGATCAAACTCCCCAGAAAAACGGCCACGAGCAACAGCTTGATCGAGCCGCCCACGATCTCGTGAGTGCGCCGGTCGAAGATAAAGACCAAAGTGCTCGTGATGGCGAACAACAACGCGGCGCCCAGATAGTCGATCGATCCGACTGAATTGGGCGCGGTGGTTTGGTGCCGTTTCATGTTTGCCAGCGCGAGGACTGCTCCGCCGAATCCGACCGGCGCCAGCAGGAAAAAACTCCAACGCCAGCTGAAGTAGTCGATCATGATGCCGCCGATGCTGGGCCCGAGGATGAATCCGACGTGATGCGCCGTCGTCATATAGCCTTGCGCCCGACCGGCGAGATCTTCGGTCACCGACTCCGAAGCCAGCGCGCGGCTGGAAGACTGCAGCATCGCGCCGCCGACTCCCTGAACGAAGCGAGACAAAATCAACTGCATCACGCTCTGCGAAAAGCCGCACAGCAGCGAGCTGACGGCAAACACGAGAAAGCCCAATGCGAACATCTTCTCCCGTCCCCACAAGTCCGAGATCCGGCCGAAGACAACTGAAAGGCCGATATTCGACAGCTGGTAAGAAAGCAGAGCCCACGACATGCCGAGCAGATCCGTGCCCAGACTCTGGGCTACCGTCGGCATCGAAATCGCGACGATGCGCGTCGCTGTTCCTGAGAAGAAGGTGCCAAGCAGCGCCGTCGCCAGCAGCAGATAATTGATGCGCGAAGCCACGTTGAAAATTCAGCCCGATCTAGATTTTCTGAGTAATAGCGCCGAAGTCACGTAACGGCAAACGAGGATCGTTCAAGTTCGTCTACGGCCAGCAAGAATACTGTAAAAGACCAGTTCATGTATTCTAAACGGCTTGAACGATTTGAACATATTGAACGGTTTGAACTTTCAGATAGTTATCGCCCGCCCGAAACATCGAGTATCGCGCCGGTTGAATAAGATGCTTCATCCGACAGAAGCCACAAAACCGCCCGCGCGACTTCGTCCGGCTGCCCACCGCGTTTCATCGGCACGGACTGCTTTACCCGCTCGACGCGATTGGGCTCGCCGCCGCTGGCGTGGATTCCAGTGTAGACAACCCCAGGTCGCACCGCGTTGACGCGAATACCTTCGAGAGCAAGTTCTTTTGAAAGTCCGATCGTCAACGCATCGATCGCCGCCTTCGACGCCGCGTAGTCGACATACTCGTTCGGCGAACCGAGCCGGGAAGCGACCGACGAAATATTTACGATGGCGCCGCCTGAACCGCCATGTTTGGTCGACATCCGCCGCACCGCCTCGCGCGCGCACAAAAAGGCGCCTGTAATGTTAACCGCAAAGACCCGGTTTAACCGCGCCGCGTCCATATCCTCGACCCGCATTTGCTGTTCGACGATGCCGGCATTGTTCACCAACGCAGGTGACCGGACCCAGAGAATGATCGATAGTCTTGAACAGACAGAATTACGTCCGCTTCCACACTCACGTCGGCTTGAATGGCGAGAGCGGTTCCACCGGTCTGCATAATCTCGTTGACCACCGCATTCGCCGCCTCAAGGTCGCGCAAATAACTGAAGCAAACCGCATAACCGCGTTGGGAGCGAGGCGCGCGGTGGCCGCGCCGATGCCGCGGCTACCGCCGGTGATGATGATGACTTTGTTCATTCGAAATTAGCCGAAACTGAATTTTATTATTCCGAAGCCACACTTATTTAACGGTTTTCAACTGCGCAAACGCCGCATCGCGTTTCTTTGCCGCTTCGTCCAACTTTGATCGAGTCGCCTCGACCCATGCGCGATCATTCTTCAAGCTCGCTCGCTGCGCCGCGAGCATGCGCACGACTTCGGACGGCTGCGGGCCGCCGACAACTTGCGCGGATTGAACCATATTCTCGGCGGTCAGGGATTTTCTAAACTGCGCCTCGCCGAGCGGCAATTGCGCGTTGGTCATCTTGAAAGATTTGGCGGCCTCGGTATAAATCCGCTTCGCTTGATCGTAGGGAATATCGATCGGCCTCAAACTATTCGTCCTGCCGAAATTGACCAGTTCCGACGCAAAGTGATGGCCGACGCGAAACGGCACGTCGGCGTCGCGTTGCAATACGTCGGCGAGCTCGGTGGTCGTCGAATAGTCGGCATTCACCTCGTCGAGCGCGCGCTTGGCATTGAAATTCAACTGCTTCACCACCGCCGTGAGACCGTTGAGCATGCGCGCCATCCGATTGAGCGCCTCCACCGGCTCGCCGCCTTTATAGTCGCTCAGACCGTGCGGCACATTGTGCGCTTTGAAAAGATACGTCGTGCCGACACCCAACACTTCGCTCGCGCCAACTCGGACGTTATGCAAAGCATTGGGATTGCGCTTCTGCGGCATGATGCTGCTGGTGCCGGTGAGCTCGCCTTCTTCGAGCGTCAGCCACGGCGTGGTCATGCGGTACTGCGCTTCGAGATCGGAAACAAAAGTTCCGACGGTCAAGCCCGCCGCGCTCGCGACGCTCACCAGCTCGACACCGGTATCGATGGGCGAAATCTGATTGGCGTCCAGGGAATTTTCCACAATGCCGTCAAAGCCGAGCAACTCGGCCAAGCGCGCCCGGTTGACGGGAAAACTCGACGTGCCCAAAGCCGCGGAGCCAAGCGGCGACTTATTCACGTTGGCGTAAGCGCGGCGCAAGCGCTCGGCGTTGCGCTCCAGGGCTTCGACGTAGGCGAGAATATAATGGCCGAACGAAATCGGCTGCGCCTGCACGCCGACTGTATACGCGGGCACAATCGCGTCGGGATACTTCGCGGCAAAATCGAGCAGCGTCGCGCGCGCGTTGTTGAGCGCCGCGAACGTGGTCAAAACTTGCGCGCGCTGAAACAATCGATTGCGCGTCGCGCCGATATCCTGCCGGCTGCGCCCGGAATGCATCCGGGTCACGTCCGGCCCGCCCGCATCGATCAGCAATTTTTCCAACTCGAGATAATCGCCCGGCCGCTTCGCGCCGGGCTTGTCTCCATCGGCAATCACCTGAGAAACAGATTCGGCAATCGCTTTGCCGAGCGCCGCTGGCACGATCCCCTGCTCCACCACCATCACCGACGACGCTTTGTTCATCTCTCCCAGGTAATAAAACTCATCGCGCCGCTCTTGGGCGGAAACCGCGAGCGACAAGCAGAACCGAACTCACCACCAATGCGATTAAAGCCTTGCGGAGATTCATTTATTTCTCCTCTCAGAGAATTTTTGTCCCGAGACGAAAACTATCTCCGACAATGTCCCAAAGTTCAACTGTCGCGAACAAATGGTAGGATGGGTCGAGCGAAGCGATACCCATCTCATTCTTATTGCTTTGCCCTCTCTCCAAAGGCGGTCGATTCAAGCCCGCTCACGCCGCCCCAATCGGCGCCATACAACCCGCGCCGAACGAACAGCCTAAACGATGAATGCGGCCACTCGACGACCGATTGCACGTGTCCATGCTTTACCGGATTAAAATGAATGTAATCGCAATGACGCTCGAAATCGCCTTCGTCTCTTAGCGTGTGCTCCCAGTATCTGCGCTGCCAGATTCCACGTTCACGTTTGAGACGGCGGCTTTGGAGCGTTCTTCGACGCGCAGCCTCTAAGAAAACATGCTTTTAATCAACCTCCATCGCACCACATAGTCCGCGTCGCCAGACGGCAAAGTCCAAATAGCATGCAGGTGATCGGGTAACACGACAATCGCATCGATCGTGAACGGATGACGGCTCTGGGTGTAGCGGAACGATTGCCGCAGGAGATCGATTCTTTCGACGAGCAAATGAGAACGCCGGTCCGTCAGGTTAACTGTGAAGAAGAAAGACCCGCCTTCGATAAAGTTTCGCCGGTAGTTGGCCACGGGGGACGATTAATCGGACGCTAGATGAAGCAGCGATGGGTATCGCTGCGCTCAACCCATCCTACAATAGACCTCACAACCAATGACGCTGTCTCTATCAACTTTGACAAGTGCTACTCCAACGGCAACGTGAACAACTGCTGATCCGGTTGGATCAAGTGCTCGTGGCCGTTTTCGGTCACCGCGCAGGTGTACTCGACTTGCACCGTGCCCCAACCGGCTTCGTGGTTTGAGGCTTCAAGATTCATGGTCATGCCGGGTTCGACCGGAATATTGGTCGTGTTGGGAAGGAACGGGTCGTCCACTTCTTCCGCCGGACCGAGCAGGAACGGGAACTCGCGCGCTTCGAGGCCGATGGTGTGGCCGAGGAAGAAGTTGGAATAATTCGGCAGACCGTTGGCGCGCACGCCGGCGATCATGGTTTCATAAAGTTCTTGCGGCCGCGCGCCGGGCTTGAGGGCTTCCACCGACTTCAACACGCCGGCTTGGATCGCGTCATAGCGTTTGCGATGTTCCGCAGTCGGTTCGGCACCGACGCAGCCGGACTTGCACACATCCGCGTGATAGCCGTTGATCGAACAGCCCATGTCGACGCGGAAGATATCGCCCTTTTGCAAGACGTTGTCCTTGATCGCGGGAAAATTGCCGCCGCGCGTCACCGCCATATGCATCCAGTACACTTGACCCCCGGCCTTGGCGATTTCACCTTTATAGATGCTCGCCAGCTCGTTTTCCGTCACTCTGGGTCGGCACGCTCGCAACATCGCATGGATCGCCTGTTCGTTAATCTCTGCGGATTCTCTAAGGCGCTCAATCTCTTCCGGAGTCTTGATCATGCGCACGTAGCGAAAAAACATCGAAGCCGGCAACAAAGTCGCGTGCGGCAGCCCCGCTCTAATCCGCTCGTAAATCGTAATCGGAATGGCGAAGTGGTCCAAGCCGATGCGGCCATTGGCCATGCCCTTCTCTTCGATTAGGCGGGCCAGCGCTTTTTCCGGCGTCAGGCCTTTGGAATCGCTCGCGGCAAGTTTCACGGTTCGCCGCTCGACAGCGGAAAGTTTGGACATATCTGCAATGTGTGGATTCCGTGGCCGGCCGTAAATGTACTTCTCTTCAACCCAGACGGCATCGAGCGACGCATAGCCAACGTCGCCGCCGGGAATCAGCAAGGCTGGAGCCTGACTCGGATCGCGCGGATAAACGACGTAAACCTGCGAGCCGCCATAGCGATAACCGTTCTGGCTCCACGACGCATGGCCGCTCAAGTAGTAAATATTCTCCGGCGTCGCCGCGACAACTCCGGCGAGATCGAATTTATCCATCAACGCTATCAATCTTTCTTTGTTGTAAAGCATGTGAATATACCTCCTACTGAATGTTGCAGCATGGAGTACTGGAGTGGTGAAGTATTGCGTTTGGAAAGTGTTTCTCTTACTCAGTCCTCCAATATTCCATTACTCCAACACTCCAATGCCCTCTATTACACTCCGCTTTCAGATCTCCACGGCCGCGGTTCCAGCGGCTTGACCGCAACTTCCAACACTGCGGGGCCCGGATGCGCCAAGGCGCGATCCAATGCCGGTTTCAAATCGTCCGGCTTCTCGACACGTTCACCGAAGGCGCCAAGCGCCCGCGCGACGGCGGCGTAGTCGCCGCGCAGCGAGATGCCGATCTCGTGTCCTTTGAAGCGCTCGTGTAAAGTTTCGCGGCTGGCGCCGAGACTTTCGTTATTGAGAATGACCGTGAGCGTGCGAATGTCGTTGCGCGCCGCGGTTTCGATTTCCATGCCGGTCATCCCGAAGGATCCGTCGCCGGTGAAATTGACCACCGTCTTGTCGGGATTGCCGAGTTTCGCGCCCATCGCCGCCGGCGTCGACCAGCCCATCGCGCTGGTGCCGCCGAAGCCGATGAAGCCGAGTGGATTCACTGCCTCATAATGATGCGAGACGTAGGCGCGCGTCACGCCGGCGTCGTGCATCAGAATCGTCTTCTTGCTATCGAGTTGATGCGTAATATCCCAACAGGCGCGATAGGGATTCATCGGAATCTCGTCGGAGGTGAGGCGCGGATTCCACGACTCCAGCCATTTTCGTTTCAGCTCTTTGATCTCGTCCGCGACATCCGCGGCCATGCCGCGCCGATAAGCGCCAAGCTTTTCCTTTCCCTGCTGGAGCAGCGCCCGCAGGAAAAGTTGAATGTCGGACAGAATCACCAGATCCGCCGGATAGTTCTTGTGCAGCTCGGCGGGATCGATATCGACCTGGACGAGCTTGGCGTGCGCCGGCTTGGGCAACCAGCTCGACGTCGCATGCTGGCGAAAGGCGCAACCCAGCGCGATCACGAGATCGGCCTCTTCAGCGAACTTTCGCGACTGTCCGGTGCTGTAGACCGCGCGCGGATAACCACCGAGACCGAGACACAGCGGATGATCCTCGGGCATCGCGCCTTTCGCGGGAAGCGTGGCCATGACGGGCAGCGCGTAGGTCTCGGCGACCTTGACAAGATCGTCCGTCGCGCCTGACCAGAGCGCGCCGCGGCCGACGTAAATCAGCGGCCGCTTCGCCGACTGGAGCAGCTCAATGAGCTTATCGACATCGTCGGGATCGGGACCGAAACGCACGCGCCTTGTTTGGTAATAGGGCGGAAGCTCGGCCTGCGCCATGCTGATGTCCTGCGGGATCTCGATGATCACCGGTCCGGGCCGTCCGGAGCGCGCCAACGTAAAGGCGCGACGAAACACTTCCGGTATTCGTTCCGCAGATGGCACGCTGAACGTCCACTTCGCCACGGTCTGAAACGTGTCGAGATACGGAACTTCCTGAAGCATCCCCTTCGCCAGCTGCTTGCGCGAGCTGTGACCGAAGATAACCACCAGCGGCACACAATCGGTAAAGGCATTGACGATGGCGGTAAAAGCATTGCAGCGCCCCGGGCCCTTGGTGACCATGGCGACGCCGACTTCGCCGGTGCTGCGCGCGTAGCCGTCGGCGATGTACACGGTCGCCTGCTCGTGGCGCGTCAAGATTAATCGGACCTGGCCATTTTCATGCAGGGCGTCGAAGATCGGCAGAATATCGTCGCCCGGCAATGTGGACACGAATTTTACCCCTTCGGTCTTGAGAATATCGACTACGGCATCGGCGACACGCATGGTGGTTTCTTTCTATCGATTGGCAAATTTTTTGAAGAAGCCTTCTTCTTCCAACTTCCGGACAAATCTTGAATCGACGAAGTCGGCAGGATTTTTCGCTTTCAGCGACGGTTGTTTCTCGGCGAGGAAATCGAGCACGAACTTAATACCTTCCAGCGTCGGCGCCAAATTTTGATTCATGTGCACGCCAAGCGACTGCTGCGACTGGGCCAACGCCGGATCGTCCTTCGGCACACGCATAAACTTGGCGACCACGGGCAGCGTCAACTCCGGACGAGTTCTATAGAGGTAAATCGCTTCGGCGGTGGCCCGGAGTATATTCAGAACCGTCTCCGGGTTGGCTTCGATATATCTGCGCGTGCTCACCACCGAGATCACCGGAAACGGGAAATCCAAACTGGCGAGGTCGAAAATCTCTCGATAGCCGGCTTTTGCCGCCATCGTCGACGTTGGCGGCGTCAGCACGCCGGCTTGAAATTTACCCTGGGTCATTCCGGCAAAAACCTCCGGCGAGCCGCCCGCCGAGATCAAATTCACATCCTTGTTCGGCTCCCAGCCGAAACGCGAGAGAAAAACCCGCCCGGCGAAATAGCTATTTCCGCCCACCGCGCCCGCGGCCACGGTCTTACCCTTGAGATCGCCGATCTGTTTAATTTGCGAGCTCGCGTGAATGGCAAAGGTCAATCGACTGAACACCGTGCCGAGAATCGCAATCTCCGCTCCTTGCGCCGCCGCCGCCACCGCTGCCGCGCCTCCGACTTGTGAGACGTCGACCGAGCCGCCGAGCATCGCCTGGATCGGTCTCGATCCACCGACGTAGATAATCTCGGATTCGAGACCGTATTTCTCGAAGAGTTTGAGCTCATGGGCAATCCAAAAAGGCGGATTGGCGTAGGCCAGCGCGCTAAAGGCGAGGCGAATTTTTTTCGGCTGGGCCGCATAGGTTTGAGACGGCACTGAAACTGCCGAAGCTGCGAGCAATACGACGATCAATAGTAAGCTGCGTATTCTCATCGGTGCTACCGGCGCCGGAAACAGCCAGAGACATATTTCCAATCATCCTGGCAGTCAAGTTTAATTTGCCGAACACCGGAGCAAGGAGCACTGCAAGTCACGTACGCCGAAATACGCGACGCGAGACGAGCACAAGCGCGGACTCTAGCGTCCGCGCTTGCTGTCTAGCAAGGTCTGCGCGCCGGCCGCGACTTCGGCGATGAGCGACCCCATCTTTGGGTGGGCGGGTTCGATATCGGGCTTCAATTCGAATTGGCCGAGGACTTCCGTGCAGACCGGGCCGACCGAGCCGATAACAAGCCTTCTAAGCGCGCCGCGTAATCGTTCGTCGGATTTGTCTTCGGCGGCGACGCGAAACAAGTGGTCGACCTGCGCGCCGTTGGTGAAGAGCGCTACATCGACTTCGCTATTTAAAATTTTTCGAATCGCTCCACGCAGCGGATCGAGATCCTCCGGCAGCGCCCAGCGATAAATAGGAATGGTAGTGACCGTAGCGCCCCGGCTTTCGAGCCCGGCCACCAACTCGCGGTTCGGAATGCCGTATTCCTGCACCGCGATCCGCTTGCCGCGGACTTCCACGGCACCGTCGAGTGTCGTGAGCACTTCGCGCCAGGTGTTCGGCTCCGGAACGGTGACAGCCGGCGCAAGTCCCAACTCTTTGAGCGCGGCGATGGGCTTCGGCCCACGTGCCACTAACTGAGTTTTTTGTAGCGCAGTGACGATGCGTTCCTGAGAATACTGCGTCAGCAGCGCGGCGTTGAGAGTGCGCGTGCCGACGCCGGTCATGAGAATCAGCAGATCCAACATACCGGCTTCCAGTTGCGGCACGAGTTCGAGGGCGGCGCGATTTTCACTGAGCGGGACTTCGCGCATCGACGGCGCGGTGACCGGCTCGCCGCCGTAGCGGCGAATCAGCTCGGCCATTTCTTTGGCGCGCCGGCTCTCGAATGAGACGACTTTGAGACCGCTTAGGTTCGCTCGGGGATTTGTGTCCATAGAGATATCGCCCCTCGGCCGCCTATCGGCGGTGGAAAATCGAAAGCCGCCGACTTCTGCGCGCCATGTTTTTCGTTAAAGTGTCACCGCCAAATCCTTCAGCAGCACCGCCCGCGCGCGCGCCACGTCGCCGCGCAGCAATAGCTGCCGCACTTCGCCGCTCAGCGCTTTGCGCCAGGTCTCGAACGGCACAGTGATCGAGCGCTGTTGCAGCTCATCGCGGATTTCCGCGGCGAGCTTCGTCAGCAACTCGTATTCGCCGGTAAAATAAACCTCCAACTCTTCACGAATGGTGCGCGCCAGCGCGGGACTGTTGCCGCCGCTCGATACCGCCACAGTGAGGTCGCCGCGGCGCAATATCGACGGCAGGATAAAATCGCAGTGCGCCGGATCGTCAGCGGCGTTGACCCAAACGCCGCGCTCGCGACCTTCGTCGAAGACCGTGTTGTTTACCTCAGGATCGTCGGTGGCGATAAAGGCCAATTGAAATCCTGTCAGGTCACCCGGCCGGTAATGTCGCGCGGTAAAAGTAATCCGCTGCTCCTTCGACCAGCGCGCAATCGTTTCCGTGATGCCAGGACTGATCACTACCACCACCGCGCCCGCTTCTAAGAGCCCGGCAATCTTACGCTCGGCAACCGCGCCACCGCCGATCACCACGCATCGTCGTCCGGTCATTTCCACGAAAATGGGAAAGTAGCTCATCGACTCATTCAACCGCCATTTCAATCAATTAATCTGCATGGCTGAATTTAACCCGTCCTGAGGGTCGCAGACAAACACTGCTGTGGACGAATATCGGAGGTAGGGGCGACCCTGCGTGGTCGCCCGTCCGAGCAATTGTCTTCCCTGCAAGAAAACACTAGCCGAATTTCTCAGGCGATCATGCCGGCGCCCACGGTGTTGTTGGTCACCTCATCGATCAAAATGAACGAACCCGTAGCTCGGTTGTGCGCATAGCTGTCAATGGCCAAGGGTTGCTGGGATTTGATGCCGACTCGAGCGATGTCATTCATCTCTAAGCTTTTGAGCCCGGCGACGAGCTGCGAGGTATTCACATCGACACGATGTTCGATGCGCGTGAGCCACACTTTAGTTGTTTTAGTGGCGTGTTTGATCAAATATTTGCGCCGGGTGTCGAGCGGCTGTTCGCTCAGCCAACAAATATCCGCGTTGAATTCGTTGGCGACCCGCACCGCATCAACACTATTAACGATCATGTCCCCGCGTGAAACATCGAGGTCATCCTCCAACAACAGCGTCACCGACTGCGGCGCGACGGCGCGGCTGAGCGGACCGTCATAGCTGAGAATCTGTTTAACCCGCGACGAACGACCCGAGGGCAGTACCGTGATCGCATCTCCGGCTTTTACGGTGCCCGAATCGATCCGTCCCATGTAGCCCCGGAAGTCATGATGTTCGCGTGCTCCCCGGCCGGCACACCCACTGCACGGGAAAGCGAAAATCTTCGCGATTGACGTCGTGATCGATCTCGATGGTTTCGAGCAAGTCTAATAACGTCGGGCCATCGTACCACGGCAGGTTGCCGCCCCGCTCGACGACCATGTCGCCCTGCAGAGCGGAGATTGGAACATAGATCACGTCGCGAAAGCGCAACCGAGCGGCGAACTCGGCAAAAGCTTCTTGAATAGAGGCGAACACTTCGCAGCTATAACTCACGAGATCCATCTTGTTCACCGCCACTAAAAGGTGCGGAATGCGCAACAAGTTGGCGATATAGGCGTGCCGGCGCGACTGAACCAGCACACCTTTGCGCGCATCCATGAGAATCACCGCGAGATTCGCGGTGGACGCGCCGGTCACCATATTGCGTGTGTACTGCTCGTGACCCGGCGTATCGGCGATAATAAATTTGCGTTTTGGCGTGGCGAAATAACGGTAGGCGACGTCGATGGTAATGCCCTGCTCCCGCTCCGCTTGCAGGCCGTCGGTAAGCAAAGACAAATCCACGCCATGGACGCCTCGGCGTCGCGTTGTCCTTTCCACTGCGGCGAGCTGATCTTCGAAAATCGCTTTGGAATCGTTGAGCAGACGGCCAATCAAAGTGCTTTTGCCATCATCGACGCTGCCACAGGTGATGAAGCGCAAAAGCTCGCTCTGGGAATATTCTATTCGTTCCATTGCTCTTTACGAGGATCCCATCTCGCCTTGTTTAACGATTGGAACAACTGGAACCATTGAAACGATTGGAACGTTCTTGTTCCAGCGGTTCCAAACGTTCCAACAGTTCCATTCGTTTTCGAAGCGAGGTCCTGTCAAAACTTTTCCGGTTAGAAGTATCCTTCCTTTTTTCGCAGCTCCATCGACGCGTCGGAGGTCTGATCGTCCATCCGGGTAGCGCCGCGCTCGGTGATCCGCGTCGCCGCGGTTTCGGCGATAATGGCTTCGACGCGTCGTCGCGCTCGACTCCACCGGGCAGGTGCAGGTCATATCGCCGACAGTGCGAAAACGGACCGAGAGCGTTTCCACTTTTTCGCCGGGCTTCGGCTGCACCAGTTCGGACACCGGCATCAGGCCGCCCTGGCGGCGGATCACCGCGCGGCGATGCGCGTAATAAATGCTCGGCACATCGAGACGCTCCTTGGCGATGTAGCTCCAGACGTCGAGTTCGGTCCAGTTGCTGATCGGAAACACGCGGATGTTTTCCCCCGGACGAACCCGCGTGTTGTAAAGATGCCAAAGTTCCGGACGCTGGTTCTTCGGATCCCACTGGCCGAACTCGTCGCGGAACGAAAAGATCCGCTCCTTGGCCCGGGCCTTTTCTTCGTCGCGGCGCGCGCCGCCGATGCAGGCATCGAGCTGCAACTCTTCGATGGCGTCGAGCAGCGTCACCGACTGATGGACATTGCGGCTTTCGTCGGGAGATTTCAGCACCACTCGGCCTTGTGCTATTGAATCGCCGACAGAACGAACAATCAGCCGTTCACCCAACTCCGCTGCCCGACGATCGCGAAACTCGATCACTTCGGGGAAATTGTGTTCGGTGTCGATGTGCATCAACGGAAATGGAAAGCGCGCCGGGCGAAACGCCTTCTCCGCCAACCGGAGCAGCACCAGCGAGTCCTTGCCGCCGGAGAATAACAACGCCGGATTGCGGCATTCCGCCGCGACTTCGCGCAGAATGTGAATGGATTCGCTCTCGAGCGTTTCCAGATGCGTCAACGCGCGACTCGAACAGTTCGACGCATTCATACGCTACAAACCCAGAGACAACTCTTGTTCCTGCGAGGGAAAATCTTCGTGGTCTTGAGCGGTGTTCGATAAGAACCAATCGAGCTTGCCCGCCAATTGAACCACCTCGCCGACGACGATCAATGCAGGCGCCTTTAGCGACGCGCTCTTATCCGCGATATCCGCCAGTGTGCCGATCACCGTTTCTTGCTCCGCTGTCGTTCCTTGGCGAATCACCGCAGCCGGCGTGTCCTTCGATCGACCGTGCTCAATCAGCTTGGCAGCAATCATCGGCAAATTGTGCAAGCCCATGAGAATCACCAGCGTGTCCCCTGCTGTAGCTAACTTGGCCCAATCCACCGAAGAGTGCGGCTTGCTCGCTTCATGCCCTGTGACAACGGTAAACGAAGACGCGAATTTTCTGTGCGTCAACGGAATGCCGGCATAGGCCGGAACAGCCACCGCCGAGCTCACGCCGGGAACGATTTCAAACGGAACTCCGGCGTCGACCAAAGCCTCCGCCTCTTCGCCGCCGCGGCCGAAGACGAACGGATCGCCGCCCTTGAGCCGCACGACTTCGTAGCCGCATTGGGCGTAATTGATCAGAACTTCATTGATCTCGCTCTGCGCGATACAGTGGCGGCCCGCCTGCTTGCCGACAAAAATTCTCTCCGCTTCGGCAGAAACTTCTTCGAGCAACACCGGATTGACGAGTTTATCGTAGACGACAATCTGCGCGCCGCGCAGCAGTTGTAGCCCGCGCACAGTCATCAATCCTGGGTCTCCCGGCCCCGCGCCGACAAGATAAACTTTGCCAGTTTTCATGGCTCAACTCCTAGAAAGTAGACAAGCATAAATGGTATTTCTGATAAAAATAGTCAGATTAATCAACAATTGCAAGATTCCCACGGATTGACCGCGCAACCCGCGCTCCAAGCGCATTACAAGCTCTTAGATTATATGAGGATTTATGAATTACGGATAGATCCGCGATGATGCCGAATCAACCAAGTTGGCTCGGCGTTTCTGCTTCACGAATCGAAAAAAGCAAAGGCGCGCATTTCAATACTCTGGCGCGGCGGCGCGCCCGCTGGACTTGTCGGATCGTTAAACGAGGTATGCGCGGTGAAGCGCGCGCGACCGTCTTTTTCTGAGTCGTAAACTTTGAACACGATCGCTTCGTCGGGACGCATCTCGGGAAAATAAATCCACCGGTGGTTGGGATTGTATTTCAGCCGATAGGTCTGCCCGACCCGATGCGGATAGCGGCGCTCGGCCACCATCAAGTCGTCCGGCGCGACGCTCTGGGCATCGGCAAGCGCTAATGGACTCGATTGTATCGGCCGATTGATCCCGCGCCATACTTGAATGATCGCGAAGCGGTGGGTGAGCAAGTGCTCCGCCTCGTCGGGAAGAATCTCCCGCAGCCGATTGGGCCCGGACCATTCCGTATAATCGTTGTGCGCCTGCAGAACCGGATTGCGGATCAGCTTTTCCTCTCGTTCCGCCTCATCGCCCGAGCGCAGCGCATGATCGAAGATCACCACCCGCGATGCTCCCGACTGGCGCCGGATCAATTGCTCGATCTCCGGGTAGTAAATGGACTTCAATTGGTTTTCGTCGAAGAAGTCCGTCACCTTCGTCTTGTGTTCAACGAAAACCAGGCCTTGCTCGTCGAGAGAAAGGGGCTCGCCAAGCGTCCGGCCATTCAGCAGCTTGATCGTTTTCAACTCCACCGTTCCCGACCTTCGTCCGTGAATATTTTTCGGCCCGAACGATTCGTTGACAAGAGCTTCACCGGTGTCAACTGTGTAGGGGATTTCAACTGTGAGCGCTTCTAGCATGGCCGGGCTCCTTCCTTTTTATCGGGCGATTTTCGCGACGCTATATATAAGTTAATAACATTAATCGGACAGTTGAAACATCCGTTTGGATGATCCTGTATGCTCAAGGCGCGCCGAAGAGCCGCACGGAATTCTCGTAGAGAATTTTCCTCTTCTGGCGCTCCGACAGGTCGGTCCGTTCGATAATCTTGGTCGCCGAATTTTCCCGCTTTTCCGAATGCGGAGTATCGGTAGAGCAAAGAATGTGGTCTTCGCCGATGACCGTAAGCTCATGAGCCAGCAATTGGTCTTCCGCCTCGGCGGCAACGAAGAGTCTGCCTGAGGTTAAGTAATCCTCGATGCGTTGCTTGGGCAGCGAATCTTTGATCGGCATATCGCGTCGATCGATGGGCAGATAATGTCCAAGACGGCCGATCATGTAGAAAATCCACTCGGCGCCGAATTCCAGAAACGCGACTTTGAGCGATGGAAACCGGTCGAGGATACCGTCGCCGACCAGGGCGACAAACGCCAGTTGCGCCGGCAGGCTCATGCCGATGCCGTGGGTTTCAAAAAGATTCTGACAGACCTGTTCGAAAGGCGTGTAGCTCATGCCCATGTGAACACAAAGCGGCAGGCCGGTAGACGGCAAACTTTTCCCAAATCGGCAAGAATGTCGGAGTGCGACAGCAGGCGATCCCCTACCGTGCCGAAAACCACCGCGGCGCTTGCGCCCAACGTCTGCATCTCCTCAATCGCCTCGAACGCTTCGCGCGGATCGCGCATGGGCAACAGTCCGCCCCACTTCAATCGCCGCGGGTTGAACGCGCATTGACGCGCCATATAGCGATTGTAGCAGCGGAACAACGCGGCCTCGAAACCAGGCTCGGCAGTCATGCGCGCGTACAGTGTCGTCGGGAAAAGCATTTGGGCGTCGACGCCGGCTTCATCCAGATCTCGAATGCGCGCTTGGGGATCTGCCAAGGTGATGCTGCCAATGGAAAAGTGCGCCGAGTCCGCCGGCGCGCCAAATTCTCTCAGCACCCTTTTCGGCTCATTGCCCGGTTGCGCTCCCGGGCCGAATGGCGCCGGCAGCAATCGCCCTTCGATCAACCAGCCGTTGGTCCAGCGGCCGAGATCCGCAGAATCATCGATGCGCACCGGCCGCGGCCGCCGCGCGGCGTAAGCCGCCGGCAGCTCCTCCCACATCTTTGGGCACAACATGGCGTGGGCGTCCGCATCATAGACTGGGTATTCCTGAATCATGGTCTTTGCCCTTTTACGAACGCGCAACGACTACCATTGTCCGGCTCGCCGAAAGAACCCGCCGTCTTCTAGTTTCTTAACCAAGCTCATATCGACAAAATCATCCGGGTTGGCTGTCTTGGCCTTGGGGTGACTGCTTTGCCTCAGAATCTCCACTATTCCCTCTTTAGCAGGATAGGGAATCGGCGCTATGTAATCTACACCGTATCGGTAGGTCGACTCGAGAATTTCAGGGTCCGTCTCTCGGGTATATTTCGCGATGACCTTTTTTGCCATCGTTTTGTCCGCGCCATTTTTTGCATTCCTTCCGCGTAACCTTTAAGAAAGCTCAAGACATCGTCCTGATGCGCCTGAACGTAAGATCGAGTCGTGACGATCGCCGATTGCGGGAACGAAACTCCGGTCGTAGCCATGTTAACCAATTCCTGTGCGCCGCTCTTGCGCGCGCGAAGATCGGCGGGTGACGAGAGCGTCGCCGCCGCGACCAGCCGTTTGGAAAGCGCGGTTGCCAACTCGATCATGCCGCCGAGCTGGAGCAGAGTCACGTCTTTTTCCGGCCTCAAGCCGTGCTTCTGCAGCACGTAGCGCATCGCAAAATCGGAAGAAGATCCGAAACGGGTAACGCCGACGGTCGTACCTTTAAGATCCTCAATACTTTTGATTTCCGGCATCGCCATGACGTAAAACGCCGGAACGTTGACAATGCCGCCGATAAAAACGAAATCCGCGCCGCTGAGATTGGCACTGACCACCGCCGCGCCACCGGTAACGGTAATCTGTGATTCCCCTGCTAACATCACTCGAACGACTTGAGGAGCGGATGGGATATAAAGCAGACTGACATCGAGCCCGTATTTTTGAAATGCCTTGGTTTCTGCCGCGACCCACAACCCCATCATCACGCCGGTGACGGCAGGATAAACCACGTTGAGTTTGGTCCGCGTCTGACTCCAAGCCAGCTGATCAGACGTAAGCCATAGAAACATGCCGGCTAAGAGCACGACTTTTTTCATCGTTCCACGCCTTCGATTTTCTAGACTAGTAGGTTGCTGATTCGGAATGCTTCGACAAGCTCAGCATGAGCGGAAAATTCTAATGGTATCGATATGCAGCCGTTCGTCCTGAGCTCTGTCGAAGGACTCTTATTGGTTTTTCAGCGAGTTTGCTCGGCTTCAGACAACAATCGAACCGAGTAAAAGCCGCCCACTGTCTAACCTGTCCGTCAAAGAGTCGCAAACTATGCCCGATCCCGACTCGTCGATTGATTCTCCAATTCATCGTCCATTCCCGTGACGAAGACCCTTCTTTCCTTCGGTCGCACAAATACTTCATCTTCCGTCTTCAATCCAAGCGACGAATATCGCCCATGCGAGATCTCGACATGAACGGGAACGCCCCAATCGGTAATCAGATCGATTTTAACCAGCGGGCCCGCGGCATTGATATGGGTCACTTTTGCATGGAAATTATCGCCGCCATTCCGATGATGGTCGATTTCCAGCAAGTGTGGTCGGACAAATACGAGCGCGGACTTGCCATCCCGCGCGCTTTCGGCAGGTAAATCGATAGGCAGTTCCCCAAGATAAACTTTTCCCTCTTCCACTCGGCTGTGAAAGAGATTGACGTTACCGAGAAAGTTGTAAACGAAGGCATTGGCCGGATGATGATAGACTTCCTCCGGCGTGCCCAATTGCTCGACCCGGCCTTCGTTCATCAAAACCACGCGGTCCGCCACTTCCAAAGCTTCCTCCTGGTCATGGGTGACGAAGACGCTGGTGATTTTTAAGTCGTCGTGAAAACGCCTGAGCCACTGGCGCAGCTCTTTGCGAACTTTGGCGTCAAGCGCGCCGAAGGGCTCGTCCAAAAGCAGCACGCTCGGCTCCACCGCGAGCGCGCGCGCCAGAGCGATGCGCTGGCGCTGCCCGCCGGAGAGTTGCGATGGCAAGCGGTCGCCGAGCCAGTCCAACTGAACGAGCTTCAAAAGCTCGTTAACCTTTTCTTTGATGACTCTCTCTGACGGCCGTAGGCGGCGCGGTCGCACACGCAAACCGAAGGCGACGTTTTCAAAAATCGTCATGTGGCGAAATAATGCGTAGTGTTGAAATACAAAACCGACCCGTGCGATCGCGGAAGCTAATCTCCGTAGTGTCCTCGTTGTGAATTAAAATCTTGCCGGCGCCGGCGTCGGGAATTTCGATGCCGGCGATAATGCGCAAGAGCGAGGTCTTGCCCGAGCCGGACGGCCCGAGCAGCGCGACCAGCTCACCGGTTTCGACTTTGAAGCTCACATCCTTGAGCGCCGCGAAATCGCCAAAAGTTTTACTGATATTGCAGATTTCAATACTCATATTTTAGGCCTCGGCCAACGCTTGCTCGCGAATTGCGCGAACCTCGCGCGCTTCAACTTGCGACTTCGAATCAATGGCGGCCTTGAGCGCGATCGTCACGAGCGTCAGGAGCGTCAGCAAAGACGCCACCGCAAACGCCGCCGCGGAGTTATACTCGTTGTAAAGGATCTCGGCGTGCAGCGGCAGCGTATTGGTCATACCGCGGATATGGCCGGAAACTACGGACACCGCGCCGAACTCACCCATCGCTCGCGCGTTGCACAGAATCACGCCGTACAGGAGGCCCCACTTGATATTCGGCAAGGTCACGCGCCAGAACGTCTGCCAACCGCCGGCGCCGAGAACGCGCGCCGCTTCTTCCTCTTCGCTGCCCTGGGACTGCATCAACGGAATCAGCTCGCGCGCAACGAAAGGAAACGTGACAAAAATAGTGGCGAGCACGATCCCCGGCACCGCGAAAATAATCTTGATGTCATGCTCGGCGAGCCACGGGCCGAGCCAGCCTTGCAGGCCGAACAACAAAACATAGACCAGCCCGGAAATGACCGGCGAGACTGAAAAGGGCAGATCGATCAGAGTAATGAGCAAGCTCTTGCCGGGAAACTGAAACTTGGCAATGGCCCAGGCGGCGGCGATGCCAAAAAACAAATTCAGCGGCACCGCAATCCCCGCGGCGATCAAGGTCAGTTGGATGGCGCTGACGGCATCCGGCTCACGGATCGACTCGAAATAGACCTCGGCACCTTTTTTAAACGCTTCGGTGAATACGACGATCAGCGGCAAAAGCAGAAAAAGCCCCAGGAACAGCAGCGCCACGGTGATCAAAGTGGCGCGAACCCAACGCGGCTCGCCGATCGCGATGGGCCCGCTCTGTAGAGTTGCTCTATCTGCGCTATCAATTGCCATACAGTTTACGCGTATCTCGCGCGGCTCCACCATTGAAGCAGGTTGATTAGAAACAATAGGACAAACGACATCATCAAGGTCGCTACCGCCAGCGCCGTAGCGCCGGCGTAATCGTATTGCGACAGCTTGGTCACGATCAGCAGCGGCGTGATCTCGGTTCTCATCGGCATGTTGCCCGAGATGAAAATGACCGAACCGTATTCGCCGACCGCGCGGGCGAAAGCCAGCGCAAAGCCGGTTAACAAAGCGGGGAACAATTCGGGAAACACGACTCTTTTCAAAGTCTGCCAGCGACTCGCGCCCAAGGTTGCTGCGGCCTCTTCAAATTCCGGGTCCAGTTCCTGCAGCACCGGTTGGACGGTGCGGACCACGAACGGCAAGCCGATGAATGTCAACGCGACGACGACGCCGAGCCAGGTAAAAGCGACTTTGATACCCAGCGGCTCGAGCCAACTGCCAACCCAACCGTTGCCGGCAAACAAAGCGGTCAGCGTAATGCCAGCCACTGCCGTCGGCAGAGCGAACGGCAAATCCACCAGCGCATCGACGATGCGCTTGCCGGGAAACTCATAGCGCACCAGCACCCAAGCCGTGAGCAAGCCGAGGACACTATTGATCGCCGCCGCGACCAACGAAGCGCCGATGCTCAAGCGATAAGAAGCCAAAGCGCGCGCGCCCGTGACCGTTTCCCAGAAATGGGCCCCAGCCGGCGCTAAAGGTCTTCAAGAAAGTCGCGCCGAGCGGGATCAAAACGATCAAGCTCAGATAGAAGACCGTAAAGCCCATTGCCAGGCCAAATCCCGGGATAATGCTATGTTGGCGGAAACGTCGGCTCATGAACGGTATCCTGCTCGAACTACTTCTGCTGATAGATTTGATCGAAGTTGGCGCCATCGGCGAAATGAGCTTTGCTCGCTTTCGTCCAGCCGCCAAAAACTTCGTCGATGGTGAAGAGCTTCACCTGAGCAAAATTCTTCGCATACTTCTTGCCGATCTCGACCAAACGCGGACGATAGTAGTGTTTAGCGGCGATCTCCTGCCCTTCAGGCGAATACAGATATTCCAGATAAGCCTGCGCGATAGCGCGCGTGCCGCGCTTGTCGACGACCTTATCGACCACTGCCACCGTCGGTTCGGCGAGAATACTCACCGACGGCACGACGATCTCGAACTTGTCCTTGCCCAACTCGTTGACGGCGAGGAAAGCCTCGTTTTCCCACGAGATAAAGACATCGCCGATGCCACGCTCGACGAAAGTCGTAGTCGATCCGCGCGCCCCGGAGTCCAACACCGCGACGTTTTTATATAAAGCGGCAACGAACTCTTTCGCTTTAGCTTCGTTCTTGCCGGTTTTGCCAAGCTGGTATCCCCAGGCTGCGAGATAATTCCATTGCGCGCCGCCGGAGGTCTTGGGATTGGGCGTGATGACTGAAACTCCAGGCTTGGCCAGATCGTTCCAGTCGCGAATCCCCTTCGGATTTCCCTTGCGCACCAGGAAAACAATCGTCGAGGTATACGGCGCGCTGTTCTGCGGCAAACGTTTTTGCCAATCCGCGGCGAGCCGTCCTTTACTCGCGATCGCATCGACGTCGGCCGCCAGCGCCAACGTCACTACGTCCGCTTCGAGCCCGTCGATCACTGCCCTGGCTTGGGCACCCGAGCCGCCGTGCGCTTGCTTGAAAGAAACCGACTCACCCGTCTTGGCTTGCCAATACTTGCTAAACGCCGGGTTAAAATCTTTATAAAGTTCCCGCGTGGGATCGTAGGAAACATTGAGCAAAGTCTTTTGGGCTCGGGCTTCGCCCGCGACTAGAAGGCCGACCACGGTTAAGATCAATGTGACATACTTAAAATTCATTTTTTCTTCCTTTAGGCTAATCGAATCTAGACGTTAACTGAGTAATCTGAGCAATTCGTCTATGGCGAAAAATCATTGCTGCTGACTCGGCAAATTGATTTGCCGGATTTAGCCGCGACAGCGTTCGGAGTGATAGCGCCGTGCGTAGGAGGCGAGTTTTG
The DNA here is from genome assembly GCA_963811315.1 of uncultured delta proteobacterium. Classification (GTDB taxonomy): domain Bacteria; phylum Desulfobacterota; class Binatia; order UBA9968; family UBA9968; genus DP-20. The sequence goes on from CAWERH010000011.1 coordinate 230,726, forward strand.
ATTCTTTGCTGAATGAAACTTCATGACCGAAATTCTCGTTGCGGTTTTATCTCCCAAAAGATTCCATTCCCCGCTCGAAGCTCCTGGACGACATCTCGGTTGAATAACCGGTCACCGAACAATCCGATGTCCAAAACGGCGGCGCCTTTACGTAATTCATCTCGATAGAGCTCTCCGGAAACTCTCTTGACCAGGGCCGCGAGAGAACTACTGCCCGCTTCTTTCAACGCGGCCACCAACGCCTGCTGGATCGGGGTTTGCGGCGTTCGCCGTGGAGAATCTAGCAACCGTACCAGCGCCGAACCCGCCTCCGTGGCGACATCTCGATCTGTCCTCCGCCCGCCCAACACGCCTGGAAACAACTGCCTTATTCTCCATCCTGCGGCTTCCAGTTTTGTCATAACCTGAGCCTCCGCATCGCCTGCTCTCAATTCGACTTAATAATAGTCGATAAATTCGATTGAATTAGTAGATAAGGTAATTGATATATTTTGTCAAGAACATCAGCAAAAAATTTTTATAGGCTATCGGAGGCCGCGGATTTTAACGGCTGAGAGTCGTCCAAGAAAGATTGAATGGTGATTCCCGCTAGGAGATCGTAAGTTTTTTCACGAACGTCGATAAACACTCTTTTCAGCCGGCAGCTCTTCGCATCCGGACAGTCATCGCATTCTTCGTAAAACTTCTGGGACACGCAGGGCAACAGCGCGATCGCGCCGTCGAACAAACGATAAATTTCCGCCAAGCTAATCTCGCTCGGAGGCTGGACCAGACGATAGCCGCCCTTGGTTCCCTGCTTGCTTCGCACGTATCCTGCGTGTTTGAGATCGAGCAGAATCAGCTCGAGAAATTTCTTTGGAATATGCTCCGACTTAGCGATATCGTCCGTCAAGACCAGTCCGCCGCCATAGTCTTTGGCCAGTCGAACCAGCGCCTTCAAGGCATATTTGCATTTCTTCGATATCATTGAGTCCGGAGCGAGCCGCTCCCTGATTACGATATCGAAAATACAATAAGAAAACCCGGAAAGCCATGTTCGAACGTCTCGCCCGGCGCGAAAGTCGCTTTTATGTCCGCTTCGAACCACTCTCATCGCATGGATCATCACGAGGAAACCTCGTGGTTGGCTCAAGTGCAAGCCGCACTCTTTGGTTTCGGGATTTTCCCACCACCAGCGCCCGGCGCGCAGATCTTCTCCCGGTTTCACCGCCCGCGTGCAGGGGGCGCAACCGATACTCGGATAGCCTTGCTTGTGCAGCCGGTTGAACGGCACGTTATTTTCACGGATGTAGTTCCAGACGTCGTCGTAGCTCCAATCGACCAGCGGATTGATTTTCAAAATGCCGCCGTGATCTTTGTCGAGTTCGACTTTGCTCACACTGCCACGCGTCACCGCTTGCTCGCGGCGCAATCCGGTCATCCAGGCATCGAGATTTTTCAAAGCGCGGTTGAGCGGCTCGACTTTGCGCACGGCGCAGCAGAGTTTGCGCTGCTCGACAGACTGATAAAAAAGATTGAGCGCCGCCCGCGCGCACCATGTCTTGCACTTTCGCCGCTTCGGGAAAGTAAACTTCCACGCTGATCCCGTAACGCGCGCGGATCGCGTCCATGCAATCGTAGGTCTCCTGATTGAGCCGGCCGGTATCCAAAGTGAAGATGCGAAAATCCGCGCCGCGCAAACGATGCATCATGTCGATCAGCACCGACTCTTCGGCTTGGAACGAACAGGCCAGAGCGATCCTCGGAGAAAACTTCTCGAGGGCCCAGCCCAACACGCGTCTCGGCCGAGGCTTGCGCGAAATCCGGCAAGGTCTCGCCGTCAGCGATTTTTTGTGCAGTTAGAGATGCTCATGACCAATCTCTTCGTCGTTCAGCCTAATGCCGCTGCAAATTGTCCAACGCCTGTCGCAGTCCCACGGCAGCGGAAGTCTTCAGACGCACGTTCAAGCGCTGGCGCGGATCGCTGTCGCGCTCGAAACTAACCTCGGCGTCGCCATAGAGTTGCTTGGCGAAAGCTTCGATCTCGCCTTGAAAGTCGTCGAAAGATTGCTCGCGAATTCGAACCGAGCAACCGATCGTTGAGCGAAACCACCGCTTCGTTGGCCGCGAAGCGCAACTTTCCGCGCAGCGCCGGCTCATCTTCGAGCTTGCGGCAGTTCTCCAAAGCCGCGCGAAAGACCGTGCGCAATCTTTCCTGGTTCGAACCGCTCAACGGGCTTTTCTGACTGAACAGCAAGCCGCGACGGTTCTCGGTTTCATCAACGCTCACGTTGGCGTCATTAGCGACGAGAACGATGCCTGGCCCCGCCTGCATGTGGCTGTAGTCGGCGACATCGTGGTAAATCCCGTCCGTGGCCTGGATCCAGCCATGAAAGATCTCGATAAAATCCGCCAGCGGAACCGTATTGGGCGATTCGGCGAAAAATTTGACGTTGAGTTTTTGTAGTTCCATCTCAGGTTCCCGTCTTCGATCTTTTGCGATGAGCCGGTTCCTGGCTGTCATCCTGAGCGTCAGCGAAGGATCTGCTTTTTCTTCTTGTCGATCGTTGAAAAACTAGATTCTTCGTCGCTCCGCTCCTCAGAATGACACTCTTGAAGATTTGCAGTTTAAACGACCGTCAAATACCGGGTTGCGCACTGGGCGCAATCGTCACCGCGCTCTGCACCGAGCCGAGCGCTTTGTTGTGACAATCGTGCGCCGCGTCGATAAATAACTGCGCTTCCTGAAGCAGCTGCACCGCGCGGTCGGCATCGACGGAATTGCCGGTCGCAATAAACTCCTTGGCTTTGAAGAGATACTCGGCAAATTTGCCGCCGGCGTACTTATCCCAGAATAGCTGGGTGTCGTAAAAACGCCGGGTGAATTCGCCGATGATCTCGTTTTCATCTTCGGAAATTCCCGGGTTTTGGTCTTTCACCAGGCCCTGGGCGGCGCGCACCATCGAAGCATAGGCGACCTTGGTCGCTTGCTGCGCATAACCGGCGTCCAACAGCAGCTGCGCTTCGAATAGTTCGCGCTCGCTCGCCGCCAGGGTAAACTCGGCCTGACTGACGACTTCGCCGGCGCATTCGCCGACGCCCATGTCCGCAAGCGTAAATTCGCGCGGATCGCCCCAATCGCTGTAGTAGGACCGATCCACTTCATGACCCGGAATCTTGGTGAGATCTTCAAGCAAGTCCTTGATCGCTTTTTTGCCGACTCGCGCGACGAAAGTCTGGAAGCGTTCATCCTTGAGCCTTTGGCGCACGTAATATTCGGTGATCGACAGCACCGCCTCCGGCACTCGCTTCGACGGCACCGCGCCGATCGCTACACCGTATTCGCCGGCATTGTCGTGAAATTTGCCGCCGAGGATCACTTGAAAGTGTGGCACCTGAAATCCTTTGACGTTGCGGTTGATGCCGTAGAAGCCGATATCCGCGATATGATGCTGGCCGCAGGAGTTGAAGCAGCCGCTGACTTTGATGCGCAGATTCTTGACCGACTCGTCGAGCTCCAAGCTTTTTTCGCCCAGACGATAGCGCAGCTCGCGCGCCAAGCCGCGCGACGACGCGATGCCCAATTTGCACGTGTCCGTCCCCGGGCAAGAGGTCACATCGACGATGGTCGCCGCGTCGGCTGCGCCCAAGCCGATGGCGTCGATCGCCTGGTAAAATTCCGGCAGATCCGCTTCGCTCACCCAGCGAAACAGAATATTTTGCTCCACCGTCGTGCGCAGCGTGTCTTTGACGAAGCGGCGCGCGATGTCGGCGAGCGCGCGCATTTGATCGGCGCTGGCATCGCCCAACGGCAACGTTACGGTAGCGGCGACGTAACCCGGCTGCCTTTGTTTGTAAACGTTGGTCGCGTACCAGGCGGCGAACCCTTCGGGACGCTGATGGCCGTTGAGATTTACGCCGGGCTTCAGCGGTTCCTCCGAACGTTCATTGACCGAAGCAAGAAAATCCGTCCAACGTGAATCGGGCGAAAGCTTCTGCCGCTCTTCCAAGACTAACTTGCGGAATTCATCGATGCCCAAATTCGCAATTAAGAACTTGATCCGCGCCCGCGCGCGATTGCGCTTCTCGCCGAGACGGGCGAACACGCGCGAGATCGCCTGCATCGTCGGCAAAAGCTCTTCTTCGGGGAGAAACTCGTCGAACAGCTTGGCCTTGTACGGCACCGAGCCCAGGCCGCCGCCGACATAGAAGCCAAAGCCGCGGCGCACTTGGCCGTCGACCATTCTTGTTTTGGCGATGGCGCCCATGTCGTGCATGGTCACCAGACCGCAGGGATTCTGCTCGCAGCCGGAAAACGCGACTTTTACTTTGCGTCCGAAGTCCTGAGTGTCGGGGTGGCCCATCAAAAACTTCGAGCAAGCTTTGGCATACGGCGTCGTATCGAAGGTTTCCTCGTGGCAGATTCCCGCCAGCGGGCAAGCGGTCACATTGCGCACGACGTTGCCGCACGCTTCGCGGCTGGTGATCCCAACGGCAGCGAGCCGGCGCATCAGCGCCGGCGTATCGTCGATATGCACGTAGTGAAACTGAACATCCTGCCGCGTCGTAATGTGGGACACGCCATCGGCGTATTCTTCCGAGAGATCGGCCAAGGTTTCCAACTGTTCCGGCGTCACGCCGCCGAAGGGAATCTTGATGCGCATCATCCCCGGCGCGTCCCACAAGGTATCCGGTCCTTTGATCAAATCGGCGCGGAGATTTAATTTTTGAATCCGCTTGCCGTCATTGCGCTGGCCGTTGTCGTAGCGCTGGCCGTAGATGCCGCGGCGCAGACGGGTCTCGGCAAAAACTTTTTCATCGATCTTGCCCTGCTTGCGCAGTTCCATTTGCTGCTCGAAGATATCGATCTCGCGGCCCAACTCGGCGGGAATCTTGTCGGCGAGTTTTTCTTTCCAATTGAGAGTTTGTTCCATAAGAATATCCTCGGCGCTCGAGCAAATTTAATCTGAATTTAGCTGATCAAGTTACTCATAAATCGGCTGAAAAAATTTTCGCCCGTTGGCGCAAGTCGAGTCGGACTATATGTAGTACATCAAGGCTTCCTGCTCGGGCTTACAGAGATCGGCGAGCGTGGTTTCATCCAAAATTTTTTCCATGGCTCGCAAACCCCGCCCCCAGGTTTCAATCAAGCGCTGGGTGACTCGGGACATCGAACGGCTGTGCATTTGCGCTCTGAGTTCCAGACCCACCGACGGCCCTTCCAAAACCTGCAACACTTCTTTGACAGTGATGCTCTCAGGCGGGCGCGCCAGCATATACCCGCCCGTGGGGCCTCTGACCGCGTGAACCAAATGACCGCGGCGTAACGCAACCATGATCTGACCGAGGTACTGCAATGGCACCTGCTGATTCTGGGCGATCTCCTTAACCTGGACGGCACGCCGGAGCTTGTAATTATCGACCAGCTCGGCGAGAGCCAACAAACCGTAGTGCCCCTTTGAACTAAGATTCATGAGTTTTGCAGAATTGCTACTAATTTGAGTCAAACTAAGTAAATTGGTCAAGAATGTCAAGAACACGATTTGGACTCCTCTGAAGGCCAGGGAGTGAGTCCTACCACACCGACGCGTTTGCGCCATAGAATTACTTAAAGTTATATTCCGTTCGATTCTAAGCGATCAGTTCGCGGAGGCATCATGAAAAAGCTCAATCCTCTTTGTGGCATGTTGGGCGGTTTCATTTCTTTATTTGTGACCGGGATCGGCTACCGCTCGCGCCGCGAGCGGTGAAATTATCATCACCCACGCAAGCATGAGCACCTCGTCGATCCCGCTTTGGGTCGCCCAGCGCCGGGATTTCTTTCGCAAAATATGGCGTCAATGCGAAAAGCGTATGGGTGCGCGGCAATCCGGCCCAGATCGCCACCTTGGTATCCGGCGATACGCAAATCGCCTACGGCGGCGCGCCGACCGCTATCGCCGCCGCCGTGGGCGGGCGGGATATGAAAATTATCGCCAGCCTCAGCAGCCGCGAGAATCTCGACCTCGTTGCCCGTCCAGGCATCCAATCCGCGAAAGATTTGCGCGGCAAACGTTTCGGCGTTCAAAGCGTGGGCGGCGGTGTGTGGAAAACCGCCACCGTATGGTTGGAACATTTCGGCATGGATGAACGCCGGGACAACATTCAAATGATCGTCATCGGCGACGTCACGATCCTCAGCCAATCGCTGGAAAGCGGTCTCATCGATGCCACCGTCGTGCCCGGATATTTGAGCCGCAGGCTGGCTGAAAAGGGATTTGTCGTACTCGGGCGATGCGAGCAGATCAGACTGCCGTCGGTGGGAATGACCGTGCTGGTCGAGAAACCTTACTTGCAGCAGAATGCCGAGACTTTGCAGAATGTGATGAAGGCGCTCACCGAAGCGATGGTCTTCACTGCCAGCCCGAAGAACAAACCTGCGGTGCTCGAAACCATTATGAAGCAATTCAAGATGACCGACACCGCGGCGGCCGAAGGAGCCTATCAAGACGTTGTCACGCTGATCCGTTTGGAGGAATACCGAAAGCCCTATGTCTCGCTCGAAGCAATGCGAATCCTACAGCGCCTCTTGAAGACGCAAAACCCGAAAATCGGCGACATCAAGGTCGAAAATCTGATCGACGCGAGCGTGATCAAAAAACTCGACGACAGCGGTTTCTTCGAAAAACTCTATGCCGAGTACGGCGTGAAGTCGTGAAGTAATGATGCAGCGACGGAGTAATGCCGATGAACAACCAGAATGAGAGTCGCGGAATGAACAATCTTCGCACCAACTGGACCTTAAGCTTGGTTTGGCTCGTTTCGCTCGCGTGCCCGACGACGGCGATGGCTCAAGATAATTTTTACAGAGGAAAAACCATCCGCTTTGTCGTCGCCTATGAGCCGGGCGGCGGCTTCGACGTTTATACTCGCACCATCGCGCGCCATTTTGGCAAGCACGTTCCCGGCAATCCCACGACCTTGGTTGAAAATATGACCGGCGCCGTCGGCATGATCGCGGCAAACTATCTTTACCATCAAGCCAAACCCGACGGCCTGACAATCGGTCATTTCGTCGGCACCTTGGTGTTGCAGCAGGTGCTCGGCAACGAGGCGGCGAAGTTCGATGGCCGCAAGTTCGGTTGGCTCGGCGTTCCGGTGGCCGATCATGGAGTTTGCGCTTTGACGAAAGCGAGCGGCATCAACAGCCTCGAAGGCTGGCTCGCCAGCAAGGAGATGGTGAAGATGGGCGGTCACGGCCCGGGTGGCGTTACCTCCGACACGGCGCGCATCCTGCGGGAAGCGATCGGGCTACCGGTTCGCGTTATCGACGGCTACAAGTGCACCGGACCGATTCGTCTCGCCGCCGAAGCGGGGGAAGTGGCGGGTTCTTGCTGGGCATGGGAGTCGATGAAACCGACCTGGGCGACGGGATTTGAAACCGGCCAGGTCAAAGTATTGCTGCAGACCTCGCTCAAGGGCCACTCTGAGCTTAAAGACGTTCCCATCGCCATCAACCACGCCAAGACCAAAGACGCGCGGCAATTGTTGGAAATTCTCGACCACGCCTTCGGCACCAGCTTTCGCAGCTACTCGACGCCGCCCGGAACGCCGAAAGATCGCCTGGCGATTTTGCAAAAGGCTTTCATGGCCACGATGCAAGATCCCGAGTTCCTCGCCGACGCGAAAAAAGCCCGGCTCGAAATCGCGCCCATCGACGGGCCATCGACGGGGAAGACGCTTGCAGGGTTTTATGATTTGGACAAATCAATGGTCGCAAAACTGAAGAAAATCTTGCTCGGCGACGTGAGCGGAAGGGACACACCGCAATGACTATCGAAACGCAGCTTCTCGATTTTACCACCAGCGACAACGAAACCCTGCACGGCCTGCTGTTTTCGCCGCGCGAGGGCAAATCCGATCTCGCTCTGCTGCTTGTGCATGGCGTCGCGATGAATTTTTATCTGCCGCCCCTGCCTACTTTCGCTCAGGCGCTCGCGCAACAGGGTTATCATTGCTTCGTCATCAACACCCGCGGCCACGATTGGATCAACCGCGCCGGCGGCGATCTCTTTGATTTCTGCGGCGCGACTTACGAAAAGTTCGAGGACAGCGCAAAAGACTACGACGGAGCGCTGGAACGGCTCGGCAATTTGGGCTACACACGCTTCATCCTCGTCGGCCACAGTCTCGGCTGCGTCAAATCGCTTTTATACCAGGGCACGCGCCAGCGCGCCGACGTGATCGGCGTGATTTCCTGCTCTTGCCCAAAGCAGTTTTATTCGGCGCGCGCCGCCGAGCAGCCCGAGTTCAAGCAGGTCATGGAGCAAGCCGAAGCGCTGGTCGCCCAGGGAAAGGGGAAAGAGTTTCTCTGGGCGATGGCGAGCGGCGCCCCGGCGCTTTTTTCCGCCGCAACCTACGTCAACAAGTACGGCAAGCACGAGAACAACGATGTGCGGCCGCATGCGGGCCGGCTTGGCTGCCCGCATCTCGCCATCGCCGGCGGCGCCGAGCATCCGTTTTTTCCTGAATATGCGAAAGCGCTGGCGCAAGCCGGCGGCGCCGGCGCCAGCTACAAAATCGTTCCCGGCTCGGATCATTTCTATCACGGCCACGAATCCGAGGTGATCGACATTCTCGCCGATTGGCTCAAACAATTTAAGCTCTAACTTACTCATGGGACAATTTTCTGCGACAACCTTCTCCAATGAACTTCCAAACCGAAATCTGCACATTTAAAACCGCCGATAACGAACGCTTGCATGGCGCACTTTTCACGCCGCCGGAGAGACCAGCCGATCTCGCGCTGCTCTTCGTCCATGGCGTAGCGATGAATTTTTATTTGCCGCCGCTGTTTACGTTTGGTCAGGATTTGGCTTCGCGCGGCTTTCACAGCTTCGTCATCAACACGCGCGGCCACGACTGGATCTCCCGCGCCGGCAATCTGACCAAGTTCGGCGGCTCGGCCTATGAAAATCTCGCAGACTGCCTGCCCGATCTCGACGGCGCGCTGGATTATTTAAGCGCTCACGGCTATCGCCGTTTCATTTTGATCGGCCACAGCCTCGGCGCGATCAAGTCGATCATTTATCAAGGCACGCGGCAACGCGCCGATGTGATCGGCATCGTCTCCTGCTCTGCGCCGCGGCAATTCTATTCGGAGCGGATCGCCCGCCAGGCGGGTTTTCGCGAAGTGATCGACAAGGCCGAAGCGCTGGTCGCCGACGGCAAGGGTGAAGAATTGCTGTCGATCGGGGTCGGCGCGACACCGGGCATCTTCACGGCGCGCACCCACCTCAACAAGTACGGCCGCGACGATAACAACGATTGTCGTCCTTACGCGAAACTCGTTGGTTGTCCGCTGCTCGCCCTCGTCGGCAGCGCCGAGCCGAAATTTTTCTATCAATACGCCCAAGAAATCGCTGCCGCAGCGGCGCCGAACGGCACTTGTCAGCTCATCGACGGCGCCAATCATTTTTACAACCGCCACGCCGCGGTCTTCGTCGAGACCATCGATCAATGGTTGGCGCAGTTCAGCAGTTGAGAGCAAAGTAGCGCGGACTTGCGGCAGTGACGTCGTCATCTCGCAGTCAATAGCTGACAATTCATCCAGGATTCCATGAGATATCATCCTGTAAAATGCGACAGTCACAGCCGAGCATCCTGTTTGGATTGCTCTTAACTTTTCTCTCTCGTCTTGCATCCTCTTGGTGGTCTTGCATCCGGCTTTCGCGGCGCCGCCGCGTCAGGAAAATTATCCTCGGTTATGCCGCGCCCGGGCGCTCGCGCGCTGCCCTTCTGGATGGCTCAGGAGCTCGGTTTATTCTCCAAGTATGGGGTCGATGTCGAACCGGTTTTCATTCGCGGCGCACCGATCCTGGTCGCCGGCCTTGCCTCCGGCGACATCCAAGTCGGCAGCACCGGCGGCAGCGCGACGTTAGCGGCGATCGCCGGCGGGCAGGACTTAAAGATCATTGCGACCTTCGGCAGCCGCAACACCTTCGATTTCGTCACCCAGCCCAACATCAAACGGCCCGAGGATCTGCGTGGCAAACGCATCGGCCTCACTAGCATCGGCGGCACAACTTGGATGGGGCTTCTGCTTTGGCTCGAGCATTACGGTCTCGATGTGCAGCGCGATAAGATGCAGCTTCAAGCCATGGGCGAACAGGCGCTCACCGTTCAATCCTTGGAAACCGGTATCGTCAATGCCGCGATCTTAGATGGTATCTATAGCCGGCGCATCAAACCCAAGGGCTTCAATATTTTGGGCGAGTACTCTGAGTTAAAGTATCAGTTCGTCACCCAGGCTCTGGTTGTGCAAAAAACTCTTCTCCAACAGCGCCCCGACATGCTGGAGAATTTATTAAAAGCCGAAATCGAAGGGCTGGCGTACGTTCTGGCACCGAAGAATAAGCCTGCGGTGATCAGAACACTCATGCGCCGCATGAAAACCGATGCCACGATTGCCGAGGAGGGGTATCTTGATCTCATTCGTGGCATGGAGCGCAAACCCATGCCCACCGTGGAGAGCATGGTCCATGTGCAGCGTTTGATGAAACTTCAGAATCCAAAAATCGGTGAGGTCAAACTCGAAGATATCAACGATGCTCGGATCGTCAAAAAGCTCGATGAGAGCGGCTTCATCGACAAAGCCTACGCTGCGCAAGGCATGAGTTTGAAATAAAGAGATCAAGAATTCGCGCAACGATCGGTTGCGACGTTAACTGCTGTCGCACTTGATTGATTATTTTGTCAGTCCACTGGAAGGGAGCAACCCATCCATGCCGCATATCAAATATTTGGTTGGGGTTATCGCGGCTCTCGCATTGCAGGTTTGCTGGTGCCTTTCCGCTTTCAGCGCCGCACCGTCCAAACTCATCATCGGCTACGCTGCCATGAGCGCGCGCGTCGTGCCGCTATGGATCGCCGAAGAGCAGGGGATCCTCGCCAAGTACGGCGTAGACTCGGAGCAAGTTTTCATTCGCGGCGCGCCCACCTTGGTTGCCGGCCTGACTTCAGGCGACATTCACTTCGGCAGCACGGGAGGCACCGCCACCTTGGCGGCCATTGCAGCGGGGCACGATCTGAAGATGGTTGCGGCGTTTTCCAGCCGCAACACCTACGACCTCGTCACCAGGCCGTCCATCAAGAGAGCCGAAGAGTTGCGCGGCAAACGCTTCGGCGTCACCAGTATCGGCGGCACGGTTTGGATGGGCATCATGCTTTGGCTCGAGCATTTCGGTCTCGATGAACAGCGCGACAAGATCCAACTGCAAGTCATCGGCGACCAAAGCATTCAGATGCAAGCGCTCGAGCACGGCACCATCGACGCTGCCGTGCTCGACGGCGTATTTAGCCGCCGCTTGAAACAGAAAGGCTTCAACATCACCGGCGAGTATTCCGAATTGAAACAGCTGTTCACCAGCCAAGCGATCGTCGTGCAAGGCAAATTTTTGCAACAGCGCGCCGATGTAGTCGAAAATCTCTTGAAAGCTCAAGTCGAAGCGATCGCTTTTTCGCTGGCGCCAAAAAACAAACCGACCGTGATCAAGACGTTCATGCGCCGGCTAAGGGTCGACGCCAAGCGCGGCGGAAGAAGGCTACGGCGATCTCCATCGCGCCATGGACCGCAAACCTTATCCGTCGCCCGAAGGACTGCGCAACGTGCAGCGCCTGATGGCGTTAAGAAGTCCTAAAGTCGGCGAAGTCAAAATCGACAACGTCATCGACAACCGGATTATTCGCCGGCTCGACGAAAGCGGCTTCATCGACAAAGCCTACGCGGTGCAAGGAATAAGTTCGAAGCCCTAGCGTGAAAATTTTCTTCTTGTGCTGCTGGCTCGGCGCTGATAGCTCATGACTAAAGGAAATACTATGAATCGTCATCGTGCATCTCTAGCTGTCAGGTTTGTGTTGTTTTCGCTGGCGCTTGTTGCAGCCCCAACTGTCGCTTTCTCTGCCGCCGCACCGTCGCGATTGGTGATTGGCTACGCCTCTACGACACCGCGATTGATGCCGCTCTGGGTTGCCCGCGATCAAGGCTTCTTCGCCAAGTACGGTATCGAATCCGAGCCGGTGCTGCTGCGCAGCGGCGCGACCCTCGTCACGGGAATGGCTTCGGGGGATATCCAGATCGGGCGCACCGCGGGCGCCGCGGTATTGTCCGCGGTGACAGCGGGACATGACATCAAAATGCTGGCGACGTTTTCCAGCCGCAATTCCTATGACGTAGTCGCTCGTCCGAATATCAAAAGAGCCCGAAGATATTCGCGGCAAAAAACTCGCCATCAATAGCGTCGGCGGCGGAACCTGGATCGGCGCCATGCTCTGGCTCGAAACCTTCGGCATCGACCCGCAACGCGATCAGATCCTGCTGCAATCGATCGGCGATCAGGGCGTTCAGTCCCAGGCCTTAGAGGCCGGGACCGTCGACGTCGTCTTCGTCGACAGCGTCTATAGCAAACTACTAAAGCAGAAAGGCATGAACATCATCGCCGAGTCCAACGAGATGAAACAGCCGCTGGTCAGCCAATCGACCATCGTGCCGGGCGCTTTTTTGCAGAAACATCCGGATATCGCCGAAGGCTATTTAAAAGGCGAAATCGAAGGCATCGCCTTCGCGGTGGCGCCAAAAAACAAACCAACGGTGATCAAGATCCTCATGCGCCGGCTACGCGTCGATGCGACGGCCGCGGAGGAAGGCTACTCGGACATGCTGCGCGGCGTCGATCGCAAGCCGATGGCTTCGCTCGAAGGCATGCGCAATTTGCAACGGCTGCTGAAACCAAGAAATCCCAAGATCGGCGAAATAAAAGTCGAAGACGTGGTCGATAATCGGATCATGCGCAAACTCGACGAAAGCGGCTTCATCGATCGCGCTTTCGCCGCCCAAGGGGCGAGTTTTCGATAGGAGAATCAACCACAAAGAGCCAGCGCGGCAAAGCCGCAACCGAAACTCGGAGTATCTCCCGCAAAGACGCAAAGGACGCAAAGTTCGGAGATTGAGAGTGAAAATCATTTATAAGAGTTTTTGTCCTTTCCCCATAAGCTTGGCGCCTTTGCGCCTTGGCGGGAGGAATTCCCGACTCCGAGTACTTTCGATGCCAGATTGTTTGCGCAGACCGCGCAAATTTTTAACTAAGTATACAGAGGTCACATAGTAAAGAAAAGGCAGATTTAGCTGCAACGAGCATAAGTAAATTTTTCTTTGTGTGCTTTGTGCCCTTTGTGGTTAACTCTCCGAAGTAGTTTTCTGAAGGGAGACCCATTCGATGCACGGGAGTCGCCGGTTCATTCAGAGGATTCTAATCGGTCTCGTATTTCATTTTTTGTGCTCTAGTAACGCGTTCGGCGCGGCCGCGGCGAGCAAGTACGTCGTCGGTTACGCTACCTTTACGGCGCGCATCGTGCCGCTCTGGCTGGCTCAAGAGCAAGGCTTTTTTGCCAAGTACGGCATCGATGTCGATCCGGTTTTTATTCGCGGTGCGCCGACATTGGTCGCCGGCCTGGCATCCGACAGCATCCACATCGGCCGCACGGGCGGCAGCGCCATGCTCGCTGCGGTGTCAGCCGGGCATGAGTTCAAACTTCTCGCCGCTTTCAACACGCGCAACACCTACGACCTTGTCGTCCGGCCCAACATCAAGCGCGCCGAGGATCTCCGCGGCAAGACTTTTGGCATCACCAGCATCGGCGGCACCAGTTGGATGGGCGTACTCCTTTGGCTCGAACATTTCGGCTTGGATCAGCAGCGGGATAATATTCGGTTCCAAGTGATCGGCGATCAGGCGGTGCAGGTGCAATGCGTCGAGGCCGGCTTGTGCGATGCGGCGGCGCTGGACGGAGTGTTTACCCGGCAGCTTAAAAACAAGGGCATGACCGTTCTCGGCGAGTACACCGAGCTCAAATCCTTGTTGATCGGCCAGTCGATGGTCGTTCCGAGCGCCATGCTGCAACAGCGTCCCGATGCCGCCGAAGCGTACTTGAAGGGCGAGATCGAGGCTTTGGTCTTTGCGCTTGCACCGAAAAACAAGCCGGTCGTCCTCAAGACTCTAGCACGCTGGCTCAAGGTGGATTCATCCGGCGCGGAAGACGCCTACTTGGATCTCGTCCGCGGCGTCGATCGCAAACCCTTCGCGTCCCTCGAAGGATTGCGCAACGCCCAACGGCTCTTGAAAGCACGCAACCCAAAAGTAGGCGAGGTCAAGGCTGAAGACGTTATCGATAATCGCTTGATGCGCAAGCTCGACGATAGCGGTTTCATCGATAAATTATATTCGTTCTACGGCGCCAAATTATAGTTAAAGAACCGGCTTTCCTTCCCAGGAAACTAAACAAAGGCGGTATCGTCATGCCCATGCTTAAACTCAAAGACTCGGAAATCTACTATGAAGTCCACGGCGACGGCGCGCCTTTGCTGTTTTGCAGCGTCACCGGTCTGGATCACCAGGCGTGGAAGTTTCATCAAGTGGCGGAATTTTCCCGCGACCATAAAGTCATCCTGTTCGACTATCGCGGCACCGGCAAGTCGAGCAAGAGCAGTACAAAAATACTCGATCAAAATGTTCACCGACGATGCCGCGGCGCTCCTCGATCACCTGGATGTCGAACAGGCCATTGTCTGCGGCCATTCCATGGGCGGCGTGGTGGCGCAATTGCTCACGCTCGATTACCCGCGCAAAGTCAAAAAACTAATCCTCACCTCGAGCGGTACTTCGCACCCGGGAGCGCACGGCATTCCCCTCGCCATGTGCCGCGACATGGTGCGCCAAGGTTTTGACGGTTATATCCGCGAGCACACCATCGAGACCGGCTGGACCAAAGAGTTCGTCGCCAAGAATCCCGCGCTGATCGAGGAATTTTTGCGAGTCAGGATGTCCGGCATCGCGCCGCTGGAGAATTATCTGCATTTCGTGTTGGCGCGCCAGGAACACGATCACACGGCAAGATTGAAAGACATCAAAGTACCGACGCTGGTTTTGGTCGGCGACGATGAAAACCATGGCGCCACCGACAACACCCACTTCGCCGCCGCACACCAACTGGCAAACACCATTCCCGGCGCCAAGCTCGTCGTCTTAGCCGGCGAAGGCCATCATTACATGGCGACTCGTCCCGCCGCAGCGCACAAAGCGATCCGGGAATTTATCGGATAGTCTCGGTCAAATGAAACCTGAAGGAGTTGGCCCATGGGGAAAGAGATTTCGGCGATATCGCGGCGCGACTTTCTCCAACTCACAGGAAAAAGCGCGATCTATTCAGCCGCTTTTCTAACCGGATGTGCACCCATGGCCACTGACGGCAGCAAGAGAACGGCTCGCGCGATCGACATTCATCATCACTACTTTCCTGCCGAGCTTATCAACGAGATCAAGCAGCACGGCAAATCATTGGGCATAGAATATCTGCCGTCAAAGGGCGAGGCCCATGTGTTGAGTTTCGGAAAGGGAAATCGAACCGGCGTCGACCCTGAAATCATCGACGTGGACAAGCGTCTGGAGGTCATGCGCGACGGCAGAGTCGCGATTGCGACCGCCGAGTCGCAACCCAGCGCCCAAGGTTATTCGCTCGACGGAAAACAGGGCGAGGCCTGGTCGCGGCTCTATAACGAAGGCATTCACAACCTGGTCAAACGCTATCCGCAGCGCTTTGTCGGAATGGCGACGGTGCCGCTGCAAGATCCCGGTGCGAGCCGCGAGCGTCCTGGACTACGCGATTCGCGAGCTCAAATTTTCCGGCGTGACCATCGGATCGAACGTGAACGGCAAGTATTTCGACGGCAAAGAATTCGATCCGTTCTGGAAAAAGGCCGAGGAGCTGGACGTACTGATAATCATGCATCCGGACTCCATACTGGGCAGCGACAAAATGGCTGCCTACGGTCTACGGACCGTCTGCGGCAACCCCGCCGACACAACACTGTCGGTGGGTTTTATGATTTACAGCGGAGTTTTCGACCGGTTTCCCAAACTCAAGCTCGGGCTTCTCCATGGAGGCGGTTTTTTCCCTTACCATCTCGGTCGTTTTGACCAGGGATTCCATCGGAGCGGCGGAAGAGAGCCTTTCCCCGTTTCGCAACCCCCGAGCCGTTATTTAAAGAACCTCTATTTCGACAACTTGGTCTATCGGGTAGATACCGTCGAGTATCTTAAACGCGTCGTCGGCGCGGATCATGTCCTGGTCGGAACGGACTATCCTTATACTTTGGGAGATTGGCTGTCGGTGGAAAAAATCGAGCAGATGAATTGCACCGAAAGCGAGCGCGAAGCAATGCTGCACGGCAACGCCCGCAAGCTGTTGAGAATTCCCGCCAGCGCCTGAGCAATCTAAAACCTGAGCAGAACAGATCCCATGCAACGAGCAGTTCTATGCGTAGCGCGCGTAGGAAGCAAAGTGCGTGGTCTCAAACCGGTCGCCGATAATCTGATTCAACTGAAGCCAATTTATCGGATGCCACCATTGACAGGATTCTACGAGCCAGCTAATCCTGCACTGAAAAAATCTGTTAAATTTCGGAGGCCACAATGGCGCTATCCCGTCGCGACTTTCTCAAACTAGCGGGCGCAACCGCAGTCGTCTCATCCAGTCTCTCGTCTGGCTGTGCTGCCACGTCGCCAACCGGCGAAGGCAGGACAAGCGCCCGCGCCATCGATATTCATCATCATTACATTCCGCTGGAGCTGATCGAGGAAGTCAAAAAAAATGGCAAAACGCTCGGCGTCGAATACTTTCCGCCCAAAGACGCCAAAGATAATCCGTTGCAGATCCAATTTCCCAAAGGCAATCGGCTCAACCCCGACCCACGGATGGCGGAAGTGAATAACCGCCTCGACGCCATGACGAAGGGCGGAGTCGGCATTGCTACGGTGGAAGTGCACACCGCCTGTGTCGGCTATGAGCTCGACGGCAGTCGCGGCGAAACCTGGTCCAATCTCTACAACGAAGGAATCATGAATTTGGTCAAGCGCCATCCCGATCGCTTTGTCGGCATCGCCACCGTGCCGCTGCAAGATCCGCCGCGCGCCGCCAAAGTCCTGGAGCACGCCATCCGCGATTTGAAGATGTCGGGAGTGACCATCGCATCCAACGTCGTCGGCAAATATTTCGACAGCAAAGACTTCGACCCCTTCTGGGCCAAAGCCGAGGAACTCGACGTGCTCATGATCATGCATCCGGAATGGGTCCTCGGCAGCGAAAAAATGGGCGCCTTACGGCCTGCGTACCGTTTGCGGCAATCCGGCGGACACCACGCTCTCCGTCGGTTACATGATTTACAGCGGCGTCTTTGACCGCTTTCCCAATTTGAAACTCGCGCTTGCTCCACGGCGGCGGTTTTTTTCCCTATCACCTGGGCAGATTCGACAACGGTTTCAAGTCAGCGGCTCCGGCGCGTCGCGATTGCCCGCTAAAGCAACCACCGAGCAAATATTTGAAGAATCTCTACTTCGACAACCTCGTCTATCGCGTCGAAACCGTGGAATACTTGAAGCGCATGGTCGGCGCCGATCACGTCATGGTCGGCACAGATTATCCGTTCGACCTCGGTGATTGGATGGCCGCGGAGAAGATTCAGCAAATGGAATGCACCGAGCGCCGAGCGCGAAGCGATGCTGCATGGGAACGCGCGGAAGCTGCTGAGAATCGGTTAGCGTCCTGAAGCAATCCATCGCGTCAGTCGAATTTCAATGTTGCGGGCAATTGAACAGGGTGCGCGCGTAATTGTCGCGCTGTTTCTACTATGCGGAGCAGCGTCGGCGCAGGACGCTGGCGTTGTTGATGCAACGAAGGCGCTGCACGAACTCTTCGCCGCCGAGTGGGATTATCAGATGGAGCAGCATCCCACCTGGGCTTCGACTCTGGGTGACCGACGTTGGAACGACCGCTGGGGCGATAACAGTCTTGACGCGATCGTCCAAGCGGCATGATCACGAACCGCGAAGTCTGGCCAAACTGACAAGATCGACCGCGCGCGCACTGTCACCAGCGGACCAACTGAGCTACGACCTGTTTAAAAAAGGTTATGAAGACCGACATCGAGGGTTTTCAGTATCGCTGGTATCTGCTGCCGCTCAATCAGCTCGGCGGCGTGCACACTGTAAACCAACTCGCCGAAGATCTACGCTTCGAAACCCTCAAGGACTACGAAGACTGGCTAGCGCGGCTAAAAGCGCTTCCCGTGCGCATCGACCAGACCATTGCGCTGATGCGCTTGGGAATCAAGGAACGAATCATTCATCCGCAAGATCGTCTTGCAACGAGTTCCGGCCCAGATCGATCATCAAATCGTCAGCGATCCGAAAGCGAGTCCGCTCTATAAACCCTTTACCAAATTCCCCTCGTCGATGTCGCGCAGTCCGATCAAGCTCGTCTCGCCAAGGCTGCGCAAGAGACGCATCGCCACCGCCGTGGTTCCGGCTTATCGCAAGCTCAAAGAATTCATCGTCAGCGACTACTTGCCGGCGGCATGGGATCAAGTCGGCATCTGGCAGCTGCCCAACGGCGCGGCGATGTACGCCTACGCCGACGCGCGATAACACCACCACCGATCTTACGCCGCAGAGAGATTCACGAGATCGGCTTAAAAGAGGTCAAACGCATCCGCGCGGAGATGCAGGCGATCATCGACAAATTGGGCTTTCGCGGTTCCTTCGCCGAGTTTGCCAAGTTTATGCGCAGCGATGCGAAATTTTATTTCAAAAGCTGAGAGCGAGTTACTTGAAGCCTACCGCGCGTTGAGCCGGCGCATCGATCCGTTGCTGGTGAAAGTCTTTCGTACCCTGCCGCGCATGCCCTACGGCATCGAGCCCGTGCCGGCAAATATCGCGCCCGATAGTCCCGGCCGGACTTTACCGCGGACCCGCCGCCGACGGCTCCCGTGCCGGGATATTCAGCGTAAATACTTTCAAGCCGGAGATCAGACCAAAGTACGAAATGATGGCCTTGTCGCTGCACGAGGGCGTGCCCGGACATCACCTGCAGATCGCGCTCGCAATGGAGCAGAGACATCCCCAACTTTCGACGCTACGGCGGCTACACGGCGTTTGTCGAAGGATGGGGACTTTACGCCGAGTCGCTTGGCGACGAGATGGGTCTCTACGACGATCCCTATTCAAAGTTCGGCCAGCTCATGTACGAAATCTGGCGCGCCAGCCGCCTAGTCGTCGACACCGGCATGCACTATTTGCGTTGGGACCGGCAGAAAGCCATCGACTTCATGGTGGAAAACACCGTGAAGCAGGAACTGGAAGTCGCCGCTGAAATCGATCGCTACATCGTCTGGCCGGGACAAGCGCTTGCATACAAGATCGGCCAGCTTAAGATCTCCGAGCTCCGAGCCAACGCGAAGCTAGCTCTCGGCGACAAATTCGACGTTCGCGACTTCCACGACGAGTTACTCAAGGACGGCGCTCTGCCGTTGGATCGACTCGAAGCGAAGATGAATGCGTGGATCGCCAGCGAAAAAGTTTCCGCCGGCAGATAACTGTTGAGACACTAATTCGGCGAGAAAGACGTTCGTGATGTCAATCGTCTCACCCTACGGTTCCTGGAAGTCGCCGATCACAGCCGATCTCGTCGCTGGCGGCGAAATCGGTCTGGAACAAATCCGCATCGACGGCGAAGATATCTATTGGATCGAGCGGCGCGCTCAAGAGGGCGGCAGAAAAGTCATCGTCCGTCGCTCACGCGACGGTAAGATAACCGATGTCACGCCGGCGGGATTCAACGCCCGCACGCGCGTGCACGAGTACGGCGGCGGCGATTACGCGGTTTCTCATGGCGTCATTATTTTTTCGAATTTCACCGATCAGCGTCTTTATATCCAAAAACTCGACTCTGAGCCGCAGCCACTGACTGCGCCAAGCGCGCTGCGCTACGCGGACGGGCAGATCGATCGGCGGCGAAATCTTTTTTATTGCGTGCGAGAGGATCATACCGGCGCGCACGAAGCCGTTAACACGCTGGTGCGCGTCAATCTTGTCGGCGATGATGCTGGCATCGTCACCGTCTCGGGTAATGACTTCTATTCGTCACCGCGTCTAAGCCCGGATGGTTCGCAATTGGCATGGCTCACCTGGAATCATCCCGAGATGCCGTGGGACGGTACCGAGCTGTGGGTCGGCAAACTGAGCAGCGACGGTTCGGTAAGCGCGCCAGGTAAAATCGCCGGCGGTGTCAATGAATCGATCTGCCAGCCCGAGTGGTCGCCCGACGGCACCCTTTACTTCGTTTCCGACCGCACCGGCTGGTGGAATCTCTATCGCTGGCAAGAAAACAAAGTCGAACCACTCTGTCCGATGGAAGCGGAATTCGGCCAACCGCAGTGGGTTTTCGGCACCGCTCTTTATGGCTTCGCAGCCGACAGGACACCTCATTTGTACGTACGCCCAAAACGGCCGCGACCACCTCGCCAGCCTGGATACCGCGACCAAGGCGCTTAGCCCTATCGAAGTTCCGTTCACGACTATTTCGCAAGTACGCATCGCCGACAACCGCGCCGTTTTTATCGGTGCGTCATGCGACCCAGACCAGTTCCGTCGTCTCGTTGGACTTAACTACCAAAAACTTTGAAGTCTTGCGCCGGTCACGAGAGTCCGCCGTCGATCCCGGATACCTCGCTCAGGCGCAGGCGATCGAGTTTCCCACTGCGGACAGGGCTTAACCGCGCACGGATATTTCTATCCGCCGCGGAATCATGACTACGCTGCACCCGCGAACGAGAAGCCGCCCCTACTGGTGATGAGCCACGGCGGACCGACGTCGTCGAGCTCGGCATCGCTGAAATACTCGATTCAATACTGGACCAGCCGCGGTATCGCGGTGCTCGACGTCAACTACGGCGGCAGCTCCGGTTACGGCCGCGCGTATCAGAGAACGGCTCAACGGCCGGTGGGGCATCGTCGACGTCGATGATTGCGTCAACGGCGCGCGCTATCTCGCGCAACGCGGCGAAGTCGACGGCAATCGCCTGGCGATCCGCGGCGGCAGCGCCGGCGGCTACACGACGTTGTGCGCCTTAACTTTCCGCGACACTTTCAAAGCCGGCGCCAGCCACTACGGCATCAGCGATCTCGAAGCGCTGGCCAAAGACACGCACAAGTTCGAGTCGCGCTATCTCGACCGCTTGATCGGTCCCTACCCCGAGCGGCGCGATCTTTACGTCGAACGCTCGCCGATTCATTTCACTGATCGATTGTCTTGCCCGATGATCATCTTCCAAGGGTTGGAAGACAAAGTCGTGCCGCCCAACCAAGCCGAGAAAATGGTCGAAGCCGTGCGCGCCAAGAAACTGCCTGTCGCCTATCTCACTTTCGAAGGCGAGCAGCACGGCTTTCGCAAAGCCGAAAACATCAAACGCGTGCTGGAGGCGGAGCTATATTTCTACTCGAAAGTCTTTGGCTTCGAACTGGCCGAAACCATCGAGCCGGTACAGATCGAAAATCTCTAGAAGTGCAAATCGTTCAGCGCGATCGAAGGCAACCCTTTCCGCGCAGTTCGATCAACTTCTTTCTCGTAGTTGCTTTCCTCGCTTTTCATGAAGTCCAAGACACATAGTGATTTCTGCGTAATTAGCGTATATACATTAAATGTTCTCGTGGGAATCCTCGAAAGGCAATCGCTAACTTTGAAAAGCATCGGGTATCGTTCGAGGAAGCGGCAACGATCTTCGCTGATACGGAAGGATTGGACTGGGAAGATCTAACACATTCCAACCACGAGACCCGATACAAGCGACTCGGCTTATCGATCGAGCGAAATATTTTACTCGTAGTTTATACAGTACGGAGGTCCCGAGATGGCAAAGAAACGATCCGCATCATCAGCGCGAGGCCGGCGAGTCGCAAAGAGCGGCAGGCCTATTCCGGATAGTCAGATTGATTTCTCTGATATACCGGAATCCACGGATGAAGAACTGAGTAGTGCCCGAAGAGTAGGTCGTCCAAAGACGGGTAGGCCACAGCGCCAACTGATCGCACTGAGGATCGACCCTGTTTTATTAAAAAAACTCAGAGATCTCGCTGCAAAGCGAGAGAAGCCTTATCAAACTTTCATTCATGAGCTGCTCGAGCGAGCGGCAAAGACAGCGGCCTAACACTCCGTCAGGGTGAAAGCTATCGAAGCCAAGCCCGATGGAGCTGGTACCCATGGAGAGTCAGTAGAAAGAAAACCAGTGCAGGTCATCCGGCACAACACCGCGGCGGCAATTTCTCGCACGAGCAAAGGCTTGGCTTGAAAAGGCAGAGGCTGAGAATAATGTTATTCTGGGGATACGCGACGTTTTTCGGATCCCAGCGGAGGCACGTTGAAGGGTTCTGCCGTATTTGTTGACTAGTGGAGGGAACCGGAACAACCTTGTCGGCGCCGCGCTTATGACGCCTCCACGCCGAATCTCGTAATAACCCGCATGCCCGGATCCAGCCGTGACAATTCTCGCTGACTACCTGCTGGAAGAAGCAGACTCGATGTTCCCGGCGTCCTTGGTCCCAAGGCTGAAGCAAAAACTATTTGCCGATTACTGGATAAATAAAACAGGTACATTCCTGCGGCCCAAAGATTGAGCGAGCGGATCTATGCGTGCGAGAAGGTGATCCCACCGGTTCGTGCGTTAAGACAAGCGATCTGACTACGCCGTGCAGCGAAAGAAGATGCGATCGAGCATTGCTTTCAGATTGGTGCGAACAATTCTGTCATCAGAGCCAGGAGTTCCGGACGAATGAGACCGAATATTTAAGGCTCGGTTACCACGATAAGACTCGCGGACTAGTTCTTATGTATGTTTGGGAAACGGACGAAGCGGTTTCAATGGCAGCGATTGAGCGTGCAAAACGCAGCACGGAATTCGCGTAAACTCGTGGGTCTACACGCCGCCGCACTTGAGAAACAAAGGCTACGCGACTGCGTGCGTTACGCCGCTCTGACACAACGGATGCTAGATTCCGGCAAACATTTCTTGTTGTCTCTATACCGATCTAACCAATCCCACTTCGAACTCGATCTACCAGAAGATCGGCTACCAACCGATCTGTGATGTGCAGGATTGGATCTTTGAATAAGACCGACGGATCAGACTCTCGACTACAGGGCGATCAATGAGTGAATTGGACGCAATACGTCAATATTACGCCGAGGAACTCCGCGCGGTGGCCAATCTTCAATCCGAAGCGCTTGTGCGAGCGTTCGCCAAAGTCCCCCGTGAGCATTTCCTCGGACCTGGACCGTGGCAAATCTTAAACCCTTCTCACTTGATCGACGACAACAACGAAGCCACCTACTACCGAGACACTGCAGATGCTGATCCCAAGCAACTCTACCACAATATTCTTGTCGCGATTGATGCAAAGCGCAGTTTGAACAACGGCCAGCCATCCTTTGTAGCCACTCTAATCGACTCGCTCGAGCTGAACCCGGGCGATAGGGTTCTACATATCGGCTGCGGTACGGGTTACTACAGCGCCATCATGGCAGAAGTCATCGGAGCCGACGGTCATCTCATCGCCGTCGAAGTTGATTCAGAACTTGCGGTTCTTGCCCGCAGCAATCTCAGAAATGTTTCTCAGGTCGAAGTGCTCGAGGCCGACGGTGGCAGCATTGAACCGATCCCGAGCGATGCAATTCTTGTCAACGCGGGCGCCACACATCCGCGGGCGGCTTGGTTGGATTCGCTTCGACCCGGCGGCAGACTCATTTTACCGCTTACGGTTTCTAACGACTCCGATACGCCCGATTCGGGCCAGATACTGAAGGTCAAACGTGAACCGAATGGATTCACCGCCAGCTTCATTTGTCCGACGATGATTTTCCCGTGCTTCGGCGCTCGCGATCCGGAGCTGAATGACAAGTTAAAGGAAGCATTCCAAAGAGGCGACGCTAACTCAGTGCGTTCGCTCCGTCGCGATCCGCATGATAAAGACGAATCTTGTTGGCTTCACAACCAACAGTTTTGCATTTCCAAAACTTCGGTGATCACGTAGCACGTGCAATTTTGCGCGAAGCTGTTTCAAAGGAACCCATGTACGAAGAAGCGCGACACGAACGCCTGATCGAGTCAGACTGGGATGAAGAACGAGCCCGCGCCGCGATTGATCGGATCGTTCGAGATACTCATGCGCATTTTGATCCGCAAAAGCTTTGGCCGATCCATCCTCTTGACCGGATGGGCGACGATCCCAACATGTCTTTTAAAATGCTTTACTTTGGCGCTGCCGGGGTTATCTGGGCATTGGATTATTTAAGCCGCGATCGGCGCGGCGACCATCGAGCGCGAACTATTTGTCCTCCATGATTCCTTTCGCGCAGACGAATCGCCGGGACCTGAATCTTTCCCCACCGGCCACTTTCGCTTATTTGATGGGCGATGTCGGTATTCTCTGGTTCGATGGCGTCTCGCGCCTACCGACGCGCTCGCGGAAGAAATCTTTCGAGCAGTTGAGGGAAACATAAGAAACCCAGCGAGGGAGTTTATGTGGGGGGCGCCAGGAACCATGTTGGCCGCGCTCTTCATCTTCGAATCAACTCAGGATGAGCGCTGGAAGGAACTTTACCTGCGAAGTGTTCGACAGATCTTAAGCGAATGGGAAATCAATGCAGAACAGAACTGCTACGTTTGGACCCAGGACCTCTATGGGCGATCAAGCAAATATCTCGGCGCGGTTCATGGTTTTGCCGCAAACATTTTTTCCATCATCAAGGGTTGGCATCTGCTGGACACGTCAACTCGCTCGTTAGTCGAGTCGCGCGCATCAGAAACTCTGGAACATACCGCGCGCGTCGACGATGTTTACGCCAACTGGCCTCCAGATTTGGGCGGCACAAAGATGCTGGTTCAGCATTGTCACGGCGCTCCCGGGATGATTACCTGTTTGGCGGATTTGCCGTCTGGTGTGAACGCCTCTTTTGATCGATTGCTGGAGAAAGGCGGCGAGCTAACGTGGAAGGCGGGACCTTTGACCAAAGGGTCCTAACCTGTGTCATGGCACAGCAGGCAATGGCTACGCCTTTCTCAAACTCTATCGGCGGACAGGCGACATCAAATGGCTCGAACGAGCGCGAGCGTTTGCAATGCATGCCATCGAACAAAGTGAACGACACGCCAAAAATTACGGCCAGCGGCGCTACTCCCTGTGGACCGGCGATCTTGGTCTTGCGGTTTATTTGTGGGACTGCATTCAAGGGCAAGCGAAGTTTCCTACAATGGATGTTTTCTAAACGCTCGAATGGAGAACCGTCAGGCTCGATGAGTTCTTAGCCTGACGATTTACCAAGTCTTACTGCCGATGGTATACGTGGCCAAATCGCCATTGGGAATTCACTCATGGGACAGCCAACTCCACCGGCACCACCCGAAGTAATCTCGACAAAGAGGCTGGTACTCCGCCGACCGCGCCTATCCGACGCGGACGATATTTTCGATAACTACGCGGCGGATCCCGAAGTCACGCGCTATCTCATATTCCCACCCTATATCGATAGAAGCGAAGTTGCGCCATTTCTGCGATCGCGGCTCGCGAGATGGGATTCGGGCGAGGAGTTTTCTTGGGCGATCACAAGAGCTGAAGAAGATCGGGTCATCGGAATGATCGATTGTCGCGTGCGCGAACACGCGGCGGACATCGGCTATGTCCTGAGCCGCCACTATTGGAATCGTGGATACATCACTGAGGCAGCTAAAGCCGTAGTTGACTGGGCGGGCAATCGCGAATTCATTTACCGCGTTTGGGCTGTGTGCGATGTCGAGAACCAAGCTTCGGCTCGCGTCCTCGAGAAAGTGGGGATGCAACGGGAGGGGACTCTCCGACGCTATATCGTTCATCCGAACGTGTCGCCCGAGCCGCGGGACTGCTTTGTATATTCGAAAGTTCGTTGAAGATTTCTCGATATCTTCCCTTTCGAGGCCGATTATCGAGGATCAAATGGCTGAACAGTGGATTTGTTGACAGCCATCTCCGTCGCCATGATTAAAGTTCAGGCGGTCATCTTCGATCTATTCGGGACTTTGGTCGACGGCTTTGCGGTTTCTTCAGCCGGATACCACGAAGAATTTTCTGCCGCGCTCGGCGTCGACCACGCGTCGTTCATGCAGCACTGGCGGGAAATAACCGGACAGCCGTACTTTGGGAGATTTTCAATCGGTGGAAGCCAGCATCCAACATGTATGCGATCGGATGGGCGTGTCGGTAACGACCGAACAGATGGCTAAGGCAGTGAAAATCCGTTTGGAACTTACCCGACGAGCACTTGCGCCCAGATCGGACGCCGTATCGACGATCACGCAGTTGAAGCGCGCGGGATTTAAGATCGGCTTGCTCAGCAATTGCTCCATCGAAATCCCGCTTGATCTGGCCGGAGACACCGTTTGCCGACTTAATTGATTCCGCCGTTTTCTCCAGCAGAGAACGTCTCAAGAAACCCGACCCGCGTATCTACCATGTCGTTTGTGAACGGCTCGGCGTCATGCCCGAGGCTTGCCTCTATATCGCGGACGGGGAAAATTACGAACTTGCCGCTGCCGCCGATGTGGGAATGCAGGCCGTGTTGATTCGTAACTCCTCGCAGGACAATGGCAAAGAATTACTTCGCGAAGCAAAAGAGTGGCAGAACACTACGATCAACACTTGTTCGAAGTATTAAATCTAGTAAACAATCGATCCTAGAATCCTCTGAACGGGGACGGCTTGCATTAAATCGACGGACGGTGCTGCTTTGGCGTCAATCTCGACAATTTTATTTGATCTCGATGGCACGCTCTGCGACCCGCGTGAAGGCATCGTTCGCTGTCTACAACATGCGCTTCGGGAGTTAGGTCATACGCCGCCATTGGATGATCAACTGCTGCGTTATATCGGCCCGCCGCTATACGAGAGCTTGGCTGATTTGCTAAATTCCGGCGACACCGAACGCGTTAAACAAGCCGTTGAGTTGTACCGGGAACGTTTCGCTTCCAAAGGCGTGTTCGAGAATACGATCTACGCGGGAATACCAGATGCACTAGCGAGACTGAAGACCAGCCGCTACCAACTATACGTCGTAACTTCAAAACTCACGACATTTGCGAGCCAAATTGTCGATCGCCTGGAATTACGCGGTTTTTTTCGAAAATCTATGGAAGCGAGCTTGATGGCAGCCGAGCCGATAAGAGCGACTTATCGCTCACGTCCTCGAACAGGAGCAGATTTACCCGCACAATGCCGTGATGATTGGCGACCGTGAGCATGACATCAAAGGCGCGATTGCGAACGGAGTTCGTCCGATCGGAGTGCTCTGGGGCTACGGTTCACGTGACGAACTCACGAAAGCGGGTGCGTCAGTATTGTGTGCTACCCCACAGTGTCTCGCGACACACTTTCGCTGAACCCACGCGAAGACAAATCAACCCTTGGCTCCTTCTTTCGTTAAGAAGGCGGCGAACGTTTCGACGGCTTCCGGGCCGGCTCGTCGCTTCGGCGAGATGCCCTACATACTTGCCAAGCCTATGATCCGCTTTACTCATGGTATCCTCAATTCCCGGAGTGTGGTAATAAGGCCGCCGTCAGATGTTGTCTAACACTTTACGTTTTGCACCGACAGTTTTTGCGACGATTGATCCCATGCAAATACTCGCTCTCAGAGCAAAATCCGCCCAGCGCGTTACGACCGAGGTCATGGATACATATGTCGAGTAACGCTCCGGCCACCGAGTGCCATAGGAGATCCTATGAAGCAGCGCGGCTTTAAGTTCTACAGCCTACGTATTTCGTCGGTTCAAGATCGCCAATGGCTCGTGCTCACGTTTGTCATCGCGATTTTTGCCGCAGCAATTCTCGGTGCACCGCGTGAAAGCTCGGTCGGCTACGGCCAAGGAGTGCCGCACGCAGACCCCGCTACCCGCGAATGTACGTCTCATCACGCCGGGCATCGACGTGCCTGAGGCCCTCGCGAGGTTCGCTGGGGCGTGGATTGGGGTGTGGGTGGATCAAACGGGCCGTGAGGCGCTGTGCCACACGCTGGTGATCGAAGAGGTATTGCCCAACGGCTACGCCCGGATCATTTATAGCATAGGCACCAGTGTAGTGTGGAACTACCGTCAGCCGGATTTCTGGCGCGTCACCGGCAGGATCGTTGATGGTGTGCTTCGTTTTCATTTGCCGGTGCCGGGCCAACCGAGCCTGACTTATCGGTTTGACGGTGAGACGCTGATGGGAAGCGTCGCCAACAGAGAGAGCCGAGTGAGCCTGACACGGATTGGAGATCTCGCTCAAGTGAACTGCGGTTCGCAAAACCGTCAGGCTCCCCAGGCCCCTTCCACTGACGGGCCGCGCGATCGGCTGACGGCGGATGAGTTACTCGCGCCAACTTATAAGGGAGACAGCCCCGTCCACAACAACTACTTCTTACCCATCGGCAAGTCCGCACCGGCATTGCACATCTTCAAAGGAATCTTGACTGTCGGAGCCTCGTCTCTGTTCAGAGCTAATCACGGATGTGCCGGTCTAACAACGATCAGTCCTGCCTTCTCGGCCGCCTTTTTCACACATGGCGAGCACCTGGTACCGACGGTGCGCGATATTCTACAGCCCCCAGGTACTATCATTCTTTCTCCAGGTAAGGTGTGGTCCGAGCCGGGCGATCGAGGCATGTCCCGCGCCTCATTCCCCTTCGTGCTGGTCGGCCAATCTAGCAATGGGCCCATAACGGTCTGGCGAGCTTTCTCTTCGACGATAGGCACGTGTCCGCGTTACGGTTGCAGATAGTTCAGGAAACTGCCGGCTGGGAAAAGTTCGATTTCTGGGGCCAAGCGCCGATGACCTATACACCGGGTCCTCTACCGAACGAGAGCTGAAGGACTCAGTTTGTCGCTGAGCTGAAACAGCAAACACCGATCCGACCATGGTCAGAGCTGCCAAAGTCCGCTAAGGCCACGACGGCATTGTTAGAGCGATTTGACGGAGACGCTATGCCTGAAGATATCAGCGCCAACGGGCTAATCATCGATGGCACGATCTACTTGCGGGGCTGTAACACTCGGTACGGTCCTTATCCCTATTGTCGGGACATGCGCCATGGGGTGTTTTCGGTGACCAAATCGCTCGGCGCCGCAGTCGCCTTGTTGCGTTTGGCGCAGAAATACGGCGATGAGGTTTTCGATCTCAAGATCAAGGACTATGTCCCGGTGACTGCCGGCCACGATGGCTGGGAGCGGGTCACCTTTGGCGATGCTTTGAACATGGCTACCGGGATTGGGGACCTTGCGCCCGAACGAGAGCCCAACGATCCCCTGGCCGACGAAAACAAGCCCAAGATGTTCAAGTGGGAGAGGGCACGCACGGCCAAAGAAAAACTCGACGTCAGCTTTTCCTATGGCAAGTACTCTTGGGGACCTGGAGAAGTGCTCCGCTACAACAGTACCCAAACTTTTGTCCTCGCTGCGGCGATGGACAGTTTCCTCAAACGCCGGGCAGGCCCGAACGCTCATCTCTGGGATATGGTGGTCAGCGAAGTCTTCCAGCCGATCGGGATCTCTCATGCGCCCATGCTGCATACAGTGGAGGCGGACGGCGGGCGCGGCATCCCGTTACTCGCGGTTGGGCTCTATCCGACCATCGATGATATCGCCAAACTGACCACGCTCTTACAGAACGGCGGGCGTTATCAGGATCGCCAATTGCTGAGTGCTGCCAAGCTGGCCGAAGCGTTGGACAAGAGCGAGCGCTGTGGGCCTGCCTATCGGAGAGAAGAACAGGTTCGGCGATGTGCGCTACCATCTCTCGTTCTGGTCCGTCCCGTATCGCACCGACGACGGGTGTTTTTTTCAGGTTCCGTACATGGCGGGATACGGTGGCAATCTCGTCGTCCTTTTACCCAACGGTCTTTCGGCCTTTCGCTTCGCCGATGGTTTTAATTTCGACGTAGAAGCTATGATCTTGGCAGGTGAGAGCCTCCGGCCGTTTTGTTCGGCTCCGCCTGCGCAGATAACGCCATCGGCCAAGCGACAGCCGCTCACGGCAGCGGAGCTAAATGCTGTATTCTCTGGCCACACGTTTTACGGTGACGGCGGAAATATGTTTGCGGCGGCTGACGGTGTGATCTACCAGTCGTCGAAAAATGCGAGCGATCTCGGCAAGTGGCGCATTGCACCGGAAGGCCAGTTTTGCCGCGCATGGTGGCAACGGCCCCAAGAACGCTGCTACGTCGTCTATCAAGAAGGCGAGTCGTTGGAGTTGTACCCCACTGATCGATGGGGAAAGGTGTTGGTCAGACGCGCGCCGGGCAATCCGGAGAGTTATTGAAAACTTCAGAACTCTCGATATGCGCCAAGACCGCGACGGACCGATCCGACAGAAAACTTACGACCACCCCATTGGCTTAGAGAATAGTCACGCGATCAGCAGGATTCATCAAGGCAACCGATTGCTGTCGATGCTTTTGCGTCATGAATCCCAGATGTTGCTGATCGGTGACACACTGCACGATGCCGAAGTGGCAGCCGCCACCCATGTCGACTGTGTGCTCGTCGCCCACGGCCATCAGTCGAAAGAGCGGCTTGAAGCAAATCGGGTTCACAGGTCGTAGATTCGTTAGAGGCGATTGTCCAGGACCTAGGATTCCGCCTCCGCTCGCCGATCATGCCCTATCGAACATTCTATCGCTTCTACGACTTGGTCATGGGCGACCGGTCGCAAGTAGCAACCTATCTATGCAGCCTGATAGAACGCTACAAACCTGACGCCAAATCGATTCTCGAGATCGCCTGTGGCACGGGTGGAATCTTGGGTTTCCTATCCGAATCCTATGAAGTTACTGGCCTGGATCGATCGCGAGAAATGCTCTCGATAGCCAGGCAAAAGCTGCCCCACGTCCGTTTCTACCGACAAGATATGCGCAAGTTTCGCCTCGCCAATCGTTTTGACGTGATCATTTGCGTCTTCGACTCCATCAACCACCTTGTCAAATTCGGCGACTGGCAAAAGGTTTTCCGCCGCGTAGCAGCGCACCTCAAGGACGACGGCCTGTTTATTTTTGACGTCAATACAATCGGCAAATTGCGCCGTCTTACCGAAGAATCGGCGTGGGTGAGACGGTTCGGACGCGACGAAGTGATGGTACGAGTCACCGGCGGACAACGAGACATTTTCGAGTGGCAGATTAGAATCTTTGAGCATGAGAAAAACCGCAACTATAAACTTCGCGAAGAAACGATCCCGGAGCTTGCGGTGGGCATGAAACGTATTTTGCTTGCATTGCGAGCTCACTTCAAAAAGATTGACGTGCTCGATCCCGAAGGTAGGCGGCCGTCGGATCAATCGGAACGACTCTACTTTGTCTGCAGGGCGCGTCAGTAATATCGCCCTGTCGGCTACGTCCCACAAGTTCAAAACGGGTCTCGTAGAATCCTATTACGGGACCCAGGTTGACGCCGGGATTCGCCATCGGCTACTGTCCGATCCTCAACTCAATTAAAGGAGGAATCGTTATGCTGAACCATCGACACATCAAAAGTCTGTGCCTGGTCATTGCCGTGCTCTCGGCGTCTTGGTGCGCCGTTCAAAACGCCGAGGCAGCCGAAGCTTTCACATTGACGTCCTCGGCATTCAAGGACGGTACGCCGCTGCAAAAAAAGAATGCCGGCGATCGGAAGGACAATCCGAACTGCGTCGGCGAAAATGTCTCGCCGCCGTTCGCTTGGTCCAATCCGCCGGCGGGAACTAAAAGCTTCGCGCTGATTATGGTCGATCCTGAAGGGAGAGGCGGACTCGGGGTAATTCACTGGGTCGCGTACGGTATTCCCGCGTCGGTATCGGGATTCGCTGAGGGCGAGGTGAGTAAACCCTCGGAGAAGTACGTCGGCGGCAAAGGGACCAACGGGGCCGCGACCTATCTGGGACCGTGCACACCGCGCGGCGCGCCGCATCATTACACTTTCACCCTGATCGCAACCGATTTGGAACCAGCTGAACTTCCGCCAGGGCTCAGCCGTGACGAGCTTTTCGCCAAACTAAATGGTCGCACCAAAGGCGCAACCGGTCGTAACGGCTACGGTAAGACGAAACGGTTCACGATGAGCCTAGGGACCATGGAGATACGACGGCCACGGGTCAGGGATTTAGGTGAGCGGTTTAAGTCCAAGATTTTGCCGATGTTTAAGCGTCAGACCAAGCAAGTCCGCGAGCTGATCCCGGAGTTATACTTACATGGATTGGCGAGCGGCGATTTTGAATTGGCGTTGCGCCATTTACTCGGGAAGGGGCTCCGCTGTCGGCTCGTCATTACAACGGCTCAAGGAGAAATGGCAGGGAGAATACGAGCAGTGGATGGGTACGACGATTGAACAGAAGGATTGGGCCTATCTTTGGGCCGACGGGATTTACGTCAAAGCGGGGCTAGGCAAGGAGAAAACGGCTTGCTGGTGGTGATCGGGGTCCAGAAGAACGGCAGCAAGCGGTTTTTAGCACTGGAGCCTGGGTATCGCGAGAGCAGGAGTCATGGGCCGAAGTTCTCCGCAGCTCAAAACCCGAGGGGTGAAAAGTGCTCGGCTTTTCGTGGGCGATGGGAATTTGGGGTTATGGGCGCGTTGGCGAAGTGTATCCCCAGGCAGAGCAGCAGTTGTGCTGGAATCACAAGATGCTCAACGTGATGGATGCCGTAAGCAAGAAGGAACAAACCGAGGGCAAAAAGCACCTTAACGCCATGATGTATGCCGACAGCGAGAGCAGCGTTGAAGGAGCGAAAGAAATTCGAGCACGCCTTTAGCCACAATCCCAAGGCGGTTAAGACCGTGGTGGAAACTGGGAGAGCTGACGCGGACACGATTTTCCCCGCGCGCATGGAAACACTTCGGACCTCGAACGTGGTGGAATCGCCGTTCTCACGGGTGCTGCTTAGAACCACAGCATCGAGAGATTCAAATCGCAGGTCACGCACCTGTCTGATCTGGAAAACCTTGATGATCGCTGAACTGAGATTCAGAAAACTCGATGCACCGCAGCTTGTCGATAAAGGTAGTGCCTGGTCGGACTGTTTGGCACTCCATGAGTGAAGACGATAGTTAGCAACAGCGCCTGCGAACCGCGGCAGGTTCGCAGTTTCACTATCGCCGCTCGGACAGAGCCCTAATTTAAAAGGGAGAATTGGCGGAGTCGGCTTGCGGACAAATCTCTCTATCGCCCGTTCAGGCGTCGAACAGGTGAAGCTGCCGAGTATGACCCTCGTCCTCGAAGTGAACGGGATAGTTGCCGGTGAAGCAGGCGTCGCAGAAGCCGTCTTTCTTGCCGTCGAAGTACGCGAACATACCCTCGTTGCTCAGATAAGCCAGGGTGTCCGCTTCGATGAAGCGGCGGATTTCTTCGACGGTATTTGATGAGGCGATGAGTTCGGAACGTGTCGGCGTGTCGATGCCGTAGTAACACGGACTGATCGTCGCCGGCGAGCTGATGCGCATGTGCACTTCCTTGGCGCCGGCGTCGCGCAGCATGCGGATAATCTTTCGGCTGGTCGTGCCGCGCACGATCGAATCGTCCACGACCACGACGCGTTTGCCGTTCAACACGTCGCGCTGGGCGTTGAGCTTGATCTTGACGCCGAAGTTACGGATGGTCTGCTGCGGCTCGATGAACGTTCTGCCGACATAATGATTGCGGATCAAGCCGAACTCGAGAGGAATCCCCGACTCTTCCGCATATCCCATTGCGGCCGGCACACCGGAGTCCGGCACCGGCGTGACCAGATCCGCCGGCACACCGCTCTCCCGCGCCAACTGGCGGCCGAGGCTCTTGCGCACCCGATAGACGTTGTGGCCGAATAAATTACTGTCGGGCCGGGCGAAATAAACATACTCAAAAATGCACTTCGCATGCGGCGCCGGCGGAAACGGCTTGAGCGACTCCACGCCGTCGGGACCCACGGTGATAATCTCGCCGGGTTCAACGTCGCGGACGTAATTCGCTTCGATCAAATCCAGCGCGCAAGTTTCCGAGGCGAAGACGTAGGCGCCGCGATTTTTGCCGTCGGCGAATTGGCCCATCACCAGCGGGCGAAAACCATAGGGATCACGGGCCGCGATCATTTTGTCGAGAGTCAGAAAGAGCAAGGAATAGGCGCCGCGGGTCTTGCTCAGCGCTTCGACGATTCGCCCCATCAGCGTCGATTCCTTCGACGTAGCGATCAGATGAATGATCACTTCAGTGTCTGTTGTCGATTGGAAAATTGAACCCGACTGTTCCAGCTCTTCGCGCAGCAAGGCAGCGTTGACGAGGTTGCCGTTATGCGAGATCGCGATCGGGCCTTGTGAGTATTCGACGACGAACGGTTGGGCGTTTTTGAGATGGCTCTGGCCCTGCGTCGAATAGCGGTTATGGCCGATGGCGCTGGCGCCTTCGAGCCGCTTGATCACTTCTTCCTTAAAAGCGTCGGCGACCAAACCCATCTGCCGGTGGGACGTCAACACCCGGCTGTCCGAGGACACAATGCCGCAAGATTCCTGGCCGCGGTGCTGCAAGGCGTAGAGCCCGAGATAAACCATATTGGCCGCCTCTGGGTGGCCGTAGACGCCCATCACCGCGCATTCGTCGTGGAATTTATCCGACATAATGATTCCGTATCGGCGCTTCCTTGAACTTGACTTTGAGCCTTTGAACGAAATTATTTTAGTTTTGCCGTCAATCCCGTCGACCAGATCGTCTTCAACTCATCCACCGGCAACTGCAACAACGGCTGAATCACAAAACGGTTGCCGCCAACGCTCCCGATCACTTGCATCGGCACATTATGCTTGGTCGCGCTTTCTTGCAGCCGGGCAATGTTTTCCTCTTTCAACGACACGACCACCCGCGACTGCGATTCACTGAAGAGCAAGGCATCGCCGCGCACCAGCTCATGGCTCTCAATGCGCACGCCCAGCGGCTTTTCCGGACCGCCGATGCAACATTCGGCTAAGGTCACAGCCAAACCGCCGTCGGAAACATCGTGCGCCGAACAAAGCAGTTGCTGCTCGATGGCCTCGATCACGCAATTTTGTACCGCCACTTCCATCTTGAGGTCGATCCATGGCGGCGTGCCGCGCACCTGGCCGTGCACCGACTTGAGATATTCGCTGCCACCGAGCTCCTCGCGCGTCCGACCGAGCAACACCACCACGTCGCCCGCGGTCTTGAACCAGGGCGTTACCACGCGGTCGACTTTGTCCAGCAAGCCCGACCATGCCAATAGTCGGCGTCGGAAAGATCGGCACACCGTCCGTCTCATTATAGAAACTGACGTTGCCGCTCACAACCGGAACCTTGAGCGCCATACAGGCGTCGCGCATGCCTTGAATCACTTGGGAAAATTGCCACATGACTTCGGGATTTTCCGGGCTGCCAAAATTGAGGCAATCGGTCAATCCCACCGGACGGGCGCCGACGCAAGCCAAATTGCGCGCCGCCTCGGCCACCGCCAGCACTCCGCCGACATAAGGATCTAAAAAACAGTAGCGGCTGTTGCCGTCGACGGTGAGCGCGAGGCCTTTTTTTGTGCCCTTGACGCGGATCACCGCGGCATCGGCGCCGGAAGCGACCAGCGTGTTGGTGCGGACAAATTGATCGTACTGGCGATAGATCCATTCCTTCGAGGCGATGTTCGGCGCGCCAAGCAACTGCTTGAACGCAGCGCTAAAATCCGCTGGCTCTTTGAGCTTCGAAAAATCGAACTGTTGGACCTGATCGAGATTGGCCGGACGGGCGCTCGGCCGCTGGTAAACCGGCGCTTCTTTAGTCAGGGCCGCGATCGGAATCTTGGTCACTTCCACGCCGTTCCACAGCGCGCGGAATTGCTGATCGTCGGTGACGCGGCCGATCACCACCGCGTCCAAATCCCACTTATCGAATATTTTCTTGATCTCTCCTTCGCAGCCGCGCTTGGCGACCAGCAGCATCCGTTCCTGCGATTCGGAAAGTAAAATCTCGTAAGGGGTCATTCCGGTCTCGCGCAACGGCACCTGCGATAAATCGAGCGCCACACCGCAACCGCCGCGGCCGGCCATTTCCGCCGACGAGCTGGTCAGACCGGCGGCGCCCATGTCCTGGATGCCGACGATGTAATCTTGTTCCATCAACTCCAGGCAGGCTTCCAAGAGCAATTTTTCCGTGAAGGGATCGCCGACCTGAACAGTCGGACGGCGCTGCTCCTTCTCCTCGGAGAAAGACTCCGATGCCATCGTGGCGCCGTGGATGCCGTCGCGGCCGGTTTTCGAGCCCACGTACATCACCGGATTGCCGACGCCTTTGGCAATGCCGGTGAAGATATTTTTTTTCTTGACGATACCGAGGGTAAACGCGTTGACCAGAATATTGGCGTTGTAGCATTCGTCAAAATAACACTCGCCGCCGACGGTAGGCACGCCGATGCAGTTGCCGTAACCGCCGATGCCGGCGACCACGCCGGAAAGTAAGTACCGTGTGCGCGGATGATCGATGGCGCCGAAGCGCAACGAGTTGAGCGATGCGATCGGCCGCGCGCCCATGGTGAAAATATCCCGCAGGATGCCGCCGACGCCGGTGGCGGCGCCTTGGTAGGGTTCAATGAAGGACGGGTGATTGTGGCTTTCCATTTTGAAGGCCACCGCCAGGCCGCCGCCGATATCGACTACACCGGCATTTTCACCCGGACCTTGCAAAACATGCGGCCCTTCGGTCGGAAGATTCTTGAGATAAAGGCGCGAGCTTTTGTAGCTGCAATGCTCCGACCACATCACCGAAAAAACCCCAAGCTCGGTGTAGTTCGGTTCGCGGCCGAGAATTTTGACGATCTTTTGATATTCTTCGGGCGAGATGCCGTGCGCAGCGACCAACTCAGGCGTCACCGCGGGCTGGATGAAATGCGACGCTGGCGCCTCATCCATGGCGCTTAACCGCTTCGGCGCAGGCAGTCGCGATGGAAGTAAAAATTTTTGCGCCGTCATCGCTGCCGAGGAGTTTGTTGCAGGCGTCTTCCGGATGCGGCATTAGGCCGAAGACGTTGCGCCGTTCATTGCAAATGCCGGCGATGTTGTCCACCGAGCCGTTGGGATTGGCGGCCACCGTCGGTTTGCCTTTGACATCGACGTAGCGGAGCAGGATCTGGCGGTTTTTCTGCAGGCGTTCGAGGGTCTGCGGATCGGCATAATAGCACCCTTCGCCGTGCTTCACCGGCATTTTGAGCAGTTGGCCTTTCTTAAGGCCGCCGGTAAACGCCGAATCGGTCTCTTCAACTCGGAGCTGCACGGGTTGGCAGATAAACTGAAGCCCGGCGTTGCGCACGAGAGCGCCCGGCAGCAGACCGGACTCGCAAAGAATTTGGAATCCGTTGCAGATGCCGAGCACCAAGCCGCCGCTTTGGGCGAACTTGACGACGCCGCGCATGATCGGCGAAAAGCGCGCCATCGCGCCGCAGCGCAAATAATCGCCGTAGGAAAAGCCGCCCGGCAAGACCAGGCAATCGAAGTTGCCCGCCAGCTCGTCTTTGTGCCACAGCGGCTTGACCTTCTGGTCCAAGTCGAGTTTGAGGCTGTCGATGACGTCTTGGTCGTCACAGGAGCCTGGAAATGTAATGACACCCCAACGCATAAGCTAGTAATGAGTGCTGAGTACTGAGTGCTCAGTAAGAGCTATTCTTTTCACCGGTCCTCAACTCAGGACTCATGCCTCAGCACTCAGGACTCGTTACTCAGGACTCAGAACTGATTTCAAAGCGATAATCTTCGATCACGGTATTCGCTAGTAGCTTATCACACATTTCGCGAATTCTAATCTCGGCGGCGTCGCGCGAAGCCGCGTCCACTTCGAGCTCGAGATACTTGCCCACGCGAACATCGTGCGCCTCGTTGTAGCCGAGCGAATGGAGCGAGCGCTCGATCGCCTTACCTTGGGGATCGAGCACGCCGTTTTTCAGTGAAACGAAAATCTTCACGCGCATAGAGGTTATGCTTTCGCTGCAGGTCGGTCAGTGAAACACGCGGCGGAAAATAAAATCGACGTTGGTCAAATGATGTTTGACGCCCCAGATGGCCTCGATCTCTTTAGGCGATAAATACCGGCGAATCTCCTCGTCTGCAAGCAGTTCGCGCTTCAGATCGCCGCCCTCTTTGCCCACCTTCAAAGCGTGGCGTTGAACCATCCGGTAGGCCGCGTCCCTGGCGATACCCTTGTCGACCAGCGCAAGCAGCACTTTTTCCGAAAATACCGTGCCGCCGCTTTTTTCCAGATTGCGCTTCATGTTTTCCGGATAAACGCAGAGATTGCCGAGCACATAGGTCATGCGCCGGAGCATGAAATCCAGCGCTATCGTCGCATCGGGCGCGATCACGCGCTCCACCGAAGAATGGCTGATGTCGCGCTCGTGCCACAAGGGCACATTTTCCATCGCCGCCATGGCGTAGGAGCGCATCAGCCGCGCCAGGCCGGAAACATTCTCCGAGAGAATCGGATTACGCTTGTGCGGCATCGCCGAAGATCCCTTCTGGCCTTGGGTAAAAGGCTCTTCGGCCTCCTGCACCTCGGTGCGCTGCAGGTGGCGCACTTCGACGGCAAATTTTTCCAGCGAGCTGGCGATGATCGCCAAAGTGGCAAAGTAATAGGCGTGGCGGTCGCGCTGGATGATCTGATTGGAGATCAATGCCGGCTTAAGGCCGCTCTTGCGGCAAACATAGGCTTCGACTTTCGGCGAGATCTGCGCAAAGGTTCCCACCGCGCCGGAAATCTGCCCGACACAGATATCGTCCACGGCCTTTTGAAAGCGCGACAGATTGCGCGCCATCTCCTGATACCAGAGCGCCAGCTTAAGACCGAAGGTGATCGGCTCGGCATGCACGCCGTGGGTGCGGCCGATCATCACGGTCCATTTGTATTTACGCGCCTGGCTGCGCAGCACCTTCATCAGGGCGCGAATATCTTGATCGAGGATCGCCGAGGCTTCTTTGAATTGAATTGCCAGCGCGGTATCCATCACATCCGACGAGGTCATGCCAACGTGCAGGTAGCGCGCATCGTCGCCGACGAACTCCGCTACCGAGCTTAAGAAAGCGATGATCTCGTGCTTGACCTCGGCTTCGATAGCGCGGATGCGCTTCACGTCGAAGCGGGCTTTCTTGCGAATACGCGCGATCGCCGCCTTGGGCACCTTGCCGAGTTGCGCCAGCCCTTCGGCGGCGAGAATCTCGACGTCCAACCATTTTTGAAAACCGTTTTCTTCGGACCAAATCCGGCCCATCTCCGGGCGGGTATAACGGGGGATCATGCTTCAATTCGCTTTAGCGTTAGGGGTCAATAGTTCAAGGTTCGTTGAGAACGATTCCGAATTCCTACCTTGAACTCTTGAACCTTAACCACTGAACCTCACTTTTTTTGATCCGTATGTCCGAAGCCGCCGGCTTGGCGCTCGGTGACATCGAGTTCCGCCACTTCCTGCCAAACGGCGCGCACGACGCTCTGCACGATCATCTGCGCGATGCGTTGGCCGCGCTCGATCACGATCGGTTCGGCGCCGAGGTTGATCGCGATGATCTGAATCTCGCCGCGGTAATCCGAGTCGATGGTGCCGGGACTGTTCACCAGGGCCAGACCGTGCCTGAGTGCAAGCCCACTGCGAGGCCGAATTTGCGCTTCATAGCCAACCGGCAGCCCGATGGCGATTCCGGTGGGGATCAAAACCCGCTGCATCGGCGCAATTTCCAACTCGCCGTCCGTATCGGCATAGAGATCCATGCCTGCCGCTCCTGCCGTCATGTACGACGGCAGAGCCAACGCGGTGACGCTATTGGGCCGCACGCGCTTGATCTCGATACGTAGTTCTTCCACGGTGAAACCGCTCGGGGTTGGGCCAAAGGAGCGCGCCGGCAGCCGATTCAGCTGAGACTTTTGATTTGAAAACCGTCGGCGAAATCGCCTAAAAGAGTGAGGGTCATGCCATTGGTGCGAAATAACGCATCCGCCAATTCGACCACGTCATCGCGCGAGACCGCGCGAATTCTTTGGCAGATCTCTTCCGTCGCCACCGGCTGGCCGTAGTAGATCTCATTGCGCGCGATATGACTCATCCATGAGTCGGTGGACTCTAAACCGAGCATCATGCTGCCGACCAGCTGGCCGCGCGTCCGGTTCAGCTCTTCTTCTCTGATCTCCCCCGCCGCCATTTTCTTGAGCTCTTGGAGAATGAGCTCGACGACTTCCGCGCTAGACTCCACGCTGGTACCGGCGTAGACGCCGAAATATCCCGCGTCTTTGTACGACGATGAAAAAGAATATACCGAATAGGCTTTGCCGCGTTTTTCGCGAATCTCCTGAAACAACCGCGAACTCATGCCGCCGCCAAGCAAGGTATTGAGCACGTAGGCGATGTAACGCTTCGGATGCGCTTGGGGAATTCCGGCCACGCCAAGACAAAGGTGCGCCTGCTCCAGAGCTTTGTTGTGCGGATAGACACCGCTGCCCATCACCGGCACGCGTTCGCCGTCGAGGGCCGGCGATTCCGCGCCATTGGCGCCATCGGTCACGCCACCCAACAGCTCGCCCATCTGACGCGCCAGCGCATCGTGGCGAAAGTTACCGGCCGCCGCCACGATGACGCGTCGCGGTTTGTAACGGACTTTAAAAAAATCGAGAAAATCAGCGCGCTGAAAACGACCCACGGTTTCTTCCCGGCCGCAGATCGGCCGGGCGATCGGATGATCCTTGAAGAAATCCAAGCTGAACAGGTCGTGCACAAAATCGTCGGGCGTATCTTCCGCCTGTGAAATTTCCTGCAGGATCACCGAGCGCTCACGCTCAATTTCTTCCGCGTCGAAATTGGAATGAAGAAAAATATCGGTTAAAAGATCGACGGCCAAAGGCAAGTTTTCATCGAGCACCTTGGCATAGTAGCAAGTATGCTCTTTGGACGTGAATGCGTTGAGCACCCCACCCACCGCGTCCATTTCTTCCGCGATCTGGGCGGCACTGCGCCGCTCCGTGCCCTTGAAAAGCAAATGCTCGATAAAGTGCGAGATGCCGTTTTGCGCTGCGCTTTCGTGACGCGAGCCGTTCTCCACCCAAATACCGAGACTGACGGAACGATGCTCCGGCATCTCGTGCGATACCACACGAATCCCGTTGTCCAGGACGGTCTTAACAAACATTATCAATCACAAAAGTAGCCGAGTTAGTGCTTGGGCGCGTCGGCGTCGCCGCCGAGCTCTTGCAGCGCTTCTTTGCGGCTCAGGCGAATCTTCCCCTGCCGGTCAATCTCGAGAACCTTGACCATCACTTCGTCGCCTTCTTTGAGCACGTCGGTCACTTTGTTGACGCGCTGCGGAGCAAGCTGGGAGATATGTACTAGGCCATCCGTGCCGGGCAGGATCTCGACGAAGGCGCCGAACTCGACGATCTTACGCACGGTACCTTTGTAAATTTTGCCGATCTCCGCTTCGGCGGCGATCCGTTGCACCATCTCGATGGCTTTTTGCGATGCCGCCTCGTCGCTCGACGCGATCGTCACGGTGCCGTCGTCCTCGACATCCATTTTGACGCCGGTGGCTTCGATAATGCCGCGGATCACCTTGCCCCCCGGGCCGATGATTTCGCGGATCTTATCCGGTTTGACCTTGATCGTGGTGATGCGCGGTGCATGTCCGGAAACATTGGTGCGCGCCGAAGCGAGCGTGCCGTTCATGATGCCAAGAATATGCAAGCGGCCTTCTCTGGCCTGGTGCAACGCCTGACGCATGATATCGCGGTTCACGCCGCTAATTTTAATGTCCATCTGCAGCGATGTGACGCCTTCGGAAGTGCCGGCGACTTTGAAGTCCATGTCGCCCAGATGATCTTCATCGCCGAGAATATCGGAAAGCACGCGCACGTGCTCGCCCTCTTTGATCAAACCCATGGCGATACCCGCCACCGGCGCCGTCACCGGCACACCCGCATCCATCAGCGACAGGGAGCCGCCGCACACGCTGGCCATGGAAGTCGATCCGTTGGATTCCAAAATTTCGGAGACAATTCTTATGGTGTAAGGAAAACTTTCCTCCGGTGGTAGGACTGGAACCAGCGCGCGCTCGGCGAGATTGCCGTGGCCGATCTCGCGCCGCCCCGGACCGCGCAGAAATTTCACTTCGCCGACACTGAACGGCGGGAAATTATAATGCAGCATGAATTTCTTGAAATGTTCGCCGACCAGGGCGTCGACTCGCTGCTCATCCGACGCGGTCCCCAAGGTCGTCACCACCAGCGCCTGAGTTTCCCCGCGGGTAAATATCGCCGAGCCGTGCGTGCGCGGCAACACTTCCACCTCGCAGGTAATCGGCCGTATGTCTTTCAAACCACGCCCGTCAATGCGCCGCTCTTGATGAATGACCAGATCGCGAAAAACCTTGCGCTTGAGATCTTCAAAAGCGCCCTTGATGTCTTTTTGCTTGTCTGGAAACTCCGCCAGCGCTTGCGGCACGACTTCGCTCTTCACCTCGGCCATGCGCTTGTAGCGTTCCAACTTTTCGGGAATCTCGAGCGCTTGCTTTAGCTTCGTCAAGGCCAGTTCGTCGATGCGACGCACAACCGCATGGTTGAGTTCGGCGAGCGGCACTTGCCGTTTGACCTTACCGATAGCCCGGCGAATTTCTTCTTGGATCTCCAGCAAGGGCTGAATTGCCTCGTGCCCGGCAAACAGCGCTTCGAGGATCTGGTCCTCGGGCACAGTTTGCGCGCCGCCCTCGACCATGACAATGGCGTCGCGGCTTCCGGAAAGAAAAATATCGGTATCGCTTTCCATGAGCTCGGTTTGGGTCGGGTTGATTATCCACTTGCCGTCGATGCGGCCGATGCGCACACCGGCGAGAGGGCCATTGAACGGAATATCGGAGACATGGAGCGCGACAGAGGTTCCGAGCATGGCGAGCACGTCCGGATCATTTTCCCGGTCAGCGGACAACACTGTGGCGATGACCTGAGTTTCGCAGCGCAGACCTTCGGCAAACAGGGGACGGATGGAGCGATCGATTAAGCGACAGGTAAGAATTTCTTTTTCGGACGGCCGGCCTTCGCGCTTGAAAAATCCGCCAGGGATTTTTCCTGCGGCAAAAGTCTTCTCTTGATAGTCGACCGTCAACGGGAAAAAATCCGTATCCATTTTGAGCTCTTTGGCAGCCACCGCGGTCACGAGAACCACAGTTTCGCCGTACTGCACCAAGGCAGCACCGTCGGCCTGTTTAGCCAGGCGACCGACTTCAATGGACAAGGGTCGGCCATGAAAATCCAATTCGACTTTTTTAATCATATAGAGAACCTCTGCAGGAAGACGTTTCTGACGGAGGTGTGGAACTGGCGGGCGGCTGATTAGGAATAGCTATTTGCGTATCCCTAAACGTTGGATCAGATTTTGGTACCTGTCAAAACTGCAACTGCGCAGGTAATCCAAAAGTCTTCTCCTTTGCCCAACTAATTTCAGGAGGCCACGCCGAGAATGGTGATCCTTGACATGAACCTTGAAGTGCCCGGTGAGATGTTCGATGCGTTGACTTAATAGCGCAACTTGCACTTCGGGAGAGCCGGTGTCCGTCTGATGAACCCTGAACTGCTCTACGAC
Source organism: uncultured delta proteobacterium (assembly GCA_963811315.1). GTDB lineage: Bacteria > Desulfobacterota > Binatia > UBA9968 > UBA9968 > DP-20. The sequence continues at coordinate 274,220 of CAWERH010000011.1, forward strand.
TTCGTGCTTCTGCTGTTCAGCAATTCCCATAATCTCCGCTCTGCTTCTCTCTTTCTTTTTTTATTACCAAATTTTGTAACATAACGATCCGATTTTGTAAAGCCACAGATTTTTATCGCACTTAAGAACTCATGGCGACAAAGCGCGCATCCACTTCGAACCGGCCGGAACAAGAGCAAAATGACATTTCAACATTGGCGGAACTATGGTACGCTTGCGCCATCGTGGTGATGGATCGATGCGGCAATTGCGCTCTTGGTGATCTTACTTGCGTTACCCGCCGGTGCGGCGGAATATTACCGCTGGGTCGACGAAAACGGCGTACTCCACATCACCGACAATTTGCACAACGTGCCGCCCAACCAACGCGGCAGCGCCGGCCGCATCCAGAACCAGGAAAGCCCGCGAGTTCCGGAGCCAGTAAAAAAACCGATCGGCAAGGCCTCGATTCCCATCGAAAAGCATGGCCAGGTTGTGGTCATCCAAGCGATGCTGAACAACAAGCAGTCCGCGAAATTCATCGTCGACACCGGCGCTAGTTTCACCATGATCTCGAGCGCCTTGGCAAAAGACCTGTCGATCGACACTTCCGGCCAGAACCAACAAACCATGCCGTTTCAAACCGCCAATGGCTTAATCCAAGCGCCCCTTACTAATCTCGATTCCATCACGGTCGGCGGCATGGAGATCAAAAACCTCACGGCGGCAGTTCACGACATTGTCTCCGATTCCCAAGTCGCCGGCCTACTGGGATTGAATTTCCTCAGCAACTTCAAAATGGACATCGATACCAAGAGTGGCGTAATTCACTTAGAGAAAAAGTAGTTTTTTCCGGCACATCAACATTATCCACCAAGCAAAAAAGGCCGGCGGAAAATTCCGCCGGCCTTTTTTTCAGTGCCAGTGTGCGCGAATCAGACCACCTGGCTTATGAGCAGCCGCTCACCGCGCCGCAATTCATGCACTTGTAGCACGCGCCGCTGCGGATCATGATTGCGCCGCAGTCGGGACAAGGTGGCGCATCCTGCTGATACAGGCTGGTTACGCTGCTAATGCTAACTGGTGCGCCGCCGCGCGGCGTGGCATGGGCAGCGATCGAAACAACTTTTTTCTGCTGGACCTCCTCAACCGGATCGCGCTTTACGATCCCGGCTTCCTGCTGCGCTTCGCCGTCGAGGAACTTGCTGGCGAGCCAGCGAAAAATGTAATCCATGATCGATTTGGCCATCGGAATATCCGGGTTTTTGGTGAACCCGGAGGGCTCAAAACGCATGTGGCTAAACTTATCGACCAATCCTTTTAACGGCACGCCGTACTGCAGCGCAATGGAAATCGCCGTCGCAAAGGAGTCCATCAGACCGGAGATCGTCGAGCCCTCCTTCGACATGGTGATAAAGATTTCCCCCGGCTGGCCGTCTTCGTACATGCCGGCGATGATGTAACCCTCATGGCCGGCGATATCGAACTTGTGGGTGATCGAGCGCCGCTCATCGGGTAGCTTATGGCGCAGCACCCGCGCCTCTTTGCTGTCCACTGAACCCATCGTCTGCTCGTCCTTATCCTTCGATGTATTGAGCGGCTGCGTGCGCTTCGAACCATCGCGGTAAATCGCGATCGCCTTGAGCCCCAGTTTCCAGGATTCCGTGTAGGCATGCATGATCTCTTCCACGGTGGCATCGGTGGGCATGTTGATGGTCTTGGAGATCGCGCCGGAGATAAACGGTTGCACCGCCCCCATCATTCTTCACGTGGCCCATGTAATGGATCGTGCGGCTGCCCTTTTCGGCCTTAAAGGCGCAATCGAATACCGCGAGATCTTCATCCTTAACGTGCGGCGCGCCTTCGATGGTGCCGTTCTCTTCGATATATTCAACGATCTCTTGGCTCTGCTTGACGTCGTATCCCAATCGCTTCAACGCGCGCGGCACCGTGTTGTTGATGATTTTCAACATGCCGCCGCCAACCAGCTTTTTGTATTTGATCAACGCGATATCGGGCTCGACGCCGGTGGTATCGCAATCCATCATGAACGCGATGGTTCCGGTCGGCGCCAAGACCGAGATTTGGGAATTCTTGATGCCGTTTTTTTCCGCCTCGGCGCAGGTCCCGTCCCACGCCTCGCGCGCCGCCGTGAGGAGATCGAGCGGCACATGCGCCGGCGAAATTTTGTACGCGTGGCTGCGATGTTTGTTGAGCACGCGCAACATCGGCTGGCGGTTGACTTCGAAACCGGCAAAGGACCCCGTCGCCGCCGCGTTGCGCGTCGACTGCAAGTAGCCTTGGCCCGACATCAGAGCGGTCACGGCGCTGGCGTATGCCCGGCCCGCATCCGAGTCGTACGGCAGGCCCAGCGTCATCAACAGAGCACCCAGGTTCGCGTAGCCCAGGCCGAGTTCGCGAAAAGCATGAGCGTTCGCGGTGATCTCCGCGGTCGGATAGGAAGAGTTGTCGACCAGAATGTCCTGCGCCAGGACCACGATATCGACCGCGCGGCGAAACGCTTCGGTATCAAAAACGCCGTCTTCGCGCAGATACTTAAGCAGGTTGAGCGATGCCAGATTACACGCCGAATTATCCAGATGCATGTACTCGGAGCATGGATTTGAGGCGTTGATGCGCGCCGTATTGGCGCAGGTATGCCAGTCGTTGATCGTGGTGTCGTACTGCATGCCGGGATCGCCGCAGAAATAGGTGCTCTCGGCGATCATGCGCAAAAGATCGCGTGCCTTGAAAGTGTCGCACGGTTCACCGGACTTAACGTATTTCGTCTGCCACTCCCGGTCTTCCTGGATGGCCTGCATGAACTCATCGGTGACACGCACCGAGTTGTTGGCGTTTTGGAAAAACACGCTGCCGTAGGCGGGACCGTCTAAACTAGAGTCGTAACCCGCGCCGATCAGTGCCCAGGCTTTTTTCTCCTCTTCGACTTTGCACTTGACGAACTCTTCGATGTCGGGATGATCGATATTCAAAACCACCATCTTGGCGGCGCGGCGCGTCTTGCCGCCGGATTTGATCACCCCCGCCGAGGCATCGGCCGCCTTCATGAATGATACCGGTCCGGACGCCGTGCCACCTCCGGCCAATTGTTCTTTGGAGGAACGGATCTTCGAGAGATTCACCCCCGAACCGGAGCCCCCTTTGAAAATCACACCTTCCTTGCGATACCAATCGAGAATCGAATCCATTGTGTCATCGACGGAAAGAATGAAACACGCGGAGCATTGGGGCTTTTCTTCGATGCCGCAATTGAACCAGACCGGGCTGTTAAAGCAGGCCTTCTGATGTAAAAGAATGTGGGTTAGCTCGTCGGCAAATGCCTGGGCATCTTCTTCGGCGGCGAAATAGCTGTCTTTGCGGCCCCAATTGGCAATGGTCTCGACCACTCGGGTAATCATTTGACGTACGCTGGTTTCGCGCTGCGGGGTGCCAAGCGGACCGCGAAAATACTTGGAGACCACCACCTGAGTCGCCATCATCGACCAAGCTTTCGGAATATCGACATTCGCTTGCTCGAAAACGATCTTACCTTTCTCGTTGGTTATGGTCGCCGTGCGGTGCTCCCATTCCACTTCGTCATACGGGCTGATTCCCGCTCGGGTGAAATAGCGGTTGATTTTGAGGCCGGATTTTTCCCGGGTCACCTCCTGATTCGGCGCCAAATCGGTCGCCTGAGACGAAACTATTGCCATGGTCGTGGTCTCCCTTCCCCGTCGAATTTATCAATATATGGTATGGATCGATACGAAATGTTACTAGATTTTGTATTTGTACAAAGCCCCCAAACCTTTGTCAATAAATATTTTTAGACGATTTAATTTATTGTGATTTTTCACCATCTTTGGGTACTTAAAAGAATCTAAAGAAACACCCGGCAGGCTGGTAGCACTGCAACAGTTCTGTTAGATTCTCCCCAAGCAATGTAAAATGGTTAAGAAAACTGAGCAGATGGAAACTTTCGGCGCGGTCCTCGATCATTCGCTCAAACGATTCGATCTCAGCCAGCGCCTCGATGAGTACGGCGTCTGGCCGATTTGGAACGAGGTCGTCGGCAAAACCATTGCGCGCAACGCCCAACCGGAGAAGATTCGCAATGGCACGTTGTTCGTCAAAGTCACCAGCCCAGTGTGGATGCAGCAGCTGCAATTTATGAAAGAGATGATCGTCGACAAGATTAATCTGCGGCTCAAATCCGCCGCGGTCAAAAACTTGTTCTTTATGGTCGGCCATATCGACACCGTTGAGTTAGATTCACCGACCGAGCCCCAGCAAAGCCAAAACCCAGAAAGTGCCGAGATCGATGTCAACGAAGAATTTTTGGAATCGATCGGCGACCCGGCAATCCGCGCCGCTTTCAAGAAGCTTTTGAAAAGCTATTCCCGGCGGAAAATCAAGTCATAAACTGTTGCGTGGCGATGGCGATCATCGGCGCAGACGACGCTCTCTTGGTTGTCGATCTCTCGATCCCGCGATGATCGATGCCACCTCGTCGGTGTAATCCTTCGCGCGTGAATAAACGATCAAGGGCGGCAAAATGGTAACGCCACTGCGACCGCCTTTTATGCCCTCGGCGAGAATCAGCGTGGCCTCGGTACCAACAAAGGAATGCACCAGGCGGACGCGCTTGGGCTCAATGCCCAGCTCGCGCATCACCGTTAATACATCGATCGAACGAAGCGCGGGATAGACGATCGTTAAGCGCCCCTTGCCGCGCAACAGGTACGCAGCCGCGCGCAAAAAATCCCGAAGATCGCCTTCCGTTTCATGGCGCGCGATGCGTTTTTCCTCGCCGGCGCTAATGCGGCCGCTGGTCGCTTGACGAAACGGTGGGTTCGCAACGACTCCGTCAAAAACTTCGGGCTGCGCGGCGCGTGCGATGGCGCGCACGGTGCCTTTAACAATTTCGACTCGATCTTGCAGATCATTGAGGTGAACATTTTTGCGCGCGCGCTCAATCATGCCGTCTTGCAGTTCCAGGCCAAGAAAATGGCAAGTCGGAAACCTCTCGGCGAGAATTAGCGGCACAACACCGTTGCCCGTCCCTAGGTCGACGACCGTCTCGCTGCCCTTGAGTCGGGTAAAATCAGCGAGCAGCAAGCTGTCGAGCGAAAACCGATAGCCGGTCCGGCTCTGAAAGATTTTGATTCGTCCGCCGAAAATCGCGTCTAAAGTTTCGTGCTTTTCGTGCTTATTCACGCATCTTCCTCGCCGGCATTTTACCTCAGCCCATCGACAAAGTTCTAACTCCGGAATAGCCGATCCATGGGCGCTTCAAAGATGGTGCTTTATCGTATTAACCGTTGGGCGCTCCTTGAAAAAACCGCCACTATTCGGTAATAGCCTGAAGCTAGTATCAGATTTTTATCCCATCGCAAAAATATGTCCTCTTTCATCGGCCAGATCGGCCGCTATGCAATTCTGCAAACTGCGGCCATGGGACAGACGTTTTTATTTCTGTTGTCCGCATTTGTCTGGGCTTGTCGGCCACCGACGAGATTTCGGCTGATTGTCCATCACATCCGCACGATCGGCGTCGAGTCGCTCTCGGTCGTCATCCTGTCCGGGGTTTTTACCGGCATGGTGATGGGCCTGCAAGGCTATTACAGCCTGCGGAAATTTAACGCGGAGAATTTTCTCGGATCGGCGGTCGCGCTCGGCATCCTGCGCGAGCTCGGGCCGGTGTTATCGGCTTTCATGGTGACCGGCCGTACCGGTTCGGCTATGGCGGCGGAACTCGCCAGCATGAAAGTGACCGAGCAAATCGATGCGCTCTATTCCATGGCGATCAATCCGATTCAATATTTGGTGTCGCCGCGGGTCATCGCCGGCTTGATCTCCATGCCGCTGCTCACCGCGATCTTCGACGTCGTGGCGATTTACGGCGCCTATGTCGTCGGGGTTCAGCTCCTTGGCGTCAGCTCCGGCAGCTACTTTGCTGGCATGGAACTGAGCGTCGTCTTCAAGGACGTTTTGAGCGGCTTCTTAAAATCCGTCAGCTTCGGACTGATTATTACCTGGATCTGCTGCTACAAAGGCTTCAACGCTCCGCCCATGGCCACCGGCGTCGGCCAAGCCACCACCGAGTCCGTCGTGCTCTGCTTTGTCATGATTTTGGTCTGGAACTATTTCATGACCTCGGTGATGCTCTAAGCCATGATTCGCGTTGTCGATTTGCAAAAATCCTTCGGCGGCCAGCAGGTTCTCAAAGGGATCAATCTCGAGCTTGAGACCGGCAAGATTACGACAATCATCGGCGGCAGCGGTTCCGGCAAAACCGTATTGTTGAAGCATCTTCAATGCGCTATTGCTGCCCGACCGGGGCAACGTGTTGGTCGATGGCACGGACATCACTCAAACTCGGTCAACGCGCGCTCAATGAAATCCGGCGCAAATTCGGCGTGCTGTTTCAGGGCGCCGCGCTGCTCGACTCGATGACGCTTTATGAAAACGTCGCGTTTCCGCTCCGCGAAAAAACTCGCCTCAAAGAGCCGGAGATCGAAAAAAAGGTCGAAAGCTCGCTCGCTCAGGTGGATCTCAGTGGTATGGGCTATAAATATCCCGCGGAAGTCAGCGGCGGCATGAAAAAGCGCGCCGGGCTGGCTCGCGCCCTGGTCACCGAGCCCGAAATTATTCTCTTCGACGAGCCGACCACCGGGCTGGACCCGCTCTTGGGCAAAAGTATTCATCAATTGATTCGCAAGCTCCACAATGAGTTTAAATTCACCGGCGTAATCGTCAGCCATGACATTCCCGAGGTCTTTAAGATTTCCGATCGCATCGCAATGCTTGCCAACGGCGTGATTATCGAAGCCGGCACGACGGAGGAGTTCATGGCTTCGCAAGACCCGCTGGTGCGCCAGTTCTTGCAGGCGGACACCGAGGGACCTCTGGCGGTCTTATAGGAGAGCAGACAGTGAACCACACACGGACAGAAATGATCGTCGGCCTTTTTGTTCTCATCGGCGTTGCCTGCCTAGGCTATTTGGCGATCAAACTCGGCAAGCTCGAAGTTTTCGGCGCAAGCGGTTATACTGTTTACGCTGATTTTCCTTCAGTGGCCGGCCTCAAGGTCGGCGATCCGGTAGAGATTGCCGGAGTGAAGATCGGGCGGGTGGACTCCATGGGCCTGGCAGAGGATCGCGCCCGCTTGGTGCTGCGGTTGAATGACGGGGTCAAACTGCAAGAGGACGTGATCGCGTCCGTGCGCGCGCGCGGTTTGATCGGCGACAAATTCGTCTTGATCACGCCCGGCGCCTCCGAAAAGATCATTGCGCCGGGCGGAAGAATCCGCGAAACCGATTCTCCCCCGGATATTCCGGATTTGATCGGCAAAATTGTCGGCGGCGATTTGACATCAAAAGGGACGAACAAGAGTGACACGAAAGATGAGCCTCAGAAATAAGTCGACTTTAGCCTTGGCGGGATGTTTGTTGTTGACGATGGCGCTCCGGCCGGAACGCGCGCACGCCGGTTTACCTACCGAACAAATCAAGACCACCGTCGATAACGCTTTGGTGGTCCTTAAAGACCCCCAGTTAAAGCCGCCGGCCAAACTGAGGGAACGCCGCGACCAGCTGAAACAAATTCTCTTCGCTCGCTTCGATTTCACCGAAATGGCCAAGCGATCCTTGGGCGCCAACTGGCGCCGGCGCTCGCCGCAGGAACAAGATGAGTTCGTCCGCCTGTTTACGGACGTGCTCGAGCGCGCCTATGCGGATATCATCGAGTCCTACAGCGATGAAAAAATTATTTACCTAAACGAACGCATCGACGGCGGTTTTGCCGACGTCAACAGTAAGATTACCACCGCCAAAGGGGAGGAATATTCGATCAATTATAAGGCCCACTTCGTCGGTAGTGAATGGAAGGTCTACGACGTGGTCGCGGAAAACATCAGCCTGGTGAACAACTATCGCGCGCAATTCAATCGGGTGATCTCCAACGCCTCCTACGAAGAACTGGTGCGCCGGTTGAAGGACAAAAGCCAATTCGCCGGCGCACCGAAAAAGTAAGCAACGGCGCGGCCGATTAATTCTAGGCAACCCATTCCCCTTCCTTTCAATAAAGACTTCGCTGTGAATCTTCGTGCGGCGCCGCATGGATCGGTGACCGCGCATAACCGCTCGGCTTGACTCACGCAACCGATCCGCAGTATGCGGAACGTAGACCGGATCGAAGGAGCAAATTATGACGACCATGATCGATTGGCATGCGCACCACACGGCGCCGGAAATCGCCGAGCGGATCAACGAGTTGACGGGGAAGCGGCCCCACATCGACGCCTATGACTCGCCCGATCTGTCTAAACGGATCAAAGAGATGGATGAAGCCGGCTTGGATCTCCAACTCATTTGCCAGGGCGCGGGCGTTTACGCCGATCAATTGCCCGCCGAGCAGGCGCTGGAAATCGCGCGCCAGTCGAACGACGTGTTGGCTCAGCGGATCGCGCCGCACAAAGATCGGATCATGGGCGTTACCGCGCTGTCGCTGAAAAATATCGCAGCCTCGGTCAAGGAGATCGAACGCACCGCGGCGCAAGGCTTTCGCGCCGTGCTGCTCTATCCCCACGTCGACGGCAAAATGTTCGTGGACACGCCGGCCATGGAACCGCTCTACGCGAAGATTGCCGAGCGGAATTTGCCGATATTTCTCCATGGCGCCGGCACGGCGCAGGACCCCAGCCTCGCGCGCCTCGAAGACGGCGGCGCGGGGGTGGCGTATGCGGTGCTCTCGGACGGTGAAGTCGCCGAGTGTTGTCTCAGAATGATCGCCAGTGGGGTCTTCGATCGTTACCCGAATTTGAAGATCGTCATCCGCAGCTCCGGCGGCGGTTTGCCGCTTTTACTTCATCGCTTTTTCTGGAAACATAAAGGACCCGAAGGCGAGCGGCGCTATTCGGAAATCTTTCTCGAACATTTTTTGATCGACTGCGCCAGTTCCGACGCCACCACGCTGGCATTCTTGGTCGACAAGATGGGCGAGAACAACATGGTCTTCGGCTCCGACTACTGCGGCGGCCTCGGCCCGCTAAGCAAGGGCTTCAACGCGCTTAACGCGCAGGCAAATCCCGACCGGGTGAAGAATTTCATGGAAAGAAACTCGCGGCAACTGCTGCATCTTTAGTTCTCGGTGAAGCTCGAGGTTTGAACGTTTTGAACAACTTGAACGAACTCATTCTGTTATGGCCTCCCAGTACGACTTGACAATCATCGGCGGTGGCATTCTTGGCCTCGCCACCGCGCTGAAAATCACCGCGGCGCACCCGAGCGTGCGGCTGTTGCTCTTGGAAAAAGAAGCCGAGTTAGCGCGCCATCAAACCGGCAATAACAGCGGCGTAATTCATTCGGGGCTGTATTACCGTCCGGGTTCGCTCAAAGCCCAGAGCTGCGTCACCGGGCGCAAGGCGCTGATCGATTTTTGCGACGAAAACTCCGTGCCCTACGAAATTTGCGGCAAAGTCGTCGTGGCGACGAGCCCGGAGGAAGTGCAGCGCCTCCAACACCTCCACAGCCGTGGCGTCGCCAATGGACTGCAGGGTTTGGAAATCATCGGACCGGCGAGGCTAAAAGAAATTGAACCCCACGCCACCGGCATCAAAGGCCTGTACGTGCCGGAAACCGGCATCGTCGATTACAAGAAAGTCGCGCTGGCGTATGCGGAAAAGATCCGCGACGCCAACGGCGATATCCGTTTGTCACAACGAGTCGTCGGTATCCTCGATCGGCCGGACGAAATCGTCTTGCAAACCAGCGGCGGCGACTATCGGACCAAATATCTAATCAACTGCTGCGGCCTGCAGTCGGACATCGTCGCCAACATGATGGGAAACGGCCACAGCGACGGCACGGAAGAACACCGCATCATTCCGTTTCGCGGCGAGTATTACAAAATCGCGCCGGCGCGCCAGTTCCTCGTGAAGAACCTAATCTACCCCGTTCCCGACCCGACCTTCCCCTTTCTCGGAGTGCACTTCACGCGCATGGCCAAAGGCGGTGTCGAAGCCGGCCCCAACGCCGTATTCGCCTATGCGCGCGAGGGCTACCGCCACACCGATATCAATTTGGCAGACCTGTGGCGCACCGTTTCATTCAAGGGATTTTGGGCCATCACAGGAAAGTATTGGCAGACCGGCTTCGGCGAACTTTACCGCTCGCTCAGCAAATCGGCCTTCGTCCGCGCACTGCAAAAGTTATTGCCGGAAATTCGCGAGAGCGATCTGGTGCCCGGCGGCGCCGGCGTGCGCGCCCAAGCCGTGTCGGCAAGCGGCGCCTTGGTCGACGATTTCATCATCAAGCAAAGCCGCCATACCATCCACGTCCTCAACGCCCCCTCGCCCGGCGCCACCGCATCCCTCGCCATCGGCCAGCAGATCTGCGCGATGGCCGAAAAGAATTTCGAGCTCAAGAGCTGATCGAATTTATTGCCAGCGCGCGGGGCACCTCACCATCAATCCAATTTTCTCACTGCGCCGGCTTGAACGTGTCTCTAAAGAGCGCGACATATTTGTCGAAATCGTCCATCACCTGCTGCTCGAACGGCAGCAACTTGTACGGCTTCAAGTAAGGAGCCGTCACGTCGGGCCGAGTCGGAATCCGCCGGCTCGCGCGAATGGTTTCCATGCCCGGCCGCGACAGCAGAAAATCGTAGAACAATGCGGAGGTATAAATATTGGCGCCGGTGCTGGTGATCGCCGCCGCGACTTTCGAAATGGGAATCACGCCGTCGAGCACCGACCAATCGACCGGCGCGCCCTGCGCTTTGGCGCGCTCCACTGTATGGACTTGCAGTTCGGCAGCGAGTGGAAATTCTCCGGCGGACATCAGTTGGCCGATCAACGAATGCCCTTTGCGCCATTGCATTTGTTGCGCCGCCAATTTTTTCATGTAATCGGCCGCCGCCTCTTTGCCGTCGCGTTTTTCCAAATAGCGGAGCGAGACGATGTACCAATTGTACGGCTCGTTATCCATGGCGATGCCGCCTTTCCACTTGGGATTGAGCAGGTCCTTGTAGGACTTCGGCGCCGCGTCTTTGCCAACCAACTTGGTGTTGTAAGCCGGCACCCAGGCCGAAGTGTACAACCCGGTCCAAAAGCCGTGCGGATCTTTGCTCTCCGCCGGAAACAAAGTATTCTCTACACCTTCATAGCGGGCCAGGAGTTTACGTTTGATCATGACCGACAACTCCAGCTCGGGCAGGCTGACGATGTCGGCTTTGAAGGCGTTGGCGCGCGATTCGGCGAGAATCCGTTCGAGCAGCTTCTCGCTCGACGAACGAAAATGATTGATCTGGATCGTCGGATGCTGCTCGTGAAATTTTTTGCTCAACGCCAGCGCGTCTTCCGCCGTCGTGCTCGAATACCAAACCAGACCGCTTTCCTTTTTGGCGCCTTCGACGATCCGCGTTTGCCGCTCCGCTGGCGCTAACTTGGTCAGCGCCGCCAAGGTCGACTCGCGATTCTGCGCGGGTGAAATAGCAGGCGTCACGGCCAAAGCTAAACCAACAATCCATAGTAACCAACGACTCATACGAGACTCCATTCTTGCCCTTGCCCGCTCGCTGGGCGAGGAAACGGTTAAAGGTCTGACGGCTGCGACACCAATTAGCGGCTTCTAACTGCCGCTGTCAACGATTTTAAGTCGTAAGTTGATTTCCGCGGTGGCGTCAAATATCGTGATCTATTAAAATATCGTGATCTAATATTGTTGCGGAGGTCAGTGCGCATGATCATCGAGTACAAAGGTAAAAGACCGAACATTTCTGCCACCGCGTTCATCGCGCCTACCGCGGTTTTGATCGGCGATGTCAGCGTCGGCGACGAAGCGAGCATCTGGTGGGGCGCCGTGTTGCGGTCCGATGAGAATGCCAATCCGATCGTTGTCGGCGCGCGCACGAGCATCCAGGACAACTGCGTGATCCATTCCGGCGAAGCGCCGACGATTATCGAAGACGACTGCACCGTCGGCCACGGCGCGATCATGGAAGGCTGCGTGATTCGACGCGGCGCGATTATCGGCATGAACTCCACCCTGCTGGACAACTCCGAGATCGGCGAAGAAGCGCTCATCGCCGCCGGCAGCGTCGTGGTGCCTCACACCAAGATTCCCGCGCGCACGCTCGCCGCCGGCACTCCCGCCAAAGTCAAAAAGGAGATCGCCGGCGAAGCCTTGCATTGGATCAAGATGGGCTCGACGACCTACGTAAATCTATGCCGCAGCTATAGGGACGGCGATTACAAAGTCATTGGATAAGGTCGCTCGGAGGAAACAACCGTGCGCATCATTCTGATCGGCCAAGCGCCATTCGCGGAAAAAACTTTGGATAAGCTCGTCGGGAAAGGTGATGAGATCGCTCGCTGTCTACTGCCCGCCGGATCCGCCCAATGGAAAATTCGATCCGGTCAAACAGAAAGCTCTTCAACTTGGCATCCCCGTGCGTCAGCACAACACGATGAAAGCGCCGCAGGTGCGCGAAGAATTTATCGCGCTCAACGCCGACTTGGCGATCCTGGCCTTCGTCACGCAAATCGTGCCGCCGCAGGTATTTAGCGTCCCCAAGCTAGGCAGCATCTGTTTTCATCCATCGCTGCTGCCCAAATACCGCGGCGCCAGCGCGATCAATTGGGCGCTCATCAAAGGCGAATCGGTCACCGGTCTCACGCTCTTTTGGGTCGATCAGGGGATCGACACCGGCCCGATCCTGCTGCAAAAAGAGGTGAAGGTCGAACCCGACGACACAACCGGATCGCTTTACTTCAACAAAATATTTCCGCTCGGCGTCGAAGCGATCGGCGAAGCCGTCGACTTGATCAAGGCCGGTAACCCGCCGCGCATCGTCCAAGATGAATCAAAGGCGAACTACGACCCGATCTGCGGCGACGAGCACGCGAAAGTCGACTGGTCAAAACCCGCCCAAGAAGTTTACAATCTAATCCGCGGCTGCGATCCGCAGCCGGGCGCGCACACAACCTCGAACGGCAAAATGGTGCGCCTTTTCGATACGCATCTTCAGCTGGGAAATGATGCAGCCGCGCCCGGCGAGGTAACCAGTATCGACAAAGAGGAGATCGGCATTGCCTTGGCCGGTGGTACGTTGATCGTCAAGAAAATGCGCGGCGAAGGCGGAAAGATCTCGGCCACGGACTTCGCCAAACAAGCTGATTTGAAAGTCGGCGATCGGCTTGGCTGACCTTGGGTCGGCTCGCCAGCGACCGACAACGCGCGCTGTACGCAAATCGAACCCCTTGGTGTCCTTCGTCGTGATTACTATTTCCTCGTAAACCAGAATAACCGAAATAAATAATCCGAAAGCATTCCACTCATGAGATTGTCAGTACTCGATCAATCGACGGCGTCCAAGGGGAGAACCCAGGACACCGCGATCCGTGAGACGCTCGAACTCGCGCGGCATTGCGACACGCTGGGTTATCATCGCTACTGGGTGTCGGAGCACCATAACTCCGGCAGCATCGTGGGCACCGCGCCCGAAGTGCTCATGTCCGCGATCGCGGCCACGACGCCGCGTATCCGTATCGGCAGCGCGGGCGTCATGCTACCGCACTATTCGGCGCTGAAAGTTGCCGAGCAGTTCCGCGTCTTGGAGGCCATCGCCCCGGGCCGCATCGATCTGGGAGTCGGACGCGCGCCGGGATCCGATCAGATGACATCGTACGCTCTCAATCCGAATCCGCAGAATGTCCTCGATCAATTTCCCCGCCAAGTACAGGAGCTGCAACACTGGGTGTCGGGCACTCCGCTGCCTGAGGGCCACCCCTTCAAAACAGTTGTTGCCCAGCCGACGGGACCGAGCAGCCCGGAAATGTGGATTCTCGGTAGCTCGGACTACGGCGCTCAACTCGCCGCCTATTTTGGCTTGCCCTACGCGTTCGCATATTTTTTCAGCGAGGGCACCGGTGTGGAACAGGCTCTGGATCTTTACCGTAAGAACTTTCGCCCCGGCGAAAACAACCCCAAGCCGATCGCCACGATCTGCGTCTGGGCGCTGGCGGCCGACACGGAAGAAGAGGCGCTGCACCAGTTCAAAACCCGCGAACGCTCGATCGTCGATCGCAGACAAGGCATCCGTCTGCCGCTGATGTCGCCCGAGGAAGCCGAGCGTCCGTATTCTCCCGCTGAGTTGGCGACAGCCGAGAAGCTGCGCCGTAAGGCGATTGTCGGATCTGCAGAGCAGGTCGCCGCGCGCCTGAAAGAACTCGCGAAAAGTCTGGAACTCGACGAACTGGTGATCGTCACATGGACTTACGACCCCGCGCCACGCCATCGCTCCTACGAACTGTTGGCGCAAGCCTTTGGTTTGGGAAACACCGGGTCCCATTCAGCGTGATCGAAGTCCGCGCGGTTATTTGATAGCCATGCAGTGATATTTTAATTATTCTCCGCTTAAGGTCATGCGAAAATGCTCTGGGACAACGCGACGAAATGCTTTGGCGAGCGGTAGAATATCTTCGCCAATGCCGGGGATCTATACAAAATAATTTTGAAAACAAGCGATTAGGTCGTCGCAGAAGGAAAGGAGTCACTATGAACCAGCTCCGCCATTTGGTCTTACGAAGCGATGTGCCTGAGAAGCTCGCCGGTTTTTATATTGACGCGTATGGCTTTCCAGTGTTCTCTGCGGAACCGGAGCTAGAACAGGATTGCCCATGAGAGGGCTCTCTTTGCTCCGCCAGATTGCAGCCTGCGTGCTTCTGCTTCTGAGTCTTCATGCCAAAGAATTTCCTTTCATAAAACCGATCACGGTCATCGGAAAGGGAGGCGACCTCACGGTGCGCATGTTATCTGAGCGGCGCGCAGGAAAAATATCTGGCCGACGTTTACAGTGGGACGGTGAGTGGCGCCACATTCTATGAATTTTATCGTTCCGGGGTCTTCAATTCGATTAAACCTACTTTCATCCTGCCTGAAGTTACGATAACGAGCACGGCAGCTAAAATTTTTTCACGACTCCGACAAAATCGATTATCGAAGTATTAGGTCATATGCGCAAAGGCATAAATATTATTGCAATCTTTCGATTTCCATCCTGTTTCTAGTCTAACGGTCTGACTTTGACAAGATGATATTTCTAATTTGTGACAGCCCCAACGATCTGGTAATTTTTTCCATGCGTGAATCGCGCGGCTCATGCAGCGGACCGGTTTTCGGTCGATAGCAGAGATGCATCGCTGTTAAGCAGTAGTCCTTTGCATTGGTGGAGAATTCACTTAGTTTGCGGCTCTGGTGAGCTTTTGATACGGCGTCGAAGTGTTAGCAGGAGATTCGCGCGACCGTGAGAGTGATGGAATATGATCATCGCCGTTGAGCATGATGGTCGTAGCTCATCTTCGACAACAATTTCCGTAGGGCGGTTCTCACGAGGAGCATTCTAAGAAAGGGAGCAAATATGGCACAGCTCGAAGTGTTCAATCCGGTGGCCGAGATTCGTGGCGACTTGAAGCCTCAGGGGGTGAGTCCCCGAGTCGCAACTCTCGAAGGCAGCACATTGGGGTTGTTGTGGTCTGGGACCACGAATGGCGACGTGGCGCTGCGTCGAGTCGAACGGCACATGCGGGAGCGCTTTCCAAAAGTCCAAACAAAATTTTTCCAGGGCGACCACCCGTTCGCTGAGCGCCTTTTGCGCGAAGTCGCCGACACCTGCGATGGCGTTGTCATCGCGACTGCCGATTGAGGGGCATGTAGCTCGTGGAGTATCCACGGCGCAGTGCAACTTGAGAAATTAGGAAGGCCGGCCGTTACCATCGTGTCAGGGCGGTTGGAGGGGGATGCCGTCGAGAGCGCCCGTGTCTTCGGCATGCCGGAATTGCAGTATGTGGTGGTGCCGTGGATATACCGTAACCTCGATCCCGAGCGAGTGGTGGCGCAGACGGACGCGGCGATGGACGACATCGTGCGCGAGTTGACGACGCTGCGATCGACAAAAAATCAGCGCGTCGAAGAAGCAAAGCGGGAACGATTCGAGGGCGACTCCCAGCTGGATGCGCTGGTGCGCATGAATGAGAATTTCCTCCTGCGTGATTGGGGCGATGGTTATCCGTTGCTACCGCCAACCGCCGAGGCGGTGGAGCGAATGCTGACGGGAACCTGTCTGGCGCCAGACCATGTGTTGTGCGACGTGGCGCCTGGATGGGGATTAGCGACCGTCGAAAAAGTCGCCATCAATGCCGCTATGGCCGGCGCCAAGCCGGAACACCTGCCAGTAGTTTTGGCGGCGCTCAAGGCACTCGCCAAACTCGACCCTGAGATGGCGCGCTTCTTCCTCATGTCCACCGGTTCTCATGCTTCCCTGCTATTGGTGAACGGGCCCATCGCGAAGGAGATCGGCATCAATGCGCGCGCGGCCATGGGACCGGGACGGGATAATCAGGCCAATCTGATGATCGGAAGATCATACACCCTATGCCTCAAAAACATCGGCCACTGGTATCCGGGGCTGATGGATATGGACACCTTGGGATCGGTGCGCAAGTTCACCGTCTGCGTGGCGGAGAATGAGGAAGCAAGCCCATGGGAGCCCTATCATGTCGAAAAAGGATTTCGCAGGGATGAGAGTGTGGTCACGCTCATGGGAACTAGAGGAGAGATTGACGTGCCGGATCAAGGCAACACGACCCCAGAAGGTCTCTTGAAGAACATCGCGTTCAACTGCACCTTCGGCCAAAAGGACCTGCGCCACGGCGCGGACTCGGAGATCGGGCGCCGCATCATCCTCATGGTGCCACCTGATCCAGCGCGTGTCATCGGCGAGGGCGGCATCAGCAAGTCGGGAGCGAAAGAGTTCATCCATTTCCACGCCCGTAAATCATTGCTTCACTCCCTGGCATTTATGCCGCTGCGCGGCACCAAGGGGGATATGCGTTGGCTACCGCGGCAATGGCATTGGCTGCGTGATCTTTCGGATAAAGAGTTGGATGCGATCATCGAGCCAGTGGTGGAACGCGCCGACCGATACGATCTGCTCTGCGTCGGCGCCGACCGGGCCAAGTTTCAGATCATGCCGGGCGGGCCCTTCAGCCCATCGAGCGAGAATATCGACCAGTTCCGCACCGGCGCCAGGCAATAGAACGGGCCACTGAGGTGGAGTTACGAAATATGAAGCAAATGAAATCCCGGTGCGGGTTCGTTAGTAGGCCGTTGTTATGGGCATTTCTGATCAACCCGCTAATCTTCGTCGACGCCTTCGCGCAAGCTCAGTTTTACGAGGGCAAAACTATCAGAGCGATTGTGGGACAAGCGCCCGGCGGACTGGGAGCTAATCGAGTCAAGGCTCTTGTCCCGTTTCTGCAAAAATATATTCCGGGAAAGCCGCACATCGTTACTGAGTACATGGATGGGGCGGGCGGCCAAAAGGCCGCAAATTATGTGCACAAGACGGCGCGTCCCGATGGGTTGACCATCGGCTTTTGGTCCGCCGGTGCCGTGCCGGCAGCCGTCCTCGGCCAAATGGGTGTGCTCTACGATCTCAAGGAAGCTATTTTTCTCGGCGCTCATCAGACCGGCCGGAGCACGACTTTCTTTACCCGCAAAGAATTGGGCCTGGATAATTTAGAAAAGCTGCGCGCGGCCTCGGGTTTGCGGGTCGGCGCCCAGGCAGTAGGCCATGGCGGCTACTATGTGGCGCGACTCTTCGCTTATGTATTTGGTCTGAAGGAGCCCAAATGGGTGACAGGTTACAATGGCCCCGAATCCGACATCGCCATTTCCACCGGCGAAATCGACAGCCGGGCTTCCGCCATCGATCAGATCTTAGCGTCACGACCCGACTGGGTTGATAAGGGCCTCATGCATTTCCATGCGATTTACGAAGTTCCCAAAGGTCAGCGTCATTCTCATCCGAGATTTGCTCAACTGCCCGACTTTAGCGCATTTGCCAAGTCCGAGAGAGAGCGCAAGGTTTTAGATCTCTACCGCATCACGCAGAGCGCCTCCCACCCGGTTGTGCTTCCGCCAAAAACGCCCAAGCAGATCGTGCAGACCTTGCGCGACGCGCTGGCGAAAGTATTCGACGATCCGCAATTTTACAAGGATTACGACAAGCTCACGGGAGAGGAACCCCGGCCGCTAACGGGTGATTTGCTCGAGCGCGAAATCCGCGACATCGCCGGCCAGCAAGACGTCGCTGAGCTCCTCAAAAAAATTGGCGGCCCCGAAACTTTGCCAGCGCGCCAATGAAACAAAGCTCTTGCCGCAACCCACGGCGGTAGTCACGCAAAAAAAACACAGGGTAAATTTTTACTTGGAGGCGCGATGATAGAAGCGATCGAAGCGGCGCTACGACCCATGCGAGACTCGCTCCAGGCTGACGGTTTCGATCTAAAAGTCGAAGGTCTCAACGACGGTGTCGTTTCTGTAGCAGTATTCGCTGGACCGGAAGCCTGCCTCGAGTGCTTGATCCCAAAAGAACACTTCAAGTTGAGGATCGAGGATAAACTTAAGGGACTCGTTCGAGCGGTGCACTTGCGTTATCCGGAAATCTCCCAGCCATCGCATTAGAGAGCGGCCGTAGGGGTCGCTTACGCTTGCGCAGCCGACAACGGCGCCTTCAGTCCCAGCTCATCGGCCACCGCTTGCTCGACGACGGTGCCTTTGAAGAAGTCCGGGTTGTTGCGCGTGTGCAGACGCGCGGCGTTGGCGAACGTGAATTCGCGGAAATCCTGCTCCGTCACGAAGCCTTTCTCGACCATCTCGAAACGCTTCAGGAATCACCTCCCTGAAATCGGGCACGTCGAAATGCGTGAAGTCGGAGCTGAAAATCGGCCGAAGCCGGACACCCATGCGCGGATCGAAGGCCCACATCGTTGCCCGGTCGTCCGCCTCGCAGCCGAAGTAGAAGTTGCCGGAGAAGACTGCCCGGACATCCTCTTTCGAGTTGATTCCTGCCGCTTCAAAATCGTCCGCAACATGCTCAGGCCGGCTGAGTTCTTCAAGGCTGCACTCCGGGCGAAATGCGTCCAGGTTGTTCATGATCGCGTCGGCGTTGGCTTTCAGTCTTTGATCGCCATATCGGTCGATCATCTGATGCATCTCGGCGACGCTGGTTGCGTTCGGATACTGCAGTCCGGCGCGGCGGCGCTTCTCCCAGTGTTCGATCAAGTCGAGGCACATCTGACAGGCCCAGCTCACGCCGCCTTCCATGAAGCCAAAATTGAGGCTTGGGTAGCGCCGCACGAGACCGCCCAGAAAAACACCCCGCGCAAAGGCGTGATTCGATTCGGCGAAGTGGCCGACGTGGTTGTAGGTGAAGTTGCTGATCGAAGCGCGATCCTGCCAGCGGCCGCTGCCCGAGTGTTGGGTCACGGCCACGCCGAGCTCGACGCAACGCCGCCAGAGCGGCTCATAGTCATAGGGGCTGTCCAGCGCAATGGTATCGATATACCAGGCGGCCTTCTGCCGATCGATTCCCTCCGCCGCGCTTGGGATCGGTCGCTCCTCGTTTCCCCGCAGCATGATCGCTTTGAAACCGCGCTGCCTAACCGCGTATTCCAACTCCTCAAGCGCTTCGTCCGGCGTATGGGAGGGAATAATCGCTACCGGCGCAAACCTTTCGGCAAACGGCGCGAACATGTCAGCCGTCATCATGTTGTAGGCGCGGACCGCGGCCCGGTGCAGGTCATCCTGGGCAATGCCGTTGATGCTGAGCCCGAAGCTCGGATAGATCAGCGCGAAGTCGATGCCCAATTCGGGCAGGCGCTCGTTCAGCAAGGCCGGCAGCAGCGCCGTTGCTTTGTCGTAGGTATTGCTCGTCACACCCCACCAGATGGTGCGACGCAGTCGGCTGTGCTGGCGCTCCTGTGGTGTGGCCCGGTACCACGCGTCCTTGCGCGCGCCACAGCGCTCTCATTTGATCGACAGATTCGCGCCGCCCACTTCGCCGAGGTACTCGAGGAAGATCGGGATCGGCTCCAACCAGTGGCCGTCGCCGTCGATCACCGGGTGCTTCAGCCCATCATGTATTTCTGCCGCTCGATTTTTCATGATCACCGCTCCTCTCGCTAATCTATTTCTTCTGTTATCGCTAAGCCGGCGAGTCGTCAATCGCAATCGATCGTGCGAGCGCTTGAACATGAAAAATTAGAAACAAGGATGGGTTGGAGTCTCGAAACGGGAACGTTTTGAAATGATCTGAACTCGATGCAGATGTTGAATACGGTTGAATCATTTCGACAAGCGAATCCGACTTTGAACTTTTGAACCTTTGAACCTTTGAACCGCCGTTAGGCAACTTTCTGCCGTTGCCCCGTCTGTGAAGCGCGCACGATGGCATCCAACGATCGGTGGCGGCGTACCGCGTGATCGAAGTCGGGCTCGATGTTCGAGCCGCTGCGTATCGCCTTCGGCAAACTTGACCCACATCTGGCCCACGTCGTAGGCGGGACCGTTGCGCAAGTCTTCCGGCACCCAAGTGAATCGCTCCGGCACGGGCAACTCCTGCAGCGCCTTGTCGTCTTTGTGTCCGCCCATGATCTTGCGCCGGCGCTCCTCGCCACCCTCGCCGCCGCCGATCATCGCCAGCGTGCCTTCCTTGCCGTAAATCTCGAAGCGGTGGCCGCTGCCGTGGTACGGATGCACGCCGCAGTAGGCATTGACGATCGCGCCGTTTTCGAGCCGACCCTGAACCACGATGTTGTCGGGCGAGGTGACATCGACGTATTTTTTCGTGTCGGTCTCGAACCACTGCGGCACCTGCGTGGCGACGATCGCGGACACTTCGGTCAGTTCGCCGACCACCATGCACATGGCGTCAAACACGTGCGCGAACGTAATCGTCAGCGTGTTCGCGCCCAAGGTCACATCGCGCTGCCAGGTGCGATCCGAGGGGCGGGTCAACACGCCGCTGTTCATCAGCATCATGTTCACCGACAGCACCTGTCCGACATAACCTTGCTGGATCAGCTCGCGCATATACAGATATGCGGGCGACCCGCGACGCTGCAAGCCGACCATGGTGCGGACGTTTTTCTGGCGCGCCAGCGCCGCGAGTGTCTTCGGCCTCTTTGGTATTCGCGCCGAGGGGCCATTCGCAGAAGACGTGCTTGCCCGCTTCGATGGCGTTTTTGCTAAGCTCGTAGTGCGCCGGCACGCGCACCGCGACCGCCACGGCTTCGACCTCCGCATCGGCGCCCAACGCTTTGTCGCTGCCGTACGCGCCCGTCACGCCGAACTTATCGGCCGCCGCCTGCGCGGTATCCGCATGCGCCGTGCACACGGCATAGAGCTCGGCTTCGGACACGCCCTTCAGCGCCGGCACATGCGCCCGCGGCCCCCATCTGCCGCCTGCTCCGATGAGGCCTACGCGTAATGGATTGGATTGCGTCATAGTTTTCCTCTTCCGGGATGTGTTTCAAGTCTGCCGCAGTTGCGACGAAGATCTCTCGCTAATTAAGATTGAATAATCGCGATCACGTTATCGCCAAGCCAGCGACTCGTCAATCACATTTGATCGGAGGAGAGTTAGAGTAAGTAAGATCGGAAGCGATCCAACAAAGGATTACCCGAACCTAGCCGTGGGTTGCTCGAAATCAACGACTCCTCTCCGCCACGCCTCGACTGCGAGCGAACGCCTTCACTGTAAAGAAGCAGCGGCTTGTGATCGAGAGCATCCTCCCAACAAGGTGGGATTATCAAAGTCTATCGCTTCGTTTGGCCAACTGGGTTGGATCCGGGCCAGGACCGCAGATGCAGCTTCGTCCGAGCCGAGCAGTGAGAAAGATTTTGCCACGGTGGCAAGTCCCCGACGACTTTGGGCGCGTTCCGCAGTCGTCGACGCCCGGAACAAAATGGCTAGAGCTCTAGAATGGGGCCGGCTTACGCCGTCCAGCTTGTTGATGCCGCAGGCGGCCGCAATCAGGCCCTCCCAATCCTTTTGCCAATAGGCGACTCGGTCAACATGCAAATACAAGCGTCTCGCTTCATATCGATCCCCTCTATTTAACGTTTCGTCTGCGCGAGAGATAAGCGGCCGCCAATCAGGAATCTCTGTTCGGTTTAGATCGGGATAAATGTTCGCCAGAACAATCAGCAACAGAAGCGGCGATATGGCCGCTATGTACGTAATGACCCGACAGCGCGCGGCGACACGCCAACACGGTGTCGAGTTTGATAACGTCGCCTGCGCTTTCATCAGCATTGCATTAGGTTCATGCATTTCTATTCTCCTCCGGGACGTAAGTTCTTGGAAAGTGCCCGATGTACCGCTGGGTCGATGATCGTTTCTTTCTAATCCCAGCCGGCGAACGCGAAGTAGAACGAGTACTGCCACAGCTAAGCGCAAATGAGATGCCAGTCCCGTCTTCGTACTTATGGATGGAGCAACTTATGATTTGTCCGCTAAAGCCTCGCGTTGAAGTTGGCCGGAGGCGTGAGGAGCTGTGAACTGTTGGATACAGACCTGTCAACGGAAGTTGCTGCGAGTTTATTTAGTTCAGCGCCGGCACATGGGCGCGCGCCTAACCAACGGTAAGCCGCGCTTCAAGCGAAAAGAAGATTGACATGATAGCTCGTTGGCGCTTACTCTTCCCGACAAACGGGATGACGACGTTCGAGTCGTGTCCCCAACGATGCGCACGCGTTCTGCTCCGATTCAATTAAATAACTCAGGAGGTGTTCCCATGATGACGCTCTATTTCAGTCCCGGCGCTTGTTCTTTGGCCTCGCATATCGGTCTTGAAGAAACCGGCGCGCCTTACGAGATAAAGCCGATCCTGCTGGCCAAGGGGCAGCAGCGGACCGAGGACTATCTGAAGATCAACCCGCGCGGTAAAGTCCCGGCGCTCAGCGTCGACGGCAAGATCCTCGTCGAGAACACGGCGATCCTCACTTATCTTGGGAGACGGTTTCCGGAAAAGAAACTGATGCCGGCCGATCCCGCCGAGGAGGCGCGCTGCATCGGCACCATGTGCTGGTTCTCGAGCGTCGTGCATCCCTCGTACCAGCGCTCCCATCGGCCCGAGCGTTTTGCCGAAGGCGAAGCGGCGGCGGCCGCGGTCAAGGAAAATGGCAAGAAATCGTTCTGGGCCAATCTCCAAGAGATCGACTCGATGATCCAAGGCAACGACTGGGTCATGGGCCGCGAGTTCACCGCCGTCGATGGCTACGCTCTGGTTTTCTACGGCTGGGGCGCGCGCAGCGGATATCCAATGAAAGACCTCAGCGCTTACACGGCCTGGCAGGAGCGCATGATGAAGCGTCCGACGGTTAAGAAAAGTATCGAGAGCGAGGAAAAGGTTTCAGCGTAGTAGCTCGTTATCGCATACTCATGCCGGTGACAAAAGATTAGAACGTTGGGGTGCGTCATCGCCGCAAATGTGAAAAGTAAGCAACCAAACGATTCCAGATTAGCCCCCTCAACTGCTCCGTACAGAAGGAGGCCCGACCATGAAGAAGTATTTGCGCCGAACCGGGTTATCACTTCCATTAGTGATTGCGGCGCTCCTCGGTCAGGACACAATCGCTGCGACACAGGAGGACACCAAGATGACCGAGGCCGAAGCAAAGATGTTCTCGGTGAGCGCAGGGTACGAGCGTTTCATGGGGCGGTGGAGTCGCCTCTTGGCCCCCGCGTACATCGAGTTTGCCGGGGTAAAGGAGGGCGATCGCGTACTCGACGTCGGTACCGGTACCGGAGCGCTCGCCGCCGCGCTAGAGGCGGCCACGCCGTCGAGCGAGATTGTCGGCATTGATCCGTCAGCAGACTTCATTAGCTACGCGAAGAAAAACCTAAAGTCCGGTCGCGCGAGCTTCGAGGTCGGCGATGCCCAGGCGCTGCGGTTCAAGGATGGATCGTTTGACCAGACGATGGCTCTGCTCGTGATGAATTTCGTCCCGGATCACAACAAGGCGATTGTTGAGATGCGCCGCGTGACCCGTCCCCAGGGCGTCGTCAGTGCCTGCGTATGGGATTACAACGCTGGCATGGAGATGCTCAGATTCTTCTGGGATGAAGTGGTCGCGCTGGACCCGGCGATGGCACCGAAGGATGAGCGCAACATGAAGCTGTCTCGCCAGGGACAGCTCGGTGAGCTTTGGAAAAAGGTTGGAATGGTCAATGTCCAGGAAAAGCCCTTGGTTATCGAGCAAGCCTACACATCGTTTGATGACTATTGGGGACCGTTCCTAAAGGGAGCCGGCCCAGGAGGTGCGTACGTCGTGTCCCTTGCTGACGAACGCCGCCGTCAGCTCGAGGCGCGCATGCGAAAACGCTTGCTCGGGAACCGGGACGACGGTGCGTTTGTCCTCAAAGCGCAAGCCTGGTGCGTTCGGGGAGAGGTTCCCAAGATCTAACGATGAATAAGATTGTATGGAAATGAAAGCCTGCCTTCTCGCCTCAACCTCATAGTTCACGGCAGTCGATAGCTACGCGCTGGCGAATTCAATAGCCAAACATCTATGAATGATATGCCCAAAAAACCGTGACATCCTCCAGACTATATAAAACCCGATGATTTGACAGTGTCGAATTTCTGATTGCGTATGGGCCGGTGAAGGGAAAAAAATCTATGTGGAATGGATATAAGGTAGTCGACGCCGACGCGCACATGCACGAGCCTCAGGACATGTGGGAGAAATACTTGGAGCCCAAATACCTGGCCCAGGCTCCCAGAGTGGCTTACATGAACGGCACATTCATGGTTTACGAGCCGGATGGAAAGATCATTCCGAAAGATGAAAAGCAAGTTAAAGGTCCTCCGAAGGAATCCTTCGGAATTATGCAGGAAAAGTATGGTGAAGCCTTCCGAACATGGTGGGCACCGCAGACTCGAATCAAGGACATGGACCGCTACGGCTGGGATATCCAGGTGCTTTTGCCGACAGGCAGCAACGGCAACTTCGGTTGTTCTGTGGCCCTGAAAAATCCTGATTTAGGCGCGGCAATGTGCCGGGCCTATAACAATTGGGCGCACGATTACTGCAGCACGGACTCCAAGCGGCTTAAGTTTATCGCCGTTGTTCCGGGCGCAAGCATCGACGAGATTGTCAAAGAAGCGCGCCGAGCGGTGGAAGAACTCGGCGCGGTCTCGATCAGAAATCCATTATTGCCGGAGGGCAAATGGTTGCACGAGAAGGAGTATGACGCTCTCTGGCAGCTCGCTTGTGAGTTGGATTTTCCCATAGCCGTCCACGGTGAATACCGCTATCGGGTCCAACCCTTCCGCGGCTTTCGCGTTGTCGAGCAAAGCGGCTCGAGCAGCGACGAGATTCACGACTTCCAAGCGTTACGGGGGGTCGATCATGCGATCGGATTCCCTTGCGATAACATGGCGACCATGGGCCATTTTATTTTTACCGGGATTCTAGAACGATTTCCCAAACTGCGTCTGGCGATTCTCGAATCCAACGCCGGCTGGTTGCCCTTTTGGCTTGGACGGATGGACGTGCACTCGCACGGTCGTTACAGCATTATGGGCAAGCCAAAGAAAATATCCATGCTGCCGAGCGAGTATTTCCTGCGCCAATGCACCGTGGCTTGCGACAGTGACGAGACCGCTTTGGTTTATGCCGTCGATCATCTTAAGGGCGACTGCATCGTTTGGAACACCGACTACCCGCATCTTGATGGTATAGAACCAGCGAAAGCGCTCCCCGAGTTCAATGCCCAACCGATTTCGGATGAAGCCAAGCGAAAGATTCTTTGGGACAACGCGGTCAAGCTCTACGGACAAAGACTCGTGCTGTGAATGGTTCATGAGAAAATCAGAGATTTGAGATGGAGAAGGAAGGTGGAAACATGATGAGGCGCAACAGCTTCTCCATGATGCTCTTGATTTTATCAACAATGCTAACCGCGTTAGTTTTTGTTAAGCAGATCGATGCCCAAGATTGGTTGGCCAATGCGCAGATTGAAAAGAAACTCGTACTTTACCATTCGCCGAATGTTCCGGACACCCAAAACATCTTGACCGGTTTTCGCAAGAAGTATCCATTCATCGAGGTAGAGACCTATCGCGCCAGTGGCGAAAAGTTGCTGCAAAAAATCACCATGGAGGCGCGCGCGGGGAAGAATCTCTCCGATGCCTACCTGCTCAGCGGATTTCAAACGTGGCTTCTCAAAGCCATGGGACTGCTCTTACCCTACGCATCGCCAGAACGAGAGAAGGTTCTTGCGGCGCTGAAGGATCCCGACGGCTACTGGACCGGAGTATATTGGAACCTGGAAGTCCTCACCTATAACACTAGAATGGTACGCGGCCCTGAAGCTCCCAAAACCTGGGAGGATCTTCTCGCTCCACGCTGGAAATCCCAAATTGCTTTGGAGGAGGAAGACGTCGATTGGTACACGGCGATGCTCCAGCTGATGGGCGAAGAAAAAGGCAAAGTTTTTATGCGCCGATTGGCAGCGCAGCAGCCGCAAATCCGCACTGGCCATACTTTGCTCGCGCAACTCATCGGTGCCGGAGAATTTGCTATCGCTCCGACCATTCGTATTCACCAGGCCGAAACGATGAGGCTCAAGGGAGCACCCATCGAATGGACTGCCATTGAGCCGCTAGCTCCTAACCCACCTATTTCGGCGAGCATACCGAAAAACGCCTCGCACCCGAATGCGGCGAAGCTTTTCACGGACTATGTTCTTTCACGCGAAGGACAGATGATCATTTATCAGCTCAACCGCAATCCAAGCCGGACCGATGTCCCCCAGCCGGTTCCTCGAGCCGCGAAAATTCGCCTGATGACCATGGACTACGATCAGGTCGTGAAGAACTACGGCCGCTACGCCACCGAATTCAGGGAAATCTTTTCGGTGCGCCAGTGAGACCGCGCGTCTATCAGACCCGACGAGCTAGTCGTCGTCGCACGCACTTATCACCCAGGCTCGCGTCATCGCTCGTATGAATTGCTGGCAAGTAAAGTGTTAAACTTGTGAGTTGGATGCCACAGGTCTACCTGCCTGAAGCTTCCTCCATAACCTAGACTCAAGCAGGCTTTGACAGCAAAACGGCTCGGTGTTACGAATCTTTAATTGGTATTACGAATGTTGTCTTTGCGTCATGTATCTCGATAAACGCCTACTTCGCCTGACACGGGGTGTCAGAAGCCGCATTGTCGCCACTGCATTTGTCGGTCTGTGCGCTGTATTCGCGGGGTTGGGTCGGTTGACTCTTTCAGGGCTGGTCATTGCGGGCGTTCTCTTAGGCAAACCATTTTCCTCCCTGATCTTGCCGATCGGCGGAATCATCGGTTGCACCGTGTTGCGCGGGCTCCTGCAGTTTTTCCGGGATGGGATCAGCCAGGAAACTGCGGCGCGGGTCAAAGTCGAAATCAGACGACAACTCTATGCGCATTCCCTTGCCATGGGACCGGGACAGTTCGACCAAAGCCGAACCGGTGACGTGCTGACCATATTGGGCGAAGGCGTCGAACGGTTGCAGGTTTTTTTTGGCCAGTTTCTTCCGCAGATGATGGTCGCCGGGTTGGCTCCGATCATTATTTTCTTTCTCATGGCCTCCATCGATCTCTCCATAGGTTTTATTTTCCTGTGCTTCGCCGTCTTCACTTTGGTGGCTCCGGCCATCTTCTTTTGGACGAGTCGAGAGAGCAGTCGTCGACGCCGTGCCGCCTACGGCGCTTTGAGCGCGGATTTCCTCGACAGCATGCAGGGCATTTCGACGCTCAAGATTTTCGGCCAGAGCCGTAATTGGGGCAACATCCTCGCGGACAGGGCGCATCAGGTTTACCGCGCCACCATGGGGGTGCTCGCCGTCAATCTCATGTCCAGTGGGGTAGGCACCTTCGGCATTACGGCAGGTAGCGCTGCGGCCCTGGCTTGGGGGGCATTCAAGGTAACCAACGGCGAGCTCGACCTGCGCGCCCTCGTGGTGCTTTTGCTTCTGGGCGCGGAAGTTTTTCGCCCGATGCGCGAGATGATCATCCTCTACCACCAAGGCTTCTTGGCGACGGCGTCGGCCGAAGGGATTTTCGCGCTGCTGGCTACGCCGATTGAGGTTCAAGACGGGAACTACCATGAAACCAATGGTGCCACGCCGGGTCTTCTTGAGCCCGAGATACGCTTCGAGAATGTGACCTTCGGTTATCAGAACGGCCTACGCCCGGCGCTCCGCGATATTTCCTTTACGCTGCGCAAAGGCGAGAAACTCGGGATTGTCGGGCCGAGCGGAGCCGGCAAATCGACTGTCGTGTCACTGATGCTCCGTTTCGTCGATCCGCAAAAGGGCCGCATCTCTCTTGGCGGTCGGGACCTGCGCGATCTGTCCCTCAGTTTTCTGCGCCGTCATGTCGCAGTGGTCGCTCAAGACACTTATCTTTTCTACGGCACCGTGGCGGAGAACCTGCGCCTTGCCCGACCCGAGGCGACGCAGCAGGAAATCGAAGCCGCCGCCCGCGCCGCCAACGCGCACGATTTTATTAGTGCGTTGCCCAAGGGCTACGAAACTCTCGTCGGCGAGCGCGGCGCCCGACTCTCCGGCGGTCAGCGCCAGCGCGTCGCCATCGCTCGCGCTCTGCTCAAGGATGCGTCGATTCTGGTGCTCGACGAAGCGCTCTCCAGCGTTGACGCCCAGAACGAGGCGATTATACAGGAGGCTCTGAACCGGCTGATGGAAGGCCGGACAACATTGATTATCGCCCACCGTCTGTCGAGCGTGATCGACGCGCACCGTATTTTGGTGATCGAGCAAGGTGCGATCGTCGAGTCGGGCTCTCATGCCGAGCTGCTTCAAGCCAATGGTGTTTACGCCGACCTTATGGCCGGCCAGCAAAACGCATCCGACGGAGAAATCACCTCGCAGGCAGCTGCCGCTGCCAATGGTTTGGACAATGGTCATGGGCTGGGGCCGGTCGGAAGCGCCGCTCAAAGCACGACGGATAAAACTTTCAACACGATACGACCGCTATCGATTTTTACGACCTTGCAGCGCTTGCTCGGGCTGGTGCGGCCCTTTGCGGTGAAGACAACGTTGGCATTTTCAAGTGGAGTTCTGTACCAGACCGCATTGATCGGCGTCGGGGTTGCGGGCGCGCTCGTGGTCGGACAGGTGATCCGGCACGGCGAGATTTTTTGGCCGGTTCTGTTGCTGGCGCTGGCGGTTGTGGCCACATCGCTGCTGTCCTGGGTCGAGCTCTGGATCTCCCACGATCTGGCCTATCAGCTGCTCGCCGAGATGCGCATCGATATGTACCAGACCTTGGATCCGCTGGCCCCAGGTTATCTGTTGCAGCGCCGCTCAGGAGACCTGGTAAGCATCATCAGCAGTGATATCGAAATGATCGAAATCTTTTTTGCCCACACCATTGCGCCCGCTTTCGTCGCCGTTCTGGTCCCCGGTGTGGTTCTCCTTTTTCTCGGCTGGATGGGCTGGCCTTTAGCCGCAGCTCTGCTTCCCTTTCTCTTGCTGGTCGCCGTGTCGCCGCTGTTTTTCCAGAAGCGTTCCGGACAGCTCGGCACCCAGGTACGGGAAACCATGGGGCAGCTCAACGCTCACCTGGTCGACGGCATTCAGGGCCTGCGAGAAGTGGTGGGCTTAGGCTGTGAGAAGCGGTTCACCGCCGAGCTGTCGCGCAACAGTTGGCGCGTCGCCACGGCGCAAGTTCGGTTTCATACGGAACAGGCTCGGCAGGCAAGCTTGAACGAGACCCTCACGGGCATCGGCGCGTTGGCGGTGCTGGTAACCGGCGTTTGGCTGGTGTCTCAGGGAGAAATGACCCGCGCGCTCCTGCCGCTGGCAACGGTTTTGGCTATGGCGGCTTTCGGCCCGGTGAGTGAGATAACCCGCACGTTCAAAGAACTCATGGAGACTCTGGCTTCCGCGCGGCGGATCTTTGCCATCAAGGATGAACCGATCCCCGTGACGGACGGTGCCGGGATGGTTTCGCTGCCGACGACCCCCGACCGGCCTCCGTCAGTGATTTTCGACAACACGAGCTTTACGTACGGTCCGCACGAGTCGCCGGTGCTGCAAGATGTTTCATTTCGCATCGAGCCCGGACAAACCGTTGCTCTCGTCGGTCCTTCCGGAGCCGGTAAAACCACCTGTGCGCAGCTGCTGCTGCGCTTCTGGGACCCCACCCATGGCAGAATTTTATTGGAAGGAAACGATTTGCGGGCGTTCACTCTCGATGACCTGCGAACAAAAATTGCTCTGGTCTCGCAGGAGACCTACCTTTTCAACACCACCATTCGGCAAAACCTGCGCTTGGCCCAGCCGCAAGCCACCGATGAAGCCATCGAGGAAGCCGCGCAGCGCGCTAACGCGCACCAGTTCATCACCGAGCTGCCGCTTTCCTACGATACCGTGGTCGGCGAGCGTGGCATTCAGCTTTCCGGCGGACAACGGCAGAGACTCGCCATCGCCAGGGCGCTGCTCAAAAATGCTCCCGTCCTCATCCTTGACGAGGCCACGTCGCATCTCGACGCCGTCAACGAACAATTGATCCATCAGGCGCTCACCCATCTCGCCAAAGGTCGCACTACTCTCGTGATCGCTCACCGTCTCTCGACGATTCGCGACGCCGACCATATCGTTGTTCTCGACCAAGGTCGTGTTGCCGAACAGGGTTCCCACACTCTCCTTCTTGCCCAAAACGGGCTCTACGCACAGCTCGTCGGCGCGCAACTGATCGGTTCCAGCACCACGCCGCCGGCACAGCCCCAATTCGCCGATAATTCTCTGTAGTGCCCGTTGGGAAAATAACGGGAAGGAACCTGCCGCTCTTCCCCCCGAAGAAGCCGAGGGTCATATCAAAATCACCGCCTGTGCGAGAAGGAGAAAAGGGAAAGAAGAAAATCTTTTTCCCAGAAAAGGCTTGTGCCTTTTGACCGGCTATTGGACGGTTCTGCAGGTACTAGATCATCGGAAAAAGTCTCATAGGTAGAAATGTATCCCTGAGAAACAAATCGGATACGCCTAGGTATACAAACTGACAACCCCGTTTACGTTTCACTGTCCCTTAAATACGCTTTTCATTGATTCTTTTGGTGGCATGGCCATTGCTCAATGTAATAGGCAACCGCAAGCAAGTCGGCTTCACCGCGTTAAGCTCGTACTGAACTTGTCAGGAGATTTTGCCATGAACAGTTTGTTACCATGTAAAGAACAGAATTTTCGATTCTCTGCGCGTCATTTTGTCTATCTGGCCCTCGTTCTGCTAACGAACGCATGCACGTTTCGAGTGAATAGTCTGGCAGATGCACCGGACGCGAATCCCGGGGATGGTAGCTGTGAAAGCGCGACGGGCTTGTGTACCTTGCGGGCCGCTGTGATGGAAGCCAACGCCTACAGCTACACGTCCGCCATCGAGATCCCAAGCGGCCTCTATGAACTCACGCTGCCGGGAATTCCGGCGGGGGGCGCCTCGAGATAACTAGGGGTGTGAAAATTCAAGGTGCTGGCGCGACTATCATCGATGGCCACGGCGCCGATATTGTGCTCTACGTCAAAAGCGGTAACGTCGCCATCAATAACCTTACCGTCCAGGGCGGCAACAGTCAGGGCGGTGCAGGCATCAGAGTCGACGACGCTACTGTCGCCCTCAATAACCTCACTATTAAAAACAACAACGCAGTCACGGGTGGGGGCGGTCTCTATATTACCAATGAAGGGACAGTCACGATTCGGCGCAGCACCATTAGTAACAATTTTGCAATAGGGGCATTCGGCGGGGGGATTTGGAATCAAGGGGAGCTGTGGGTCTATGACTCGACCATTGCCAATAACGATTCCAATCGAGCGGGCGGGATACGTAACGAGGGGCAGATGAATCTTCGAAACACGACGGTCAGCGGCAATATCGCCCACTCGTCTGAAGCAGGGACCGGCGGAATTTCACAGAATGGTTTTGCAGTTCTCAATAACGTTACCGTCACGAACAACACCGGCGTAGGAAATAACCCAGGAAGTTCCCGTGGAGGCGGAATTCAGATCGTCGCCGGCAAGACTACCGTACTCAAGAACAGCATTGTCGCGGGGAATCATGGCGGTACGGGTCCGAACGATTGCGTCGGCGCGTTGAGTGGTGACAGTAAATATAATCTGATCGGCGATCCTGACGGATGTGTCATTACTTTGTATCTTGACACCTATGCAAGTTACAATGGAACACCAGCTTGTTTGGCGGAGTGGGCGAAGTTTTCGGAGACCACCGCCGTGGCGTGCCTAGATCCCATCAATGCTCAGTTAGGATCATTGGGAAACAACGGCGGACCGACGCAAACCCATCTACCCGCGGCGCTAAGCAAGGCTCGGGAGAAAGGCTACTCGTTTCCACCTCCTGCTGCTGATGCCTGCGAGGGGCGCGATCAGCGCGGCGTGCCGCGGCCACAGGGCAGTGGTGTCTGCGATATGGGCGCCGTCGAGGTCACGAGCGCTAACCTGTTTGTGACAGGGCTTGTTCTTGTAGACGCCGCGGCCAATAACGACATCCGACCGCTTCTGCATGGAGACACGCTGTTTTTAGCAGACCTTCCATCTGAATTGTCGATCCGGGCTGTAGTCACGGGATCACCTGGCAGCGTTGTTTTTGGTTATGACAACGTGCCTTCCTTTCAAACCGAGAATGTCTCGCCCTATGCCTTGGGCGGAGATTCGCCGGCAGGCGACTATATTCCGGTCCCCCTCAGCACCGGCGCTCATACCATCACGGCAACTCCATTCGCCGCGATGGCGGGAGCAGGGGCGGCCGGCGGCAGCCATAGCGCCACTTTCGAGGTCCGACAGGGCTCAATAAATTGATTGATTTTTTGGACGGGTTTTCAGCCTTATAGTTTGTCGTATACTTGCGAGCCCCTTGTCCCGGCGTCACAAATAGTCGGGTTGTAAAAGTCTGAGCCGACAGGCTTTTTCTGAGCCGCGTCACTGAATATCTCGCATCTCTTATAAGTAAAACTTATATCAATGATATAAGTTGTTTTTATTGGACGGCAAAACGTCAAATTTGATACGGATACCCTGAGTGCGGCGGCCACGGTCAAGGAAAATGGCAAGAAGACGTTCTGGGCCAATCTCCAGGAGATCGACTCGATGATCCAAGGCAACGACTGGGTCATGGGCCGCGAGTTCACCGCCGTCGATCCTTACGCGCTGGTTTTCTACGGCTGGGCCAGCCGCAGCGGACATCCCGATGAAAGACCTCAGCGCTTACACGGCCTGGCAGGAGCGCATGATGAAGCGCCCGACGGTTAAGAAAAGTGTCCAGAGCGAGGAGAACGTTTCAGCGTAATAGCTGGCTATCGCATACTCCGGCAGCATGATCGGAAAATCATGAATGGTATCAAAACCCCTCCGTTCGTTCCTTCGTCAAGCTCAGGACTGGCTCTGAGCCCGTCGAAGGACTCCGAGAGAATTTTTCGACAGCCTGTTTACTTCCTCTGATTTATGAGAAGCCCGGCGGCCATATGAAAACAATTTTTTTGGCAGTGGTTATATCGATCGTCGGTCTCATTCATGGTTTCTCCAGCGCCGCGGATCTACAAGTTGTCACTGTCGCCTTGGTGTCGCCGAGCTGGAATACCGGGCTGCCTACCGCGGTTGCTCGGGGAGCCGGCTTCTTCAAAGAAGAAGGCTTAGATGTCAGACCCGTGACGCTGTCCAGCAGCGGCCCGATCATGATGGCGCTTCTCATGAGCGGGCAGGCCGACATCGTGATAGCGGGCGCCGTTGCTATTTTGCGCGGGATTGCCCGCGGCGCTCCCGTCGTGGTCGTCGGCGGCCACTTGAACCGCATGAGCTACGCGCTCATGACGGACAAGAGATTGAAGACGGTGGCGGACTTGAAGGGAAAAACGATCGGCATCACAGGGATCGGCGGGATGGGAGAATTTACGGTTGTAGAATCTCTGCGCCGGCACGGGCTGGTTAAGGATCGGGATTTTTCCGTCCTGAATATCGAAGGCGGACCGGCGGCGCGTATCGCCGCGCTCAAAACCGG
Organism: uncultured delta proteobacterium; assembly: GCA_963811315.1. Lineage (GTDB taxonomy): Bacteria > Desulfobacterota > Binatia > UBA9968 > UBA9968 > DP-20. Next base: position 308,110 of record CAWERH010000011.1, read on the forward strand.
CAAGGTACAGGCCGTTCCGCTCACCCCCGGACAACGCGTGCAAGCCGAGCGCGACGGATTTACCATGCTGTTGGACACCAGAGAAACACTGACTGAGATTCCGTCGACGATCGTCGCATCGACGCGGGAATTCGCCGGCTCCAGTCCCGATAAAACGGTGCGATTCCTAAAGGCGCTCGATAAAGCTAACGATCTTATCCGCCGCGACAAGGACAAAGCGGTCGCGCTCGGCATACGGCACGGACTGCGCGGCGACATTGCCCTCGAGAGAAAAGCCCTGGATTATTACGTGGCGGATCTCGACATCCGCCTCAAGAAGGAAAACATCGCGGCGCTTTTGAAACAAATCGATATTTCGGACGCGCCGCAGAAATATTTCGACGACACCTACTTGACCCGGGCCGTCGGGTCTCGGTAAAGAACAGATGATACATTTTTCGGAGGTTCCCATGGACGCTGAACGGACAATCGAGCTTTCTCCACAAGGTTCCGCTCTCATCATCGTCGACATGCAGGCTGAAGGCTGTGAAAGGCATGGCGCCACACTCAAACCCGTCATCCGGAACATCAGAGCTTTGTTGGACCGATTTCGCCAGGCCAATGGAAAGATCATCCACGTTCAATCGGTGCGAGCGAAGGATCATCCCGAATTCACCTTCTTCGGTAAAGAGTACTCCCTCATCGAGGACAGCCCGGCGGTGGAGTTTGTCGAGGAGCTTAAACCGACTTCTGACGAGGTTGTCGTAAAAAAGTATTCCCATGACTGCTTCTATCAGACTTCCATGGAGGAGCAGCTAAAGAAATTCGATCTACGCCCCTGCCGGGACCATATCGTCGTCACGGGAATCGGCTCGAACAATTGCGTGTATCACGCGGTCATCGGATTTCACATAAGAAACTACCTCGTTTACGTGCCGGAGGATTGTATCCATGCCAGCCGGGCCGAGGGTCAGGAGTTCGCTCTCAGCCAGTTCCGCTCGCCCGCCTATAATTTCAACGTCAGTGTGACTCGGTCTGAAAACATCAAGCTCGCCGCCGACCTCAAGAGAGCCGCTGCAAACAGCTAACCCAGCTGCTAACGGCGGTCACGCATTTCGAGAATTCCCGTGAGAAAGATTTAATATGGGGTCAGTATTTAGGATCAGGCAAACCTTTTTGCTATTCCGTGGTTGAAAAAGTTGATGTCGTAATAGTGAAAAACACTCTGTTTGATCTCGTGAAAAAGGGCACCGATATAAGATCGATAAGGTTTGCCTGACACCGATTTCTCCCGCAAATTCGAAGTACGAAATCCGAAACCCGAAATAAATTGGATAAAAAATACAAAAGCGAGAAAATTCAAAACGAGAGCCGGTCGCGATTAATTCGTTTTAGAGGTGGCGGATTTTGCCGTTAACCCATCTTCGGCGCCACGTGTTCCATGAATCGGCGCATCGACGCGCGGGTTTGCGCGTCGGTGAGACCGCCCAGAGCGAAGTTTCCGGCCATGTCGGTCAGGTAGAGTCGTTCGCGAACGTATTCCAATTTATCGCACACTTCCGCCGGAGTACCAGCGAGCACACGGCTTTGGTCGACCAATTCGTCGAACGTGAGCACTTTCATCTGCTCGCGATGCCGTTCGTGGCTGCGGTAGGACTCGGGATCGGCCATGCCTGGCGTCAAGTTATGTGCCTCCCTCGCCGCCGAGTTGTACTCGGCAAGTCCCTGGGCCGCGGCCGCGTGCGACTGCGCCGTGCTTTCACCCACGTAAGTGTGATACACGCCCAGCACGCGCGCCGTTGACGGATCGTGTCCCGCCGCTTTTCGCGCGCGGAAATAAGCCTGCATCTTTGCGCGAAGCTCTTCGACTTCATTCAGAAACGGTATCAGCATCATGTGAAATCCATACCGTCCCGACAGTTCGAACGACTCCACCGACGTGGTCGCCGCCATCCAGACTGCGGGATATGGCTCTTGCAATGGCCGCGGCCAAACTTGCACGTCATGGTAATCGTAGAAACTGCCTTTGTAATTGAGCTTGGGCTCGCTCCAGGCTTTGAGGACCACTTCGAGATTTTCTTTGAAACGGTCGCGCAGATCGCCGAGCGGAATGCCGAAGGTCAGGGCTTCCCATTTCACGAAGCCATGGCCGATGCCGAACTCCAACCTTCCATTACTTAAGCAATCGAGCGTCGCATAATCTTCAGCGACACGCAGCGGATTATGATACGGCAGAAGCAGCACGGCGGTGCCGATCCGCATTTTCTTCGTTCTCTCCGCGATTGCCGCACCAATGAGCGTCGGCGCCGAAAAAATCCCCGCGAACGCATGAAAGTGATGCTCGGCGAGCCAAACGGAATCGAAACCGACCTCCTCCCCGTACGCGATCTGATCAATGATAGTGCGGAATCGCTCCGCTCCTTCCGCTCGCGTCGCCGGAAGCGACGACGGCAAATAGAAAATTCCGTAGCGCATGGCCGGAGACATATGTCAGATGGGTGAGAATGACAAGGTGGAAAACGTGACGGTGCGACAAGCCATGAGCCAGGTCGTGGTCGGTTGATCGGGCAAGAAAACATGAAAGGGCGGCAGTAAAGTGTTCAGACTTTGCTTATTTGATATTTCCACCGCCTTCCCTGCCGAAGGTCATCCGGCCGGAGACCTTACTAGGCCAATCCCATAGACAAACAACCAAAGCTTGACACCACGCTGGTCCCCCATTCACCGATTTTGCCATAACTATCATGACGCAAGTGACTGGCCAAAATGAGCCGACATTTCGGCAGGTGCCGATACCTGGGCAAGACGGTCTCGTCATATCCGCCGCAGTGCTGCCAATATTTGCGATGGATCCTTATCGTTTCAAGACTCCGGGTCAAATAGCGGACTGGCACATCCGTTGCTCCAACCCCTGTGCATACTACGATCAAACTGAGGTATGAACATGTCACAGTACATTTCCAAAAGTGTCTCGTTACTGACGGTCAGTGTAGTCATTTGCTGCGGCCTATACCTGCTGTCGCTATCGGTCCTCGGCCAGGCCATTTTTCCTTCTCAGGCAAATAGCAGCATGCTTGGCGGCCTTGATAGCTCTCCCAAAATTCTGTCGCTTCATTAGTAAACGAAATATCAATAATTCTCGGCAAAGGTTGCTGGTATACGGGTAGAATGGTCGATTCGCGCCAGATCGCGGAGCTGACTCCCAAGGACGAATATTTTCAGCCTCGTTCGTCTTACGATGCATCAGGTTCGACTTCGTCGGCAATGGCTGCATCGAAGAACTTCGGTCCGCAGAATCGCGACTTCGGCGTCACCGAGAGTCCATTGTTAGAGCGCCCGGCTCAAAAGGTCTGCCATTTTTACGATTGTTAAAAGTCAACGTTAGGGTCTCAGCCTTTACATATTGATTAATTTTTGAAAATTCGTGGCCTTAGAGTTTTCCCGAAGAATCATTTCGACTTGCCCGCCAATGTTTCGGAATTATCCGGAACGATACCGTCGTGCTGCCGACACGGAGAATCGGAAGGAAAAAGGCATCGTGTAGGATTGCGTAACTTTACTGACATCCGCGCATGATGCCATCTCTTGCTCCGGTAAACATCGATACGGGTTAGCCAATAGATAGGAACACGCTGCGTCACTCGGACTCTCCATCATCACTCTAGACTTGACACGCGCAAAAGCACTCGACTAGTGTTCGGCCTCATCAGGCTAATTTCGAAGCTCGACGGTCTTCTAACGAGCGCATGCTTCTTCGATCTGCCCAAAACCCATTGGAAGGATAAGACAATGAAGATTTTTTCCCGGCGATTCATCCTCTCTCTCATCGGGTTCTACTATTTTGCCGCTTCTGCATCTCAAAGCATCTCCGCCGAAAAGCCTTTCTACGACGGCAAAACTCTCACCGTGCTGATTAATTATGCCCCGGGCGGGCCCACCGATGTGGAGGGCCGCCTGCTGGCGCGCCATCTCGCGCAGGCATGTGGCGGGAAATCCGAGCGTCGTCGTGCAAAATATGGCCGGCGCCGGCGGTGTCATTGGCACGAACTACTTGGGGCAAGTCGCCAAACGCGACGGTTTGACGATGGGCTATTTTACCGGGGCGCTATTTCATCAGCAGGTGAGAAATCCGGCGCTGCGCACCGACCTGTCCAAGTACGCGTTCATTTCGGGAATTCAGGGGATCACGGTGTCGCTACATTCGATCGGATGTGCCTCCCGGCATCAAGAAGCCCGCCGATTTCATGAAGGCTCAACATTTCAAAGCGGGCGGTTTGAGCTACGACAGTTTCAAGGACGTTAGTTTTCGTCTTTCCTTCGATCTTTTGGGATTGAAGTACGATTACGTCACCGGTTACAACTCCAGCGCCGATGCCAGACTCGCGGTGCAACGCAACGAAGTGCAGTACCACGATGAAACTCTGCCGGCCTTTCGCTCCCAGGTGGAGCCCGGCATGGTGAAATCCGGGCAGGTCACGCCGCTTTACTATGCCGACCTGATCGACGCCGACGGCGAAGTCACCGATAGCCCGGATGTTCCCGAGCTGCTTTCGTTTACGAAGTTTTACCAGCAGATTTTCGGCAATCCGCCGTCGGGGATCAAATATGACGCGTTGAAAGCGGCCAACATCGCCGGCACGAACATGACACGCGCGATCCTGCTGCCGCCCGGCTCGCCCAAAGAAGCGGTCGCCGCTCTCAAGCTGGCGGTTACATCCTTGTCGAAGGATGAAGAATATCTCGCCGATGCGCTCAAGGTCATGAGATTTCGCCCTAGATTCGAAATGGGCGAAGGAGGAGATCGACTCTACCAAAGAGCCACTCGCATATCCCCTGAGTTAGGCAAATTTATCAGGCAGTTTATCGAGCAGGAAAGAAAATAAAATGAACTACTCCGCAGCAAGCTGCGGGGTATCAGAACCCGGCATGACGGCGATGGCGGCGGGGTAATGACGTAGGGGCGCACCTGCGTGTGCGCCCTCTTCGGACGGGCGGACACAGGTCCGCCCCTACATGCGGGAATGACGACGTTGGATCGCCATTGATTTAACCAGCAAGTTGCGGGGAATGAACCCTAGAGAACAGCTCGCAGAGGTTAGTCGTGGCAGCGGCTTGCGACCGCTGCCACGCTTGCAGCTATTTTACCCGGCGAAACTTCGGCAACGTGTATTCCGGCAAGTCTTCGTAGACCACTTCCACCGCCATGCCGATCTTGACATCTTCCGGCGGGCAGTCCACCACGTTGCTCAACAGCCGCCCGCCCTCCTCCAGATCCACCAAAGAAACGTTGTAGGGAATCTTGTCCTGATAGGACGGCACCCAGGCGCGATGATAGGCGATGTGCGAGTAAATTTTACCCTTGCCGCTGAGCGGCACCCATTCGAACTCCGCCGCCAGGCAATGCGGGCAGAAAGCCTGCGGTGGGAAGCCAAACATTTTCTTGCACGAAGAGCAGCGCTGTTGCGGTCAGCTTATGCTCTTGCAGATTCGCCCAAAAGGGCTTGGCTTCGGGTTCTTCGAGATAGGGTTGGCCTCGGCGCGTCGCGCGCCCGCGTTCGTCTTTGCTCATAGTGCCCCCAAAATTAAAGTTGCATGCATGGCCAGGCTGCCGCCATGGCCGCTGACGATGCCCACTTTGGCGTTGGCCACCTGGCGTTCCGGCTCGACTTCATTGCCGCGCAGTTGCTTCACCGCTTCGGTGATGTGCAGTTGGCCTTCGAGGTGCGCCTGCGACAACAGCCCGCCGTGGGTATTGAGCGGCAGCTCGCCGCCGATGGTGATGCGGCCATTCTTAACGAAGTCCTTGCCTTCGCCTTTTTTGCAGAAGCCGTAATCTTCCAAGGTGATCATCGCCGTGATCGTAAAACAATCGTAGATCTGCGCGAACTGCATATCTTTGGGTTTGAGCCCGGCCATTTTATAGGCCGTCTCGGAAGATCTTTTGCCGCCGAGAGTCGTGAGCGTCGGCGCATCCAGCAGACCGAAGTGCGGATGGTGCTGCCCCATGCCCAGGATCGCCACCGGCTTCTTGGGAAAATCCCGCGCCCGCTCGGCGCTGGTCACCAGCACCGCCCCGCCGCCGTCGGATTCGAGCGAGCAATCCAGCAAGCGCAGCGGCGCGACGATCATGCGCGAGTTCCGGTGATCTTCCAGTGTGATCGGTTTGCGCATGGTCGCGTTCTTGTTGAGGCTTGCGTGTTTGCGCGTGGAGATCGCCACCTCGGCCAGATCGTCGCTGGTGGTGCCGAATTCATACATATGACGCTGCGCCGCAAAGGCGTGGCCGCCGGCGGCGGCGAAGTGGCCCCAGGGCTCTTCCCAATGCTCGTCGCCGCGCCGGATCGGATGACCGGGCGTCGGATCGGCAGTCGAGCGCTTGCGCGCATGGACGCACACGACCGTGGTTGCCATGCCGGCATCGATCGCCATCACGGCGTGCTGGACCATCGCGATCGGCGTCGCGCCGCCGAGCGCGAGATCGGTGGCAAACAGCGGATCGATACCCGCCATATGTGACAGCTTGGTCGCGTAGCTCCGGTGCGAATCGTTCAGAGGTTGGTTGGTGAGCAGGCCGTCGACCTGAGTGTTTTTGATTCCCGCATCGTCGAGGCACGCTTTGATCGCCTCGAGATGGAGCGAGTTGGTCGTCGCATCAGGTCGTTTTCCGACAACGGTCTCGCCCATACCGACAATGCAATATTTTCCGCTAGTGTTCGACATAGATTCCTCGTTTCCAAAGCATTCGCCGATAGTCTCGCCATCCGGCGCGCTTTTCTCCAATCGTGAATATTTTTAGCGATCTTACTTGACGTTAATTCGCTGTCAAGCGAAGCGGAGAAAAAGGTCGCGAGTCTTTGCACTTTCGCTCTATGGAACGCACTCGCACTTCATCGAGGTTCATAACACACATCGTCTCGAGTGCGCTTACCGGATTTTACCCTCGCACCCATGCGTTTCTCGATTGGTCTTCTCCACTGCCCGCAAGGTGTGGTAAACGAGGCGTCAACGGCTTTTCAATTCCAGCAAAGCGGATGAGGTTTTACGATGAAAAAATTCAACCTCATGGTAACTCTTATGTTTGGCGTTGTCCTCGCGCCAGGACTCCTCATCGCGGCGTCGGAAGTCGTCATCGGTTACGCCAATATCAGCGCCAGGGTGAGCCCGCTTTGGATCGCGCAAGAAAAAGGATTCTTTACCAAGTTTGGCGTCAACGTTCAGCAAGTCTACATGCCCGGCTCGCCCGTTATGATCGCCAGTATGGCGAGCGGACAAGTTCATCTCGCCAACAGCGGCGGCACCGCGGCGCTCGGCGCGGCGGCCGGCGGTTTGGACCTGCGCGTGATCGGCACGTTCACCAGCCGTATCCCTTTTGATCTGGTCGTCAGATCCAACATCAAGAGTCCCAAAGATTTGCGCGGCAAACGCGTCGGCGTGCAAGTGATCGGCGGCACCATCTGGATGGCAGCGATGCTCGGACTGGAACACCTCGGTCTTGATTCTCGTCGCGACGATATTCAGGTCGTCGCCGCCGGCGATCAAACGATGCTCAGCCAAGCGCTGGAGAAAGGAACCATAGACGCGACCGTCGTCGACAGCGCTTTCAGCAGCGATTTAAAGCAGCGCGGATTTCCGACTCTGGTAGAGCTTTCGAAAACCAACATTCCGTTCGTCAGCAACGGCATCGTCGTGCGCGCGAGCTACCTGATCCAGCAACCGGACACGGCGAGAAACACCTTGAAGGCGTGGTTGGAAGGCGTCGCGTATGCGCTGAGCCCGCGGCTGAAACCCGCGGTGATCGAAACCATCGCGCGGCGCCTAAAAGTATCCAACCCGGCGCTTGCCGAGCAAGGCTACCAAGATCTGCTTCGCGCCACGGACCGGAAACCTTATCCCTCCGTGGAAGGTCTCAACAACGTGCAGCGGTTAATGAAAATGCGCAATCCCGCAGTGGCCGATCTGAAAGCCGAGAGTCTCATTGACGCAAAACTTATTCAGGAGCTCGATCGAAGCGGCTACATCGACCAGCTTTACGCCGCTTACGGCGTAAAATAGCTGCCGCCGATTTAGTGTCGTGCGGCGAATTTGCGGGCGCGCGAGATGCCGTGCGGACGTCATCCATTCATGAGCTACGATTGTTTTCATTGACACGATTTTTCAGAGGTGTTAGTCGGGCTTCGAGTCAGCCGGAGTTCTCAGGTTACGGGGGTGCTTATGAAACGCGACAGATCCAAGACAGTGGGGTTTCTTCAAATCTCTTTTGCCGCGCTCCTGCTCGGTCTGTTCATAGGCGGCGGCGCTTTTTCGCAAACTTCTTTCTTCCAGGGGAAAACCGTTACCATTCTTGAGAGCAGCGCGCCCGGCGGCGTCGGGAGCATGCGGACCAAAGCGCTTGTGCCTTTTCTGCAAAAGCATATTCCGGGAAATCCCACCATTGTGATGCAGTACATGGACGGCGGCGGCGGGCGCAAGGCGGCAAACCACATGTATCAATCGGTCCGTCCGGACGGCCTGACCATTGGCCGTATGTCGACGCCGTTCGTCATGCATCCCATCCTTGGCGAGAGCGGGGTTCTCTATGACATCGATAAAGTGAGCTATCTGGGAACCAGCTATAGCGGCGGCTACCACGTTTTTTTTACCCGCAGGGAGGCGGGCCTCGACAATCTGGAGAAGCTCCGCGCGGCTTCCGGTCTGAGAATCGGCTCCCAGTCCGTGGGGCATCTGATCTACATCTCCGGCCGAATGTTCGCGCACCTGATGGGCCTGAAACAACCCAGATTCGTCACCGGATATGCCTCGCCCGAACTGGACGTCGCCATTGAGACCGGCGAGATCGACACTCGCTCGACTGTGGCGGACGCTCTGCTCCACGAGAAACCGGAATGGGTCGAAAAAAACCTGATGGATTTCCACGCCATCATCGAGATCCCGAAGGGACGAAAGCACGCTCATCCCCGCTTTGCCGCGCTCGCCGACATCGAGAGCTTTGCCAAAACCGCGCTCGAGCGCAAGCTGGTCGCGCTCTATCGGACCTTCGTCGGCAGCGGCAATCCGTTCATCCTTCCGCCCGGCACGCCTAAAGACCGCGTGCAGATTCTGCAGGAAGCGATGCGCAAGACCTATCAGAGACGCCGAGTTTTTCAAGGAGTATACAAAGCTCACCGGCCTAAAGGCCGAACCGCAAATGCCCGAGGAACTGGAGCAAACGATCAGAGACATGCCCCGCGACCGCGAAGCCGTAGAGCTATTCAAAAAGCTCACCGGCCCCGATCCGTTACCGCAAAGGTAGGGAAAAGGCCATGAGGATTGGCATCACTCTGATCAATCTACACGTTTCGTGGATTTCATTTCCCTGGTGAAGCGCGCGGAAGCAATCTCGGCACCGATACCTAGTTGATCAAGTTAGGGCCATCAATTTCATGTTGTCTGTGGGATTTTTTCGTCCTAGAGTCGAACGAGGAGGTACAGCAATGAAGAAATTCGTCGCCGTACTGTGTGACATTGACAGCCGCACTTTTATTTAGATCAGCAATTTTGAAAGGAGGCCTGCATGTCAACGTTTTTTGTTCATCCGCTGATGTTCCTGCGTCGAGTGACGACAATATCTATCGTGCTCGCTTTCTTGGTTCCGACTGCCTGGGGCGCGACAGCGCCTACCAAAATCACGATTCATATACCTGGGAAGAGCCTCTCGGTAATGGTTTTCTATTTCGGCAAGGATAAAGGTTTTTTTCTCGAAGAGGGGATCGACGCGCAGCTTGTGGCGATGTCACCGCCAGTCGCCATTGCTGCCATGGTGGCGGGAGAGTTGGACTTCTCCACAACACTGGGGGTTGCAACCGCTGCCATCATGCGCGGGTCCTCGCTTAAACGAGTTTTTTACATCCAGCAGGACCCGACCTTCGCTCTCACGGCACAGCCGGAGATCAAGACGATTCGCGAGCTGACCGGCAAAGTCATCGGAGTCAATGCGCCTACCGATGCCATGGGCATGTCGGCAAAGATGATCTTGAAAGGCAACCGTGTCGATCCGTCTCAGGTCACTTTCCTTTCGACCCAGGTCACCGACAACGCTTACAAGGCATTGCTGAGCAAGAGAGTAACGGCGGCCTTGCTCCCCCCGCCCTATGCCGAAGAGGCCGAAGCAAGAGGTTATAGCCGCCTGGCGGAGGCCAAGGATTACGCGCCGCTTAGCACCATCGGGCTTGTCGGCTTCGATGCAGGCTCTGGCAAAAAATCCCAGCCTGGTCCAGTCCGTCATTCGAGGAATGCTTAAGACGTTGGCTTACCTCCACAACCCGATGAATCGCCACGAAATGGCTCAGTACGTCGCCGGTTCTTTTAAGATCGACCCTGCCGTTGCTGACAAGGCATTTGTTTCGATGTTAGCGACTTATAGCCGAGATGGCACAAAGCCACGAAAAGCCGTGGAAAAAGAAATCGAGATTTATCGTGAGACTCTCCAAGTCACCAAAGCGTTTACGCCGGACGATCTCGAGGACCTGAGCATTCTAAGAAAACTTCACTCATCCCGATGATAGGGGCGCGCATGGCCCAATCGGGTTGATCGTAAAAGGGGAGAAGAACTGACATGCTGAAGTTCCGCGTTGTTGCTTTTTCTGTTTTACTTTCGCTGTTTCTCGCCGCGTACCAGATATTGGTTCCGCCAGCTTTAACCACTCGGGCGCTCAGGCGCAGAGCGCCGCAAAGAAGGAGCAGAAGGTTACTGCGACGATTGCCCTGCCCGGCGTGCAGGTGGAGACCTTGAATCCCTACGGTCATTCGACCACGCAGATTTATCCGACCTGGAAACATGTGATCGAGCCACTGGTCGAATGGAGCTGGAGCAAAAAACAAATTGTTCCTATTCTCGCTGAGTCGTGGAGCAATCCGGACCATAACACTTGGCTGTTCAAGCTTAAGAAGGGTATCAAGTTTCACGATGGCAGCGAATTCACGTCGGCCGACGTCGTGCACTCATTCACCCGTATTCAGAAAGACCCCGATAGCAAACAGGGGAGCTCCATCGCCCACGTCGTCGCGATCGAGGCGCTCGACCCCCTGACCGTCCGATTGCGCACGAAGAGTCCGGACGCCGCGCTGCTGTTCCGCCTGGGGCAACGCTTCATCACCAATAAAGCCGCCTACGATCGTTTGGGCGCGGCGGCGGCCGATAAGCTCGCGCTCGGCACGGGGCCCTATAAGTTCAAAGACTGGGTACGCGGTCAGTGGTTCGTCGTGGAGAAAAACCCCGGCTATGCTCATAGCGATCACAAGCCGACGGTCGACGAAATTGTCTTTCGTAACATCGGGGAATCGGAGGTGGCGATCACCTCGCTGTTGAACCGGGAAGTAGACGTCATCTCCAATGTCCCGCCCGAGAGTGCCGCGCGGGTGACCGGCGGTGCGCGCATCGAGAGCGCCCGGACGATCAATATCATGTTTCTGGGCATGCACAGCTCGGTGCCGCAGTTCGGTAACAAACTCGTGCGTCAGGCGGTCAACTATGCGATCGATCGCAACGCTCTCGTCAAGAACATACTCAGGGGCTACGCCTATCCCATGGACGCGCCGGTCGGACCGGACCAGTATGGCTACAGCCGCGAGCTCCGTCCCAAATACAATCATGATCCGGCGAAGGCGAAGAAGTTGCTCGCCCAAGCCGGCTATCCGAACGGTTTTGAGGTGGATTTCCTGGTTCCGCTTGGGCAATACAACAAGATCAAGGATGTGGCGGAGGCGATCGGCGGCATGCTCAATGAGGTTGGCATCCGCGCCAAGCTGCACACGCAGGACCAAGATAGCGGATTTGCCGCGATCCAAAATGGCAAAGTCGGCATGTATATTTTCGGCCGCGGCGCAGTCATCGACCCCAGTGAGTACCTGCACCAGTACTTCCGCACGGGAGTCACCAAGCGGTTGGAATTCTCCAACCCGGCGGTGGACGCCGCGCTTGTTGCGGAACAGGCGAGTTTCGATCCTGCCCAGCGAGTGAAGCTGCTGCAGAAGGCCATGTCAGTGCTGATGGATGAAGCGCCGGCGGCCTGGCTCTACCAGTATCAGGGCTTGCAGGGAGTCAGTAACAAGTTCGACTTCAAGGCGAATCCCGGAGAGGACGTCTACGGCTGGGATCTCAGGCCCCGGTCGCGCTAGCGTAGATCAAAGCGAGATGTGCCCAGAGCGTAACGGTGACACGACGATTTTTTAGCGGATAGTTTCGCCAAAAACTAAAGGAAGAGGTATCCGGCGCGAGTATAAACTGGAGGCGACGATGGAGTTCATGTCCGACTACATATCGGAGAACAGCTACTGGACGATCTTGCTGATCGTCCACGGACTGTTGGCGGTCGCGCTTTTAGGGGCGCTCACGCATCAAACAATGTCTGTGATTGTGCCGGCGCCGAAGCCGGCGGTAGTCGCGGGTTTTGTCACGCGCTTCCGCGCGGTTCAGGGCGCGGGCTATGCGTCCGCGGTCTGCGTGCTGTGGCTGGTGACTTTCCTTATCGGAGCATGGATCTACACCAAGTATCGCGTTTATATCCGCGTGCCGATCGAGCAGGAGGGCTATTGGAAGACCCAAGGCGTCTTCGAGATGAAGGAACACCTCGCCACCATCGGCCTCGGCCTGCTGCCGATCTATTGGTACCTCTGGAAGAACACCTGGAACACCAACTACGATAGCGCGCGTAAGTGGGTGACCGCGTATCTCGGCGGGACCTGCTGGTTCAATTTCCTCGTCGGTCATATCGTCAACAACGTGAGAGGGTTCGGATCATGAGCGTTACAGCTAAAACTACGTCGGTCGCGACCGCGCCGAAATCACTGGCCTCGTCCACGGCGTTCAAAACCTTCGCTACCGTATTCGGCTTTGCCACCGCGGCGCTCTACGTGCTCTGCGACATGATGAACTGGCCGCTGTTCACCTACCATCCGGCGACCAATCAGGTGGATCTCTTTTATGTCCGCCCACGCCGGGGGGAAGGGCCCGCCATGTACTGGTACGGTTGGACAGCTACGTCGATGCTCGCCGCCGCCGCGCTGGGCTTTCTGGCCACGCTCCTACCGCAAAAGGTCGCTGACAAAATCCCGCTGGCGCTTGTCTGGATTGTGCCGGTGCTGGCAATTCCTCTGCTGTTCTATTCGCTGATGCCGTTTTGGACGCGCTAGGAAAAAGCGCAAGACTTTGTCGCTCAGCAGCCAGCACTAAAAGCCAACAAGATAAAAAGCGCCTTGCCCAACTTTTGAAAATATCGCCATGACACCTTTTTCCTGGAACAACCCCTACGCCTGGCCGCGCAAGCCGCTGCTCGCGCAGAACGTCGTCGCGACCTCTCAGCCGCTCGCCGCGCAGGCGGGGCTGCAGATGCTCGCCGCCGGCGGCAACGCGGTGGACGCGATCCTCGCCACCGCGATCACGCTGTCGCTGGTCGAGCCCGTGTCGAACGGCATCGGCTCGGATGCCTACGCGCTCGTCTGGGACGGGCGCAAACTGCACGGCCTGAACGCTTCGGGGCGCTCGCCCGCCGCGTGGACGCCCGACTACTTCCGCGGCAAACAGGCCATGCCCGTGCGCGGCTGGGACGCGATCACCGTGCCGGGCGCCGTATCGGCGTGGGTCGAGATGCACGGCAAGTTCGGCAAGCTGCCGTTCCGCAGAGCTCTTCGAGCCGGCGATCCGCTACGGCCGCGAAGGCTTCCTGGTCTCGCCGACCATCGCGGGACAGTGGCAGGCGCAGGTCGACAAGCTGAAGGACCAGCCCGGCTTCGCCCAGGCGTTCCTGCCGGGAGGACGCGCGCCGCGCGCGGGAGAAAAATTCGCGTTCAAGAAACATGCCTCGGCCCTGGAAAAAATCGCCGCCACCAAGGGCAAGGCATTCTATCGCGGCGAGCTTGCCGCAAAGCTCGAGGCGGCGGCGAAGAAGCAGGGCGGCGCGCTGCGCGCGTCCGACTTGGCGGCGCACCGGCCCGACTGGGTGAAGCCGCTCGAGATGGACTATCGCGGCTACACGCTGCACGAGATCCCGCCCAACGGCCAGGGAATCGTGGCGCTGATCGCGCTCGGCATCCTCGAGAACTTCGACCTGCGCTCGCACCCGGTCGACGGCGCCGACAGCGTGCACCTGCAGATCGAGGCGATGAAGCTCGCCTTCGCCGATGGCTGGCGCTACGTCGGCGACATCGACCACATGGACGTGCGCCCGCAGGCGCTGCTCGACAAGGAATATCTGAAGTCGAGGTCGAAGCTCATCGATCCGAAGCGCGCGCAGGATTTCGGCCACGGCAATCCGCCGAAAGGCGGCACGGTGTACCTCACCGCGGCCGACGCGTCCGGCATGATGGTCTCCTTCATCCAGTCGAACTTCATGGGCTTCGGCTCGGGCGTCGTGGTGGAAGGGATCTCGCTGCAGAACCGCGGCAGCAACTTCGTGCTCGAACCGGGCCATCCCGAACTGCGTCGGACCCGGCAAGCGCCCGTACCAGACCATCATTCCCGGCTTCGTCACGAAAAACGGCCGGCCGGTGATGAGCTTCGGCGTGATGGGCGGCACCATGCAGCCGCAGGGCCACATGCAGGTGATGGTGCGCATCGCCGACTACGAGCAGAGCCCGCAGGCGGCCTGCGACGGCCCGCGCTTCCGTGTCGTGCAGGGCATGGAAGTGAGCGTCGAGGACGGCTTCCCCGCTGCTTCGCTCGAGGAGTTAAAGCGCCGCGGGCATCGCATCGTCACAGTGGACGACTACAACCAGTTCGGCTGCGGCCAGATGATCTGGAAACTCGACGGCGGCTACTTTACCGCCAGCGATCCGCGCCGCGACGGGCAGGCCGTAGGTTTCTAGATCAGTTTCAAAATGCGAGTCAGAGTTCGACTGATCGAACGGCCGTTATTTTCACCCGCGAAGGAGGCAACTAAAATATGGCGCAAGATTTTGTCGGTACCAAGCGCTGGATACGGCCGGCCAGTCCCTATGAAATTTACATGGAGGAGCAAAATCTTCCCGATCCATCGCGGCGCGATCGGATTCTACGACATCCGCGACCTGACTTTGGCATCGTGGCAGCGCATGGGTGCTCGAGGCGCGTTCATCGAGCTCAACGGCTGCGGCGGGCTCCAGGGGATGTACGTGATCGAGGTGCCCGGCGCGGGCGCCATCACTCCTGAAAAGCACATGTACGAGGAGATCTTCTACGTGCTCGAGGGGCGCGGCACGACGGAGATCTGGAGCGGCGACGATGCGAACAAGAAGCAGACCTTCGAGTGGCAGCCGGGCAGCCTCTTCTCTCCGCCGCTGAATACTTGGCACCGCATCGTCAACGCGACCTCCAGCCCCGCCCTGCTCCTTGGCGTGACCACCGCTCCGCCGATCTTTTTCATGTACCGGAGTCAGGACGCGCTGTTCAACAACCCGTACCAGTTCAAGGATCGCTACGACGGCAGCGCAGATTATTTCAAAGCGCATACCGAACTCGGCAAAGATCCGCGCCACGGACGCGCGCGCAACTACGGCAATATCATCCCGGACGCGGACCGCGTGGAGCTGCCACTGGATGGCCAGCGCGGCGTCGGTCACCGAACTTTTTTTTGGAACCTATCGGCGAATAGTTATCAGGGGTTCATCGCGCAATACGCGCCCGGTCGCTATTCCCGCTGTCACGCCCACGAAGCCGGCCCGGTGCTGCTGTGTTTAGGCGGCAAGGGCTACACCATCACGTGGCCCGGCGAGGCGGGGACGACGCCGTGGAAAGACGGCAAGGGCGAATTGGTCCAGCGACAGGACTACAAACCCGGCGGCATCGTGAGCGCGGCGCCGGGCGATGCCGGCTGGTTCCACGGTCACTATGGCGCGTCCAAGGAACCTTTGCGGGTGCTGGCGTTCCTGGGCGGCTATCCCAGGCGAGTCAAAGGTGTGCCGGGCGTCGATTGGCGCGGTTTGAATCTCGACATCAAAGAGGGCGGCAACACCATCGAGTACCGCGACGAGGACCCGCATATCCGTAAGATGTTCGAAGAGCAATTGGCGAAAGAAGGCGCCGGCTTCAATATGCCTGAGGAAGTGTACAAATAAGCTGTTCGCGCTCGCTACGCGAATGTTGCGCGGTCGTCGCGCGCGAAATTTTCATCTTCCAACTACTGTCGGATCAGCCATTGCGCGACAAGAAACTTCAGAAGCCGCCTCGGTGATATTGAAGCCGAACATCCCTGCCCGCGACCATGCGGTCGAATCGGCGCCGCAGCCAGCGCTTGAAGTATGTCCGCGTGGTGGAAAACAGCAAAACCAGCGCGAATAGATCGGTAAGCACGCCGGGCGTGAGGAACAGAATGCCGCCGGCAAGAATCAGCACGCCGTCGATCAATTCCTCCGCGGGAATTTGCCCCTGCGACAGGCTTAATTGAATTTGCTGTAGTGTGCGCAAACCTTGCCGACGCGCCAGCAAAGCGCCCAGCATTGCGGTCATGAAGACGAGGAGTATGGTGTTAAACCCGCCGATATAGCTGCCAATCTCAATCAGGATGAAAAGTTCGGCCAGCACCACGAAAACAAATAGCAGAATTAAACGAGCCAGCATGAATAATGAATAACTCTTTTCGCGTCCTTGAGCGATGCCTCGACGGGAAGATATGCTTTATCTGACGGTCACCCATCGAGTAACTCTCACTTTGATCACCTCCAACTGTACAGCTTAATCTACATCACCCCCGCCCCGCGCGCCCATTTATACTTCGCGCCGAGCACGGCGACCGGCAGCTCCGTCGTGTACGGATAGGCGACGATGCCGCGTTCGTAGAGATACTCGCTGGCTTCTTCGACTTGAACGTCGCCGACGAGGGACGCGACGACCGGCTTATCGATGCCTTTGTCGCGCGCCTCTTGGACGACTTCGGCGCACAGTTTGGCGAACACCATCGGCGGCGTGATGATCGTGTGCCAGTAGCCGAGGATCAGCGAATGGATGCGCGGCTCGCCGAGCGCGTAGCGAATCGTGTTCGCGTAAGTCGTCGGCGGTTCGCCACCGGTAATGTCGACGGGATTGCCGGCGGCGCCGAAGGGCGGGATGAATTTTCGAAACGCTGCGTCCATATCCGGCGGCATTTTCATCAACGTCAAGCCGTTGTCGACGCAAGCGTCCGACAGCAAGACACCCGACCCGCCGGCGCCGGTAATGATCACAATATTTTCGCCTTTCGGTGTCGGCAGCACTTGCAGGCCGCGGGCGAACTGCAGCATGTCGTTCAAACTTTTCGCGCGTATCACGCCGCACTGGCGCAGCACGTCGTCGTAGATCTTATCGTTGCCGGCGAGCGCGCCGGTGTGCGACGCCGCGGCGCGCGCGCCGAGCGCCGTGCGCCCGGCTTTGAGCATGACGATCGGTTTCTTTTTCGAAACCCGGCTCGCCACTTCGGCAAAGGAACGGCCGTCTTTTAAGTCCTCGCAGTGCATCGCGATGACTTGGGTGTTGTCGTCCTGCTCGAAGTAGGTCAGCAGATCGTCTTCGTCGAGATCCGACTTGTTGCCGAGGCCGACGATGGCCGACACGCCCATGCGCGTGGTGCGCGAAAAGCCGATGATCGACATGCCGACGCCGCCCGATTGCGAGCTGAGCGCGACTTTGCCTTTGACGTCGTAGGGCGTGCAAAACGTCGCGCAGAGATTCTGCGGCGTGTAATAGAAGCCATAAATGTTCGGCCCCATGATGCGCACATCGTGCTTGCGCGCGACGCCGAGCAATTCGTCCTGCAACGCTTGCTCGCCGACTTCGGCGAAGCCGGAGGGAATCATCACCGCGCCGGGAATTTTCTTCCGTCCCACTTCGTCCATCGCCGCGGCGCAAAATTTCGCCGGAATCGCGAACACCGCCACGTCGATTTCCTCGGCAACGTCGAGCACGCTCGGATAGGCCTTGCGCCCCAAAATCTCGGCCGCTTTCGGATGGATCGGATAGATCGCTCCTTGATAACCGCCGTTGATGAGATTTTTCATCACCGAGTTGCCGATCTTGCCGTCTTCGGCGGACGCGCCGATCACCGCCACCGCGCGCGGATTCATGATCCGCTGCATCGCGGCGAGAATTTCGCTCTGGCCGAAGCGCTCTCGCGGCTTGGAGCTTTCGCCTAAAACAATCCGCACGTCGACGGCGCGCGCGCCCTTCTCCGTCGCGAAAATCGGATTGAGGTCGACTTCGAGAATCTCAGGAAAATCGCTCACCAGCTTGGACGCTTTGACGATGATATCGGCCAGCGCCGCACGATTGACGCCTTTGGCGCCGCGCACGCCGCGCAGCACTTCGGCCGCAGCCGATGGAATCGAGCATCGACAGCGCGTCCTTCTTACTCACCGGCGTCAAGCGGAAAGTGATGTCTTTCATCACTTCGACCAATACGCCGCCCAAGCCGAAGGCGATCATTTTGCCGAAGCTCGGATCGGTCACGGCGCCGACCATGACTTCCTGGCCGCCCTTGAGCATCTGCTGCACCTGCACACCTTGGATGCTAGCGGATTTTCTTGTACGCCTTGGCGTTCTTGACGAGCCGGTCGAAAGCGCGCCGGACCTCGGCTGCATTTTTCAGTCCGACGATCACCCCGCCCGCTTCGGTTTTATGCAGAATATCGTCCGGAGACGATTTTCAGAACGACGGGATAGCGCAGCCTGCGCGGCGAGTTTAACCGCTTCGGCGGCGGTCTTGGCCAAGCCTTGCTTAGGCGTGGGAATGCCGTACGCATCGCACAGTTGCTGCGCTTCGGGCGCGGTCAGAGCAGCGCGTCCGGCGGCGCGAGCAGTGTCGATCAAAGCGCGCAAAGATTTCTTGTTCATCAACACCTCCGAAGCCTCGGTATGTCACTGATGAATGGAACAGATCCTCGGCTCAAAGCTGAGAGGTACTAAATCTGGCCGACGAGGAGTTGACTGCTTATTCCGTCATTCCGGTGAAAACCGGAATCCAGGCGGTTAATGAGCTTGAAGCGAAAACGAACCTGGATGCCGGCCTTCGCCGGCATGACGATTTCGCTTCGCTTACAGGTGAGAGGATTGAACCATCGCCGGGAGAGACCGGAATTGAAAACCGGCAGGAATGATCGAAATGGTTTTATGGCCGTCCATTGCGGTCGATGCAATCGACTCGGATGCAACGGAAATCGAGAAAGATTTCTCGCTGCGCTCGAAATGACAGCTGCAATCCAAGTACTACGGGTGTCATCCCGAACGCAGGTGAGGGATCTTTCTCGAGCTTCTTCGTTCGTAGATGAGATGGGCGAGCAACGTTGCCGTCTCCCGATGCCGTATCAGACCGCGCCTTCCTTGCGCGCCGCGGCGATTTCCGCTTCGCTCCAACCGACGATGGATTTCAGAATCTCGTCGGTGTGTTCGCCCAGCGAGCGGCGAGGGTTTCACTTCGGTCGGCGAGTCGGACAATTTGATCGGATTGCCCACCGTGAGAAATTTGCCGCGCTTGGGATGATCCACTTCGACTACGGTGCCGGTCTCGCGCAGCGATTGTTCCGCGGCGATCTCGCGCATGTCGAGGATCGGCCCGCACGGCACGTCAAATTCATTGAGCTTGCGCATGACTTCGAGCTTATCGAGGGTCATCGCCCACTGCTCGATGATCTCGAAGCATTTACCGAGCTTGGGTAAGCGCTTTTCCGGGGTCGCCCATTCGGGATCGGTGATCAACTCCGGCCGGCCGCAAAGCTTCATCAACGGCTCCCAGCCGGGCGGCTGGATGATGACGTAAATATAATCGTTCGGTCCGCCGCCTTTGGTCCGCACGGCCCAGCCCGGCTGTCCGCCGCCCGATGCATTTCCCGCGCGCGGCACGGCGTCGCCGAATACACCGTTCGGATACTGCGGATATTCCATCAGCGGTCCGGCCGCGAGCCTTTGCTGATCGCGCAGCTTGACGCGGCAGAGATTGAGCACGGTGTCCTGCATGGCGCAGGTAACGCGCTGGCCTTGGCCGGATTTTTCCCGCTGAAAAAGCGCGGCGAGAATTCCCGCAACCAGATGAATGCCGGTGCCCGAGTCGCCGATCTGCGCCCCGGTGACCAGCGGCGGGCCGTCGTCAAACCCCGTTGTGCTGGCCGCGCCGCCGGTGCACTGAGCGACATTCTCGTAAACTTTGCAATCTTCGTAGGGACCGGGGCCGAAACCTTTGACCGAAGCGTAGATCAAGCGCGGATTGAGCTCGTGAATGACTTCCCAGGTAAACCCCTGGCGGTCGAGCGCGCCGGGAGCGAAGTTCTCCACCATCACGTCGCAAGCCTTGATGAGCTTGCGAAAAGCCTCTTTGCCCTTTTCGCTCTTGGTATTGAGCGTGATGCTGCGTTTGTTGCAGTTGAGCATGGTGAAATAGAGGCTGTCGACATTCGGCTTGTCGCGCAACTGGCCGCGCGTGATATCGCCCCGGCCCGGCAGCTCGACCTTGATCACATCGGCCCCGAACCAACCCAAGATTTGCGTGCAGGTCGGCCCCGACTGCACGTGGGTCATATCGAGTATGCGAATTCCATCGAGCGCTTTTGCCATCGATCTACTATTCTCCTTAGAGCGATCATCGTTGCGATCGAAGACTCCTCTCCTACGAAGGTTCGACGAACTACTCAGCCTTCAGGACAAGACGGGTCCTTCGTTAATCGTCAGCACTTTCGCAGCTTATGAGCTGCACTTCATTTGTACATCGTCTGCGCTTTGGTGCCGGGCGCGTATTCATTGAGGTCGACCCAGATATTGACGATCGCGCATTGCCCGCCGGCGACGCGCTCGCGCGCTTGTTCCAGGGCCGGACGAATCTGGCCCGGCTCGCGCACCGCGATGCCCCAGCCGCCGAACGTATCGGCGAATTTTTCGAAATCCACGTCGCCGAGCTTGTTGCCGATGTTGCCGCGTTCGGGACCGTACTTGCCGATCTGGCCGCAGCGGATCTGATTCATCGCCGAGTTGTTGCCGATGACGGCGATGTACGGCAAGTTGAAGCGCTGCGCGGTTTCCATGTCCCACGAGGTCATCCCGAAAGAGCCGTCGCCGTAGTAGCACAGCACTTCTTTTTTCGGATGGACGAACTTGGTCGCCATCGCGAACGAAGTGCCGACCCCGAGCGTGCCCAGCGGCCCCGGGTCCATCCAGTTGCCGGCTTTGCGCGGCTCCACTGCCGTGGCGGTGATCGTCACGACGTCGCCGCCGTCGCCGATGTAAACCGTATTGTCGGTGAGAAATTCGTTGATCTCGTAAGCGACCCGGTAAGGATTGATCGGCACGGATTCGGATTTGAACGACGGCAAGAGTTTCTCGTAGGCCTTGGCTTCCGCGGCGCGCAATTCTTTCATCCACTCGGCGCGCTTGGCATTGCCGTTCGACGCCCGGCCCGCTGGCCGCCTGCTCCACGGCTTTGAGAATCGCGCCGCAATCACCGACCAAGCCGAGCGAGATGTCGCGGTTCTTGCCGACGTTGCGATAATCCAAATCGATCTGCACGACGGTCGCGTCGGAGCGCAGCCGCCGCCCGTAACCGAGACGAAAATCGAACGGGCAGCCGACGATCACGATCACGTCGGCCTTGTCGAACGCCATGCTGCGCGTGCGGTTGAAACCGTGCGGATCGCCGGGCGCGAAAATGCCACGGGCCGCGCCGTTCATGTAGCCGGGCATGTTGAGCGCGCGGCAAAGCTCCACCGCCGCGTCATGGCCGCGGCTGGTCCACACCTGCGTGCCGAACAGCGCCGCCGGCCGTTCGGACTTGGTCAGAATATCGGCGAGTTTTTCGATGTCGGCGGGATCGCCGACCGATTTCGTCGAGGCGCGATAGGCGCCGGGCTTCGGGAATGCGCGCCCGCTCGAGCGGCACTTTGGCGTCGAGCACGTCGCGCGGGATTTCCAGATAACCGGGCCCGGCGCGCCGTTGACCGATTCGCGAAAGGCCATGGAAACCATGTCGGCGATGCGTTCGGTGTGCGGCACGGTGGCGGCGAACTTGGTGATCGGCGACATGATATCGACGTGCGGCAGATCTTGCAGCGAGCCCATCTTGTGCTGGCGAAAGCGCGCCCTGTCCGCCGATCATCAACAGCGGACTCTCGGCGCGAAACGCGTTGGCGATGCCGGTCATGGCGTTGGTCGTTCCCGGTCCGGCGGTCGTCACAACGCAACCGATTTTGCCGCTCTGGCGCGAATAGCCGTCCGCCGCATGCGCGGCGACTTGTTCATGGCGCACGTCGATGATCTTGATGCCTTCGTCGATGCAGCCGTCGTAGATGTCGATGATATGGCCGCCGCAGAGCGTCCAGATCACCTCGACGCCTTCGTTCTTGAGCGCCTTGGCGACCAGATGCCCGCCGGAGATCACCGGGTCCGGTCGCTTCTTTTTTGGATTCGGAATTTACTGGCGTTGCCATCTTTACCTCGCCTGGTTCTTCTTAAAATACCATTTTTCCGCTGCGAATCTGCCGTTCGGCGCGCACTCGATAGAGCGATTGGCCCGATCCATTGCCGTTCGACAAGTGACCTCTACGCACTTGATCATAAAGATCTTCCTCGCTCTCGCGTTATCCTTTGACTCTCGTTTTTTAACGGGCGGCTTGATAACAGCACGCTCTCTTCGACCTGTTCAATGTGGCGCAACATTTCGCTGCGAGCCTTGGATCTGTCGTGTTTTTCGATGGCGGCGACGATTCTTCGATGCGTGGCGATGGACGATGCTCTACGCTTGTCCGTCTGCAACGATTCTTCGCGGCTGCGGCTCAACATTTCCATCAACCCCGACACGAGTTTCTGCAGCGCTTGGTTCCGCGTCGCGCGGCTGATGGACAAGATGCAGCTCGGCGTCCGCCTCGACGCCGGTCTCGCCGCGACTTACCGCCTCTGATTTGCTTGGCAACGATTCTTTTCAGCTGCGCAATGTCCTTCCGACTCGCCCGCTCGGCAGCCAAAGCGGCGATATGCGGTTCGATCAACTTGCGCATTTCGAACACGTCCGCGAGAGCCTTTTTCTCGTCGATCAGCAGCCGCGCGAGCGGCCCGATCAAAGATTCAACCGGCAGATCGGCAACGAAATTGCCCGTGCCGGTTCGGCTGACGATGAGCCCTTGGGTTTCTAATGCGCGCAGCGCCTCGCGCACCGAAGTCCGGCTGACTTTGAAAGTTTCAGCCAACTCGCGCTCTGACGGGAAGTTGATCACGGGCCCTGAGTCTGCCCTCCTTGATCAGTTGATGGATCTGGCTGGAAGACTTCCTCGTGAATTCTGGTTTTCTTGATAGCGCGGAGCATAAGGGTCCAGCTGTCTGCTGGTCTGACCAGTTCCTATAAACTCCCCGGCGAGTTGTCAAGCGGATATTCCGGCAAATTTTTCAGCAGTTTTGAAGGGAAATGCCGGCCCTCGGACAAGGGAAAACGCACTGTGGTCCCGGCTTAATGGCTAGCACTACAGGCGGTCATCCGCCCCAGCATTATCATCGTAACTGCCAGGAGGCTTGGCAATGCCCAGTGAAGTATCGCGTCCCACGATCCGATGAAGGCGCGGACTAGCGTGTCGGTCACAGCAAGCTCTCCGGCCACCCAACCAAGCACTCCTCCGCCAAGCCAGACGATCCAGCGGAAGCGCTCCATGAGACGCGCTAAAAAACTACTTCCGCAAATTACGATTGGAATGGAAAGCGCAATGCCGAAAAGCACGAGAGTAAGGTCCCCGTGAGCGGTCCCAGCTACCGCCAAAACATTGTCGAGACTCATGATCAGGTCGCGCAACGATGATGATTCCGATCGCTTCCCAGAGCGTCGCGACCTCACGCACTTTGTGTCCCGTCGCCTCGCCGGTGTCCTGCCGTACCAGCTTGATCGCGATCCACAATAAAACCAGACCGCCGAGTGCTTGGAGGAATGGAATAAGAAGTATCTGCATGATGACCGCGATAA
This sequence comes from uncultured delta proteobacterium, assembly GCA_963811315.1. Classification (GTDB taxonomy): domain Bacteria; phylum Desulfobacterota; class Binatia; order UBA9968; family UBA9968; genus DP-20. Next base: position 331,992 of record CAWERH010000011.1, read on the forward strand.
GGACGATGCGCAGCACGACCGCGCCGATAGTTCCACCGATCAAGCCAATAAGCCGCTGCCGCTGGGGTAAGGTCAGCACGGCCATGGCGATCACTAGAGCATTATCACCGGCGAGTGAGAGATCGATGACGACAATCCCTAGCCAGCGAGCCCAAAACTCCGGTTCAATTACCGATTCTATCAACGAGTCTCCGAGCGGCGATCAAATTTCCCGCGGCGCGGACGTTGCCGCGGGCAGTCCGCGCAATCGCCGCCACCACGGAGTGATGATGGGCAAGATGAAAAAGAAGATGGCTACCGCGGTGATCACTGCCGCGATGGGCCGGTTGAAGAAAATCGCCAGCGACCCCTGCGACATGATCAGGCTCTGGCGCAGCGCGTTTTCTGCCATGTCGCCCAACACCAGCGCCAACACCAGCGGCGCCAGCGGATAATCGAGTTTCTTGAAGACGTAGCCGATCACGCCGAAGATCAGCATGTACCAGATATCGAGCATGCTGTTGTGCACCGCGTAAGATCCGATGGCGCAGACCACGACGATCAGCGGCGTTAGAATCGCAAACGGAATGCGCAGGATGGCCGCAAAGAACGGCACGAACGCCAATACCATGAGCACGCCGATGACGTTGCCGGTGTACATGCTGGCGATCAGACCCCAGACAAAATCGGGATTTTCGATGAAGAGCATCGGACCGGGCTGCAGACCCCAGATGATGAGCCCGCCCAGCATCACCGCCGCCGTCGGCGAGCCTGGGATTCCGAGCGTAATCATCGGCAACATGGCCGCCACTCCGGCCGCGTGGGCCGCGGTTTCCGGCGCGACGATGCCTTCGAGCTCGCCCTTGCCGAATCGGTCGGGATTTTTCGAGAAGCGCTTGGCGAAGGCATAGCTCATGAACGACGCCGGCGTCGCACCGCCGGGTTTGAATCCCATCCAGAAGCCGATGATGGAGCTGCGCACGAACGTCCGCCAGTAGCGCGGCAAAATTTTCCAGGTGTCCAGCACCACGCGCAGGTTCATGCCGGTCTTTGCGCCTTGGAAGCGCAGTCCTTCTTCGACGCTCAGCAGGATCTCGCCGATGCCGAACAGGCCGATAACGGCGATGATAAAATCAAAGCCTCTCATCAGCTCGGTGAATGCCGAAGGTCAGCCGCAGCTGGCCGGTGACGATATCCAGCCCGACGGTCGCGAGGATAAACCCGATAAGAATCGATACCAGCGACTTGAGCGGGTTTCCGCCGCCGAGCCCGACGAAACTGGAAAAGGTGAGAAATTGAATGGCAAAGATTTCCGGCGGGCCGAACTTGAGAGCGATCTGCGCCAGGACCGGCGCGAAGAAAGTAATCAGCACGATCGAGAAGAACGCGCCGACAAAGGAAGACGTAAACGCGGCGGTCAGGGCCTCCCCGCCCTGCCCCTGCCTCGCCATTGGATAACCGTCGAAAGTCGTGGCGACCGACCACGGCTCGCCCGGGATATTGAAAAGTATCGAGGTGATCGCTCCGCCGAAAAGCGCGCCCCAGTAAATAGAAGTCAGCAGAATGATGGCGGAAGTCGGCGGCATAGTGAAGGTCACGGGAAGCAGAATGGCGACACCGTTCGCGCCGCCCAGTCCGGGCAGTACGCCGATGATCGTGCCAAGCAGGATGCCCACTACGGCCATGAACAGATTAAAGGGCGTTATCGCAATGTGAAAGCCGAGTATAAGATTTTCGATTCCCATCGGTCAGTAACCCAGCCACTGCTCGAGCGGCCCCTTGGGCATGGGCACCAGAAACCATTTCTCAAAAATGAAGAAGGAGACGATCGGGATGCCGAGCGCGATGGCGACGACCGCCACCCATGAGTGGCGGCCGACCCAGCGCATATAGAAGCCCATATAAAGCGCGGAAGCGACATAGAGGCCGACGAAATGCATCGGCGCGACTGCCGCAGTCGCGAGGCCAGAGCACCTTGAGAACCGAAATCAGTTGCTCACGGCTGACGAAGTTCTTCCCTCGATGATCCAGCGCGGCCTGGACGAGAATAACACGCGCAGACAATGACCATGATCAAGGCCAGCCAGAAGGGGAAAAATCCGCTCTGCGGCCCGTCCCGGCCCCACCCGAAGCCGATCCGAACGGCATCGAAAATGACGAGCCGCCGAGAAAGATCAGCACCGATGCGGTAACGAGTTCTGCGACGCGCATGTTACTTCTTGAGCAGCCCGCCTTTGTCCATCAGTTCATGGTGGAGTTGCTCGTTTTCCTCCACCCATTTCACGTACTCCGCGCCCGAGGCAAAGGCCGGCTTGAGCGCCCCGTCTTCGAGATATTTTTTAAAGTCCTTTGTATCGAAAACTTTTTTAAGAAAGCTGACGTACCACTCCACGGCGTCCTTGGGCATATCGGGAGGGCCGAAGATGCCGCGCAACATCAATAATGGATGTCGACGCCCAGAGCCTCTTTGACGGTGGGAATTCCGTTCCAATCCTTGACCGGAATACGCGCCGTATCGAAGACTGCAAGCGGCCGCACGCTTTTGTCTTCCAGTGATTCGCGCATTCGGCCGGATTGTTGACCGTTGAGTCGACGTGGTTGCCGACGAGGTTGGTGCACACTTCGCCGCCGCCTTTGAAAGGCACATAAGTGAATTTCACGCCCTGGCTTGCTCCAGCAGGACCGTGATGATTTGATCTTCCTGCTCCGATCCTGTGCCGCCCATCTTCATGCCGGTTGTCTCCGCGGGCTCCTTCACTGCGGCCAAGTATTCTTTGGCGGTCTTGTAAGGTGTCTCGGCGTTCACCCAGAGGATGAACCGGTCGAGCGCCATCCGGGCGACGGGAGTGAAGTCCCTCCAGCTGAAAGGCGCCCCGGTGGCCAGCGGCGTGGTAAAAAGGTTGGAGAGGGTAATGATGATGGTGTGGGCGTCGCCTTTTTTTCCTTTCACGTCCAGAAAACCTTCTGCGCCTGCGCCGCCGGATTTATTGACCACGATAAGAGGTCGAGGCGAGAGCTTGTGCTTATCGCGATACCGGCCATCAAACGCGCCATTTGGTCGGCGCCGCCGCCGGTGCCGGCGGGAATAACAAACTCAATGGGCTTAGTGGGCTCCCAGGCTGAAACCGTGTCCAGCGGGGAAAGAATCATTGGCGCCAAGCACAATAGCAATCGGTGAAAATTACTCTTCATTGAAATCCCTCCTGACTTTGCCGGTCGTTGAAGCTAAGTGTCCATCGCGATGGAAGCAGCCCTTTATCAAAGATACTGGCACCTCTGCAAGCCCTTGTCCCCGGCGATCATAGTTCTCATGGTGGCGCGCACGTGACTTACCATGGTTTGCCCCAAGGAAACTGGCCGTGCGGGTAAGCGTTCTCACCGCTTGATGGGTGCCGGGGCGACCCATGCGGTCATCGAACACTTCATCGAAAGCTTAAGCAACTGACCCATTGCACAAAGCTCATCTGCTGAGATATCGCTCTGCGCATCATTTGTTTTTCTCCACAAAATCTCCAACGCCACCCAACAATTCTAACTTTTTCAGTGAGAGCTAAATAGTATCCAGGAGAAAATGAGTATCTGGCCGTTGATGATAAGCAGGGTATAGTTACTTACGGATCAGGGTTCTTCATGTTAGCCACGCTGATCTGCTCCTACTTTCACGTCGCAAGGCTTCACCCAACAGCGTCTTTACCGCAAATCTCTGGGAAAAAATGCTCGACAATCAAAGAGGGCGGCTTACCGAACACCCAAGCTCACGATTCCAGTGTAAGCGAATCGCCGTTCTCAAAATTCCAACATAGAATGCCCGAAATGCGCTCGTCGAAAAGTTGGCGTAATCGAGCAACGCGACTAAAATGACCACAGTTGTCGCTGAAGCGCTCGACTATTTCCACGGATTGGCGCGTTACTTTGTCCTGATTACGTGGGTTTTCGTGGTCCAATTCAACGAGCTGATGAAATGGTACGACCCAAACACCGCGCCGATCCGGGGCGAGTGGGGCAGCTTCGCGTTGTTTATGATCCTGCTGGTGATTGCGCTGATCCTCATCGCCTGGATCGGCCTCACCGCGCTGCGCCGCACCCGGAACAACGCGCAAAATCAATTTACGAATTGAATTCTTGTAGGGGCAGACCTGCGTGTCTGCCCTCTTAGGCCGGCCGCGATAAATAAAACCGCAGGCCGAAAAGATTGGCAGAGAGACCCTGAATTGGACTATGATGCCCGCGATTAGACCCTCTCACCCTTTTTTAAACGAAAGGAGCAAACATGAAATCACAATGGACCCGCCGCGAATTTCTGAAAACCACCACCGCCGCCGCCGTGCTCGGCGCCGCGGAAAAACCTCGGGTGCCGCGGCAACTTCTCTGCCGAAACGCCGCCTCGGCAAGACCGGCGAGATGGTTTCCTGCATCGGCTTCGGCTCCGGCACGCGGTTCTGCTCGATTGAGAATGAAGACGCTGCGCAAGCGCTGCTCGAAAAAGCCCTCGCTTCCGGCATCAATTACTTCGATACCGCCGGTTCCTACACACGGCGCGGCATCGAACGCTTGAGCGAGAAACGCCTTGGCGAATTTTCCAAAAATCGCCGCAAAGAAATCTTCCTCGCCACCAAGATCGATCCGCGCGACCGCGACGGCGCGCTCCGCTCGCTGGAAACGAGTTTAAAGTTCCTGCAAACCGATTACGTCGATCTGATCCAGATCCACAGCCTGAGCAATCTCGACGATCTCGATCGCATCGGCAGAGCCGACGGCGTGCTCGCCGCGGTCCAGCAATTAAAAGCACAGAAGCTTGCCCGCTTCATCGGCATCACCGGCCACAACGACGGCGCCGCCATGGCCGAAGCGCTGCGCCGCCATGACTTCGACACGGTTTTGATGTCGCTCAACGCCGCCCAATCCGCCAACCCCGTCGCTCAGCGCAAAATGGAACCGATCCCGGCTTTCGAGAGTTCCGCCCTGCCGGTAGCGTTGCAGAAAAACATGGGCATTCTGTCGATGAAAGTCATGGGCCAAGGCATGCTCGTCGGCACCGGCGCCGGCCGCGCCTCCCCCGCCGACCTTTTGCAGTTCAATCTCAGCCAACCCGTCGCCAGCGTCATCATCGGCTGCGAACAAACGGCGACCCTCGAACAAAACGTCCAAGCCGCGCTGAGCTTCACCCCGATCAGCGAGAGCGGCAAACAGAAGCTACAAGAAAAAGTCGCCCCGTCGCGGTCGGCATGGGAGAATTTCCTGCGGACGCATCGAGGACTCCGCAATCGTGTGAGAGGAACGAAACCTCGCACACGATGCAAAATTCTTCGAATCGCCAGCATCTTCACGCTCGCTGATGGCGAGTTCGCTTGTTCGCGAGGCCATGGTGAAGGCTCGCTGGTAGCTCGATCTCGCAATGGCCTGGCTTCCGAGAAAGCCTTCGGCGACTGCGGAGAGAGCAACCTCGGATGTTGATCGATGTGCCATTTGGCACTAGAATAGCTGCCAGTCGAGTCAATCACGAAAGAGGATCGCTCGTATGTTGCCCATGGCCACTCTGGTCGAAGCGCTTGGCGGAAACAAAAGTTCTTAAACGGCGGATTGCGAATCTGGAAGATCTCAGAGAAGCCGTCAAAGCGGGTTTACCCTACGCTTCCCTGGAAGCGTTGATCAGCAAATTTGGCCTGGCCCGAGACGAAGCGGCCACAGCGCTTCATCTGCCGCACCGGACGATCGCGCGCCGTAAGAAAGAACAGAGACTTCAAGCAGACGAGTCGGACCGAGTGCTGCGGCTAGCGCAAGTCAGCGCGCTGGCGGTGGCGACACTGGGAAACGAAGAAAAAGCGGCCCTCTGGCTCCGTCGCCCGAACCGCGCGTTGGGCAATCAACCGCCGCTCCAACTTCTGGACAACAACATCGGCACGCGCCAAGTCGAAGAAGTTTTAGGGCGGATTGCTCACGGCACGATCAGCTAGTGCAAGTCTGGCGCATCTGTGCCAGACGGCACCAACGGTTCGATGGGGAGGGCTCTCGTCTGTACGGCGGGCGTTGGAACCATGCCGGAACTACGGTGATTTACACTTCCGCGTCCCTTGCCCTCGCCGCTCTCGAGCTATTTGTTCATATCGACGTCGATCTCCTGCCGAATGATTTGGTCGCGATTGCAGCCGAGATACCGGAAAGTCTTGCCGTGGAGACCGTAAATCCAGCGAACCTGCCGAAGAACTGGCGGCGTTATCCGGCATCAGAATCCCTAAAGGACATCGGCACAACTTGGGCGGCAAAAGGTTCGAGCTCAGTGTTAGCCGTGCCCTCTGCCATTATTCCCGAGGAGCGGAATTACCTTCTCAATCCGGCGCATCGAGATTTCAAGCAAGTTCGTTTGCGCAGATCGATTCCGTTTCACTTCGATCCACGCATGTGGAAGTGACTCAGGACGGCGCCATCGCGTCGGGCACCGTTCAAACCAATCTTTGCAAGCCTTGACCTGCTTTGGGTTTTGCCCGAATAATCCAATGCGTGGAGTCAGCAAATAAGCATGGACCATTCACAACCTAAAGAATTTCACCATCCCGAAGGGTTTCTCTCGCTCGCCAAGAATGTCGGGATCAAAGACGGCACGCTCGATTTGACCGTCATCTATTCCACCGTCCGCGCGCGCGCGGCGGCGATGTTTACGCGCAATCGGTTTCCCGGCGCGCCGGTGATTGTCGGGCGCAAGCATATCGCCAACGGTTTCGCGCAAGCCCTGGTGATCAACAGCAAGAATGCCAACGTGGCGATGGGCAAGCCCGGCATCGATAACGCGATCGAGACCTGCCGTATCGTCGGCAAAGAGTTGGGCGTCGATTCCTACGACGTACTGCCTTTTTCCACCGGTGTGATTGGCCGGCCGCTGCCCATGGACAAGATTCGCGCCGGCCTGCGCGGGATCAAGAGCGAACTGAAGCCTGACAATCTCAAGCTTGCTGCCGAGGCGATCATGACCACGGATATGTATCCGAAGTACGTCTCCGTAAAGGTCGGCAATGCAATCATCGCCGGCATCGCCAAAGGCGCCGGCATGATCGAGCCGAATATGGCGACCATGCTCGTCTATCTCATGACCGATGCCGAATTGCCGAAGACCGCGCTGCGGCCGATGCTGCGCCGGGTGGTCGATCGAACGTTCAATTGCATGAGCATCGACACCGATACCAGCACCAGCGACACGGTCGTGCTGATGGCCAACGGGCTCGCCGGCAAAGTAAAACTCGGGCAATTTGAAAAAGGTCTACTGGAAGTCTGCGAGTATCTCACTAAAGAAATCGCCCGCAGCGGCGAAGGCGCGACCAAGTTGATTGCCGTCGACGTCGCTCGCGCCAAGACACAGGTGCAGGCGAGGCGCGTGGCCAAGTTGATCGTCAATTCGCCGCTGGTCAAAACCGCCGTCTATGGCTGCGACCCCAACTGGGGCCGCGTCATCATGGCCGTCGGCAAATCCTTCGATGCCAGTATCGAGCCGGCCAAAGTTACGATTCGCTTCGGCGCCACCAACGTTTTCAAAAAAGGCGCGCCGGTGGACTGCAATCTCGACGCGCTGCGGAAATATCTCGGGCAGCCTGAAGTCTCCATCGGCGTCGAACTCGGCATCGGCAAGGCATCGGCGCGCGTCTGGGGCTGTGATCTGACCGAAGGCTATATCAAAGAGAACGCGTACTACACGACGTAGATCGGCGTGATCGTGCTCGTGTTTCGTGTCCGTGATATGAGTGCAACCCCGAACACGAGCACGAGTCACGAACACGATCACGGGCGGATTGAGCGATGAATAAACAGTTAAACGATTTCCTACTAAAAGGCGGCCGCCTGATCGATCCCGCCGGCGGCAAGGATGGCATGTTCGACATTCGCGTGCGCGACGGCAAGATCGACGCCATCGCCGCCAATCTCGATCCGGCAGGCGCGACCGTGGTCGACGTCAAAGGTCGCATCGTGACACCGGGCCTGATCGACGTCCATTTGCATCTGATGAAGGGACTGGGCGCCTTCGGCGTCGATCCGGATATCTTCGGCGTCGGCTCCGGCGTGACGACGGTCGTCGACGCCGGCAGCGCCGGTCACACCCTGCTCGATGTCTTTCGCAACTACGTCACGGCCAACGCCAAAACCCGGGTATTGAACTATATCAACCTCTCGACTCTCGGCGGAGTCAGCGGTCCCGGCTACAGCATTCTCGCCGACCCGCGGCTCATCGATGAAGCCAAGATCGAACAGGCCGTCGAAGCCAATCGCGATATCATCGTCGGCATCAAGATCATGGCCACTGGCGGGGCATTGGGCGCACAAGGATTAAAGCCGCTGGAACGCGCGCGCAAACTCGGCGACGAATTGAAAATCCCGCTGCTTGGTTCACATCGGCGAGAGCTGGACCAAAGGCGCCGAACCGGTCGCCGTCGGCGACGTGCTCAAGTATCTCCGCGCCGGCGATATCGTCACGCATATGTTCACGGTGCATCCGGGCGGGTTGCTCGATGCCAACGGCAAACTTTGGCCGCAAGTGCGCGACGCCAAAGAGTCCGGCGTCTTGATGGACGTCGGCCACGGCCTGCATAATTTGAACTTCGACGTCGCGCGCAAAGTGCTCGACCAGGGCCTGCATCCCGACGGCGTGTCCACCGACGGCCATCGCGGCAACCGCGCCGGCCCGGTGTACGACCTGCCGACGACGATGGCGAAACTCATGGCGCTGGGATTTACCCTGAATCAAGTGGTCGAAATGGCGACCGCCAATGCCGCCAAACTGTTGGGACGCAGCGGTGAACTCGGCACGTTAAAAATTGGACAAGCGGCGGAAATTTCTGTGCTTGCAGAGTCGAAGATCGCGAGTGGACAGCCGTCGACTCGCAAAAAGGAGCCATTCCCGCGCGCCAAGCGATCATTCCCGTGTACGCCATTCGCGGCGACACGATCTACGAGCCGCTGGCCGTCGAACGGCCTTGATTGAATCCCAGCGAGTTCCAAAATGTTTTGCGACCTTTGAGATCTTTGTGGTTAGACCCATCCCCTATCTTCTTCGCCGCGTCGTCGTGCTGCCGAAGATCGAACCCAGCACGCCGCGCATGATTTCTCTGCCGACTTGACTGCCGATGGCGCGCACGGCGCTTTTGCCGAACGCATCCAACAGCGCGCCGACTTCGGACTTCCCGCCGCTCTGCGGAGTTTTTTGACTTCCACCGGCTTGTGCCGTCGGTGCGCGCTGCTTGAGCATTTCATAGGCAGACTCGCGATCGACCAGCTTTTCATAGTGACCATAGAGCGTCGATTGCTTGATGATCTGTTCGCGTTCCGCCGCGGCCAAAGGCGCCAACTGGCTCTTCGGCGGATAGATCAACGCGCGATCGACGACCGTCGGCTGGCCTTTCTCATTGAGAAACGAAACCAGGGCTTCGCCGACTCCCAACTGCGTGATCACCGCCTCGACATCGATGTCTTTGTTCTGGCGAAACGTTTGCGCGGCCGCCTTCACGGCCTTTTGATCTCTCGGCGTGAACGCGCGCAGGGCATGTTGCACGCGGTTGCCCAACTGGCCCAGCACCGCATCGGGAACATCGAGGGGATTCTGCGTGACGAAGTAAACGCCGACGCCCTTGGAACGGATCAAACGGATCACCTGCTCGATTTTTTCGAGCAACACGTCGGGCGCATCGTTAAACAACAAATGGGCCTCGTCGAAGAAAAAGACCAGCTTGGGTTTCTCGGGATCACCGACTTCGGGTAAACGCTCGAACAACTCGGATAACAACCAGAGCAGAAACGTTGCGTACAGTTTAGGCGCGTTGATCAGTTTGTCGGCGGTCAAAATATTGATTATGCCGCGCCCTTCGCCATCGGTCTGTATCATGTCGTCGAGATCGAGCGCCGGCTCGCCGAAGAAATGATCACCGCCCTGCCCTTCGAGTTGCAACAGGCCGCGTTGGATCGCGCCGATGCTCGCCGCCGACACGTTGCCATACTGAGTCTTGAACTGGGCCGCATTATCACCGACATGCTGCAACATGGCTCGCAAGTCTTTGAGATCCAGCAGCAGCATGCCGTTATCGTCGGCGATCTTGAAAACCAAATTGAGCACCCCGCTCTGGGTGTCATTCAGGTTGAGCAAACGCGCCATCAAAAGCGGCCCCATATCGGAAATCGTCGTGCGCACGGGATGACCTTGCTCGCCGTATAAATCCCAAAACACCGCCGGGTTGCCGGCAAACCCAAAGTTCTCGATGCCAAGATTCGTCACCCGTTCGCGGATCTGCAAATTTTCCTGGCCGGGCTTGGCGACGCCGGATAAATCTCCCTTGACGTCCGCCATGAAGACCGGCACGCCGATCCCGCTGAAACTTTCGGCAATCACCCGCAACGTTACGGTTTTCCCAGTACCCGTCGCCCCGGCGATTAAACCGTGGCGATTGGCCATCCGGGCCAACAGAATATGATTGTCGCGGCCCCTCGCGATGGTCAGGCTTTTCCGGCATCAGTCCCCCTTTATTTTCAGCAAGTTACCCCGAGCGCGGCGATCAATTGTGCTTGTCTATTTTCCTGCTTACCATATAAACCACCTCCGGCGTGAATGAAAAGCATAGGTCACGCGTCCAAGACACCAGAGCGAACAAGATGACATTGTGTCGAGCGGAGGGCGGTATGTTCGTCTTGTCGTTCCAAAAAAACCATAACAATCACGAAGGGGATCACTTAATGAAACGCTTTTTAGGTGTATTAGTCGCTTCCATGTTCCTGGCCTCTGCGGCTTATGCGGCAGACGGAATGAAGGATGAAAAGACCAAATCAGAGAAGTCCGAGAAGGGCGAAAAAGGCGAAAAGCGAGCGAAGAAGAGACGGCAAGGCAAAAGGCGCAAGCAAAGAGGCGCCAAGGGCGAAAAAGGGCCGGCGAAAAGGCCAAAGGCAGAAGGAAGACGAGAAGTAAATCCGCGGTCTAGCGTTTGTCCGAGCAAGGTGGCCCTCCCCACCTTGCTCGTGAGTTTTCCACTCCCCGTTCTCGCTATTCTAAATCTTCCAAAATTCCATTCGTTGTCCGCCAAAGCGCGGCTAATCTTGATCTCGGATGATTCGCCCGCTTGGGCCGGCGTCGAACCGCCGGTGAATTTCTCGGCCCGCGCCATCGTCTACCTAATGTCGATCTAGCCGGATGGAGGCGGTTCAATCGACGGTTCATCAACACTAACCGTTATAGTCAAGGAGGCGATTCATGAAACGTACGCTCGGAATTTTAGTCGCAGCACTCTTTCTCAGCGCCGCATCGTTAGCCGTAGCAAAGGATTATCAAGTGACCGGACCTGTGGTCGACGTCAAAGACGACCTGATCGTCGTTAAGAAAGGCAGTGATAATTGGGAACTCGCGCGCGACAAGGACACCAAAACCACTGGCGAGTTTAAGAAGGGCGACAAGGTCACGATCAAATACAAAATGACCGCCACCAGCATTGAAGGGCCGAAAGCCAAAGCGGACAGCAAGACGAAGGCCGACGCTAAAACCAAGTAACCGCACTCAGCAGTTCCTCCATAGGCATTGAGTAAACGGGCCGCCAGCGCGGCCCGTTGCTGTTTCGGCCTAGCCTTTTACTTTTCCCGGATGTTTGTTAACGTTGATGGAATCTACTTTCGAAGGACTCTAATGCATATGGACGCACATCGGGAAGTTGTTATCGTACACAGCTCGGATCTACATTTGGGGACGGACGACAGTTTCAGCGACAGAGATCGTCTTGAGGTACTGCCGAAGGTATTGGCCGCCGCTGCGGAAGCCAACGCCGACATCGTGCTTTTGGCGGGCGACTCTTTCGACAATCATCGCCAACCGATCGACCTCCTCGAGCGCGCCAGCGAAATGTTGCGTGACTACGCAAAGCCGGTGGTAATCCTGCCGGGCAATCACGACCCGCTCACGCCCGACTCGGTGTATCGCCGCGGCGGTTTGGGTCTTATCGATAACGTTAGTATTCTCGGTTTAAATGTCGATGAAGCCGCGATGTTTTCTCAATTCGAGCTGGAGATCTGGGGTCACCCCCACTTCGATTACAGCGATATGTCGCCGCTCGCCAATCCGCGGCCGCGCACGACTCGCTGGCAGCTCGCCGCCGCCCACGGCCATTACGTCGATGAAGCACGCGATCCCAATCGCATGATCGGCTCCTGGCTCATCCACCGGGAAGAGCTGCTGGCGACGGGATCGGACTACGTCGCTCTCGGTCATTGGAACCAGTCGATAGCCGTGGGCAATGGTGAGATCCCCGCCCACTACTCCGGCTCACCGGAATACACCGGGACGGTAAATGTGGTCCGGCTCCGCAGCGACGGCACGGTGGAAGTCGGCAAAGCGACGCTGCGCTGACCGCAGCAATCTTCGTCGCTCGCCGATCAAAAAACTTCCGAGCACAAGTGCAGTGAATTCCCTCGCCGCTGCAATCACTCAGCGAGCTGGTCTCGAGACATCTATAATCGCGGATGGACCCTACGCCGGCAACAGCAGCCGCGCCTCGTCGGCGTCGACCACGGGATTTTTCGGTCGCTTGCTTTCGAGCACCCGGATGACTTCTTCTGCCGCGCCCCACTCGCCGCGCTCCGATGCTTCCAACGTCACCGCGCCCAGGTGCGGCGTCCAAAGGACGTTGTCGAGCTTGAATAATGGATGATCCTTTTGCGGCGGTTCGCTGGCGATAACATCTAAAGCGGCGCCGGCAATCCTCTTCTCGCGCAGCACGGCTAAGAGCGTGTTCTCATCGACGATGCCGCCGCGCGCGGCATTGATGAGATAAGCCGTTCGTTTCATCAATCCCAAATACTTCGCGCCGATCATGGCGCGGGTTTCGCCGTTCAGCGGACAATGAATCGTCACAAAATCGGCGTCCGAGAATAATTCATCCAATCCGGTCAATTTGCCGCCGAGCGCGCTAACGTGCGACTCGGGGATATAAGGATCGTGAACGAGAAAGTCCATTTCAAAGGCGCGCGCGCGGAGCGCGACCCGCGCGCCGATATTACCCATCCCGACGATGCCTACGGTTTTGCCGGCGAGCTCGCTGCCGATGAATTTCAGATAATCGCTCCAGCGATTTTCTTTCACCGCGCGATCGGCGTCATGGGTATGACGCACCAACGCGATCATTTGGCCGAACACCAACTCGGCCACCGACACCGCGTTGCTTCCCGGCTGGTTGGTCACCCAGACTTTGAATTCTCTTGCCGCCTCGAGATCGACCCGCGACGGATCGACGCCGACACCCGTGCGCGCAATGATTCGCAATCGCCCCGCGCCTCTTTCGATTTGCTCCCGGGTGATTTTACCTTTGCGGCTGATCACCGCGTCGACCCGCGTGATTTCCGATTCCCAGCGCTGCGGCTCCACCCATGGATTAACCACCACCAGTTCGACCCGCTCGCGCAGCCATTTGAGCACCTCCGCTTGAAACTCTTCCACGAGAACTCGGCCAAGTGACACGTTTAAATCCTCCTCTGACGCCGCGTAGTTGTACTGCTAATCCCTAGCTCCGAACGATTATACAATGCCACGGCGCCTTTGTCCTTGACGACATGGATCGTTGCCTTTATATGCATATCGGCGCCCCAATATAGAAACGCTCGACTCAAAGCGCGCATCAAACTGAGCCAAAATGCCGGAGACAAGGATTAAATTAGCCCGCCTATGAAAAAGATTTATGCCGTGTGGGCGCTGTTCGTCTGCCTGCCCAGTTTCGCCGCGGCAGAGCGCGTCCGCACCGTGGTGCCGCGCGCGACGCTTAATTATCTCAGCATCCCGGTGGCGGAAGTAAAAAGTTTCTTTCGCGACCAAGGCTTGGAAAACGAAACCATTGTCATTCCCGGCAGCACCGCCATCGCCGCGCTGGTCAGCGGCAACGTCGATTACAGCGGCGCCGGCGGCACCGGTATGCGCGCGGCGCTGCGCGGCGCGCCGATCAAAGCCATAATGTTTCAGACCGAGAAAGTCACCTGGTACTTGTTGGCGGCGCCTGAGATTCAAAAAATTTCCGACCTGCGCGGCAAACGCGTCGCCGTCGGCACGATCGGCGACACCCAGGATGCGCTGATCACGCTGATGGTTGAGCGTGAGGGCATCTCAAGCCGCGAAATCACTCGGATCGCGATGCCGTCGCGTAACACGGCTACAACTATTCTATCCCTGAAAACCGGCGCCTTCAGCGCCGCGGTGGTGAACGCCGATGAGTCACTGCTCGGTGAAAAGGAAGGCTTGCGCACACTCGGCTTCGTCGGCGATCTTTTCCCGTATCCTTTTCAAGGTTTCGTGGCCGCCGACAAAATGATCGCCGAGCGTCCCAACGATGTAAAGCGGTGGCTGAGAGCCATGGCGCGATCGCTCATGTTCATCCGTGATCGGCCGGAAGAAGCCGCAGACATCGCGCTAAAAAAATTACCGATGGGCAATATGAACCGGGCGTTGGTCATTGAAGGTATCCGGCGCTTTGCCAAGGCGCTCCCGGAGGGCGTTCCCGGCCTCCCGTCGGCTCAAGGAATCAAAAACTTGATGGAATACGACGTCAAAGCGCCGCTCAAAATCAAAGAGGATATTCCGCCGGAGAAAGTCATGAGCCTCCGATTGATGCGCGAAGTGAAGGAAGAATTCGAAAGCAAGCGCTAACGCGAGCTCGATTTGAAAGGATACGTCACTATGATCCTTAGTTTCTTGGTCCAAGCCGCCTTGCTTCCTGATGAAAAAACTGAATCTTAGCCGTCCAGTGATCTTGTTGCTCTTGTTTTGCTTCTGCTTTGCCGGCTCCGCTTCCGCCCAAGAATTGAAAAATCTACGGGTCGTGTTTGTCAGTTTTTCCTGGAACAACCAGCTGCCTTTCCGCAATGCGGTATTGCGAGGTTTCTTCAAGGCCCAGGGTTTGACGGTAGAACCGATCTTTGTGCGCGGCGGACCGACGGCGCTCGCCGCCTTGGTCTCGGGAAACGTGGATTTCGCCAGCATTGGCGGCGCGCAAGCGGCCATCCGCGGCAACGCCCGCGGTCTCGACCTGCACGTCATCGCCTCGCAATCCAACTACACCAACTACACTCTCCTCGGCAGCAAAGAAGCCAAGAGCGTCGAAGATTTGCGCGGCAAGGTGATCGGCGTTACCGGCGCGGGTGCCTTCTCGGATTTCGCCATCCGGATCTACCTCAAGCGGCACAATCTCGATCCCGACAAAGACGTCACCCTGCGCGCCATCGGCGGCACGGCGCTGCGCGGCATCGCGTTGGAACGCGGCCTGATCGCCGCCGCGCCATTTTCCGCCGAGGACACGGTGCGTTTGCTCGACAAGGGTTATCCGATGATCGTCAATATGAACGAAGCACTGCGAATTCCGCAAAGTGTATTCGTCACCCGCGGCGACATGTTGCAAAAATCAGCCGACACGACCAAGCGATTTCTCAAGGCGTTGATTCAGGGCATGCAGGTGTCGCGTTACAACAAGCAAGAAGCGATCAAAACCGGCTTCGCCGGCGGACTCAAAGGCGAGCCCGACATCGTCAACCGTGCTTACGATCTGTTCAGTCCCGGCTATGCCGCCGATCTCACCGTAGCCCAAGACGGCATTCAAATCATGCTCGACGAAGACATCCGCGCCGGTGTCGTCGACAAGAAATTCACCCTCGATCGCGTGGTCGACGAGCGAGTTCTGAAACAAGCGCAGCAGGAATTGCGCAGCGAAGGCAAGCTCAAGCAGTGAGCGGTAGTGACTCATTTCGGTGAGTTTGTGGCTACCGGAGGAGATAACCGCGGGAAAGATTCTTCGCTCCGCTCAGAATCACACTTGTGGAGTTGTCATCCTGAACCCTTCGGCTCCGCTCTGGATAAACTCCGTGAAGGATCTAATTTTTAAAATTGAGTCAGTACTCAGCGGTCGCTCGTTCGCATTGGCTGTAACGGCTGTATTCTTGCCGGCGCGATCAGAATTTTTCATCAAATCGATTGCGACGGCTGCACCTATCACGGGCTCAATTCTCGCGCTGAAGAGTTCAAAAGCGCGCCGTCTCTGATATAATCGGCAACAACAAGCTAAAATCGCGGAACCGGATCTGCCGTTCAGTCATTCTCTGAAATCCTGGTCTGTAGTTCGATTCCAAATTCGCAAAACACTAAACGCTTGGTCCTGATCGGATCGAGCCGGTGAACTCTAGCTTCTGGAGATTTGAAACCAAGTATGTCTAAACCGATGAAAAAGTCCGAGGACGGGCCGACCGAGCCTGTCGCCACCGAGCCGAAAGCCAGGATCGGCATATCCGCCGCCGAGATGGGCGCGCGCCAGCGCAACATCTCGGTTTCTGAATTCTTCACCAAGAACCGCCACCTGCTCGGCTTCGACAATCCGCGCAAAGCTTTGCTCACGTGCGTCAAAGAAGCCGTCGACAACGCTCTCGACGCCTGCGAGGAAGCAGGCATCTTGCCGGAAGTGATCGTCAAGCTCGAAGTGGTTGCCAACGGCGGCGCCACGCCGGCGCCGAGCCAGGCCAACCGCTTTCGGGTTACCGTCATCGACGACGGTCCGGGTATCGTACGCCAGCAAATCCCGCCGATCTTCGCCAAACTGCTCTACGGGTCGAAGTTTCATCGCCTGCGCATGAGCCGCGGCCAACAGGGCATCGGCATCTCGGCGGCCGGTATGTACGCCCAGATCACCACCGGCAAACCGGTGCAGATCATCTCGCGCACCAGCGCGCGCTCGCCCGCTCACTATTTCGAAGTGCAGATCGACACCAAGAAAAATGAGCCGCGGATATTTGAGAACAAGAAAATCGATTGGGAAAACGATCGCGGCACTCAGGTGACGCTCGAAATCGAGGGACGCTATCAAAAAGGCCGGGCTTCGGTGGACGAGTATCTCGAGCAGGTCGCGATCGCCAATCCGCACGTCAAGCTGGTCTACCACACGCCGGAAGGCGAGATCAAAGAATATCCGCGCACGATTCAAGAACTGCCGCCGCAGCCGCGCGAGATCAAACCTCATCCTTACGGCATCGAGTTCGGCATGATGCTGAAAATGCTGCACGACACCAAGAGCCACTCGCTGGCGGGATTCTTATCCAGCGAGTTCAGCCGGGTGTCGAGCCATCTCGCCCAGGACATTTGCAAAACGGCGAAACTTTCGCCCGACATGCGGCCGAGAAATCTTCACGGCGCCGCCGCCGAGACCTTTTACAAGGCGATCCAGTCGACGAAAATCATGGCGCCGCCGAGCAACTGCATCGTCGCCGATCGGCGAGAAAGCGATCCTGCACGGCCTGTATAAACAAATCAAAGGAGAATTCTACACCGCGGTGACCCGACCGCCGGCAGTCTACCGCGGCAATCCGTTTGTCATCGAAGCCGGACTGGCCTACGGCAAAAGTCCGGAGCAGGCCGCCGATAAACCACAGCAACCGGCCATGCCGCTTGCCGAAGGCGAACAAGCAGACGACGACCATGAGCTCGCCAGCGTCATCCGCTACGCCAATCGCGTGCCGCTGCTCTACCAACAGTCCGCCTGCGCGACGTTCAAGGCCGTGCTCGACACCACCTGGCGCAACTACGGCGTATCACAATCGCGCGGCGCGCTGCCGGCCGGCCCGATGGTCGTCTTCGTGCACATGGCGTCGGTCTGGGTGCCGTTCACCAGCGAATCGAAGGAAGCGATCGCCGACTACGACGAGATCCGAAAAGAAATCAAACTCGCCCTGCAGGAATGCGGTCGCCGTCTCGGCGTGTTTCTCAGACGGCGTGAGCGCGCCAAGGGCGAGTTTCGCCGGCGCAATATCTTCGCGCTTTACATCGAAGAAGTGGTCGAAGCCTGCAATCGCTTGAAGGGCGGCAAGCTCGCCAAGGAAAAACTCAAAGAGCAGTTGCAGAAAATTGCCAGCAAACGCACAGGCGGTGAAAAGACCGACGAGATTCTCGGATATGACGGCGGCGGCCCGGAGGGATTGCCCAATTCGATCATCGTCACGGCCGAGGGCGCCGAAGGCGACGCGTCGGTTTTACCCGGGGATAGCCAAGCCGAAATCGCGCCTACGGAAGACATCGATGAGAAACAGCCTGAAGAGTCGATGATACCGACGACGAAAACCGAGCCCAAAGCAAAGGGAGCAAAAAAACCAGCGGCGGCAAGACAGCGGAACGATCCGAAGGGCCGCAATAAGAAAACAGCCGCTGCCAAGGCAAAGGCTCCCAAGGCCGGCGCGAAGACTAAGAAGCGATAGGAATAACCATGGCGCAAAAAAAACCAAAGAATAATGGAGCGGTCGAGAAGAAACTCATCGGCGTCGCCGACATCGTCATAACCGCTGCGCAGCGGAGCCAGGACCCGGCGTTGTCGATTCCCGTGCGCAGTCTGGCCAACGTGAAATTCAACGAGAAGCGCGGCATCATCGAAATGGGTCGCAGAAAACAGGCGCGCACCTTTTTTAACGTGGGCATGGCCAAAAAGTTCATGCAGACCGTGCTGGTCGCCGACGCGCTCGCCGAGCTGCAGCGCGCCAACCTAACGACATCGCTGCGGGAGATTTATTATCGTACCAAGCACACGATCAAAAATTCCCACGAAAACACTTTCGACGGCCAGAACGAATCCGATCCTCTCATCGAGGATCTTGAAGTCTCGCTCGAAGCGCTGCGCGAAGAATTGCACGTGCGCGCCGAGAACTCGGGCACGGTGGTCGGACCGCTGACGATCGTCGATGACGGCGACCGCGTCGATTGCACCCGCTTGGGCAAGGGCGGCTATTCGGTGCCCTCTATCGTCGAGCCGGAATATATTCAGATCAGCAAATGCACTGCGGACTTCGTCCTGCTCGTCGAAAAAGGCACCCAATGGAACCGCCTTTCGGAGGATAAATTTTGGCGCCGCTACAATTGCATCTTGCTCACCGGCAACGGCCAGCCGCCGCGCGGAGTGCGCCGCCTGGCGCGCCGGCTGCACGAAGAATACAAACTCCCGGTCTACGTTCTCGTCGACAACGATCCCTGGGGCTACTATATTTATTCCGTCGTGAAGCAGGGCTCGATCAATCTCGCCTTCGAGAGCGAGCGCATGGCCATTCCCAAGGCCAAATTCATCGGCTTTTCCAGCGCCGATCCCGATCGCTACGGTCTGCCGCGCAACGTCGGCATCAAGCTCAACGACAAAGACATCAACCGCGCCAAAGAACTGATGAAGTACAAATGGTTCCAGAAAAAAGAATGGCAGAACGAGATCAAGGGCATGCTCACCAGCGGGCTCAAATACGAGCTCGACTCTCTTGCCAACAAAGACTTTCAATACCTGACCAAGACCTACCTGCCGAGAAAGCTCAAAGAGAAAGATTTATTGGACTGAGCGAGCAGAATAGGTTTTTCATTGCTGATCTCACGATCGCTGTGCTTCAATTGAAAGCATACCTTGCATTAGCTCAATCCGGTCATTCTGACTATCCTGTCATTCCGAACGAATGTGAGGAATCTTTCCCGAAGATCGAAGAAAGATTTCTCCCGTTGGTCGAAATGACACCAGCGATTGACCCGGAAATCCAGGGGCCAATCTCAATTTTACCTCCCTGCTTGATTGTCGCCGTTTCCTTTGTTTGAATATCAGATAAACTTTTGGAGAAGTTCAATTGCGCCGTCTCGTTAATATCATCATCTTCACTCTCGTCGTTTATATTTCCGCCCCGGCGAGCGCCGGCATCGTCCTGGCACCATCGCCACAAGATGTCAGCCTGAAGCAGCTTATTCCGCTATCCACGTGGAACAAGCAGTTTAAGATCACCGAGGGCAAAGACCGCGGCAAAGTCGTGCCTCTCACGCTGCACCGCGATCGCGGCAAGGAAGGGCGGTGGAACCTTGTGTTCGGCGATTATGCCGGCATTGTGCTGCGCAACGACGCCGCCGGCGGGTTCACGATGGAGCGCCTGGATCTATTCAAAAGCCACAGCTATGTGGTTTACGAACCGGCGCTGCCGATTCTAACAAAGGATATTGCTGCCGGCGGTGCGGTCCGGCATCAGGCAGGCTTCAAAATGTTCGATGTCGAAACCGGCAGACTCAAGCGCGCCGGCCGGGTGACGCACTGGGTGAAGCAAGTTTCGCCTTCGCGCTTTGATACGCCCGCGGTCTCATCGACGGTTATTTTATCGAGATCGATCACCGCATGGACATGCCCTATGCCCAGCTCCAGATGAAGCTCGGCCTCGGCTGTCGCCTGGACGATGGCCCGGTGTTCGGCTCTGGAAATTACACTCTCACGAAACTGGGGCTTTTCACGGAAACGAAAACCGCTACCGCGGCCCTGAGCCAAATAACCGATAGCATATCTCCCCTACGTTAAATTCTGACGCGATCGTTTTTCATTGAGCCTGATCAGTAATTGCATAGTGAAAGGTTTCTGTTATTCACTGGCGATTAGAACATATCGGCTTCACTGCGTTTCTCCAAATCCAGTTTACGCATTCGTCACTCGTAGCGACACCTACCTTGACGAAGTAGATTGGCCTTTGCTAGCTTCGCGCTAGATCCCCAGAGCTCATACGTGTCAAAACAAGAAGTTACTCTTCCTGACGACGACTTGATCTCCGCTCCCGAGCCGGCCGGCTGGGAAGAAAGGATGGTGCATTTTCTCCTGACCCGATCGCCATTGGGGAGCTTGGTACATTGGGTTGCGGCCATCAAGGCCTCGGTTCATGCAAAGTTGCTCGCCGGTTATTTCCTCGTCACCTTGCTGGTTATCGGCATGGGCGCAATGAGCCTTCAAACGATCGCCAAAATGTCCAGTCAGAGCCAGCTCTTGGATGAAGCTCACGAGCGAGTGCACTGGTCGCAGGAGATCCAACACGCCCTGGCTATGCAGATGAACTTCACGGCCATGGCTTTGCTCTTGAGAAGCGAGGCGACGGTTGAAAACATTCTGCGCGAGAACAACCGATTCAACAATACATTGGCTCGCCTTGAGACGGCCGCTCAACCGGAAGAGGTGGAGCTAATCCAACGGATCCGCGCCGCCCAGGGAGAGGCGCTGACCACCGTGGCCGATATTGCAAACCTCATTCGGGACGGTAAAGTCGAAGATGCGATGCGGTTGCAGCAAAACAAGCAGTATCCCCTCTATCGGCGAATTGAAGCGTTCGTCACTCAGTTGGTCGAGCGCGAGCGGAACAAGATGGACCGCCTTCGGGCCAGCGTTGCCGCTGCAAACCGGAATACGCTGATTCTGATGGCGATCAGCGCGGTGACTTTGATGCTGGTGGCGTTG
The DNA here is from genome assembly GCA_963811315.1 of uncultured delta proteobacterium. Classification (GTDB taxonomy): domain Bacteria; phylum Desulfobacterota; class Binatia; order UBA9968; family UBA9968; genus DP-20. The sequence continues at coordinate 353,216 of CAWERH010000011.1, forward strand.
TTGTTAGGTTTCGTCATCTCATGGTCCTTTATCCTTCCCGTCCAAAAAGCCCATGGCTTCCTGAGCGAGGTGGCGAAAGGAAACTTTGCGGCCACGATTAACGTGCCAAATCGCGACGAGTTCGGCGCGTTGGCGGCGCATATGAACCACATGGGCCAGGAGCTGCACCGTCTCTACGAGAGCCAGCATCAGGCGTCGCAGGAATTGCGGAGACTGAACGAGCAACTCCAGCAAGCCAGCAAAGCCAAATCGAATTTCCTCGCCAATATGTCGCATGAGCTGCGTACCCCGATGAATGCGATCCTTGGCTTTGTCGAGATGATGCTCGATGAAATTTACGGCGACGTTCCGGTCCACCTCAGGGAGCCTCTGACCGATGTCCAAACCAACGGCAAGCATCTGCTTCGCCTGATCAACGACGTGCTGGATCTTTCCAAAATCGAGGCGGGTCGCATGGAGCTGGTTTTGACGGAGTACTCGGTCCAGGACGTCGTGGAGATCGTTCGCACGTCGCTCCAATCGCTCGCCTTGGAAAAAGGTTTGGAATTCATCGCCGCGTCCGAGGACGATATTCCGCTCGCGCTGGGCGACGGCAAGCGGATCACCCAATGTCTGATGAACCTGGTGGGAAACGCTCTGAAATTCAGCAAGCACGGACGCGTGGCGGTCTGGGTGGAGCAGCAAGGAGAGAACTTGCTCTATCGTGTGTCGGATACCGGAATTGGCATACCTAAGGAGGAGCTCGAAAATATCTTTGGGGAATTCCAACAAGTGGACACGGCGATCACGCGGGAGTTCAGCGGCACCGGACTCGGGTTAAACATCACCAAGAAATTCGTGGAAATGCATGGTGGCCGGATCTGGGTGGAAAGCGAGCTGGGGAAGGGATCGACTTTTTTCTTTGCCATCCCTCTGCGCATGAATCATGTGGAGGTCACATGAGCGGCAAGACGATTCTTTACGTAGAAGACAACGAATTTAACATGAAGATGGTGCGGCAGCTTTTGGTGCGGACCACGTACCGGCTGATTGAGGCGACCGATGGCGAGCTCGGCGTGGCAACGGCGCTCAAAGAGGTTCCCGACCTGATTCTGATGGACATCCAGCTCCCAAAGATGTCCGGACTGGACGCGACGCGCCGGCTTCGCGCCGACCCCAAGACCGCCGCTATCCCGATCGTCGTGATTACCTCCTTTGCCCTCAGCGGCGACGACCAGAAGGCGAAGGATGCGGGGGCGACGGCCTATATGGCAAAGCCCTACAGCCCGCGCGAGCTGTTGCAGACGATCCGGACCTTGCTTCCCGAGCAATAGATAGATTGTTGATGCATCATGAGTGGATTTCCTCGCATCCTGGCCGTTGACGACAACAAGCAGAATCTGTCTCTACTCGAGAAGGCGCTCACGTCGGCGCAGTACGAGGTTGTTACCGCACAGGATGGCCCTACGGCCCTCAAGCTCATCGGTACTGCAGCGCCGGATCTTGTCCTGCTCGATGTCATGATGCCGGGTATGTCCGGGTACGAAGTTTGTCAGCATATCCGCGCAAATGAAGCCACCTGTCTCCTTCCCGTGGTGATGCTGACCGCGCTCACCGAGGTGGCTGATCGAATTCGCGGGATCGAAGCAGGCGCCGATGATTTTCTGAGCAAACCCGTTAACCGCGAAGAGCTTCTGACGCGAGTCAAGTCGCTCCTCAGGATCAAGACGCTCCATGATGACGTCGAGACGAAGAACCATCTGCTCCGTAATCTTTTTGGCCGGTACGTTTCTGCGGAGGTGGCCGCCGAGATCGTCGCCGATCCCGGGCGTCACCTGAAGTTGGGTGGCGACAAGCGCGAAGTCACCATTCTGTTCGGCGATCTTCGCGGCTTCACGCCCTTCGCGGAGCAACTGGATCCGCAAGATGTCGTCGACATCCTCAATAGCTATTTGACGCTCGTCATCGACACCGTCTTTGAATTCAGGGGGACGCTCGACAAATTTCGCGGCGATGGATTCATGGCGTTCTTTGGGGCGCCCATCGCTCGTGAAGATGATCCCTTAAGCGCGGTCCGCTGTGCGCTCGCCATTCAGGAAAGATTGGTGCGCGTCACTTTCACAAAATTTCCCGAGGTTCGTCTCCACATGGGTGTTGGCATCAACACGGGCATTGTGATCGCGGGGAACATTGGCTCCGAACGAAGAACCGATTACACGGTGATCGGCAACGAGGTCAACATCGCCCAGCGATTCGAATCCAATGCCGGACCGGGACAAGTCCTGATCACAGGGAACACCTACGAGCGGGTGAAAGACGCCGTGCAGGTCCGTGAGCTTGGGCTATTGCGGGTGACCGGGAAGCAGGAAGGCGTCCTGGCCTATGACGTGCTTAGCGGTGTGTAGGAATTTGTGAGCGTGCTATTCAAGCACGGGAGGATTTAGAAAATGGCACCTGTTTATCCACGATCGCGAATCTGGACTGCCGCTGCGATCGGACTTGTTTTTGGCGTGTTTGTCGCCTGTGGCACGAGGCAACCTGTGTGGGCTGGGCAGGAAGAGCAGTTCACCCCCGAGTATAAGGAATTGCGCACGTCCTTTGATCCCAAACATACGCCGAAGATTACCGCGCCGGACTCCGTCAAGCGCGGACAATGGTTTGACGTCACCATCAACATCGGGGCTGGCGGCGAACATCCTTCCCTGAGCGAGCACGCCATCCGTTATATCGCGCTGTACATCAACAGCGCGGAGATCGCACGCGTCTATCTCCACCCGGTGTATTCGTTTCCTAAAGTTACATTTACTATCGCGCTCGATGAGGGAGGTTCGCTCCGCGCGATCGCGGAACCGAACCATTCGGCGGGCTGGGAGGCGGCAAAGAAAATCGCCGTGGCTCCTTAGCGAGTCCAGGAACAGAGGGTTTCTATTTTTTGCCCATCGCCACCGAGACCGTCGTGGTCCTCTTGTCTCCGACAACCACTTCCTGCGTCACATTGCCCAAACTTTCCTGCCAGACCTGCAGCGTGTACTTTCCTCGTGGCACATTCTCCAAGGTAAACTCGCCCTGTTCGTTGGTTACGGCGTAGAACGGATGCTCGGCCACCACCACCCAGCCGCGCATCCAGGAATGGAGATCGCAGTCGACCCGAAGCAGCTCGGGCTGCTTGAACGCAAAGGAAATGCTCCGCGCATGCGGCTGCGCTCGGTTGAACGGTGGATTCTCCTTGCCGGCGCTCCTGACGTTATGCAGCAACCGATCGCTATTGAGAAATTCTACCGTTCCACCCGCCGGCACGATGACCACACGCGGAGTGAACGAGCATTCCTTCTGATCCATCTTCGCCGCCGGAAAATTCCAATCTCGTTTTGCGCCGGGCGGAACATTCTGCAGCGACACGACAGCGTTGCGGACGCCGTTATTCGAGGAGAGCAGCAAGTCTTCCGGCTCTTTTTCCTTGCCGCAAACATACTGGTCGATCGTCACGGCGGTTTTTTTCTTTTCAATCGGCGCGCCCACGTACCGGATATTGCCCTTGATGGTCTCTGCCCGCGAAAGGTTCGCGATGCAGCACACGGAGGCAACCAAAACGATGACAAAGAATAATTTGGCTTGACCCAACCGACAAAATTCGAACGCCCGTATTTTCATTGATGACCTCGTTTAAAATTAATAGAAACACAAGCGCCTTCATTAGTCCACAAATTCTCCGCGGGCATTTTCATTTGCGCTTGAACCATGCTCGATCTCGCCCTCTTCGCCGGTCATGTCCGCGTTCCAGAACGTCTGCACTTCTTGTATCAAACCCCATTCAGTTATAAATCCCTATGGAGATAGGGGCTGCACAATTTAAGTTCGCTCGTCCCAGGACCGCGTCACAAAAAGGAGAATGGCATGACAGGTAAGGATAAATTTGCGCACCGACTAGCGCTACTGGAGGGAGCAGAATTTTCTCCCGCCGATCTAGAAGCGATTGTCAGCGAGATCGAGGATCTTGACAAAGTCGTAGCCGAGCTCGAAGAGTTCGCTCAAGGCACGCCGTGGGTTTCGCAGCAAGTGCAACCCGCAGACAAGAAGGTTTGACCATGGCTCCCACTGATATTCTTGAATTGAATTTGACCGGCATGGCGAAACTTATCGCGGCCCGCGAGCTGTCGTCTGCCGAGGCCGTGCAGGCGGCTCTGGCGCGTCTGGAGAAGACTGAAGGCAAGCTCAACGCTTTCATCACGGTTCTGCGCGAGCAGGCGCCCGCCGAAGCGAAAAAGGCGGATCAAGAAATCACCGGCGGCAACTATCGCGGCCCGCTGCACGGCGTGCCGGTGACGATTAAAGATATGTTCGAGACCGCCGGCGTGCTGACCACCGGCGGATCGAAGATTTTGGCGGACTGGGTACCGACGACGGATTCACATTTGGTTGAACGGTTGCGCGCAGCCGGCGCGATCATCATCGGCAAGACCAATCTCGACGAGTTCGGCCACGGCGGCACATCGACGCTTTCTCACTTCGGCCCGGTCCATAATCCTTGGAATGTCGATCGTATCGCCGGCGGATCGAGCGGCGGCTCGGCGGCTGCCGTTGCCGCCGGGATTGGTCCCCTCTCGTACGGCACCGAGACGGGATCATCAGTGCGCCGGCCGGCATCCTATTGCGGAATCACCGGCTTCAAGCCGACGTTCGGCATCATTAGCCGGCACGGTTCGTTTCGCGGCGCCTGGAGTCAGGATCATGTGGGGCTGTTTGCGCGGTCCGTCCAAGATATCACATTGGGTTTGGATCCAGTCGCCGGCTACGACCCGCGCGATCCGGCGAGCGTGCATCAAGAACAGCCACAATACTCGACGCGGCTCGACGCACAAGGTAAAGGGTCTGCGCATCGGTGTGCTACGGCACTTTCTTGAAAGTGTGGATAGCCAAGTCAAACAGGCTTTCGAGTCAGCGCTCAAAATTCTCGCCGACTTGGGCGGCGAGGTTGTCGATCTGGAGGTCCCCGAATTGAGATACGCGGCGATGACGTCGATGCTGACCAGCTCCGCCGAGAGTGCGGGTATCAACCGCCGCTGGTTTCGCGAGCGGCACCAGGATTACGTGCCCCACGTGGCCCGCGGTATAGCCGTGGGCATGACGATCACCGCATCCGAATATTTCACTGCCCAGCGCGCGCGCCATCGCATTCGCGAGGCGGTGCGCGCCGCGTATGAGAGAGTCGACATCATCGCTGCGCCGACCACCGGCAGGGTTGCGCCGCTGCTCGTCGACGGCGTAAAAGGCAACGGCGACAACACCCGTCACGCAAGCTACAATCATTCCAATCTGTTGCGCTTTCCGAGCATGCTCGGTTTGCCGGGCTGCTCGCTTCCCTGCGGCATCAGCGCGGAAACTTTGCCGATCGGCATGCAACTGATCGGCGCCTGGTTCAACGACCAAACCGTTTTGAATACTGCGGCAGCTTACCAAAGCGCAACGGACTGGCACAGGCAACGGCCTGGTATCGTCAGCGCGTAGCCGCCGCCTAACTGAAATCTCGTCATGCAGATTCATTTTTCGCTGCAAGGTCAAAAAAGCGCTAGATTCCGGGTCCGCCGGAATGACGGGAAAAAGCAATCGCCCGATAATGAATAAAAGTGAACCTTGGTTTGTGAGCGGATCTTACAAAGGGATGGTCGCGCTTTGCCGTCGGCACCCCTATCCAACCTTTCCCCGTCTAGGGGAAAGGCTCGGAAATAAAATCACTCGCACAATTATAAACAACCTAGCAGTGCATCATTGCGCCTTGCTTACGATTTGAGCAGTCAGGCATACGTCGCTCGATTTTGATGCAGCGCCATTGCACATTGGGCATGAATAGGGGCGTGGACGAGGCATTGAATTTGCTCAGCCTCCACTGGATTATGCTAAGCTCAGCCGGTTAATACTTGCAGCCTGCACTACACCTCAGCAACGTGTCGACGTAAGGAGAACCACGATGACAAAGAGAGAGACCCAAATCAGCCGCAGAGATTTTCTCAAGACGAGCGCCGCGCTCGGCGTCGGAGCCTTGGCAGCGCCTTACATGCACGGCAATGCGTTGGCGGCCACTCGCGACCGGGTCACCGTCTACCAAAACACTCAAGCGGACTCGATCAATCCCTACCAGCAAAGTTCCGGCTCCATCTACGGCAATTGGCAGCATGTCATCGAGCCGCTGATAGAACTGGACTACACAAAAAAAGCTTGGGTCGGCGTCCTCGCCGAGTCCTGGGAGTTTCAGGGGAAACGCTGGGTGTTCAAACTGCGGAAAGGCGTCAAATTTCACAACGGCGCGCCGCTGACTTCGAAAGATGTCGTATTCTCGGTGGAAAAGATGCGCGACGAGAAAGGCGGCAGCTTGCAAGCGTCGAACTTCAGCGACGTGACTGAAATACAAACGCCGGACGATCAGACCGTGATCTTTGTGACCAAGCAGCCTCTGGCGATTTTTCTCGACCGCTTGCGCAACCGCTACATCGTCAGCAAAGTCGCCGGCGACAAGTATGGCGATCAGTTGTACCAGAACCTGGTAGGCACCGGTGCTTATAAGTTTGTCAGTTTCCAGCGCGGCGGCAATCTGGTCTTCACCCGCAACGACGACTACTGGGGCGGCAAAGCGGCAATCAAAGAAATTGTCTTTCGCAAAGTCACTGAGGACGCTGCGCGGCTCGCCGCATTGGAGTCGGGCCAGGCCGATTTCATCAACGCCGTCCCGGTTCATGAAGTGGAGCGCTTGCAGCGCCTGCCGCGGGTGCGAGTCGACAAGATCGAAGGGCTGGAGATGTATTTTCTCATGATGAATGTCGCCCACAAGCCGTTCGACAACAAGCTCGTGCGCCAGGCGCTCAATTACAGCGTGGACGCGCAGGCCATCGTCAAGAATATTTTCGACGGCGGCGGTTACGTGGTGGACGGACCGGTCGGACCGCGAGTCATCGGCGCCGATCCCAAACTGAAACGCTATCCGTACGATCCGCAGAAGGCAAAACAACTTTTGGCGCAGGCAGGCTTTGCCAACGGCTGCGATGTACCGCTCTATTATTCCGCCGGACGGTATCCAAAAGACCGTGAAGTCTGCCAAGCGGTCGCCGCCCAGATGGTCAAAGGCGGCTTTCGAGTCGAGCTCGTTTCGCAGGAATGGGCGCTCTTCTGGGGGCCGGAAGGCGTCAACGGCGGCAAGCTGCCCTTCTACTACAACAACCGCGGCTCGCTGACCGACGCGGATACTTTCTACGACCAGTATTTTCGCACCGGCACCACCAAGCGCTGCAATTACAGCAATCCGGCGTTGGATAAGATCATCGACGAAGAGCAAATGATCGCCGATCCCAAAAAGCGCCTCGCGTTGTTGCAGCAGGCCGGCAAGATTCTTATGGACGACGTCCCATTCGTACCGCTCTACAATCTCGCGTCTATTTACGGCGCGACGAAGAATCTCGCGTGGAAAATGCGGCCCGACGAAAAGGTCCTCGGCTGGGATATGAAAATTGTGTGATGCCCGGTAGCGGGTTGTCTATCGCGCGAAATAGGAGTGCGGGGCTCGAGGTTCAACAAATTTTCATGAAAGCTGTAACAGTCGTATTGGCTTATATTTTCTTGTCGTCGTCCTGCATGCAGGCAATGTTACAGCGCAAGAGCGGGCGCCTGCGGATTGGTTTTCCATCTGTCGCTTTTCAAGAACTGCCGTTATTCGCCGCTAGCAAACGGGGCTTTTTTCGCGCCGAAGGACTTAACGTTGAGCTGGTTCAGATTGCCGGGTCGCCGGCCGTCGCGGCATTGCTTTCCGGCGACGTGGATTACATCACCCATAACTCGCGGATCATCGCCACCGCCGTGCGCGGCGGCGGCGTCAAGAGCCTTTTCAACTACGTGGCGAAACCGATCTATTACCTCGTCACTTTGCCGGAGATCAAGCAAGCCAAAGAGCTTCGGGGACGCACCGTTGCCGTTTCATCTTTTGGCGGCGCTGCGCACTACATCACCAGACAGCTGCTGGAATTTTACGGTTTGAACGTTCCCAAGGATGTCGCCATCCGTGCGCTTGGACCGGATTCGATACGGTTTTCCGCATTGGTCGGCCGGGCTATTCAAGGGACGCTGCTGCCGCCCGATTTTGCCGTGCGATCTAAAGAGCAGGGACTCAACGTGTTGGTCTACGCGGGAGATATCGTAGACATGCCCATGGGAGGACTGGGCACGACAGAAAAAAGGATCAAGGAGAAGCGCGATGAAGCGCGGCGGGTCTTGCGCGCGTTACTTCATGCGCTCCATTTCGTCAATGACGATCGCGAGGGAGCCAAGGCGTTATTAATAGAATCGTTCAAAATGTCCGCTGCCAGCGCCGCGGCTGCCTATGACCTGGGCGTAAAGATCTTTGGCCGCAACGGCATACCCACCGATACTGGATTAAAAAATCTCCTTGCCGCCACCAGAGAAGAACTAAAACTTCCGGCCGATATCGTGCCGGAAACCGTGATGGACCTATCGATTCTAAAGGACGCCCAACGCGACTTGGGAATTGGCAAAGCTCCTTAGGCACTGCAGTCAGACTGTGTGAAAACTCTCTCGGAGCCCTTCGACCGCGCTGCTCAGGGCGAACGGATAATGACTCAATTGCTATTGAAACCGCCGTTCGTGGTGAGCTTAGTCGAACCATGAACGGTTTTTTCACAGGATGGCAGCTAAGAATTTTTCTTGTCGCCAATTTACTGCATCGACTCTACCAATGAATCACTATCGATCACTCTCTGACCGTTAGCTGACCGGTTTGAACCGTTCCGTGGGTATCACCGCCATGCACTCGATCTCTACCATCAGCGCCGGGTCGGCGAGCCGCTTTACTCCGATTAATGCGCTGGTAGGAAGGTCACTGGTAAAATATTTGTAACGTTCGTCTCGCACGCGGTGGTATTCGTCGACATCGGTGGTAAAAGTTGTCGTCTTGACCACGTCTGCATAATCGCCGCCCACGGAACGCAACGCGCGGCCGATGTTTTCGCACACCTGGCGCAACTGCGACCGCATGTCGCCCGGATGAACCGGCGTGGCGTCTTTCTCGCTCCGCGATGTCATGCCCGCTATAAACACCAGCGTCCCGCCGGTGACGGCGACGACCTGCGAATGAGATTTGCGCGCGGGCAAGTCTGCCGGTTGCACGATTTGTTTTGGATTTGACATGTCTGCTCCTTGCTAACCACATTGAACCTTCAGAGAAATATCAGATCGAGTCGAAATTGTAAGCTTGCGCGAATCGAATGACCGAGCATTTCTCTAAGCGCAAGTAGCAGCTCAAGCCACCTGTCGGGAAAATTCTTCCAACCCGACAAACAGTAAGTATAAAACCGCTGCGATTGTCTATCTTGATTCTTTGAAAACACGCCTACTGATGACGAAAAGCGCGGTGTTTCTGGACTTATTTCGTTGGCACGAGTTTAGCTCCTCTAGCGAATATCGTGGATACTTTCTCATGAAAGGAGAAAAGATATGCGTAAATCATGTTATTTCTTTTTGAGCTTGTTCTTGGTCGCGGTCCTGTCAAACGGGTGCTCGACACAGCGCACGACCACCGATGAGGTTGCGTACGATCAACGCACGGGCCAGCCCGTGACTGTGGAAAGACACACCACCACGACAAAAGACAGCACGACTGAAGATACCGGCGTTCTTAGCGGAACCGTGAATGTCATCGGCGAAGTTATCTCGCTGCCCTTCCGCGCGGTCGGCGGATTGGTCCGCGCGATCTTTTAGTGCGAGATTTCAAACTTCAATCGAGCACGGGTCCGGTAATCCCGGACCCGTGCGGCAATATCCGCATGTCGTAAATCCAACGCCGCATTTTATATTGACGATTTGTCCGGGTTTGGCAACTTCGCGCGCGTTCTTGACCTAGGCGCAGTCGTCCGCGCGAAGCCAGCGCCTTTTCCCTTTGAACAACAAACTTGGACCCGACTATTCATCTGTAGGGTCGCTATCCAGGGCCGTCATTCCTCTCTCCGCACGCCGCTTGTTTAAACCAGCAAAGTTTTGTTGTTTTTTGCCGATAGATAGGTTTGGAAGAACATGACAATCACGACTGCGGGCCGGCCTCGCTTTGTTTGGGCCCAATTCGCGTTATTCAATAGGACCTTATGGCGGACCAAAAATTTCGCGTGCTGATCATCGAGGACAGTCCAACCGACCAAAAGGCCCTAACCTTTTTGCTGACCAAACGACTCAATTGTGAGGTGGAGACGGCACTCGACGGCGTGGAAGGCTTGAATAAGCTTTCGGATCAACGTTATTCAGTTGTGTTTCTGGACATGCTTATGCCGAAGATGAACGGCGACACCGTGCTCGCAAAGATTCGCGGCCGCAAGGAGACTGCCAACGTCCCGGTCGTGATCATCTCGGGCAATGACGATCCGCAGTTCATTAAATCGGTCCTCAAAATGGGTGTCTATGACTACATCCTCAAGCCCTACAATAAAGTCAGCACGATCGAAAGATTAGCGGCAACCTTCGAGCGGCTAAAGACGGATATGAAGGAGTGTGGCGCTGACGATTAACTCGTCCGCGCTGCCGCTGTCTCCTCCCGGCAACCTCATTCGTTACTTTTCAGCTTGGCGCGTTCCAGTGCTAGTGCGATAGCGCCGCCGGGTTTCGGCTCGACGCGTGCAGATGCGCGCGTAGGTTCGGGCGGTGCGCCGGTCGCGCCCTACGGGTGCTGCACCGATGTTAGCGTCGGTACGCGCTGCGCCGGGCCGGGGTCCGCCGCCGGGAACTTCGTCGAGACGCATGGTCAGTGAGATGCGCTGGCGCTTTACGTCGACTTCCAACACCTTCACCTTGACGATCTGACCGGGCTTGACGACTTCATGCGGGTCCTTGACGAATTTATTCGCCAGCTGCGACACGTGCACAAGACCGTCCTGATGCACGCCGATATCGACGAAGGCGCCGAAGGCGGCGACGTTGGTCACTACGCCTTCGAGAATCATGCCGGGCTGCAGATCGGCGAGCGACTCGATGCCCTCTTGAAACATCGCCGTTTTGAATTCCGGGCGCGGATCGCGGCCGGGTTTTTCCAGTTCGGTGAGGATGTCGCGCACCGTCGGCACGCCGAATTTCTCATCGGTAAACGTCGTCGGGCGAAAGCCCCTTGAGCGCGGCCGGCTGGCCCATCACCTCGACCGATGCCTTTGCCGATGCGCGCGAGAATGCGCTCGACCACCGGATAGGCTTCCGGGTGGACCGCGGAGCGATCCAGCGGATTGTCTCCGTCATTGATGCGCAGGAAGCCCGCCGCCTGCTCGAAAGTCTTGTCGCCCAGGCGCGGCACTTTGCGAATCGTCTTGCGATTCGGTGAACGGCCCGTTGGCATTGCGATACTCGACGATGTTTTTCGCCAGCGCGCTGTTCAACCCCGACACGCGCGCGAGCAGCGGCGCCGACGCGGTGTTCACGTCCACGCCCACCGCGTTGACGCAATCTTCGACGGTCGCGTCGAGCGAGCGCGCCAGCGCGCGCTGGTTGACGTCGTGCTGATACTGGCCGACGCCGATGGACTTGGGATCGATCTTCACCAGCTCGGCCAGCGGATCTTGCAGGCGCCGCGCGATCGACACCGCGCCGCGCAAGCTCACGTCGAGCTCGGGAAACTCGGCGGCGGCGAAAGCCGACGCCGAATAGACCGACGCGCCCGCTTCGCTGACCACGATCTTGTTCACTTTCCGCTCCGGCATCTTCGAGGCGATCAACTTGATCACTTCGATGGCGAGCTTGTCGGTCTCGCGGCTGGCGGTGCCGTTGCCGATGGAGATCAATTCGACGTTATGCTGCACGACCATGCGCGCCAGCGTCGCCAGCGATCCCTGCCAGTCGTTGCGCGGTTGATGCGGATAAATCGTCGTGGTCTCCAGCAGCTTGCCGGTGGCATCGACCACCGCCACTTTGCAGCCGGTGCGAATGCCGGGATCGAGGCCGAGCACGGCCTTCGGACCTGCCGGCGCCGCGAGCAGCAGCTCATGCAGATTGCGGCCGAAAATTTTGATCGCCTCGGCTTCCGCCGCTTCGCGCAACTGCATCAAAAGTTCGGTGCTGATGTGCAGGTGCGCCTTGACACGCCACGTCCATTGGCAAACGTCCGCCAGCCATTTGTCGGCGGGACGGCCACGCTCTTCGATGCCGAAGTGCGCCGCGATCATCGCGACGCAAGGATGCGGGACCACCGCTTCGAGCTCCTCGCCCAGGCCCAAGCTGATCGTCAAAACTCCCAGGGCCTGGCCGCGAAACAGCGCCAGCGCGCGATGCGACGGGATGGTGCGGATCGTTTCCGAATAGTCGTAGTAGTCGCGGAACTTTTCTTCCTCGGCGGTTTCTTTGCCTTTCAGCTACTTTGGATGTCACGACGCCCTGCTCCCACAGGCGCGTGCGCAGTTTCGCAAGAGGTCCGCGGTTTCGGCAAAACGCTCGACCAGAATATCGCGCGCGCCGTCGAGCGCGGTTTTCACGTCGGGCACGCCGTTCTCACGCCGCGGGTTTGTCATTCATATATTTCGCCGCTTCCAGCTGGGGATCGAGCGTGGGATCGGCGAACAACGCATCGGCGAGCGGCTCCAACCCGGCTTCACGCGCAATCTGCGCGCGCGTGCGCCGCTTGGGCTTATAGGGCAAGTAAATATCTTCCAGCGCCTGCTTGGTCGCCGCCGCCTCGATGGTATTGCGCAGTTCGTCGGTGAGTTTGCCCTGCTCCTCGATGGACGCCAGAATCACCGCGCGCCGCTCCTCCAATTCGCGCAGATAAAGCAGCCGCTCTTCGAGATTGCGCAGCTGCGTATCGTCGAGATTGCCGGTAGCCTCCTTGCGATAACGCGCGATGAACGGCACGGTGGAGCCCTCATCGAGCAACCCCACCGCCGCGGCGACCTGTTGCGGCCCGGCGCTCAGCTCTTTGGCGATGAGTTGGACAATTTTATTTTGTGCTGCTTCGGAAATCGTCGTGGTCATAGGAGAATCATACGTGAACGTTACGGAGTTTTCTGAATGGGAATCAAAGCGGCTCAGGGGTGTTGCAGTCCAATGGCTTTCATCGAATAGGAATTTAGCAGAAGAATGCTCGTCCCGCCAGTTTGACTGAGACTTTCAGAGCGACACTTAATCTCTCCGTCCTTCGAGTCGTGCTGCGGCCCGCAAGAACGCAACGATCAGCGGATGAGGATTCGCCACAGAAGACAAAAGCTGCGGCAAATACAAAGTCGCGAGAAAAAACCGCTGGCGCGAAAGTTCGACAACGCGCGCTTCGTCGTCGGGTCCAACGGCGGTCACCTGCAGCTCGCTGGCGGCAATTTGCCTTCGATATTCGGGCGCGAGCCCGTAGCTGCAGCGAAACTGTTCCGTTGCCTCCGCCTTGCCGTAGAATTCCTCGGTGCGCGTCCCGGATCGAATAAAAATCGGCTGGCTGACGCCGACCAGAGAACAGGCCATCTTGCTAATCAGCAAATGTGCGGCATCCGGAGTGATCTCTTGGTGAGCTGCATCGCTTATTCCTAAAACATTCCGCGCATACTCTAACAGAGTATATTGGAAGCCGCTTCAGGTGGCGAAATAGGGCCAATCTTGTTCGCGCGCCCAACGAATCGCACTGAGCACACCTTCCATACTTCGATAGGGGCCTCCCGGCGCCGCCCAAAGTCCATGAAATTGGTTTAACCCATCGGCGAATTTATTTTCGGCCAATGTCGCCGACGGCAGCCAGGAATACTCCACGGCCATAGATAAGTGCGCGGCGGCGTGCGCAAGCGCCTCGTTCGTTGCACGATGCGAAGGCAATGCCGGATCAAATTCGCCGATGATGCCAATCCGCAATGACGCCTCGTTCATTCCTTGTCCCTCTATTCGCTTAGTCAAAATCGAATTCGTTTACGTCGACTGTTTCACTGGCACACCGTAGGCCTGCACGATCCGCTGATCTTGCTCGCGTTATAGAGAAGCCTTTCCACCTTTCGCCAAAGTTTATGGGATATGCGAAGCGAGTCAAGTTGATACGCACAGTTCCGTACCGTTAGCCTGAAACCATGAGTAACAAAAACTCCAATTGGACGTCTGCAAAAAAACCGATTGATTACCGAATCGCGGGAAGTGTAGATAATGGCTTCATTGTCATAAACGGCCGAGTTCATTGAGGTAGCTTGTTGCGTGAACATACTTTCTCGACTACGTCGCGAAGTGGGTCAATGCTCGGTTTTGATTCGCGCTGCTGTTCGTCGTGAGAATCGCAGGGAGGCACACCATGAATAAATTTCTAGTGTGGGCAGTCGTTCCAATCTCCGTCGTATCGATGAGCGCTGCCGCGCGCGCAGCCGAAGTCACGCTCATCGGCCCCGGCGGCATCCGCGCCGCCGTGGATCAAATGATCCCGGCTTTCGAAAAGGCGACGGGACACAAGGTCAAAGCGACTTTCGGTTCCGGCGGAGGCACCAAGGAGCGCGTCATCAAGGGCGAACCGTTCGATGTGCCGATCGTACAATTACCATTGGAGCCCGTGGTCGCGTCGGGCCACGTCATGGCCGCGAGCGAGACGCCGCTCGCCTTCGTCGCCGTCGGCGTCGCGGTGAGAACGGGCGCGCCGAAGCCCGACATCTCAAGCGCGGACGCAGTCAAGCGGCTTCTCCTCGGAGCGAAAACCATTGCCTATCCCAACGCCGCGACCGGCGCCGCCGCGGGTGTCAGCTTCAACGAGACCCTGCAAAAGCTCGGCATCGCCGACGCGATGAAACCGAAGATCAAGATCGCCCAAGGCGGCCGAGGCGCGATGGAGCTGCTCGCCAAAGGCGAGGTGGACCTTGGCCTGACTTTCATCAGCGAGATCATCACCGAACCCGGGGTCGAGGTCGTCGGGCCGCTGCCGCGAGACATTTCGACGCCGACGGCTCTCGTGGGTTATGTATCTGCGCACACAAGGGAGCCCGAGGCCGCGCAAGCGCTGCTGCGCTATTTGTCCTCGGCCGAAGCTGCGGCGGTGTATAAACAGCGCGGCATGGAGCCGGGTCGATGAGTGCTTCGGCAACGCGAGCGCGCGGGGATTCGCGAGTTCGTTTCCGCTGCAGGCTACGGACAACGGAGTGCCGCCGATGATTTTATACGGCGCCAAAACGAGGTTGACAGAAAGCCATTGGCGCGCCTACGCTCCGGTCAAAACCGGCGTGGAAAGGAATAAAGATGAAGCGTGTTGTCTGGATCGCCGTATTCTTTGTGACCGGCATGGCGCAAGACCTATTTGCCGCGGAAAATCATCTTGACGCACAGCAGCAATTAGGTCGAAGGCTGTTCGACCAATCCTGCGGAGTCTGCCACACCAGACCGACTCTGACATCCGGCATGTTTGGACCCGAGCTTTCTCGACTGAATCTGGGCGGGCAGGAAGACCTGCTGCGTAAGTTCATCAGCGAAGGCACACCGCGCATGCCGGGCTTCAAATACACTTACAGTCCTGAACAGATCGCCGCCATCGCCGCCTACGTCAAGATGCTGCCGCCGGGCACGCAGGACCTTCCCACCGCCCGGACCGCGACCAAGGCGCCAACGCCGGCCCAGTAGCAATATCGCGACCTGCTCTCACTTGGGGAGTCATTCCATGAAAACTAAACCTCACTCGTTGCATGCCAGTCTGATCGTCCTTGTCATCGTGTGCGCCACTTACGGATTATTTCCGAGCGCGGCTCGAGCCGACTCGCTGCTTACCGGAACCGTCACCTCGGCGGCGGGCGAGAAGATGGGCGGCGTGACTGTTTCGGCCAAGTCGGAAGGTTCGACCATCACCACGAGCGTCTTTACCGACGAGACCGGCAGCTATTATTTCCCGCCGCTGGCCAACGGCAAATACCGCATCTGGGCGCAAGCGCTAACTTACCAACGCGGCGACGCCAGTGCCGAACTGAAAAAAAAGACGCGCCGCGATTTCGTCTTGCAGCCGATCAAAAACCAGGAGGATTGGATTCGCCAATTGCCCGGCGATGAGTTTCTCGCCGCCCTCCCCGGCGATACCCCGGAAGATTACCGAATGAAAACTCAGGTGCGGAAAAATTGCACCGGCTGCCACAGCGCAAGCTATCCGCTGCAGCATCGTTTCGACGCGGAAGGTTGGAATAAGACTTTTAGATCTGATGAAGCATGTCAATGTGCTTGGCGTCTATCAGGGGCCGGAGCACAAAGCCGACGCCCAATATCGAATTTCACCAGAAAGAATTGGTAACTTATCTCGCCCGCGCGCGCGGTCCGGGTGAAAGCTCGATGAAGTTCAATCTGCAACCGCGTCCGACCGGTGAAGCGGCGCGCGCGGTGATCAAGGAATATGATTTTCCGATGGAACACGGCCACGTGGCATCGATGGACGGCAGCGATTGGTCGCTCGGCACCAAGTCCAGCATGAACCACGTCGCCGGCGCCGCACGACGCGCAGATGGATTTGAACGGCAACATATGGATCACCCACGCGCACACCAGTCTCGAGACCACCATCGCGCGCATCGACGGCAAAACCGGCGCGGTGAAACATTTCAAGATCGACGATCAAAAGGGCATCGCGGTCGGCACCCACGGAATCACGAGAGATGAAAACGGCAACCTCTGGTTCAATACCCGTTCGAACGTGCAGCGCGGCCGTGGCGGCCTTGCCAAGATCGATCCCAAGACCGAGAAGATCACGATCTATGTTCCGCCCGAGCCGATGTCCGGCACGGCGGGGACTTTGGATGCCGACTTGAACGGCAACGTTTGGGTCACCGCGCCGGACGGCGCGCTGCGGTTCAACATCAAGGACGAGAAATTCACCGAGTTCAAATCGGTGACCTATAAGAACAAGCAAGGCACCGCCACCGTCTATGGCCTCGCGGCGGATCGGACGGGCAACGGCTGGTGGCTCCTCATGGCGCAGGACTTGATCGACTACAGCGACCTCAAGACCGGCAAAAGCAGCGAGTTCAAACTCCCGCCGGAGAAAAGGGTCATGGACAATTTGACGCCGGAGCAAATGAAAATGTACGAGACTTTTCAGCCGCCGGATTTCAATACGCCGTTCGCCTGGGCGCAGGCGCCGCGGCGTATGGGCGCCGACAAGAACGGTGATTACGTCTATGTCGGCAATTCGTTCGGCGGCACCCTCGCCAAAATCAACATCCACACCAAGGAAACCACGCTGATCCCGCTGCCGAATCCGGAAGCGCACCAACCGTATCAAATCGGCGTGGACAAAGAACACAACGTATGGACCAACCTCTGGAGCACGGACAAGGTCGCGAAGTACAATCCGAGCACCGATCAGTGGACGCTGTTCGAGTTGCCGACGCGCGGCAGCGAGTCCCGCCACATCTCGCTGCTCGAACGCAACGGCCAGCCGCTTCGAGTAGTTATACCCTACGAGCGCGGCCGCAAAGTCGCCGTACTGACGCCGCGCAGCGAAGCCGAACTCAAAGCGCTGAAGGCTCAGGCGGGCCGACGGTAAAACCTGGGGGTATTCCGTCTTTTCTCAGGAAGCTCGTCGTGACCATATGCGCGGTCACTAACAAGCGTCGCGAGAACGCACAGTTGACTCGGTCACGGACAGCGGATTAATCGTTGACCGTAACGCCTCAAGTTGCGTTCTTCGGAAAAGAATCTGTCGGCGTGCCTTGGTGAAATCGTATCTGCCAACCGTGCGCTGTACGCTGCCACAACGACGACCGAATAGTGTGCCGACAAAGTTCACCATTTGCATCAACGTACGCTGACTTGTAGGTCAGTAGCGCGACTCCTTCAGCTATGTCTGCCACTGTGAAATCTTGGGACCAAACTGGTCCCGGTGGAACTTCGATCCGCAAAAACTCCAGAATATCAGCCCGATTGTAGCTACGTCCCGAACGGCCGAATTCGGCAAACGACTCATGCAACAGCTGGTCAAGTCGGGCCGGGTCACGGCGAACATCCGGCTGATGCAGCGCAACTTCCAGCTCTCGCAAATGCTGCAATAAATCGTCAGGGTTCATTTGCAATCCAACCCTTCACGTTCAGTTGCGCTGCGGCAGCCGCGAGCGCTCGAACGTTTCCCTGGGGCCTCTTCGCAAGTCTTTCCATAGGCGAGAACCCCGGGTAGATCGACGACTTCCGCGATCCAAGGGTCATCTTCCTCTTGTTCGATTTCCACTCGGAAATTCATCGGAATGAAACCTACCCCTTTCCGCGGCGCTTGAAAAGTGTCCAGGATGTGGCCAGTCACTTCCTTCCCTTGACGGAATTATAACGAGGTGCGAATTCTTGAGCCTCGCAAGCGGCACCCCTATCCAACCTTTCCCCGTCGAGGGGAAAGGCTCGCAAGCAATCCCCTGCTTCATTTCAAACACTCGCCCTATACTTCCACATACGTTAAACGTTGCAGTCCCCGTCAGACCCGTGGGATTGACCCACGATTACTTACAGCACCGATATAATTCACCGCCACTCGTGCTTCGGATACCGTCTCTGCAGTTGCTGTTTCAACTTCGGATAAGTGTCGCGCCAGAAGTCGCCGAGGTTTTCGGTGATCTGCACGGGGCGGTTGCTGGGGGCGAGGACTTGGATGCGCATGCGGACGCGGCGGTTGGCGATCCAGAGGGCGTCTTTGATGCCGTACAAGTCCTGGATGCGCGCGGCGATGGTCGGCGCGGCGTCGGCGGAGTAAACGACCTTCACCATCCGACCCTTGGGCAATTGAATTCGCTCCGGTGTGTACTCTTCGATCCACGCTTGCTGCTGGCGCGACAGCCATGATTTGACTACGGGCAGCACCGGGCGGTTTTTGATTTCATTGGCGCTGAATGCGCCGTGGCAAATATGCTCGATCATCACCGCACGGTCATCTTCGGCGATGGCGGGCAACTCCAACTCCGGCATCCATTCGCGCAAGCGATTGACGCGCAGGATCCATTGTTCGACGGACTCGTCCCAGTTCTCCAGGATCAAGCGGCCTGCATGCGACTTCACGCGCGAGAATCGCGGCGGCTTCGTCGGCCGGTGGATGGTCGGAAATCTTTTCGTCCAGAAGCAGATCGCGAAATCGTCTCTCCTCGCGCGCGACGACGCGCCGCAGCGCGGGATCATAGCCGACGGCCCGCGTCTCGGAGAAACCTTGCGGAAACATTTCGCGCAACCATTCTTCTTTCACCGCCGTCGCGAGATTCAGCACGACGTTCAAGTTGCGCTCTCTGCCGCCGCCGCTTTCGACTTCGCGCACTTCGGCGACCACGAAGAGCGGCGCCTTCACCACGCTCTCGCGCGCCAGCGTGCCGCGACGGCCGTGAACCAACTCGCAACGCTGCGAGCCGGCGTCGAGCCGTTTGGCGAGATGGTCGGGAAAAGCGACCAAGAGACAACGCTGCACGGCAGCGCGATCCATCGGTTTTTCACCGATGTCCAAACCTTCTTCCGCCGCGATGCGCAAAAACTGTTCGAACAGCGGTCCGACCTGACGCGCGGCCTGGGCGTTGATACCCAACCGTCGGCAGCGGTCGATCTGATAGCCGCTTTGCTCGGCGTAGCGCCACGCGCGCATCAGCACAAAGAAATCCGACTCAGACTCGCCATCGAATAGCTCATCGCGCCCGTCGTCAAGCTGCGCTCCTTGCCGGCGCGCGAGCAAATCCCTCCCTTGCGTCAGCGCTGCGATCAGGGCGACCGGCCGCACGCAGCCGTAATCCTGCGCGGCGATCAACATGCGCGCATAGCGTGGGTGGACCGGAAACGCCAGCATGCGCCTCCCGAGCGCGGTGATCGCACCGGTGCTCTCATCGATAGCACCCAAGTCGGCGAGCAGCGTCTCCGCTCGCTCGATTGCGCGCGCGTCGGGCGCTTCGAGCCAGCGGAATGTTTTCACGTCGTCGACGCCGCTCGCCTTGAGCGTGAGGATCACTTCGGCAAGATCCAGCCGCTTCACTTCGGAAAGTTCCTGGGGGGCGCGCTCGCTCTGCTCATGGGCAGTCCAGAGGCGCAAACAATGGCCCGGCGCAGTGCGACCGGCGCGGCCGGCGCGCTGATCGGCGGCGGCGCGGCTGATTTTTTCGATGAGCAGCGTATTGATGCCGCGGTACGGATCGTAACGCGGAATGCGCGCTAGCCCGCTGTCGATCACCAAACGCACGCCGTCGATGGTGAGCGAGGTTTCCGCGACGTTGGTCGCGACGACGACTTTGCGCCGGTCGTACTTCGCCACTGCCGCGTCTTGATCCCGCGGGGGTAACTCGCCGTGCAAGGGAAAAACGACGAACTGAGGACCGAGCGCGTCGCGTGCCGCCTGCACCGTGCGCGAGATTTCATACGCGCCAGGCATGAAGATCAGCGCATCGCCCTGCGCATGCTCGCGCACGAGCCGTTGCAGTTCTCTCACCGCTAGGTCCCAGACCGGTGCGTTGCCGGCAGGCTTGGCCAGATATTCAGTGCTCACCGGATAAGTGCGTCCCTGCGACGACAGCACCGCGCAGGGCTGGAGGTATTTCTCGACCGCGGCGACATCCAAAGTCGCCGACATGACGATGATAATAAGATCGGGCCGCGTCGACTCCTGGATTTGCAGCGCGCGCGCCAGCGTGATGTCGCCGTAGAGATGGCGCTCGTGAAATTCATCGAAGACCAGCGCGCCGACGCCGTTCAAGCGCGGATCGGCGAGCATCTGGCGCAAGAGCACGCCTTCGGTGACGTAACAGATCCGCGTGGCCGCTGACGACATGTTGTCGAGCCGCATCTGATAGCCGACCTCACCACCGAGTTTTGCGTTGCGCGCCTGGGCGACCCAGCCGGCGAGCAAGCGTGTCGCCAACCGGCGCGGCTGCAGGATCGTCACTCGGCCGGTGCCAAGCAATCCGCCGTCGAGCAACATCTGCGGCACTTGGGTCGACTTCCCCGAGCCGGTGGGCGCGGTGAGAACCAAGCGCTCCTGCCTGGTCAGCGCTTCGAGCACTTGCTGCTCGATTTCGAAGATGGGTAAATCTTTGGGCATTGCTTGAGGTCACTGTAACATAATGGAACAATGATCGCGGTCAAGCGTACGGCCGCGATTGCGTACGTGGCAGGAGTTGCAAGAGTTAAACCGCAAAGGTAATTTCTCATTGGCCGTGAATACTAAGTGGATCTTCCGCAGCTTCGCGCTGCTCGTAAGCGCTCTGCTGCTTTACAGCTGCGTCAGCGATATCGTTCCCGCTACCGGACAAAAACGCTACCTCGGCTTCACCTGGCAACAGGAAACCGAAATCGGCAAGCAAGCCAGTAAAGAAGTCACCAGCCTTTTTGGCGTTTACCGCGATCCCAAAGTGGAACGCTACGTGACCGAAGTCGGCAATCGCGTGCTCGCCACCAGCCATCTGCGCCGGCCCGGAGCCGACGAGCAGGTGCGCAATACTCCGGTGAACTTCGGCGTGCTCGACAGTCCGATCATCAACGCCATGGCGCTGCCGGGCGGCTATGTCTACGTCACGCGCGGCATGCTGGCGCATCTGAATAACGAAGACCAACTCGCCACCGTGCTCGCGCACGAGATCGGTCACGTCGCCGCGCGCCACGCGGCGCGCCAGGCTTGGCAGCAGCAAATCGGTCAAGGCCTCTTACTCGGCGGCGCCCTGCTCGGCCAAGGACTTGGTTTGCCGACCCAGGATCTAATGAATTTGGGCGGCACAGCCGCGCAACTGATTTTTCTGCGCTACAGTCGGGAAGACGAATTGGAAGCCGATAAATTGGGAGTTGAGTACAGCTCGGGCGCGGGCTATGACCCGCGCGAGACGATCGGTCTTTTTCAGACCCTCGATCGCATGCAAGAAAAAGAAGGACAAGGAATGCCGGGCTTTCTCTCCAGCCATCCCGATCCCGGGGCGCGCATTCAACGCATCCGCGAATTGACGGCGGCGCTGCCGCGCGAACGGCGCCCGATCACCGATTCGCGCTACCTGAATACGATTGAAAATTTAGTCGTCGGCGAGGACCCGCGCCACGGATTTGTCGAGGACAATTTCTTTTACCATCCGGATTTACGCTTTCGCTTCCCGGTGCCGCGGGGCTTTAAAGTGGTCAACCAACCGACCCAAGTGGTCATGGTGGAGGGCCAGAACCGCGCGATGATGGGCTTCAGTTCCACTCGAGAAAAATCGGCCCAGGACGCGGCAGGGAAATTTCTCAACCAACAGGGTTTGCGAGTGATCCAACGCGGACCGATGCGTTCCAATGACTTGCCGGCCTACGTCGCCGTCGCCGATGCCCAAAATCAAAAGGGACAAGTCATGACGATCATGGCTTACTTTGTCGAATACCGCGGCGCCGTCTACCATTTTGTCGGATACGCTCCGCAGCAAGCGTTCGGTGCGTTTCGCAGCGCGTTTTTGCAAACCATGCAGGGCTTCGGTGAAACTCAAGATCCCCGAATCCTGAACCGGCAGCCGGTTCGCCTGGCGCTGCAATCCGTGGCGCGGCCGGCACCGCTGCGCGATTTGGTGCCGAGTAAACTCCCCGCGCCATTCAAACTCGACGAGGTCGTGATCTTGAATCAGCTCGAACCGAACCAGCAAATCCCTCAGGGAAGAATCCTCAAAATCCCCGCCTTGCGCTAGCAGAGTGTTGTAAAGAGGTTCGGAATGCTTCGAGATCCTCAGCATGAACGGAAAATTATGAACGATTACAAATCTTCTCCGTTCGTCCTGAGCCATGTCGAAGGACTCCGAGAGAATTTTACAGTTGCCTGCTAGAATGAACAACCAGACCACCCTCGTGCTTCGGAAATAAACCGCCATCGCCGAGACTCGGAGAGCGCCAAGTCATCGCTCCAAAGTTTTTGCCATGTCAAATCTTGACTTAGGGATTATCCCGAGATCAAAAAAGCGTGAGCTGCCGAGGCTTGTCGTCGAAGACGGAGCGGCCGTCGAGCGAAGCGGAAATCGCTTTTTCGTGAGCAATGACCGCGGCGAAATCGGCTTCGGGTTGCAGCTCGGTTTCCACCGCGTGAACGAAGCGATCGAGACGGCGCAAGCCGTCGAGTTTGTCCTTATCGCCGATCCTCGCTGCATCGAGCGAGGTACGAAGAAAAGTGAGAGTTTCATCATACGTCTTTAACGGCACAGGAAAAGGATGGCGATCCTTGCCGCCGTGGGCGAACGAGAACCGCGCCGGATCGGCGAAGCGGCTCGGCGCGCCGTGGACCACTTCGGCCACCAAGGCAAGCGACTGCAGCGTGCGCGGCCCGAGATTTTCCAGCAGCAGAAGTTCGGCGAAGTCCTGCAGGTCGCGCTCATAGGCGACGGCGAGCACGGCGCCGAGGCGCTTCAGATCGATATTGGCGGCGCGCACCTCGTGATGGCTCGGCATGTGCAGATGACGCGCGGCATGCAGCGTTGTCTCAGGCTTTTCCCGGGCGATGTCGAGCAGCGCGGTTTGCGCCGGTTTCGCTCGAGCGTCGACTAAATTCATGATCGTGCCCTGATTCTCGCCGACGATGCCGCTGTGCGGCGCGGCGACGAAATCGCGCACCGACGCCGAGTGCCAGTGGTAGCGGCGCGCCATGCCGCTCCGGTCGTTCAAGCCCTGCTGCACCACGGCCCATTCGCCCTGCGCCGTCACGACGAAACTGTGCAGATAGATTTGGAATCCGTCGGCGATCGCGTTGTTGTCGACCCGCGCGGTCAACCGGCTGGTGCGCACCAGCGCTTCGCCGTCGAAGCCGCGCCGCTCGGCGATCGCTCGCAACTCGTGCGGCGTATTGCGCGAGAACTTGCCGCGACCGCCGCAGATGTAGAGGCCGAGCTCGTCCGCACGCGGCGCCAGCCCGCGCTTCAGCGCGCCCATGACCGATGTCGTGATGCCCGAGGAATGCCAATCCATGCCCATCACCGCGCCCAACGCTTGGAACCAAAACGGATCGCTCAAGCGCGAGAGAAAAGCTGAAGCACCGTAATCGTGAACGATAGTTTCCGTGATCGCGGTGCCGAGTCTGGTCATTCGCTCGGCCAGCCATTGCGGCACGCGGCCGCCGTGCAGCGGCAAATCGGCGATTCCGGAGCGCTTCATGGATTGATTCTATCGCAATATTTTTCGGTAACCCAGTACCTTCGAAGCACACCGACACGTTGCCCGATTTTTCATAGCTCGCTTTCTCGGATGCCTTTGGGCCATGGATCGATCGCAACGGTACTCGGCGAGTGTCCTGGAAATAAAGTTGTTAACAAAGCGGGGAGTCCGCATCCGTCATGCCCGCGCACGCGGGCATCCAGATTTATTTGATTGCCTGGATTCCGGGTCGCCCCGGCCTTCGCCGGGGTTGCCCGGAATGACGTTTTAGTTTGTTGTGGACATTGACCCGAGTGGATACTTATGCCGCGAGATCGTCGCGCTAGATTGACATCGCAATCGGCCATCAGCTAAATTTCGTTGCAATCAAAATGACGACCTTTGCTTCTTTCTGGTCCCGCCGCAAAACTAATTTTGGATCGATTTTTTCAACAGCCTTGTCACGTTCTAATAATATTGTCCGAGCCCAGGGCCCACTCCGAGTCGCCTGCCTGGCGGCATTGACGACATTGATGTTGCCGCCCTTCGGCGCCGAGCCGGCGGCGAATCGCCCCGCGAATTCCGCTGGGCCGGCGATCCTGAAGGCGGCGCGCCTTTCGTCGAAGCGGATCCCGCGCAACCGGACAAGCTCGTCGGTTTCGACGTCGAAATCGCCGAGCTCATCGCCCGCAGGCTCGGACGCCAGGCGAGTTTTATCAACATCACTTTCACGTCGATCGACCAATCCATCGAGCGCGGCGACGCCGAGATCGGCTTGAGCGGCATCGAAGACACGCCGGCGCGGCGCGCGGCCATGGCGCCGACGGTGCCCTATTACCGCTTTCGCGAAGTGTTGAGCGTGCGCGACGGCGACGCGACGCGCTGGCGCACGCTCGCCGATCTGCGCGGCCGGCGGGTCGGCACCCTGGGCGGCACGATCGCCTACGAAATATTGCTGCGCGCCGAGCGCGAGTTCGGCATCCACGCGGTCTCTTATGACGACGACGTCCATCCATACAGCGATCTGGTGATCGGCCGCGTCGACGCGGTGCTGCTCGACAATGTTCTCGCCGAGCGTCGCGCCCGCGCGCTGCCGGGATTTGTCATTCAGCCGCAAAGCGTCGCGATCGGCCACTACGTCGGCGTGCTGGCCGCGCGCAATGCCGGGCTACGCGATCAAATTAACGAAATCCTGCGCAGCGCCATGCGCGACGGCACATTGGAACGAATTTTTCGCAAGTGGCGCGTTTGGAACGACGATCAGCCGGCGCTTCATGCGCAAGTTCTCGCCGGCGAATCCATCGCCGCGGACAAAGGGCTTGGCGACGGCGAATACAACGACTGTGCTTTCGGCATGGCAAGCCACGCTGCGCTATCTGCCATCGCTCCTGCGCGCGTCGGTTGTGACGATCGTGCTTTCATGCCTGGCCATGGCATTGGCAGTGGTGCTCGGGATCTCGATTGCGAGCGGCAGGGTGTACGGCAGCGCGCTCACGCGCAAGCTCCTGACGGGCTATGTCGAGATCATGCGCGGCACGCCGATTCTACTCCAGCTCTTCGTTCTCTACTACGGTATCGCCGACGTGATTCGCCTGCCGGCGTTTGCCGCGGCGCTCGCGGGCCTGGCGCTCAACTATGCGGCGTATGAAAGCGAGATCTACCGCGGCGCGCTCGAAGCGGTGCCCGCCGGCCAACTCGAGGCCGCGCGCATTCTCGGCTTGAGCGAGCGTCGGGTGCTGACGCTCGTGCGCGGGCCGCAAGCCTTTCGTCTCGCCTTGGCGCCCATGACCAACGATTTTGTCGCGCTGCTCAAGGACTCTTCACTCGTGTCGGTTCTCACGGTGCTCGAGCTGACCAAGCAGACGCAGATTTTCGCCACGAATATCGGCAGCTGGATTATTCCCGGCCTGCTGTGTGCGGCTCTCTACCTCGCCATGTCACTGCCGCTGGCGGCGTTGGCGCGCCGGCTCGAGCGGCGCTGGAAGGCAGCGACGGCATGAATAACGCGATGCTTCGAGTGCGCGAGGTCAATCTTTTCCGCAGCCAGCGCCGCGTGTTGGCGGGTGTCACGTTCGATGTGGCGCGCGGCGAATTGGTGGCGTTGATGGGACCGTCCGGGGTCGGCAAGACCACTGTGCTGCGGGTGATCGCCGGGCTGGAGACGTTTCAATCGGGAACCGTTCACGTAGAAGAACTTGCTTTGAACGGCGGCGACGGTCACGCGCCGGCGACGCTCCAACAGCTACACGCCAAGGTCGGCATGGTGTTCCAATTCCATCATCTCTTCGAGCACCTCTCCGTGCTCAAAAACGTCTGGCTCGCGCCGGTGTACGCGCGCGGAATGCCGCAGCGCGAGGCCGAACTGCGCGCGCGCGAACTGCTCGCCGTCCTCGGCGTCGAGCATCGCGCCACCGCCCTCCCACGCGAGCTTTCCGGCGGCGAAGCACAGCGCGTCGCCATCGCCCGCGCCCTTGCCGTCGACCCCGCGCTTTTACTTTTGGACGAGCCCACTGCGGCGCTCGACGCGGGTCGACGCGCCGAGTTGCGCGATCTGCTGCGCAGCCTGACCCGCGAGGGTCGCACGCTGGTGGTCGCGACCCACGACGAAGACTTCGCGCGCCACTGCGCCACTCGTGTGCTGCGCGTCTTTGACGGACGCGTTTCTGAAGATAGTGCATCGTGATCGTGTTCGTGATAGGTGACGAAATATCCGAGCGAGCAACGAACAAGGCCCACGCATGGAACGATTGAAACGACTGGAACGTTTGAAACGCATGAGGCTTTCTTAATCAAAGGAGAAAAATAATATGGCGCAGCACATTCAAGGACCGCTTTATTATGAACGGATGGGACGCACCGGACCGGTGATCGCGTTTATTCATCCCAACCCGATGGATCAGTCGTGCTGGATTTTTCAGATGGCGCATCTGTCGACCTGGTACCGCTGCATCGCCATCGACATCCCCGGCTACGGCCGCTCGCCCAAGGCCGATGCCGGGCTGACGATGGACGACATGGCCCAGGCTTGTTGGGAAGCGATCGACGATGCGGCGCCCGGCGAGAGGGCGGTCCTGGTCGGCTGTTCAGTGGGCTCGTCGCTCGCGCCGTGCATGTATCACCTGCGTCCGGACAAAACCGCTGCGTTGGTCCTATCGGGCACCGGTTACAATCCAAGTAAAGAATTCACCAAGGGGCGCATCGACAACTACACGGCCAACGGCATCGACTATCGCTGGGCCTACACGTTCGAGGATCTGAGCGCGGCGTTTCGCACCACGCCGCTGGCGCATTTCTTCGCCAATCTTTTCAGCGAGCGCAACCAGCACGCCGACGTGGAGACGATCATCCACCAGTTCAAAGCGCTCGCTCAGCCCTATCCGGAAGAGCCACCATGAACGGATCGCCTGCCCGACGATCATCCTTACCGGCAGCGAGGACAACAGCCATCAGAGGGCATTCGCGCTGCAGAAGCTGATACCGAACTGCGAGTTAAAAACTTTGCCGGGCGCAGGCCACGCCTGTCAGATCGAGCAGCCCTGGCTCTTCGATCGCTTCATGATCGAATTTCTCGCCAAGCACGATCTCTTTCCCGGCGCGTCCAAGCCGTCGAGGTCGATTGTCTAACCGCCGATGGAGCTCAAATATGCTCGCCCGAACGGTCTACGTACTTATCGTCGCCGCGCTCGCAGCGCTGGCCACAGCAACTCGGAGTGATGCCATGGAGTCTAATTGCCCAGCCATCCTTGACCAGAAATTTTCCAATCTGATGGATGAGCCGGTCTCGCTCTGCCAGTTCAGCGGCAAAGTCGTGCTGATCGTCAACACCGCGAGCGAGTGCGGCTACACGCCGCAATACGACGGCTTGGAAAAACTATATCGCCGCTATCGCGACAAAGGATTCGTCGTGCTCGGATTTCCGGCGAACGATTTCGGCGCCCAGGAGCCCGGATCGAACAAAGAGATCGCGCAATTTTGCCAGGTGAACTACGGCATCACGTTTCCGGTATTCGCCAAGACATCGGTCGTGGGTGCAAAGAGCAAACCCGCTCTTTCGCGACCTCGCCGCCAAGACCGGCAAACCACCGCGCTGGAACTTTCACAAGTATCTGCTCAACAAAGCGGGCCAGCCGGTAGCCGCGTTCGAAAGCGCCGTCGAACCCGAAGATACGCGGATTACCGTCGCAGATCGAGAAACTGCTCGCCGGCGCTGACGCTCGCACGGTTCAAAAGTTCCAGGTTCAAAGATTCAACGTTCGGAGAACCGACAAGTCGTTTCAATGCGTTCCAACTGTTCCAGACGTTAAGGGCGCGGAACGCAGCCAGTCGTGTTCGTGGAGCGTGTTCGTGCTCGTGTAGATTCTCCGGTCACGTTCACGGACACGATCACGATGACACGGCCTCCCTCGGGTGATCGAGCCGCGCCAATTTGCGCTTCGTCTGTTCACACGAGTCCCAATATCCCCGCCAGCGCGCCGGCGCCGAGCAGCCAGAGCGGATTCAACGTCTTGCGCAGGACGACGGCGACGGTGAGCAGCGTGATCGCGTAGCCGCGCCAGTCGTGGTTCACGGCGCGCGCCAGGATGGACGCGCCTGAGAACATCAGTCCGATCGTGATCGGCGTCAGACCGCGGCGGACCGCGCGGCCGAACGGAGCGTCGGGATAGCGCTCGTTCAGGTGACCGGCAAGTATCGTAAGCGTAGTCGCCGGTATCAGCAGCGGGATCGTCGTCGCCGCTACGCCCTTCCATCCCGCCAGATGCCAACCCATCAAAGTGACGTACATGACGTTGGGACCGGGCGCCACCTGCGCCAGCGTGTAAATTTCCGCGAATTGCGCGCTGGTCAACAGATGCTGCACGTCCACCACGTAACGATGGATGTCCGGCAGAATCGCCGACGGGCCGCCGACGGCGACGAACCAGAGAGCGAGAAAATGAAGAAACAAAGAGCTGAGATCGACGCGATCCATTAGTCCTTCGCTTTCCACGCGAGAAATACGGCGCAAGGGGCGAGCGCGGCGATGACCCATAACAGCGGCCAGCGCATAATGCCCACGCCGGCAAATGCCAGAACGCCGAACAGCCACGGCCGCCATTGTCGCGGCAGCACCATCGCCAACTTGATCACGGTGGCGAGCAGCAACCCCGCGGCAACTTTCGACATACCCGCGAGGGCTTGCTGCACTTGCGGCACGGTGCCGTAGTGCTGATAAAACACTCCCATGCCGATGACCACCAGAACCGGCCAACCCAAGTAGCCGGCGATGGACACCGCCGCGCCGGTCAAGCCGCCGAGACGATGGCCGACCATCACCGTCAGATTAAGCACGTTGGGCCCGGGTAAAAGTTGGCCGATCGTCAGCAGCTCGACAAATTCCCGATCGCGTGAGCCAGCGCAGCCGCTCGACCAATTCGCGCCGCGTCCAATACAACGCGCCGCCGAAGCTCGACAACGTAATCCGGGAAAAAGCGAAAAAGAGCGCCAGCTTTGTGATGCGTGGACGAAGTGAATCTGTTTGCTCCATAGGTTGTTGCATGGAAACGCGGATTGTATCCGAATCGTGTTCGTGGGGCGTGTTCGTGCTCGTTCGGATTTTCCGATCACGTTCACGGACACGATCACGTTGGCATGGGCCTCAATCAGTCCGCCCTTTTGCGATTTCAGCGAATCTGGAAGATTTCGTTCCAGAGCTTTTCGTACTTGGGATAATCCTTGGTATCGTCGGCTGAAAGCATATAAGTCTTCGCCGGCAGAATTTTTTCCAGCGGTTCCACTTTGGGGTGAGCCGGGGTCTCGCCGGCTTGGGCGAATATCCTTTGTCCCTCTTCACTGATGAGCCAGCGCGCCCAAAGTAGACCGGCGTTGGGATGGGGCGCGCCCTTGAGCAAGAGTCACGGTGCCGCCGATGCGACCGATGCCTTCGGCCATCATGATCTGCAGCGGCGCGCCTTTTTTCTGTAGCGGCGGAATATGATGAGCGTAACAGGTCACGCACACATCCGCTTGTCCCGCCATCAGCAGCTCCGCCAGTTGCGAGTGACCTTTGTAGAACTCAGGTTTGTTGGCCGCGATCTTTTTAAAGATTTCTATAGCTTTATCGTCGCTTTGATACTTGTATTTCGCCAGACCCAACAAGACCTGAAAATCCCTCGGCTCGGCGCTCAGTTTATTAGCCCACTTCGGATCGCCGAAATCTTCAAATGTCTTCGGCTCGTCTCCCTTCTTGACCCGGCTGGTATTCCAAGCGGCGATGAAATACTCGGTGTCGGTAGCCACCCAATCGCCGCCCTTCAGCGCCGCGGGATAAGCTCCCGCCTCCGGCAAATTGATATCGAGCAAAAGCTTTTGGTCTCTCAACTGAGCAACGTAGTTCAGCGTACCACTCAAAACATCGCCGATGGTCTTGCCGCCACGGGCTTCGGCGATCGCCCGCGCGACCAGCTTGTCGGCCGTTGCATTCACATGATTGACCTTGATTCCCGGAAAGCGCTTCTCGAAAGCGGGAAAGACGACTTGCTCTGTGCTTGTCGACGTAGCGGCATAGACAACCACACGACCTTCCGGCTTTGCCCGTTGATACAACGCTTCGAGAGATTCGACTTTGCTCCCGCCGGCAGAAGCCGCCAAGCCTATCTGTGCGTGAAGCAAGACGCAAAAGATGGTGAGAGCCACAAAGTCGCAGACTCTATCACTGACTCTTGTCCGTAATCCCATCGTTCCCTCCCTAAGTTGAAGCTAAATCAGAATCCAACTGGACCATCGACGTCAGCGGGAATTTTTATATCACGTGGATTAGCAATGCAGGATAAGCTTGGAACCGAGTGGCCAGATCAGCTTCAATCAAACCAGATGCACTTGCATGAATTGTTCGTACTCGAGCAGTCGCCGGTCAGACGAGTCCCACGATACCTGCCAGGGCGCCGCCCGCGAACACCCACAGCGGATTCCACGGCTTGCGCAAGACCACGACGACGGTGATGAGAGTGATCAAATAGCCGCGCCAGTCGTGGTTGACTGCGCGCATCAGAATCGTCGAGCTCGCGAGCACCAGGCCGATCGTAATCGGCATCAGGCCACGACGGATCGCGCGACTGATCCGGGCGTTGGGATAGCGCTCGTTCAAGTGGCCGACCAGAAGCGTGAGAGTGGTAGCGGGAATCAGCAGTGGAATCGTGGTCGCCGCGACACCCTGCCACCCCGCCAGGTGCCAGCCGATCAGAGTGACATACATGGCGTTGGGACCGGGCGCCACCTGCGCCAAGGTGTAGAGCTCGGCAAACTTGGCCTCCGTCAACAGGTGGTGCACTTCCACCACATAGCGGTGAATGTCCGGCAAGATCGTCGAGGGACCGCCGACGGCCAGGAACCAGAGGATCAAAAAATGAATAAACAGCCCGCCGAGATCGAGACGATCCATCACTCCTGCTCTTTCCAGGCCGCGAACACGGCCCACGGCGCGAGAGCGCCCATGACCCATAGCAGTGGCCAGCGCAGGACGCCGACCCCGACAAAAGCCAGCGCGCCGAATAGCCACGGTCGCCAGCCTGGCGGCCACACCGTCGCCAACTTGATCACGGTGGCAAACAATAGCCCGGCCGCCACGCTCGCCATGCCGGTGAGCGCCTGCTGCACTTGCGGCAGAGCGCCATAGAGCTGGTACAGCATGCCCATACCGACGATGATGAGGCATGGCCAACCCAAAAATCCGGCGGCAGCCGCTGCGGCGCCCGTCCAGCCGGCGAAGCGATGGCCAACGATCACTGTCACATTGAGCACGTTCGGCCCGGGCAGGAGTTGTCCGAGCGTGAACACGTCAACAAACTCCCGCTCGGTGAGCCAGCGCTGTCGCTCGACCAGCTCACGCCGCGCCCAAAAAATCGCGCCGCCGAAGCTGGTCAGGCTAATCCGGGAAAAAGCCAGGAACAGCTCGAAGCGGCTAACCTGTGCCTTGTGCAATTCTTCTTCATCCATGGTTTCTCGATTCAACGCTTTCTTTGGTTGGTACGCAAATCAGCGAACCCAAACTTGAGGTGTATCAATGCTCCAACACGCACCACCGGAGAATCGCCGCTTTGCCCCCAAGTTCTCGCAGTTGATCTTCGACGCCTTTTAACGATCTATCTGTTTAACTACACGTTCTTCACGAATGGGTCGATAACGATCTTTGATTTGGGTGCGCTCGCATCCGTTTTGCCAGTTTGGCAACAGCGTGTTCGGGCGCGTGTGTTCGGTTCGACTTACACAACCAGCGTCATTTAACTGACAGTGCCATCGTCAGCGAACTGTCGATCCTGATCACTTGCAAAGACGGTTTCATTTCACCGCAAATTTTCAAAATTTACCTATACCGAATTACGGCTAGCTCAGAGCTGTCGAATCGTGAACAAATATGGCTTCTTGCGGAGCCT
Source organism: uncultured delta proteobacterium (assembly GCA_963811315.1). GTDB lineage: Bacteria > Desulfobacterota > Binatia > UBA9968 > UBA9968 > DP-20. Next base: position 385,615 of record CAWERH010000011.1, read on the forward strand.
GTCAGTGTCGCAATGAGCGTAGATTCAGATAGTTGTGAGCGTCAGGGCAGTGGCATATGGCTTGCGCTGTTTTAGATCTTTGGTGAATTACTGAGCCCCGTCCTGGAAATGTTTTGCAACGCGGCCTCTAGCAGCCACGCGCCAAGGACCACAGCGAGGTCCATACGACAAAAGAGCCTTGATTGATTCGGTCCGGCAGGCTCTTCGTCCATCAGGAGGATTCAATGGCCGGAGGCAAACGTGAAACCAAAATTCTCTTCGCAGCATCTTCGCCGGCAGAGCCGGCGTGCTTTCCACTTGATCGCCGAAGCGGAGGAGTGGCGCACCGAAATAAAACCAAGAATCTCCTATGCGTAGGCACCAAAAATGAAGCGAAGGAGATCCGTTGAGCTGAGCATTAAGCACCCTGCTTCTGTTCGATTGCACTTACTCTTCTGCCTCGTTGGTTCTTCCTGGGCGCAATCGACGGCGCCGCGTCGGATCGGCGTGCTCACTCCCGGTGGCGACTTTGGCGCCGTGTTGGAAGGGCTGCGACAGGGGCTGGCTCAACTCGGATACGTGGAAGGAAAACAGATAACCTTCATCGTTGAAGATACCAAGATGGAAACGCTGGATCCGGTCAAGGCGGCGATGCGGCTCCTTGCGACCAAACCGGATCTGATCGTCACGGTCGCTACCGGTCATACCGCCGCGGCCAAGCAGGCGCCGGAAACGTTCCCATCGTCTTCACCGTGCTAACCGAGCCCGTGACCGGGCAGGCTTCGTGGCGAGTTACGCTTCCTCGAAGAACAATCTCACCGGAGTCGCGAACAGCTGGCAGCCTTTCCGGCAAACGGCTCGAACTGCTGAAAGAGATGGTCCCGGGCATGAAGCGCGCACTGGCGATTGTCGCTACCAACGAGAGCATCGCGCAAATGACTTTTCAAGTTTTTGAAGGAGACGGCGAAGAAACTCGACATCCAACTCGTGCGCCGCGACGTGACCAGCAAGGAAGAGCTTGAGAAGGTTCTCCTCGACACACCGAAGGGGTCCGTCGATGCGATCATTCATCGTTCCGTCAATCCTGCTGAGAAATAATATTAGCCCTCCTGTCGACAAGGCGAAGAAAGACAAGCTCCCGTTTGGCGTCCATACCGAAGAACTGGTCAAAAAGGCGCGCTGGTCTCCTACGGGAAGATAATCGGCTGATCGGTATTCAGGCGGCGCGGATCGTGGTCAAGGTTTTGAACGGGATACAGCCCGCGGAGATTCCCATAGAAAGCCCCGAGCGCCTGTGCTCGTCGTCAACCGCACGACGGCTAAAACCATCGGCCTTAAAATTCCTCCGGAGTTTCTCGAACAGGTGGATCGTATAGTGGATTAGCGGCAAGGAAGAACGGCAATGCAACAAAGACAAAATAAGTCAGATAGGACTGGCCAGTATCTTCCTGGCAATCGCCATGGCTTGTGACACCGGCGTCGCTCTTCGGCGGCCCATTGGACAATGCTCGCATCGGCATATTTACGCCAGGTTTAAGCTTGACGGCCGTGCATGAAGGAATGCAGGAGGGGCTCGCCCGACTCGGTTATGTCGTGGATAAGAATATAACGTTCATCGTCGAAGACACGAAAGGGACCACAACACGACCTGCCGGCTCGGGTAGCGAAGCTTTTATCCGCCAAGCCTGACCTGCTTTTCACCGTTACCACCGATCATGCGCTAGACGGCGAAGCAAGCGACCTCCACCGTGCCGATTGTTTTTGCCATGGGTGGGTGATCCGGTTAAAGCCGGCCTGATCGCCAGTTATCCCTATTCCAAAAGCAATCTGACGGGGGTTACAGCCATCGGCGATTCCCTTTCAGGCAAAAGGCTCGAAGTACTTTTAGAAATCGCGCCAAAAACCAAGCGGCTGCTGGTTATTGTCGCGGCCAAAGAGAGTGTTTCCGTAAGCTCGTTCCAGCTCCCTGGAGCGAGCCGCGCACAGAAGTTTGGCGGTTCAGTTGCGTTCGCCGCGACGTGACCGATAAGGAACAAATCGTAAAGGCACTGGAGGAAACGCCTCGGGGATCGTTCGATGCGATCTTCCACGTGCCTTCGGACCTTGGTGCGGACTAATCTCGAGCTCCTGGTCAGACGAGCCAGAAAGAGATCAGGATTGCCGCTGGCTGTTCAACGACGAATGCTCTCTTGCGACAGGGGGCGCTGTTTTCTTACGGACCTAATCCCCGGGCGATCGGACGTCAGGCGGCGGATCTGGTCGACAAGATATTGAAGGGAACTAGACCCGGCGAAATCATGGTCAAAACCCCCGAAAGGTTCTTTCTCGCCATCAACCAGACTGCGGCAAAGCAAATCGGCTTAAAGATTTCCCCCAAGTTCTAGAGCGGGCGGATCGACTCGTTCAATAATCTCGCGCGACGAATACCAACAACGATGCAAAAAATCTTTTTGCCATCCTGCCTCGATCCGGCGGCGAATATTCCTTCTCCTCGTGGGAATGAGCTTCGGCTCTTTCCTGGTTGTCAATCTGATCTGGCTGCCGAGCGCGATCCGGGAAATAAAGCACGAACAATCGGAATTGCGGCGCACGTCCAGTTCGCCTGCTTCGGGATCAAATTAAGGACCAACTTAACGAAGAAGAAAACAACGTAAGAATGACCGCGCTAGCGCATGCGGCCATATTTTTTTGATGGCGACCGCGAGCATCTCCGGCATGCTTGCGCAAGAACGTTTGCAAAGCGACCCGGAGTTCGAAGAAGTTGGTATTCTCAACGAGGATGGAAAAGAACTCGTAAGGGTCTCCCGCAAAGTGGCCATCACCGATGGCGACTTGATCGACCGCTCGACTACACAGCTCTTCCGTGACGGCTTGAAGCAAGAAGTCTCTTGGGGCGCCGTGACCGTTGCGGACACTTCGGAACCTCGGGTCACTTTAACCGTTCACCTGCCGGCCACAGGCTTGGTCTTCGGCGTCATCAATCTCAAGTCGCTTTTGTCTTTGACACAGGAATTTAAACTGAACTATGGCGGCCGGGCCTACATAGTCGATCAAGTAGGCCGGCTGATTGCTGCTGCCGATCCGAGCCTAATCCTTAAACAACTATCCCTTGCCGATCGTTCTTTGGTGCAACGCCTCACGGATCCAAAAACTTCTCTTGATCGCTCGTTCGTGGAAGGTGATTACATCGACGAAACGGGCGTGCCTATGATGGCGACCGGGCTGCGATTTACAAAGCCAGCCTGGGCGGTGGTGATCGAGCAGCCTTCTTCACTGCTGTTTGCGCCGATCCGTGCAAAGATCTGGTTTTTTTTGGGTGTAACATTAATCGGTCTTATTTCCAGTTTCCTGCTGGCACACACCTTAAGCCGGCGCTTGACGGAGCCTATTATCCGACTTCGCCAAGGAGCCCAGCAGGTCGGTAGCGGGAATCTCCAACATAGAGTTTCGATCGAGACGCACGATGAAATTGGCGAACTGGCGGAACAGTTCAATCTCATGGCCGATCAGCTTCGTGCCTCGCAGCAAGCCACGCTTTCTGCCCTGACAATCCCGATCATCAGCCAGACAACTGAATTGAAAGAAGTTCTAACTGAAGTTGCATCCAAGGTCATGAAGCTCACGGGGGCGCAAGCGGCATCCATTCGACTGATGGATGACGGGAATGGCCGCCTTGGCTTCTCGGTGTATCGAGGTTTTTCCGAAGTTTATATGCGCGAGCAACAAGCATCGTTGCTTGACGAAGCCGAAGTCAAAGAAGCTCTAGCGTCCGGCCAGTCGGTTTTTTTGGGCGATCTGCAGAATCAGCGGGCGGGCAATCGAAACGCGCTGGCAAGAGAAGGCTTTCACGCCGCTGTTTATCTCCCGCTCATGACGACAAAAAACACCTTCGGCATCATGACCGTCGCCACTCGGGAACCCGGAGGATTAACCTTAAAACACACGGATCTTTTCGCCGCCATCATGCATCAAATCTCGGTAGCGCTGCAGAATGCGCGTTTGTTCCAGGATACCGAACTCAATCTCGAGCGAATCGCCGCTTTGCATGATATTGGCCTGGCTGCTACCTCGAGCTTGGATCTCGAAGCGGTCCTGCATGAACTGTTACAAAAGATCGATCGGTTCCTTCCGTATCCGGTTACGACGGTTCAATTGTTCAACAAAAAAACCGGCCGCTTGGAAGCGACGGCGTGCCAGAATATCGACCAGAACGCCTGGAAGGAAGAGGTCGATTGTAGGAGCGGCCTTGAAAGTTCGGCGGCGGGAATCGTTCCCATCGTCGTCCGCAATTCCCAAACAGATCCACCCACCCTCTGGTCGGCATTCCTGCGCAGACACGGATTGGTTTCGTTTGTTCAGCTTCCTCTGATCGCGAAGAATGAACGCTTGGGAATCATCACCTTCTTCAAAAAGGAAGAACACGAATTCACCGGCGAGGAGATCGAATACCTCAGCACACTAGCAGGCCAGGCGGCCATGGCGATTAGCAATGCGCAGCTTTACGAGCGCAGCACTGAGCAGGCGATCGAGTTGGACAAGGCCAATAAGCTTCAGGCCGATTTCAGCGCGATGATTGCGCACGACCTTCGATCGCCTCTTTCCACCGTCATCAACATCACTGAAATGATGGGAAATGGGTTATTGGGAGATCTCAACGACGATCAAAAACATTGGATCGACCGCATCAAAAACAACGCCACGAGTTTAGTGGGATTGGTCAGTGATTTTCTCGATGTCTCAAAGCTGGAATCGGGCCGTATCGAGCTCGTGCGAACTCCCATCGATGTAACCGACTCGCTCCGTATAGTGGTCGAAAACTTCGGCCCGTTGGCGCGCGGCAAGAACATTGCCCTGAGTTGGCAAGCCGACCCTCTGCCAGCCGTACAGGCGGATTCGCGTCGCCTCGATCAGATCCTAACGAATTTGGTTAGCAACGCGATAAAATTTACCGGTAAAGACGGCTCGATTCATCTTTATGCGCAACCAGATCGCCGAAACGGAATTGTCATTCGGGTGCAGGATACCGGTCTCGGTATTCCCGCCGACGAGATCGCAAGCCTTTTTCAGAAATACCAGCAGAGCACCAGCGGCAAGACTTCCACCCAGAAAGGAACCGGCCTTGGATTGGTAATCTGCAAAATGATCGTCGAAGCCCACGGCGGGAAAATCTGGGTGGAGAGCGAAGAGGGCAAGGGAGCCACGTTTGTATTTACGTTGCCAGCGGCGCAAGACCCCGGCGCAATAGAGACCGAAGCGAACTACCTATCGTTGGAAGCAAAGGGATAATAAAAATGAAAGACCGCAGAGTCAGTGACCGCGTATTAAGCACCGTCCTTTTGTCGATTTTGTTCACTGTTATGTTCGCTTGTTCTATTCAGGCACAACCGACGGCCATCCGTCGCATTGGAGTGCTAACTCCTGGCGGAGACTTCGGATCGGTCGTGGAAGGGCTGAGGCAGGGGCTCGCCGAAGCGGGCTATGAAGAAGGGAAGCAAATAACCTTGATCGTCGAAGACACGAAGATGGAAACGCTCGATCCGGTAAAGGCGGCGTTGAGACTCGTTGCTGCCAATCCGGATCTGATCGTCACAGTCGCCACCAGCCATGCGGCCGCGGCAAAGCGCGTGGCCGGGAATATTCCCGTCGTTTTTACGGTCCTTACAGACCCAGTGCAGTCCGGGTATGTGGCGAGCTACGCCTCTTCGAAGAACAATTTTACCGGAGTCGCGAACAGCGTGGCGCAGTTGTCCGGCAAGCGGCTCGAGATGTTGAAAGAAATGGTCCCGACCATCAAGCGCGGACTCGCCGTTGTCGCGATCAAAGAGAGCATTGCCCAAAAGTCATTTCAATTTCTGGCGGAGTCCGCGAGCAAGTTCGGCATCCAGCTCGTCCGGCGCGATGTGACGACCAAAGAAGAGATCGAAAAGTCTTTGCTCGACACGCCGAAGGGCTCGGTCGATGCGATCATTCACGTTCCAGCAATCCTGCTGCGAAATCACATCGCCTTGCTCGTCGAAAAGGCCAAGAGAGACCGGCTTCCCTTCGGCGTGCACACCGAAGAGCTCGTCAAGAAAGGCGCGCTCGTCTCCTATGGGGAAGACAATCGGCTGATCGGAATTCAAGCGGCGCGGATCGTGATCAAGGTCCTAAAGGGGACCATGCCCTCGGATATTCCCATCGAAACGCCGGAGCGCCCGGTGTTAGTTGTCAACCGTACGACCGCTAAAACGATCGGCCTTACAATTCCTAATAAGTTCCTCCAACAAGTGGACCGCATAGTGGACTAACAGGCACGAGAAACGGGAAATGGAAAAATGAAAATGTATTCGATGAGACTCGAAATTGTACTGGTTGTAATTTATATGGTCGTCGCGCCGGCATGGCTCTTCGGCGCCCAATCGCACAATGCTCGCATCGGGGTATTTACCCCAGGTTTAACTTTGACACCCGTAGGTAACGGGATGGCGGAGGGGCTTGTCCGATTGGGATATGTGGAGGGCAAAAATATAACGATTACTGTCGAAGACACGAAGGGAATCTCTGCAGATTTGGTTCCGCGGACGGCGAAAGTTTTATCCGCGAAGCCCGACGTGCTTTTCGCGGTGTCTACGGTTCACGCACAGGCGGCGAAGCGCGCAACATCTACGGTCCCGATTGTTTTCGCTTGGGTCGGTGATCCCGTGCAAGCCGAGCTGATTGACCGGTATCCCTATTCCAAAAGCAATCTGACCGGAGTTACAGCCATCGGCGATTCCCTGTCGGGCAAAAGATTGGAAGTCCTGTTGGAGATCGCGCCAAATGTCAAGCGGATCATGGTTCTTGTGGCTGCCAAAGAGAGTGTTTCCGTAAGCTCGTTTCGATCCCTGGAGCCCGCCGCGCAAAAGTTTGGGGTACAATTAGTTCGACGCGACGTGACCGATAAGGACGACATAGTGAAGGCGCTCGACGAAACGCCTCGCGGATCCATGGATGCCATCTTTCACGTACCTTCTACCTTAATCAGAACCAACTTCGACCTCCTGGTCCAAAGAGCAAGAAAGGATAAGATTCCTTTGGCTGTTCACGAGGAGGCTCTGCTGGATCGCGGAGCGCTAGTTTCATACGGACCTAATTCCCGATTGGTCGGGGTTCAGGCAGCCGCTTTTGTCGACAAAATATTGAAAGGAACCAGGCCCGGCGAAATCATGATCGAAACCCCGGACAGGTTCTTTCTCGCAATCAATCAGATGACGGCGAAACAAATCGGCATGAAAATCCCTCCCGAGATTTTAGGGCGGGCAGATCGACTGGTCCAATAATCGTCAAGGAAAAGACCGAAGACGATTAGCTCGTTTTTTTCAGCGTCCGGACCTTATCATCCTTGCGGCGGACTTTGCTTTGTCCAGTCCTCAATTGTCCGGCAATGGCGAAATTCAGGGACTCGCGAATGAAGTGTCCCATCCTGATCGATAGATAGCTGAGCGATCATTTGTTTCGCAACGATTTGAAAGACTAGGCCAACGCCGAATAATTCTCCCGGCGCGATATTAAAGGCGCACTCGTACAAATGCGCAGGGAAACCGTTCGGCTCTACCGAAAATTCCAGTCTCTGCTCCGCTCCTCGGTAACTTTGGATACACAACTGTATCCAAGCGTTGCGCCTACAAGTTGCGCCCGTGAATGTAAATTCAACGCATCGACAAGCCTTCCAAATCAATTCGTTCATTTATGTCCGAGCCAAGAAAGAGCGCGAGTTGGCATTGCCATTGCTCTACCGGAAAGGCATGCGCAGGAAAAAAGCAAGGATCGCTTCGGATGAAAAACTGAGAGTCGCGGTTGCTTTCAACGTTCCGCATGGAGGATCGTAAACATGTTAAGACCATTGCATCGTGCATATCTTCTTATCGCCTTCGCTATTCTTCCCATCGGCAATGCCTCCGTAGTCGCTCCCGAGGAAGTAGGAACTTCAGCAGTCCCATTCACATCCGCGCCGCCGCCGAGTCGACCGCGGCCACCCGCTCAAAACAAGCGGCCAGGACCAAGCTGGCGCGCAGCGCGCGCGCTGGCCAGCCTATAACTTTCCACCACCGAACGGTGGGTTGCTGGTCTACACTATCATGTCCGACGGCAATCCCGCCTGCGCCTCCTACGACGGCGGCGGTTGCCTGTGGGGACTCACCTACGATCAAATCGATTTCAATCGGCTCAAACCACTTGCCTGCGGTGAACAGCACCGCGCAAGGTGGGGTGTTACCGGCTACGAAAATCTCAAGCACTGGTGCAATTTGGCCAGAAGACTGCGCGCTGATCGGAGATAAAACCAAGGTCGCACCTTGCATAGCTGCAATATTGTGATCGCAAGGCTGTCCTTCGAGGCTACCTTGACTGCATGTCTTCCCGCGTGAGTCGGCAACTCGTTTTCAATGGCCGGAAGCTGCAGGCTCAAGGCTACGAGATTCTTTGCCTTTTATCGGGGTTGCGCCGAAAATGAGGGTGGGATCAAGGAAGATTCAGGCTGCCGATTTCCACGATTGGCCGGCCGAGACAACTTTGGAGAAGCCCGACGATTTCTTGGAAAAACTTTTCGTCATCAAAGTACAAAGTAGCTAAATATTCTTGATGGTTCCACTGAATAATGACTATGCAATGCGGCGTTGGCATCCTGCTAGGGCCAAGTTTTACCGCGCTGAGAGTACCGACTTCGCCGCTCGGCAAGGGATTATCCGGACCGTAGGGACCTTTCCATTCGGGAGGCCAATTCGGACGACCGAGACAGCTCATGAGAGGGTGGTTTCTCAGTTCCATAGCGACGGCCAACACTATTTTCAAACACCAACTGGCGGAGCGGCAATCGAATTATCAGGGCCGGCTGTCGATGACCTTGCGAAGTTTCTTAAGATTGACGATGAGGCGTCGCCCGTCCCTCGATATAATATTTTCGCGATCGAATTCATTCAGATATTCCGTGACCTGCTGACGCGAGGCGCCGACGAGGCCGGCCAGCGTCTCGTGACTGATAGCCAAAGTGATCAAGATTCCACGCGGGTCGGCTGATCCAAAGTGATCCGCCAGATTTGAAAGCTCGAGAGCCATCCGCCTTCGCACGTCAAGCGCGATGCCGCGGATGCAATGGATATACGCTTGCCGGCCCAGATGCAGCGTAGTGGCGAATCCGGCAAGGAAGTTTTCATACGAGATGCCCAGAAGGGTTTCGACGAAAACCTGCGGTTTGATGGAGCCGATCGTCGAGGTTTCAAAGGCGTCGCACCTAAATGGGTGATTCGATTTGGGCATGAGCGAGTCGAGGCCAAAAAACTCTCCCGGCGAAAGCAGGCTGACAATCGTCTGTCGTTCGTTACCGTTGAAAGAGACCCTGGCAACTCCGGAGATGAGCAGGTAAACGAGCCTCGCCTGCTCGTCCTGCGCAAAAACAATTTCATCTTTTTTGAAGTTTTTTACGGCAAGACTATCGGCGAGCTTGTCTAGTTGAGAGGCCGATAGACGGGAGAGATTTTCGAGCTGTTTAAGAACTTTCGCATCAACATTAACCATAGGGGTGGTCGGCTCCGGCTTACCTGATCAACAAACGATTCTGCTCCGAGCGCGAACTGTAAGACTTCTCGTTATTCGAGCGGCCACTCTTCGAAGGTTCGGTCGAAATGCCCGGAGGCTACATCAAGAGCGCTCGATGTGTCTGTCAGATACCTGACATTTCTGCTAAACTCTGGGAAACAAACGCACGCTCTTGTGATGACCGAGGACCGCTTAAGGTTGGATTCAACGAGAAGAAATTGTCTTGCTTATCGAAGCTGTGCCCCATGGCTGAAGAGTACATTTAATTTTCTGAAATTATTTGACTGAGAAAATCTGGCGCATTTCTTCGCGCAGTTTTTTAAACTCCTCGGCGGTTGGCTCTTCCATAAATAGGGTTCGCTGCGCCACTTCCGCGGCGCCTTGAATAGTTGGAGCGATTTGCGGCGCCAGCACAAACTCGCCGGTGGCAGCCATAGCCTTTTGGCCCTCGGCCGAGCAAATATACTCAACATACAATCTTCCAGCGTTGGGACTACCCGCCTTTTTACTAACTCCGAGGTAATTGGTATCGGCGAGATACTTGTTCAATCGTACATAGTCTATGGGGCCCTTGTATTGTCCGACATATTTTAAATAGGTCAGTCCGAGGTGAGCCTCACCTCTGATAACCGTATTGACGATAGGAGCAAAGGATTCAACCAAAAGCGGTTGCTGCTGGGCTAAACTTTTGGCGAAATCTCGCCATTTCATTCCCTCGTAATGATCCAGGTCCGCTAAAAACTGCGCCGTGGTGGTGTGGCGTGAAGGATCGGGGATTGTGATCTTCCCTTTCCACCGAGGTAGTAAGAGATCAGCGAGAGTTTTTGGCAGCTCTTCCTTCCTGACCAGTTCGGTATTGTAAAGAATGCTGATAGGGTTGAAGCGCCAGGGCGTCAAGATACCGTCCGCTTCAATAAACTGACGGGGAAACTTCACGGCCGAAGGAGGAATGTACTTTTCAAAAACTCCTTCCGATTTGAGAATCAGCTGCGGTCCTTTGTTGCCTTCGATAACATCGAAGCCCGGTTGTCCAACCCGCCACTCGTTAAGTGCTCTCTCTAGAATCGCTGTCGTCGAAGCGCGCCAGTACTCCACGCGGATGCCGTATTTTTTCTCGAACGGGTCGTTGATGACCTTCATCGTTTGGGGTGGCACGGCCGCATAGACCACCACCTTACCCTCTTTTTTAGCCGCGTCGATGTTACCGAGTTGGGCCCAGGCGGGAGGTGTCCAGCAGATAGTAAGACCAAACCACGCCCAAAGGATAACTTTTTTGCGTCGCTTCATGTGCAACCCCCAACAAACACTTGGAGGCAAGGTAGTGGTGGCGCCGCGGGTTGTCAACGTTATTGACGTATGTAACTGTCGTTCTATCTCACCACAGAGGAACTGATGCCACTTTTGATTCGCGCGGAAGATGTGAACGGATTATTGACCATTGAAGAAGCGATCGACGCAGTGGAGGCTGGATTCAAGCGAATGGGGCAAAAGCCCGGAATTAAACGCCCCGCGCAGGCGCATAACGACTCCCGATGGCGTGCGCGTTAGCGTTCATCCCGGCGGAATTCCTTCGCTCGGAGGGATCGGCGTCCTAGCCCACTCCGAACACGTGGCAATTTCAAAACAAGTCCAGACCTATCACAACATGGGCGGGCCGGTAACCGTCCTTTTCGATACGCGGGACGCATCCTTGATGGCGATCCTGGTTGGCCGGATCGCCATCAAAGAATTACCGGCGGAAAGGCCGACTCCGATAAGGACAGCGGCGACCAGCGCCGTGGGCACGCGTAGTTTGGCGCGTCAGGACTCCAAAGTCCTTGGTATTCTTGGCGCCGGTGGAGAAGCCAAATATCATCTACTGGCTCTTTCCAAGACGCGGCGCTTCCAGGTGGCAAAGGTTTACTGCCGCACCGAGTCTACCCGCCACGAATTTTGCCGGCTGATGGAAAAACTGGTTCCTTGCGAACTAAAGCCCGTGTCTAGCGCTAAGGAAGCGGTTGAGGGTTCGGACGTGCTGCTCACTGCGACCAATTCCAATGTTCCCGTTTTCAATGGCGAATGGCTTCAAGCCGGTACGCACGTCACCTCCATCATGGGCGGCAATGTCGGGCTGGTGCGAGCCGGCATTGCGGCGACGCCACGAAGAGAGCTCGATGACACCGTAATCAAACGAAGCGATGTTATCATTGTCAATTCCAAGGAGCAGGCTATCCAAGACGAACAGGCAGATCTGTTCGAGCCGGTCCAGGCGGGCTTTCTAAGCTGGGACAAAGTCGGTGAGTTAGGAGCGCTGCTGAACAACACGATTCCCGGAAGAACCGACCCAAACCAAATCACTCTTTTCAAAAACAACGCCGGCCAAGGGATCGCTGACGTAGCTATAGCAAGTAAGATCTATTCCTTAGCGCGGCAAAACGGCATCGGCATGGAATTCTAGAGACCCACTGCGCCGATACCGATCGGCGACTTCAGACAGCAATTGCTCATTTGGTTCCGCCCATAAGGGCGCTAACGGCTCAAGTGCGGCTCGATTCCTTTGATAAGCCGGTCCATGTCGCCGCTAAAATCTGGATCGGGCCGGACTTGAATACCGTTGCGGTAGGCCAGGGACTTGAGTGAAGGCGGCAGTTCTTCTTCCGTCGGAACCGACGCTTTCCGAACCAAAACGGGAATCACCGGAATGTTTCGACCCAAGGCGACTTCCAGCTCGACTCTCAACTGATCGCGAGAATCGTCGATGCGTCGTTTACCTACGGCGCTGCCGCGCTCGATCCACTGATCGCCGATCACTGCTATCAACACGCGACATTGACTCAAGGCACCTTCTAAGTGCTGTCGGAAGTCGATTCCCAACGGAATCGAGTCCACATCCTTAAACACGACATCGCGGTCAAAATGTTGCAAAAGCCGCTCGTGAATCCTTCCCGTAACGTCTGCGCTGTCGTCGCGGCGGTAAGAAATAAACACGCTTCCGCGCGGATAACCTTGTACGGATGGAAAACTAGCCGCCTTTGGCGGCTGCATCTGAGGTTGGCTAACGCGAGGGCTATCACCCTTGTTTTTGAAATAATTAACCAGAAAAAACCCGCCGGCCGCTATGACTACAACGGCAATGCCCCACGGAATCCATGAGACATCGGATTGCGTCTGTTCCGGCGTATAGGCCACCTGCCCCAACGCTGTTGCTGAAACAAACATCAGCAACAGCGCAAAGAAATATCCAGCGTGTTTCCGTGTCATCAAGACGATCCTCCTTTTCCTTGCGCTGGTGAGCGCAACTTTAGAGATAATGCTGTTAAACAAGGATATGCCACCACGTCGAAAAAAAGCTAGTGGGGGAATTGACTACGGGCATAGATCGCAAATGTTACCAACGATTCTCTAAAAGCGTCCAATATTGAACAGACAGTCCGCTTCGACTCAGCCTATAATTTAAAGCAGTCCGAAACGTCAAGCTCGCCGCGGAGGTCTCGTATGGCTGCAGTCGCGCCTATTCTAGTAATGTTTGTCATTCTGTATATTGTTTTTTATTTGGCAAAGCGGAGCGCCTACAAACGGAAGTAACCAAAGTTGGTCCGTGCCGACTACATGCTGAGCACCTGCTCTCGAAAGGCCAGATGCAATGCCTCAATACAATAATTATCCTATTTATGGCATCGGTTTTCGCGGACCTGGGAAAGTATGGTCTTGCAAGGGCTTGGTATTTGATCCGGAAGATAAAGTGACAGCAGATCAAAAGCTTGGAGCGCGCAGAGTTGACTTTTCCCAGTAAGAAAAAAGCCGAGGACCATGCGCTCAAATTATGTAAAACTTGGATTGACGAGCAAAGCCAGGGAATCGAATCGACTAGCCTCACGAAAGGTGATGCTGCAGCGATATAGAAAAGATGCCGCTCGAATTGATTTCTTGCTAACCGGATAAATTCTATATCCGGTTTCTTTATTTTGTTCCCGCGACGCGGGCAAACCCTTATCCGGCAGGATCGGCGAACTCCCGCGCAGCTCTCAAGCGGCAAAAATCGCCGAGGCCGCCGGTTTTACCAGCACGACTCTGTGTCCAATCCTGAAAAAACTCTCGCCAAATCTTTTCAAGCCGCAAAAAAAGTTAGCTCCTCGATCGACGGATTGAGTTAGTACCCTCCGGGCTGGTTAGCACCAAGGAAATCCCAAGGGCACCAAACCCGATCAAGTGCAGAACAAAACGGGCGAGGTGAGAGTATTCCCACTGTCTCCGCCAGTCTGCCCAATCGGACGGAATCGTATCGGCCGTCCACTTAGCAGTTTCAGCATTTACCGGATTGGTGAAACCCAACCACACTACAAAAAAAGCCATTGCCACGCACAGGGTCGCGGTCAGCACCAAATAAAAAGACCGTGAACGATGCCGCGCGAAGAACGACAATATCCCCAACGAAAGAATGGCTCCGATCTCGATCGGCGCTCCGATGTACGCGAAATAAGAGTAGAGCGTATGCTGAAATGTCATCCAGAGCCGTCCGTCGACGTTCATCTTCATCGGCATTTCCAGCGCGTGACCGAACGTCGTTCCGAGAAGCAATGCAACCAACACTAGCGTAATGAAGTGCCACACTCGCCAAGCCATCTTTGTTCTCCATCGAAGATGAGCGGTAGATTTGCAATGCAGCTAAGACCCGTCCGAAACCGCAATCAGAAGCGCGATCAGGCTTACGCACGCAAAGCCCGCGCGCGCGACGTGGGAGTACTCCCAGCGGTCACGCAATGCCGTCCATGGACGAGCTTCCGCTGAGGGCCCGGACCGGTTCGCGCCGAAGGAGAAGAAACCGGACCCAAATCCGCCTAGATTTTCCTGCTGTAACCAGAATTTGTTCACAGGATGGGTAACGACCCAATAGACGGCGTGCATGGCGATGAGGCCCAACAGAGCCACAAACGTCAACCAAAAGCCCAAAGTCCCCTGCGGTGTGAGCCACAAGAGAACAGCAGTAGCGATCAGGCCTCCAGGCTCGCCAACGCCAGCGAAGGTAAAACCGGGATAGTAGATCGGTTGCACCGTGAGATAGGCAGCTTTATCCAGCCGCAACTTTCCCGGCAGTTCGAGCGCATGCGCGAGAGACGGAACCAATGCCAACGTAACGAGCAGAACCGTGACCACCTGTAGAACGTTGAAGATCATTTCTCCCCTTCCCGGCGCGGCCGTCGAACCGCTCCTGAGCGCTGGTTCGAGACAGCAACTGACCTTCAAATTAAAGGCGCAAGACATATGCCATATGACAACAGCTTAAGATTTTTCTCCGATTTGGAAAGGCCAAAATATAAGCAATTTTTCAATCACGTCATTATCAAAATTGGCGAGAAGAAATCGGCAGACTTGGATTGGAGGATTTTTCCGATTCCTGCGCTAGCAAAAATCCGCAGGACAGATGTCTACAACGACCCTCGCATCATATTTGCGTTGGTGCCGTCGACCGCTGCGAGATCGATTGAATGGTGTTGTTTGCCGGCCTTGATGACGGGTCGAGCGTTTAGCTTTTAGCGGACTCGCACTTCATTGGACGAGATCTGTTTGTTAAGTTTTAGAGGTCGAGGTAAAGGCGGATGCCGTGATGCCACTGGGCGTTTTGGGAACTCTTATGAAATCTCCATCTGAGATAGTCGCATATTACGAGCGCTTTTCCGAAGAATCGCGTCTGCAATCGGATGTGTTTCGCTTAGAGTTCGAACGACAAAAGAAATCCCTCGCGTCTATTGCCAAAGCCGCCGGCGCGGCTCATCGACGTCGGCGGCGCAGCCGGTGCGTACGTTGGCTGATCAGGGCTATGAGTGCACTCGGTCGCTTGTTGCATGCGACAAGTCGACCCGATCCTAACGCGCATAGCACGAAGGACGGGTCCGAGGAGCTAGCGACAATCCTCAATGAGGCGCGAATACAAACATGCAAGAGCTCTGGGGATTCCTTGCGCGGTGACCTGACTAGCGAATTTTTAATCGCGCGACCATCGCGAGTCAAGTCTCTTTTTGGTTTCGTACCGTACACCTTGGAACAATTGTTCTCCTTATTATTTATCAAAAACTTAACCTGGGACAGCTTAGAAATATGCCATAGTCCATGGTATTTTTATCTGCTTGCGTGCTACGGGAGTATCTGGTGACTCTTCCATGGGGTTTACGACATCTACTCTTTTTGGTGATTGCTGTCTTGCTATTGCCTCTGCGCTCCAGTGCAGAATCGTTCAAGTTGGGTTCTATAGCTATAGACCCAGTCGCGGAGACCAAAAAATTCTCGCCCCTCGCGAGCTATCTCGCACGGCAGTTGCAGGGAGATGGAATCGACGAAGGAAAGGTTGTCGTCGCGGCGAGCATCCCGGCCATGGCCTCGTTAATGCAAACGCGACAAATAGATCTTTACATGGACAGTTTTTTCCCTTCGTTGGCTGTGAGTCGTCTTACCGACAGCAAACTTCTGCTCCGGCGATGGAAAATGGGAAAGAGTGAGTACCAATCAGTTATCTTCACGCGCAAAGATAGCGGCATTGCTCGATTGGAGGATCTCAAGGGCAAAGTGATTGCCTTTGAGGAACCCTTCAGCTCCGCCGGTTATTTTTTTCCAAAAATGCTTTTATTGGAAAAGGACCTACGATTGGCGCTCAAACGACAAGGAAATGATCCGGTTAAATCGGACGAAGTGGGTTATGTTTTCAGTCACGGTGACTCGAATACCATATACATGGTGTTGAATGGAGTGGTGGCGGCAGGGGCAACCGATGATCAGAAGTATTTTACTTTGGTGAAAAGCCTGGGTAGCTTCAAAATCATTCATAAGACGGTTCCATTTCCGCGGCAGCTCGTGAGCTATCGAGCGGATCTCCGCCGCCAAGCTGGTGACGAGAATCAGGGATATTTTGCTCAACATGCATCGGTCTGAGGCGGGTAAGAGAGTTCTGCAAGCTCTTGAGAGCACCACCAAGTTCGAGCCGATACCAGGCAGAGACTTCGACCTTGTCGCGGCGTTTAGGAAACAAATCGATGCTGAACTTAAACTCCAACGTTAGCTCTCTGATCGCGCAAACGTTATCGATATTTCGATATCTTTATCCCGGTAGTGACTCATTTGGGTGGGTAGTGTGGCTTTGGACGACGAGATAGTTGTCATCCTGAATCCTTCGGCTCTGCTCTGGATAAACCCCGTGAAGGATATGATTTTTCAATTGAGTCACTACTCCTATCCCTGACAAGTTGAACACCGATAAGCAATTATATAGAAACAAATCTTTTATCGCTGATCGCGTTCGGAATAACTTTTGGAACTCTGATTTACTGCCGACGCACCTTCGCTGGTTAAAGTGGATAGCAACCCAAAATCCGACGTTGGCATGATGGCCGAACAAGCGCGCACCAAGGTGGACGATGTCTACCGCTCCGACTCGCGCCACGTCCTCGCCACGTTAATCCGCCTGCTCGGCGACTTCGATATCGCCGAGGAGGCGCTGCACGACGCGTTCCGAGCAGCTTTGGAGCAGTGGCCGCGCGATGGTGTGCCCGCCAATCCGCGCGCCTGGCTGGTATCGACCGGCCGTTTCAAGGCCATCGACGCGATGCGTCGACGCAGCCGATTCGAGCCGCTGCCGGACGATATCGACAAGCGACTCGCGGCCGACATGGATGACCAAGAGGCGTGGAACGACGCAAGCATCAAAGACGACCGCCTGCGCCTCATCTTCACCTGCTGCCATCCTGCCCTGTCGTCAGACGCCCAAGTGGCGATGACCTTGCGCGAAGTCTGCGGTCTCACCACCGAGGAAGTCGCGCGGGCGTTTCTCTCATCGCCTTCCACAGTGGCGCAACGCATCGTGCGCGCCAAGGCCAAGATTCGCAACGCGCGCATTCCTTATGAAGTACCCTCTGCGACCGATCTGCCGGACCGGCTCGATGCCGTGCTTCGGGTCGTCTACCTCGTGTTCAACGAGGGATACTCGGCATCCTCCGGTGCGGCACTCACGCGGCACGATCTTTCGAGCGAGGCGATCAGCCTCGGTCGGCTGCTGGTGGAGTTGCTGCCGGAACCGGAAGCGCTCGGGCTGCTCGCGCTGATGCTGCTCCAAGATTCGCGCCGCGCCGCGCGCACATCGCCGTCGGGCGATCTCGTGCTCTTGGAACATCAAGACCGCTTGCTCTGGAACCGCGATGAGATTAGCAGACGGTTCCGCGCTGGCGGAGCGGGCGCTTGGCGGCGCCGCAGCTCGGCCCCTATGCGATTCAAGCGGCGATCGCAGCGGTGCACGCGAATGCAGCTCACGCCGCAGCCACGGACTGGGCCCAGATCGTGGCGCTGTATGATCTGCTGGCGCGGGCGGAACCGTCGCCCGTGATCGAGCTGAACCGCGCGGTGGCGGTGGCAATGCGCGACGGTCCGTCTGCGGGGCTCGTGCTGATCGACGCCATCCTGGGACGCGGCGATCTTTCGGACTATCATCTCGTCCACGCGGCGCGGGCGGACCTCTGCCGACGCCTGGGGCGGGCAGCGGAAGCTCGAGTCTCTTATGAGCGCGCCCTCGCCCTAACGCAGCAGGAGCCGGAGCGGCGCTTTTTGCAGCGTCGGCTAGCTGAATTGGGCTGAATGGAATCGCCTTGTCGATTTTGCCTTCCGCTAAACGACTACTGTAATGTCCACCAGAGCTAGGCGCAGCTAGTCGCTTCTGGCTCCAACTCAAACTAGGAGGAATAACCATGCGTTTCATGGTCTTAATTAAGGCGACGAAGGACTCGGAAGCAGGGGTCATGCCAAGCGAGCAGCTTCTGACTGAAATGGGCAAATTCAATGAAGAATTAGTAAAAGCCGGGGTGATGCTTGCGGGCGAAGGGCTCCAGCCGAGTTCCAAGGGCGCGCGCGTCAGATTTTCCGGAAGTAAGCGCACCGTGATCGACGGCCCCTTCGCCGAGACCAAGGAGTTGCTGGCCGGCTTCTGGCTGTGGCAGGTGAAATCGAAGGAAGAGGCCATCGAATGGGTCAAGCGCTGCCCCAATCCCCATAACGAGGATTGCGAGGTCGAGATTCGCCAGGTGTTCGAAGCTGCGGACTTCGGTGCTGAATTCACGCCTGAGCTCAGAAGACAGGAAGCAGGCATTCGCGCGCAAACGCTGGGCCTCGGAACACCCAAGTTTGAACACGGCAGAGCAATGACTGTGGCTGGTTTAAATAGGACCTATACATTTGAGACTCGCGACAAAATTCCCGCTCAATGGGAGGAGTTCGTTCCGCATATCGGCAAGGTTCCCGGACAGGTAGGCAACGTTGCCTATGGGGTCTGCTGGAATTACCGGCCGGGGCAAGGATTCGACTATCTCTCCGGCGTCGAAGTGAAGCATGCCACGAAGCTATCGGCGGAATTTACAGCCGTAGATCTTGACGCTCGAGAATACGCGGTCTTCACGCACCGCGACCATGTCTCTACCATCGGCAATACACTCGATAAAATCTGGCATAGCTGGGTGCCTCAATCGGGACTGAATCCGGCCGATAAACCGAGCTTCGAACGCTACGGCGAAGAGTTCAATCCCCAAACCGGCACGGGCGGGATGGAAATTTGGATTCCCCTGGCACAGTAATTGTGCGCGACAAGGAAAAAATGTTTTGGGCTGACCTGTCGAATTTGCCGATTCGTGTGCGACTATTAAGTAGTAAACCAAGAGATCAATGGCTGCAGAGGACGCGACCATGAAGTTTTTTTGCCTTTCCTATCTCGATGACAAGAAGTTTGAAATCATGTCGGAAAGCGAGCGTGAGACCTTCATCAAGGAATGTTTCGCTTATGACAATGTGCTGCGAAAAAATGGTCACTTCGTTCGCCTGGAGGCGTTGCAGAGTGCGTCGAACGCTAAAACCCTGCGCTACCGAAACGGTAAAGCGTCCGTCACGGATGGCCCTTACGCTGAAACCAAAGAGCAAATAGGCGGCATTCTCTTGCTCGAGGCTAATGATCTCAATCAAGCAACCGAACTGATGTCGGAGCATCCGGGGATTCGCGTGGCCACATTCGAGATCCGTCCGCTCGACGAGGAAGCTACCGCTAGCGCGAACCGCGCGGAGAAGTTGTGAGCGCTCCATAGCGACGGACTTCGTTCAACAAAAGCCGCTGAGTTCTGGATGCTTTAAGTAATTGGAAAGCTCAGCGAAACATTAACCAATAAAAGGAGACGTTTATGGCTATCGAACCCTATCTGTTTTTTAACGGCCGCTGTGAAGAGGCGATCGAGTTTTACAAAAAAGCATTGGGCGCGGAAGTGCTTATGATGATGCGCTTCAAAGAGAGCCCGGAACCGCCCGCACCGGGGATGGTCCCGCCCGGCTCGGATAACAAGATCATGCATCTGTGCATGCGCATCGGCGATGCCAATATCATGGCCTCGGACGGGCACTGCACCGGACAAACCAATTTTCAAGGATTCTCCCTGTCGCTGACAGCCGCCGACGAAACCGATGCTAAGCGCAAGTTCACGGCGCTGGCCGAAGGCGGCCAGATTCAGCTGCCACTCGCGAAGACCTTCTGGTCGCCTTGCTTCGGCATGGTCGCTGACCGCTTCGGCGTGCCGTGGATGATCACCGTAGCACAGTGAGATTTCGCGCCATGAAATACCTGTTACTGATTTATTTTGACGAGCAGGCGGCGTTGAGCGAGACCGAGCGGCAGGAATGTTACGCGGAATCGACGCAGCTCGCCCAAGAGCTTCATTCGAGCGGAAAATATCTCGGCGCCAACCCGCTGCACCCCACATCAATGGCGACCAGCGTTCGGGTGCGCAACGGCAAACGGTTGGTGACCGATGGACCCTTCGCAGAGACGCGGGAACAATTGGGCGGCTACTTCCTCATCGAGGCGAACAATCTCGACGAGGCGATCGGCATCGCCGCGCAGATTCCCATGGCGCGCAAGGGGACAGTCGAGGTCCGGCCGGTCATCGATATTCCGGGCCTGCCGGCTGAGTAGCGTGCGCGAGCGGTAGCGGACACCGGTTTAGAGAAGTCTTAGAAAATGAAAATCACAATACTAAGAAGGAGTAAGTTATGAGCGGAGTTCGGGTATTGGTTGGCACACGAAAGGGCGCGTTTATCCTGACATCGGACGGAAAGCGCAAACAGTGGGAGGTCAGCAGCTCCCCACTTTGCCGGCTGGGAGATGTATCATCTCAAGGGATCTCCCGCCGATCCGAACCGGTTGTATGCGTCGCAGTCCAGCAGCTGGTTTGGCCAGATCATTCAACGCTCGGATGACGGCGGCAAGACGTGGCACCAACCCGGTACACCTCCCGGTGAACCGACCACCGCACCGGACGGCACGCCCAAAGGCGAGAGCAACAAATTTGTCTACGACACGTCTCCGGAAACCGGCAAGCCGCTTACCACGCACCAGTGGTACGACGGCACGGCGCATCCGTGGGAGTTCAAGCGAGTCTGGCATCTCGAGCCCTCGCTGACCGATCCCGACACGGTCTATGCCGGGGTCGAAGACGCGGCCCTGTTCCGCTCGACCGACGGCGGGCAAACCTGGCAGGAGCTCGCCGGACTGCGCGGCCATGGCTCTGGCTCTTCGTGGCAGCCTGGCGCCGGTGGAATGTGCTTGCACACGATTATTCTTGATCCAACTAACGCAAAGCGAATTTTCATCGCGATCTCCTCTGCCGGCGCGTTCCGCAGCGACGACGCGGGCAAAACATGGAAACCGATCAACCGCGGTCTGCACTCCCAGTACATCCCCGATCCAACTGCCGAGGTGGGTCATTGCGTTCACCGAATCGCGATGCACCGGTCACGACCGGGCGTGCTGTTCATGCAAAAGCACTGGGACGTTATGCGCAGCGATGACGCCGGCGACTCGTGGCAAGAAATCAGCGGCAACTTGCCGACCGACTTCGGGTTCGCGATCGACGTGCATGCGCACGAGCCGGAGACTGTTTATGTCGTGCCGATCAAGAGCGACTCGGAGCATTTCCCGCTCGATGGAAAGCTCCGCGTGTACCGCAGTCGATCCGGCGGCAATGAATGGGAAGCCCTCACCAAAGGCCTGCCGCAGAGCGACTGCTACGTGAACGTGCTGCGCGACGCCATGGCCGTCGATTCGCTCGACAAGTGCGGCGTGTACTTCGGCACCACCGGCGGACAGGTGTATGCATCGGCGGATGCCGGTGACAACTGGGCGCCCATCGTCCGCGATCTTCCCCCCGTGGTGTCCGTCGAGGTCCAGACACTGTCATGATCCGAGTCACGCTCCCACCCCATCTGCGCAAGCTCGCGCAAGTCGACGGCGAAGTGAAGCTCGACGTCGAGGGTCCGGTCACCCAGCAGTCGATTCTCGACGTCCTCGAGGCGCGCTATCCGATGCTGCGCGGGACGATTCGCGATCACATGACGCAAAAGCGCCGCGCGTTCGTGCGGTTCTTCGCCTGCGGCGAAGATCTGTCGCACGAACCGCCGGACGCGCCGCTGCCTGACGCAGTCGCGACAGGTACCGAGCCGTTCATGATCATCGGGGCAATTGCGGGCGGTTAAATGATCGCGGTTCAACGTGATCTCAGCAAAAGGACTCAACCTATTACGGAGGACTTATGCGCTACGTCGATGGTTATGTATTGCCGGTGCCGAAAAAAAATCTGCAGGCCTATCGCCGCATGGCCCAGCAAGCTGGAAAAGTCTGGCGCGATCACGGCGCTCTCGAGTACACGAGTGCGTCGCCGACGATGTGAAGCCCGGGAAGCTCACCTCGTTCCCGCAGAGCGTTAAGCTCAAGCCCGGCGAGATAGTGGTGTTCTCGTGGATCGTGTTCAAGTCGCGAGCCCATCGCGACCGGGTCAATGCCAAGGTCATGAAGGACCCCCGTTTGGCGAACATGATGGACCCCAAGGCCCTGCCCTTCGACGGCAAGCGCATGATCTGGGGCGGATTTAAGGTCCTGGTCGAAGGCTAAACGTGCGACGCTGGTTGCTACCATCGACACATAACCGCACGAGATGTCCTGAAGAACCAATTTCGTTCGTCGTCGAAACTGAAGCAAGCTCGCTGACCAACCTTCACGGCCCATTAGAGATAAACCCATGCTCATAAATATCCTCATCGTGGTGGCCGTTATCATCGTCGTGGCAGGGGTCATCGTGGCGCTGCAGCCCAAGGACTACCGCGTCGCCCGGAGCACCATGATCTCAGCGCCGGCTGCGGCGGTATTCGCGCAGGTGAACGATTTCCACAAATGGGTAGCATGGAACCCCTGGGGGAAGATCGATCCTGCAATGAAGCACGCTTATGAGGGCGCGCCGGCCGGAACCGGCGCGATCTATACTTGGATCGGTAACAAGGAGGTCGGCGAAGGCCGCATGACGATCATTGAGAGCCGTCCCTTCGATCTGATCCGCATCAAATTAGAATTCTTCAAACCCTTCGCAGGCATCAGCACCGCGGAATTCACGTTCAAGCCTGAAGGCAAACAAACCGCCGTGACGTGGAGCATGTCCGGTGACAAAAATTTCATGGCCAAGGCAATTCACCTGTTCATGAACATGGACAAAATGATCGGCGGCCAATTCGAGAAGGGTCTGGCGGAAATGAAATCGATTGTGGAAGCTAGCAGCCCAAGTAATAGCGCGCGCGAGCGGAGGGCAAGCGAACTCTTGGGAGCGGCTCGCCGACACTCGTTCGCAAGCAATGGCAATGTATCGTCTCGTGGCGCTCGTGACAAAAGGCTTGAAGGGAGGACACCATGGAAACGCCCACGACAATTGATGCGATTAAATCAGATGCTCAATCTGTTCCCCTCTCGAAGGGAACCCTTTGGACCGGGCGCATCATGAGCGCTCTCCCGGCGCTGTTCCTGTTCGTCGACGGCGTTGCGAAACTGGTGAAGCCTGCGCCGGTTGTGGAAGGCACTCTGCAGCTCGGCTATCCCGAAAGTGTCATTCTCGGGCTTGGGATCGTCCTGCTAACTTGCACCGTTCTTTACGTGATTCCACGCACGGCCGTTCTCGGCGCGATTCTGCTGACCGGCTATCTCGGCGGGGCGATCGCGACGCATGTGCGCGTCGGCAATCCACTGTTTAGCCACATCCTGTTCCCGGTCTATATCGCCGTGCTGATTTGGGGCGGACTTTACTTGCGCGACGAACGGTTGCGCGCCCTCATTCCGCTGCGGAGTTAGCCGCACTCATTCGTAGAGTGAAACAAAACAAACTGAAGCGACAAATTGGAAGAAGCCTGCGAGTACAAGAATCACCCTGCTGGGTGAAATGTTCGATCAACCCGGCAAATGCTTGCGGCGTATGAATGAAAAGACCTCGATGAAACCAATCAACGGACGCACACGAGCGAGCGTGGAAGGTACAAACAATTTTATGGTCACGGCAGCGCCAGCTTATTTCATACCCAAATTTTTTAGAAATCCCGACTTGGCCAGCGCTTCGACGAAGGAGTTGTCATAAAATTCCTTCGGATCGGCGTTCTTGGCGTTGGGAAATTCTTTTTCATCGAGATATTCGAACTGGCCTTTGATCGCCTCCGGACGCACTCCCAGACTCATGGACCAGTACGGCGCAAACGCCTCATAGGTTCCGTCCAAAGTCGGTGCATCGTCGATCTTGACGTATTTGGCGATCGCTTTTTTTGCCAGTGCCGGGTCTTTCTTTGATAGGACCACGGCCTCGGCCATCGCCTTGAGAAAAGCAAAAACCGTATTGGGATTGTTCTTGAGATATTTCTCCGTCGTGCCGTAAACCACTTGAAACGCCGGGACATTCAGCTTACCGACATCCACGAGCAGGTTCAGTCCCGAATCCTTGGCTTTGATCGTATTCGGCGCCGACAGAGTGCCTGCCGAGGTCTTACCGCCGAGCACCGCGCTCAAGATCGCCGGCACCGTCTGCACATAAAGAATCTGCACATCTTTGTCAGGAACCAGGCCGTTTCTTTTCAATGCTTCGCGGGTTGCCGTATCGAGTGCCGCGCGCGGCGTGCTCGCAGCCACCGCCTTGCCTTTCAGATCTTGCACCGTCTTGATTTCCTTCGCGCCCCAGATCTGAAAGACCAGTTGCTGGATCGTTCCGGCGAAATATTTCACCTGTCCGCCGTGCAACCGCGCATTGATCAAGTCCGGACCGTCTGTGTAGAAGTCCGCTTCCTCGGAAATCGACCGCCTGCGCCGAGACCTGCGGCGTCAGCAATTGCAGGGTCGCGTTCAGACCGTATTTTTTAAACAACCCCGCTTCATAAGCCACCCAGATGGGCGTAAAAGCGCCGCTCGGTTGGGCATAGGTTACAACCACATCGGTTTTTTCCGGCTTGCCGCCGGGCTCCGCAGCAAGCATAATTTGCGGCAGAGCAAGCGATAAAGCGATCGCCATCACAAAATATTTTGCATATTGCATCGTTTCACCTCGCGTCATTGATCGGTAGCCAGCACTAAGCGTGATGTCCCGCCCTACGCACTATCTAATGCTCTTCGGCTCGACGAAGGTCGACGATCTTCATCTCCACGCTGGTGGCGCCGTTCCATTCGTTCTCGCATAGACGATAGGCGACGTCGATCCGCTCTCCGGGCACTCCTGGGAAAGTATCGCCGGCACCAAAAATCACTCCCGAGACCACGCGTCCTCCCTGACGCAATCGATAGCGAATCCCGGCCGAGAAAACTTTGCGCTCGCAGACTTCAGCATTGACAGTCATAAACAGCGGCTCCGGATTGCCAATGCCGTAAGGTTCGAGAATTTTCAGCTCGCGCAACAACGGCAAGCTCAACTCTGAGAAGTCGAGTTGCGCGTCGATTTCGAGCCGGGGCATCAAGTCCTCGGCGCATAGCAACTGGCGCGCGGCGTTTTCAAAAGCTTCGGTAAATCGTTCCAGACATTCGGACTTGATCGACAGTCCGCCGGCGAATTCATGGCCGCCGAATTTTTCCAAACTGTCCGCGCAGAGGCGAAATCCCTCTACCATGGGAAAGCCGCGGATACTACGCGCCGAACCTTTGCCGGCGCCCTGGTTAAGACCGATCACCACGGTCGGCCGGTGAAAACGCTCGACGATACGTGACGCAACGATCCCCAGCACTCCGGGATGCCAACCTTCGCCGGCCAGCACCAAGGAATAGCGATTACCGCCGTCGGCGGCGCTTTCTGCTTGCGCGAGCGCATAGGCCAGCACTTCCGCCTCGAGCGTGCGCCGTTGGTTGTTGTGGTCGTCCAATTCCTGGGCGATGCGCATTGCCACATCGGCGGAATCGGTGGTCAACAATTCGACGACTTTGATGCCGTAATCGACTCGGCCCGCGGCATTGATGCGCGGACCCAAGCGAAAGCCCACTTGTCCGGCGGTCACCTCTCCGGCGCGAATGCTCGACACTTGCTTCAACGCGATAACGCCGGGACGGATCGAGCCCGCCAACTCCACCAGGCCACGCCGGATCAACGTGCGGTTGACTCCTCGGAGCGGCACCATGTCGGCGATCGTGCCGAGTGTTACAATATCCAGATAGCGCCGAATATCCGGAACGGCCGAGCCCGCGAACCAACCTTGTTCGCGCAACTTAGCGCGTAGTCCGATAACTAAGTAAAATGCCAAACCGGCGGCGCATAATCCTTTGTCGGGAAACGCGCAATC
This sequence comes from uncultured delta proteobacterium, assembly GCA_963811315.1. GTDB lineage: Bacteria > Desulfobacterota > Binatia > UBA9968 > UBA9968 > DP-20. The sequence continues at coordinate 411,754 of CAWERH010000011.1, forward strand.
TTGGCGATGCGGATTGACGACGGCAATAGCGGGCGGCAGCTCGGGCGGCGGTTGATGGTGGTCGACGACGACAACATCGAGCCCCATCGCATTTGCCGCGGCAACTTCGGCCGCGTTGGAGATGCCGCAGTCCACGGTAATAACCAGGTCGACGCCGCGCTCCTTCAGCCGCGCCAATCCTTCGACATTGAGGCCGTAGCCCTCTTCGATACGATGCGGCACATGGTAGATCGGCTGCGCGCCGATCTCGCGCAGGAAAGAAACCAGCACCGACGCGCCGGTCGTACCGTCGACGTCGTAGTCCCCCCAAATACCGATCTGCTGTCGGTCCTTGATTGCCGCGACGATCCGCCGCACGGCCGCTTCCATATCAGCCATTTCGAACGGTGATGGCAGGTCTTTGCTCAGACTCGATGACAAGTAGCGCCGGACCGCGCTCAGCGTATCGACTGAATCCGCGTAAGACGAGAAGGCGGCTCAACAGTGGCGATAGTCTTAAGCTCGGCGGCGTAACTTCCGACAATCTGCGCGGTCGGCGTCTTTAGATACCCACCGTTTGGAATGTTCTTGCAACATTCAAATCGAAATGATGGATCAGACTGCGCTATCGGCGGGCCCTCGAAAAAAAGCCCGCAAGCGCAGCGCTGACAGCCGAGAAAGACATTTTCAGGATGGACGCAATCACCTTTTTCTTCGCCACGTGCCTTATCCCACAAAAGAATAACCGGGCTCGCAATAAAAATCGTCGAATAAACACCCGAGAAAAAGCCGACGAGCAAGGCAAAGGCAAAGGGCCGGATGACCCCGCCTCCCAGTAAGTACAAGGCAATCAGCACAAGGATGGCCGTGCCGGTCGTAATGATGGTGCGGCTTAAGGTTTCGTTGATGCTGAGTATTGATGACGGATTCCAAACTTTCCGGCGTATCTTGCGCATATTTTCTCGAACCGATCGCAGATGACCACGGTGTCGTTGACGGAGAACCCGACGATCGTGAGCAGCGCCGCGACATGGTGAGATCGAACTCGTAGTGGGCCAGCATCAGCGCGCCGATCGTCACCAACACATCGTGGATCAAAGCGATCACGGCGCCGAGACCGAACCGCACCGAATTCCCGAATGCGGAAGCAAAACAGCCCAAATGTAAAAACCCATCATGATCGTAGCGGCGATGACCGACCAAGCCCCCTGTTGGCGCAGTCTTGCGACCGACCTTCGGACCGACAGTACTCGATGCGGCGGATTTCAAATTGGCCCGCGCCGAATTGTTCGGTGAGTGCTTGCTTGTTCGCTGAGCGAGCCTAGCTCGACGGAAGTCATTTCTCCAAGCGCAGAAGATACTCATTGGATCCTCTGACCGAAAGTCTTGAATGACGGTTTCAGTGGTAGCTCAAGCTGCCCAGAGCGCTGCGGAACTGCTCCGATAGAAGCTCGTCTGTCTGTGAAATTTCAGTTGAACCACCGTGCCGCCGGCAAAATCGACCCCCAGGATGGGGCCTTTCACAAACAGCAAGATGATGACCGCCAAGTTCACCACACTCGACAAAATCACGGCGATGTAGCGGTATTTGGTAAACGGGATATCGATCCCCGGCTTGATTAACTCCATCAGGTCCCCTTAGATGCTGATCCGGGCCAGTTTACCGACTGACACGCGATAATCGTAATAAACCCGCGTCATATAGACCGCGGTAATTATAGTGGTAAGAAGGCCGATGCAGAGCGTCACGGCAAACCCCTTGATCGGCCCCGTACCGAATTGAAAAAGAATGACGCCGGAAAGAAACGTCGTCACGTTGGTATCGATAATCGCAGGCAACGCGTGCTCAAAGCCGGCCTGAACCGCGGAACGCGGCGCCCGCCCGGCGCGCAATTCTTCGCGGATACGTTCGTTGATGAGCACGTTGGCATCGACCGCCATGCCCGATCGATCAGGACAATCCCGGCAATGCCGGGCAAGGTTAAGACCGCTTGAAGCGCCGCCAAGATCGCCAGCAGAAAAAGAATATGGAAGACCAACGCGACGTCCGCCAACACACCCGCGCCCCTGTAGTAAAAGATCATGAAAACGCGATGACGAGCGTGATACCGACAACAAACGACATGACGCCCTGGCGTGATCGAATCGCTGCCCAGCGACGGCCCGACGGTGCGCTCTTCGGCGATTTCGACCGGCGCCGGCAGCGCCCCCGCGCGCAGAACGATCGACAGATCGCGCGCCTCTTTGATATCGAAGCTTCCGGTAATCGACGCCCGGCCGCCGCCGATCCGTTCCTGGATCACCGGAGCCGAATAGACGCGGCCATCGAGCACGATGGCGAGCCGCCGTTTTACGTTGGACGAGGTGATTTGCTCAAACAGCCGCGCGCCACTGGCGTTGAGAATTAACTCGACCGACGCCCCTTCCATTTGTTGAGCCGGTCGCACTTTCGCGTCCTGAATGTATTCGCCGGTCATCAGCGCGCGCGATTCGAGCACGTAGGCTTGTTTGTCTGCCGCTCCGCCTAAACCTTTCCCCGCATGCCCGTAAAGTACTTCGCGGCCCGGCGGCGGGCCGTTCTTGATCGCGTCTTCGACATTTGCGTTATCGTCGACCAATTTGAATTCGAGCAGCGCCGTTTTGCCGATAATCTCTTTGGCGCGCTGGGGATCTTGAATACCGGGCAGCTGAATCAATATGCCGGTTTGTCCCTGGCGTTGGATGACCGGCTCGCTGACGCCGAATTGATCGATGCGGTTGCGAATCGTCTCCAAAGACTGGTCGACCGCGTAGTCGCGCAGCGCGCGGAGTTCTTCCTTGCTCAGGGTTAAATAAAACTCGCTCGCGCCGCCAACCGTTTGCGTCGGCTTGGCCTCGATCAAACTGGCGAAATCGCTTTTGAACAATCCGCGCACGCGATCGGCGTCGGTCGGCCGGCGCTTTGATGTGGAGCAGTGTTCCTTCCACTCGGTCCACCGTAACCCCGCCAATCGCCTTCTCGCGAAGTTGGTTGACCAAGTCCAATTTCATGCGCTCCATATTATTCTCGATCGCCTTGTCGACTTTCACGTCGAGGACCAAGTGGCTTCCGCCTTGGAGGTCCAGCCCAAGGCGAATAGGTTCGCCGGGAAAAACACTATGCCACCAGGAAGGCAGATTGGGGACGAACGTGGGCAATAAATAAATAACGGACACGATCACTGCGATGAAAAAAATAGTGAACCGCGTCAGCACCGCCTTGCGCATTGCTATTCCTTCCCTTCCTTGGTCGTTGACTTCTCCGCGGTAATTACGTCGGAAATCTGTGGCCGGTGCACCCGGATGCGCACGTTCGGAGCAATCTCCAACGTCACTACGGTTTCCTTCAAATCGACGACCTTACCGTAAATCCCGCCGGACGTCATCACCTCATCGTTCTTTTTGAGCTTCTTGAGCATCTCCTGATGCTCCTTGCCCTTCTTTTGCTGAGGACGGATCACCATGAAGTACATAATGACGAAGATCAGTATAAACGGGAACACCGTCATTATCGGCCCGGGGCCGCCGGCCCCGGGCGCCGCCTGTGCATAAGCAAGATCGATCATGAATCCTCCAGAATAGTTTGCGCTTGCGCATCACCGTCGGGCTCGGCCAGTTGCGGCCAAAGCTCGGGCTGTCCGACGCGAATCGCTTCTCGACACTTATCCATGAGCCGGTGATAAAAGTAAAGATTATGCAGACTATTTAGCTGCGCTGACAAAATCTCTCCTGCCATATAAAGATGCCGTAGATAAGCGCGGGAGAAATTTCGGCAGCAATAACATCCGCAGTTTTCGTCAATCGGGCGCGAATCGCGGGCAAACTCGGCGCGCTTGATATTGATCTTGCCCTGCCACGTGAACAAGGTGCCGTTGCGCGCATTGCGCGTCGGAATCACACAATCGAACATGTCAAAGCCGGCACGCACCGCATGGAGAATGTCCTGCGGCCGGCCGACGCCCATCAAATAGCGCGGCCGCTCGGCCGGCAGCCGAGCGACGGTTAGGCTGCCGATTCGATAAAGCTGGTCTTCGCCTTCACCGACTCCGAGGCCGCCGACGGCAAATCCCTCGAACGGCAACGCCGACATCGCGTCGATACAGCTTTGACGAAGATCGTCGAACAAACCGCCTTGAATGATTCCGAACATCAGCTGATCCGCCTTGCAGTGCGCGCTTCAAACATCGCTCAGCCCAACGGATCGTTCGCTCGGTAGAATTTCGCACATAATCGCGCGTCGCGTCGGGCGGGATACATTCGTCGAGCACCATCGCGATATCGCTGCCCAGCGCTTCTTGAATCTCCACCGCCTTTTCCGGCGTGAGCATATGCGATGAACCATCGAGATGGGATTGAAAACGCGCGCCCTCTTCCGAGATCTTGCGCATCGCGCCCAAACTAAAAATCTGATAGCCGCCGCTGTCGGTGAGAATCGGCCCGTCCCAACCCATGAACCGGTGCAACCCGCCAAAATCACGAATCAGCTCATGGCCGGGACGCAGATAGAGATGATACGTGTTGCACAGCAAGATCTGACAACCGAGATCGTGCAGATCACGCGGCAGCATCGCCTTGACGGTTCCTTGCGTCCCCACCGGCATAAAGCAAGGCGTCTCGATCGCGCCATGAGGTGTCACCAACCGTCCCAGGCGTGCCTTGCTCGAACGAATCCTTCTTGAGAACGGTGAAATGAGCAGTCATGATACAGCGTGCAACGGGCGCGCGAGACGAGAGAACTCGAACTCGTGCCTCTAGCCTCGTGCCTCATAGCCTTCTTACAGAATCAACATCGCGTCGCCGTAGCTATAGAATCGATACTTGCGCTCGATTGCTTCCTGATAAGCCCTGCGCACCAAATCGAGACCTGCAAACGCCGCCACCAAAATCAGCGGCGTAGAACCCGGGAGATGAAAGTTGGTGATCAATCCATCGAGCACGCGAAAGGGATCGCCGGGGCGAATGTACAAGCGCGCAATACCTTCCTCCGCGGTGATTTTCCCGTTCCTCAGCGCAATCCATTCCAGCGCGCGCGTGCTGGTCGAACCGACCGCAATCACACGGTGGCCTAACATTTTAGTTCGGTTAATCTTCTCCGCGCTCGCGTCATCGAGGGCGTAGCGCTCGCCCTCCATGCGATGATTTTCGATCTGGGGATCGCGCACCGGTTGAAAGGTACCCGGCCCGACATGGAGGGTCAATAGAGTTTGATCTATTCCCTGCGCTTGCAGTTGAGCCAACAACTCAGGCGTAAAGTGAAACCCCGCAGTCGGCGCGGCGATGGCGCCGCCGTGGGTCGCGTAGACCGTTTGATAGCGCGTCCGGTCGAGCGCCTGCGCCTCGCGGCTTCGCCGCACATACGGCGGCAGCGGCGGTTCGCCAAGGGCGTCGAGAATTGTTTCGAAATCGCCTTGGTGATGAAATTCCAGGCCGAAGCGGCCGCGGCCCATGTCCCCGATCACTTCCGCCGATAACCGATTGCCAAAATCGATGCGGGTACCAAGCTGCGGTTTCTTCGCCGCGTCCACCAACGCGATCCACAAGCTTCGGCCTTCTTCGGGAAATCGTTCAAGCAACAGCACTTCGACTTTGCCGCCGCTCTCCTTCGTGCCGCGTTAAGCGCGCGGGAAACACTTTGGTATCGTTCAGAACCAGCAAATCTCCCCGATCGAGAAATCGCCCGAGCTCCGCGAAAACGCTGTGCACGATCTCGCCGGAGCCGCGCCGGATGACCAGCAAGCGCGACTCGGTGCGTTCTCGAGTTGGAAACGCCGCGATCAACGATTCCGGCAGTTGATAGTTAAACTCTTCGAGATCCATCCGCCCATGCATATAACTAGGGGCGCGGCATGCCGCGCCCCTAGTTAACTTACTTAGATGTCAATCGACGATTTCGCCGTACCGCTTATTCGCTTTGTTTAAGGAACGGCGTCAGCAGGTCGATCGGCACGGGAAAAATCGTCGTTGAATTTTTTTCCGAAGCGACCTCGACCAGACTCTGGAGAAATCTTAGCTGCAACGCCATGGGCTGCGTGCCGATCACCTCTGCGGCGTCCGCCAGCTTCTGCGAAGCCTGAAATTCCCCGTCGGCATGAATGACTTTGGCGCGCCGTTCGCGCTCCGCCTCGGCTTGCTTCGCCATGGCGCGCTGCATTTCTTGCGGTAGATCGATGTGTTTCAACTCGACCAGAACCACTTTGATGCCCCACGGGTCGGTTTGTTGATCGAGAATCTCCTGGATGCGCGCGTTGATCCGTTCTCTTTCCGCTAACAATTCATCGAGCTCGCCCTGACCGCATACGCTGCGTAGCGTCACCTGCGCCAACTGCGATGTGGCAAACAAATAATTCTCCACCTCACGCACCGCTTTGTTGGGATCCAGCACGCGAAAATAGAGCACCGCATTGACCTTAACAGAAACGTTATCGCGCGTGATTACGTCTTGCGGCGGAATATCCATGGTCACCGTGCGCAAGTCCATTTTTACCATCTTTTCGACGCCCGGAATGACATAAACCATGCCCGGCCCGCGCGCGCCGACCATGCGGCCCAGACGGAAAATCACGGCCCGTTCATACTCTTTGAGAATCTTGACCCCGCTGATGATCGCAACCACAACGAGGATCAAAAATGTTACAGGAGCTCCCAGTCCGAACATGCTAACCTCCAACGCTTCCAGCGTAGCGCATCTACGATGCTCGCTGCACCTTGAGACTCATGCCGTCATAGCCCACCACTTCGACCTTTTCGCCGACGTCGATTTCGCGATCGGCCTGGGCGTTCCAATACTCCCCATGGACAAAGATCTTACCCGTAGGCGTCAATTTGACTTTTACTTCGCCGGTCTCGCCGATCAGTCCATCCATACCCAACGTCGGTTTAGACTTTTGCGAACGGAAGACCAGGTAGCTCACAGTCAAGACAAAGGCACCGAGGGTCGCCACCGCGGTAAAAATAATCGAGCGATCGACGATCAGGTCCGAGCCTTCGGTATCGAAAAGAAAAAACGATCCCAGCGTGAGGGAGATGATGCCGCCGACTCCGAGCACGCCGAAGCTCGGCGCAAACGCTTCGCCGACCAAGAGCGCTATGCCAAGCACGACCAAACCAAGCCCGGCATAATTGATCGGCAAGACTTGGAACGCCGTCAAGGCGATGATCAAACAAATCGCGCCGGCAACCCCTGGGAAGATTACGCCGGGGTGGGCAAATTCCATGTAAAGCCCGAGCAAACCCGCCATCATCAAAAGATAGGCGATGTTGGGATCCGCCAACGCATTAATGAGTTTTTGTTTGAAGCTCATCTCGAAGCGTTGGACCCGGACGTCTTTAAAATCGAGAGCCTGCATATGGCCGTCGATATCGACTTTTCGTCCATGCACTTGTTTGAGTAAATCGTCGAGGTCCTTGGCGATAATATCGATCACGTTCTTCTTCAGCGCGTCGGTCTCGGTAATCGCCACGCTCTTACGTACCGCTTGAATGGCCCACTCGGTGTTGCGGCCGCGTTTTTGCGCGATGCTCTCGCTGAAGGATGCGGTGAAGTTTTCGATCTTTTCGCCCATCACGCCCTTGACTTCCTGGCCGCCGCCGGCCACCGGGTGGGCCGCGCCGATATTGGTGCCCGGCGCCATCGCAGCGATATGCGCGGCCATGGTGATGAACACACCGGCGGAGCCCGCGCCCGCGCCGCTCGGCGCGACATAGACCATTATCGGAACCGGAGCGCCGAGCAGATTTTTCACGATCGATCGAGTGGAGCCCAACAGACCGCCGGGCGTATCGAGCTGAATGATCAACGCCCGAGCTCCGTTGGCTTTGGCCCGTCCAATACTTTCATGGATAAAATCATCCACCGCCGGATTGATGCTGCCGTCGATCGAAATAAAATCGACGTGGGGTTCTACGGTGGCCTTGGGCTGCGCGAAAACGGCAACGCCGAGCGCCAAGAATAAGATCGCGATTAAGAACCTAATCGTTATCACCGCGCAGCTCTTTCATGACCTTCTGAATATCTTCCCAAACCAACTTTTTGTCCGCCGGATTGCGCAGTAGATAGGCGGGATGAAACGTCGGCATCAGTTTAATGCCGTGATAACTGTGCCAAGTGCCCCGCACCTTTGTGATCGGCACTTTGCTTTGCAATAAAGTTTGGACCGCAAACTTGCCAAGGCCGACGATGATCTGGGGACGCACCAAATCGATCTGCTTTTTTAGAAATGGTTCACAAGCCGCGACTTCGTCAGGTTCGGGATTGCGGTTTTCCGGCGGCCGGCACTTGACCACATTGGCGATGTAGACGTCCTCCCGTCGCAGTTTCATCCCTTTGGTAATAATATCCGTCAGCAATTGTCCCGCTCGGCCGACGAATGGCTCGCCTTGAAGATCTTCATCGCGACCCGGCCCTTCACCGACGAACATAAGTTTGGCGCGCGGATTGCCGACGCCAAATACGATATGGGTGCGACCCGAACACAGCTTGCAAAGCTTGCAATCGCCGATGGCCGCGCGCAGGTTCTCGAGGCTGTCGGCCTGCAAGGCAGCCTTGTTGTCGGCGAACAAATCGGCGGCGGTGCCGCCGAGGGCACTCTCTGCTTCTGCTTCTTTGACGATAACCGGTTTGATTTCGGACAGTTCGGTTTTTGGCAAGGTACGAATTCCCGCGTGCTGGCGCTGCCGCAAATGACGCCGGAGCGACGCTGTCAGCGCGGCAAATTCCGCCGCGTCACTATTGTCGGCCACTGAGCGATCCTTCCACGGGCGGATCTTAGCATCGGAGACTCAACAGTAGCAATAACAGTTACAGCGGCGGCCAGAGGTAATCACGCTACGTATACGACCTACTGCGAAACGCGCTGAGCAGTGTGGCGTCGGAAGCAAGCACTGCGGTGAAAACACTTCGTCGGCGCTGGCTCCGTGAGATTTCCCATCTTAACGCAGGCTTTTCAACGCGAGGTAATGATCGTAGATCAAGTCAGCCAATTCGTCCTTGCTCATGAGCGGCAACGACCGCACCGCGCCGGTGCAATCGATCACCTTGGCGATGTTGGTGTCGCCATCGAACCCACTACCGGGTGCGGTAACGTTATTGGCGACGATCATGTCGAGATTCTTTTCCCGCAGCTTCTTCTTGGCGTTGGCGGTCAGATCTTCGGTTTCGGCGGCAAAGCCAATCAAGATCTTGCCATTCTTGTTTTCACCCAGCTCTTTGAGGATATCCGGATTGGGTTCGAGGCGTAAATCCATCGGCTCTTTGCCGCGCTTGAGTTTGTTGCCGGCCGGTGACACCGGATGATAGTCGGAAACTGCCGCAGCCATCACAACCGCCGTGCAACGTTCGAACTCTCCCAGCACTGCTGCGCGCATCTCTGCCGCAGTGACAACGTTAATTGTGCGCGTACCGACCGGCGCTTCCAGCGCCGTAGGGCCGCTGACCAAGGTCACGTCGGCGCCGCGCCGCACGGCGGCGCGCGCCAGCGCATAGCCCATCTTTCCCGACGAGCGATTGGAAATGTAGCGCACCGGATCGATGGGCTCGCGATTGGGACCTGCCGTAATTAAGATTTTCTCGCCTTTGAGGTCCTTGGGCTTAAGCAGAAGAAGGATCTCTTCCAATATTTTGTCCGGATCGGGCAAGCGGCCTTTGCCTTCGTAGCCGCAAGCGAGGAAGCCGTCGGCGGGTTCCATGATGTGATAGCCGACACGGCGCAATTTGCGCAAATTCTCCTGCAGAATTGGATTGTCATACATGTGGATATTCATCGCCGGCGCGATCAGTACCGGCGCCTGCGTCGCCATCAAGACTGTCGTCAAAAGATCATCGGCAATACCATTGGCGATTTTGCCGATTACATTCGCGGTTGCCGGGGCAATCACAAACAAGTCGGCGCTATCGGCCAGATTGATATGGCCAATCTCCGATTCCTGGGTGAGATTGAAAGTTTCGCTAGCGACAGGATTGCCGGAAAGGGTTTGAAAGGTTAGGGGCGTGACAAATTCCATCGCGCCGCGGCTCATAATGACTTGCACACGATAGTCCGCTTTAACCAGGAGCCTGACCAGCTCGACCGCCTTATAGCAGGCGATGCCGCCGGTGACACCGACCACTATCGTCTTTTGTTTGTCGTCATTGATCACAATCTCAAAATAGCTGATCTAATCGAGCGGCGCAAACTTTTCTGGGCTTACCAAATAGCTAGGCGTAACCGCCCGATTCGGGTGAAGTTTGTGAGCAATGCGACTTTTTGTAACCGCAATCGCGCCAACCTTGAGACGTGCCTGCTTCCGGATCTGTCTATTTTCGACAATTTGCCGCGCCTTTTATCTAGTTTTCAAAAAAGACTAGCTGTGGCATGCTTTTAGCTTTCCAAACATCGATTGTGCCATTGCAGTTGGGATGGCCTTGACCACCAATATCGGTTAAGGTAATTGACAAACAATGCAGAAGAAGGAGACGGGAATGAAGAGACGTTTTTGGTTTTGGCGCGTGTCGACGATTGTGGGTTTTGCGCTTGCACTCGGTTTTTTCTCAAGCGGGATCAGTTCGAGTTATGCAACTGAAGAGAGCTCCAGCGATAACGGAACAGACATCGCTGCTGTCGGTGCCGTTGACGGCAACGCGGCCGACAATCATGATGCTGCTGGTGCTTATGATACGGCGGCAGCGGCAGCCGCCGCGGGTGAAGACTTCGACGAAGATCCGTGGGAAGGTTTCAACGAAAAAATGTTTTGGTTCAACCGTGAAGTTCTCGATCGTTACGTGCTCAAGCCCGTCGCAACCGCGTGGGATTTTATTCTTCCCGACCCAGTCCAGCGCGGCGTTCACAATTTTTTCGACAACCTCGCAGGTCGTCCGGCGCGTGGTCAACAACGGTTTGCAAGCGAAACCTATGGGAGCGGCGACGGAGCTCGCGCGCTTCACGATCAACAGCACTATCGGTCTCGTCGGTTTCTTTGACGTCGCTAAGGACGCTTTCGGCATTGAACAGCGGGATGAAGACACCGGTCAGACCTTCGGAGTATGGGGCGCAGGTCCCGGTCCTTATCTAGTTCTACCTCTATTGCCGCCCTTGACGGTGCGTGACGGTATTGGTTATGCGTTCGATGCCGCGATGACTCCGTATACTTATTTTATACCGTGGTGGGGAAGCGTGGCAGCGACAGGGACCAGTACGGTCAACGAAAGATCCTTGAACCTCGATCGTTTCGAACGGGTTGCCGAGTCGACTGTGGATCTTTACGGCGCGGTGCGTAACGGCTACCTGCAACGGCGCGCTGCCGCGATCAAACAGTAAACAAGCTAGTTCTGATTCGTCAGAAAAAGGGAAAGCCGACATCGGCTTTCCCTTTTTGTTTTCCTGCGCCAATATCCCTCTCGCCGGCTAAAATTTTGCCCACCACGGATCGGGTTCTTTCTTGACGCCTTCGACCTTGACGTTATAGCTTTCCAGCAATGTTCCCTCGGCAAAGCGCAGACGCGCGATGGCGTTGTTGTAGTCCGTCTGAGCGCGCAGTTCCGCGCCTTCAGCATCGATAAACTTGGACTGAAAATCGATCACGTCTTTTTGCGTGAGCAAACCCACCTGAAAACGTTTCTCTTGCGACCTGAGGTTCTCTGCGGCGAGTTCCCGCCCTTGGCGCGTGGTTTGAATCCGTTTGAAACCGCTCTCCACTTCGGCGACGGCGCGTTCGACTTCCAAAGTTATCTGACGCGCTAGGTCGCGCTGGCGAGCCCGTTCCTGATCCAGCTCGATGCGCGCCTGAGAAAATTTGCTTTTGGCCTGTCCATTACCAAACGGCATTTGTAGCACGATACCGACGCTGTAATTGTAATAATCCCCACCGCCGAGCCGCTCCAGCGCAGTGCCATAGCTGCCGGGAAACGGATTTACCGCGCCAGACTTCAAATCGCCGGCAATGCCCGTCAATCCCGCACCGGCACGCAAGTCCAAACCGCGGCAAAAGCTGGTTTTCACTGTAGCGGAGTTGGAATTCACGGTTTCTCACGTTCAATACCGCCGCCTGAATCTCGGGCCGCCTCGTCATCGCCTCTTCCAGACTTTTTTGGCGATCGTAAACAACCGGCTCTACGCTCGGCGCGTCCAGCGGCTCTACCGCTCGCGGCAGAAACGTTTGATTGGGATTGAGGTTGAGTGTTAAACGCAAATCGGCCCGGGCAATATCAAGATTGCTTTTTGCAACGATCACCTGTTCCTCGCGCCGCGCTCGTTCCGCTCGCGCTTGGGCTGATACTGCGGTTTCAATACCTGGTTGGGCAAGCTCCCAACGAAATAATTGTTACGGAATGACAACTCTAACTGAGTGCCGGTGATAAAAAATTTGTTCAAGGACACGTTGAAATCGCGATTCTGATTGGTCTGGACCGGTTGAAAGAACGGGCTTGCAGCCAGGCCAAACGGGTCCACGGAATAGTTTTTGCCCAATTCGAAATTCACCGTCGGATCGAAAATCGACTTTTCTCCAAAGGTTTGCTCCGCGGCGCGGGTGGGCTCCAAGCGCTCGACTTCGATGCCGGGATTATTCTTGAGACCAACCAAGATCGCATCTTTTAAGCTGAGCTTGACGCTCCCTCGGTCGGCGCTACGTAAGAACTCGAGGGTGTGTACTGGCGCCGCCGCGGCAAAGTTCGACCATTGTTTCGTCAGCAGCTGCAGCACCGGTGGCGTGTCGCGAAACTCAGCGGATGAGGGTGGTTCCTGGGTCCGACCGGGCGCAACGTTCCCCGCGAGGATCGATGCCAAAATGACGGCGCATTGTAAACTCATTCGCATTGGAGCTCCTTAGTTTCTAAATTGGCGTGGATTGATATCTGCTGGTGTGGGACGAGCCCCGTGCGTTGGACCATCCTCATGGTCTTGGCTAACAGATCACTTCTCGAAGTCAACGCAAGCTGAAAAACGTCCGATGCGCTGCTTCCTATTGACAAGCTCGGCACCGTTCATTATGAAATAAGACCGTCTAGACGTTCTGAAAATCCGCCACCTCAATTGAAGAAATCACGGGAGCAGCATAAAAAGATGCCAAGGGCGAAGAAAAAAAGCGCTGGGCGACCCGCCAAAGACCGCACCCACGACTACATCGACGACGGCACCCATGACGAGTCCGAAGGCGAAGACCTTCCCAGTGACGAAGCGGGGCGCCGCAAGATAAAGAAAAATTACGAGGATTTGCTTGGTATCCGGGTTGAAAAACTCAGAGGCCGGGTGCTCAATCGCGAGAAAATCAACAAGAGCATCGACGGTCTTTACTTCATCTGCTACGAGTGCAAGAAAATCTGCCACAACCTGGACGAAGGCTGGATGGAAGAAGCCGGCACGCTCAACAATTTCTGCGGCAATTGCGCCAAACTTAAAGGGATTCGCAGCAGCGCCGCCTAGACCTTCATATCGAGGCGCGCCAACACCGCGCGCAACTCCTCAGGTGGACTAACTTCAAAGCTAATCTCCCGACTCTCCGTGGGATGATCGAATCGCAATTTCCAGGCATGCAAAAAGTGCCGTTGGAGCGCGAAGGTTTCCGCTTGTGGATCGCCATAGAGACGATCGCCGACGATCGGATGACCGATATTCGCGAGATGAACTCGGATCTGATGCGTGACACCGGTTGCCATTTCGACTTCCAGCAAAGACAAGCCGCCGGTCGCGCAAATCCTGCGATACCGAGTGGTGGCTTGCCAAGTTCTTAATCCTTTTTCGCGCGCCGCGTTCGTCATCGCACGCATGCGTTTTTTGTCGCGCGGATCGTGCGCCAGCGGAAAATCGATCACGCCCTCGGCATGGCTCTCGCCCCAAACTAGCGCCAAGTAAATTTTTTCGACTTTTCTTTCGCGAAATTGACGCCGCAGATGATCGAAGGTCTCCGGCGTTTTGGCGATGACGACCAACCCTGAAGTCTCGCGGTCGAGCCGATGCACCATGCCCGGCTCCCATCGGCTTTTGCCGACTTCTAATAGCGCCGCCCGTTGCGCCGCGAGAAAATTCGCCAGAGTGTTGTCCGTGCGTGCGGAAAAACCGTGGACGGCCAAGCCGGCGGGCTTGTCGACGATGAGTAATGCCGGGTCTTCATAAACAATCGGCACGCGTAAACGTTCATTCGGCACCGGCCTGACGGCGAGCCAACTCGGCGGGCCGACGAAATCTAGCCGATTGCCGGCGCTCAATTGATCGCCTTTCTTGACCGTCTTGCCATGGACGCGGAACAGACGATCGCGGATCGCCTGCTCGATCTCTCGGCGTGACAGATGCGGCAAACAACGGCGCGCAAAAGCGCCGGCGCGAATCGGTTTTTCCGCTTCCGGCACCTGCCAGGAGGCAGTCACGCCGATTGTGCCTTGATCCGCCATGCGACCTACCGTACTATAATCCGCAATCTCGGCAACCGACTCCCCAACTATGGTTAAAAACTGTTTCAGTGTGATCATCGCCGGCGGTAAAGGTACGCGATTCTGGCCCCTCAGCCGCGCGCAACGGCCCAAGCAGCTCTTGAAAATCTTGAGCCGCAAAAGCCTGATCGACGAAACCGTCGAACGGGTCTACGCTCTCGGTGGACGCAAGAACACCCTGGTGGTGACCGTTGCGGATCAAGTCAACGCGCTGAGTAAAGAACTGCGCGCTTTGCCGAAAATGAATTTTCTCGCCGAGCCGCAGGGCAAGAACACTGCGCCTTGCATCGGTCTGGCGGCGTTGGAGGTGCTGCGGCGAAATCCCGATGCAGTCATGGTCGTGCTCCCCGCCGATCACTGGGTAGCCGACGTCGCGACGTTCCGGCGCACACTGAAAGTCGCCGCCGATCTCGCCATCGCCCAAGACCAACTGGTCACCATCGGTATCCGGCCAGATTATCCCGAAACCGGCTATGGCTACATTATGAAAGCGCAGGCGCTCGGCGAAAAAAACCACGGTGTCTTTCGCGTCAAGCGCTTTACCGAGAAGCCGACTCTGACCGTGGCTCGACGGCTGATGCGCCAGGGCTCGCTGTGGAACAGCGGTATCTTCGTTTGGAAGGCAGCAACGCTGCTTGAGCTTTTGAATCGTTATCAGCCGGCGATCGGCAGCATTCTCAACGTGATCGCGACGGCAGCCAAAGGCCGGTCGCTGGCTAATCCCAATCCGCAATTGCGCGCCGTGATGGCGCGCGAATATAAAAAACTGCCGAGCCTGTCCATCGACTATGCCGTTCTCGAAAAAGCCGGCTCCGAGGGTAGAGTTCTGACTCTCGAAGCCGATTTCGGCTGGAGCGATGTCGGCAGTTGGGCCGCGGTGCATCGCATGATGCGCAAGGACACCCACGGCAATGCCGGCAACGGCCGCTGGGTGCAGCTCGGGTCGAAGAATTGTTTGATCCATGCGCCGGATCGATTGGTTGTGCTGCTCGGCATCAACGACGCCGTGGTTGTCGACACGCCCGACGCTTTGCTGGTCGGCGATCTCAAACGCTCCCAGGAAGTGCGCGACTTAGTCGACGAGCTGCAACGCCAAGGTCTCGGCTCCTTCACGATTAAATAATCGTCTCTTTCGGAATCGCAGCACACATGCATTCACGACACCCCCGCGGCCCGTTTCAAGCCGACGATCCGGTCATCCTGCTCGACCGCAAGGACCGCGAATACCTGGCGCGCCTAGATCAACGCCGCGCCATCGCAATCCGTGGCGGTAAGATTGCCGTCGACGACATCGTCGGCAAGGAAGAAGGCAGCGTCGTTCGCTCGTCGATGAACGAGCCTTTTTTGGTTTTCCGTCCCTCCTTGGCGCAACTGATTCCCAACCTGCCGCGCAGCGCTCAGGTGATCTATCCCAAAGACCTCGGACCGATCCTGATCTGGGCCGACCTGTTCGCCGGTGCGCGGGTGGTCGAGGCCGGCGTCGGCGCCGGCGCCCTGAGCATGACGCTGCTGCGCGCGATCGGCGAAACCGGCCAATTGTTTTCCTACGAGCTGCGTGAAGACTTCGCCGAATTGGCGCAGAAAAATGTCGCGCGATACTTCGGGCCGGCGCCCAACTGGAGCGTTAAACTCGGCGACGTGGCGAGTGCGCTTGATGAGCCCGACATCGATCGGGTGATTCTCGATCTGCCCGAACCGTGGCAAGTGATCGAGCGCGCCTGGCGGGTGCTGCGCCCCGGCGGCATTTTGCTGTGCTATCTACCGACGGTTTTGCAAGTCAAAAGTCTGGTCGATGCTTTGCGCGACGATAAGCGCTTTGCCTGCATCGAAACCACGGAAACCCTGATGCGCTTCTGGCACATCAAAGGCATGAGCGCCCGTCCCCAACACCGCATGGTCGCCCATACCGGCTTTCTCACCTCGGCGCGCCGCCTCGCCAACGATCAAAAAGACATTCCCCGAGCCCCTTGAGCTGACTGCCTCAAGTTGCTCGGGGAAAGATGAAAAAATCGCAGGCTGCAGGTTTGAATCGACAGTTAACTGAAACGGCAACTTACTGCGGTTAGGGCCGGGACCAAAGCTGAATGTAGTTTTGTTCGGTGTCGAAAAAATAAGGCCCTTGCCGGTGGGGCGCACGATCGGTTTATCGATCGATCACTTTGACCCCGGCTTTTTCAGCTCGTCTGACCGCTTTGTCGAAATCGTCCGAACTGACCTCCAAGGCCAAATGAGAAGTCTCCCTCGTCGAAGTCGCCGCGCTTCAGGCCACTGAGGCGAAGAACCATCGATTGGCGGACGGGAGAAATGACATTCCCCGAGCCCCGTGATCAGCTCGAGGCGATTTCTCACGAATAGCCCTTTTGTAGCCACCACTCGGCGATTTCGATCCGGCGGGCGAACCACACTTTGGGAAAGCCCTTAGCGTACTGGATGAACTCGTCGATGATCTTAGTGCGGAACGGCACACCCGAGACAAACGGGTGCATATTGAAAGCGAAGTATTTCGGCGCCCCCTGTTCCCCCTCCCAATAGAGGTAGTCAAACTGGTCCTTCATGATCTGCAACAGATCTCTCGGCGTTCGCCCGGTACCGTACGTCGAGTAGTCGTTACACCCCGGTACGTTGTAAGGAACGACGACCACCTTTCGACCGCGAGACTCGACGATATAGGGAATGTCGCTATTGAGTGGATCCGCCCACCAAACGAAGCCGGCCTCGGCAACCAGTTCCAGAGTGTTCGGCGTCGAAGCGTGTCCCGGCGACAGATATCCCGTCGGCTTTTGCCCCAGGGTTTTTTCAAACGCCGCCACCGTTTTTTGGATCGACTCCCGCTCCTGCTCTTTGGTGTACATGAACGAGTATTCATGCTCGTAGCTTTCGGACGAGAATTCATGGCCTTTGGCCTTGAACTCTTTGCAAGCATCGGCGAATTGCTCCACCTTCAAGCCGTTCATCAAAAAGGTTACCTTGAGGTTGTGCCGGTCGAACATATCGGAGATTCGCCAGATGCCGGCGCGGTCGCCGTACTCTCGCTCGGTGATCAGCGCCATGTTCTGCTTGAACACCGCCTTAGGTGGCGGAATCGTGGCGCCGCCTTGGCGCTGCAGCGATTCGTGGGAGGCGAAGTTCTCGGGCCAAACCTCCCACGGCACAATGAAGGTCACACAGATTTTGGCTTTGTCCGGCCATTCTATCACTCCTGGTCTGCTCATGTTATCTCCTTTTTTTCGAAGAACTTTTTCCAACCCCTGAAGCGACAGTTTGGCTTCACCCTTCAAAGTCATTGGAAGCGCTTCCTGCCTCGACCGGGCCCAAAAACAACTCGCTCTAAAGAATTGCAAAGCAAATATATATGGCACCCGAATTTGACCGTCAAGCGCAAATCGCGACATAATATTCGTGATTACCTTGACATCCAACGTGTCTGCATCTAAAGCTTGATCGCTGTAGGGCCAAATGAAAATCCGAACGCTGTTGTTTGCTATTTTTCTGATTCTCATCATTGTCCACGACGCGCGCGGACAATCATCGCTCGAAAAAATCGTCATCACCTATCCCAGTCGCAGCATCGCCTCCGTCGATCTCTACATCGCCCAAGATCGCGGCTTCTTTCGCCAAGAGGGGCTGCATGCCGAAGTCGTCCAAGTCCGGGGAAATATCGGCGTGACGGCGCTCTTGAGCGGCGATGCCCATGCGATTAACAACGTCGGCACGGTGATTCGCGCTATGGAACGCAGCGATCTTCCCGCCAAAGTGGTTTCTCAAAGTCTCAAGAAAAACCTTTTTTGGCTGGTCACCAAACCGGAAATAAGATCGCTCGGCGATCTCAAGGGCAAGATCTTCGGCACCACGACGTTGGGCGGCTCGCAACACCTCGCCGGCGTGCGATTCTTGCAAAAGGCCGGATTGGATCCCGGATAAAGACATCACGGTCGTGATCGGCGGCGACGTTCCCGCCCAATTGCAAAGTCTCGTCAGCGGCGCCATTCAGCTCGCCGCGCTTTCGCCGCCCACCGTAATTTTGGCGCGAGATAAATTCAAAATGAGAATCCACGGCAGCACGCTCGATGACGTGCCCAATCTGCAAAACGGCCTTGCCTTCTCGGAAAAAATGCTGCGCGAGCAGACGAGATTTGGTAAAACGAATCTTGCGTGCCCGATCACGGGCGCACCGTTATTTCTGGGAAAATGAGCGGGGCACTGCGGAAGTGTTGGCAAACTATCTCAAAGTGGATTTGCCCGTGGCGCTCGAATCCTATCGCCTCGCCCGCCCAGCCTTCACCACCAACGGCCTGCCGACCGACAAAGAGGTCGAAGAATTTTTGCGCGCCGACGCCGAGGTTTTGAAACTCCGCGAGCCGGTGGCGTCGGCAAAAATTTTCGACTTCAGCATGCAAAGAGAAGTCAATCAGGAGTTGGGCATCAAGTAGCGCCGCTGGGTATCGGTCATGGCACCGTTTATACAAGCGGAACACCTCACGCTCTGTTTCAGATCAAAAAATCGCGAACCCGTCACCGCGCTCAACGACCTCAATTTGTCGGTGGCCAAAGGCGAATTTGTCAGCATCGTCGGCCCTTCCGGCTGCGGCAAGAGCACATTTCTCAACATCGTCCTCGGCCTGATCAGACACGATAGCGGCACGTTACAACTCAACGGCACACCGATCACCGGTCCGAGCCAGGAGCGGGCTATGGTTTTCCAGGAATTCGGCTTGTTGCCCTGGAGAACCGTCGCGGCAAATGTCGAGCTGGGGTTGGAACTCAAGGGGACTCCTAGCTCGGAACGGGTCAAGCGCGCCGCGGAGTTGATCAAGCTCGTCGGCTTGAATGGTTTCGAGAGTCACTATCCTCACGAGCTCTCGGGCGGCATGAAGCAACGGGTCGGTCTCGCCCGCGCGCTGGCGACGGAGCCGCAGGTATTACTGATGGACGAACCCTTTGCCGCTCTCGACGCCCAGACACGGGATCTCATGCAGACGGAATTGCTGCAAATCTGGGAGCGCACGAAAAAGACAGTGCTGTTTGTCACGCACAGCATCGAAGAGGCGGCATACCTCTCCGACCGAGTCATCGTCATGACTGCGAGACCGGGCCGCGCGAAGGATGTTCTTCAGATCAATCTGCCGCGACCCCGCGACTACGAGATGCGACTCACACCCGAATTCAATGAAATCAAGTTACGCATCTGGGAAGTATTGAAAGAAGAGTTGGGCCCCCGAGGATAGAGATGAATGCAAAAGCATTTCTTGCCGAGCACCGCCGTTTCTGGCTCGGACTGTGCTCCGTTCTGGTCTTCGTCTCCGTTTGGGAAATAATTCTCACCTACATCTTTCCGGTAAACCCGTTCTTTTTTACCAAGCCATCGCTGATTGCCGTAGCATTTAAAGAACAAGTACTCGGCGCCAAACTGTGGCATGATCTGGCGGTCAGCAGCCAAGCGTTCATTTGGGGCTTCAGCTTTGCCGTGATCATCGGCATTCCGGTGGGCCTTGTCATGGGTTGGCGGAGGAGAGTCGAATACTCCCTCGATCCCGTTCTTGACCGCGCTCTACGCCAGCCCGCTGGTGGCGTTGGCGCCGTTGTTCATCATCGTTTTTGGTGTCGGCGTGCTCGGCAAAGCGGCGTTGGTTTTTCTGCTCGCGGTATTCCCTTTCGTCTTCAACACGTTCGCCGGCGTAAAATCGACGGACTCGCTGTTGATCAACGTGATCCGTTCCTTCGGCGGCGGGGAGAAAGATCTTTACTTGAAAGTCATACTGCCTAGCACTATCCCTTACATCATCGCCGGCGCGCGGCTTGCGATCGGCCGCGGCTTGGTCGGCATCATCGTCGGCGAATTCTACGCCGCCTCCGAAGGCATCGGCTTTGCCATCTCGCAAGCCGGTGATACCTATCGCCTACCGGACATGTTCGTCGGCATCATCATCTTGTCTTTTATCGCCGTGGTCCTGACCGAGTTCATGCGCAAGCTGGAGCTCACCGTCGCGCCCTGGCGCGCGAGTGACGAGGTGCGTTAATGAAACCTGAAAAACTTTTTGCCGAGCACGAATCCTTCATCCTCGGCACCGGTTTTATTCTGGTTCTGACTCGCCGTCTGGGAAAGCATTCCGCTTTGGTACACCTTGCCGAGAGGAATGGCGCTGTTCTTCACCACTCCGTCGAAGATCGCCGTCGCTTTCTCTCAATTGTTGCTCGACGGGACGATCGAAAAACATTTCTGGGTCAGCGCCATCGCCTTTCTCGCCGGGCTAGGGCTGTCGATCGTCGTCGGCCTGCCGTTGGGCCTCATCATGGGAAGATCATCAACCCTCGAGGACTTACTGGATCCGTATATCACGGCAGCCAACGCCACCCCGCGCATTGTCTTTTTGCCGCTCCTAATCCTCTGGTTCGGCATCGGCATCTGGTCGAAGATCTTGATCGTCTTCGCCGGGGCGGTTTTTCCATTGCTGATTAACACGTACGTGGGAGTCAAAAACGTCAATCGAGTGCTGGTCAACGTGGTGCGCTCCTTCGGCGCCAACGAATGGCAATTGATGAAGATCGTCGTACTGCCGAACTCCGTGCCTTACATCATCGCCGGGCTGAGGCTCGCGATCGGCAGGGCGATACTTAGGAGTCGTCGTGGGAGAGTTTTTCGGTTCGAGCCAAGGCTTGGGCTACATGATCGCATCGGCGGCAACGAATTATAAAGTCGATGTCGTCTTCGTCGGCGTGGCGATCTTCATGGCGCTCTCGGTAATCCTCACCCTCGCCGTTAAACAACTGGAATCCCGTCTCGCGAGCTGGCGACCGGAGACGGCGAAGACGTTTTGAAACATTCGTCTAAGGTGTACCGCCAGGATATAGACCGCAGTGCTCTCGATGAATGATAAGCAAACGCAGCATGCGGTGACGAGAGGGAATCGCATGATCGAGGTGTCACTCACCTATTTCGAGATCCGTAACGACCTCGCCGTCCCCCTTCGGCAACCGAATGCCAACACTGGAATAGAGATTCGCCGTGGTTATTTCCCGCCCGGCTTTCTTCCCATTTCCTTGAGAACTTCATTGACGATGCTGCGGTCGACGAACTGATTTAGATCCGGCAGCGGTTTGCCTGGCGGCCAGCCAAGCTCCGGCGTGGTGCGGGATTCGAAAAGGTCTTTGATCAGGTCGGGCGGCATTTCAGGGCTATATTTGTCGTACACTTGATTGTAGATACCCTCCACGACTTTTGCATCCTTGATTTCAAAGTACTTCTGAATAACTTCCATCGTGCCTTTCTTATCCGATCTGATGTAATCCGTTGCTTTGATCATGCCTCGAGCGAATTTCTTCACCACGTCACGTTTCTCTTTGATGAAATCCTTGTGCGTGAGAAAAGTCCCGCCCAGGCGCGGCATATAATCGCCGGTGCGCATCAGGATCTTCATGCCTTCTTTCTCCGCGCGCGCGGCATGCGGAAATGACAACACGCCGCCCTGGATCGAACCTTGAATGAGCGCCGCGATCCGGTCCGGTTCCCCGGTGAAGGCGATGACTTTGTAGTCCTTGCCGGGATGCATATTGAAGTGCTTCCCGAGCGTGACGACGATCTCGCTGTAATCGGCAGAGCCCGGTCTGCCGAGGCCCAAGGATCTTGCCTTTTAAATCTTCGACGCGCTTGATGTCGGGCGTCGTCGTCAGTGTCCATTGGGAAATCAAAGATTCCCCGACGAAGAAGACCAGCGGCGCGCCTTTGAGCATGGCTTCCGATCCGCCGCCGGGAATCGGCGTGAACTCGATCTCCTTGGCGATCGTCGCCCTGACCAGCACGCCTGCCGTCGCGGCGATGAAATTGGCGTCCAATCCCTCCGCCTTGAACAACCCCTTGTCGATGGCCACGTAGGATGGAATATGGAAGCCGCTGCCCCCGACGGTTCTGCCAACCTTGACCGATTGCGCGAACGCCGTGTTGCCGGCAATGAATGTCGCAACCGCGGCTGTCAAGGCCACCAGCGGCGTAAAACGGAAATCCTCTCTCCGAAGTAGTGCAAGCAAAGCCATGGAATTTCTCCTTCCGTGAAGAGAATGAGCCCTAACCCGGACCTACAATAAGCTTGCCGGCGCCGGTTGCGCAAGTCAATTATCACGGATTGACAGCGTCAAGACGCCAACCTAATGTAAGCTTTCACACCATCTCAGGAGGACCAGCAATGAACATTCTCATCACCGGCGCCGGACTGATCGGGTCAAACGCCGCGCGCCATGCGGTCGACGGGGGTCACAAAGTGGTTCTGTTCGATCTCTCGCCCAATCGCGATTACATCCAGAAAGTTGTCGGCAAGGATAAAGCCGACGTAGTCGCCGCCGATATGCGCGATTTGCCGGCGCTGCTGAGCGCGCTGGAAAAATTCAACGTCGACACTCTGGTGCATACTGCCGGCTTGATCGGCGGGCGCGTGCAAGAAAACTCTTACACCGGCGCGACCAACAATATTCTCGGCACGATCAATATTCTCGAAGCCGCGCGCCTGCGGAAACTGCGCCGGGTGGTTTACGTCAGCACCTTCGGCGTCTACGACCGTGACAAAATCGCCGACAGCGTCGTCAAAGAGACTCATCCCATCGGCGGGCACAATCTCTACGGCACCACAAAAATTTGCTCGGAGCACCTGGTTCATGCCTACGCCGCGATGTACAACTTGGATACGATCATCATTCGTCCCGGCGGCGTTTTCGGTCGCGGCTTCTACGTCGGCGGCTCCACCGTCGGCAAGGTCATGCGCGATCTGGCAATGAGCATCATCAAAGGCGATCCGATCACCCTCGACGCCAAAACCTACGGTCCCAATGAGTATGTCTACGGCAAAGACGTGGGCTTGGCGCTGTTTCTCGCCTGCCAGGCGCAGAATCCGAAGCAGCGCATCTACAACGCCGGCACCGGCGTGGTTCACGGCGCCGAACAGATGGCCCAAGTCGATCAAAGAGCTGGCGCCCAAGCATCGAAGTCAAAGTCAGCGGCACGAGCGCCGCGGACAAGAGCCGAAGCATTCCGATGGATATCAGTGTTTCGAAAGCCGAGCTCGGCTACGCGCCAAAATTTCCGCTCAAAGAAGCATTGCGCGATTACATGGACGAGCTCTGGACCGACGGCGCCCGCAGTTGATGAATCGACATCAGGGCGCGCCGCGCCCTGATCTTAGTTTCTTACCGGCTTGGAAGATTGCGTCGCTCAGTCGACAAAGCGAAACCGGATCATGTAATAGAGCGCGGCGATGCCATCTTTCCAAGTTATTTTTTTTCCCTCTTCGTAGGTGCGACCATGGTAGGAGATCGGCACTTCGTAAAAGCGGCATCTTTTCTTCGCAAGTTTCACGGTAATTTCCGGTTCAAAACCAAAGCGCCGCGATTGCAAATCAATCCCCTTTAGTACTTCGGCGCGGAACACTTTGTATCCGACCTCCATGTCCGAGAGATTTAAATTGGTCAAGATATTGGAAAGTAATGTCAACGTCCGATTGCCCAGGGAGTGCCAAAAAAAATGCACTCGGTGCGCGCCGCCGCCGGCGAAACGGGTGCCGTAAACAACATCGGCCTGCCCGGCCTCGATCGGCGCCAACAGGGCCGGATAATCCTTCGGATCATATTCAAGATCGGCATCTTGGATCAGCACGATGTCACCGGAGACGTGACTCAACGCGGTTTTTAGCGCTGCTCCCTTGCCCTGATTCTGCGGCTGAAAGAAAATCTTGATCTCGTTCAGCGGATCTTTGGCGCGGTCATACTCCGCTTGCATTCTGGTAAGAATTTCCCGGCTTCGATCTTTCGAGCCGTCGTCGACGAGAATGATCTCCTTGGGGACTTGGAAGGCGCGGACCCGGCGCACCACTTCCTCCAACGTCTGCTCTTCGTTGTAAACCGGAACCAGAACGGAAAGCTTCACTGTTCGAATTCGCGTTTCTTCAGTTCTCGCACAAAAGCGGAGAGTTTGGGGTCGGCATTGACCGCTTCGTTGATTTTTGCCTGGAAATCGGCGGCGGCCCGTTCGAGCGGAGTGGTGTCCACTCGCAAACCGAGCCACTGATTGAGTCGAAGCAGCAAGCGCCAACGTGCCGCGCGGATTCGGCGACACGGATAGATAATGCGGCAGCGACGCCCATAAACTCAGATGGGTAATCCCGGCAACGCGGCACGCGTCGGCGAGCACACCGATGATGCCGGTCGGGCCCTGATATCGCGACGGAACCAGGTCAAGCTCTTCCACCAGTTTGGCGTCGGTGGAAAAACCACTGAGCGGCACCGGGCGCGTGTAGAGCACTTCATCGAGATAAGCGCCCAACGTGACCACCATACCGGCCTGACACTCACGCGCGAAGTTGAGCATGGTTTCGGTAAACGTTCGCCAACGAAGATGCGGTTCGGCGCCGATGCCGAGAATAAAGTCTTTATCGATGCCAAGTCCCGGGCCATGATAAAAATCGTAAGACGGCCAATGAATTTCACGAACTTTGTTGTCGTTTAGACGGACGACGGGGCGTTGTCGATAGAAATCGTAAAATTCCTCCGGGTCGATGCTGGCAATTTTCTTGCCCATCAGCTGATCTATCAAGTAGCGCACCGCGGTGGTCGCAGATGCACCGGCATCGCTCCAACCGGCGAAGGTCAGAAGCAAAATCGGTTGCTTCAGGGTTGGGCGGTTTTCCCAGACAAGCGAGTCCATCATTGAATGCAATTTATCATACTTGCGGCCCTTGTCTCTACAGCAAAAAACTTCCCCGCGGTACCAACCTTGCCGGTCAACGAAACCAGAAAAACTATCACGACAACCAGCTAGGAGCGAGCAGCGCCATTTGCTATTATATTGTCGCTGGTTAAGGCCGGTCGCCCCTACCAGCCCGGCGATCAGATTTCTGACTACGTCACCGGCGTCAAGGCGAAGGTGAAGATCAGCGAGAATTGCAAATTGGCGACCGATTGGGATAAAAAAAGTCCCGATGAGAACATCGACACTACAAAGCAAACTGAAAGAACTGTACGAAAAATTTCGCCCATTTTTCGAGGAAGGTTATACGGAAACTCCCGAGTTGGAATTAAGCCTGAAGGCTTGATCGAGAGCCGTCGATGCCATGAACGTAGATCGAAAAGTGGTTCTGATCAGCGGCGGCGCGCGGGGCATTGCCAGGGCGGTCGCGCTTGACCTTGCCACCAGCGGCTGGGCCGTGGCGATTTGCTATCGCACCAGCGCCGATGAAGCCCACGAAGTGGTCGACGCGGTGCGGCAGAAAGGCGGGCTGGTGTTGGCCGAGCAGTGCGATGTATCCGACGCCGAAGCGGCGGTGGCATGGGTCGAGCGGGTGCAGCGAGAATGGGGGCGGGTTGACGCGCTGGTCAACGGCGCCGGCCCCTATCATCGAGTTTCCTTGCTCGAGGAAACCAACGAAGGCTGGCACTCGATGTTCGACAACAATCTGCACCCCGTGTTTTATCTGGTCCGTGCAGTCATCCCGCTCATGAAAGAGCGCAAGTGGGGCCGCATCGTGTCTTTCAGCATGGCCAACGCCGAGCAGTTGATCGCCCAGCCTCAACTCACCGCTCATTACATTACTAAGGTAGGTTTGCTGGCGCTGTCGCGTTCTTTTGCACGAGTCATCGCGGCCGATGGCATCACCATGAATTGTGTGTCGCCCGGCTTCATCGACTCTGGCAGCGCGCCTCAGGGCGAGCTCGACCGTATGGTTAAATTTATTCCGGCGGGCTACGTCGGCACCGTCGGTGACGCCGTCGGCGTCGTGCGCTTTCTCCTCTCGGACGATGCGCGCTACGTCAACGGCGCGAATATCCAGCTGAGCGGCGCGTGGGGAGTGTGATATAAAGGATGAAGGCGGAAGGATGAAGGATAAAGCGCTACGCTGGCAGTTACAGTTTGGATGAGAAAAATGGCAACGACCAAAGAACAAGAACGCGCTCTCGAATTGATCGGTGAGGCAATGAAACATCAGATGGCCCGTGAATTTGACCAAGCCATTCGGCTTTATAAGGAATCCATCGCCATTTACCCGACTGCCGATGCCCACACCTATCTCGGCTGGGCCTATAGTTTTCAGGGACGGCTCAACGAAGCCATCGCCCAGTGCGAGATCGCCATCGAGCTCGACCCCGAATTCGGCAATCCCTACAATGACATCGGCGTCTACCTTATGCAGCAGCAACGCCTCGACGACGCCATTCCCTGGCTGGAGCGGGCCAAATCGGCGACGCGCTACGAGCCGCGCCACTTTCCTTATATTAATCTGGGGCGGGTCTATCTCAACAAAGGAATGATTCAGAAGGCGCTGGAGGAATTCGGCGGCGCGCTGAAAATAAATCCCGACGATCACGAATTGGCCCAGCTCGTCGAAGAACTGAAAAACAAGTTGCAGTGAAAAACCGAACCAGGCGTAACGCTAGTTCAGCTCACCAATGACCGTGTCAAAGATCTCGACGGCGGTGACGACTTCCTCACGGAGTGACGATCAAGGGTGGACAAAACCGCAGCGTGCTTTCACCGCAGCTCAGCAGCAGCAATCCTTTCTCGAAACAGCGTTGCATGACTTGATCGCGAAACTTTCCGTCGGCGGCATGGCTGCCGTCTTGCCGTTCGAAATCGACGCCGATCATCAGACCGAGACCGCGCACATCGCCGATCGCCGCGTGACGTTTTTTTAGATCGGTCAACTTTTCCTTTAGGAAGGCGCCCACGGCCGCCGAGTTCTCAACCAAGCCTTCCTCGAGCAACGCGATCGTCGCCAACGCCGCGGCACAAGCGACCGGGTTGCCGCCAAACGTGCTGCCATGGGTGCTCGCCGTCCAGGTGCTGATCTCCGTGCGGGCGATCATCGCCCCGAGCGGCATGCCGCTGGCGATCCCTTTGGCGGCGCAGAGAATATCCGGCTCGATGCCCCAATGTTCGCTGGCGAACATTTTCCCGGTTCGTCCGAAACCCGACTGGATTTCGTCGACCACCAGCAGCATACCGTGCTTGCGGCAAAGCGCCTGAAGCATCGGCAGATACTCCGGCGGCGGCACCACGTAGCCGCCCTCGCCCTGAATCGGCTCGACGAAAATCGCCGCGACTTCTTCCGGCCGTACGTCGTGGCGAAAAGTTATTTTTTCTAAAACATTGACGCACTCAATGCCGCAGGAACCATAGGTCAGATGATAGGGACAGCGATGACAGAAGCCATAGGGTACGTGATGCACGCCGGGAATCAGCGGACTGAAATGGGCGCGGTGCGAAGCGCGGCTTGCGGTCAGCGATAACGCACCGAGGGTACGGCCGTGAAAAGCGCCGTGAAAAGCGATGATATGCTGGCGCTTGGTGTGATAGCGCGCCAATTTGATCGCCGCTTCGACGGTTTCGGTTCCCGAGTTGGTGAAGAATACTTTTTTCGTGCCGCTTCCCGGCGCCAAGCGGCTGAGCTTCTCGGCCAGATCGGCCATCGGCTCGTAGTAATAGTCGCTGCCGCAAATATGCAGGAACTTACGCGCCTGTTCCTCGATGGCTTTGACGACGCGCGGATGGGAGTGTCCGGTGCTGGCCACCGCGATGCCCGCCATGAAGTCGAGAAACAAGTTGCCATCGACATCCTCGACCACCATGCCCCGTCCTTGTTTCATCACCAGCGGATAGACCCGCCCGTAGGCCGGCGCGGTGTACTGGTGATCACGCTCGATGATCGCTTTGGCTTTCGGCCCGGGCAGCGCTGTCACGATGTGCGGTGCGTTCATTGAGCTTCCCTCGTCTAATCGGATCCGGAATTCCGACGCGCGATTTCAACCCCCGACGCGCGCCCGGGATTCCATAGTTCAATTGTTATCAATCTGCGCCTTCTGCAGTTTGCCGGAATAGTCGACGTAAATCGATTTCCACTCACTGAAGATATCGTAGACCGTTGTGCCGGCTTCGCGATGACCGTTGCCGGTGTCCTTGACGCCGCCGAACGGCAAATGGACCTCGGCGCCGATGGTCGGGCCGTTGATGTAGGTGATGCCGGCTTCGATATCGCGCATGGCGCGAAAGGCGCGGGCAACGTCGTTGGTATAGATCGAACTGGAAAGTCCGTAAGCAGTGCCGTTGAGCACCGCGATCGCTTCGTCGAAGCTGCTGATTTCGATGACCGAAAGCACCGGGCCGAAAATTTCTTCCTGAGCGATGCGCATGGCCGGCTTGACCTGATCGAAGATCGTCGGTTGAAAGAAATAACCGCCGGCACAAGCTCCTTGGTCGTAAATTGCGCCGCCGGTGAGCAAACGCGCGCCTTCCTGTTTGCCGATGTCGATATAACGCGCGACCTTTTCGCGCGCCGCCTGATTGATCAGCGGTCCCATCTCGACGCTTTCGTCGAGGCCGTCGCCGATTTTGATTTTCCGCGCGCGCTCGACAAGCATGTCGATAGTTTTTTTGGCCACGTCGCGGTGCACGATGAGCCGGCTGGTCGCGGTGCAGCGTTGTCCGGTGGTGCCAAAGGCGCCCCACAGCGCGCCTTCGACGGCGAGATCGAGATCGGCGTCTTCCATGACGATCTGCGCATTTTTGCCGCCGAGCTCGAGCGCAACACGCGTCAAGATTTTGACCGCAGACCGAGGCGATCTCGCGCCCGACCGCGGCCGAACCGGTAAACGAAACCAACTGCACGTCGCGATGACGCACCAGCGCGGCGCCCACTTCCTCACCGCGTCCATGAACCAAATTGACGACCCCCGGCGGCACACCGGCCTCGTTGAGGATCTCGACGAATCTTGCGGCGGTATGCGGCGTATCTTCCGCCGGCTTTAGGATCACGGTGTTGCCGCAGATCAGCGCGGGAAACAACTTCCAGGTCGGGATCGCCAGCGGAAAATTCCACGGCGTGATCAGCGCGCACACGCCGACCGGCGCGCGCACGGACATGGCGAACTTATTGGGCAGTTCCGCCGGCGTGGTTTCACCGAACAGGCGCCGGCCTTCGCCGGCCACATAGAAAGCGCAGTCGATCCCTTCTTGCACGTCGCCGCGGGTTTCTTTGAGGACCTTGCCCATTTCGCGGGTCTCGATGCGCGCGAGCTCTTCTTTATTTTTGCGCAAAAGCTCGCCGACACGATAGAGCAATTCACCACGCTTTGGCGCCGGCATCAGGCGCCAACTGGCAAAGGCATTTTTTGCGGCTTGGACTGCGGCATCCACATCTTGCGCTGCCGAGGCGGGAAACAGACCGATCAGATCGTCTCGTTTCGCCGGGTTGCGGTTCTCAAAAGTCCATTGCGATTTCGCCGCCCGCCATTGACCATCGATAAAGTTCTTGAATGCGTCAGCCATGGTCGAACACCTCGAACTTCGACGCGTCGTGACTCCGCTGTCTCAGGTCAACTTTCGTGACGACATTCTAAAGGTCCACGTATTCGGAACACAATCGCAAAACCCCGGGCGAAAATCGGCTATTGACGGCGATCAAATCGAGCATCGAAGATTCTTTCGGGTCGCTTTCGTGGAGCCGCGAATCTCTGCTAAGCAATTCCGTGAACATGCGTCCTCATCGAGGGATGCCACAAGAAGGAGAATGTTCTTATGTTGCGAGCTTTTTGTATATTGGCAGCCGTCGTGCTTCTGCCGCGCGCTGGCAACGGCGCCGGTGCCGACGATTTCTACAAAGGCAAGACGGTCAAAATCGTCGTAGGCTTTTCCGCGGGCGGCGGTTTCGATACTTACGCGCGCACGATCGCGCGCCATCATGGGTAAGCATGTTCCCGGCAATCCGAGCATCATCGTCGAAAACATGACCGGCGCCGGCAGCTTGATCGCCGCCAATCATGTTTACAAAGCTGCCAAACCCGATGGCCTGACCATCGGTCATTTCATCGGCGGCTTGTTCCTGGGCCAGGTACTCGGGCAACCAGGAATCGAATTCGACGCGCGCAAATTCGAATTCATCGGCGCGCCGATCAGCGATCATGTCGTTTGCGCGCTGACTAAAGCGAGCGGCATCACCAGCGTCGAGAAATGGCTGGCGTCGAAGACCCCGATAAAGATGGGTGGCATCGCTCCGGGCACATCGACGCCGGATAACGCGACGCGAATATTGAAAGCCGCGCTCGGTCTGCCGATCCAACTCGTCACCGGTTACAAAGGCACCGCTGACGTGCGCTTGGCGGCGGAAAGCGGCGAAGTCGCCGGCGGTTGCTGGGGCTGGGACTCAGTCAGCGTCACCTGGCGCAAGGCGTTGGACAGCGGCGATGCGGTGGTCGTCCTGCAAGCGAATCGGCGCAGTCATCCGGACCTGCCGAATATTCCGCAGGCGATCAAGTTCGCCAAGACTGAAGAAGCCCGCAAAATGATCGACGTCGGCATCCACGGCGACAGCGACATCGTGCGAACCTACACGCTGCCGCCGGGAACACCGAAGGACCGCGTTCAGCTCTTGCGCAAAGCTTTCGAAGCTACGCTGAAAGATCCCGAGTTCGTCGCCGACGCTCAGAAGTCTCGGCTCAACGTCGACCCCATCGCCGCGGAAGATCTGGAAAAAGATATTGCCGGTTTGTTCAAACTCGATCCCGCGCTCGTCACCAAACTCAAGGACGTTCTTTACAATTAAACATGACACTGATATGGAGCGACGAAACTTTGGCGGCGGTACGCGGAGGAATTAAGTAGTCATGGACATGGTTCAGGCATTGATCTCTGGTTTCCTCCAGTGCTTCAACATTTCCACCTTTAATCTGATGCTGATCGGCATCGCCATCGGCTTCGTCGTCGGCATCCTGCCGGGACTCGGCGGACCGACTGCGATGGCGCTCATGCTGCCGTTTGTTTTCAAGATGAATGCTGTTGAGGCATTTGCCTTTCTTCTGGGCATGACCGCCGTCACCGCCACGACGGGCGATATCACTTCCGTGCTCTTCGGCGTTCCGGGTGAGCCGACTACGGCATCAACCATCGTCGACGGTCACGCCATGGCGCGCAACGGCGAAGCCGGCCGCGCCTTGGGCGCGGTGCTGATGAGCTCGCTGGTCGGCGCCATCTTTGCGGGCGTTGCGCTTGGCGTGGCGATTCCGATCATTCGGCCCCTCGTGCTTGTCCTTCGGTTCGCCGGAATTTTTTATGATGGCGATTCTCGGCATATCGTTCGTTGCCGCGCTCAGCGGCGAAGACGCGCTTAAAGGTATCGTTTCCGGCGGCATCGGCTTGATGCTCGCCACGATCGGCTTGGATCCGATATCCGGCATTCAACGCTACACGTTCGGCCAACTTGTTCTTGTGGGACGGCATCGGCCTCGTGCCGATTACCATCGGCTTCTACGCCATACCCGAGACCATCGAGCTCGCCGTGCTCGGCACCAGCATCGCTAAAGGAGAAGTTGGACAGCTTGGCGGTGTCATGGAAGGCGTCAAGGATACGTTCCGACATTTCTGGCTGGTGATTCGCTGCAGCGCGCTGGGCACCGTGACCGCAATCATTCCCGGCATGGGCGCGGCAACGACGCAGTGGCTCGCCTACGCCCACGCCGTGCAAAGCTCGCCGAATAAAGAGCGTTTCGGCAAAGGCGACGTGCGCGGCGTGTTGGGTCCGGGCGCGGCCAACAACTCGACCCTCGGCGGTAGTTTGATAACGACCATCGCCTTCGGCGTCCCGGCCAGCGTCGTCATGGCGATCTTGCTCGGCGCCTTTATCATCCAAGGCATCGTGCCCGGTCCGGACATGCTGCTGCCGCCGCCCAAGGGTAAATTAGACCTGACCTTTTCCTTCGTCTGGGTCATCATCATTTCCAACATCATCACCGTCGCCGTTTGTTTTCTCTTTCTTAAACCGCTGGCAAAAGTCACCCAGGTTCGCGGCGCTATTATCATCCCGATTATCTTGGTCCTGATCTATCTCGGCGCGTTCGCCGAAAAAAACGCCTTCGAAGATATGATCATCGTGCTTTTCTTCGGCGCCCTCGGTTGGGTCATGGAGAAGATGGAATGGCCGCGCCCGCCGGTGCTCCTCGGGCTCGTGCTCGGACCCTTGGCCGAGAACCGATTATTCTTATCGACCGATAATTATGGTTTGGCTTGGATGCATCGACCGGGCGTTATCGCTATTTTTGCGCTGACTCTCGTCGGTATTTTTTATCCGATCATAAAAAGCCGGCGCGAAGCGAGACAGAAAGCGGCCAACAAAGTCACGGAACAGAAAACCTCCGAAACAGGCAGCCGCGCCGGCGTCCGGTTCAGTGCCGCCACCGTGTTTACCCTCGTGGTCATCGCGACTCTCGCGCTGGCGCTCTGGCAAAGCCGCAATTTCGGTTTTCGCGCAGGTCTATTCCCGTGGGTGATCGGCATTCCGACGCTGATTCTCGCCGTCGCCCAGTTGGGCCGCGATCTCTACGGTAAAAAGAAAAAGAAGGAGCTCTATCCCGGCGAAACTCCGGAGACTGAAGTATCACCGGAAGATACCAAGCGGCGCACGATATCAATTATCCTGTGGACAATCGGATTTCTTCGTCGCCATCTGGTTGTTAGGTTTTTCCTACGCGGTGCCGCTGACGATCTTGCTCTATCTAAAACTTGCCGGCCACGAACGCTGGCCGCTATCGATCGCCGTGACGTTTTTTTCCTGGCTGTTTTACTGGGGGTTGTTTGAACGGATGTTGAACGTGCCGTTCCCCGAAGGCCTGCTGATTGAGCTGATCAAAGGCGGATCGTGAGATCGAATTGGAATGATGGAATAGGGTGTATCGGTGGTGAAACGTCTAACGCTCGTCGACCGTCGAAACTACAGGCTCTTTTAGTCCGAATGCCGGTCTTTTTCTTGCAGCGCCGTCCAAACTTTCTCCGGGGTAAGCGGCAAATCGTAAAGCCGTAAACCGGTCGCGCGGTAGACCGCATTGCCAATCGCCGCGGCCACCGGCAACAAGCCGCCTTCCCCGGTTCCCTTCGACCCGAACGGACCCGGGCCGTTTTGACTTTCGACGAGTATCGTCTCGAAATCCTTAGGCAGGTGTTGGAAGGTCGGCACCCGATAATCGACCAGGTTCGGATTGAGCAGCTGGCCGTCTTTGTAAATCATTTCTTCGATCAGGCTATGGCCGATCGCATTCATCACGCCGCCTTCGTCCTGCCCTTCGCAGAGCACCGGATGAATCGCCTTGCCGACATCGGCCAGGGAAACATACTTGAGCAAGTTGATTTCACCGGTGTCGCGGTCAACCTCTAATTCAGTGCCGCCCCAGCTAATCTCCCAGAAATTCGTCGGCGAGCCGAGCGCGGCCTTCGGGCTTTTGATCGATTGATAAGCGCCGCGTCCGATCATCTCACCCGATCTCGACAGGAATACTTTCTGCATCAATTCGATGAAAGACAAACTCCGGTTTTTGGCGCCGACGATTTTACCGCCGGCCAGCGAGAGCTGTTCCGCTTTGGTTTTGAGTACCTTTGCGGCATGGCGCAATAATTGGCGTTTGAGATCCTGCGCCGCGCGCTGCACGGACAATCCCATCACCACCGTCGAACTGCTCGCATTGGTATTGACATCGTAGGGCGTCACATCGGTATCGAGCTGTGCCACTGTCACCGCATCGTAAGGAATCCCCAACTCCTCGGCGACCACCTGGCTAAGCGCGGTGCGCGCTCCTTGACCGACTTCGACCGTGCCGGTAAGCAAAACCACACTGCCGTCGGCGTTCATTTTTACCGCGGCGGATGAGACCTTGTAGGTGCCGCCGCCGTCCTTCATGCACAC
Organism: uncultured delta proteobacterium; assembly: GCA_963811315.1. Lineage (GTDB taxonomy): Bacteria > Desulfobacterota > Binatia > UBA9968 > UBA9968 > DP-20. Next base: position 445,846 of record CAWERH010000011.1, read on the forward strand.
CGCGAGTCCTTTGCCCAACGCCTTGCCCGGGCTAGCCGTCTTGCTTTTTACATTCCAGCCAATTTCTTCCGCGGCCTGCAACAAACCGGCCTTGAGATCGCAATCCACCGGCGTGTCGCCGGGCGTGTAAAGCTCGCCCTTCTTGAGCAGATTCTTGAGGCGAAACTCCAATGGATCGAAGCCGAGCTTTGCGGCGATAATATCCATCTGCGATTCGTAGGCCCAGGTCACTTGCAAGGTGCCGAAGCCGCGATACGCGCCCGCCGGCACCGTGTTGGTGTAGACCGTGTAGGCGTCGGTCTTCATGTGCGGCAAACGGTAGGGGCCGAAACAGCGGTAGCCGGCCTTCTGCGTCACCCGCGGTCCCGCGTCGGCATAGGCGCCGGTTTCCATGTGAATCAAACATTGGCGCGCCACCAGCTTGCCGTCTTTCATCACGCCGGTCTTGATCTTCACCCGCGCCGGATGGCGGGTGACGGTGCGAAAGCTTTCTTCGATGGTGTGCGCCAAGCGCACCGGCCGCTTCGCTTTCCACGACAGAGCCGCCGCCAGCGGTTCGGTTTTCACCGCGAGCTTGCCGCCATAACCGCCGCCGACGTAAGGCACGATGATGCGGATCTTGTTGAGCGGCATGCGGAAGATCGCGGCGATATGCTCGCGCAAGGTGAACGGCTCCTGCGTGCCGGCCCAAAGCGTAATGCGATCGCCCTCGACATCAGCCACGGTCGCATGCGGTTCCATCGAGAAGTGCTGCACGCGCGGAAAAGTAAAAGTGTCTTCGAAAACATGATCGGCTTTTTTGAATCCCGCTTCGACGTCCCCTTTGCCGTAACTGAAGCGGTAGCAAAGATTGGTGCCGCTGAATTCCTTCGGCGCCTCGTAATGCTGGCCCATCAATTCGCCGCCGCTCGCCGAGGCTTCGTGCACCAGTGCGGCGCCCGGCGCCAGCGCCTCATCAAGATTGGTCACCGCCGGTAAATCTTCGTAATCGACTTCGATCAACGCCAATGCTTCGGCTGCCGTCGCGTCGTCCACCGCCGCCACCGCGGCCACCGGATCGCCGGCGTAGCGCACCTTGTCGACGGCGACGATCGTCTGGTCCTTGTAAGCCGCGCCGAACATGCTCAGCCGCTGCTGGTCGTCGCGCGTGATCACCGCGAAAACTCCCGCAAGCTGTTCCGCTTTGCTGGCGTCCACGCGCGTAAGCCGCGCATGGGCATAGGGGCTACGGAGAATTTTTCCGTGCGCCATATTCGGCAGCACCACATCGACCGTATACAACGCCTTGCCGGTAACTTTTTCTTCTCCGTCGGAGCGCGGCTCGGCATGTCCGACGACCTGATAGGTCGGTGCTTTCTTCATTCCTCAACCTCGATTGCGATAATTTCGCTCCAACCACGCGAGCGCTTCTTGGCGGCTGGTGAGGTCGCCGCCAAGCTGTGCGTCTTCCGCCTGACGAAGAATGTCGGCGAAGCTCGGTCCGGGCGTCAATCCAATGGCGATCAAATCGCCGCCACGCAGCAACGGCTGCGGTCGAATCTCGTCATCCTTGAGCTCGCCCATGCGCTCTTTGCAGAATCGGTAATACTGCAAATCGCCGTTCGACGACAGCGCGTCGATGCGCGCCAGCTCCAACAGCTCGTCGATGCCGTCTTCGCGCAAGAACCGCTTGAGCGTGCTCAAGCGCATCTTTGGCGCCTGCACATGGCGCAAATGGTTGCGCACCAAATAGGCGACCCTGTCCCATACCGTTCGGCTCCGTTTCAGCCGTTTGAGAATGGCTTCAGCGATTTCGGCGCCACGCTCGGTGTGACCATAAAACGTAATGCGCTGCGCCTCCTGACGCACACACAACGGCTTGGCGACGTCGTGCAGCAAGCAGCCATACGCCAATGTTTCCGAGGGCGCTTCTAAATGTCGCAGGAGCAGCATGGTGTGTTGGAAGACGTCCCCTTCGGGATGGTAATCAGGGCTTTGCGGCGTTCCCTTCATTGCGGCGATTTCCGGCATCAAGGTCGCGAGCAGGCCACAGCCATCGAGCAATTCAAAACCACGGCGCGCGCCGCCTTCGGTCAGAATGCGCGTAATCTCATCGCCGATGCGCTCCCAGGAGATCTGCGCGATAGTCGGCGCCAACTCTTGGATCGCGGCAAAGGTCTCCGCTTCGATGGTAAATTCCAGACTGGCGGCGAAGCGCACGGCGCGAATCATGCGCAGGCGGTCTTCCTCGAAGCGCTGCCGGGCGTCGCCGATCGCTCGAATGGTCTGCCGCGCCAGATCTTTTTGGCCTTCGACGAGATCGATGAGGCGGTCATCGATCGGATCGTAGACCATGCCGTTAATCGTAAAATCCCTTCTTTGAATATCCTCGCGCAAGCTGCCGTAGCGCACGTGAATCGGCCGCCGGCCGTCCAAATAGGGACCGTCATAACGAAAGCTTGCGACTTGGAAAGGATCTCCCTCGACCAGCACTAAGATCACGCCAAACTGCGCGCCTACCGGAACCGTATCGGGAAAAACCCGCTGAACGTCCTCGGGCCGCGCGCTGGTAGCAATGTCGTAGTCTTTCGGCGATTTGTGCAGCAGCATGTCGCGCACACAACCGCCGGCAAGATAACTTTCGTAACCCTCCTGACGAAGCCGTTGAACGATAGAAAGCGCTTTTTCACGCAAAGGCACGGGACGAATCCTTAGCACAAATGGAAGCGGGCGAAACAGGACGACGAATCAGCGGGGAAAGGTAGTGCCGGCTGACGGTATGAGTTCGCGCACCTTACTTTGGAGTTCCTGGAAGGTAAAAGGCTTGACAATGTAACCATTACAGCCGGCATCCATACAGTTTTTCAGGTCCGAGTCGCGGAATAACGCGGTAGCCGCCAAAATCGGAGTATCTTTAATATCCGGATGCGCGCGAATTTGTTTCGCTGCCTCCCAACCATCCATTCCTGGCATCATGATGTCCATAATGATCAATTGGGGTTTTTCGCTCAGCGCTTTTTCCACGCCTTCGCGTCCTTGTTTGGCCGATATTGGCATAAAACCCATCAACTCGATCTGCCACGCGAGCAGTTCACGCATGTCGGCGTGATCTTCGATGATTAAGATTTTGTTCATTTTTTGAACCTGGGGTCTCCAAGGCTCATGGCCAAACCACAGCATAAACTATGCCGTAGCGGGACGGTGGCTGTCAAGGTAATTGACCGGCGATCGCGCCGTCAGACCGCTCGATAATGCCAATTCATCGCGTCTGCCTATGAAGGCTGAGATCAAAATTACTGAAGATAGAAGGTTTATATATCACTTGTCCGCGATTTTTTTCTGATTGCCGACAATCACCGTGACAATTTTATCCGGCTGTAAATATAGCTTGGCGACCCGTTGCACCTCGGCTTGGGTCACTTTGCCGATGAGGTCTTTGTAACGGTCGGGATAATCCAGTCCGAGTTGAAAAAACTCCATCTGCGCGAGAAAGCTAGCGACCTTGCGGTTGGTGTCAAATCGTAGGGGAAAGCTGCCGGCAAGATAATTCTTCGCGTCGTTTAGCTCCTGCTCCGTAACGGACTCTTCGCGCATCCGGCGAATTTCTTCTCGGGCAAGCCTGACGGCTTCCTGAGCGGTCTCGTTTTTCGTTTGCATGACAAACTCGAAGTAACCGTAACTTTTCTCGGCGCCAAAAAAGCTGTAAACCGAATAGGCCAGACCGCGTTCGTTGCGGATCGAATCCATCGCCCTCGACGAAAACCCGCCGCCCCCCAAGATATAATTCATAACCTGAATCGCGTAATAATCCGGGTGGTTGCGCGGGATGCCGGCGTGGCCGAGAACGATATTGGCCTGGGTGAGATCTTTGTTCACGCGCAGCGCTTGCGCGGCGCCGACTTTGGACAGCACGAGCAGCGGCGCGCTTGCCTCGCCTTTACTCCAACCGCGCAACGCTTGATTGAGCGCCTTGACGATCTCCGGCTCGGAAACATCGCCCACGACGGACAAGATCGAACGATTGGGCCGATAGTGACGCGCGAAGAATTCTTTCAGGCTCTTTTGCTGCAGCGCTTTAACGGAAGTCTCGGTTCCTTCCACGGGCCGCCCGTACGGGGTGTCGGGAAAGAGCGCCGCGGCAAAGGTCTTCTGCGCCACCGCGTTGGGGTCTTCTTCTTGAGCTCGGATCGACGCAACCACCGCCTGCTTTTGTCGCTCGATCTCTGCCGGCGGAAAATTCGACGAGGTCAGAATCTCGGCTAATAGATCGAGGCCCGTGGCAAGATCTTTTTTGAGGATCGTCATGCTGATCGTCGCCGTGTCCGCGCCGCAGCCGGCTTCGAGGCTGGCGCCGATGAAATCGAGAGTTTCGCTGATTTGCACCGCGCTGCGCCGAGCCGTCCCGTTAGTCAAGAGCTTGGCGGTAAGGTTCGCCAAGCCGGCTTGGTTCGCCGGTTCGTAGCGCGATCCGGCTTCGATCAAGAGTTCGATCGACACCATCGGCAGCGCCCGCTGCTCCGAGGTCAGCAACACCATTCCGTTGCCGAGTACCGTGCGCTTGGGCGCCATGCCCGCCGAAGCCGGCACAGCGCAGAGCAAAGCGAAGACAACCGCCACCGAGCGAGCCAAATTGTTTATCATTGCGCTTTTTCTTTGGTCGGGATCAAAGTGCCGAGCGTGCGCCGGTCGGCGTTGAGATACTGGCGCGCAACGCGGCGAATATCTTCGCGCGTCACTTTGCGAATACCATCCAGATAACCATCCATCTGGCGCCAGCCGCCGGCGATCTCATAATATCCAATCTTCATCGCCTGACCGAAAATCGAATCCTGGGCAAACACGAACGCAGCCTCGATCTGATTTTTGGCTTTTTGCAATTCACGCTCACTGATCAGCTCGGCTTTCACTTTGACCAGCATGCCGTCGATCTCGCGCTCGACCGCCGCCGGCTGAACTCCCGGGAGAAGCTGCGCCGAAATCGAAAATCCCATGGGGTCGACCGAGACGCTGCTATAGTCTGCGTCGACACCGCGCACGAGCCGCTTTTGATAGACCAGCTCGTGATGCAGCCGCGAGCTTCGACCACCGGCGAGCACCACGGCCAGGAGATCGAGAGCGAAATTGTCGGGACTTTTTAGATTCGGCGCCTGGTAGAACATCAATAAGGAGGCAAGCTCAGCCTCCTTCTTGAGAGTCACCCGGCGTTCGCCGCGCTGCTCAGGCTCTACCACATCCACCACCGGGGGCGGCGCGCCGCGAGGTATTTTTTCGAACGCGGCTTTGACCTTCGGCAGGATTTCCGCGGTGGAAAAATCTCCGACGATAACGATCACTGCGTTATTAGGCGCATAGTAAAGTTTGTAAAAGTCGGCCAGATCTTGGCGAGTTAGATTTTGAATATCTTCCATCCAACCGACGACGGGCCGGCGGTACGGATGAATGACAAAGGCCACGGCACTGGCCACTTCACTAAGAGCGGCGGCGGGATTGTCCTCGGTGCGCAGGCGGCGTTCTTCCTGAATCACCTTTTTCTCTGGCTCAAAGTACGTTTCACCCAATAACGCGTTCGCCATCCGGTCGGCTTCCAGGTCGATCTCTATGCCGATTTTTTCACGGCTCATGGTGGCAAAATAAACGGTCATATCGTTGGAGGTAAAGGCGTTCGAGCGGCCACCGTTCTTGGCAATGATGCGCGAATATTCTTCCGGTCCGGTCGTCGGCGTTCCCTTGAACATCATGTGTTCGAGGAAGTGCGCCAGGCCGCTTTTGCCGTCTTTCTCGTTGCGCCCGCCAACGCGGTACCAAATCTGAAACGTTACCGACGGGCTTTTGTGATCTTCAGCGAGAAGGATCTTGAGGCCGTTATCGAGGACGAATTCCTGGACCGACGCGGCATACGCAGACCCGAAAGCCAAGAGAGCAAGAACTAACAAAATCGCCAGACAGGTGCGCGCCCGAAGCATGACTCAAGTTAAAGGATGGACCCTCAAAGTCAAGATAAGACACTCGACATCACCGTAGACAAGTAAGAGCAGGAATTGTCCGTATTTCTCCACCGCACATTTGACTCCCCTGGCGGGCCACCATAATATGACGAATCACTGAGGAGGACTGATGGCTGACGTGACGGACATGCGGGGTTATATTGAAGTGCTCGAACAAATGGGCGAGCTGCGCAGGATCAAAAACGCCGACTTGAAAACCGAAGTGGGAGCGCTGACGGAGTTAGCGGCCGATAAAGAAGGACCGGCGTTGCTGTTTAGCGATTTCAAAGGTTATCCGGCGGGTTTTCGGGTGATCTCCAACGTGTTTCGCACGTGCAAACGCACCGGACCGGCGATGGGCATCAGCGAAGAGAACGGCATCGACTACCTTTACGCCTGGCGTAAGAAGCTCGCCGCTTACAAGCCCGTGCCGGTCAATCAACTGGAGGGCGGTCCGGTACTCGAGAATCAAATGGTCGGGGAACGATGTCGACCTTTACAAATTTCCCACGCCGCACTGGCACGATTTGGACGGCGGACCCTACATCGGCACAGGCTGCGGCGTCATCACCAAAGATCCGGACAGCGGCGCGGTCAATATCGGTACCTACCGTGTCATGGTCCAGGACAAGAACCACGTGTCCGTAAAAATGAATATGGGCAAACATGGCCGTATGGCTTTCGAGCGCGCGCGCGACGCCGGCAAGGCGCTGCCCGTGGCGATCACTTTGTGCCAAGGCCCGGCGATCTTTCTTGCCGCGCAGATGCCTTTGCCGCCGGATGTTAACGAATTCGAATTCGCCGGCTACCTCCAAGGCTCGCCGGTGCCCGTGGTGCGCGGCGCGGCGACCGGTTTGCCGATTCCGGCGAACGCGGAAATCGTCCTCGAAGGCGAGATCTTGCCGATGAAGGACGAAGACATGCCGAAGGAAGGTCCCTTCGGTGAATGGCCAGGGTATTTTACCGATGCGAATATCGGTGAAACCCCTCTCATGGAAGTTAAGCGCATTTATTACCGCAACGATCCTATCCTGCTCGGCGCGCCGCCGCTGAAGCCGCCGTCGAGCTATCTGCCGATTCCGCTCGGCGCCGCAACGCTCTGGGAGCAGCTCGAAAAAGCGGGCATCCCGGAAGTCAAAGGCGTTTGGGGTTTCGTTTACGGCGGCCAACCCGGGCCGTTCACGGTGGTCGCCATCAAACAACGCTACGCCGGTCATGCGAAACAAGCGTTGCTAGTGGCTGCGGGAGCGCGCGCCGGCGCTTACGGCGGAAAGTTCGTCGTGGTCGTCGACGAGGACATCGACATTACCAATCCGGCAGAAGTCATCTGGGCAATTGCGACGCGGTGTCATGTGCGCGAAGACCTCGACATCGTCAAAGGTGTATGGGCCTCGGTCTGCGAGCCGGCGCTGCCGCCCGAAGAGCGTTCACCGCGCGGCTATACGACGGACCGGGTTTTGATCGATGCTTGCCGGCCGTTCAAATGGCTCGATCAGTTTCCGGCGGTCAACGCATTCACTCGGGACTACAAAACCCAGGTGGGCAGCAAGTACAACCTCTAACCAATCGGCAATCGGTTAAAACTGCTCGCGCTCGAACGTCTAAGGATTATTTGGCCTCGACTTGTCGGAACGGAGGGATCCTATGGGCACAATCGAAGCGTTAAGTCTGGCGATGGGAACTGCCTGGACCTCGGGCATCAATCTCTACGCCACGGTCGCCGCGCTTGGCATTGCCGGACGCGCGGAGTTGGTTCATCTGCCGCAAAATCTCGAGGTGCTGAGCCATCCCGCCGTGATCGCCATCGCCTGCGTGATGTATTTGATCGAATTCTTCGCCGACAAAGTGCCCTATGTCGACAGCGGCTGGGACGTGTTGCACACTTTCATTCGCGTGCCCGCCGGCGCGATCTTAGCTGCCCGCGCTCTCGGCGACATGAATCCGGCACTGGAACTGGCGGCCTTACTCGCCGGCGGCTCGATCGCTTTTGTTGCCCACGGTGCCAAGGCCACGACACGTTTGGCCATCAATGCCAGCCCCGAGCCTTTTAGCAATTGGGCCGCGAGCATCACTGAAGACATTGCCGTGTTGGGCAGTATCTGGATGATCTTCAATCATCCGATCATCATGCTCGGCTTGATTTTGATTTTTCTCGCCTTGGTCGTCTGGTTAGTGCCTAAGGTTTTTCGCGTTGCCAAACGTGGCTATCAGGCACTGCGCAACAAGTTGCGCGGAGTCAAGCCGGATCAAAGTACCCCAGCGGGACAATCGCCTCAGCTAACCTAGCATTCGCAAACGTTGCAGTGGAATCGCTAGTTCATTTGAATTTATTTATGGACGATCCAACCAAACCGCAAATTGCAGAATTGCCGGCGACACCGCTCACCCTCGACGGTTCTTTTATCCTGCACCAGATGTTTCACGTGCGCTGGACCGCGTGGCAGAGTCTCGGCAGTTCGGACCGCAAACATATTCTCACCAATGCCGTCTCGAAGTTTATCGCCATGGAACAAAACCAACAGGAACCGACCGGCCTATTTTCCATGTTGGGACACAAGGGCGACCTGATGGTCGTGCATTTTCGCAAGACCCTCGACGAGCTCAATCAAGCCGAGCTCACTGTCGCCCACTGCGAGCTTAATGAATATCTCGAACCGGCGTCGTCCTATCTTTCGGTCGTCGAGCTCGGTCTTTACGAAGCCTCGGTGAAACTCTATGCCGAGTTGATCTCGAAAGGCCTGAAACCCGGCACCGCCGATTGGAATCGGGAAGTCGAAGCGGAATTAGCGCAACAGCGCCAGACTGCTGCGCCACGTCTGTGGCCGGAAATCCCCCAGCGCCGTTATGTGTGTTTCTATCCGATGAACAAATTTCGCGGCGAAACCAAGAATTGGTACAGCGAGCCGATTCGCGAGCGGCACCGGATGATGCGCGAGCACGGCATGATCGGGCGCCACTACGCCGGGCGGGTCACGCAAATTATCTCCGGCTCGATCGGTTTCGATGATTGGGAATGGGGCGTTGACCTGTTTGCCGACGACCCGCTGGTTTTCAAGAAACTGGTTTACGAAATGCGCTTCGACGAAGCCAGCGCGGTTTACGGCTTGTTCGGCGTGTTTTTCGTCGGTCTGCGATTTCCCCCGCGTCAGCTCGAAGCCTTGCTCGATGGCCGGACCCCCAGCTTTACGTAATTACGACTCAGCTTAACGCCGCCGCCACGGAGGCAAAATGCGATTGAAAGATAAAGTCACTATTATCACCGGCGCTGCTCACGGCATCGGCAAAGCGTACGCCCGGCGCTTCGCCGAAGAAGGCGCCCATGTCGTCGTCGCCGACATCGACGCCGATGGCGGGGAAGCGACGGCAAAGGCGATCATCGACGCCGGCGGTTCCGCCTGGGCACGGACCACCGACGTGCGCAGCTTTCCGCACGTTCAAGGTCTGATTCAAGAAACCGCCAAAAGGTTTGGCCGCGTCGACGTGCTGCTGAACAACGCCGCCATCTACGTCACTCAGAAATTATGGAAGGGCCCGGTCGAAGAACTCGCATTGGAGGAATGGGATCGGGTCATCGAAGTGAACTTGAAAGGCGTGTTTCTCTGCAGCAAAGCGGTCATCCCGGTGATGAAGCAGCAAAAAAGCGGCAAAATCATCAACATCGCCTCCGGAACTTTTTTTAGCGGCTCCGGCAACATGCCGCACTACACGACCGCCAAAGGCGGCGTCGTCGCGCTGACGCGCGTGATGGCCCGCCAACTGGGCGAATGGGGAATCAACGTGAACTGCATGACCCCAGGCTCGACCATGAGCGAAGAATCGGTATCCGATGAGATACTAAAGCGCCGCGAAGGCAGCATGGACAAGCGCGCCTTCCGCCGTGTCGAAACTCCGGCAGATATCGTAGGAACCGCCTTATTTCTTGCCAGTCAGGAGAGCGACTTCATCACCGGGCAGCTTCTCGTCGTCGAGGGCGGCGGGATTATGCACTAACGCATGAATTTGAGATTCGCTTATTTGACGGATTTCCCAAAGGGAAGGTATTTTTTCTTTTCCGCCGGATAGGCGAGCACATCATTTTGTTCAAGTTTATCGAAATGAACACGGCGATCCGGATTGACTAACTCATATTTACCCGTTCTCGATCCTTGATCTTCACTTATAACAAAGAAATCGTAACTCTTCGGAAACAGTTTTATCAATTCTGATTTGCTCTTTACGCTGACTGGGCTTTGTGGGTTTGTCGTCAGCTCAAACACCACGAACGGACGAAAATTGTGCAGCGTTTTCTCTAGCCCTTCTAAAGCAAGTTTTTCATAGCCCTCGACATCCATTTTAATCAAGGCAACGGACTGGACACCAGCTTTTTCTAAAACTTCGTCACCCACTTCAATTTCAAGCTCCCCGAAGTAGGCATTATCGGGTGTAAACCCCTCGACGAAAGAGCCGGTTCCTAGATTCGAATCGGCGGGTTTGTGAAAGGGCATTTTCGCGTGAGCGTTTCCCAGCCCGACGGAATGAATCACTATGTTTGGGACATTATTGATCTCAACCATTCGACGAAATCTTTTAAGAACCGGTTCATAGGGTTCGAAGGCATGAACTTCTTTGGAGTAACCCGACATAAAAAGTGAATGCTGTCCGGTATTGGCGCCGACATCGATAAATACACCTTGATTGGCGTATGCCGACTTCATGATATCTCGCATGAGGAACAGAACCGGCTTTTCGTAAGCACCAAAATAGAAAATGCGCCGGTCAATATAATTGCCGGTATTGCCATCATAACGCATTCCGAAAAGATCAGCCGTGAAATCAAAGTCGGCGCCTCTAAAACAAGCGGCAATGTTTGTCGTCTGGTTGAAGCACCTAAATACCCCATAAAGTTGGTCACGATGGGTGAAATAAAAATACGTAGAGCAAATGGCTGCGGATACTAACGCGGCCAGGCTGAGCCTTAGTACCCGCGTTAGAATTCCGCTGTTCCTAGTCGCCATGAGGATGAGTTCTCCACATGATCCTATTGATCAATCTTTTCGAGTCATCGCAATTTTAGACTGCCACACAACCCGGCTGGCAAAGGTATACGACTGCGTTGAAATTCTGGTGGGTAATACGCTATCGGGTCAAGACCCAGACGCAGTTACGCCATAAACATGGCCGCAGCTTTTGCAAAAAATCACGTTAAAGGGACTGGTGACGAATTGCTTGCCGCGGCCAGCGGCGCTGCCCGCCCGACGCAATATAATGTTGTCGGCGCCTTGGACCGAGCAGGTTGGACATTTGGGCTCGGCCTCCATCCTGCTTTTGGTGCCTTGTGTGAAACCAAAGCCGTTGCCAACATTTTCCTCGGACTTTCGCTCCTCAGTCTTCTTTTGTTTCTCGCGCGCCGCTCGTGCCTCGACTTCATCCGGATGCATCGCGGCGTCGTATTCTGCCCGCTCTGCCGCATCGGACAGAATATTATAGGCGTCTAGGACCTGCTTAAATTTCTCCGCCGCCTGATCGTTGCCGGGATTCCGATCCGGATGGTAACGAAAAACCATCTGACGGTAAGCCCGTTTGATCTCCTGGGCCGAAGCGCTCGGTTTCAAGCCGAGCGCGGAGTAGTAGTCGTTAGTCGCGGCCAATGGCGCGTCACCTTTTCATATTGTCGGATCGATGGAATGGGTCACAGGTAAAAATCACCGCCCCCGCCCGCCGCCGGTGCCGGTAAGTTTTTTCCGCTGTTTGTACATAGCGATGCAAAGATCGTAGATCGCGGCGCCAGACCTGTCGTCCACGGTTCGTTCTCCATCAACGTTCAGATACTCAACTCGGAGCGAAAATTCTTCTCCGCTTGAAAAGTTGTTCGTGACCCGCAGCAACTTGGCCCGATTGCGATCGAGGTATCCTCCTATGGTGCGCAATATTTGCACTTGGCTTAAAAATTCCTTTGCGGGACCGCTTTTGCCGCGCTGCTCTTCGCCGAGCGCTTCCAACTCCCGAAGATCGGCTTGTGTGTACTGGATTTCGACGGGCGTCGGCGCAGGCGGTAGTTGATAGGCGCATTCCGCGATGTAGAGATCGCCATCCACTTTTAGGTCGAACGACTTAAGCATCCGGCGCTGCCAGTCCTGTCCGATGACGCGCAGTGCGGTTGCATAATTCATCCTGGGCAAACGGTCGTTATTTTTGTCATAGCGTCGCAATGGAGATCGTTCAAGGCCGTCCGAAAGGCATCAGCAGTAGATGGTACGAACAGTCGCCTAAAAAATCAATAAAAAAACGCCGTACTCAGCCAGTCGGACAACGCCGGCGAGTTATTCAAGTGAGAGAGATAAGTAGTCTAAACTGGCTGGATTTAATCGGGAATCGTTGCCAACGCATCCATCACACCGATCATGCTGTCACGGGTCACCAGCTTGGCGAGTTCGGTCTCGCTCCAGCCCTCGGTTCCTTCAGGACGAAGCGGTAAAACCAAATAACGGATATCCGCAGTGCTGTCATGAACGCGAACCTCAACGTCGTCGGGTAGTTCTAAGCCAAATTCGCGCATGACCCCGCGCGGATCGCTGACCGAGCGCTGTCGATAGTTTAAGCTCTTGTACCAATCGGGAGGGCGACCAAGGATCGGTCGTGGATAGCAGGAACAGAGCGTGCACACGACCATGTGACGCAACTGGTCGGTATTTTCCAAGACAACGAACTCGTTGAGTGCGGTGGCATCAATCCCCATCTCGGCGCAGGCAGCCTTGGGATCGGCGATGAAGCGGGCTTTGAATGCGGGGTCGACCCACGCACGCGCGACCAGCTTAGCGCCGTTTGCCGGCGACCGCGCCTCTTGATAGTCGATCTGGCATTGAATGTCTTTTTCCGAAATCACGCCTTTTTCGACGAGCAAATCGCGAATCGCGTAGATCCGCTTGGCGAAGTGGCTCAACTCATGTTTCGGGTGCTCGTGACCGTGTGCATCCGCAGTAGTTTCGCTCATCGGGTTTTCTCCTCTTCTTTAGGTTTAGGCGTCCGAGTCTAGCCAGTGTTCGTAAATATCGACCAGAATCTTGTCTTTGGGTCCGGCAGGCTTGCCCCAAAGTTCGCCGTAATCGAAGCCAACCAGATAAAGAGTACGCGTGGGCAAACCGTCAAGGCCATAAGCGAGTTGTTCCGGATTGCGAAAATCGCCGTAGACGCGCTCGACCCAACCGATCTTGCCGCGGATATACCAAGGAGTGCGGATGTGGCCCGGCCGATCTTCAAATTTGACCTTGACACGATCGCCGGGTTTAAATCTGCCGGCCGCTGGGTTCACGGTTCGCCCCACTTAGCTTCGAATTCGGCGAGCTTTCGGTCGATCTCTTCTTTGCTGAGGATCTTCTTTTCGATCAGGATAGTTTCGATACTAGCAATCCAACGCTCGTAATAAGTCATGTCCCGGTAGGCGGCGGAGTCCATCTCTTCGCGAGCACGGCGCATTTCATCAGTGCGCTTGATCCCGCGCGCGCCCAGCGCCTGGTTGACCGCGTCGGCGAGGATTTCCCAGTCGGAAAGCTGGTGCTCGCTCTGGTCGATCGGACCCGCGCCCGGCAGACCGCCAATATCGTGATGACCGCGCGCCATGATCACACCTCCGTGGTTAACTTTTTAGCCGATTCGCCAGCGCCTTGTGCTCCTCTTTGATACCGGCCGGAAGATGATCGCCAAAAGTATCGAAGAAATCGCCCTGGCTCTTAAGATTATTTTTCCATGCGTCGCGATCGACGGAAACCAATTGATCGAGATCGGATTTGGCGACATCGAGTCCGCCGCCGTTCAAGCTTGACGCCTTGGGCACGTAGCCGATGGGCGTCTCGTCGGCTTGACCGCCGCCTTTAGAGCGGTCAACGACCCAGCGCAATACTCGGAGATTTTCACCAAAACCGGGCCAGAGGAACCGGCCGCGCTCATTGCGTTGAAACCAGTTGACGCGGAAAATCTTTGGTGGATTGGTCGCGCGCTTGCCGATCGATAGCCAGTGGCCCCAGTAATCCCCCATGTTGTAACCGCAAAACGGCAGCATCGCCATCGGATCTCGCCGCACCACGCCCACCGCGCCCGTAGCCGCGGCCGTGGTCTCGGAGGCTAAAGTTGCGCCGAGAAACGTGCCGTGCTGCCAGTTAAAAGATTGATAGACGAGGGGCACTAATTTTTGCCGGCGTGCACCGAAAAGAATCGCGCTGATAGGCACGCCTTCGGGCTTCTCCCATTCGGGTGAATAGGTTGGACTCTGTTTGATCGCGACCGTGAAGCGCGAATTAGGATGGGCGGCGGGACTACCGCCTTCCGGATCCCACGGTTTGCCGCGCCAGTCGATGGCATTGTCCGGCACCGGATCATCGTGACCTTCCCACCACACCGTGCCATCCTCGCGCAGCGCCACGTTGGTGAAGATGGTATTCTTTTTCACAGTTTGCACCGCGTTCGGATTGGTGTTCGATCCGGTTCCAGGCGCAACACCAAAGAATCCCGCCTCGGGGTTGATCGCCCAGAGTCGGCCGTCATCGCCCACACGCAGCCAGGAAATATCATCGCCGACGGTATGGATCTTCCAGCCCTTCATGCTCGGCGGCGGCACCAGCATCGCCATGTTGGTTTTGCCGCAGGCGCTCGGAAAGGCGCCGCAGACGTAGGTGATCTCTCCGTCGGGATTTTCCACGCCGACGATAAGCATATGCTCGGCGAGCCAACCTTCTTTTTGCCCCAGCTTGCTGGCGATCCGCAGCGCCAGGCACTTTTTCGCCAATAGCGCATTGCCGCCATAACCGGAGCCGACGCTCCAGATGGTGTTATCTTGCGGATAATGGCAGATAAATCGCCGCTCCATATCGAGATCGGCTTTCGAATGAAGGCAACGGGTGAAATCATCCGAGTTGCCGAGATGATCGAGCGCAATTTTGCCCATGCGCGTCATCAAGCGCATATTGAGCACGACGTAAACGCTATCGGTGATTTGAATGCCGACTTTGCTGAAAGCCGACCCTTGCGGGCCCATCAAAAACGGAATGACGTACAACGTGCGCCCGCGCATAGCGCCGGAGAAAATTTTTGCAAGCTTGTCGTAAGATTCGGCCGGCGCCATCCAATTGTTATTAGGACCTGCCTCTTCCTGCTGGTCGGTACAGACAAATGTCAAATTTTCGGTGCGCGCCACGTCGTTGAGCGCGCTGCGGTGGAGATAACAGCCGGGCAGTTTTTCTTGATTGAGTTGCAACAGGTCGCCGGTCTGCACGGCGATTCGGGTTAGCCGTTCCTTTTCATCTTCAGAACCGTCGCACCAGTAAACGTTATCCGGTTGGCACATGGCGGCCATATCGTTGACCCATTTTTGGATGAAAGTATTCGCGGGCACCGTACCTGTCACATTTGCATTAGTCATAAACTGCCGATCTTCCTTTCCTACCTCACTATGTTCGAATTGGGCGTTCTTCGTAGATGACAGACGGGATTTTGTTGAGCCAAAGGGCGTGGCTAAGTTACGCAATAAGTTAATTTAGGGTAGCTGATTGCGCGCAGCGATGTCAATATTCTGCGCTATTCTTGGAACACCCGTTGAAGCCGCCATCGGCCGCCGGAGAGATCTTCGGTCCATTCGACCAAAGCCGCCAGATCCCCACGGGGACTGAGCACACGCACCAATCGTTCACCCGGTTGAGCCGGATCTATCTGACCGAGAATTTCCTGCTGACCGAGGCGCAATCGAGATAGTAGCCGGCTCGGCCATTGAACCGCGCGCAGATGGACTAAAGCTTCAGCAAGCGGCACCAGGGGTGCGGAAGCATTGCCACATTGCTTTTCCAGCGCGTCCGGGGTCCACGCTCGATCGATCGCGAGACTGCCACATGCCGTGCGCCGCAAGCTCTGCAAATGTGCGCCACAGCCGATGCGCGCACCGATGTCCGCCGCCAGGGTGCGGATATAAGTGCCGCGCGAACAGGTGACCGATATTTCGATCTCCGTGTTGGTTTTGGCGCGCAATTGGAGCTGCTCGATCCGAATAGTGCGCGGTTCACGCGGCACTTCCTTTCCCTGGCGCGCCAATTGATACAGGCGGACGCCGTCTTTTTTGAGCGCCGAAAACATCGGCGGTATCTGTAACAACTCGCCGCTAAACTCTTCTTCCAAAGCGCGCAACTCGATTTCTCCAAGCGCTGGCACCGGTCGCGAGTCCATCACTTTGCCGGTGGAATCTTGCGTGTCGGTATCGACGCCGAGCAAAATCGTGCCGCAATAAGTCTTCGACGCGCTGAGAAAGATATCGGCGATCTTGGTGCCTTCGTTCACGCCAACAAGCAGCAATCCAGACGCGAAGGGATCCAAGGTTCCGAGATGACCAACCTTTTTGGCTCCCAAAAGCCGCTTGACTCGGCTGACGACCTGGGCCGACGACGGTCCTTCCGGCTTGTCGATTAGGAGAATTCCACTTCGAATCATCGGCATGGCTGGGGAAAAAAGGTGAAAGAAAAAAGTCGAGAATGGCGCCCGCTTGGCTGCGCGAAACTAAATTTTGACCTGTTTCAGCAATGCATCGATGCGCTGGGCCTCATCCTCGCTCTCATCGTAGGTAAACTCGATCGCCGGAACAAAGCGCAGATTGAGTTGTTTGCCGAGCTTAGATCGAATAACGCCACTGGCGCTCTTAAGACCCGCAAGTGCTTTGTCACGGCCCTCTTGCCCGCCGCCGAGCAAGTTAAAAAATAGGCGCGCCTGGCGCAGGTCCTTGCTAACTTTGATGCCGGTCAACGCCACCGCATGGACTCGCGGATCGCGGATCTCTTTGCGTAAAAGCTCCGCGACGACTTCTAGAATGAGATCGCCGACACGATCCGAGCGTTGGTATTCCATCGAACTCAACAATAATTTTTTCCGCGCGTCTACCGATCTTGGGTCGCGATTCACCGTTCTAACAATAAAAAAACTCGGAATCCGTTGCACCGACCTCAGCGAGGCCGAGCGCTTCGATAAAGTCGACCACGCCTTGCAAGGTTGCCTCGACCACCGGCTGGCTCGTCCCGGCAACGGCAAAGCCCAGAACTGCGCTCTGCCATAAGTCCTGATCATCGCACTCGGTAATCGAGATATTGAACTGATTCGCGGCGCGCGCTTGGATGCGCTTCAGAACTCCCCGCTTGCCCTTAAGCGAATGGTTTTCGGGAATTCGCAGCTTAACCTTCAAAACTCCCACAACCATGTTTCGAGGTCGGAATACGAAGTAAATTCAAAACCGAATCAAGCACCGCTCACGCGCGACCCTTCGCGCCCGGGCTGAGCCGGAGTAATTCGCCGAATGACGGGAATACGCTCGTAAGCCTCGATCACGTCCCCCTGTTTTATGTCTTGGTAGGATTCGAGTGAGAGACCGCATTCGTAGCCGGCCGCAACTTCGCGGACATCGTCTTTAAAGCGCTTCAAACTGGCGAGCTTGCCTTCATGGACAACCACTTGGTCGCGCAACAATCGGACCAAATTGCCGCGGGACAGTTTCCCGTCGGTGACGTAGCCGCCGGCAATGGAACCGACACCGGCGATATTGAAAATCTGGCGAACCTCAAAACGAGCATGAATCTGCTCGCGGAACGTCGGTTCCAGGAGGCCTTCCATGGCGGCCCGTACGTCGGCCACGGCCTCATAGATAATCGTATACAAGCGTACTTCGACGCCTTCTTTAGCCGCCAGTGCCGCGCCCTTCGCCTCGGGCCTAACGTTGAAACCGATAACAATGGCGTTTGATGCTGCGGCCAGCAAGATATCGCTTTCGGTAATGCCGCCCACCGAGCCGTGGAGAACTTTGAGCTTGACCTCACCGGTCGATAAACGCCCGAGCGCATCGGAAACCGCTTCAACCGAGCCTTGCACGTCCGCCTTGAGCACGACACGGAGTTCCTTGACGTCCCCCGTCTTAATTTGATCGTAAAGCTCTTCGAGAGAGACCTTACTTGACTTGACCAACTCGGTTTCGCGCTGCTTGCTCTGGCGATACTCGGCGACTTGGCGCGCCTTGGCTTCGTCGGTCACCGCCACAAAAGAATCACCTGCTTGCGGCACGCCTTGTAGTCCCAAAATCTCCACTGGAGAAGACGGCGGCGCAGTTTCCACCTTATGGCCATGATCGTCGATCATCGCGCGCACTTTGCCATAGAATGCCCCGCAAACGAACGCGTCACCGCCGCGCAATGTGCCCTCTTGCACCAATACCGTCGCCACTGGACCGCGCCCGCGGTCCAGTTTGGCTTCGATGATCGTGCCACGGGCAAGCTTGTCGGGATTGGCTTTGAGCTCCAAAATGTCCGCCTGGAGCAGCAGCATTTCCAAAAGGTGCGGAATTCCCTCATGGGTCTTGGCGGACACTGGAGCAAACACCGTATCCCCGCCCCAATCTTCCGCCGCCAGACCATACTCGGACATGCCTCTTTTGACTTTTTCCAGATTGGCGTCCGGCCGGTCGATCTTGTTTACCGCGACGATGATCGGCACTTCCGCAGCACGGGCGTGATTGATCGCTTCGACGGTCTGGGGCATCACGCCGTCGTCCGCGGCCACGACCAGCACGACGATGTCGGTGACTTTCGCGCCGCGCGCGCGCATGGCGGTGAAAGCCTCATGGCCAGGTGTGTCTAAGAAAGTCACGCTGCGTCCGTCCACTTGGACGTGATAGGCGCCGATATGCTGGGTAATCCCACCGTGTTCCTGGGCAGTGACGTTGGTGCTGCGAATCGCGTCCAAAAGCGAAGTCTTGCCGTGATCAACGTGACCCATGATTGTGACCACGGGCGGTCGCGTCGTCAACGCCGTTTCGTCTTCCTCGACTGGATGTTCAACCTCCAGCGCGCTGTCCACGTCGAAGGCGACGTTTTCTACCTGATGATCAAATTCGGAAGCGATCAAGGTCGCGGTGTCGGCATCAAGCACTTGGTTGATGGTCGCCATCATCCCCATGGCCATCAACTTCTTGATTACTTCACCGGCTTTGACGCCCATCTCACGAGAAAGATCGGCGACGGTAATTACCTCGGAAATCCTGACAACTCGTTTACTTGCCCTGGGAACCGTGATTTCGGTTCTTCTAACCTCTTTGCCTGGCAGCACGCGCTTTTTCCTCGGAATGCGTCCGCCACGCATATCTTTTTCTCGGGACTCGAGCACGTCTTGTTTCTTGACGACGCGCTTCTTATGTCGCCCGGGTTTCGGCTTATCATCGGTGCCGGGAACAGCGGTACCGTTCGGTTGGCCTGCGGCTCCGACGTCTCCCGTACGCGCTCCCGGTTGACCCGGCGTGCCGGGAACCGGTTTCCGCAACACCGGTGTCGGCGCGGGCTCGACCCGCATGGTTTGTTTGAGATCGATACGGCCGAGGATGCGCGCACCGCCGCGAAGCATTTCCGGCTGCGCCGGCGTTTCTTTGGCGACTGGCGCGTGTTGTACAGGCTCCGACGGTAGCGGTGTTTGCGGAGCAGCCGATTCCGCAATTGGAGCAGCTTCCACTAACGTCGGTGCAGGAGTAACGGCTGGTTCCTCAGCCGGTTCATCATGCGCTGCGGCAGGCTCGTCGTAAATCTCTGCTGTTTCAGTCGGCGCTTCGATCGGCAGATCTTCGACCGGCGAAGTGCTCGCAACCACGGCCTCGACCGCCGCTAAACCTTCGGTTTCCGCCGATTCTTTTGCGGCTTCGATGTTTTCCTCCGGTTTTGCGGCATGCGGCATTTCAATGCGGCTGGTGCGCCGGCGAATTACATTGGTGCGCACGCGCCGCTCCACCACCGTTTCACGAGCTTCCAGGGCGCTGTGGCTTTCATCCTCGGTTTTGACAACGCGATCGGCGACGACTTTTTCCTCGCCGACGTGCACCTGCGGCTTTTCCTGAAGCGCCAACGCCGCACGGACGCGAGCGACTTCGTCGTCTTCCATCGCGCTCTGCGCCTTGCGACCCCTCATGCCCAACTTATCGAGCTGAGCGATGAGATCCTTGGTCTCGATACCCAATTCTTTGGCAAGTAGATGGACTCTGGTCTTTCCCATCTCTTTCTTACTCCCCGTCTCGAGCCTTGAGCCGTTGAACTAAATTTTCCTTAGCAGCCCGGCTGATCTCGGTGCGAAATGCTCTAAAATGACTTTTACGATTGATAAACATTTTCCAACAGTTTTCGATACGATGAAGATAACCGCCGCGCCCTGATCGCTGATTCAGCTCAAGTTGTCCCTGCTCGATAACCGCCAGGCGAATCATCCCAGCGGCCTCGTCTCGCGCGCCACAACCCAAGCAAGTGCGCTCCGGCCGGTGGTTTTTTTCGACACACTCCCCCAAAACAACGCGCTTTAGGATTCGCCCTCCTGCACCGGGTCGAGCGCCGGTACGGCAGCCGCTGCTGCCGCCGCCGCTTCCGCTGCTATGACCGCGGCCGCAGCCGCTTCTGCTTCCTTAGCGCGCTTCTCGCTGACAAATTGCTTGGCCGATTTGTGCAAAGCCTCAGCTTTTTCTTTGCTGATGCCTTCGACATCCATGATTTCTTCCAACTCGCTGTCCGCCACATCTTCCGCCGATTTGAAGCCCTCTTGATAAAGCAGCTCGGAAGCAAAATCGCCGATCCCTGGGATCGAGCCGATCGATTGACGCGCGCGCCGGGTCTCTTCTTCAGCTTCGGCTTCGCTGCGCACGTCGATACGCCACCCAGTGAGGCGGGAAGCCAGCCGGACGTTTTGGCCCTTCTTGCCGATGGCGAGAGAAAGCTGGTCATCGGGCACAATCACTTCCATTGTGTGATCGTCATCGTCGATAATGATCTTCGCCACTTTGGCCGGTGCCAAGGCCCGGCACACATATTCGGCCTGGTCCGGAATCCAATGCACGATATCGATTTTTTCACCGCGCAATTCTTGCACTACGGACTGTACCCGAGTGCCTTTCATACCGACGCAAGCGCCCACCGGATCGACATCAGAGTCATGCGAAACGACGGCGATCTTCGCCCGCCCTCCCGGTTCGCGGGCGGCGCCTTTGACCTCGACAATACCCTCATAGATCTCCGGCACTTCCTGCGCGAAAAGTTGGGTCAGCATGCCCGGGTGGGTGCGCGATAAAATAATTTGCGGCCCGCGGCTGGTGATTTCCACGCTCACGATATAGGCGCGAATGCGGTCACCCTGGCGGTAACGCTCTCGCGGCACCTGTTCTTTTTCCGGCAGGATCGCGTCGGTGCGTCCGAGATTGACGATGATATTGCGCTTTTCGAAGCGCTGCACGATGCCGTTGACCAGTTGCCCTTCGCGCCCCTTGAATTCGTTGTAGATGATCTCGCGTTCCGCGTCGCGCACGCGCTGCACGATGTTTTGCTTGGCCGCTTGCGCGGCGATGCGCCCGAACATGCTTGAATCTAATTTGGACAACAGCTCATCGCCGATCTCCGCATCAGGATCCAGGCTGTCCCGAGCTTCTGCCAAGGTAATTTCCGTGGCTTGGTCTTGAACGGTTTCGACCACAGTTTTCGCCTCGAATAGCTCGACTTCACCGATCTCCGGATTAAATTGCGCTTCGATTTTGCGCTGATGACCGAACGTCTTCTTCGCCGCGGAGATCATGGCATTCTCGAGCGCGCTGACCAAGATCGCCTTGTCGATACCCTTCTCTTTGCTTACCTGTTCGATCACTCGATTGAGATCTTGCTGCATATTAGGCACTCCAGTCGTGCTCGTAATTGGATCGTTCGATCATTGAAAACGGTATCTCTAACTTCGTGCCATCTTGATTGATTAAAATACTCTCCGGGGAAACTTCTACCAAGGGCCCGAGAAAAGAACGCCGGCCTTGAATCATATCGCGCGTTCGCACGCGAACCTTTTTTCCCACGAAGCGGTGAAAGTGCTCCGGCTTCTTGAGCGGCCGATTGATTCCCGGTGATGAGACTTCTAATGTATAGGCTCCGTCGACGATGTCTAGAGAATCGAGAAGTTCGCTCAAGCCGTGGCTGACCTTGCTGAGCTCATCCATTTTGGGACCGCCCTCTTTGTCGAGATACACGCGCAAGACCCGACCGCCGCGACTCCCCTCGCGCCTCAACTCGATATCGAGTACCTCCATCCCCTCACTCGCCGCCAACGGCGCCGCCATATCCCATATCCGGCGGATCGTCGTATCCATCTTGCTTGTTAGGCCCCAGAAACAAAAAAAGCGGGCAAAGCCCACTTTGAGTATACAACTCTTTAAGTGTATTTTTGGTCTACCATAATCCTTGTCGCCAATGCAAGAGGCGCGCCGCACCGAGCATTGCGCCTCCAACGTTATTTGCTATGATTTCGCCTTCAGTTCCGATCGTGGACATGAAAGCCCTGAGTAGAGTGAACCGAGAGCCGACGCCGCGCATATCCTGGGAACAGATCTTGACGAATCTCGACGACGGAGTCGTCACAGTCGATCTCGACGGGAGAATTACGTTCTTTAACGAAGCTGCCGAAGTTCTCACCGAAATCTCGTCCGCCGTTACTGCGGGACAACTATTGGAACAGATCTTTAAGCGGGAACCGTGGCTCATCGATCTGGTTAAGAAAACCCAGCCGCCGCGCCAGGAAAGCGCGCGCGGCGAGGGCGATTTCGTTACTCGTTGGGGAAGAAAAACTCCCGTAAGCGTAACCGTATCACCGCTCCACGATGCGCAGGGCGAGTTCGAAGGCACGATCCTACTTCTGCGCGACATCAAGCATCGCAAGGAACTCGAAGAGGATCTCAAGCGCGCCGACCGCCTGGCTCTCATGGGAACTTTAGCGGCCGGCCTCGCGCACGAAATCCGTAATCCCCTGGGCGGCATCAAAGGCGCCGCACAGCTCTTGCGCCGTTCCGTCGATGCCAACCCAACCGTCCACGAATTTATCGACATCATGATTCGTGAAGTCGATCGGGTCAATCAATTGATCGAGCAGCTGCTGGATCTCTCGCGGCCTGCGCAGTTGACTTTAGAACCGGTGAACATCCATGAGATTTTGGAAGACGTGCTTCTGCTCGAAGCGCAAACCGTCGGCGAAAAAGAAATCCAGATCCGCAAATATTTCGATCCGAGCCTGCCACCGATCAACGGCGACCGGGCCCAGCTCGTTCAAGTGTTTCTCAATTTGATCAAGAACGCCTTTCAAGCCATGGAGCAGAGCGGCGCGCTGACCGTGACTACTCGGCTCGAAACCGACTTTCATATTCGCGGTCATGACAGCGCTCCGAATCGATACATCTGGGTTGACCTCGCCGACGAAGGTGCCGGCATCGCGGACGAAGACCTGCCGCAAATTTTCTCGCCCTTTTTCACGACAAAAACCAACGGCACGGGACTGGGATTGGCCACCTGCTATCGCATCATCAAGGAGCACGGCGGTCTGATTCGAGTCGAGAGCACGGCAGGGAAAGGAAGCACCTTCAAAGTTTCGCTTGTGGTGGCGGATTGACATCAATGGAACAAGGAAAAATCCTGGTTACGGAAGACGAAGAATCATTGCGTTTTGTGCTGCAAAAGGCCTTGGAGGCCGAAGGCTATTGGGTCCAGACCGCGGCCAACGGCGCCACCGCGCGCCGCTTGCTGACGGACAATCACTTCGATGTGTCATTGATGGACATCAAGCTCCCCGACATCGATGGCTTGGTGCTCCTCAAAGAAATCAAAGAAGCCGCGATTGATACGGCGATGATCTTGATGACCGCGCAAAACACCATGCGCAACGCCATCGGCGCCATGAAGAACGGCGCCTTCGATTACATTACCAAGCCTTTCGATCTCGACGAAGTCTTGGTGCTGGTCAGGCGCGCCGTCGACAGCCGTAAGCTCACCCGCGACTTTCGCGAGCTTAAGGAAGAAGTCAAAAAGCGCTTCGAGCCCGGCGTCAACATCATCGGCACCAGCTCGAGCATGCAGAGCGTCTATAAAACCATCGGCCAGGTAGTCGATACTCTGGCGACGATCTTGATTCTCGGCGAGAGCGGCACCGGCAAGGAACTGGTTGCCAAAACCATTCATTACAATTCGCCGCGCTGGAACCAGCCGTTCATCGCGATCAACTGCGCCGCGATACCGCGCGACTTGCTCGAAAGCGAGCTGTTCGGCCATGAAAAAGGCGCCTTCACCGGCGCCCTCGATCGCCGTTTGGGTAAATTCGAGCTCGCCGAAAGCGGCACGCTTTTTCTCGACGAAGTCGGCGATATCCCGCTCGATCTGCAAACCAAACTCCTGCGCGTCTTGCAGGATCACGAGTATAGCCGGGTGGGCGGCCGGGACATCTTGAAGGCCGACGTGCGCATCCTGGCCGCCACCAATCAAGATCTCGACAAGGCCGTCAAAGAAAAACGCTTTCGCGAGGATCTCTATTTTCGCCTGAAAGTTATTCCGATTTATCTGCCGCCCCTGCGCGAACGGCGCGGCGACATCCCCCTGTTGATCGGTTATTTCCTCGACAAAATTAACCGCGAGATGGGGCTGCAAATCTCCGGAGTTTCCCCAGAAGCACAAAAACTCCTCGAGGATCACCCGTGGCCCGGCAACGTGCGCGAATTGGAAAACACTTTGATCCGCGCCGCGGTGCTTTCGTCCGGGCCAATTTTGTTTCCCAAAGATTTCACGTTGCAAAACAAGCCCGCAGCGACCAGCCTGGAAGTCGACCAACTTTCTCTCGAAGAAATCATCCGCCACAAGTTGGAAGATTATTTTCGCCGCACGGAGGGCGTCGATGTCGACAATCTCTACTCCTTGGTAATCGAGCGAGTCGAGCGGCCGTTGATCGAGCTCACGTTGAAAAAAACTCGCGGCAATCAGATCCGCGCCGCGCAGATCCTCGGCATCAACCGCAACACGCTGCGGAAGAAAATCACCGACCTGCGCATCGAACTAAAAAAAGAAGCGTCGTGAGCCATGGTTCTGCGTCTGCCGCCGCTGTACGGGATTCTCGATCCGGAGCAGACCCAGGGTCGCGCGACCGACGTCGTGTTGCGCGAAATGCTCGAAGCCGGCGTGACTATTTTACAACTGAGGGTAAAGTCGTTGGCGCCCGTCGACTTTCTGGCACTGGCAAAGCTGGCCCGCGCCGCAACCCAGGCGCACAACTGCACACTCATCGTTAACGATCGCATCGACGTTGCGTTGGCCTGCGACGCCGACGGCGTTCATCTCGGACAAGAGGATCTCCCGCTGAGTGCTGGAAGAAAACTCATGGGACCGAGGATTGTCGGAATCTCGACCCACAATCTTCAGCAGGCCCAGGAAGCCGAACGAAACGGCGCTGACTACATCGGCTTCGGTCCCATGTTCGGCACGACGACAAAAGCTACCGGCTATGCCGCGCGCGGCATCGAAATGCTCAAGCAAATTCACAGCGCGGTCAGACTACCGGTCGTTGCCATCGGCGGTATTACTGAAGAGAACGTCCAACAAGTCTGGCACGCCGGGGCAGACTCGGCGGCGATCATCAGCGACATCCTTCATGCCGACGATATCCGGAGCAAAGTGGCGCGCATTCTCCGGCAACAACAAGCCAGTCAACAGCAATAGCGCTGCTGCGAGCAAGCAAATGAACGGCTCCCGGTTTGCCCATCCGCCCGAAGACAGGTATTTCGAGGATTACATCCCCGGCGCCGTACACGAATTCGGCTCCATCAGCGTCGACGAACAAGAAGTGCTCGAGTTTGGCAGGCGCTACGTGCCGCTCTCCTATCACATCGATAAAGAAGCGGCGAAGCAAAGCATCTACGGCGGCGTCATCGCCAGCGGTTGGCACACCGCGGCCCTCATGATGCGCATCTACACCGAAAACTATCTCTCCCAGGTCGCTAACCTCGGTTCGCCCGGCGGCGACGAACTCCGCTGGAACAAGCCCGTCGTTCCCGGCGATGAACTCTCCGTGCGCGCGACCGTGATGGAAGGGCGCCGATCCGAATCCCGTCCCGACCGCGGCATCGTGCGCACCTTTATCGAAGTTTTGAATCAGAAGCGTGAAGTCGTGATGAGTATGAAGATGGTAAATTTTGTGTGCTGTCGCGAGAAATAATTCTAGGCGACTCGCTCGATTGACGCCTGGAAAGTCATTTGATGCTATCCCTAGGACAAGTAAGCTTTCGAATCCGAACCGCTCCGCGCACCATTTCGATCGATTCCCGGTTTTTTCTTGATCAACAAAATCCGCTCTTAGAGAGAACCCTCAGGATCACCAAAAAGTCTCAATAGTGCCTTGACCGACTTCAGTGAGATCCGCTGTCCGCGATGCCAGTGGCAGCCGAAGTCATCGCACCGCTGGTTTTGTGCGCCGTGTGATTACCCCGAATACTTCGATGACGGTTGCGGCGCGTGCTGGAATACGTTTACCACGGGCGGGCGTTGTCCCGGCTGCAGCCATCAGTGGCGCTGGACTGCATGTTTGAGTTGTGCAGGCTGGTCGTTGCACAACGATTGGTACCAAAACGAAGCGAAGAAACAGCAATAAGCCCAGTTGCAGATAGAAAGTTTTCTCCCTGCGAGCCGCTCGGATGCCCTTAGAAATCCTCGCGCACACGCAGATAACTCGCAAACCTCGGCAAGCCGGTTTGGGTCAGACCGCGATAGGTGTAGGTAATGGTCGTACCGACCGGCGGCGGGTTTTTGCGCACTTCATCCGTAAAACCGGTGCCGATCAAGAAACGACGCTTGCTGCTGGGCATTTCAACGCGCAGAGCGCCCATCATGCCTTGGTATTTTCCTTTCCCGGGAACGTGCGCGATCACCACGGCTTCGGTGTCCTGCAAAGGTTTGAGCTTTAGCAGAACATCGCTGCGCCCAGTCATGTACGGTGCGTCGGCTAAGTGCAGCATCAGTCCTTCACCGCCACTCCGCACGACTTCATCCAGCTTGCGCTTGAGTATGACGCGATCGGCGACACGAAATTGCTCGACGGCAACCAACTGTGGCCACTGCGCTTTGCGCGACAATTTCTTTGATGCGACTGGGCCCGCTCGGCGAAGGAACCGGGCGCATCGGGGAGCTCGAAGATCAGGTACTTGAGCTGGCGCCACTCGTCATCCTGGGGCGCGGCCTTGCGCACGATTCCCGAGAGCGTTTCAAAGCGCCCCCGCGCCAACCAAAGCTCACCGTCCAATGCTTGAACAGGCAGTTTAGCGATAAACCAGGCCGGCGCATTGACTGCGCGCCCGCTGCGAAAATGCAACGTCTTACCGTCCCAGATAGCTCGCACGCCATCGTATTTTTCACTGACCAAATAATTGGCAGGATTAACTTGGGGGCCAAGTTCATTCGCCAACAACAAGGCCGGCGAAGCGCTTGCGGCCATGGGCGCGAGATATCGTGAAGACATGAGATCAACGCCAGTATCGGGATAACGAACGCAAGGGGCTTGAGTTTGCTTTGCACCAGAATCGGCTTTTTCGTCGTCGGATCGAATTGCCTGGGACGCTATCTTGAAATCGAGAGTTGGGAATTCAGAGGTGCGATCGCGCTAGGCTTTGTCGGCCTCGTCATAGTCGAAATCATCCCGCTCGGTATAATTTTCGAAGCGAGTGAATTCGCCCAAAAACGTCAAATTGATCGTACCGGTAGGCCCATTACGCTGTTTCTCGATGATGACTTCCGCTTTACCTTTTATATCCTGGTTGTTCTTGTCATAAAGCTCTTCGCGGTAAATGAACATGATCAAATCTGCATCTTGTTCAATGGCACCGGATTCACGGAGGTCCGACATCTGCGGTTTTCTGCCAGTTCGATCTTCGACCTTGCGATTAAGCTGCGATAACGCCATCACCGGAACACGGAGTTCCTTGGCCAGCGCTTTGAGCGAGCGGGAGATCTCAGAAATTTCCTGTTCGCGGTTGTTGGCGTTGCCCATGCCGCGCATGAGCTGAAGATAGTCGACGACGATCAGCCCAACTTGCTTCGTATGGTCGCGGAGCAAGCGACGCGCCTTGGCGCGCAGCTCGAGGATCGAAATGGCCGGCGTATCGTCAATATAAATCGGCGCTTCGTGCAATCGGCCGGCCGCCTTGGCGAGCTGGGGAAAATCACGCTCGCCCAAATAGCCCGAGCGCACTTTGGAGCTGTTCACCCGCGCTTCGGAGCAAAGCATGCGCAGCACCAACTGCTCTTTGGACATTTCCAGGGAGAATATCGCCGCGCCGACACCGGAGTACGCGGCGTTGGCGGCAATATTGAGCGCGAAGGCCGTCTTGCCCATACCCGGACGGCCGGCGACAATAATCAAGTCGGAGGGCTGAAGGCCGGCGGTTATTTTATCGAGATCTTGGTAGCCGGTCGGCACACCGGTGATCATCTCTTTACGCTGATAGAGTTTGTCGATGGTCTTGAGCGTGTCGGTGATCATGTCGCCGACGGCGACGAAGGCGGCTTTGATTTTTTTCTCGGAGATATCGAAGATGACTTTCTCGGCGGCATCGAGAAACTCTTCGACATTGCCCTGTTCTTCGTAACCGCGCGTAGCAATATCGGTCGCCGTGCTGATCAAGCTGCGGAGAACCGACTTTTCGCGCACGATCCGGGCGTAATAGGCGATGTTCGCGGCGGTGGGCACGAAATCGGCGAGCGAAGCGAGATAAGCGCTACCACCCACCGCTTCCAACTCGTTCTTGCTTTTCAAGAAGTCGCTGAGAGTAATCAAATCCACCGGCTCGCTGCGGTCGGTGATCTCGATCATCGCGCGTAAGATTTTGCGGTGCGATTCCCGATAAAAGTCCTCCGGGCGCAACAACTCCAGGACTTGATTGATCGCTTCGTTATCGAGCAGGATTCCGCCCAACACGGAAGACTCGGCTTCCAGGTTCTGCGGCGGCACCTTGCGTAGGTTGTCTTCGAGAGCGGCCATCAGCTCACTTCAGTTGTCGTAGAAACGATGAGACGGACATTGTTATGATCGAATCGCCAGGGATTGAACAACGACTATGCGCCCGCGCAATAATAATGCAAGATTTTTTTTGGTTTGCGTGACAAATAATTTGCCGAAGATTTTTTCCACAGCATTGCGCGATTTAGGTTGGCAATCCATTAGTCGATGCAAGCAAAGCAATTTTAGAAATTCATTCACAATTTTTCCACAGAGTTATTCACAATCCGCGCTTTTCGAAAAGAGCGCTGTACTCATCGCCGCGCGCGAGCAGCACGCAACCTGTGATCGTTAATCGATCGTTTCGCGCGGTTTTGGTTGATCAATCGGAACGCGGACTGATCAGTTGAGCGGCGTCATCGAGCGCCTTATGCGCGCCGAGAACAACCAGCAAATCATCCGCTTGGAGAACGAATTCGGGACCGACCTGGTGAATCGGTTTACCGTCTCGCACCGCGGCGATGACCGTCGCTCCCGTGCGCTCGCGCAGGTTGATCTGCCGCAGGCTTTGACCGACGACGGGAGAGTCGTCCAATACCGAGAATACGTCCGTCGTCGCGCCGATCAAGAAATGACTGAGTTCGTCGAGCTGCTTGCCGGCCAGGCGTAAACCGCGCAAGGTGCCATAATGTTCTTTGCGAATCAGATCGACTTGCAAGGCAATCACGTTGCGCGGCACGTGATACTCGTGCAGCACCCGGGCAAAGATCTCCACTGAAGTTTCGAACTCTTCGGGAATGACCTCGTTGGCGCCAAGACTGTAGAGCCGTTCGATTTCCGCAACGTAGCGGGTGCGCACGATGATTTTGACATCGGCCCGTAAACGCCGCGCTTGGGAGACCGTATGCGCAGTGGCGATCGGGTCGGAGATCGCGATAACCAACACCCGAGCGCGCTGGATACCCGCTTGCAAGAGAATATCCGGCCGGGTTCCGTCACCGAAATCAATCGCCTCTCCGGCGATTTTGCCGGCGCGGACCAATTCCGGACTAAGCTCCAGCACCCGGTATGGGATGCCGGACTCGCGCAAGACGCGGGCAAGGTTTTGCCCATTGAGGCCATAGCCGACGATGATCACGTGCCCATCGGCGCTTGCCGGCCCTCGGTCCTGCGCGCCATCTTCTGGTAAACGCGGTGTACCACCGGTCAATCGCTGGGCGATGGCAGGCGCAGCTTGGATGAGAAAGGGTGTGGCGATCATGCTCAAGATCGACGCGGCAAGGAAAGTTTGTTCTTCGGCGGCACTCAGGAGCTTTTGACTGATGCCGGCCTTGGCGAGAATGAACGAGAACTCGCCGATCTGTGCCAGGCTCAGCCCTAGAAGAATGCCGACCCGTAGCGAACTATACAGCCACCAGAAAATCACGGTCACGACCAAAGTCTTGATACCCACCATGAGCAGCAACTCACCAGTGGTCGTAACCCAATCGTGCGAAAGCATCGCCGGATCGAGCAGCATGCCGATGGAAATGAAAAAGATGCCGCTGAAACAATCGCGCAGCGGCAGGACATCCGCGATCACTTGGTGGCTCAACTCGGACTCCGAGATGACCAGTCCGGCGATCAACGCGCCAAGCGCCAGAGACAAACCGGTCATCGAGGCGAGCCATGCCGTACCGAGACAAACCAGCACGACGAAAAGAATAAAAACTTCCCGATTGCGCACCAACGCCACCTCATGCAACAACCGCGGCACCAATTTGCGCGCGGTCCAGACGATGATGAACAGCGCCAGCAGCGATTTCACCACAGCCCAGACGATATCCAGTACATGGTACCCTGCCCGGTATTGCTCAGCACCGGCACCAACAGCATCATCGGCACAATGCACAGGTCTTGAAACAACAGCGTGCCGCTCGCCAGGCGGCCATGGATAGCATTGACCTCGCCGCGATCGTTGTAAATGCGCAGCACGATGGCCGTGCTGCTCATGGTCACGAGAAAGCCGTAGAACACCCCGACGTTCGGCGCGATGCCGAAAGCAACGGCGATGATCCAAACCGCGAGAATCGTCAGGAAGACCTGAAGCATGCCCGCCCAAATGATCCGGCGCTGCATCGAAAGAATATTCTCCAGGGAAAATTCAACGCCGATGGTAAACAGCAATAAGGCCACGCCGATGTCCGCCAACATCTCGACTTGGTGCACATTTTGAATCAGCCCGAAGCCGCCGGGACCAATAATCACGCCGGCGAGAAGAAAGCCCGACAATCGCCGGCACGCGTATTTTTTGAAACAGATAGACGATCGAGATCGTCACCGCCAGAACGATGAGCAGTTCTTGGAGAAAGTCGATTTCAGGCATGCGCGAAAACCGGACGAGTATGCCGAAGCGGAACGTGGTTATGATTGTTGATGCGTCGCGGTAATCACCGTGTGAATACCGCCGCGCACATTGAAGTCACCGACTACGGTCATCGTTCGCGGGCGACAGGCTCGCACGAGATCATCCAAGATCTTGTTGATGACAGCTTCGTGAAACGCGCCTTCATTACGGTAGGACCAGAGATAAAGCTTCAAAGATTTGAGCTCGACACAGAGCTGATCCGGCACATAGCGAATGCGGATGGTCGCGAAATCCGGCTGGCCGGTGCGCGGACAAACGCAGGTGAACTCCGGACACTCCATGCTGATTTCATAGTCGCGCTCCGGCCGCGGATTGGCAAAGGTTTCGAATTCTTGGCTCGGTAGGGTTGCCATCGACCGATTCTAGCGCGCCGCAAAAGCATTTCCAAA
This sequence comes from uncultured delta proteobacterium, assembly GCA_963811315.1. GTDB lineage: Bacteria > Desulfobacterota > Binatia > UBA9968 > UBA9968 > DP-20. Next base: position 477,396 of record CAWERH010000011.1, read on the forward strand.
TCGGCCACTTAACTTGACATGCCTGGGAGGCGATGATAACCGCATAAGAAATCAGGAGAATTGTTCTTGGAGGAAATCAAGGTGAGCAAGCCGAGGGAGCCCAGAGCCGGAGAAAAGCTCAGCGAACCAGACGCCAAAGCCTACGTCGATTATCTCTATTCGACGCTTTACAAATACGCCCACGACAAGATCTACAAAGGCGCCTTCATGACGCAACTGCGCGACGGCAAGCTGCCTTTGCCGGTCATGCGTCAGTTTTTCAAAAATTGGGGGCATTTCTCCCTGGAGGTCAATGCGCTCAACGCCGTCTCCTATTACACTCACCTGCCCTTCTTTGTAAGGAATTTCGATCTGCTCGGCCCGTTTTGCGCGAAAATCGCCGATGAATTGATTTCTCCCAAAGCGCCCGGGCCACGTTTTGGTCTTGCTCCAGACTGCGGCAAAGATGGGGCTCAACAAAAAGGAAATGCTCGAAGATCCCTATCTTCCGGCTGCTCGCGGAATCAATGACTTTTGCCACAAGATTTTCATCGACGGTTCCATCGTCGAACTGTGGGGATTGCATGTTTTCGAAGAGTCGCTCTCGATGTGGTCCGGTCAATGGTTTACCGCGCTGACGACCCACTACGGCTTCAGCAAGCAGGATGCTATTTATTTCTCCACCCACGAAGAAGCCGACATGGATACGCACAAACTTGGCGAAGGCGGCGAAGAAGCCATGGGCCACGGCGCATTCAATCGCACCGTGCTCACCCGGGCGTTGCAGGACAGCGTCGAATTTCGCACCGGCTATTCGATGGAATACTGCGCCCTGACGATGGTCGACCTGCACGCCCAGATGAAACAAGCCGCGCTCGACAATCCCTACAATCCTTGAAATCGAACTGATCGATGCCGGTGCTCATGAACCGATCCGGTTCAGCGCCGAGATGGGGTTCGACAAATTGTCTGGCCCTGGCGAGCCGATTCCGCCTTCACGCTAATTCGCTTTAAGCGATAGCTTGCAGACGGCTTTCAGGTAGGGCACGATTGCCATCGAACCGTATCAATCACGTTCGAGTCCTAATAAAACAGGCAACGATAGAAATGAACCGACGCCGATGCCTGGAACACTAGATGACTGATAGCGAACTCGATCCCCTGCGCTCGGTCCTCGCCGAGTTGGCGCCGCAAGGGCGCGCCGCGCTTTTGCCGGCCTTGCACGCCGCACAGCAATTCCATGGCTGGATTCCCGAAGCCGTTGCGACCGAAGTAAGCCGCGCCTTGGGCGTGCCTCTCGCCGACGTGCACGGCGTCATCGATTTCTATGAGATGCTTTCGCGTCGAGCCGATGGGCCGAACCGTCGCGCGTGTGTGCAGCGCGCCCGTGTGCGCCCTGGCGGGAAGCGATGAATTGGCGAACGCGCTGTGCCGCCATTTGAAAGTTGCGCCGGGCGAAGTCAGCGTCGGACGGTGAGTATCACCGTCGAGCCTGCTCCCTGTTTGGGTTTGTGCGATCACGCGCCGGCGCTCCTTGTCGGCGAAACCGCTCTGGGACAAGGCGATCCCCGCCAAACAGCGGAGATTTGCGCGCGCAGCGCCGAGAAACCGATCAGCTTCGTCGGCGGCGACATCCGCATCCTTACCGGCAACTGCGGTCAAGGTCATCCCACTTCCTTTGCCGATTACAGCAGCGGCGGCGGTTACGCTGGACTGAAAAAAGCCTTGACGATGACGCCGCAAGATGTGATCGCCGAGTTGAAGACTGCGGGCTTGGTCGGCCGCGGCGGCGCGGCATTTCCCACCGGCATCAAGTGGGAGGGCGCGGCGAAGGCGGCTGGCCAACCCAAGTACATCGTGTGCAACGCCGACGAATCCGAGCCCGGGACCTTCAAAGATCGCATTCTCATGGAGGAAGACCCGCACCGCACCATCGAAGGGATGATCATCGCGGCCCATGCCGTGGGCGCGAGTCAGGGTTACATCTACGTGCGTGGAGAATATCCTTACGCCTTCAAAGTCATGAGCGAAGCGGTGGCCGAGGCTCGCCATGCCGGCGCCATCGGCAAAAATATTTTCGGTTCTGGATTGGACTTCGATATAGAAATGCGGCTGGGCGCCGGCGCCTATATTTGCGGCGAAGAAACCGCGCTGTTGGAATCCATCGAAGGCAAGCGCGGCTTCCCGCGCATCAAGCCTCCCTTCCCCACCACTCACGGATTATTCGGCAAGCCCACCGTGATCAACAATGTGGAGACATTCTGTAACGTCCCGCTGATCATCGAACGGGGCGCCGCAGAGTATCGAAAAATCGGCACGGAACGCTCGCCCGGTCCGAAGCTGTTTTGCGTGTCGGGCCAGATCCAGAGACCCGGTCTGTACGAGGTGCCGTTCGGCGTCAGCTTGCGCCATTTACTGTTCGATCTCGCCGGCGGGCTGAAGCCGGGGCGCAAGCTTCAAGCGGTGCTCATGGGCGGCGCAGCGGGCGCTTTCGCCGCCGAGAAAGACCTGGATGTGATTCTGTCCTTTGAGAACCTGAGCGCCGCGGGCTTGCCGCTCGGCTCCGGCGCGGTCATGGTCTTCGACGATAGCGCGGACATGCGCGACGTGCTGAAGCGGCTGGCGCACTTCTTTGCCGACGAAAGCTGCGGCAAATGCTATCCCTGCCAGCTCGGCGCGCGCCGCCAGTATGAAATTCTCGACCGGGCCGCGGCCGGACGTCCCTTGCCGGCGACCGCGAACGCTTATCGGATGTGGGCGGCACGATGATCGACGCCTCCCTGTGCGGCCTGGGCCAGACGGCGGCCACGGCGGTCTTGAGCGCGATGAAGCTATGGCCGGAGATGTTTGATAAAAGAAAATAGCGTGGATTCGTGTCCGTGGACTCGTGCTCGATTAGATCCGGAAGAACACGTAGCACGATCACGAGCACGATTTGTTTAGCGAGGAAGTATATGGCTGATGTAACACTCACCATCGATGGCGATGCCGTCGCCGTGCCTGCGGGGACGACGATCCTCAAGGCCGCAGAAAAGCTCGGCCGGCATATTCCGACCATTTGCTATCACGACTACTGCACGGCGAACGGGCTCTGCCGCATCTGCGTGGTCGAAGTCGACGGGGTAAAGCCGCTCGTGCCGGCGTGCTTGAGCCGGGTGAGCGAAGGCATGAAAGTTTCTACGTCGAGCGCGCGCGCCGAGCGCAGCCGCCGCACCATCCTGGAGATGCTCACTTCCGCCGTGGATCTTTCTCAGGCGCCGGAGATCAACAAGTTCATCGACGATTATCGCGCCGACCGCGCGCGCTTTCCCGAAGCCGAGCGCCGCGAGGTTCCGGTGCTCGATGACAATCCGATGTACATCCGCGACTACTCCAAGTGCATCTTGTGCTGGCGCTGCGTTCAGGTCTGCGCCGACGATGCGCAGTTTACCTACGCGATCAACTTCAAAGGGCGCGGTTTTGACACCGGCATCGGCACCTTCTTTGACAAGCCCATGCCTGAAACCACCTGCGTATTTTGCGGCCAGTGCGTCGGCGTCTGCCCCACCGGCGCGCTCAAGCCCAAGCGCGAGTCGCTGCTCGAGCAGGGATTTTCGCTGGATGAGATCCTGCAGGCAACCAGAGGGGCGGAAAAAAGCGCCGGAGGAAGTCGCCATGATCGCGTCCGATCGCATCGTACCCGACCACGTGCCCGTACTGCGGCGTGGGCTGCAATCTTGAGCTGCACATCAAGGACGACTTCGTCTACAAAGTCACATCGCCGTTTGACGCGGTGGTCAATCACGGCAACCTGTGCGTCAAAGGACGCTTTGGCTACGACTTCATCTACAACAAGGACCGGGTGACGACGCCGCTGATTCGCAAGACAGCGCAGGCGCCCGGCGCGCGCACCCAGGCGTTCGACCGCGATCAATGGCGCGAGGTCTCGTGGGACGAGGCCCTCGATTACACCGCCGACCGGCTGGTCGAAATTTACCGGCGCGACGGCGCGGACGCCATGGCGGTTTACTGCTGCGCCAAAGCGACCAACGAGGACAACTATCTCCTGCAAAAGCTTTTCCGCGCGCTGTTCCGCAGCAATAACATCGATCACTGCACCCGCTTGTGCCACGCCGGCTCGGTGGTCGCGCTGCAAATGGCGCTCGGCTCTTCGGCGATGAGCAACACCGCCGCCGAGGTCATTCACAGCGACGTTTTTCTCGTCACCGGCTCCAACACCGCCGAGACCCATCCGATCATCGCGCTGCAAATGAAGGCCGCGGTCGCCAAGCACGGCGCCAAGCTGATCGTCGTGGATCCCCGGCGGGTGGAGATGGTCAACTGGGCCGCGCTCTGGCTGCCCGAGAAGCCGGGCACCGACGTGCCGCTCTTTTCCGCCATGGCGCATGTCATCATCAAGGAGAGGCTTTATAACCAGGATTTCATCGACCGGCGCACCGAAGGCTTCGGAGGTTTCTGCAGGTCCACGGAGAAATTCACGCCCGAATATGCCGAAGCGATTTCCGGCGTCGACCGCAACCTGATCGTCCAGGCGGCGCGGATGTATGCGACGGCGAAGAACGCGGCGATTTATTGGGCGCTGGGCATTCCCGAGCACTCGCACGGCACCGACAACGCGATGTCGCTCATCCATCTGGCGCTGCTCACCGGCCACATCGGCCGCAAGGGCACCGGCCTCAATCCATTGCGCGGGCAAAACAACGTCCAGGGCGCATCGGATTCCGGCGCCATGCCATGGCATTATCCCGGCTATCAGCGTGTCGATGACGAAACGGCCGCGGGCAAATTCGAGCAGGCATGGAATATCGAGCCGGGCGGACTCAACCGCAGACTAGGGCTGACCACGACGGAAATCATGAGCGAGGTCCGGCCGGGCGGCGTGCGCGCGCTGCACATCATGGGCGAGAATCCGATGATGTCCGAGCCCAACCTGAACCACACGCGCCATATGATCGAGCAGTTGGAATTCCTGGTGGCGCAGGACTTGTTTATCAACGAGTCCGGCGCCTATGCCGACGTATTTTTGCCCGCGACTTCCTGGGCGGAAAAAGAAGGGACCTTCACCAACACCGACCGCCGCGTCCAGCGCGTGCGCAAGGCCCTGGAGCCGCGCGGCCAATCCCGGCCCGACTTGGAGATCATTTGTGACCTTGCCGAGCGCATCGAAAAGAAGCTCGGGCGGGCGCGGACAGCCTTCTGGGCATACCAGAGTCCGGCCGAAGTTCTCGAAGAGATGGGGCGTGTGGTGCCTGAATACGCGGGGGTGAAATATCAGCGCATCGAAACGCAGGGCCTACAGACGCCGGTGTGGGATGACAATCATCCCGGCACTCCCTATTTATTCGCCGAAACTTTTCCCCGCGGCAGGGGTAAGTTCCACCCGCTTGAATACGTGCCGTCCGTCGAGATGCCCGACGAGGAATATCCGTTCATCCTTACCACCGGACGCCTGCTCGAACACTGGCACGGCGGCACCATGACGCGCCATTCAAAGCTTGACGACCTCTACCCTGCAGCGCGCATTGAAATCAATCCCGCCGACGCCGCTCGCCTGAAGATCGAAGACGATCAGACCGTGCGCGTTTCGTCACGCCGCGGCACCGTCGTCCTGCGCGCGTGGGTAACTCAGCGAACGACAGTGGGCGTGGTCTTTATTCCCATGCACTTTGCCGAAGCCGCCGCCAACCTGCTCACCATCGACGCGTTGGACCCGCTGGCCAAGATCCCCGAGTACAAAGCCTGCGCCGTGCGCATCGTCTCCGCCGCTGAAAAAGAACTAACGCAGTCCGAGACAAAGGTGGAACGGGGCCGTTACTGAGTCTGGAACAAGGTTATCAAGCGAGTTATTTGAGCGCTGAAGTACCGGGCAAGAGGATGGGATGAGAAGGGAAGTATTTTCCGAAGACAAGTTGCGCGAGGGGGTGAAGTACCCGCTAATGTGAGCTCAACCTTCGAAAGTTAAAGTAATGACCAGATCACTACCGTAGCGAGGATCGAGCCATGCCGAGTGACGAAGTCCGCCGGCTGCTTAAATTATTCGGCGTCGCCATGACCGAATTCGAGGACGCTGTCCATCAGGGCGCCGCGCCCGAGGAAATTGGCAAGCGCGAAGCCGAAGTGCGCGCTCGTCTCGAGGAGATCGAAGCGCTGATTGAGCACCTGCGTAAAAGAATAGTCGAAAAATAAGGTACAGACACCACTCGCGTGTGGCTTAGGTTTTCGCTGTTGCTCTCTTTTGCTTCGCCTCAGCGCAACTGCCCACTGCCGGGAATATGGGTAAATGCGCTCATTTCATGGGCGGACATGACCGGCTGCGCTTTGCAGACGTATTTCGGATTGAGCTGATCGACGCTGGTCACACCCATCAGCGCCATATCGATAGTGATCTCTTCTTCGAGCAATTCGAGCACCTTAACCAGTCCTGCTTGGCCACCGGCGCCTAAACCCCAGCCTTGCAGCTTCCCGATATTGACAGCGGTGGCGCCGAGCGCCAGCGCTTTGACGACATCAGTGCCGCGCGTCACTCCGCCATCGAGGACGATCGGAACTCTGCCGTTCACCGCTGCAGCGATTTCCGGCAGCGTGTCGATGGTCCCTAGTCCATGGTCCAGTTGCCGCCCGCCGTGGTTGGAAATGTAGATGACATCGACGCCGTGATCGACGGCGAGCTTGGCGTCCTCGGCGGTGGCGATGCCTTTGATGATCAGCGGCATCCCGGCGATTTTTTTCATTGCCACAGCCATCTCCCAAGTGAGCATCGCTTGAAAGATACGCCCGGCCTCCCGATGCCGGCTCGGCGGCTGCCAACGGTTGAGCAGCGGTCGCTCGCGCCGGCTGTAATGCGCCGTGTCGACGGTCAAGCAGAGCGCCATGTAGCCGGCTTTTTTCGCCCGTTCGATGATTCCGGCACACCAGTCGAGGTCGCCGCGAATGTAGAGCTGAAAGATTTTCGGCGTGGTGGTTGCCGCGGCGATTTCTTCCAAACTGGGTTGGGTGACGGAGCTGACGAAATTGATCGAGCCGAATTCCGCCGCCGCCTTGCCAACCGCGACGCCGCCCTCTGGCGTCATCGTTTGCAGCGAGCCCATAGGCGCCAGCATGACGGGGATTCTCAATCTCTGCCCGAGAAAAGTAATCGACGTATCGACTTTAGAAACATCCACCAGCACGCGCGGCCGCAAGCCGAGGCTGTCGAAGCCCAAACGGTTGCGCCGCATGGTCGTCTCCGACTCCGCGCCGCCGGTGAGGTAATCCCACACATCCTGCGACAGATTGCGCCGCGCCGCCTGAATGATCTCCTGATTACTAACGTAGTCGAGGCTCATGGAAGATTCTCCTCTTCGTGATTTATTTCACGACGGCACGACTATCGAACAGCGCATCGAGCTGTCAAACATTCCGCTAAAAATAAAAAAGGGGAGGTTCATCACCTCCCCTTTTCAACGTTGAACTTTTGAACCCTTGAACCTTGAACGAAGGTTTTACTTACAGCTCATCGCCGGCTTGTAAACTTGATGGATCGTCGAGCCGCTGCTGCCGCCCTGCGCCGTGCCGCCGCCGGTGAAATGAATCAAGCCTTTGATAAACGCCATGCCCGGTTACACCATGTACGGCAATCGGCATGTCTTCGAAATGAGTGCCAGCTATCGGTGACCGGATTGTAATAGTCGTGATCCGGGTAGATTCCGTAAGGATGTTCCGGATTGCCTTCGCCGCCGAATAGATGAAAACAACCATTGGCGGCGATGCCGTTGACACCGCCGCGCGGTCTGAGCATCGAACGCCGTTTCGACCACTGGTTGGTTTTGGGATCGTAAACTTCTACGGCATCGGTACGCTGGCTGCGAAAACCGCCTTCGAATCTGCCGCCGACCACGTAGATCTTACCGTCGATGGCATCCGCCGCCAGATGATTTCTCTGCGTCGGTAAATTGGGCAAGGTCGCCCAACGATCCGCTTTCGGATCGTAAACCGCGAAATCGGCGCCGCCGGGCGGCCGGCCGCCGGCGACGTAAATTTTTCCATCGGCCACTGCTGCCGCGCCGCCGCCGCGCCGGGTCGGCATCGGCGCTTTGGTCGCCCACTTGTTGGCCGCGGGATCATATTCATACATCGTGTTGACGAATCCGGCCTTGTCGGGCTCGCTCGACTCGGTGGTTTGCCCGCCGATAGCGTAGACTTTGCCATTCACTGCCGCAGCCATGACATGATTGAGCGGCACCGGTAAAGGCGCTACCGTCTGCCACTTGTCGGTTGCCGAGTCATACATTTGCACCGTCGCAACGGTCTTGCGATCCCACGGATAGCCGCCGATCACAAAAATTTTCCCGTCGAGCGCCGCCACTGCGGTTTCCGAATTCGGCACTGGCAAGGGGGCCAGCAAACTCCAGCCGTCATAGGCAGGCTTGCGCTCCTGCAAGGTGCAAGCGGCCAAGAGCACCGTTGCAACCAATACAGGAATGAATTTTGCGCGATGGTTCATGATTGAAAGCGCCCTAAGCTAACGGGTTGCGGAAAAACCTTTTAGGAGTCCTTCGACGAGTGGAGCTCAGCGATACTATCAGGACGAACGGAGGCATATCGACATCGTTAGACTCTTCCGTTCATGCTGAGATTTGTCGAAGCACTCCGAACCTTTTTCAACAGCGCTCACGGAAAAGCTATCGCGTCACCGCGCCTTCCGACGCCGACGAAACTAGCTTGGCATATTTTGCCATGACGCCGGTTTTGTAACGCGGTTCCGGTGCTTTCCACTGGCTGAGCCGCGATTTCATTTCTTGATCGGAAATCTCCACATCCAAACGCCGTGCTTTGATGTCGAAAACGATCGAATCGCCGTCGCGCACCGCCGCGATCGGCCCGCCGTGCGCGGCTTCCGGCGCCACGTGACCCGCCATCAAGCCATGCGTCGCACCCGAGAAGCGGCCGTCGGTCAAGAGCGCGACCGAATCGCCCAGCCCGGCGCCGACCAAAGCTGCAGTCACGCCGAGCATCTCGCGCATCCCCGGTCCGCCCTTGGGCCCTTCGTAGCGAATCACCATCACGTCGTTGTCTTTGATCTTACCGGCTTGCACGGCTTGAAACGCATCTTCTTCGCGCTCGAACACCCGCGCCGGACCTTGATGAATCATGCGCTCGTGACCGGCGACTTTAACCACGCAGCCTTCCGGCGCGAGATTGCCCTTGAGAATGACCAAGCCGCCAGTCGACTTCAGCGGATTGGTCATCGGCCGCACCACTTCCTGGCCCGCGGTTTCTTTGGTCATCTGCGCCGCCTCGGCGAGGGTCTTGCCGGTCACTGTCATCGTGTCACCATGAATCAGGCCGGCGTCGATCAGACGCTTGGCGACGAGCGGGATACCGCCCGCTCGGTAAAGATCGTTGGCGACGAATCGTCCGCCCGGCTTGAGATCGGCGATCAGCGGCGTGCGCTCGCTGATCCGATCGAAGTCGTCGATGGTTAGTTCGACCCCGGCTTCGCGCGCGATGGCGAGCAAGTGCAGCACCGCATTGGTCGAGCCGCCGGTGGCGGCTACCGAGGCGATCGCGTTCTCGATCGCTTTGCGGGTGAGAATCTGCGACGGCCGCAAATCCCGCCGGAGAAATTCCATGACCAACTTACCGGCGTTGAACGCCGCTTCATCTTTTTCCCCGACGGTGGCGGGGATACCGTTGCTGCCCATCGGCGAGATGCCGAGAAACTCCATCACCGTCGACATCGTGTTGGCGGTAAATTGCCCGCCGCAGGCTCCCGCGCCGGGGCATGCGGCGTTCTCCACCGCAAGAAGCTGCTCTGCGTCGATGCGCTTGCTGGCGTAGGCGCCCGACCGCTTCGAACACATCTTGAATGGTAAGATCTTTGTCGCCCAGATGGCCGGGCGCGATGGAACCACCGTAAAGCGCGAGGCCTGGAATATCGAGGCGCGCCAGCGCCATCACGACGCCGGGGTTGGTCTTGTCACAGCCGGACAAGCAGACCAACCCGTCGAAATGATTGCCCCGCGCCACCAACTCGATGGAGTCGGCGATCACCTCGCGGCTGATCAATGAACATTTCATGCCTTCGGCGCCCATGCTGATGCCGTCGGAGATCGAAACCGTATTGAATTCCATCGGCGTGCCGCCGGCGGCGCGAATCCCTTCTTTCACCTTCGCGGCCAACCGACGCAGATGGTAATTACACGGGCCGATCTCGATCCAGGTATTGGCCACGCCGACGATCGGCCGGCGCAAATCCTCATCGGTAAATCCCGCCGCTTTGAGCATCGCCCGCGTCGGCGCGCGGTCCGGCCCGTCGGTGATCACCCCGCTGCGGGGCTTCATACTGTCCGCCATGGTTCGCTCCTAGCTTAGATGGATGTCACAATTAACAATGGTGCCGAAGGATTTGCAAGCTATCGATCCTACCGCAAATCTCTCTGACCTATCGAATCGATTGCGTTTTTGGGTCGGCAATTGAAAGGCCGCCACGCAAATCTTAAGCTATTCGGATGCGCTCAAATTCTCTTGCCTTTCGCGTCGTCTTAGCAGTCCTATTACTCGCGCCCGCGATCGTAAGCTTGGCGGCGACGCCGATCTCCCGCGAGCAGGGCGACAGCCTGGCGCGAAAAATCGACGAGATCAACAAGAACGCGGCCACCCAACCGGTCCGACAAAAGCGAACGCCGATGACCGATGCCGAGGTCAATTCCTATCTCGCCTTCAACGTCAAAGATAAAATTCCCCGCGGCCTGGCCAATCCGGAGATTCGCACGGGCGGCGACGGTCAACTTGCCGGACGAGTTTTCGTTGACATGGATGAGTTCAAGCGCGGCCGAAGTTCCGACAGCATCATGGACCCGTTGAGTTACATCTCCGGGCAGGTGCCGCTAACCGCTCGCGGGGTTTTGCGCGCGCGCAACGGCAAAGGTCAGTTCCAACTGATTTCCGCCGAAATCCATGGCGTGCCCTTGCCAAAACCGATCGTGCAGGAACTCGTCGGTTTTTTTTCGCGCACGCCGGAAACTCCCCACGGCATCGATCTTGACGCGCCGTTTAATTTACCGGCAAAAATACGGGAGGTCCTGGTCAATCAGGGCGAGGCGGTGATGGTGCAGTGAAGATTGCCGTTTATTTCTTATACAGCTTGTCGATAAACCCGTTTTGGTCGAGCTCTTTCAGCAGGGCGATATTGATGTAATCCTCCGCCTTGGTGCCTTTGGCTTTCGGATTCTTTTTCGCCACGTCGTCGATCTGAAATTCGATACCCTTGAGCGTCGGATAGGGTTTTTTCTCGGTCAGCTTCTTGTAGGCCACATAGGTTTCGTCGAGAATTTCTTTATCTTTAATCTTCAGCCGCTTGGCTAAAATCTCTTTGGTCCGTTTGTCGTCGGTCATCCACAGATGAATGCCGGCGATGAACGCGCGCAGGAATCGGCGCGCGGTCTCCGGATGTTCTTTGAGAAACCGCTCCGTGGTCGCGACGGTTTCATGCTGATACGGCAAGCCAAAGTCCGCCATGTCGCCGAGGACGTTATAGCCCATCTTCTTTGCCGTGATATCGAACGGCGGCGAGATCAGCGTCGATTGCACGCTGCCGCCGGTGAGCGCGGCGAAGCGGGTATTCTGATCGCCGAGCTGAATGATCGTTACATCTTTTCCCGGCGCGAGCTTGTTCTGCTCCAAAGCGAATCGCATCGCCAGATCCGAGGTTGAGCCGAATCTGCTGATCGCCGCTTTGGTTCCTTTCAGTTGTTCGAATTTCGTGATGCCTTTCGCCGCCACGATGCTATAAGGCATCGTGTTCATGTAGCCGGCGATCATGGTCATGTCGGAGCCGGCGACCCGTGCGCTGATAATTTCAGGCCCGGCCGTGACGACCAATTGCACGCCGCCGGCCAAAGTCGATTGAATCGCTTGAGTCCCGCCTTGGAAAAAAATCAACTCGACGTCGAGACCGTACTTTTCATAGAGCCCGCTATCTTTGGGAATGAACGCGTGAGCCAGAGCGCCGCTCAATCCGGCGACGCCGACGTAGACTTTCTCCAACTTCTCTTGAGCGTATAAAGACGCCGTTAACGGTCCAACAAGTACAGAGAGAAAAAACACCAACACTAATCTAATCTTACTCAAAGAGGACTCCTTGCTTGTTTTTAGTTCTGGAAATGACGACCACGACCACGAAGCGCCCCACACCGACTAGAGAGCAATCGACGCGCCATCGAGCTTAAGAGCACAACCTAGGAAAGGCTGGCTCTTTCCTACTTGCTAACAGGCGTGGCGCAAAACTTGCTGCTCATTCCTTAACCAGCGCGACTACATTTCAGGCAGCAGACCGGGTATGGTCGCGTGGCAAGCTCAGCGGCAAACCGAGGGAACCCGATGGCAGTTATTGAATATTGCGTAGGCAATGACTTGGACCTCGATCAGATGATCGAGCTTTACCAGGCATCGACGCTCGGCGAGCGCCGGCCGGTCGAGAACCGGCAGACCATGTCCGATATGCTCCGCCATGCCAATTTGGTTGTGACCGCATGGGATGAGGAATTGCTGGTCGGTATTGCACGCACGTTGACGGACTTTAGTTATGTCGGCTATCTTGCCGACCTTGCCGTGCGCGCGTCCCATCAACGCCGCGGCGTCGGTGCCCACTTGATCCAGCAGACGCGCAACAAAATGGGACCAGATTCAATGCTGGTGCTGCTCGCCGCACCCAAAGCAAGCGAATACTATCCTCGTATTGGCTTCAGCCGGCACGAAAGTGCCTGGATCCTCCGTGCGGAAGCGCCATTGATAGAGAAGCGCAAGTAATTTGCTCGTGAGCGGAGCTTCCGAATAGTCCCGAGCTGGGCTAAAATAGTAGGATTCGGTATCTTCGCTGGCAACGGGATACCACACGTCAAAGTCAGCGCAGAATATTTAAGGAATGAACCGATAAAAAATGGAGACAACGTGATCAAACCCAAACGACTCTTCTATCCCATGCTTGTATTCCTTGGACTCATCACTGTTGATCCTCGCCAGATCTCTGCCGATTCGCCGACGATCGCCGGCGTGGCCGGTCCGTCGGTCAACATGATTTATGCCTACGTCCCGCAGGATGCCGGTCTGTGGAAAAAACATGGACTCGACGTTCGTATGGTGCTCTTCGAGGCCGGCTCGACTCTCGCGCAAGTCGCACGCGCCGGCGAGGTGAAGTTTGCGGTCAATTCCGGTCCCGACAACCATCGCGTCACGGACCCAGGGGGCGGATTCGGTGATTGTCGCCATGTCGGTCAACACCCTTCCTTACAGTCTCGTTACCGCTAAAGGGATTACGAAGTGGTCCGATCTCAAAGGCAAAAAAATCGGCATCAGCCGCTTCGGCTCAGGCACCGACACGGCGATTCGTCTGGTGTGTAAAAAATTCGGTCTCGACCCGGCGAAAGATCTCGTCATCATTCAAGGCGGCACTCAGCCCAGCCGCCTCCAAGCTCTTATCGCGGGGTCTCTCGATGCGACGCTGGTCTCACCGCCGTTGGACTTAAAGGCGAAACAACAAGGCTTGACGATCTTGGTCAACATCGCGGAGTTGGCGATTCCTTATCCCCAACTCGTGATCGAAACCACCGACCGCTTCGCCCGGGAAAATCCCCGCGAGGTCAAAAACTTCTTGAAGGGTTTTCTCGAAGGCGTCTATTACGTCGCAAGTCACAAAGACGAGACCAAGAAGCTCATTACTAAATATCTAAAAGAATCCGACCCGGAGATCCTCGAAGCGACCTATCAAAGCTTTATCCAGGTCACCGATTACAGCGCGAATCCCAATCTCGACGGCCTGCGCAACGCCATCGAAGAAGTCGGCGCGCGAGTACCGGCGGCAAAATCTAAAAAACCGGAGGATTTCATCGATACTCGCTTCCTCAAAGAACTCGAAAAAGAGGGTTTCCTAAACAGTTTCAAAAAAGAAGTTAGGGATGAGCACATGAGCGCCCTGCCGTTCAACCCGATTGATGTCTTCGGCAAAACTAACGACGGGTTTTCCAGTGTACACGTGCGCTCGTTCGCGGCAGCGGTAATGTTGCGGTCGCAGCGTGCTTAATCCACACTGGCTCGATGGGTAAATATGGTTTTCAGTACATCGCGCGCCAAGGCATGCCGGTGGGGCGCGACGGACAAGTGACAATCAGCGTCGACGGCGCAAAAATCAGGGTCGAGGGTTACGCAGTCACTTTCGTCGAAGGAAAATTACGAATCGATTGAATCACAGCGGTTGATCGCCCTTCGCTTGAAGCGTTCCAACCATGCAAACGACCGATCGTTTGCTCCATTAGGCTTCTCGATCCACATGCGCAGCCCAGTGACTACGAAAATACTAGCCAGCACTCCGTAGGAAATAATATCTCCTGTCATCTTTTGCTCCTATCCGTTACGGTTATGAAAATGCGTGGTAAGAAAGAGCGGACAACAACGCAAAAGCTGCGCCAAAGCTAACGGGAACCCTCCTGGGGTTAACATTCCGAAATTAAATGATTTTGACTGGGTTGGTTTCCTCGGACGGTCATTTATGTGCGCTTTAAGTGCATTGGTGCTCGAAATGGACGGACGGGGAGCTGGCGCCGCGCAAGCGCGCCGCGCCTACCTGTGCTGCGTGTTCGTAGCCCTGTTGATGCTTCCGACTTGGAAATCTTTGGCCCACGGACAACTCTTTCAAAGTGATTCGAAACGCTTCGGCAACACAAAGATGGATATCAAAGTGCGCGAGGTCGAGCGGCGCGAGCGCTCGTCGGTGATCCAGGTCGAACATTCAATCCGTAGGTTCGAGCGTCGGGTCTTCGTTTTTCCTGCTGTGTAGCATCCGTCAGCTGGCGCTGCAGCGCAGTGGGTTTCGTCACATCATCAAGCTCGAAGAATATCCTCAGCGCGGCCAGATGTTGATTGGATTCTTGCAAGCGGTGAAGAAAACCTCGCCATTCTGGGACCGGATTTCAAAAAATCAGCGAACGCGACGCTGTGATCGAGCTCGATAAGTTTGCCGAGCTATGCGG
>CAWERH010000012.1:0-61146 GCA_963811315.1 uncultured delta proteobacterium
CACAATGGTTAATCTAAAGCACCCACCGGCAAAGCCTCTTAGACGAGGTATCCCCGGGACTCCCTACTTCATCGAGATAAGCCCCACTCGTCTCACTGTGAAAGTCTTGGGCTCCCGGCGTCCGGGTGTTTCGCGGTCACTCATGGAACTTATCAGTGAGTTTGCCACGCCTGATACCGCACCGGCGAAGTTTCACGGTGATCCTATGGATTATCTGGAATGGATAGCGAAGAAAACAGAAACCCGATGATGGAGTGCTTCAGCATCAAGACTGCGAAGAGTGTCGGCTCAACGTCGAAATCATCGGCATAAACGGTGATCTGATCTCCAAGCAGATTCTTCAAGGCATGGAGAAAAGCGGCGAACAGGTTGCCGTCCATGTAAACCGTAAAGGAGAACTGTTATCCGTCTTGACCGTCAAGACAGCCGACGTTCCAGACGCGCTGTCCATGGATCACGAGTTCGAAGCCAGATACACCGACTATCTGAGAGAACTCAAAACCGGCGAGGCCCTGATCATGATGACAACTGAAGGGTCCGACCACGTTGGAATCTACAAGCTCCCGCCCCGACCGTTGCATTGAGCCACATAACGGGACCTCTCACTCAAGCTTCATTCTGAGCTTACAGCGAAATAAGCCAACACCGGACGGAGATCACAAGTACATCGCATACACCTTCAGCTTTCATTCGATCACAGCGGCGCCGAAGAACGCCCACTCCCATTCCGCTTCCGAGTACGTCGCATTCTTCCAGTGTTTGTCACCGGGTCGATGATTCTGATTGACGAGGAAGGTGTCTAGTTTGATTTCTCCGAGCCCATCGACCTCGAATGTAACGCTCTGCGTTGCGAGCTTGATGAGCTGCGCACCGTATGCGGGCGTGTACTTCGAGTGGCCTAGGATTATCGCAATGGCAGCCTTGTACGTGCAAAGCGTCGGTTGGCCATCGATTAACTTCGCAACCAGTTGCTCGAACAATTCGGCTGCGCGATCTTGCCGAGTCGCACCGGCCAGGGCTGGACGTGCGAAGGGCTCGATGGTCTGAGAAATATTTGTCACCGGGTTTCTAGGCCGATTAGCGATGCGCCGACGTGGCCGAGGAAACATCGATGTCCAAGGTACCACGACCCTTTCTAAGCGTTCGGTGAGTGCGCCGTCAATTTCGGGGATCAGGATCGGTCCCTCACGAAGACATCTCCTGGTCGCGTCCCACCACACTGGATCTCCGACCGGAATGGCTTGATGCCCGGGATCCGACCATCTACAGCTGCACCGACCAGCGCCGCTGCGCAGGCGTCGAGTTGGTCATGCGTGGGTGTCGCAGTAGGAAGCGCAACACCCAGAGTTGAAGGATCGCAACGCGCGTCTCCCGCCCCGTTAAGCGATGTTTGTTTGGAATCCGCCGGGCAAGTCGCGTCCAGATCGCTGCTGGATACACCTCGCATATGCCGAGCATCGAGGTCGGGCTGATGGCGAGTCCAGCAAAGCGGAATGCCGCGAACAATCGAGAGACGAGCCAATAAACCCACCGTAAGGTTGCGTCAAAGGGGGACGGGCGTCTCCCGTCTTCCCTGCTGCGCCGAGCCTCCTCTCCGAGCACCGAATGCTGCATCCGCCCTGCGCGAGGCCCTGTGGGGCATCGAGCATCACGGAGCGTACCGCACGGACCTCGGGAAGCACGGCCGAGACGTTAATCCGGTCACCCGGCTCCCAGTTCCACGTCCAAAAGTACGCGATGATGTCGCTGCCCCTCATCTCCAGGCCGCACACGTCCATTGGGCGAGCGGCATTCGAGAACCGATCGGTGACGTCGATTCCGAGATACGCGCACGTTGTCCTACTTGGTTTCGTCGATCGCACGCTACGCCACTCCTCGGCTACACGGTGTAACTCCGACATTATCGATGACCTCCTGCCCAGGCAACCACAATCAATCGACGCGACTGATAAGTGAGCTTAGCGACTCTGCACGCAGGTAAAGAATAGATCCGACCGTCGTTTGATCACACTGAGTCAAAAAAGGAATCAGGAATCCTCACCTGAAAAACCAGGTGCAAAGGAGACTTGCCTATGGCACAGCTTCAGCAACAATCCCCAGGCCGTTACGTCATGAAGGACCTCTATCTCTTCAACTGCAAGAGAGAGATTCTCGCGCGGAAACTCGAAACCCTGCCGATCACAATCCCTCTAAAGCCGATCAGGCCAGAAACCGCATTAAGAAGAGCTTTGAGCCTCAACCTCGACCAAAAGCGCTACACCTTTGAACAATCATCCTTCGAAAAGGTCAATGACAAACCGGTTCAGATCATATTGAGCCGCGACGCTTTGAGTAACGGGGACGTCGACGCCTCTGTCGGTAAAGCATACGTGGAGCGCGGACGGATAGAGGTGAACACAACCTATCCGGAAATCAGGAACTCCCTCGAAAACGGCTTTCGATTTCACATGGAAACCGCCATCACCAGGGACCTCTCGATTGTTGTCACAAAATATCTGACGACCTGCATGGGAATCCCCGTTAGGCCCAAGAACGGCGAAATCTATTTTGCCCTCGAGAAATATATTCCCGAAGTTCTTGAGCTAATGACCGTGATCGACAGCCTGGGCCAGGAAAGCACGATTCGGGTTTCACCCGTGGTTGGTGATGAAGTCCAAAAGGTCGTCGAGCGAGCCCACGATCATTTCAGGACATCGGTAGAAACTCTGGTGCGGCTCACAGAAGAAATCTCTGATGAGACCCATACCAAGACCCTCAACACAAGGCTCAAAGATGCCAGGGATCTTCTTGAGCAAGCCGCTGCTTACGAGATCGGTCTCGGCATGGAGCTTGAGCAGGTAAAACGAACAAATACAGGACGCGAAGTCGAGAATCGCAGAAAGACTGCTCGGAAAATCCGCAGCAAATCACCACCCAGAAGAATCGGTATCACCCACCGCTTACATCGCTAGATCGACCGGCCAAATGGACCTGATCTGAACGCCTACATCGAAATAATTTTAAGGATTGCTATGGCATCGCAGAAAAGAACACCACGCATTCTTACCATTCAATTCCACGCTACTGACGAGGAGTTGGCCGATATTCACGGCCAACTTGATGCTCTCGTGGACCGACTTGTGTTCGACGACATGGGTCTCTCCGGGCGCGTGATCAATCTTATTCGCATGATGAGAGGCCAGGTCGGCGTGGCTAGCAATTACATCACCCAAGCAGATTATGAGCAGTCGGTAAAAGACTTTCGGCTCGATTCCAATTCTACGGGTTGGTGAAAAACCCAAAGGAGAAGCAAACATGCAGAGATTTGAAGAACTCAAAAACTATCTTCATTCGAACTTCGTCGAACTGGACCATGCAATCCGAGCACTCCTCCTGGGCTTAACAGCAAAAACCCATGTCTTCCTCCTCGGTCCGCCTGGAACCGCGAAGAGTCATTTGGCCGAGGTACTCTGCGATGCCCTGGAGCTCAAAGCTTTCAGATTTCTTTTCACCGACGAAGCTAAACACAAAGACATCTTCGGCATCCAGAGCATCCAGGCGCTGAAAGACGACAAGGACGTGCTCATTACTGAGGGTAAACTGCCAGAGGCCGAGGTCGCTTACCTGGACGAGATCTGGAAGGCCAACGCGAGTGTCGTCAACATGCTTCTCTGGGCACTAAGAGACGGAAAGTTCACCAACGGTGGACAGACCGTGAAGATGCCGCTTGTTTTTGCCGTTGCCTGCTCGAATGAAATCCCGGAAGACTCGACTCGGAGAGCCATCTACGACCGGCTTTTGATCAGAGAGGAAGTCAAAGACATCGAAATGGCGGAAAACTTCCGTGCGGTCTTGGATCGAAATGAGATTCCCCCGCCAAAGGTTCCAATGAATGAAATCGAAGAACTCTGGACATCGGCGGAAGGGGTCAAGGTTTCGAATGATGTAAAGGAAGCTCTGACTGAACTCAGAGAGAAAATCCACGATCAAGGGGTACGAAGCTCAAATCGAAGATGGTTCGAATCCGTCAAGGTTCTCAGGGCGTCAGCAGCTCTGGATGGTAGGCCGGAGACGGGACTTCAAGATCTTGAATCTCTATCCTCTATCCTTTGGCACCAACCGGAAGAAAGAGTGACGGTGCGCCAGGCCATTCTTAACATCACCGATCCCGGCCTTGCGAAAGTGCTCGAATATTTGGACAGCGCCAGAGAGGAACTTGAAAAGTTAAAGCAGGAACAAGACCGCATGAATGGCAGCGAAATGTTCCAAAGAGCATCTCAGGCCGCAACTGAAATCGCAGCCATCATCGCCGAGGCGGAGAAGACCGCGAGATCTAAAAGAGAGAAAGAAGCCGTGGAGAGTATTCGTTCTATCCAGGCTAACATCATGCGGAATTTCCTGAAACTGAAAATCTAAACTATGCAGACCGAATCAAACACTCTCACTGACGCGAAAACGCTCTTTGAACAAATGTGCATCGATGGAACACGCTTTCAGGCACACAAGTTCGTTTCCGCAGTGGAGAGCTATGAAGGACTCAGGGAAGCGGCGAATCAAGGCAGTGAGATAACACCCAACTATTTCCCGCTTCTCTCGGACGTTTTCTCGGCTTTTTTTCAAAACAAGGCAAGGCTCAAACAGAATCCTCCGCGGGACACCGAAGAAAACCGCGAGATCATGGAAACCGCGCTCGGCCTCAAAGAATACGAAGAGCTGCACAGCGTATCCAGGCTCGACTTTTTTGCCTCGGCAGCGGCGACAAGAGCATTCTCAGACCAGATCATAAAGCTTATCAAAGAGAAAAAAGAGGAGGATAAGAAAGAGCCCGAGAAAGGCAAACCAAACAATGGTCCTCTGGGCATTGACCCTGACACTCTTCGCTGGGCAATTCGTAGATCTCTCAAAAAAGGACTGGAGGAGGCCCAGGAGGCAAAACAAGCGGTTGAGACCTTCGGAAGACAAGAAGGAGGAATCCAGCGAATCCCGTTAACCGAGCAGTTTCGCCTTGCCGATCTTCTTGGAAAGAACGCCAAAATCAAGGAAATCGTCAAGATGCTCGGCCGCATGAGGCTCGAAGCGCTGTCGATAAAGAGATCCAGGATAACCCATTCGGCTCCGGTAAGAAGAGGGGTGGAAACGGTCGGCATCGAGGGGATTGAGAGAGTCCTGCCGGATGAGCTGGCAAATCTCGCCATCGGAGATGAAGGCGAAGATTTGTTTCTGAAGAGGCTTCTAGACGAAGATCTCCTCGCCTACAGTTACAAGAATCCGGTCGAAGAAACACAGGGGCCGATTTTGATCGCCGTGGACGGATCGGGAAGCATGGCGGGGCTTAAAGAGATCTGGGCTAAAGCTTTGGCGATCGCCACAATGCTTCAAGCCAAAAAGGAACGAAGGAAATCTCACGGGATTATCTTTGGCGCAAGCGAAAATGAGATCTTTGAGATCAATGTGAACCGTCTGGAGGATTTGGCAACGGCGTCCTTCCACATGGGGACCGATTTCGGACCGCCGCTCCGGTGGGCTCAAGACAAATTCAAAGAACAACCACGAGCGGATCTGTTTTTCATCACCGATGGGGTCTGCATATCGAGGAAGATAGAAAAGTGGACTTCATTCAGGCAAAGCGTCGTTCAGGAGCAAAATGCTACAGCGTTCTCATCGGCTCGGAGACCACGGAAACAGTCAAGCAATTCTCAGACAAAGTTTTCTCTCTATCCGGCATCGCCAAACGCCAGAGAGGGCGGTCAGATCCTTTCTGAGATCTGAATCCGCCTGATTTCGCTGTTTTTTCTGTCAAAACATATGCTCATTGAGAGAGTCATCGATTTTTATATCGAGATTGGGAAAAAACACCCAGGTAACCCTTTCCGTCTTTCCAACAGCGGTAGATGCGCCCGCGCTCTCGCCTATCAGCGCTTTCCTTCTACCTTCAAGTCAGAGCCCATGCCGGCGCGGGTCCTCATGATCCTTGAAGAAGGCAAACGAGTCGATAAATGGCTCAAGGAGGAATTCAGAACACATTGCGCGAAATCCTGGGGCTCGGAGGAAAAAGAATTTTTTATCGAGGTTGAGGGAATAAAGATCTTCGGCCACGCCGATGGCGTTCCTACTTTGGAAACCTATGGCCGGACCGTCGCCGAGCTGAAAAGCATGTCCAATTACGGTTTCCGTAACGCCCTTCAGGGAAAGATTGACTACGCTTATCGCTGCCAGCTTAATTCGTATGTTGTAGGCGGAGGTCTCAATAACGCCCTGTGGGTCTGTTACCGCAAGGAGACTTCTCATCTGCTGGAACTGTTTTGTTCAAAGAAAATTGAAAAGATCGAAACGCGAATCCTCACTCCCTCGGGAGGTTGGCTTCAATACACTCCTGAATCGCCTATCGAAGACGACGAATGGCAGAGAGCCGAAGTTACCCATCCGTTCGATCCTAAGCTTCACGAAGAAGTGGTGGCGCGTTTTCAGAAGGTCATCCACGCAACTCCGACGAATCTCCCCGATCGGGAGTACGGTCCCAAGCTCGTCTGTGAAAAATGTGACGGCAACGGTTTCTATCTCACAGAAAAGAAGCAAATCAAAAAGCCCTGCACTGCTTGTGAGGAAACCGGGAAGATTCTGGAACCGAAGCTAGGTTTTCCTTGCTCCACCTGTCGATTCAAAAAGCACTGCTGGCCTGAGGCAAAACTTCAGATCGAAGGTAGAAAACCGGTATGGGTTGTACCGAGAGAAGTGGCGGAAGTGACTCCTGTTATCCATCTCCATGAACATTCAAACGGGAACGATGTTGGTAACTCATCGCCGAGATTCGTTACCGACCAACGATCAGCCAGACGATGTCGAACTCTTTTAATCTAGATCTCTTTCGCAGAACCTATCAAGGACCGACCGATAAGGGTGAAACTCGTTGCGGCGGAAAATGCCGCTGCTTATCTACCCGCCATACCCTTTACATCGAGCAAAGACGTTTGGGATTATTTCTCAGCTCTCGAGGATGAACCAAGAGAAGTCGTCATCGCGACTTATTTAGACAATAAACATCATGTTCTCTCCATTGAAGAAGTATCGCGGGGAACTTTGACAGCTTCGCTTTTTGAACCGCGAGCGATTCTGCAAGGCGCTCTGTTGACCAACGCCGCCGCTCTCATCGTCTTCATAACCATCCCGCCGGCGATCCCAAACCGAGCGCAGAGGACATCTCCGTAACGAAGTCTTTGAAACAGTTAACCGATCTGCTGCCAATACGATTTCTCGATCACATCATCATCGGCAAGAAGAGTTACGTTTCACTCAAGGACTCGGGGCACCTTTAAGCAACCAAAATGGAAAAACAAATGACCGATATGAATCGATTGCTGCCGAAGTTTTCCTTGGGACGTATTGTCGCCACGCCGGGAGCGTTGGAAGCCGTGCAGGAGGCGAATCAAAACCCCTTCGAGTTTATCCGAAGACATCAATCGGGAGATTGGGGTGAGCTTTGTGCAGAAGACATACGGGAAAACGAATTTTCCGTGATAAATGGTTTCCGAATCCTCAGCGCCTATCGAACCCTGCACGATGTGAAAGTGTGGATCATCACTGAGGCAGACAGATCTGTTACAACTCTCCTTCTTCCCCACGAATATTAGCGCCACAGCATCTCCGAAAATCACCGAAACGAGCGGCTCGGCATAAAGCAGAATGAATGTGCACCCGCAGTCAAACAGCGACTCTACCGGGAAGGACTGTCCTTCCGCTCTAATACCCATTGAGGCCGAAGGATTTCACGCGTTCGCCGACGCCTATGCACTGGACGGACAATGGGTCATCTTTCTCTCTATTGCCGGCTATAAAGACGCGGTGAAGGCCATCAGAGCCAGGCTTCTTACCAACCACTGGTTAAATGTCGGAATTCACGAGATTTGCCTGCTTCCCAAAACAAAGTACGGCACGAGTGTTAAGGCTTTACCCTCGGGAATCGTCCATACAGCAGTATTCATGAAAAACGACCTTGGCCAGTCGCAGACTTACTATGCTTTGACGGCAAGACCGGAACCCACGGTTTCGGATCTCTATTTCACTGCCCTCATAAAGCACAGTGCAGTTCCGGTCCATTCCGGCTGGAAGGCGTGGCTGTACAAACGAGCCGTCCAAAGAAAGGAAGTAGAAGCGCTGACGGCCCATGGAATCCATGGGATCAAGATTTCACTGGACGATATAAGCTTGGCCGAAGATATTTCCACGGCACTCAAAAAGGGAAAGCTGAGAAAAGTTTTCGACAACGTCTCACTCCTACCGTTTTCCAAGACATCCTCGCGTATCTAAAGGCTTCATTCTTCCCATTCGAGAATTGAGTATTCATGAGACTTGAGGCACAAGCCAAGGCGGGTTTCTATCCAACGCCGCCCAACGTCGTCGACATCATCAAGACCTGGATCGGCGAGAAAAAGCCTGATCTGCGGCGACTTCTCGATCCTTGCTGCGGCACTGGAGAGCCGGCGGCCGGAATAGCAGTCGCTGCTGGATGCGACGCCTATGGCGTAGAAATCAATACGGAAAGAGCGCAGGTAGCGAAGAACCTCTTAAGTAAAGTCGTTGCTAGCGATCTTTTCAGCGTAAGAGCACGCCCCGGAGCCTTTTCAATTTTGTACTTGAATCCTCCTTATGACTTCGATGCGGCAGACGGCCGGACAGAGCTTTCCTTCCTCAAGCATACACTCCCTTATCTCATTCCAGGAGGCCTTCTCCTTTTCGTGGTGCCGCAAAAACGAATCACACCAAGAATTGCCCGAGTTCTTTCCGCCTACTTTGAAGACTTGAAAGTCAGAAGATTTCCTGCCGACGAGTTCCAGGCGTTCGGGCAAATCGTCATCGCCGGGCTCAAAAAGGCGCGCGCCGAGATAGACGGGGAAGTTCTTGCCAGCTTGACCCAAATTCAAGCTGTGGATCTCCCCGAAATGTATCGAAAGGAATTCTCCTTCAGCTATCCCGGCCGTCACGAAAGACTTCTTTATCCGATCGTCTGAGTTCGGTCCTGACGAGCTGGCGGAAGAGCTTAAGAGCGAGTTCCCTCTGGAAGGAGCCTGCGCTCGGTCTGGTCGAGGAAGATGAACAGATAAGACCACCTATTCAACCACTCATGCCGCCTCGTAAAGCCCATCTGGCAATGCTGATCGCGGCGGGACTCATCAATAACCAGACACTGGAAGCTAATGGCAAGAGGCTTCTTATCAAAGGGACTTCAAAAAAGGCCATCGATCGATTCGAAGAGGAAACGGAAAAAGGAATAAAGATCACGGAGCGAGAGAGGATTGTCACACAGATAAACGCCTTCGATTTGAACACGGGCGAATACCTGCAGATCGTATGAATATCCACGACTTCATCGAAGAGTTCCGTTCCGTCATCGTTGCCAGCGTTGGCCGGGACTCCAATCCCCTCTACCACCCAGGGACTGATCGCAAAGTCATCTATAAGCTCATAAAGGAACTCCCGAGACGGCCTATCGCAAGCCAGATCGACGCCATCGGCGGGATCGTCCAGGCTCTCCGATCTCGTGATTCGGCAATTCTCGTTGGAGAAATGGGTCTGGGCAAAACATATATCTCGATTGCTGCTGCTGCCGCTCTTGGCTTCGAGAAAACCCTGGTCGTCTGTCCGCCTCATCTCGTAGGCAAATGGAGGCGGGAGGTCAGACAAACCCTTCCTTCTGCTCACGCGGTTGTGGCGGAGAAAATTGGAGACCTTGAAAGAGTCCTGAAAGAAAAACGGCGGTCTCTATTCGTAATCCTTTCTCGCGAAAAGGCAAAACTGGGTTATTTCTGGAAGGGACACGCAAAGCGCCTCAGGGATGGCACCTTTGTCTGCCCTAAATGCAGAATCCCGCTGGTAGACAGGGACGGCTTACCGCTGGCGGAGGAATCCCTCAACCGGAAAAAACAGAAGTGCAGGGATTGCCGTGAGCCATTTTGGGAAGCGGACCCAAGAGGTCCCAGACGCTTTCCCCTCGCGACCTACCTCAAGAACAAGTACCCGGGACATTTCGATCTTCTCATTTCTGACGAGTGTCACGAATATAAAGGCGCGGCCACAGCACAAGGCATTGCTCTCGATCATTTGGGAAAAGCCGCACGACAAATTCTCGCGCTCACCGGAACTCTTCTCGGGGGATACAGCTCGAACCTTTTCTATCTCCTTTTCCGCATCTCTCCGGACATACGGAAGGATTTCAAGTTTCGGGATATCAAGAGGTGGATGGAACTCTACGGTGTCCTGGAGAAGATCACCTATGTTTCAAATGAGGATGAAGGAAGGGCGAGCCTGAAGAAAGCCCAGGAGGTGCGCTGGCATGAACGTCCGGGAATCTCTCCGGCGCTCATACCAGAACTTTTGCCTAGGGCAATTTTCTTAAAGCTCTCTGACCTGAATATCGCTCTCCCACCCTACCGTGAGATTGCTCATGCGATCGACATGGAGCGAGCCCAGAACGAAGCCTATCGCTCATTTCAGGAAGAACTGCTCACGGAATTGAGAAACGCGCTTAACCAGGGCTCGAAGCGACTCCTGGGGATCTATCTCCAGGCTTTACTTGG
Organism: uncultured delta proteobacterium; assembly: GCA_963811315.1. Taxonomy (GTDB): domain Bacteria; phylum Desulfobacterota; class Binatia; order UBA9968; family UBA9968; genus DP-20. The sequence goes on from CAWERH010000012.1 coordinate 10,551, forward strand.
CTACTCCGACAGCCCGTGGGTCCACGAATCCATTAAAGACAAAAACAGCGGTCGCGTATTGGCTGAATCGACTCCCCTCCCAGAAAAAATACGCTATCCCAAAGAGAAAGAACTCTTACGGATCTGCGCCGAAGCAAAACGAGATCGAAGGAAGACCGTGGTCTACTGCGTTCACACAGAAACCAGGGACATTACGGAGAGACTCACCAAAATTCTCGGCGAGGCGGGACTTGAAACCCAAGTGCTCAAAGCCGCCAAGGTAAAGGCGGCTGAGCGAGAGGAATGGATCAACTCATTCAGAGGTGATGTTCTGATCACCCATCCAAGAAACGTCCAGACCGGACTTGATTTGATCCAGTTTCCCGAAGTTGTTTGGTACCAGCAAGACTATTCCGTTTACATCTTGCGGCAGGCTTCCAGAAGATCATGGCGAATCGGTCAGAAAGAACCCGTGAACGTCCACCACCTGTATTACAAGGGAACCATTCAGGAGAAAGCCATAACCCTGAACGTCAAGAAACTACGTGCCGCACTTCTAACCGAGGGAGAACTCACGGATGGAAACTTCCTGGAACAAGTCGAAGAAGATGGCCTGGTAGCCCTAGCAAGGACGATCATTAGCCGGGCCGAAGAGAAAATCTCTCTCGAAAGCGAGCTTGGAAAGCTCAGAGGCGTCGAAGAGGAAACCGACATGATCCTTCCAGGGAATGCCAACCTGGAGTCAATCGCTGACGAGGCTTTCCCTGAAACGAGCCGATGAGCCCATTCAAAGCGAAGTTTTGAATAACCAAAGCCGAATTGAACCGGGACAGGATGCCGTTGCCTGCGCAGAGTCCAGGCGGGAATCGATTACCAAGAGAGACGGAACTAAATCCCACAGCCCGACTCAGCTCGTCTTGTTTGCTTACGTATCCTAAAAGTCATTTTCCCATTTTCGTCAGCACCAGCCGATACGATCGCCAGACTTTTTCAATGTAAGCGCGTTGGCGAAAGCTTTCCGGCGAGTGATAAAGACCTACCCCCTTCCACCAGCTTCCACTGACGCGAATGCAGTGTTCGAGAATCTTGGCGCCGACCAGGACGTTTAATTGCGGATCTAAAAGTTCGGACTTGGAAAGACCGAACCGGTTTCCCCAGTAACTCCAATTGACCTGCATGAGGCCGATATCGACATTGTCGCCCGATCGTTTGAGTAGCCCCACGGCTTCATAGATTGAGGACGGAAAGAAAGAACGTCCTGAAACGTTGAGCGCGTGGGGTTGAAAACCGCTTTCGACGTGGCTGATCGCAAGTAAAAGCTCAACGGGAATCCCGGTCGCCGCCGCGGCTCGCATGTACACATCCGGCGAGAACCCCCAGCAGTCGGTTCGTATCAGTAACAAAATCAAAACTAACACGAGTCTCATCTGTCGATTCTAAGGCAATGAGCGCTCAAGAAAGACCAGAAAATGGAACCAAATAATAACGGCTTGAGAACAATTTTCAAAAATCAGGAAGGAGAAACATTATGATCAGTCAGGAAGAAGCGAAGGATTTCATCCGGCGTTACCGGGAGGTCATTCTAGAAACGCCCTATGGAGAGATTCACGTCTGCGGCAGCAAAGAGGTCTATGAGGAGCTTATCGGTCAGGGAAAACTCGCTTTTAGTCCGATTGAACTCCTCCAGCTGCAAAAAGCCACGGAGAACGGCTCCCTGGAGACCATCGTAAAAATCAAAAGCTCGGTACCCGGAGCGAGAATCAAAGACATCATTCCGGTTGAGAAGAAACCGGAGACCACACAGAAACAGAGCTAATTTTGCTCGGCATCATCGGAGGTTTATATGGACAAACCTTTTCTTCAAACGCTGAATTTATACCGCAGCAAAAGCGCGCTTCAAATCAGTCCGAGTCCGGAACTGGCTCTGGTCTTTGTAAGCCTGGCGCCGGTCATCCCAGGGATGGAAAACAAGATGCCGGATAAGAACACCAAGAAATATCTCTGGGACAAAAAACTCACGGCGAGTTTCAACTTTGAAGGGGCACTAGAAGTCGCAGCCGCGGCTGCTGCGCTGGCGGAAGGGAAAGAATCCCTTGTCGCTGATTCCAAAGGGACTCTGCCCTCTTGGTACCGCGATCCGGCAAAGTGCGGCCGGGACGGCAATGCCAAGATCATCGGCTTTTACCGGCCAAAGGACCCACCTAATGGTTCGAAGGTTCGCTATTTCCTAGGAATCACGGAGAACAACAAGAGCAAGGATGGGCAAAAGATCGGTATTTCACTCGAATATCCAGACCTCTTCAAAATCGCCCGTGTGATGGAGGAAGCCGCGTTAGCAATCCTCGGATGGCGAAAACAGATCGAGGAAAGATGTGATGCCAACGGTCATGCATCCCCTGGAACATCCGATCCTCATACCTCCGATACTCCGGCGGCCAACGCGCAATCCACAGCTATGGCCAACGGGACGTCGCAACAAAGCGAAGTGTTCTGATTCGGCGAATGGAACTCCTAGTGAAGCACAATGTTTCCGATCGCCACGAATCTCAAACCTATTACAACTCCGTGGGCAACGTATGCGATAATTGGCACGAACGTTATTATCCATCTCATCATTACCTGGAACACCAACTTGGTGATTCCAAGTGAAATTGCTCGCACTTTGGGATTCGTTCCTGCTTCATTCGGCAATCTTTCCACGTCACACAGGTTAGTCACGTGCATGTTTCTGCATGGAGATCTCATTCATTTGTCAGGAAACATGCTTTTTCTGCTGGTTTTCGGACGGCGGGTGGAATCGGAATTCGGCGCCATCAACTTTCTGGCCTTTTACTTGACCGCAGGCGTTACTGCGTGCTTGGCTCACGCAATCATGGAATCCGAATCTACTAAACCTCTCATCGGTGCCAGTGGCGCGATCAGCGGCGTTTTAGGTGCGTTCTTAATTACCAATCCAAGAGCACGGATCACTTTGGTGCTTGATCCCACGCTAATCTATTTCTTGCGTCGGCTTACAGTCCGGCTTCCCGCCTGGATTTTTTTGCTTGGGTGGTTTCTGCTGCAGCTTGGCTTTGCGCTGAAACCACAAGCGTCAAATATAGCCTTCTGGGCTCACGTCGGAGGATTTGTTATCGGAATCCTCCTTGCGGTCGCCATTTATCGATACATCCCTAAAAGAAGCTCGGATCGTGAGCAAACTTAATTCACATAATAAAGGCGCCGATTACTTTGGATCGGCGAAGCGACGGTATATATTCAAGCCGGAAGACTTGGCGGCTTGATTTTCGCCATGACATTACGCGCCACGTCGTCAGAGTCAGCCAAAGGATCGGTAGAACCCATTGCTTGCGAGATCGCCAGTATCAAGACGAATCTGACTTTCTTGGGGTCCGATACTATTACCCTCTCCTAAACAGCGGTATCACTCCCGCATCATCTTTAGTCCGTCCAGATAGTCCGCCCAAGCCTGCATCATTTTGCGTCGCTCCGGTAAATGCTCGGCAAAGTTATAGGCGGCACTGACCGTGTTGCGCTCTGCATGCGCAAGCTGACGCTCGATCGCTTGATGATTCCAGCCTTGTTCATGCAGCAACGTTGACGCCATACTGCGAAATCCATGGCCAGTCATCTCATCCTTCGTATAGCCCATCCGCCGCAGGGCTGCCAATATGGCGTTCTCGCTCATCGGCCGCTCGTGCGTTCGTGCGCTGGGGAAAACATACCGAGGCGCGTTCGGCCTTGCAAGGAATACTCGGTTCGTCAATGGCTCAAGATCTCGCAAGGATCTCAACGGCCTGGCGGACAAGTGGCACAATATGTTGCTCTCCCATCTTCATACGCTCGCCAGGGATGCGCCATTCGGCTTTGTCCAGGTCGATCTCCGGCCACTGCGCCTTCCGCAATTCGCCCGGCCGAACAAACACCAGCGGTGCGAATCTCAGTGCACATTTCGTTACTAAATATCCCTGATAGGCATCTATAGCGCGGAGCAGCTCGCGCAATGCGCTTCGGTTCGATGATCGAGGCATGATGCTTTTCTTTTGAGAGGTGGTAGCGCGCCTCGTAGGTCACCAGTGGGATCGCGCTCCGCTCTGCCGGTGGCAACGGCATATCGAAAAACTCTGCCCGCAGTTCTGCATGGCCCGGTGTGTGGTCTCCAGCGCACCCCGACTCTCGATACGTCGCAACATTGACAACAGCTCAGGTGCTTTGATTTCGGCGATCGGGCCGCTTGCCGAGCCAAGGGAATACGTCTTTTTCTAGCCTCCGCAGAATGCGGTCGCCGTGGCTTGCTACCCAACCTGGCGAGAATTTCGCGTGCCATTCGCGGGCAACGGCTTCAAAACTTTCCGCGCCGGCCTGGGCGACTCTCTCCGCCTTACGCGCTTCACCTGGATCGATGCCGTTCGCAGAGCTGCTGGCGAGCGGTGTCGCGCTTGTCCCGCGCTGCTTTCAACGCTAATGTCGGGATACACGCCAAAGGCAAGGCGCTTCTCTTTGCCAGCAAAGCGATATTTCCATCGCCAATATTTGCTTCCGGAAGTGCTGACTTCGAGATAAAGCCCGCCACTATCGAATAGCTTGATAGGTTTTGTCTCGAGGTTTCGCTGAGCGAATCTTGATGTCAGTCAACGGCATTTGGGGGCATCTCACTTTCCAGATCGCCAGATGCCCCCAAAGTATGCCCCCATTATGGGGGCAGCTGTAGCGGGACAGCACTGGACCATGCCGGACACTATATACTAGATAAATCATTTATTTACAAGTGCTTATTGGACGTGCTTGGAACAGGCGGGACTTCAAAATGGTGGAGGCGGGGGGAATCGAACCCCCGTCCGAAGATTTTCCATCAGCTATGACTACATGCTTAGCCGCTGTTTTGATCTCGCTCTTTGAGCCCCCAACGGCCGGGTCTCGCAGAGCCATCCGGTTTGGATCTCAGCCTCATCCCCTCCGGCAGGAGAATCGGCCCATCCCACTGAATGACGTCTTAGCCAGCCCCGTGGGAGAAAGCCGGTAAGACGCTAACTGCGATTAGGCAGCTAGGGCGTATTCAAAATTGTCTGCGTTTAAATTTGCAGAGCTGTTTGTTAACGGGATACAGCACCCCGGCATGCCACTCTGATTTCCGACCCCCGTCGAACCCATATCGCCCCCATGTAGATAGTCTAACGTTTCGCCTGGCGCGTTTCCAGCCTCTGGGGGAAGGGGAATCGTTCAAGGGTTCAATCGTTCAAAAGTTCAACGTCAATGAATTCGCCGGACGTTCGATGACAATCCGCAACTTTGAACCTTGAACCCTTCGAAAAGACTCAGGGCAGGCTTTTGAACTTGAACGGCGCCGAAGGCCGCCTAGTGCCGCGACTTCAGCGACCGCTCGACTTCGCGCTCGGCGACTTTGCGTTTGAGGGTCTCGCGTTTGTCGTAGAGTTTTTTGCCGCGCGCTACGCCTAACTCGACCTTGGCGCGGCCGTTTTTGAAATAGAGTTTCAGCGGGATCAGCGTCAGTCCGCGTTCTTTGGTCTTGCCCGTCAGGCGTTCGATCTCGCGCGCGTGCAGCAAAAGTTTGCGCGTGCGCGTCGGCTCGTGATTGAACTGATTGGCGCCGGCGTAAGGGCTAATATGCAAATTGACCAGGAACGCTTCGCCCTTGCGGATCTGCGCGTAGCTGTCCACCAGGTTGGCCTTGCCGTCGCGCAGGGATTTCACTTCGCTGCCCAGCAGCATCAGCCCGGCTTCGCAAGTTTCGTCGATGAAATAATTATGGCGCGCCTGGCGATTGACGCAAATCGTTTGCTCTTCCGGCGCCCCGGACTTTTTAGTTGCCATTGATTTTGTGCTTGTTCTCGTCGGGAGTAATCAAACCGCTGGAAGTGATCAACTTGAATGCCTCTTCAATGGTCATGTTGAGCGGCGTCACTTCGCTGCTCGGCACGAGCAGATAAAAGCCGGCGGTCGGATTGGGCGTGGTCGGCACGAACACATTGACCAGTTGCGCGTTCTTTTTTTCCTCCAAATGAGACCAAGCGCGGCCCATGGCGAAACCGACCGTGAAAATGCCGGTGCGCGGATACTCGATCATGACGACTTGCCGCTGGGCGTTCGATTGGCCGAAAAACGACTGCACGAGCTTTTGCACCGCGGTATAGACGCCGCGAAAGATCGGGATCTGAACAGAATAGCTTTCCCAGGCCGACAGGAACCGGCGCGTCGCCACGCCGCGGGTCAGCACGCCGAGAAAAACGATCAGGATCACGGTGACGACCGCGCCCAGTCTGGGGATGGGAAAAGGCAAATAGGAATTGGGATGAAACGCGTCCGGCAGGACATCGAGAACGCTGTCCAATAAGCCGATTACCCAGCCGATGAACCAGAGCGTGATCGCGACCGGCAGAAATACCAACAAGCCGGCAAGAAAATCGCGCCGCAGGCTATCGCGCCAGCGGGACTTCGTCCTCGAACCCGCCTCTTCAGCCACACCTACCAGCCTTTCTGTTGCAGTAGAGTTTTATTGTCGATCAAGCGCGCTCGACCGATGCGCACGGCCAAGGCGAGAACCGCCGGTCGATTGATCTCTTCCAACTCATCCAGAGTTTGGGCGTCACAAATCTTGACATACTCGACCGCCGCGAGCGGCTGCTTGGCGATCTCCGACAAGACCAATCTAACAATTGCCGGCGCATAAGTCTCGCCGCGCCGAAACAGCCGCTCCGCTTTGCACAGCGACTGCGACAAACAGAGGGCGGCGCGGCGCTCTTCGGGCGCGAGATAGGAGTTGCGCGAGCTCATGGCCAAACCATCCGGCTCGCGTACGATCGGGTGGCCGACGATTTCGACAGCCATGCTGAGATCGCGCACCAATTGCCGGATGATTTGCAGCTGCTGAAAATCTTTTTCACCGAAGATGGCGACGTGCGGCAGAACGATATTGAAAAGCTTGGTCACGACGGTGGCGACACCGCGAAAATGGCCCGGGCGGGATGCGCCGCACAACGGCAGGCTGAGCTTCTCGACGTCGACGTGGGTCTGCCCTCCCGCCGGATAGATCTCCTCGACGGCGGGATGAAACAGCGACGTCGACATTTTCGTTTGCCAACAATTCGTGGTCGCGCGCGAAGTTGCGCGGGTAGGCGGCAAAATCTTCGCCGGGGCTGAACTGCGTCGGATTGACAAAGATCGACACCACCACGCGATCGCCGCGCTTTCTCGCTGCGCGCACCAGACAGAGATGTCCTTCGTGCAGGAATCCCATCGTCGGCACGAAGGCGATCAGCCGATTTTGTCGCCGCTCAGCCTCACTCCAGCCGCGCATGGCGGAAATGGTTTCAATAATCTGCATGGGGATCAAATTGGAGATCTGGAGTATTGGAGTGATGGAGTATTGGGCCGACCCATTACTCCACTACTCCATCACTCCATTACCCCATTCTTACTTGAACGAGTGCTCCTCGGTCGGAAACTTTTGCTCCTTCACTTCGCCGATAAAGTCTTTTATCGCCCCGTTCACCGCGGTCTTTAGATTGGCGTAACGTTTGACGAATTTGGGCGTAAAGTCATCGAACAGGCCGAGCATGTCATGGAGCACGAGCACCTGGCCGTCGCAGTGAGGGCCCGCGCCGATGCCGATGGTCGGGATGGTCAACTTGCCGGTGATTTCCTGGGCTAGATCGAGCGGTATTCCTTCGAGAACGATGGCGAACGCGCCGGCGTCTTGCACCGCCAATGCGTCGCGCAAGACGACCTCGCGGCGATTCTGTTCCCTACCCTGGACTTTGTAGCCGCCGAACTGGTGCACCGATTGCGGCGTCAGGCCGATATGGCCCATCAGCGGAATGCCTGCTTTGACAATGGCTTCGATGCTCTCGCGCACATTGACGCCACCTTCGAGCTTGACCGCTTCGGCGCCGCCTTCCTGAAGAAACCTGCCGGCATTTTGCAGCGCCAGTTCTTTGCTCACCTGATAAGAAAGAAACGGCATGTCGCCGATCACCAGCGCGCGCTTACGTCCGCGCGCGACCAGGCGAGTGTGATAGATCATCTCGTCCATGGTGACCGCCAAGGTGTTGGGACTGCCCTGCACGACGCAGCCCAGCGAATCGCCGACCAGGAGCATTTCCACGCCGGCTTCGTCGAGAATCCGCGCAAAGGAATAATCGTATGCCGTGAGGCAAGTGATCTTCTCGCCGCGCTGCTTCATCTTGAGCACATGAGGCACCGTGATCTTGTCGCCCATGACCGACCCCCTAACGCAAAAAAGCCTTCCAGACCAAGCCGGAAGGCCAACGCGGTCGGAGAGTACCGCCAACGCTCCCCGAAAAATCGCCTCTTGGCATCCGTCTCAGTCCAGATTACCTGGATCCAAGCGGTATGTAGTGCTGCGTCCCCGAACCCATGTTGTTGATTTCCTTGATCAAGTCAGCCAGATGCTCGCTGCTCGCAACGAAATCAATCTCGGATGTATTCACCACTAGCAAGGGGGTCTCATCGTAGTGAAAAAAGAACTGGTTGTACGCTTGAGCCACCTCGCTGAGATATTCGAAGGTAACGCTTCGCTCGTACTTTTTATCCCTTTTTTTGATTCTTTTGTAAAGCACTTCGGGACGCGCCTGGAGGTAGACGACAAGGTCCGGCTTGGCTACCCGAGTGTTCAGCAACGCGTAGATTTGCTGGTAGAGGTTCAACTCCTCCGCGCTCAGGGTCAGGCTGGCAAATATCTGATCTTTGGCGAATAAGTAATCCGCCACGGTGTTCTGGTTGAACAAATCCTGCTGCGCCAGCTCGATCTGCTGCTGGTAACGATTGAGTAGAAAAAAGGTCTGGTTCTGAAACGCGTAGGTCTCGCGCGACTTGTAGAATTTCGCCAAAAACGGGTTGTCTTCGACCTGCTCGAAGATCGTGCGCGCCTGAAATTCGGCGGCCAAAATCTTCGCCAGGCTCGACTTGCCGACGCCGATCGGACCTTCGACGACTATATATTTCGCCCGTGCCATCCGCAGTCTCGAATCTACACGCTGGCCGGAAAATTGTCTAGGTTATGCTATAGTTGGCGGGCGATGAACAATCTACGGCAACAAATCGGGCAAATGCTGTTGGTCGGCTGTCGCGGCGAAACGATCAGCGCCGACGAGCGCTTGATCTTCGAAGAATATTCTTTCGGCGGTTTCATCCTTTTTCAAAATAACTGTCGCGCTGCAACCCAAGTCCTTTCCTTGTGCCGCAATCTTTGGGACACGGCGGATAAACTGCCGCCGTTTATCGCCATCGATCAAGAGGGCGGCCGGGTGCATCGCTTGCCGCAACCGTTCACCCACTTCCCTGCTGCCGCTCGCTTGGGTGCGACGCAAAATGTCGATCTCGCTTATCGGGTCGGCAAAGCCGTGGCCGACGAACTCCGTTTGACCGGCATCAATCTAGATTTCGCGCCGGTACTCGATGTCAATGCCAATCCGCTCAACCCGGTGATCGGCGACCGCGCCTTCAGCGCCGACCCAAAGTCCGTCAGCGCAATGAGCTCGGCCTGGAGCCGCGGCCTGCGCGCTGGCGGCATCATTCCCTGCGGCAAACACTTTCCCGGCCATGGCGACACCGATAAAGACTCCCACTTCGATCTTCCGGTCGTGAAGAAATCGCTGGACGCGCTTCAGTCCGTCGATTTGCCGCCGTTCGTCAACGCCTGCCGTCACGGCATCGAAGCGCTAATGACGGCCCACGTCCTGTATCCCGCGCTCGACTCCAAGCTGCCTGCGACGCTTTCCGAGTCGATCGTCACGGGATTACTGCGCCATCAACTCGGCTATGACGGCGTCGTTTTCAGCGACGATATGGAAATGAAAGCGGTCAGCGATCGTTATTCGCCGGACGAGGCGGCGTTACTCGCCGTGCGCGCCGGCGTCGACGTGCTGCTGTTCTGCCATGACTTGGAAAACGCGATCCAGGCTTTCGAGCAGCTTTGCAATGAAGCGGAAAAAGATCCGGCGGTGCGCGCGCGGATCGAAGCCAGCAACCGGCGCATCGGCGCGGCTCAAGCAGGAATATCTAAAATGGTTTAGCGGCGTGACCGAAAGCGAACTGGAAGATCGCCTGAGGCAATTGGATCACCGCCGCCTCGTCGACGAGATTCACGGCAGCTTGTAGGCGCTGTAAGCGATCAGCTTCTTGATATCCTGATCGAGCTCGCCCTGCCATTTTTCCACCAGAACGTCGGCCGGGCACTTGCCCTGAAACAGAAGCGTCTTGAGCGGGTTTAGATAAATCGTTTCGTCGTCGCCGTTCTTGTTGAGCGACTTCTGCCGGCGCAAGCCCTCCCAGGCGATCTCGAAGAGTTCCTTGGCAAGGTCGAAAAGCGTATGGCGGCGGAACCGCGCCGCCAGGGCGTTTTGATGAGAATCGAGATAGGTCTCCATGCGCTCATCCCAAGTCCAACCTTTAACCAGATCCCAGGCCGCCTGCAGGCAATCGGCGTCGTAGAAAACTCCTTTGGTCAACGCGGACAGCGCCGGCATCAACTCCGGCGGCTGACTATCGACCGAGCGAATCTCGATGTAGCGCTTGATCCGGGTCTCGGGAAAAAGCGTGGTCAGATGATCGGCCCAGTCCTCGATCGTCGCGCGCTCGCCGTTGTGGCCGAATTGCAAGAACTGGCGAAAGGTCATGCTGGTCATGTCGATGTAATCATGATTGCGGATAATGAAATACATCGGCACATCGAGCGCGTACTCGACGTAGTGGGCAAAGCCGACGTTCGGCTGGAAGGCGAATTTGAGCAGTCCCGATCGCCTCCGATCGGTGTCGGTCCAGATATGCTCGCGGTAACTTCGATAGCCGTTCAACTGACCTTCGCAGATCGGCGAGTTGGCGAAGATGGCGATCAGCAGCGGCGCCAAACCCATGCCGGTGCGAAACTTCACCATGGCTTCTTTCTCGTCGAGAAAATCGATGTTGGTTTGCACCGTCGCGGTCTGCTTCATCATGCGCTGGCCAAGCGTGCCGACCTTGAGCATGTACGGTGCCATGATCCGGTAGCGCTTTTTCGGTACCCACTCGATCTCATCCAAGCGACTCACCGGCTGCATGCCGAGACCGAGAAATACCACATCGAGCGGCTCCGACACTTCGAGCAGCTCGCGAATATGCTGGGTGAATTCGCCGTAGGAGCAGTGAATGCTATCGCAGGGCTCGCCGCTCAGCTCGATCTGGCCGCCGGGCTCGAGCGTAATCTGCGCCTTGTCGCGGCTGAGCGCGATGATGTTGCCGTCCTGCTCCTCGGGCTCCCAACCGAAGCGCTCGATCAGTTCCCGGAGAATCCGATGGACCCCGCGCGGCCCCGAAGTACGGAATCGCCTTGCCGGTCGTCCGGTCGATGCCGACTTTTTCGTACTCCGTGCCGACGCGCCACTGCTCGCGCGGCTTGCCGGCGTCGTGAAAGTACGCTTCGAGCTGATCGTTTTTCTCAATGACTGACATGGTTGCGAATGTTTTGCAGATAAGGAGGATGAATCACTCCCTTTTCGGTAATGATCGCCGTGATCAATTCCTGCGCGGTTACGTCGAATGCCGGATTACAAATGCTGATCCCCTTGGGCGCCACCGGTTTGCCGAAAATATGCGACACCTCTTTCGGATCGCGCTGCTCGATGGGAATATCGTCTCCCGACCGGCAATTGATATCGATCGACGACGTCGGCCCTGCAACATAGAAGCAAATACCATGGCGCTGGGCAAGCACCGCAAGAGTATAGGTGCCGATTTTATTCGCGACGTCGCCATTGGCCGCCACCCGATCGCAGCCGACCAGGACCGCGTCGACTTTTCCCTTCTGCATCATGTAGCCGGCCATATTGTCGGTGATCAACGTCGCCGGGATTTTTTCCTTTTTGAGTTCCCATGCGGTCAGTCTAGCGCCTTGCAAGAACGGCCGCGTCTCGTTCACCAAAACTTCAAATTGCTTGCCGGACTCTCTTTAAGGCGCGCAGCACGCCGAGTGCCGTGCCGTAGCCCGCCGTCGCCAGCGCCCCGGCATTGCAGTGGGTCATGATTCGCTTCGCGTTGCGCAGCAACCCGGCGCCAAATTTGCCGAGCTGTTTGTTGGCGGCGATATCTTCCTGGAAAATTTTTTGCGCTTCTTCACGCAGCGCCCGCTGCACCGCTTCGACGCCGCGGCTGCGGTTTTCGCGTGTACACCTTGCGCATGCGCTCGAGGGCCCAGAAAAGATTGACGGCGGTCGGTCGGGTTTTCCCCAACGCCGAAATGACCCGCTCGAACTCGCGGTCGAAGGTTTTCGCCGGCGCTTTGAGCATCCCCAGCGCTACGCCCATCGCGGCCGCCACGCCGATCGCCGGCGCGCCACGAATCACCATGGAGCGGATGGCCTCGGCCACGCGTTGGTAATCGCGGTAGACGCGATACACTTCTTTGTGCGGCAACAACCGTTGATCGAGCATGATCACCCGATCGTTTTTCCATTCGATGGTTTTTACCGCCATGTATATTCCTAATTTTGCGGAAACCGAGTATATTAGCGGACCAAAGTAAGTTTCAAGAGTCGTTCGTGGATTTCTACCAATTCCTTGGGTATTTCTCGGGGCTCCTGTTCATCAAACCGGAAATGGACCCGACCTCGATTTGGCGCACCGCCGCATTGGTGCATACGCTCGACGCGATTCTCTGCGGCGTCGTCGCCAACTACAGCCATCGCAACAAACTCACCTGGACCGTAGCGGGCTTGGTTCTGGGGATCTGGGCACTCTGCGCGTTATTCTTGCTGCCGCCGAAGAAGCCGGCATAAACATGGCCGGGCATTTTGCCTATTCGTCCTGCGCGACGACGAACGCCAGACCATGTTCTTTGGTGTGGGTGATCGAAAGCGCCCAGCGCCGGATGCCAAGCTCGGCGGCGAGCTGGGCCGTCTTGTCGTGCAAAACGATTTCCGGTTTGCCGCTGCGCGCACGCGCGACTTCGATATCGAGCCAACATACCTTCGCGCCCCAGCCGCGGCCCAAGGCCTTCATCACCGCCTCTTTGGCAGCAAAACGGCCGGCGTAACTTTCGTATTTGCCGCGCTGCTTTTTCTCGCAGTAGGCGATTTCTTTTTCGGTATAGACGCGCGCCCGGAAGCGCTGCCCGATGCGAGGATCTTCCAGCGCTGCGCGAATGCGTTCCACTTCGGCCAAGTCGACACCCGTGCTGAGGATCATGCGCGCGCCTCCCGGGCCGGCGCCGGCGCACCGTGCGCTTCGCCCCACTGACACATCGCTTCGACCACCGGACGCAAGCTGAAACCCAGCTCGGTCAGCGAATACTCGACTTTCGGCGGCACTTGCGCGTAGACTTTGCGCGCCACCAGGCCGTCACGCTCCATCTCGCGAAGTTGCTGGGTCAATACTTTTTGCGTCACGCCTTTTAACGCGCGCGCGAGTTCGGAAAAACGCCGAGAGCCGCTCTGAAGATGAAAAAGCAGCGGGATCTTCCACCGGCCGCCGATCAGGGTTAGCGTAAATTCAGCGGGACACTTATTTTCCCTGGCTTTCATCCGAAGCCTCCTCCGGTAACTGTTCGGATACTATAGCACCGTCAGGTGCGTACTTAACAGAAAGCCGGGCGATGATTAACTTCGGCGCAACATGGAGGGAAAGATGTCAGCACCAGCCTTCAAGAAGATCGACTACACGCGTGGATGATAAAGTCACTCAGGCCCATTCCTCTGCCAGCGCCGACAACGACGGCGATTTGCTCGATGCCTACTCACGAGCCGTGGTGGATGCCGCCGAAGCGATCAGCCCATCGGTCACTTTCATCGAAGTGACCAAGACGCTGCCGCCGGGCCGCAGCGGACCTCAGCATGGCTATCGTGGCGGCCACGGCAGCGGTTCGGGATTTATTTTCACACCCGACGGCTTCATTCTGACCAATAGCCACGTCGTCCACGGCGCCAGCAGCGTCGCCGTCACCCTTAGCGACGGACGGCGTTTCGATGCCACCATCGTCGGCGACGATCCCGGCACCGATCTCGCGGTGGTGCGGATTTCCGCGCGCGGACTGGCTGCGGCGCCCTTGGGCGATTCGGACGAAAATACGCGTCGGCCAACTCGCCATTGCCATCGGTAACCCGTACGGTTTTCAGTACAGCGTCACGGCCGGCGTCGTCAGCGCCTTGGGCCGCTCGCTGCGTTCCGAATCCGGCCGGCTGATCGATAACGTCATTCAGACCGATGCTTCGCTCAATCCCGGCAACTCCGGCGGCCCGCTGGTCAATTCTCGCGGCGAAGTCATCGGCGTCAACACGGCGGTCATTCTGCCCGCCCAGGGACTCTGCTTTGCGGTCGGCATCAACACCGCAAAGTTTATCGCCGGGCAGTCTGATGATGCACGGCAGAATTCGCCGTGCTTATCTCGGTCTCGGCGGTCAAACCGTGCCGATCCCGCGCGCTATGGTGCGTGCCCGGCAGCTGAAAAATGAATCCGGCGTGTTGGTCATCTCCGTCGAAGCGAACGGGCCGGCGGAGAAGGCGAAACTATTGGAAGGAGATGTCATCGTCGCACTCGACAACATAGCCGTGCGCAGCGTCGATGATCTCCACAAACTTCTCACCGACGCGCGCATCGGCGCCTCCTGTGAATTGACGCTGTTGCGCCGCTCGGAGAAACTTAATCTGGCGGTGGTCGCTTTGGAAGCGGCCGCTTGACGTTATTGCGACTGACAAGTATGCGCTGACACTGCAGGACCATTTGGTGTGAGCGTGAATACCGAGGGACATCCAGCCCGTTGGCGATGCTTGCGTGCGGCTTCAGCCGCCCAAGGGTATCGTCGCCCAAGGGTTCCGCGTGTTGAGCGATTCGGATTCTAATCGCCGCAATGGAAAGCTTTCGCGGCTTTGTTTGAGTGACTTTTTCGAACACCGGATCGCGCCAGCCTCTGGTTTCGGCAAACCGTGTAGCGCCTTGTAGCGCGATTTGCTATCGTGGTGCCATTCCAAATTAAGGAGTGGCCCCGCCGTGCTAAAACGATTCTCGTTCGCTGTCCTATTGGCATTGATCGCCGCCTTGCCGTCCAGCGCATGGGCGCAGAAGGGTAAGATAAAAATCGCCGTGCAGGCGCCGCTATCCGGCGAGCAGGCCGCGTTGGGCGAGCATATCAAGCTCGGCGCGCAGCTGGCGGTGGAAGAAGCGACCAAGGCATTCAAAGATCTCGGCTACGATTTGCAGTTGGTGCCGCAAGACGACCAGGCCAAACCGGAGGTCGGCGTTGCCAATGCGCGAAACATGGTTGCCGATCCCGACGTGCTGCTCATCGTCGGTCACTTCAATTCCGGCGTCGCGCTGCCTGCCTCCGAAGTTTACAAAGACGCCATGTTGACGATGATTTCGCCGGCCAACACGGCGACAGAGATCACCGACCGCGGTTATCCAAACGTCAATCGGGTGTGCGGCCGCGACGACGTGCAAGGTCCGGTCGGCGCCCGCTTCGCCGCGCAGGAGCTGAAAGCTCAAATCCGTCTACATCATTCATGACAAGACCGCTTTATGGCCAGGGCGTGGCGGACAACTTTCGCAACGAAGCCAAGAAACTCGGCATGAACGTTTTGGGTTTTGACGGCACCGAAGAGCGCGCCAATTTTTCGCCGATGATCATTCCGCTCAAAGCCAAAAACCCCGACCTGGTTTACTTCGGCGGCATCTATCATCAAGGCGGACTGTTGTTGAAGCAGATGCGCGAAAAAGGCGTCAAAGCCAAGTTCATGGGACCCGACGGTTTGGATTCGGCGGAGATGGCGAAGATCGCCGGGCACCGCGGTCGATCAATAGTTACTATACCAGCGTCGCCGGCCGCCGGATGCGTATCCCGAAACCGCCGCTTTCGCGAAGAAATATAAACAGCGCTTCGGCAAAGAGATCGAATCTTTCGGCATGTACGGCTACGACGCCACGCTGGTCGGCATCAAGGCGATGGAACAATGGATCAAAGCCAATGGCGGCAAGAAACCGAGCCGCGCCGAAGTCTCTGCCGCGGTGCGCAAGATCAAAAACTTCAAAGGCGTGACCGGTTCGATCGAGTTCGATAACAAAGGCGATCCGGTCAAAGCCAAGTACTTCGTGCTTCAATTCGAAAAGCAAGCTTATCCCGGCAAAGTGGTCAAAGTGATCGAGCAGCAAGCACCGGCCGCGGTCAAGAAGTCCTAAACTGGCGCAAGACCATCGAGGATAGAAGATGGAGGATCGAAGATCGATCCACCGTCGGCAATTTTCTATTCTCGATCTTCCATCCTCTCTCCTCGACCTAGTGTCGAAAAAATAGCCATGAGGAAAAAACTCCGCGTCGCCCTGCTCTTCGGCGGTAAATCGGCCGAGCACGAAATCTCGCTGATCTCGGCGCGCAATATCTTCGAGGCGATGGACAAAAACAAATATGACGTCGTCGCCGTTGGCATCGACAAGCAAGGACGTTGGCTTGTCGATGAGAAAGCGAAAGCGTTGCTTTTGAGCGCTAAAACGCCCGCAGCCGTAAGCCTGCACAATGAGAACACCGTCGCTGCTGTCGTTCCCGGAGACACGCGCACCTCCATGATTCAGCCATCGGCGAGCACGGCGATCGGCAAAATCGATGTGGTGTTTCCCGTGCTGCACGGACCGTTCGGCGAAGATGGCACGGTTCAGGGTTTGCTCAAGCTTGCCAACCTACCCTTCGTCGGCGCCGGCGTGTTGGGATCTGCGGTCGGCATGGACAAAGATGTGATGAAGCGATTGCTGCGCGATGCGCGCATTCCGATCGCCAAGTTTGCGGCGTTTCAGCGCGCCGAGCGAAAAGCGATCCGTTTCGCCACGCTAAAACGGCAACTCGGTTTGCCGCTGTTCGTCAAACCCGCCAACCTGGGCTCGTCCGTCGGCATCAGCAAAGTCAGCAAAAAAAATCAATTCGAACCCGCCGTCGAAGAAGCCTTTCGCTACGATAATAAGATCGTCATCGAAGAGTTCATCGCCGGCCGCGAGATCGAATGCTCGGTGTTAGGCAATGATCATCCGATCGCTTCGCTCCCGGGCGAGATCGTCGTGCAACGGGACTTTTATTCCTATGACGCCAAATATCTCGACGATAAGGGCGCCCGTTTGGAGATTCCCGCCAAACTGCCTCCGACGGTGATCAAAGGAATTCGGGAAATCGCCGTGCGCGCCTACCAGGTGCTGTGCTGCGAAGGAATGGCCCGGGTGGATTTTTTCGTCCAGCCGGGCGGTCGGATCCTGGTCAATGAGATCAACACCATCCCCGGCTTCACCAAGATCAGCATGTATCCGAAGATGTGGGAAGCGAGCGGGATTCCCTACCCGCGGCTGATCGACCGGCTGATTGCCCTGGCCCTGGAACGAGCTCGCGGCGAGCGCCGTTTAAGGACTTCAAAATAGCGCCGATAAGACTATTGACGGCGCTGAAAGAGCTGGCACGTCCGACGAAATCGACGACTATGGGTTTAAAACCGCTAACTTTCGAGGCTGTCCTCTATCAGCTACTGCGCGACGCCAACGTCAAGGAATTCAACCGGCGCAAAGCCGACGGCGAAAAGTGCGATCTCACGTCCGGCGATTTTCGCCACCTTGATCTACGCGGGTTGGACGCCATCGGGCTTGATTTCAGCAACAGTTATTTCCGCGGCTGCGACTTGCGCGGCATCGATTTTTCCCGAACCTGTCTCGAAGGCGCCAGCATTAACGGCGCGCGCATTTCGGGAGTCTATTTTCCTCCCGAACTGAGCCCCGAAGAGATCGTCCTCTCGATCGAGCACGGCACCCGCCTGCGCTACAAGAAGTAAGCGCTACGTCCACTAAATCACCGCGCCACAATAGCCCGCATGCTGTGTTCGATAACGCGCAAGGATTCTCACCTCGGCAACGCTGATACCATCTTCAACCGCGCTAACGGCGCATCGCCGCCGCAACCGCCACGCGGCGACGACGGCTTCGCAAACCGCCCAAGCTAATCCATTTGCCGGCGCAAGAAAGTCGGGATGTCGTACTTGTCTTCGTCTTCCTGATTCGCGCCGAACTGAAAGCCCCCCTTGTTCAAGGTCACAGTTTCGACTTCCTCAGTGCCCTGCTTCTTGCGCTGCCAAGTCGGCGCGTCGAGATCGTCGACGATGGTGCCGAGATGAACGACCTTCTTGTTCTTCTGCACCGCGTTGGCGATGTGCGACACGTTCGGCGCCGGGGCCGCAATCGGCAAAGGCTTTTTCTCTTCTTTGACCTCGCCGAAGCCGGTGGCGATCACCGTGATGCGAATCTCATCGGTCAGGCTTTCGTCGATGACCGCGCCGAAAATGATATTGGCGTCTTCATGAGCCTCTTCTTGAATCATCGAAGCCGCCTCGTTCACCTCGTGCAGGCAGAGATCCGGTCCGCCGGTGATGTTGATCAGCACGCCGCGCGCGCCCTGGATCGAGATATCTTCGAGCAACGGACTGGAGATCGCTTTTTGTGCCGCTTCGATGGCTCGGTTCTCACCGCTGGCCGACGCCGCGCCCATGAGCGCCAAGCCCATCTCCGCCATCACCGTGCGCACGTCGGCAAAGTCCAGATTGATCAATCCCGGCGTGATGATCAGGTCGGAAATGCCGCGCACCGCCTGCAACAGAACGTCGTCGGCCTTGTGGAAGGCTTCGAGCATGGTCGTCGTCTTGGCGGCGATACTGAGCAGTCGCTGATTGGGAATGACGATCAGCGTATCGACGTTTTGTTTCAATTCTTCGATGCCGTCTTCGGCCTGGCGCATGCGTTTTTTGCCTTCGAAGATAAACGGCTTCGTCACCACTCCGACGGTAAGCGCGCCCACTTCGCGGGCCACCCGCGCGATCACCGGCGCGCCGCCCGTGCCCGTGCCGCCGCCCATCCCCGCGGTGATGAAGATCATGTCGGAACCTTCGAGGTATTCACGGATCTTTTCCTGATCTTCCAGCGCCGCGCGCCGGCCGATTTCAGGGTTGGCGCCCGCGCCCAATCCTTTGGTGACCAATCCGCCGAGTTGAATCCGCACGGCCGCCTCGCTCGCTTCCAGGGATTGCGCGTCGGTATTCGCCACCATGAAATCGACGCCAGAAAGACTGGCGGTGATCATCGTGTTGACGGCGTTGCTGCCGCCGCCGCCGATGCCGATGACCTTGATTCGCGCGGTCATGCTGTTTTGTTGTTCCACGATCTCAAACATGAGTTTTTTCCTCCTCTGATTAGGTTCGTTAAAGTTATTGTTGGTCAAAAAAATTCGCTCAGCCAATCCGACATTCGATGCTTTACTTTGGATAACATCTTGTCCTCGCGCACGCGATAGACGTTGCGCTCCCGGCGCTTCATGCCATGCAGGACTAAACCGACCGCCACGGCGTAGACGGGATTATTAATGACATTCAACAGACCGACGACATGCGCCGGCACACCGAGGCGTACAGGCAGACCGAAAGCCCGCTCGGCCATCTCGATGGCGCCGGGCAATAACATCGCCCCACCGGTGACTACGACCCCGGAAGCCAGCGAATTTTCGTATCCCGATTTGGCGATCTCCTTCTGCACCAGCTCGAAGATCTCATCGAGCCGCGGTTCGATAATCTCGCAGAGAATTTGCCGCGACACCGTGCCCGCGCCTTTGCCGGCGATGTTCGGAATCTGCACCCGCTCGTCCTCGGTCACCATGCGCGCAGCCGCGCAACCGTAGAGCTGTTTCAGCCGTTCGGCATCGTTGAACGGCGTGCGCAAGCCGGCGGCGATGTCGTTGGTAATATGATTGCCGCCGATGCCGATGATCGCGGTGTGCTTGACCGTGCCGTCGTGCAACAATACGAAGTCGGTGGTGCCGCCGCCCATGTCGATCAGCAAAACACCCAGGTCGCGCTCTTCTTCCGTCAACACGGTTTCGGCGGCGGCCAGCGGCGCCAGGATAATCTCCGCGACGTTGAGCCCGCTGCGATTACAGCACTTGATGATGTTTTGCGCCGAGGTCACCGCACCGGTCACGATGTGAACCTTGGCTTCGAGGCGAACGCCGGACATGCCGAGCGGTTCCTTGATCCCGTCTTGATCGTCGATAATGTAGTCCTGAGGCAACACGTGCAGCACTTCCCTATCGATAGGAATGGCCACGGCTTTGGCCGCGTCGATGACTCTCTCGAGATCCCGTTGCGCGACTTCCTTATTTTTAACGGCGACGATCCCATGGCTGTTAAACCCTTTGATATGCCCGCCCGAGATGCTGGTAAAAACGGTATGGATCTCGCAGCCGGCCATCAGTCCGGCTTCTTCGATCGCCTTCGTTAATGAGTTGACGGTGGCTTCGATATTGATGACGACGCCCTTACGTAGTCCCTGGGACGGGTGCGAGCCGATGCCGATGATCTCCACGCCGCGCTCGGTCATCTCGCCAACGACGGCGCAAACTTTGGAAGTGCCGATGTCCAAACCAACGACGATGCTGTTTTTCTTTGCCATAATCTTTTGTTGCAAATAATC
Organism: uncultured delta proteobacterium; assembly: GCA_963811315.1. Lineage (GTDB taxonomy): Bacteria > Desulfobacterota > Binatia > UBA9968 > UBA9968 > DP-20. The sequence continues at coordinate 31,009 of CAWERH010000012.1, forward strand.
TTTTTATTGCTGCCGCTGACGCAGCCGGGCAACCACTTGATCCCGATAACTCATGTCCAACGACGATAAGCGCGCTTCATTGCCCTTCCACAACGACAGCAAACGATCCATGCGACCGAGTTTTTCCTCCCAGTCGCCCCAGCCCATGCGCAACGCGACCGGAAAGTTGGTCGTGTAGACCGCAACGTGATCCGACGCGTCGAAATGAATTTCCGACAGCGAGCGCGAGCGCTGCGCCATCAAATCGCCGAGCCGAAGCGCTTCTTTGATTCTCTGGCGTGTCAGCGGATCGGCTTCCATCAGCCGCTCAGGCCGCAAACCGGTGAGCAGAGGGTACTGAACGTTTTCCCCGACTCCGACTTCCTTGAACACGACACCGTCGGCGTCGATATAATAAAGCTTGCGCAGCACAACAATCGCTTTGGGAGTTCTTTCCTCGACGTCGATGACAATGCGCCGCGGGAATTCGCGGCGCACCAAGACGTGGCGCACCCATGGATGTCTGGCGACTTTTTGTTCGATCGCGGCAGGATCGACCTTCCAAATATTCATACCCTGCTTTAGACCGGCGATGGTGACGATTTCGTTGCCGCTGACCTTGTCGCCGCCGCGCACTTGAATTTCCCGCACCGAAAAATACGGATTGTCGATGATGAAATCGCGCGTCGATGCAACCGCAATCACCAGTGGGCCGCTCAAACGGTAGAGCACCAGCGTGGCAACACCTAGACCGGCCAAAATGCCGGCACGCATCATCCACCGGCGCCAAGGCTGTCGATCTCGCTTGCGGTTATCTTTACGGTAAACCTTCAACTGCATCATCCACCACCGTTCAGTGTTCGTTCCACTCCCCGAGCATTTTGACTTCGGGAATTAGTTCGACGCCAAATTGGCGCAGCACTTCGGCCTGCGCCAGCCGCATCAATTGACGCACATCTTCCGCCTTGGCGCCGCCGAGATTGACGATGAAATTGGCGTGTCGCTCGGCGATCTGTGCTTGGCCGATACGTTTTCCTTTGAGTCCGGCCGCATCGATTAATCTCCCGGCGTAATCTCCCGGCGGATTACGAAACATCGAGCCCGAATTGGGAAAGCCGGAAGGCTGACTGCTTTTTCTCCTGCCCACCAATTCCCGAACTTTAGAATCTACCTCGACGGTTTCGCCCTTGAGCAGACGCAGGTGCACGCGCGTTATGACCGTGCCCGTCGGGAGATGCGAGTCGCGATAACTAAACGTCATTTCCCCGCGTCGATAAAGAATCGAGCGCGCCTTCGGCGCTCATCGCCTCTACCGCGTCCACGACCTTTTCGAATTCGGAGCCGTAGGCGCCGGCGTTCATGTAGAGCGCGCCGCCGACGGTGCCGGGTATGCCTTCGGCAAACTCCAAACCGCTATATCCTTTGCGCGCCGCAGCGCGGACCAATTGCGTAACCGCATACACCGCCCCGACTTTCGCAACGATGGCATGGCTCGCTTCGTGCCACTCGATCTGCTTAAAATCGCCGGCCAGATGAATGACCGCGCCGCGCACACCGCGATCGCTGATCAAAATGTTGCTGCCGTTACCCAACAGATAAAATCTAATTTCGTGCCGCCGCAGGAGAGCCAACAGACTCGCCAGCGCAGCGTCGGTTTCCGCTTCGATGAAGTAATCCGCCGGTCCGCCGATCTTCATCGACGTATAACGCGCCAACGGCTCGTCGAGCTTGACCTTAAGCCCGGCGATTGATTTCAATTCCGCCTCCAGTGGTGACTCGTTACGTTCCTTGGCCATTGCAAACATCGTCATCAATTGGAGTGATGGAGTATTGGAGTGTTGGGTTTTTCCCGAATCGCCCCATTACTCCAGTACTCCATCATTCCAGTACTCCAAATCAGCCGCGCAGCGCTTCGACCAACGCCTCGCCGACTTTGTAAATATCCCCGGCGCCGAGCGTCAGAGCGATATCGCCCGGCTCGAGCTTACCGATCAGGCCCGGCACGATCTGATTTTTGTCGGACACGAACTCCACGTCGATATGACCTTTGCGTTTGATCGCTTGATACAGTGCCTCGCCGTTCGTGCCTGGGATCGGATCTTCGCCCGCGGCGTAAATCTCGGTCAGCACCAAACGATCGGCGCCTTCAAATGCCGTCAGAAACTCGTCGAACAGATCCCGCGTGCGAGTAAATCGGTGCGGCTGAAAAATCACCGTCAGCGGCCGCTTCCAGCTATCGCGAATGGCGCCGATGGTGGCTCGAACCTCCGCCGGATGGTGGCCGTAGTCATCGATCACTAGAATTCCCGCAGGTTCGCCTTTCACCTCGAATCGGCGATGAATACCGGTGAAGGAGCCGAGCGCCTCTTTCACCTGGGCGAAGGGAATTTCCAGCTCGTGCGCCATCGCGACTGCGGCCAACGCATTGGTCGCGCTGTGCCGGCCGGGCAATTTCAAGCGCACTTTCCCGGTCGGCTTGCCATGATGGAGCGCGGTGAATTCGACGCCACCCGATGACATTTGCAAATCTTGCGCGGAGAAATCGGCCTCCGCCGACAAACCGTAAGTCGCGAAACGTTTTCTGACTTTGGGCAATAGCCCGTGCACGTTGGCATCGTCGATGCAGAGCACGGCTAAACCGTAAAACGGAATCTGGTTGATGAAAGTGAGAAAACTCTCGTTCAAGCGCTCCATGGATTGATGAAAATCCATATGCTCTTTGTCGATATTGGTGACCACGGCGATGGTCGGCGACAGCAACAGAAAGCTGCCGTCGCTTTCATCCGCCTCTGCGACGAGAATTTCCCCCGCGCCCATCTTGGCGTTGGTGCCCAACATGTGCACTCGCCCGCCGATCACCATCGTCGGATCGAGTCCCGCGCTGCTCAGCACGGCAGCGATCATCGAGGTAGTCGTGGTTTTGCCGTGACTGCCGGCCACCGCGACGCCGTATTTCATGCGCATCAGCTCGGCGAGCATCTCCGCGCGCGGGATCACCGGAATGTGGCGCCGGCGCGCCTCGAGCACTTCGGGATTTGAGTATTTGACCGCCGTCGAGATCACCACCACCGACGGATCGCCGGCTAGATTTTCTTCTTGGTGGCCGACAAAGACGCCGGCGCCGAGCGAACGCAAACGGCGGGTTGCGTCGCTTTCGTGGAGGTCCGACCCGGTCACGGCGTAACCTAAATTCAACAAGACTTCGGCGATGCCGCTCATGCCGATCCCGCCGATCCCGACAAAATGAATCTTGTGCTTTTTTTGCAACATGCGATTCGTGTCACCACTGCGCCGCTATCCTCGCACCAAGGCATAACATTCATCGACGATCCGTGCCGCGGCATCGGGACGTCCCATGGACCGTGCCGCCGCGGCCATTTTATCAATCCGTTCCCGGTCCGACAGATAACTCCGAATGCGCTCGGCCAAAATTTCGCCGGTCAATTCTTGATCCAAGATCATGTCCGCGGCGCCGCGGTCTCGTAACGCCTGCGCGTTGCCGCGCTGATGATCGTAAATGGCGTACGGATAGGGCACGAGAATCGCCGCTTTGCCAAAAGCGGTTAGCTCCGCAACCGTGGTTGCACCGGCGCGACACAAGACCAAATCCGCCTGCGCGTAGGCACGATCCATTTGATCGATGAACGGAGTCACCTCCGCCTCGAAGGGCAGCGCCGCATAGGCTTCCTTGATCGCCGCGAAATCGGCCGAGCCGGTCTGATGCGTGACGAACAGCTCTGCCTTGAGATCCGTCAGTTGTTTGAGCGCCGCCGCCACGGCAAAATTAATCCGCCGCGCGCCGGCGCTGCCGCCAAACACCAACAGGGAAAATTTCGCGCGCTTCGCGACCTCCGGCAGTTTCTGCCAGCGTACCGGATTGCCGGTTTCGACCACCCGCGCGCGCGGAAAATAATTTGCACTTTCGCGATAGGCGGTGAACACACGATCGACCCAACGGGCTAAAAGTTTGTTGGTAAAACCCGGACGCAGATTTTGCTCCATGATCGCGCAGCGAATCCCTGCCAACCGCCCCGCTAGGAGCAGGGGCCCGGAGGCGTAACCGCCCAATCCGACGATGCAATCGGGACGGAATCGACGGATGATCGCGCGCGAACGCAGCAAGCTCGCCGGCACGCCGTAAAGCGCGTCGAACACGCCGCGGAGGCCTCTGCCCTTGAGCCCTTTCACCGTCAACGTTGCCAATTTAAATCCTTCTTTCGGGAGCACGCGAAACTCGATTCCCTGTTCGGTTCCGACAAATAAAATTTCCGTTGCCGCAGCACGCCGTTGAAATTCCCGCGCCACCGCCAGCCCGGGGAATAGGTGCCCGCCCGTTCCCCCGCCGGCGAAAATTACCCGCATCGCTAGAGTCTCCGGCGCGACAGCCCCAGCAAGATACCGGCCTCCACCAAGTTGATCACCATGGCGGATCCGCCGTAACTGATGAAGGGTAAAACCAGTCCTTTCGTCGGCATCAAGCCCATCACCACACCCATGTGAATCAGCGCTTGCAAGCCGAGCAGCACAGTCAAACCAAAAGCCAAGTACTGATCGAAGGGCTCTTCAATTTTTCCCGTGAGCCGCAAGCCGCGCACCAGGATCACGCCGAACAGGGCCAACACCAGCAGCGCCCCTAATAGGCCGAGTTCCTCGCCGATCACCGAGTAAACGAAATCGGTGTGCGCCTCGGGCAGATAAAAAAGTTTTTGCCGGCTTTCGCCCAATCCTCTGCCCCACAACTGGCCGGAGCCGAAGGCAATCAGCGATTGCACGACGTGAAAACCGCTGCCCGATGCGTCGCTCCACGGATCAAGGAAGCTCATCATCCGACGCAACCGGTACTCAGCGTTCATCATCACATAAACTAAAACCGGCACGGCCATCAGACCGGTAGCAAGCAAATGGTGTGCGCGCGCGCCGCCGATGAAAAGCATGAAATAGAGCAACACTGTGAGAATCAACGCCGTGCCGAAGTCCGGTTCGAGCAACAGCACCACGGCAAACATCCCGGTGACGATCAGATGCGGCAGCACGCCGACGGAGAAAGTGCGGATCATTTCTTCTTTCTTCGCCATCGAGTGAGCGAGATAGAATACGATCGCGAGTTTGGCCAACTCGGAAGGCTGAAAAACGAAGCCGGGCAACATGATCCAGCGCCGCGCCCCGCCGCGGCTAAGGCCGATACCGGGGATCAACACCAAAACTAGAATAATAAAAGTGACCGCCAAGAGCGGATACGCAAAGCGCCGATATAAATGCGACGGCAGCATTGAACAGACGACCAGCGCAACGATTCCGCCGCCCATGGCGATCAGCTGCTTGCGAAAAAAATAAGTGCCGTCGGCGTAGCGTTCCTGCGAGTACAGATAACTGGTGCTCAACACCATGGTGACGCCCATGATGAGCAGCGCGACCACCGCGAGAAACATCCACTTGTCGACCGCCAATCCGTCTCTCATAATTCCCGGACCAATTTTTTAAATACTTTGCCGCGCTCCGCGTAATTGCGAAACTGATCGAAGCTCGAACAGGCCGGCGACAGCAGCACGACATCGCCGGGCTGGGCATGCGCTGCGGCATCACGCACGGCCGAAGCCAGATCGTCGACGACCACCGTCTCGGTGAGATGGCCCAGCGCGCGGGAAATTATTTCTTTGGCAGCACCGAACAGAGCCAAGCGGCGCACTTTTTGTTTGATTTCTTCTTCCAGCACGCGGTAATCGCCGCCCTTATCGACGCCGCCCGCCAGCAACAGCACCGGCGCGGAGAAACTGGCTAGAGATTTCACCACCGCGCCGACGTTGGTGCCCTTGGAGTCGTTGTAATAACGCACGCCATCCTTTTCCCGAACGAACTCAAGACGATGTTCCAGGCCGGGGAAATTTTCCAAAGCACTTTGAATCACCGGTCGAGACACTCCGGCGCATTTGCCGGCGGCGATCGCCGCCATCATATTCTCCACGTTATGAACGCCCTGGATCTTCACATTATTGAGCGCAAAGCGCTCTTCGCCTGCGCCGTCGCGCCAAACAATTTCATCCGCACGCGCGAAGACCCCGTCTTCGACTTCACTGAAACCGAAAGAGATCACGCGCGCCCGCAGCCGTTCGCGTAGCGCCCAGACGAGGGGATCATCGCGATTGAGGATCGCGATGTCGCCTGAGGTCTGCGCCGCGAATATCCGCGCCTTGGCGGCGGCGTAATCGGCAAAAGTCGCATAGCGATCCAAATGGTCTTCGGTAATATTGAGCAACAACGCGATGCGCGGGCGAAACTCTTCGACCCATTCGAGCTGAAAACTGCTGATCTCGGTCACGCCCCAATCCCAGTCCCCCGTTGTGGCGCCGATGAAGGGGGCGCCGAGATTGCCGCCGAGAAAAATTCTTTTGCCTTGCGCTTTCAGCATTGCACCGATCAATGTCGTCGTCGTACTTTTGCCGTTGGTGCCGGTAATCGCGACCAAAGGGGCGTGAAAAAAACGAAAGGCGAGCTCGATCTCGCTCAGCACCGGGATTTGTCGCGCCGCCGCTTCTTTCAGCAGCACATGGTCCATCGGCACGCCGGGACTGGGGATCACGCAGTCGACGCCGTCGAGCCAGCTTTTTTCTTCCCCTCCCAAGTGATAGCCGATTGGCAAACCCGCCAAACTATCCAGTTCCGATTTGAGCGCTTCTTCGCCGCGCAGATCGCTAACCCACACGTTTGCCCCCTGCTCGGCGAGAAAGCGGGCGCATGCCTGGCCGGTGCGGGCCAGGCCGAGAACCAAAACCGTTTTGCCGTTTAGCTCCATGCTCCATTGCCGCGCTCATCTGAGCTTTAAAGTACTCAAGCCGATCACGGCGCAAATAAACGAGAGGATCCAAAACCGCACGATGATTTGCGGCTCTTTCCAACCTTTAAGTTCATAGTGGTGATGAATCGGCGCCATCAGGAACACTCGCTTGCGGCGGATTTTGTATGAGGCGACCTGGAAAATGACCGAGAGCGCTTCCATGACGAATACGCCGCCGACAATGATCAACAGGATCTCATTCTTGGTCATGACCGCGACGACACCGATCGCGGCACCCAAGGATAGCGAGCCGACGTCGCCCATGAACATTTGCGCGGGATAGGCGTTGTACCAGAGAAAGCCCAAACCTGCGGCCACCACAGCGGCACAGAACACGCTCAGCTCACCGACGCCGGCGACGTAAGGAATTTGCAAATACTCGGCGAGCTTCAAGTGGCCGGTCACGTACGCGATCACCGCGTAGGTGCCCGCGGCGATCATCACCGGGCCGATGGCCAGGCCGTCAAGGCCGTCCGTCAAATTGACCGCATTGGAAGTGAACACGATCACGATCATGGCGAACGGGATGTAAAACAACCCCATCTCCAAGCGAAAAGTCTTGATGAACGGAAACGCAATCTCGGTGCTGAACCTCGGCTGGTAAAAAAGCGCCAGGGCGACGATAAATGCGACGGCGAATTGTCCCAAAAGCTTGGCGCGCGGCGAAAGCCCCTTGCTGTTTTTACGCGTCAGCTTCAAATAATCATCGGCGAAGCCGACGACTCCAGTGCCCAGGGTGGCGATCAACGCCAGCAGCACATAGCGATTGGTGATATCCGCCATCATCAGCGTCGAGAACAAAAGCGCCAGAATGATCAGCGCCCCACCCATCGTCGGCGTGCCCGCTTTGACTGCGTGGGACGCTGGCCCGTCGTCGCGAATCTGCTGGCCGATCTGCTTCTCCGTCAAAGTTCGAATCAACCACGGGCCAAGCAAAAACGAGATCAACAACGCCAGCAGCGCCGCCATCGCGGCGCGAAACGTAATATAACGAAAGACGTTAAACACCGAGTAGCTGGTATAGAGCGGGAACAACAGATGATAGAGCAAGTCCAATCTCCTAGGCCCTTGCGCCTGCCAACCCGTGCAAAACTTTTTCCATTGCCATGCCGCGTGAGCCTTTGAAGAGCAGCCAATCGCCGCGCTTAACGCGCTTGCGCAGTTGACGCGCAAGATCGGCATGATCTTGGCCGATGACAATCCGCTCGGCGCCCATAGCGCCATTGAGCGCGCCTCGGCGCACTTGGTCCGCTTGCGGACCGAGAAGATACAGTCCATCGAGCGCCGCGACGGCTGCCGCGCGACCCAATTGGCGGTGCTCTTTGGCGCTGTGCTTGCCCAGCTCGAACATATCGCCGAGCACCGCGATCTTGGCGCCGGTGGAGGGGATCTCGGCGAGCGTCGTCAACGCCGCCTTCATCGATGCGGGATTGGCATTGTAAGTGTCGTTAATGATACCGACGCCGTGCCAGTCTTCGATCTGCATGCGCATCGAGAATGGCCGAACTTTTTCCAGCCCGCGCCTTACTGCCGCCAGACTCGCTCCAAAACCGAGGCTTAACGCCGCCGCGCCAAGGGCGTTGGCAATGTTGTGTTGGCCGAGATAGTTCAAGCGCACTTTGCAACGTTGCCGACCCGATTGCACAATGACTTCCATTCCTCGACGGCCGCGCATGCGTGTCGAGACCGCGCGCACCTGACCGCGCTTGCCATAGGTAAATTTTGGCCTTTGAAGCGAGCGCCCAAGCGATTCACCCATGGATCGTCGAGGTTGACGGCGATGGCGCCGTCAGCGCGGACGTTCCGGTAGAGCGCGCCTTTTTCCCGCGCCACTCCGGCCAGACTATTCAATCCTTCGAGATGCGCCGCACCGACCGAAGTAATGATTGCCATGTCCGGATCGGCGATCTCGGCGAGCCGCTGAATCTCTCCCGGATGGTTGGTGCCGAGCTCGACCACCGCCACCCGATGTTGTTGGCGCAAACCTAAAAGCGTCAAGGGCAAGCCGACCAGATTGTTAAAATTACCTTCCGTCTTAAGCACGCTGCCGCGCAGCGATTGGCCGCCGACAGTCGCTTCTTCGAGGATCGCGGCGATCATTTCTTTGGTCGTTGTTTTGCCGTTGGAACCGGTGATCGCCAGTACCTTCGGCGCGATTTTTTTTCGGCGGTAGTGCGCCAGATCGCCCAATGCTTTTAGCGTATCCGTCACTCGCACTGTCGTTGCTTGCCCCAGAGTCTTCGCCGGCAGGGCACGCTGCACGATCACACACGCAGCGCCACGTTTTATCGCCGCGCCGACAAAGCGATGACCATCGTGGCGCGCGCCTTTCAAAGCAAGGAAAACCGCGCCGCGTTTCACTTTGGTCGAATCCGTCACGATCTCACCGAATTGTTCTTTCCGACCGCCGCGCACGATCTTGCCGCCGGTGGCCGCGACAATTTCTGTTTTGCTCCAACCCATCCCTCGTTTGCTTATCCATCGACCCGCCGCACCAACTGATCGCGAGCGACCTCCCGGTCATCGAAGTGAATCTTGGTTTCACCGAGAATCTGATAATCCTCATGCCCTTTGCCGGCGATCACCACAGCATCGCCAGGCGCCGCAACGGCGAGGGCGATACGAATCGCCTCGCGCCGGTCTGCTTCGACCCAGTAACCGGAGTTATTTTTGAGGTTTGTTTCGGTCAATTTGTTCAATGGAGTGTGGCGCACGCCGTTTTCAATCTCGGCTAAAATCGCCTCGGGCATTTCCGTGCGCGGATTGTCGGAAGTAACCACCACGACATCGCTCAGCCGCGCCGCGATCTCGCCCATCAAAGCTCGTTTGCCCCGGTCACGATCACCGCCGCAGCCGAAAACGGCGATCAGCCGCTTTCGTGTCAACGGCCGCACCGCGCCAAGGACTTTCTCCAACGCGTCCGGGGTATGCGCGTAGTCGACTAAAATGGTAACGCCGATGTCGTTAGCGACCTTTTCCAACCGGCCGGGCACGCATTGCAGTCGCTCAACGCCATCGGCAATGATCTTCGCTTCCAACCCGAGAGCCAGGCCGACGCCGACAGCGCCCATGATATTTTGCAAATTGGCCGTGCCGATTAACGGCGAGGAAAATTTGATGATTTGCTCTTTCGCTTGAATCGAGCCGCGTAGACCGCTCACGTCGGTTTCGATGTGGAGCGGATGGATGTCGCAGCGATCGCTTTCACCATAGCTCCAAACCGCCAAGCCGGAGGCGCGTGCCAATGCGATCAACTGCGGGCCACGCGGATCGTCGCCGTAGATCACCGCGGCCTTGTTGGGCTTTTGACTGAGCCGGAGATGATCGGTAAACAATTTACTTTTCGCCTGAAAATAATCGTCCATGTCGCGGTGATAGTCGAGATGATCGCGCGACAAGTTGGTAAACACGCCGACGTCGAAATCAAGGCCGCGCACTCTTTCCTGAACCAGCGCGTGAGAAGACACTTCCATTGCCACCGCCTCCACGCCGGCCCGGTGCATTTCATCGAGCAACGCTTCCACGTCGAGAGATTCGGGCGTGGTATGGTGCGCCGGGATTACGTTACCGCGAAAGCGATAATTGATCGTGCCGATGACTCCCGGCTCCAATGCCGCGGCTTGAAGGATCGATTCGATCAGGTAAGTGAGAGTGGTCTTGCCGTTGGTGCCGGTGACGCCCACGAGCTTTAGTTTGGCGCTGGGCCGGGCAAAAAAATGCGCCGCCCACAGGCCCATAGCGCGACGGCTGTCCTTTACGCGAACCGTGGCGGCGGCGCGCGGCCAATCCCCCGGGCGGGAAAATACAAAAGCGCTTGCGCCCTGCCCAACGGCCGCGCGGATATAATCATGGCCGTCGACTTTTTCGCCCGGCAAGGCGAAGAAAACCTGCCCCTTGTGGGCCTTGCGCGAATCGTAAGTTAAGCCTTTCACTTCTTCGTCCAAATCTCCCGTCGCTTCTTCCACCCCCTCCAGCGCCAAAAACTCTCTTATTCGCATCTCCATCAGCCTTGCAGGTTGAGCATCAACATACCGTCTTCGTTCCAACGGTCGCCCGCTGCGGGAAGTTGTTTCACCACGTAGCCGTTCCCCTGCAACTTCACCTTAATTTTGCTCAACTGCGCCTTTTCCAATGCTTCGCGCATACTCAAGCCGATGAAGTCGGGAACTTGAGTGTCGTTGCCCGCCGCTGCGCTTTCGCTGCTGAGCTTAACGATCCGGCGCAGCGGCAGCTCCGCCTTGCGCAATGTCCGCCGCCACCGGTAACGCTTCGGTTTTTTGCGGAGCCACCATCATGCGACGCAGCGCACCCTGTGCGATGTTGCGGAATACCGGCGCGGCGACGACACCGCCGTACACGCTGCCTTCTGGCTCATCGATCAAGACCAAAGCGACCAAGCGCGGATTATTAGCCGGCACAAAGCCGACGAAGGAGCCGACGCGTTTATTGGAGTAACCGCCGTGAACTGGATCGGCCTTTTGCGCCGTACCGGTTTTGCCGGCAACTTCGAAGCCCTCGATATTGGCCATCGCACCCGTGCCGCCTTCAGTCGTCACCTGACTGAGCATCGACGCCAGCTGTTTAGCGGTTTTTTCCGACACGACCCGCCGCACCACGTGGGGTTGATTTTCCAGCACCACTTCTCCCTGTGGACTGACCACCCGCTGCGTGACGTAGGGACGCATGAGAAAACCGCCATTGGCGATCGCCGCATAGGCCATCACCATCTGCATCGGCGTAGCCGAAATACCCTGGCCAAAGGCGTGGGTCGCCAAATCGATCGCCGACCAACTTTCCGCTTTGCGGAGCAATCCGGGCACTTCTCCCGGCACATCGATACCGGTGCTGCGACCAAAACCGAATTTTTCGATATATTTAAAGTACCGATCTTTTTTTAGTTTTTCAGCAACCTTGGTGAATCCGATGTTGCTCGACACTTGCAGTATCTTCGAGAACGACAGCCAGCCATAGGGATGGGTGTCGTGAATGATCTTGCCGGCGTACGGATATTTGCCCATCTCACAATAGAAAAGGTCTTCTTTGCCGACCACATCTTCTTCCAGCGCAGCCGCCGCGAGAATGGTTTTGAAAGTAGAACCAGGCTCGTAACTGTCGGCCACCGCGCGATTGCGACGCTGATCGGCGCTCTGCTTATTGTAAAGATTAGGATCGAAGGATGGATAGTTGGCCAAGGCCAGAACTTCACCGGTGAATGGATCGACAATAATCGCCACACCCGCTTTGGCGCGGTATTTGAGAATCGAAGCTTCCAACTCTTTTTCAGCAATGTGTTGAATCGCGGTGTCCAGCGTCAAATGAATATCGCTTCCCGGAGGGATCTGCAGGCCTTCGACGCCCTGAATCAAGACCCGGCGTCCGAGAGCATCGCGCTCGGTAACCGAGGAGCCGGCTTCGCCGCGGATGTAGTCGTTGTATTTGAGCTCCAAACCTTCCAAGCCTTCCGAGTCGCGACCGACAAAGCCAATCACCTGTCCAGCCAACTGACCCTGAGGATAATGGCGATTGGGCTCGTAGAACATGCCGATGCCGTCGATGTTGAGGACTTGAATTTTTTCCGCTTCGGGAGCTGTAATCTGCCGCTTGATCCAGACAAACGGCTTCGCCGCGGTAAGCTTCTGTTTCACTTCGGCGACGCGCAGGTTGAGAACCGTAGCCAGTTTTCGGCTAACGTTGTCGACGTTTTGAATTCGGTGCGGCCGGGCATACACGGACTGCGATTCCAGACTCAGCGCCAACGGCTCACCAGCACGGTCAATGACGGCGCCGCGCTTGGGCAGCACGATCCATTCCTTTAAATGTTGGCGCTGACCAAGCCGCATCAAGCGGTCTCCTTGCAGCACCTGCAGCTGAAACGCACGTCCGCCAACGACCAAAGTCACAACCAAAAACAGCACTTTGGTGATCGTGAGCCGGCGATGATTGCGCTTGATGGAACGTCTCATGGCAATACGATGACTTGGCCTTTCTCCGGCGGCACAAGACCCAACCGTTTGCGCGCCAGCGCTTCAAGCCGGTCCGGCGATGTCATGGTCGCTAACTCAAGTTTCAATTCGCGATTTTCCTGTTCGAGACGACCTTGCAATTTGCTCGTGGTGGATAGCACGTAGCCCATATGAACAACCTGCAGTCTCAGCCACACGTGAACCAAGACTGCGCCGATCAGACACAGGGTTAGTGACGCCAACAACAGAAAACGGCGACGACGCGTTCCCCGTTCGCCCCGCGCCGGACGTTCGGCCCGTGCGCGTTTTACGGAGGATAATTTGAGCGACTGCGCGCTATTGGCCGCGGCCATGTTAAACCCTAGACTCTCTCCACCGCGCGCAGTTTCGCCGAGCGCGCGCGCGGGTTGACGCCAATTTCGTTTGCCGACGGCACCACCGGCTTCTTGGTTAGCAGCCGCACCTTTTGACTCCAGCCGCATTGGCAACTCATCGCCCGCGGTGGACAAATGCATGCACGGCTCCACTTGCGAAAAGCATTTTTCACCAAGCGGTCCTCAAGGGATTGAAACGCGATGATCGTCATACGCCCGCCGGGCCGCAGCAATTCGTACCCGCTTGCCAAGAAAAGCTCCAACTGCCGGATTTCCTCATTGACCGCGATCCGTAGCGCCTGAAATATCTGAGTCGCCGGATGATGGTCGCGCCAACCATGACCTTTAATCGCGTTCGACCAGCCCAGCGAGGGCGTCCGTGGTTTCCAGGGATCGCGCTTTACGCTCGGCAACGATTGCCTGAGCGAGACGCCGAGCCTGCGGCTCTTCGCCGAAGTCGCGAAAAATCTTTTCCAGCTCCGCCGCGCCGAACGTATTGATGATCTGCCGGGCGTCGAGGGATTGCCGCCGGTCCATGCGCATATCCAGCCGCGCCTTAGAGCGAAAGCTGAAACCTCTTTCCGCATCGTTGACTTGATGCGACGAAATACCAAGATCCAAGATCACGCCGTCGACCGACTCCCAGTGAATTTCGTTGAGAATCTGCTGCGCCGTTGCAAAACTCGCCTGACGGGTTAGCAACCGCGGGGCAAAACTTCGTAGCCGCTGTTCGGCTGCGGCGAGCGCTTCGTCATCCCGGTCCAACCCCAAGACTTCGCCATCGGGACTGCTGCCAATCAGAATCTGTTCGGCATGACCACCCCCTCCTAGGGTTCCGTCTAAGTAACGCCGACCCGGCGCGGGACTGAGAAATCCAATGGCCTCCTTAAGCAAAACGGAAACATGCGTAAACACCGCTCAGTGACTAGTTTCGTCACCCTCCCAATCATCGTCGAAACTTTCGATGGCGTCCTCAAGCGAGGTATAGTCTTCGAAAAATCGGTCCATACCGACCACTCTGAAAATATCACGCAGGAATGGGCTCATGCCCGCGAGCTTGAGATCGCCGTTTAGATTACGCAAAGCCTTTAGCCGTTCGAGCAGGACGCCAATGCTGAGATAGTTGATGTGATCGACCGATTTCAAGTTGAGCACCACTTTGATCCGGTCCTTTTCCATCAGACCCCCGATAGCTTCTTTAATGCGGATCATTTCCCGAAAATCAATATCTCCGGTAACGTCGAGCACCGAGATGTCTTGAATCGGTTTACGCACTAACATTCGTACTCTCCTTCTCGCCCGTCACCGCGCTTATCATCACTCCCTATATTCCCAACTCACTCAAGAAATCCGGATCCTGTAATAGCTTTTCTTCGGCGTCGGCAAAAACCTGATTCCACATCTCTTGATCCCACACGCGAAACTTCTCCAATGCTGACACCAGAACGACTTCGCGTCTGAGGTTCGCGTACTTCCTTAAGCCAGGTGGAATCAGAATGCGCCCGTGAGCGTCCAGCTCACATTCACGGGCGGCACCAAGATAGTAGTTTTGGAACATCAACATACGCTGATCGAACTTTGGCTTTTTGCGAACTTCCTCTAACATCCGCGACCATTCGTCGACGGGATAAACGTCGAGACATTTCTTGCCTTCTATCGCGAAATTGGTGACCATCAAACGGTTCTTATGTTCACCTGTAAGCTCATCACGGAAGGATGCGGGAATGCTCAAACGTCCCTTGAGATCGATAGAATGTTCAAAACTTCCACGAAACATCAATTTTTCACGCCGATCGACGGTTCCATTTGGGATATCATGGTCCTATGTGACACTCGCGCCCACTTATAGCTTGCTAGGCATATTGTGTCAATCAAATTTAGGGGTTTTTGCGAGGAATTCTATCGACTTCTCAATATCATCGGACCACTTCAAAATGCGGTGAAACTGAAGTAGACCAGACCGACCGACCGGTCGTGGAAAGGCCAATTTGGCGCGCTAATAGGGGTGAGTTAAGGATGCAGTACTCTGCCACTCATGAAGCCAGTTCGCTCCATGCGTTGATACCGTCGTCTGAGCGTAGATCTGGCGAGAATTGGCGCGCCGGGAGCGACGCAGTGAAGGGTATAAACCAACAGGCTAAAGCGGATCGATAAGCCGGATTCTGTCGTGGCCCGTAACGAGACCACAGCGATCATTCATCTTGCCCTTTGATTGCTCAAAGGGTCGAGCGACCATACCCGAGGGCTGTGGGCGGACCACCCAACCCTCCTATTTGGTCTTGCTCCAGGTGGGGTTTGCCAAGCGTTCGCCATCACTGGCGAACCGGTGAGCTCTTACCTCGCCTTTTCAACCTTACCGACCGCGAAAGCGGCAGGCGGTATGTTTTCTGTGGTACTTTCCCCCGATCACTCGGGGCCGCCATTAACGGCCACCCCGTCCTATGGAGTCCGGACTTTCCTCCCCTCGCGCTTGTGCGCGCGGAGCGATCGCTCAATCCACTTTAGCCTGCAATGGAATGTTTGGCCGCGTCGTCGATATCTTCATTGGCCAATCGATCTGCCAATTTGTCCAACTCGCGGCGCACATGACAATACGATAGGCATCGAACTGGCGCAACCAAGTCATCGCCCGCTGAAACGGCACTTTGAGCTCTGTGATCTTGACCGGATATTCGGCGTTCAAATTGCCGAACAAGAGTTGGAGTCGCTCTGCAGGAGAATTTCTTTTTGTCCTAACCGGAGAAGTCAAACATCCTTGGCATTCCGCGACATTCTTGGTTATGCGGCCGGCCGATCTCTTTCATCACCTTGCCGATTTCATCCAAAATCACCGCCGCAGCCGGCATCGGCGATTACTGTGCGATGCCCCATCGACCGTCACCAGACATTCTTATTGCGATTCAACCGTAACGATTACAAAGTAGGAAAAAAATTCTGTTGCGGTTCGGTTAGTCGGCCCGATACGCTCTAGCGATGGCGGCGAGAATTCTCCCTCACCTGTACGTGAGAGCCAACAGCGCTGCGGGAGGCGAATGCCCATTTGCGGGCTCGTCCGCGCACAATCAGACAGTTTTTTCCGGTTGCTCGGCGGACGGCTTCACATAGAGAATACGCTGACAACTCGGACAGAGATGAAGCTTTTCATTTCTGATGATTTCGTTGCCTAACTGCGGTGGTATGTTCATGTAGCAACCTTGACAGATACCTCCGGAAACTTCCACGACCGCCGTGCCGCCACGACGCGCAAAGATCAGTTCATAGCGCGAGACTAAGTCGTTGGCGAGTTGCGCGGCGATGCCTTGCCGGCGCGTCGCGGCTTCCGATACGGCGTTCTCGATGCCGCCGATTTGCTCCTGCAACTCGCCTTGTTTTTGTTTCAATTCTTCCTGCAAGGCGTCCATTTCGCTCTCTTTCGCCTGGATCTGAGCTTTCATCGTGTCAATTTCCTGCATGATCTTGATTAGCTCGTCTTCAAGATCGCCGTTTGCTTGCTTGGTCTGATCGATTTCCCGCTGCAAAGCTTGCAGCTCTTTGATGTTCTTGATGCGGTTCATACGCATCCGCTTATCCACGGCTTTTTTTCCTTCGTCTTGAAACATTCGATCTTTTTCCGCGCGTAGCTTCTCGCGCTCCGCATAAGCGGCAGTGGTAATTTCCACTTCACGCTTCTTCACCTGTATTGCGCGCTCTTTGCTTTCGAGTTCACTGATCAAACCTTGCTTGAAACCAGTTTGCTGCTTGATCTCTCGATCGACCGTCTGCAACATTGCTAACAATTCGATTTGTGTATGCAACTTATTTTTCTCCCATTTTTACCAAAAAAAAATGCACCCGTTTGGGTGCATTTTGATTGCCTAAATACCAGTCGCGAAAGATGTGTATCGAGCTACTTCTACTCACTCCCAAAACCAACCTCGTCTTATTTACTTATCTGGATTCCCCCGGCTTGTCAAAGCACTAATGACGCCGGATTTGCAACTTCCTTTTTGACGAATTACTACGAACCCTCGGAGCGCTTTCGCGCAGCTGAGCGTCGAACAGCTTTGAGCGGAATCTTGACCAAGGACAACGACAGTTAGTCAAGTCCCAGCTTACCCGGATTCATTATGTTGTTGGGATCGAGAGTGCGTTTAATCCGTCGCATAACTTCGAGTCCATAGCCGTGCTCTGCCGCCATAAGCGGTGCCAATTTCACGCCGACGCCGTGGGTATATTCCATCGAACCGCCCATCTGCTGCACCAAGCGAAGTAATTCCTCGACGGTCTCTTCCAATGCCAACTGCGCGTCCGGCAGATCCTCTTCATCGGCGCCCAAGCGCATCGAAAACAGTTCGGGCTGGACCCACAAACCGCTTTCTTGCAATCGCACACCGCGGCGTCGAATCACCGCTTGCGCCGCGCGCCGGAAAGCCAGCACCTTGGACGAGGGCAACGCCACATGGATCCAATCGCGGTACATTCCATCGCGTCCGCGCTCGCGCCGCTGACGTCGATTGCGCATGAATCGGCGCGCGATTTCATGACGGCCGTTCCAAAATGCCTCGGTCTCCGCGCGCGGTAACGACTCACCATGGTGGGCAAGGCAAATAGCCGCCGCCAGTTTCTCCTCTAGCGCCGTCATTTCCGCGTTGCCTTCGAAGACGAGATACAACAACGCGCCGGGATCATGACGGTCCTCATCATCGCCATAGTCGAGCATAGCCGGCCGCAGACGCTGATGAAACATCGCCTGAATCGCCGCATAGCCTTGCTCGAAAGATGCGAAGAGGTAGCCGACAAAGCGGCGCGCCTGCGGCTTGGGAAATATTTTGATCGTCGCTTCCGTGATGATACCGAAACAACCTTCGCCACCGATCAGGAGAGCATTCAACTGCAACCCGGCAGAATGCTTCGACACCGGCCTTGTGCGCAGAATCTCGCCGTTGGGCAAGACCGCTTCCAGGCCGAGCACTTGTTCACCCATGGAACCATAGATGCCGGCGCGATAGCCGACGCTGTTGGTGGAAATCGCGCCGCCAACGGTCGCCACGGGCACCGTCCAAGGATCGTGGCCAAGAATGAAATCGTGGTCGTTTAGCTTTTGGTCCAGCGATTCCAACACTGTGCCAGCTTGAACTCGCGCAGAACGAGATTCGCCGTCGATTTCGAGAATTCGATTCATGCTGCGCAAATCGATTACCAAACACGGCCGGACCGAAAGCGCGCCGCCCATCAGTCCCGAGCCGCCGCCGAAGGGTACCAGTGCGACGTTCTCCGCGTTAGCGACCTCGACAATACCGCGAACCTCTTCCGTCGAGATCGGGTTCAGCGCGGCCAGCGGCGCGCGCAGCTGCGGCGAATGCCGCGGGTGTAACCGTCCTTCACTGAGAGCGTCCCACGAGAGTTCATCGAGCAATCCGGCATCGACAGAAATACGCGCAGGATCGAGGATATTCGAGAGTTTTTTGACAAGGTCGCTCATGGCATCGGCAAATCTACGCAGGAAATCATAGCGCAAAGCCTGTAGCCGAGAAAGCGCGCAGCTCTGATGCGAATCAAACTATTGGAAATAAGGAATTCGTCGGCGCAAGAGCAGCGCGGATTTGCTGTGCTAGAGCAGCGTCCCGCTCAACACCACCGCCGCCACGCTGAAATAAATCACCAGTCCGGTGACGTCGACCAGCGTCGCGACGAAGGGCGCTGACGCGCTCGCCGGATCGAAACCCAAACCGCGTAATATAAAAGGTAGTATGGAACCGGCCACCGAGCCCCATAAAACCACGCCGACCAAGCTAAGCGCCACGGTCAGCGCCACGAGAAAGTAATGCTCGCCGTAAGCATGGAACATCACCTGCCAGGAAACGATGCGAATGAGGCCGATGGTGGCCAAGATTAATCCAAGCCCCAGGCCGGTGACCACTTCGCGGCGAATGACCCGCCACCAATCGCGCAATCGAATCTCTCCCAGCGCCATCGCGCGGATAACCAGACGTGGTCGCCTGCGCTCCGGAATTGCCGCCGCTGCTGATAATCAATGGCACGAATAATGCCAAGACCACCGCGCGGGCTATTTCCGCTTCGAATTGCCCCATCGCGGTTGCCGTAAGCATTTCGCCGAGAAACAGCGCGGCTAACCAGCCGGCGCGCTTGCGGATCATGCGAGGCAGAGAAATTTCCAGGTACGGCTCATCCAAAGCTTCGACCGCGCCGAGTTTTTGGATGTCTTCGGTCGCTTCTTCCTGGACCACGTCGACGATGTCGTTAACGGTAACCACACCCTGGATGCGCCCTTCCGCATCGACGATCGGCATCATCAGCAAATGATGACGCATAAACAGCTTGCTCAACGCTTCCTGGTCCAAATCATCGGGCGCGGAAATCACTTCGGTGCGCATGACGTCGCTGACCAGCTTGTCGCCAGGAGCGACGATGAGATCACGGAACGAGACGACACCCAGGAGATGTTCTTCGCCATCGACGACGTAAACATAATAAACCGTCCGTTCGCGCGTTCGCGCGTCGCGGCGCAGATAACTGATCGCTTCGCCGACGGTCATGTCCGCGCGCAGCCGCGAGTAACGGGTATTCATCAGGCCGCCCGCTTCATCTTCCGCGTAATCGAGTAATCCTTTCACTTCGCGGGAGGTAGAATCATCGAGCAAGGAGAGCAGATGTTCGCGCTCGTCGACGGGCGCCTCCTGGATCACGTCGGCGGCGTCATCCGGGGCCAGCAGCCTCATCCACAAGCGTCGCTCGCCGGTCGGCAGCGCCAAGATCAGTTGCATGCGATCGCGCGCGCTCAACTGCAGAAAAAAATCGTCTGCATCATTTCGATGAAGAAATTCGAATCCTTCGATCCGTTCCTCCATCGACAATAAGGGCCACGCGTCGTAGAGCTCCGAAGGTGTAAAAATTTTTTCCGCCATGTTTTGCGTCCGCGGCATTGATGCTAGCAGACAAACGAATTCCATAGGTAGCACATCGAGCAGTCGGTGCAATCCGATAGATCGAAAATAAAGAATTCAGACTTTGATACAGCGGACAGAGAAACCGTCTATGGCATCGGATAGATGCAACTGTCGACACCGTCGGGACAAAGTCTAGCCGCGCCTTCCAGCGCGAATTTATGCGTTCCGGCGAGGTGGTCGAGCATGCCCGCCCGCGTCACGAAGCCGGCGTTGTGCAGGACGCAAAAATATGGCGCGGTTACTTCGACGACCGGCGGCAGATAGTAAGACGGTCCGTACGGCGAGATCACTACGGGCGGTTGATAATAGGGGGAATAATAGGAATAACCAGGGTAAGCATAGCGATAGACTGGCACACCGTGACGAACCCGCCCACGCGAAACTGAACCGCGTGGACTAACACCCGAGCCGAACTCCGGGCTGCTGCCTAGGTCCGGCTAACGTTAGAGTCGGGCAGCGATAGAAGAAACCTAACAATCATCGCCAAGATTAAAACTCGCTTCATGGGCCGATCCTGTCAGGCGTAAAGGTAGTTAAAGCACACACACCGGCCGCAAATATTAGACGCCGCTCGCGCGTTTTTGTTAGCACAGTATCTTAGGCCGCCAAGCGGCAAATCGCGCCTCGCGCAATTGATCCCTCGACGGACAGCGGATATGGTCATGGTCAAACATCATGGTTGCCATCCTACTTGGACTGTTCGGCTCGTTCTGGTTCGCCGTTTCGATGATCTTGATCAATCGCGGGATCGCGTCCCTCGACTATTTTCGCGGTCTACTCACCAATCTTGGCTTTAATTCCCTGTTTCTCTGGATCTACGTTCTGCTTTTCACCGATCGGATCGATCTCTGGGCACCAGCAAATGTTATTTTCGTATTAGTCGGTATTTTCGTGCCAGGCGTCGCGCGCTTTTTCATCTTCAAGGGCATGGACCGGCTGGGCGCTTCGATAACCTCGTGCTTGACTAACGCCACGCCATTATTCGCCACCCTCTTCGCCGTTTCCTTTTTGCGCGAGCGCCCGAGCGTCACCAACCTGCTCGGCACTTTGTCGATCGTCGCCGGCATCGTTTCGCTGTCCTGGCGCGGTGAGACTAAAACCTGGCGCACGCGCGATCTGCTATTTCCGCTCACCGCCGCCTTCCTGTTCGCCGCGCGCGACAACCTGGTCCGCTTTGGCGTCGCCCATATCCACGCGCCGATCCTCGGCGCTGCGATCGCCGCAACCACCTCGTTCATTACAATGTGTTTGCTTTACCTGCTTTTCGAGAAGAAAGCCCCGCTCGGCGCCGCCGCGACGCGGGGCTTCCAAATCTTCGCCGCCGCTGGCTTTATGAACTTCCTGTCCTACGCCTTCGCCTACACCGCGCTCAGCATGGAACGGGTCTCGATCATTTCACCGTTGATCAACGCCTCATCGCTCTTCATCCTGCCGCTCTCGGCGATTTTTCTTAAAGACATGGATCGATTAACAGCGCGTAAGATCGCGGCCGTCGCGTTGGTGATCCTGGGAGTATTTCTAATCTCGTGGGAAAAGCTCTAGGAATGAAAAAAAGCACAAACGTCCCCGTCTGCTCTTAGTGCACCGTCGGTCCTGAATCGTCGTCTTTGCCGCCGGCAACGATTTTGAAGCGGCGTTTGAGACGGGTCAAACGTCGGCGGTCGAGATAGTTCTTGAATCCCTACCCACGGACTGAAGCCGCGCAAGTAGATATAACCGAACAACATGCCGCCCAGATGAGCCATGTGGGCGATGCCGCTCTGTCCGGCAGTGAGGGACGAGTAGAGCGAGATGGCGCCGATGATCATCACGAAATATTTCATTTTGATCGGAAACAAAAAATAAAAGTAAATGATCCGATTCGGATAAATCAAGCCGTAAGCGAGCAGAATGCCGTAGACACCCGCCGAAGCGCCGATGCTCGGGCCCATCTGACCCGGCACAAAGATCGTGTTGAGAATGCCGCCGCCGATGACGGAGACAAAATAGTAGCGCAGGAAAAAACTGCTGCCCCAGCGCTGCTCCAGATCGCAGCCAAACATCCAAACCGCCAGCATATTAAAGAGCAAATGAAACAATCCGCCGTGGAGAAACTGGTAGGTGAACAGTTGCCAGACATAGAAATCGTTCAATACCAGCGGCGGCACCAGTCCGAAATAGAGGTTTAGCTGATCGTCGAGTCCTGTCCCTATGAACGCTATGAGTGTTTGAAAGACGAAAACCGCGGTATTGGCGATCAATAGAAACTTGACCGCCGGGGTGACACGGCCGGGACCGAAGCTGAATTGTTGAGTTCGATATTGCACGGTGAATCAGTGTAGCGGTTCGTTGGCGTTCTTTAAAGACGGCTGCCTAGTTCATCCCCCTAAGTAGGCCTGCCGGACCAAATCATTGCCGGCGAGCTCGCTCGCCTTGCCTTCGAGAATCACCGCGCCGGTTTCCAGGACATAGCCGCGATGCGAGATGGCCAGGGCCATGGCGGCGTTTTGTTCAACGAGTAACACCGTAACGCCCGCTTGATTGATGGCGCGAATATTTTCCAGAATCTGCTCGACGAACTTGGGCGCGAGCCCCATTGAAGGCTCGTCGAGCAGCAATAATTTCGGCTTGGCCATCAGCGCTCTGGCGATGGCAAGCATCTGCTGCTCACCGCCGGAGAGGGTCCCGGCGTATTGCTTCTGGCGTTCTTTCAAACGGGGAAACATCTGATAAACAAACTCCAGCTCCGCACCGAGGGCGCTTTTGTGGCGCGTGTAACCGCCGATCAGCAAATTTTCTAGGACGGTGAAACGTGGGAAAACTTTTCGGCCTTCGGGCACGTGGGCAACGCCGCGGCGAACGATGGTGTGGGGCTCGATTTTCTCGAGGCCGACGCCTTCGAGCAAGACACTGCCGCGGCGCGGCCGGAGCAGCCCGGAAAGCGTTTTCAGCGTGGTGGTTTTGCCGGCGCCGTTGGCGCCCAACAAAGTAACCAGCTCACCTCGCTCGACTGCGAACGAGACGCCTCGGAGCGCGTGGATGGCGTCGTAGTAGACGTGCAGATCATTAACCTTGAGCACGTTCGATCCATGAGCCCGGACCCAGGTAGGCTTCGATCACGCGCGGGTCTTGACGCACTTGGTCCGGATGTCCCTCGGCGATTTTTTCGCCATAGTCTAGGACGTGGACACAATCTGAGATGCCCATCACGACGCGCATGTTGTGCTCGATCAGCAGGATCGCCTTGACGTGGCGCCCGACAAGCTCCTTGAAGAGCGCCATCAGGGAGCGCGCTTCACTGGAATTCATACCAGCCGTCGGTTCGTCGAGCAGCAACAACTGCGGTTCCGCGGCCAGCGCGCGGGCGATCTCCAACCGGCGTTGCTCGCCGTACGATAACTGCTGCGCCCACTCGTGTTCTCGACCGCTGAGACCCGTGAGCTCAATCAACTCCTGCGCTTTGCGGCGCGCGTCGTTCTCCTGCGTATGAAATCGTTTTGAGCTGATTAGAATATCGGCGAGATTGGTTTTCAATCGCGCATGGCGACCCACCAAGACATTCTCCAATACCGACATGTGCGAAAACAGTCGAATGTTCTGAAAGGTCCGGCTGATTCCCGCGCCGGTGATTTGCTCCGGCTTCAAGCCGAGCAGAGAACGATTTTGGAAGAGAATCTCGCCTTCATCGGGCCGGTACAGCCCTGTCAAAGTATTGAACAAGGTGGTCTTGCCCGCGCCATTGGGGCCGATCAACGAAGCGATCACACCCTCATCGAGTTTCATACTTACCCGCGTCAGCGCTTGGAGACCGCCGAAACGCTTCGAAATATTTTTGAGCTCGAGTAGCGCCATGCTACTTTCCTGACCCCTGGCGTGGCGGCAGAATCCCTTGCGGGCGAAAAATCATCATCAGGATCAAGATCAAACCGAACACCATGCGCTCGTATTTCGCCGGCTCGAATTGCGCCGGCAATTGGCTCAACGGATAGCTGCCAACGAGCGGGATTACCAACTCGGCGCCCGATTGGCGCAGGCCATTGAGCCAAAGCGACAGGCCCTTGAGCAACTGTAAATTGAGAATCGTTACGCCGGTGGCGCCGAGCACCGCGCCGGGGATGGAACCCATGCCGCCGAGGATCACCATGGCGAGCACACCGATGGACTCCATGAAGGTAAAACTCTCGGGGTTGATGAAAACTTGCTTGGCGGCGAACAACACGCCGACGGCGCAGGCGAAAGAGGCGCCGACGGCGAACCCCAGCAGTTTCATGCGAACCACCGGCACGCCCATGGCGGACGCGGCGATTTCGTCTTCGCGAATCGCTTTCCAGGCGCGTCCGACCCGCGAGTTTTCCAGCCGGCGAGTAACCAGAATAATAACGAACACCATCAGCAGAACGAGAAAGTAGAAATACAGCGGATAAAGTTTGGCGACGGGAATCTGTAGGCCGAGGAATTCCAGCACCGGCTGAAAAAACAACGGCGGCTTGCTGATCGGCGAGATACCGCGCGGGCCGTTGGTCAGGTTGATCGGTTTATCCAGATTGTTGACCAGCGCGCGCACAACTTCGGCGAAGCCCAGGGTAACGACGGCGAGATAATCGCCGCGCACCCGCAATACCGGCAGACCGAGCAGAACGCCGGTGAGCGCGCCGACCACGATACTCAGCAGGAGAAAGGCAAAAAACCAGTTGGCCGAGAGCGGAAACAATCCGCCGGCAATAAAAGCATTGGCCTGCGGCGAACCGAAAACCGCCCATAGATACGCGCCGATCGCGTAAAAAGCGACGAAACCCAAATTGAGCAAGCCGACGAAACCGACGACGATATTCAATCCGAGGGCCAGGGCCACATAGATACCGATTTGAATCGCAACCTCTAAATAGTAGCCGTTCACCGATCCCAGGAAGGGCACGAGCACCAGCAAGACCAGCGCGCCTAAAAATATTTTTACTCTCGCCGCCACCGGCATGTAGTAGAGCAGTAGCAACGACGCTTCGACTAGGAGAAAAGCCAGGACCGATTGAGGAAAATAAAAAGCGAGCAGGCAGCTCGCGGCGATGTAAGCGCATAAGCCAAGCGGCGCCAGAGAAGCAATCACGCCTTGCTCTCCCGCACGGTTTCTCCGAGCAAGCCCCTCGGGCGGAAGATCAAGATCAAGATCAACACCAGAAAAGCGACGACGTCCTTATATTCCGCGCCGAAGGCGCCATCGGTCAGCAGTGAGAGATAAGACGCGGCAAAGGCCTCTAGCAAGCCGAGCATCATGCCGCCCAGCATAGCGCCGGGAATATTGCCGATGCCGCCGAGCACGGCGGCGGTGAAGGCCTTCATGCCGGGAACGAACCCACTGTAAGGATTGACTAAACTGTAATGCAGGCCGAATAACACTCCGGCCAAGCCGCCGAGCGCGCCGCCGACAAAGAACGTCAACGCAATCACGCGATTGACCGGCACGCCCATGAGCGATGCGGTGTCGGGATCTTGCGCCACGGCGCGAATCGCCGTGCCCATTTTGGTTCGATTGACGAAGAGGTGCAGGCCGACAAGCGTCAGTAGCGCGGTGCCGATAACCAGCAACGACTTAACCGGAATGACCAAATTGGTTGTCAGTGGGAGATTCTTTTCGAGGAAATCCAAGCTCGGATAGTTGAGATAAAACGTGTTGCGCCACAAGCTCTCGAACAGTCGCAGGCCGTCTTGCAAAAAAAACGATGCGCCGATGGCCGAGATCAGCGCTACCAGGCGTGGCCCGCCTTGGAGTGGCCGATAGGCGACGCGTTCCAGCGCCATTGCAGAGAGTCCGCTGATAATCATTCCCGTGAAGATCACCAGAAAAAGAATCAGCGCAGGGTTAAGCGTCGACAATTGACCGGCGCTCTGCAGCAACAACAAGACCTCGACGCCGACAAAGGCACCCAGGACAAAAATTTCGCTATGGGCAAAATTGATGAATTCCAAAACGCCATAAACCATGGTGTAGCCTAAGGCAATGAGGGCGTACATGAAGCCTAAGACAATACCGTCTAAGAGGACCTGGGGTAGGATTTCAAGCGCGATTTCCAAACGGATGCTAAGCCTTTGGCAGTGCTATTGCCGCCACATGGTTATGCTCGTCGTTACCGTGTTGATAACCAAGAGTCAAATGCAACGTTGAAACCGCGGCAAATCGTATATACTGCATAGATCACGGTCGAAACCATGTCAGAAGCCGTCTCCTCCACCCTATCGCTGCCCTCACGCCGCTATCGCGTCAGGAAAGCTGCGGGGATTGTCTTCGGCGCCGTTGGTTTGTTGTTAGCAACGATATTGATTGCGCCGACTTTCATCGATCTCGGCCTACTCAAGCGTACCTACCTTCCGCTGGTCCAAGAAGCGCTCAACCGGCGCGTCGATGTGAACGAGGTGCGGTTGAGCCTGATCCCTACGCCGTCGATCCGAGTATCGAAGCTCAGCGTGTCCGACAGCCCGGCGTTTCCCGACAATATATTTTTCTCGGCGGAGCGGGTCCAACTAAAGCTTAAGCTCTGGCCGCTTTTGCGCGGCCGATTTGAGATTACCGAGTTAGTTCTCGAAAAACCGGTTTTCAACTTGATGAAACAACCGGACGGCAGTTTCAACTACGCCGACATCGCGGCCAAAAGACCCCCCGCCGGCGCCCGGCGTGATCCCAAAAAGAAAATAGATTCGAAAGGCGGCGAAGCCACAGGGACCCCACTCATCATCCCGGGCCGCATGCGCGTCCAGAACGGCCAGGTTAATATCGCCACCAAGGGACAAGCGCCGGTCAACATCAAAGGCATCGATCTCGCGCTGCAAGAATTTTCCAGCGAGCATCCTTTTCCATTCCGGGCCTCCTTCGAGTATCCGGGATTGAAGACGGTCTCTCTCGAGGGCGAACTCGAGTATCAAGAGACCAAGGCGCTTTTGGAATTGAAAAAAGCTCGCATCAAAACCCAAGACCTGGAACTGCCGCTACAGGGTAGCATGAGCAATCTCTCCGCCACCCCGCGTTTCAATTTGGATATCAACGGCGAGAATTTGGACGCCAAACCGATCTTCCATGTGCTCTCCGTGTTCGGTTTGGCGCCGCGCGACACCGACGTGAGCGGTCCGGTGGACCTGTCGGTGAGCGTCACCGGCCCGTCAAACAATCTCACCACACAAGTCCGCGGCTTGCTGAAAAACGTCAGAGTCAACGGCAAACGAGCGTTGAAAGGCAATCTCAGCGGCACCGTGTCCATCCGTCTACCGATCGGCGGCGGCTCGGTTAGCAAGCGACTCCTGGGCGACGGCAAACTGGTGGCACGCGACGGCGAGCTTACCAACGTCGATCTGATCAAAAAAATCCAACGGGTCACCGGCATGATCGGATTGTCGAAAGACCAACGGCGGGAAGCGACAACGTTTCAGAAATTGGAAGCGGATTTTATTCTGGGCGGTGGCTACGCGGAATTTACCCGGATTTATCTGGTCAATCCGCAGTTAGAGGTCACCGGCGACGGCACCATGACCCTCGAACAACCTACGCTGGATATAGCAATCAGCACGGCGCTCTCCCCTCAGGCCTCGGGGCGGACGGGTCGCGGCCGCACCGCGAGTTTTTTTAAGGACAACCAGGGTCGTGTCGTCGTCCCGTTGAAGGTGTCCGGCCGGCTGGAGAATCCGTCAGTGGAATTGAATGGCGCGAAACTGGCCGAGACCGGGCTGCCGGCGAATGCCGAGAAAAGTCTTGGCTCGTTTTTCAAGCAGCTCTTCCGCAGCCGCTAAGTCTTAGGCTGGGAAATCAAACTCAGCTGCGGGTTGGCGGTGGACTGACACTGACAATCAATCCCTGCAGATGTTTGCCTTCGAGCGCGTCGGCCATCGACTGATCGACTTCGAGCAATAAATCGTTGATCTCGCTTTCTTCGTCGCTCAAGTCTGTCCGAGTTTTAATTTTCTTTCCGGAGTTCCTCACGCAGTCCAAAATCTCCTTGATGCGGATGGTCTCAGGATCGCGTCCGAGTACGAAAGTTTCTTCATCCGCCAGCGGCAGCACCAGCTTGGCTTGACTAAACAGCTCCATCAACTCCTTCACCACGCCGGCTGGGATACGTAACTGTTGCGCCAACTCGTTCACGTTCATCGGGTCAAGGCCGTGATAGAAGTTACGCCCCACTAGAAACAGCAGAAGCCATTCTCGCGACCCGCCGGGCTGAGCGTCAAAAGTCACGATCGCCTTGATAATAATTGATTCTGGTGCGCATAGGCCACTTGAGCGCCCGATAGAAATCCCCAGCGATCAACCAGAGCGAACAGCAGGAATCGCGAGCTCGAATAGATTGCGTAGTACATTTGCACGACAAACGTAGCGAAGCCCCATCCGCGGTCGCCCGTAGCGCAATGCACCAAGCCTGCCTGCCCTCGCAGCTTCAAGAACATGTTGGACAAAGGCATGTTTAAACTAGACCGCGCGCCTTGCCGCAGTTTGGACAAGCCTGCCATTCGGCATTGAGCGCATAGCCGCACCCGGAACAGCTGTGGCGCGGTATGATCCGCGGCGCCGGTTCCGGTAAAGTTGGCCCATCGGCCCAAATAGATACCGGAGAATAGACTCGTCTTGCAGGTTGTCGACAAGGTCAGCTCCCGACCGATCGGTGTAAGCTACTTTGTAATGGCGTTCGTTCTTTTCGAAAAACCAAGCCACGCGCCAAACGGATTCCAGGTGATCGCAACGACCCGTCCACCTTTGGCCTCGATTTCATCTTTGATTCTATTCTTGTCGACAAAATGTAGGATTACCCTAAAAACAGCTACGGCGGCGAGGAAGAATAAGGAAAATAGATATCGTTGCTGCATGGGATCCCGAATGCTCCCGAGGTTCGCTGGGAGCTATTGTCCTACGGCGAGAATGAGTCGAAAAGGACAATTTAGTCCGGTCACGGCTTGTAAATTCGGCTGATAAAGCCTTCTTTTTCCAATTCCAAGACCAGGCTGTCATCGACGATGTCGTCCACTTTCAAAGCGCTGCCGGGTTTGCGCGCCACCGCCTCTTTCACTTGCGCGTCCATGCCGTCGCGATTGACCAGCGGCACCCGCTCGAACAGCTTGTTGCTCGACTGATAGCCGCTCTCCAAGTAGGCTTCGTTGTTTTGCCGCGAGTATTTGGCAAAAATCTTTTTACTTTCTTCCTTGTTCGTCTTGTAAAAGTGCGTAGCTTCGATCAGTGCCATCAGCAAACGCTTCATCGCATCGCGATTGCTTTTTAGATAACTCTTCGACGTCGTCGGGCACACATAGGGAAACGGAAATCCTTTCGGAAAATCCGCCGTGCTGACCAGAACCCGATGCGGCATACCTTGAGCGAGATGGATCGTGCCGGGTGGTGAAGGGAAAGCGACAATCCGTCCTGTGCGAAACGCCGCTGCCCGTTCGGTCGAGCCGCCCACTTGAAGGATGGCAACATCCTTATCCGGCTCGAGTTTTAATTCCTTAAGAAATAGGCGCGCCGCTACGTCCGATGAGCTGCCGACCCGGCTGATGCCGATGGCCTTGCCCTTGAGTTGCTGCGCTGAACGGATCGACTCGTGCACGATCAATTCATACGGCAGCGTGTTAATAAAGCAGCCGACGGCGACCACGCCGGCGCCGCCCACGGCTGCATTGGCCGTCGCTCCGCCGGAAATATTACCCACGGCAACCGACCCCGCCACCACGGCGGAAACGGTCGTCGTCGAAGATGGAATAAAAATAAGCTCCGCGTCGAGACCGTACTTCTTGTAAAGCTGCCGCTCTTTGGCGATATACCAATTGGCATTGGGTGAGTCGACCGAGCTGAAGGCTAGCGTTTGCTGTTGGGCATCAAGCAACCGCCACGAGAGCAGCACCATTGAGCACACGGAAAGAATCAGTACCCAGCGCGCCATGAGTCGAACCATAACCTCTCCTTATTCGTCGTCCTGAATATAACGGCGCCTCAATCGGAGCGGTTACAAGCCGAAACGGCCCCGACCCGCAGCCACAGGTTATAGCGGTGGTAAATGACCACTACAGAGAACTCAGGGGAGCAATCATGGCTCGGT
>CAWERH010000013.1:0-240179 GCA_963811315.1 uncultured delta proteobacterium
AAGCAAAGCCTGGTACCGATCGGCTCAATACAGAGCAACAGCCAAACCGGCGAAATGATCCTTAACGTGTCCATCGAAAGCATCGATCAAATCTGGGAGATGGACTTGCCGCCGAATGAATTTGATCGCAAGCGATATGCGTTGCCGGGCTGCAAAAAGGAAAGCTACCGAGAAAGGGTCCGGAATGGCTCGCTCCGGAGCCGCATCTGTTTGATTTTGTTAACGCCAAACGAAGACACAATCGACGAGGAGACCGGATACCATTAACGGGGCCGGCAGCTTCCGCTTATTCATCATCCGGACGATCTCGTAGCCCATTTCGATTTTAAGATCCTTTGGGTGCGGTTTTTGGCCGGAAAAGCAAAGTAAAAAAAACGCCGCCAAGTTCGGTGAAGGAACTTGGCGGCAAAATCGAACGGGAGGTGAAAACAATGCTGATTCTATCGCGGGCCTACCGATCGGTCAAACAAATAATAACCAACCCACCTTTCAACAATTTGCCCAATTCGCTGCTCAGCGCGGATTTACCGTCGAGAAGCTCTCCACTCGTTTCAATCTCATCGAACGCCCGACCGAATTTTTCACCAGGGTCCTAAGCGGTGAAGTTCAAAGCGACCGTCATTCCATACCGCAGCGTGATCGAATTCTATCAGACCGCCATGACCGGACCCGAGTCCTCTTCATTATTCCCGGCCAACTTGCGCGTGCGGCTGTGGCCGGGTCGTCTTCGACCGAAAAAAATGGGCGATGCCAGGATGCCGAACAAAAGTCCGGCGCCAAAAGGTTTCGAACCAGCAATTCCGGCTCGGGCAAATAGCTGATTTTGTTGAGCCCAAACTGCGCCGGGATCGGCCAGTTGGAAGGTTACCATTAACCCCATGGAAAAGTGCGTCAGAGGGGCTTTCAAAGGGGCAGCAAGCGATCGCCGGGAGGTGAAACGCAAATGGGTTGGCAGTTCACCAGAGAAATAGACAAACGAAAACTCCCACCCTCCGAAAAATCTGTGTGGCGGGCGCTTGCCGACCTTGCACACGATGACGAGGGCATCGAAGATGCCAGAGCGTATCCAGCCGTTTATACACTCTCCTGGAAAACCGGACTTTCCGAGCGAACTGTTAAACGTATGCTTAAAAACCTGAGAGATCGAGGCGCCATTGTTGAAACTCAAACATATGATCACGGGACGTCACGCACCTACAGAATCGTATTAGACGCAGTGCCGATCAATCCCACGGTGCCGATCGATCTCAGGCCGAATGATCCCAGAATATTCGGAAGAAAAAAAAGCATCCAGGGGTGACAGCTTGTCACCCCAAGAACAGCAGCAAGGGGTGACAGCTCGTCATCCCAGGGATGACAGCGTGTCGGTAGGGGTAGACAGCTTGTCACCCCAGGGGGGACACACTGTCACCCAATCCCCCTCTTAACCACCTCTTTAACCCCCTTAAAGAAACCTCCGGAAGATTCGCGCGCGCGCGAGTCTCGAGCCATGGGCATAGTCCCGAGTCCCGCGAACGTATCTCAGGACCCGGACTCGGACGACACGATTAAAATCGTGAACCCGAAAGTCAAGATAGAAATGCGTAGAGCCGAGCTGAAGCGTCAGCCGCCGGATACTTTCGCTCCGAGGCAGGGCAACAAACAGTAACCGTAAATCATAAAAACGGAATCACTCAGGTGACACCAGAAAAACGAAAGTACGAAGGCCAATGATTGACCAAACTTTTAACGCAGTCCGCTGCGGGCTTTCGAGACGAGCCAATGATCTGCTTGGAATCCCCGCGCGCTATCGAAAGCTGTCCTTCGAAAACTTCCAAACCGAGGGCAACGAAATCGCGACAGCACAAAGCGCCATCTCAAGATCCGCCGGCGTTCTGAATTTCGGGACCGTGTGGCATCGGTGAAAATCACATTCGCCGTTGGGCTGCTCCGAGGATTGGTACGCCAAGGAACTGACTGATCCAAGAGCGCCACAAATTCCCTATCACCACCGCTTAAAGGGCGATTTGTGTCCTCGGCAGATCTTGCGCTCGAGTTCGCCCAAAAGGTGGAAGACGAGGCGAACCCAAGTTTTTACAGAAGTACGATCCGTTCGACTGTCTGCTCATCGACGATTTCGGCGCCGAGCTTTCGAACGCTCGATGTCGCCACGTCTTCAGCGGGCTTATTGATCGACGCTATCGCCTCATGCGCCGGACTCTGATCACAACCAATCTCACGCTCCAGGACCTGGGCGAACTTTACGACGACCGCATGGCGTCAGTGAAATGATCGGCACTCGCCTTGGCTGAAGAAGAATATCTCACTGTCCCCGCGCTCGCCAAGCGCCTAGACTGGGAGCCGAAAACGGTGCTAAATAAGATGAGCGGTCCAGACAGGATCTTCATCCGAGGAATTCCGCATTTTGACAGCCCGCGTGGAATGCCGACGCTTTTCCGATGGAGCGCGGTATTAGCTTTTACAAATTCGACGGCGAGCGGCCAATGGCAACTGCGGCCGCCGGTGCACGCCTGCCAGGCGAGAAAAGGAGGTACGATTAGCGGTTAAAATTGCGTCGACCGGACCCAGCCAGGCTGAAAAGAAAACCAGCAGGACCATCGGGTTGAAGAAAAGCCGATATAGCAGTATAGATCTCGGTATGCCAAGAAAAGCCAAAACCCAACCCGATCTTGTAGCGAAGATTTCGATCAACTTTCCAAAGGAACTCTGGAAGGACCTGAAAAGGCGAGCGGTCGAGAACGAAAAAACGGTGACGGATATCTTGGTCAGATTGGCGAGGCGTATGTCAGGAAGAATCCACTTCGATGATGGCAAACAAGAAAGCCTTACCCACCAAGGCACGGTTTGAGCGATGCGGATCTTTTGGAGTTTTCTCGTAAACATCTCGGCTATGAGATCGATATGTTTTGGGGGATCCTCCGAAGCTGTATCGACTGAAAAAAGCCGGTAGAAGAAATGAAGGTGCTTGAAAAAGTCGCTTATTTTGCCTTGCTGGAATCGTTTGTTGTGCACCTGCGGAACCTTTTACAGTTTATTTATCCCGCCGATCCTCGGCCTGGAGAGATTATTTCAAATGGTTTTTTTGACGACCCCGACCTCCAGTGGAAACCGAAACGAGAAAAGGAAACCGAAGAGCTGAAACGTGTACGCAGGAGAGCACATAAAGAGGTTTCTCATCTAACAATTTATCGGCGAAATATAATGATCCGGAAAAACCATGGGAGTTCGTCGGGCTTGCGCGGCTGATCATGTCCCGTCTTGGAACGTTTGCTGATAACGCATCGCCAGCCAAACTTCATCCAAAAATAGGGTCAAGAATTCGAGAGATGGCCATTTAAAAATGGGCTGCAAGATACAGAATATAAAAAAGGGTTTCTCGCCTACCGGCTGGTCTGGAACAAACAGCGGAGTTGGGAGGGGACAAGACCTGCGCGACACGCCGGCAAATCGAAAGCTCGTCGAGGCCGACGCCGACCTAATATCGCGCGAGATCAAAGCCGGGCGGTTCGATTACGCGAGATGGTTTCCGGCCGGGAATAAGATCCCCAAACAACCGCAGGACGCGTCGCCGGCAGCGGGTTTGACGGTTCGCCAATATTACGCCAAGTGGATCCCTCAGCAGCGAGCGCCGCTGGTACGAAAGAGCAACGAGCGCGGCTATAAGCAGCATTTTAACCGGTACATTCTCCCTCAGCTCGGCGAAATCCATCTGCCCGAACTTCACGACCCGCGTCTTGATGGATTTTCGGACTTATCTTTTGCACGAGGTTCCGCGCATCAAGAAAGGCGCCGAACCGGGTTTGTCCGTTAAAACGGTGCGAAATATAATCGACGGTAGTTTCCGCGCGATGGTCCGCGACGCGCGAGATATCGACGGTCTGATAGCCGGCGACCCATTCGCGGCACTCAAATGGCCCGAGAAGGAAACTCAAAAGCGCGACGCTTTCACAAAAGAAGAACGTGCCAAGATTCTCGATTATTTCCGCTCGAACCAGCCGTTCTACTATCCGTTCATCTTCACGATGTTTTGGACAGGTATGCGGCCGGCGAATGCATCGCCCTGCGCGTTGGCGACATCGATCTCAAGAAAGGAAAGATCTCGATTACCAAGTCGCGAAACCTGGGGGAAGAACGGGCGCCGAAAACCGAGCGATAGCGAGCGGACGATCAAACTGTTGCCCAACGTGGTCGAGGTGCTAAGGCGCGCCAAGGAGCTCCGCGTCACCGAGAAGGATTATTTTTTCAAGAACCGAAAGCGCGCGCCGATCGACGCCGACCAATGGCGCAAAGATTACTGGTATGCGGCGCTCCGGGCCAAGGGAATCACGCGAGCGGGATTTCTACTGCACCCGGCACACGTTCATCAGCCTGGCGCTGACAGCCGGCGAGAACATCAAGGCGATCGCCGAGCAGTGCGGCACGTCGGCGCAGATGATCGAGCAACATTATGGCCGCTACATGAGCAGCGATTTCGGCGCGCGATGATGGCTGAAATCGATCAGGAGCCGAAAAAACTGAAATGGAAAGTGAAATTTCTGAGAGCGGTTTTGCAACTGCCGAAAATGACGAAGGAATTTGGCGTCCCCGACGGGATTTGAACCCGTGTTATCGGCGTGAAAGGCCGGTGTCCTGGGCCGAGCTAGACGACGGGGACGTGTTGGTGAGCCGTGCTGGATTCGAACCAGCGACCCTCTGCTTAAAAGGCAGATGCTCTACCGCCTGAGCTAACGGCTCGCTGGCGGAAAAATCGAACCCATCTTTAATAACGAGAATACCGAGCCAAGTCAATCAATTGGACGACCAAAGAGCCGGCATTAATGGATTGGTGGAGTGGACTTTTTGAACCCAACTCCGACTGCTTATCTCTGTTTGGGGTCGAGCAAATCGCGCAAGCGATTGCCGAGCGTGTTGAAGGATAAGATCGTCAAAAAAATCGCCAGCGCAGGGAAGGCGATGATGTGCGGGTAGGTGCGCATGGCGCGATAGCCGTCTTGGGCCAGCGTGCCCCAGCTCGTGCCCCAGGCGCTGTAGGGATCATTGATGCCGATGCCGATAAAACTCAGCGTTGATTCGGCGAGGATCGCCGCGGGGATGCTGAAGGTCAGTGTCACGATAATCGGACCGGCTATATTCGGTAAAATGTGACGCAGGACAATGCGCGCGCGCGAGGCACCCAGTGCGGCGGCACTTTCGACGAAGAGAAACTCTTTTGCCTGCAATACTTGGCCGCGGGCGATGCGCGCGAAACGCACCCAGGTGACCAGGCCCAGAGCAAGCAAGAGCCCGCCGATATTTCTGCCAAGTAACAATGACAACAAAATAAAAATCAGCATGTCGGGCAAGCCATAGAAAATATCGACGATGCGCATCATCAAGTGATCCCAATTGCCGCCTTTGAAACCCGCGACAAGCCCGTAAATAGTGCCGATGATCAGCGCGATAACCGCCGTTCCCAGCCCCACCGCGATGGAAACCCGAGCGCCGTAGAGCACTCGCGTTAGCAAATCACGGCCGAGTCCATCGGTGCCCATCCAGTGCGTCCAACTGGGAGCTTCCAAAAGACGATTCTCTTCAAGACCGCCGAGCGAGGAGGGCGCAATCCATGGCGCTAAGAACGCCAGGACAATCACGATCACGACAAAACCGGCGCTCGCGCTGAAGGTGAGCGTCAAAGCATTTTTCCACGGGTCGCGCGGGTCGGTCATGGTTGATTCGCTCACTCGGTGCGGATGCGCGGATCGACGTAGCCGTAGAGAAGATCGACGGCCAGATTGGCACTCACCAGCAGCACCGTGTAGACCAGCGTGACGCCCATGATCATGGGATAATCGCGGTCGGTGACCGCGGTGATGAAAAAGCGGCCCATACCGGGAATCGCGAAAACATACTCGACAACAAACGATCCGGTCAGCAGGGCAGCGGTAAGGGGTCCGACGACGGTCAATACCGGGATCAGTGAATTGAAGAAAGCATGCTTCATCACGACCACGGATTCTTTCAGCCCTTTGGCGCGGGCGGTGCGGACGAAATCTTCATTGAACGATTCGATCAGGGTGGAGCGCAGCAGAGCAGCGAGATAGGCTGCCGGCGCGGCGCCCAGCGTGATCGTCGGCAGGATCGTCGTGCTCCAATCCGACCATCGACCGACTTGAAGCAAGCCGAGCTGCAACGCAACGAACCAAATCAAAAGCGCACCCAGAATGAAGTTCGGCAGGGAAATACCCAGGGTCGCGAGAAACATGCAGCAGCGATCGATCGCCGAGTCTCGGTAGTAAGCCGCCAGCAAGCCGGCCGGAAAGGAAATCAACAGGGCAAAAACCAGAGCCAGACCGCCGAGCAGCACGGAGGTGGGCAAGGTGTCCCGGATGATGTCGGTGACGCCGCGATCGAGATATTTGTACGACGGGCCCAAATCGGCGCGCACAATGCCGACGAGGTATCGGAGATACTGCTGCATGATCGGCTCGTCGAGATGATATTTCGCTTCGAGATTGGCGATGACTTCAGGCGGCAATTTGCGCTCGCTATCGAAGGGCCCGCCAGGAGCGAGACGCAAAAGGACAAAGGTGAGCGTGGCGACGATCCAGACAACGATGACGGCATGAACGAGGCGCTTCAGCAGCAGGGAAATCATTGCGATGCCAACGACTGTAGCGTTTCCCGTTTAAGTTGTCATTGGGCGGGAACGGGCCATCGACAATTCGCTTTGCTTACTGTGTTTTCAACCGTGAATGGCACCAGCTTGGCGATGGCTGCCGGCTAGAATTTGGTTCTAAGCATTTTGTGCCGGCCGAATAGGCTTCCAGCTGCTTTTCCAACCAGCGGGTGTTGACGGCGCCGCTGCGATACTCGGGGTCGGCGATCACGGTTTTTAAGAAGGGAATCAGTGTATCGATGCCGCTCACGTGAAAATTTTCCAGCGCTCGTATCGTTAGATCGGCGGCATCTTGGCGCGTTTCGGCGTGGACGATCAATTTGGCCAGCAAGGAATCGTAATAAGGCGGCACGAAGTAGCCGGGGTAACAATGAGTGTCGAGCCGGATGCCGGCGCCCACGGGCCCTTGCCATTCCGTGATTCTGCCGGGGCAGGGGCGAAAGCCGTGTTGCGGTGATTCGGCGTTGATGCGGCACTCGATGGCGTGACCGGAGAATTTGATATCCGGCTGCTTGAACGGCAGCGGCTCACCGCGCGCGATCAGGAGTTGCTGGCCGACCAGATCGACCCCGGTGATCATTTCGGTTACCGGATGTTCGACCTGGATGCGCGTATTCATTTCGAGGAAATAAAAGTCCGCCGTATCGTTGTCATAAAT
The DNA here is from genome assembly GCA_963811315.1 of uncultured delta proteobacterium. Lineage (GTDB taxonomy): Bacteria > Desulfobacterota > Binatia > UBA9968 > UBA9968 > DP-20. The sequence goes on from CAWERH010000013.1 coordinate 7,314, forward strand.
AAACTCGATGGTGCCGGCGCTGCGGTAACCGATGCTGCGTGCCAGCGTTGCCGCCGCGTTGCAAATCTTGGCGCGCACGTCCTGCGCCACGGCGTAGGCCGGCGCCTCTTCGACGATCTTCTGGTGACGCCGTTGCAGGGAGCAGTCGCGCTCACCTAGATGGATCACATTGCCGAATAGGTCGCCGAGGATCTGTACCTCGACATGACGCGCATTACCGACATAGCGCTCCATGTAAAGCGTGTCATTGCCAAACGCCGCGCGCGCTTCCGCAGCTGCCGTGCGGAAAGTATCTTCGATCTCGCCTGGGTTCGAGACCAATTTGATGCCACGCCCGCCGCCGCCGGCGGAAGCTTTCAGTAAGAGCGGGTAGCCGATCGTTTCGGCGAGTTGAGCCGCTTCGCGCGGATTGCGCGCTTGGTCGGAACCGGGCACCAAAGGAACGCCGGCGCCGCGCGCGATCTTTCGCGCTTCGAGCTTGTCGCCCATCATCGTGATATTTTCGGCGCTGGGCCCGACGAAGGTGATTTTGTTGTCGAGGCAAGCCTGCGCCAACGCGGCACGCTCGGAAAGAAAACCGTAGCCCGGATGCAACGCGTCACAACCAGTGCCCTGAGCGGCGGCGATCAGGTTTTCAACTTTGAGATAGCTGTCCGTGGAACGCGCCGGACCGATGCAGACCGCGCGGTCTGCCATTTGGGCCGCCATACTTTCGCGGTCGGCGTCGGAAACCACGGCGACGGTCGCGATCCCTAAACTTTGGCAGGCTTTGATCACGCGCACGGCGATCTCGCCGCGATTGGCGACCAACACTCGCGTAACACTCATGAATGCTCCGAGAAAGACAATCAGGAAGAAGGCGAAAGCAGGCGACTACGAGACCGAAACATCGCCTAAGCCGGCCTCGCTCATGGTTTGACGATAAATAGCGTCTGGCCGAATTCGACGAATTGGCCGTTTTGCGCGACCACTTCGACGACCGTGCCTTTGACCGTGGCGCGCACGCTGTTGAAGACTTTCATCACTTCGATCAATCCCATAGTGGTGTCTTCGGTGATTTGCTGGCCGACTTTGACGAAGGGTGGCGCGCCCGGTTCCGGCGCAACATAGAACGTTCCCAAGATCGGCGCAGTAACGGCCGTCATACCTTCCGGAATCGCCACGGACTTTGTAGCTTGCGCCGCAGCGGCTGGAGCTATAACCGGCTTTGCCGTCGCTACCGCAGCCGGGGCCGCAGCGACAGGGGCGGATTGGGTCATACCGGCAATCGGGATCGGATCGCCCTTACTCACAGTAATCTTGAGCTCGCCGACTTCTAGCTGGAAATAATCGAACTTCGACTCGTCGATCAATTTTAAAATATGCAAGACATCATCTTCGCTGAGTTCCATTAGCTCTACCTTTCTCCAGGGTGATTCCGCGATTAACGAAGGCCGGCGTTGAGCGGCTTATCTGTGGCACCTAACATGAATTCATAGTTCATAGCAAATAATGCGGGTGAAATTTGTTGCGCAGTTAAGTAAAGAGTGGAAGCGTCAGTGAACTCATGCGCCACCCAGTCGTTGAAAGGGTCGACGACGTTATCGACCGTCGACAAGTCAGTCAACACGACCGCGGTAATGATCCATAGCGGACCGTTGATTAGAAACATTTTTCTTGGATTTCTCGTGAGGGCATTCGGCTTGATGACTTTAGCTCACGTCGGGCGTTTTCTTACTCGACCCGTTTCAGAGTGGTAAGCGCTACGGATGCGCAAGTCATCTGGCCCAATCAACAGCCCCCGCTCTCGCGGCAAGTGCGTTGGTATTGTTCCTGCCCGCCCCAGCGGCTATTTTCTTCGGCGTGCCGGCGATTGGCATCGCGGTCAACCGGGCTCTGTGTCGAATTATTCCCGCCTGTTGTCCCGAACCAGGCCGGGCCGTGCATCCCCAAACTCTGATCTGGCAGCCTTTACCGTTTTGACTGCAATAGTTATTGGCAAATTGTTCAGCGACGGCTCGCGATCCACCCGTTCCATATCCCCAGATATTTCCCTGACCGGTGGCGTAAGCCGCACATTGGTTAGCGAACTGAACTACAACGGCGCAGTTCCTACTATTCTTTGCACATTCAGCTAGCGCGCGGCTATTCGCGGCCGCCTGCGACGGCATGTCCCACGCGACCCCGTAAGCATTGCTTTGCCGGTCATAGGCGAGGGCGCCAAAGTTATTTGCCGAAACAGGGGCGGCAAACAGATAAAAAAGTCCCGAAACAAATAAAAAAATTATCAATTTCATCGCAAGCGCACCTCCATCTGAAGATCAATTTCGAAAAGTTCCGCGATTTGAGCACGGCGAATGCTTGCCGTCAAATCACTGAAATCTGCCGGAAATGAAAAACCCCGCCGCAAGCTGCGGGGTCCATCGTGCGAACGATTCCCATTCCGTCACCCCCGAATGTTTTTATCGGGGTCCAGGTCCGGATTCGCCTGGATTCCCGCTTAAAGCATGCGGGAATGACGGACCTTGGATCGCCAATTGATTTAACGCAGCAAGCTGCGGGGAATGAACCCAGAGGCGCGATTCAACTCAAATGGGTTGCATTGGTGCTCGGGTGCCGTACTGAGTGCGCGGCAGCCTATTTAGACAAAAGAATAGGGATCCGAGATCCTAACGCACAGCGCTCGACGAGGCCGCCGGTTTGACGTTACGCAAATCCATGCGGGCCATGGAATTGTATTCCAAGCCGGTAAACTTGGGACTCAACAGCGTCGCTTCGGCTTTCCAATATAACGGCGCGATGGCGGCGTCGCTTTCGGTGAGCATTTTTTGCGCTTCGTCGTACAATTGGGTTCGCTTTGCGGGATCCTGCTCCTGGGCGGCTCGGTCGAGCAATTGGTCATACTTCGGATTCTTCCATCGGCCGTGGTTGTTGCCGCTGTTCGAAGTAAAAAGCTTCATGAAGTTATCCGGGTCCGGATAGTCGGCGCCCCAGCCGGCGCGATGCACGACGAAAGGGTCGGTTTGGAGTTTTTTCAAATAAACTTTCCATTCCTGGTTTTCGATGTTCACGACGACGTTCAAATTCTTTTGCCACATCCCTTGAACCGCTTCGGCCACGAGCTTGTTATCGTCCAGGGTGTTGTAGCCTAGGACGATCGGCGGCAAGCCTTTACCGTCCGGATAACCGGCTTCACTGAGCAAACGCTTCGCTTCATTGGGGTTGAAGGGCAGGCCGATCTTGGGGTTGTGCGCCAGCATGCCCGGTGGAATCCATGAAGTTGCCGGCGTTTGGCCGCCCTGGAGTATTTTAGGGAAGACCGCTCTATCGATAGCCATGGCGAAGGCTTGGCGCAGTTTCGGATTGTCGAAAGGTTTACGGTCGACCGCAAAGCCGTAATATTCGCCGCGCAACTGGGGAACAAGCTTATAGCCGGGCATTTTCGATAGGCGCGGTTTGTCCAGCGACGGGATGCTGTGATCATCCATGAAATCCAAGTTGCCTTGCTCGTACATGGTTACTGCGGTGGTCTTTTCGTTGACCATGAACATGCTGACTTTGTCGATGGCCGGCTTGCCAAGAAAATAAGTTGAGTTGGCGCTGAGATCGATTTCATTTTCGTGTTTCCAAGCGGCTAAGCGGAACGGACCGTTGGTGACAATGTTTGACGGCTCGGTCCAGCGGTTCTCGAACTTTTCGACGATGTCTTGGCGCTGCGGATAGGTGACTTCGAAGGTCGTGATCGCGAGAAAATAGGACGCTGGGTAGCGCAGAGTGACGACCAGCGTATGGTCGTCGGGCGCTTGCACGCCGACCGCCGACGGATCTTTTAGTTTTCCCTCGGCGAAAGCTTGAGCGTTGACGATATCGAACAAGATATAGGCGTATTGCGAGCCGGTTTTCGGGTTGAGCAGGCGCTTCCAGGAATACTCGAAGTCCTGAGCGCGCACCTTTTTGCCGTCGCTCCATTGCACGTCATCACGCAGGTGAAAAACGAATTTCCTGCCGCCGTCCAGCAAGTCCCACGATTTGGCGATGACCGGCGCGGGTTTCAGGTCTTTGTCGAACTCGGTCAAGCCGACCATAAGATTGGCAATGACATTGAAGGACACGTGATCCGTAGCTAGGGACCAATCGAGACTCGGCGGTTCCGTGCCGAGATTGACGCGAAAAATGCTCTGGCCGTCGCTCTTGGGCGCCGATTTGCAGGCGCCAAGAAGCGCCATCAACAGCAAGGCGGCTAGCGAAATGAGGCGAAAGCGATGAGTAGTGGCCAAGGGACTTTCTATCTTGCGCGTAGGAAACTTAGCCGCTATTAGTACTCCAAGACTTTATCTGCTTCAAGAAAGGTTGCGGGCTATTTTTATGGATGCAAAAGATCTGATCATGAGCAGCATTGTGGTGGAAGGCCATCGCGATGTCTATGAGCAGCTCTATCGAACCTCGATCGGCGAGAAGACGCCGATTCGCGATGGGGTGGCGCCGCGCCTGATCCGCGACGGCATCAACTTGACCGTTTATGCAATCAGTGGGGATTCGTATTCCCATTCGCAAAACACCGGGCGCTACCTGGAAACCACCCTCGATCAAATCGATCAATTTCTCGAAGAAGCGCCGCGCTCCGAAGGCATGATCCAGATGGTCAAGACACGCGGCGATTTGCCGGACAAAGTCGAGCCCGGCAGCGTCAAGTTTCTTGCTCCACTTCGAAGGCTGCATGCCGTTGCGCGGCAGCATTCACAATCTGAGAAATTTTTACCGCCTCGGCCTGCGCTCGTTGCAACCGGTATGGAACTTTCGTAACGAGCTCGGCGACGGAGTTTGGGAAAATCGCACCGGCGGGGGTCTGACGAATTTCGGTGTCGAAGTGATTAAGGAAGCTAACCGCTTGGGCATGGTCGTCGATCTCTCGCATATGAACCGTGAAGGATTTTTCCAGACCCTCGACGTAGCGACGGCGCCGTTGCTGGTGAGCCACGCCAATGCCTGCGGCATGCTCGATAACCCGCGCAACCTCGCCGACGATCAGATCAAAGCCATCGCCAATCAGGGCGGGTTGGTCGGCATCTTGGCTTTGCCGGAACGGGTCGGCAAAGGCGAGGTCGGTATCGAAGATATGCTCAAACACATGGATTACATGATCAATCTGGTGGGGATAGAACATCTCGCGCTGGGCATGGATTTCGTCAAATATGACGGCCCGCGGACCTTGAAAGACCGCCATCATCCGCTGCACAAAGATCCATTGATCAAAGGTTTCGAAGAAATCGAAGACCTGCCCAATTTGATCAGCGGCTTACAGAAACACGGCTACAAGGACGAAGAGATCAAGCTCATTCTCGGCGGCAATTATCTGCGCGTGCTCAAGACGATCTTGCCGGAACAGTCGGTGATCTAACCGTCGCTGTCGAGGTTTCCCATCGCCAGTTTCTCAAACCGCTTATGCCGCTTCATTTTGACGCGCAGGCGAGAAATCTTAGACCTTCACGTTCGTACTCGATGAAGACCGCAAGTAGCGCCGCCCTTCAATTTTTCAGCTGCTCAGCTGTCGAGGTAGATTAACCATGACGGTCGGAGTTTCGGTTCCGCGTGTCGATGGCGTCGAGAAAGTCACCGGCGCGGCGAAGTTCACCGGCGATCTTGAATTTCCCGGACTGCTCGAAGCCAAAATCCTGCGCAGCCCCTTTCCGCATGCCGAGATTGAATCCATCGATGCCTCCAAGGCACAAGCGGCGCCCGGGGTGGTCGCGGTGCTGACTCGCGACGGATCTTAAAGATATCGATCCTTACTACGGCAACTGCTTGCGTGATCGCGCGGTGGTGGCGACGGATCGCGTGCGATTTGTTGGCGAACCGGTCGCCGTCGTTGCCGCCGAAGACGCGCTCGCCGCCGAAACGGCGCTGTCGTTGATCGACGTTCGTTATCGCGAATTGCCCTGTGTGGCGGATATCGACGCCGCGCGCGCCGAAGGCGCACCGTTGCTCCATGAATACCTGCCCGGCGCGGGCGAGTTTCACGATGTCGCCGGAGTGGGCGAGGTGTTCGGCGGCAATATCTGTCATCGCGAGCGCTTCGTCAAAGGAGATCCGGAGCGGGCTTTCGCTCAAGCTGAAGAGATCGTCGAGGAGAGCTTCGAATTCCCAATGGTTTGCCAGTACGCCATGGAACCGCACACAGCGGTCGCGCGCGTCAGCGCCGAAGGCATTAAGTTGTGGAGTTCGTCGGCCCATCCGTTTTTAGTGCGTTCCGAACTGGCCCATATGTTTCACCTTCCTCATGCGAAAGTCGAAGTGATCGTGCCGTTCGTCGGCGGCGCCTACGGCAGCAAATCGTATTTCAAGATCGAACCGCTGGCGGTGGCCATGGCGCGCAAAACCGGCGGCAGACCGGTGCGCGTGGTGCAGAGCGTCACGGAATCGATGCTGACCACGCGCCGCCATTCGGCAAGGGTGCGCATCAAGACCGGCGTGAAACACGACGGCACGCTGGTCGCGCGCGAGGCGGAAGTTCTGATGGATACGGGTGCCTACGCGGACAACGGTCCGCGCGTCGCCAAGCGAGCGATCAGCCGCATGCTCGGACCTTATAAGCTCGATCACTGCAGCGTCGACGTGCTGGCGTTCTACACGAACACCGTGCCCGCCGGATCGATGCGGTCCATCGGCGGGCCGCAAACGATCTGGGCGTTGGAATCGCACATGGACTCGCATCGCGGCGCATATCGGCATCGACCCGCTGGAGTTTCGCCAGCGCAATCTGCTGAACCGTGGCGAAGTGTTGAAGCCCGGCGCGACCCCGGTCGACGCAGACTTGCGCGCAGGCATGGCAGCAGCGGTGCAGCCTCTCGATCCAAAGGCCCAAACAGCAAACCGCCCGGCAGTGGCGTCGCAATCGGGGTCTCGGACTCTGAAGCAATGCCGGTTTCCGTCGCGCTGGTTCGTTTACTCGCCGACGGCAGCGTGATTCTCAACGCCGGCACGACGGAAGTGGGGCAGGGTGCGCGCACAGTCCTCTGCCAGATCGTTGCCCATGAATTAGCCATGCCCATCGAGTCGATTACCATGCGCGGCACGGATACGTCGGTCACGCCGTTCGATCGCTCCACAGGCGCCAGCCGCTCGACGACAGTGATGGGCAGCGCAGTAAAAGCTGCTGCTGAGGATTTGCGCAAACAATTGATCGAAGCCGCCGCCGAGATCTTTAACACGAGCACGAACACGATCACGTTGACAAATGGAGACGGCAGTTTCCGCCGGGAAACAATTCAGCTACGGCAAAGTTGTCGCCGCCTTCTTTGGCATGCCCGGTGGCGAGTTGATCGGCCGCGGCTACATGCGCCCGGGCCAAGGCTTGGGCTCGACGTTTCCCTTGTTCTGGGAAACCGGCATGGGCGGCGCCGAAATCAGCGTCGATGCTGAAACCGGCGAGATCAAACTTGATAAGTACATGACCGTCGCCGACGTCGGTAAAGCGATCAACCCGATACAAGCAGAAGGGCAGGATGAAGGCGCGGCGATCCAAGGACTTGGCCCGGCGTTGTTCGAATCGTTGATTTATGAACACGGTCAGCCTCTCAACGCCAATCTCGTCGATTATCGCGTGCCGCGCTTTACCGATTTACCGGATCAGTTTCACTCGGTGTTGATCGAAAACGGCGACGGCCCCGGACCCTACGGTGCCAAAGGCATGGGCGAATCGGGCATCGTTTCGGTAGCGCCGGCCGTGGGCAACGCGTTGTATCGAGCGACGGGAGTGCGCATTCGGCAATTGCCGCTCACGCCGGAACGGGTTTGGCGGGCGCTCAAATTTAAGCAGTAACCGGGGGCGATCGTATGGTACACTGAGAGCGAAATTCGCAAAGGAGACTGCCAATGAGAAAAGTCGGATTGTGGATCGTTCTGACGCTGCTTGGTCTGGGCGTCTGGCCGCACACAGGCGCGGCAAGAATCGTCGTCGGTCTTTCTTCGGTAAACGTCGCTTTCTTGCCTGTCTACGTGAGCGAAGCAAAGGGTTTCTTCAAAGACGAGGGGCTCGACGTATTGTTGGTCCTGTTCAACGCTGGCGCCACCAATTTGCAGGCGCTGATCGGCGGCGACGTGCAGATCATGGGGAGCGCCTTCGTGGAAACGATCGGCGGGCGGGCCGCGGGCGTCGATATCAAGAACTTTTGGGGTGTTTCCAATATCATGCCATTTCAACTTTATTCGCAGCCAGATTTCAAGTCGATGAAGCAAGCCAAAGGGAAGCGGTTTGCGATCAGCCGATTTGGCTCACTAACCGACTTTTTAACGCGATCGAGTTTGCGCCACTTTGGCGTGGACGCCAAGGACGTGACGATTCTCCAGATCGGTAGCACTCCGGCACGCTTCGCGGCACTATCGGCAAAGGGCGTGGATGCGTCCCTGGTGTGGTTCCCGGTGACCGAAATCGCTAAAGCGCAAGGGTACAATAAGCTCCTCGACCTGAAAGAAGTCTTTCCGGAATGGCCCTATGAAACGTTTGCCGCCAGAGAGTCCTATCTCAGCAAGGAAAAAGATCAGGTCACGAAATTTCTTCGCGCCTATCAAAAGGGCGTCAAGTATACCCATGAGAACAAGGCGGATGCGGTGCGAATCATCGGCAAATATGTGAAGTTGGATCCCGCCTATGCTCCCGCCGGATATGACGAGTATCGCGATTCGTTTCCGCTTAACGGCCAAATCGCCGAAAAGGTCATTCCGGTCGTGATCGAAGAGGAGTTCCAAGCCGGCAGGATAAAAAAGAAAGTGACCCTCGACGACATGATTGACCGCTCGTTCATTCAAGGCATTAGGGGGAAAGTAAATTTGACTTGAAACCCAAGGAGGATCCGTATGATAATCGATCTAGATTCTCATCTGCGTGAAGGTTACTTCATGGACGAGGTTTTCAGTCTCCCCGAGCCCTACGCGCGCTTCACGCCGCAGAAAGCCGGCGAAGGCAGAAATCATAACACCAAGTGGATCCATCAACTGATCCGGCCTGTAGCTGCGGCGAGAATTTTCACTCGTCAGAGCGCCTGTCGGCTTCGACCCTGACAGGCGCTGTGATTTAAAGAGTTTGACCGAGCGAGTCGGCTTCCAGTTACTTAATCAGCCCCGCCTTTTTCGCGATTTGCTCCACCGTCCGGTATTCTTCGCGGATCTCGGCGACGAGTTTCTCCGGCGGCACGTAGTCGGCGACCATCCCCAGGTTCCCTAAGCGCGCGGCGATCGCCGGGTCTTTCATAACTTTTTCGAGCGCGGTGATGAGTGTTTTCGACACTTCAGGCGGCACGCCCGCAGGAGCGAAAAATGCTGACCAAACGCCGAGCAAGTTCTGCTTATAACCAAGCTGAGCTAGGGTCGGAATTTGCGGGAATTCGGGGGCGCTGCTCGAAATTAGAATCCCGCGCATGGTGCCGCTTTTGAGGTGAGGAGCTGCGACCCCTTGAGCCACAGCAACCCCCTCGATGTGACCACCGAGCGCCGCGGTGACGCCGGGTCCGGCGCCCTTGAACGGCACCATCGTCACGTCAATGCCGGTGAGCGAATTGACGATCTCCACGGTGAAATGGCCCACCGAACCGACTCCGACCGTGCCGATGCGAACGCCGCCGGGATTTTTCTTGGCAAATTCGACCATCTCCGCAAAAGTTTTGTAAGGAGCCTCGCTGCGCACGGTAAGCAGGATCGGCGTGCGCGCCACGAGCCCGAGCGCGGTCAAATCCTTGAACGGATCGTAGGGCACGCTCTCCGGCGTGAGGATGCGATTGTAGACCAAAGAAGCGTTGTTCGTAATCAGAATCGTGTAACCATCCTTGGGAGCTCTCACCGTGCTTTCGGTCCCGATCGTCCCGCCGGCGCCCGGCCGGTTCACCGGCACCACCGAAACTTTGAGCAGTTTCGCAAGCTCATCGCCGATGGCGCGCCCCGCGACGTCGGTGGCGTCACCGGGCGCGAGCGGAATGATGAGACTGATCGGCTGCCTCGGGTAGTTTTGTGCTATTGCATTTTGCCCCAGCCAGAATGGCAATCCGAGCGAGAGCAGTGTCACTAAAGCTTTCACCATGGAATATCTCCTTGCCTTTAAATTGAAAAAACATCTCGCGCAAAACACCAAGGACGCAAGGTATCTACCCTTGGCTCCTCATCCCGAACGAATGCGAAGGCTCTTTAGAAAGACCCTTGTCTTCCTTGCGGTACGAAATGACAAGCGATTGAGTATTCTGCGTTTGTTACGCAGTTGCTTAGCGGTGAACTTCCGCGCCCCAAATCTCTTTAAGAAAGCCGCTCTTGTCGAGATCTTCGGCAAAGCGGTTGTCGATCATTTCCGGTGCTTTTTTTCGTATATTGGTTCCTTGTTCGCGGGCGACTTCAACGACACCAGCGACGCTGTTTTCCGGCACCAGTAGGCGCCTATTGGTCAATAACTTTGCATAGGCCTCGTAGGCCGATTGCAGCGCTTCCGGATCGTTGAGCTTCAGAGCTTTGCTGACGGCGGCTTTGCCTTTATCAGGATTTTTTTCGACGAAATGGACTGACTCAGCTAACGCTGCGGTCCATCGCTGCGCCAGCAGCGGCCGCTCGCGCAGCGTTTTGGCATTGGTGTGAAGCGAACTATAGACTGCGGGCAAAGCGAGATCGTTTAAGCGGTAGACTAGATTAAAACCGCTGCGCCGTCCTCGCACATCGAGGGGCGGCGTAACTAATGACGCTTCGGCGAGCCCCGTTTGCATGGCGTTGAACGGCTCGATTTGACCGGTGCCGCCGACCGTAAGAATCTTCACATCGCTCTCGGTAAAGTTGAATTTCTTGAGCAGCGCCCGCGCCAAACGGAAGGTTAAGTCGCCGGCGCGGGTGACCGCGATACTCTTGCCCTTTAAGTCTTCCGGCCGCTTGATGTCTTTGCGCGCCAGCATGACCCACGGCAAACCCACCAGCGGAGCGGCGATGAGCTTGGCATCGCTGCCCGCCGCCATGCCGGGGATCGTCGCGTCGGCGGCACAATAGAGAAATTGGATTTCATCGGCGGCCAATGCCGCGAGCGCGACGCCGCTACCGCGGATGGAGACGAATTCGACCTTCATGCCGTATTTGTCGAAGAGCCCGTTGTCGAGGGCGGTGTAGAGATGAATAAAACCGCCGGTGATCGCACAGGCCGCAACGCGCGCCGTCGCGGGCGCTTCGCCGGGCTTCGCCAAGTAGGGATTGGCGCCTGCCGCATAGGCGAGTAGTGAATAGGCGAGAAGGACCGTTGAGCTAATAAAAGTTTTCATAAGTCCCTGGCTCCCATCGGGTCAGCGAATACATCCGGCTATGGCTTGCTGTCAAGCTGGATTTCATTCCGGTGGATCTTGGGCAAAGTGAACCACTAGCTTCTTACCTTGTATTCGCGCCGCGGCGCCAGGTACTATTCGGCGTCCTGTCCATAAGATGCCAAAGGAGGATCGTGATGAAACAGATCCAAATCGCCCTGTTCCTGTTCGTCTTCGCCGTCTGTCAACTGGGAGAGTTGGGCTATGCGCAAACTCTCAAAGTCGGCATGACATCGAAGACGCTTTTCTATCTGCCGTTCTATGTCGGCGAGAAAAAGGGATTTTACAAGGCCGAAAACTTGAACGTAGAGCTGATCCTCATCGGCCGTAGCGACGTTCAGCTTCAGGCCTTGCTGACCGGCGAAATACATTTTGCGACCTTGAATTCGGACGGCGTCATTTTGGTGAACGAGAAGGGCGCCAATCTGAAGGTGATCGCCGGCGTCGACAATGCCGCGCCCTATATTCTCGTCGGCGGCAAATCGTACAAGAAGATCGCTGATCTCAAAGGCGCGCGGCTCGGCGTGACCAGTTTGCGCGGCGGCGCAACGTCGATTTTATTGGAATATTTGAAATCCAAGGGGCTGCACTTTCCCAGGGACTTTTCCCTGACGATTCTTGCCGGCGGCACTTCGGCGCGCCTCAGCGCGTTGGAAAGCGGCTCGATCGCGGCCGGCGTGCTCGGTATCCCGTATTCGGACATCGCCATCGATCAGGGCTTCACTCGCTTGGGCGATACTTTGGAAGTCATCTCGACGTATCAATTCAATGGCCTCACGGTCAATCCCGCTTGGGCGGAAAAGAACCGGTCCAACGTCGTGAAGTTTCTCAAAGCGCATATTCGCGCGCTGCGCTGGATTCACGAGCAACCGGAGCAAGCCGCGGAGTTTTTCACCAGCGAGATGGGCGTGAAGCCGCCGTACGCGCGGCGCGGCATCGACTATTTCACCAAGAACAAAGTCTTTCCCATCGATGGCTCGGTGACTCTCGAAGGACTGAAAGTGAATATCGACGTCCAGTTTCGCGACGGGGTGCTGAAAGAACCTCTGCCCAGTCCGGAAAAATATGTCGACCAAAGCTACGTGCGCCAAGCGCAGAAGGAATTAGGATTATAAACAGTTCAAAACGTTCCAATCGTTCAAGCCGTTCAAATCGACGAACAGCGGATGTTTCAAAATCCCACTCTTTCGATCACCGGCTTCAGGATTTCGAGGTTGCGCTTGACTTCGTCGGTCTGAGAGACCTCCGCCCAGGCTTCTTCGACGAGCTCCGTGCGGCGCACTTCGTCGACATCGGCGCGGCGCAGCGATGAGGGAAGAACTCCGCCGGCTTTGTGTTCTTCGAGGATGCGCCAGATTCCTTCGCTGCTGACTTGTCCGTCCAACGGAAAAAAATGATCGTCCATCAGCATCATCGGAAACAGGTCGCGGGTGCGTTCCGCTTCGTCGGGATTGTTGACTCGTAGCTTGGCTTCCACGGCGCGAAATAACGGATAGTTTTCCTTGATGCGCATGAACTGGTAGGCGCGGATCGACGCTTTCCAGTAGCGTTTGATCATTTCCGGGTTGCGCTCGATGAACGACTTGCGCGCCACGGTCACGCGATCGGGCCGGCCGTGCGGCTTATTGTCCTCGACAAAATCGTAAAGCCGGTTAAATCCACGCTCCAATAGTTGCGGCACAAACGGGTTCTGGACGATGGCCGCGTCGGTTTCGCCGGCGAGCAAAGGCTTCCAAGCCTCGCGCAGCGAGCCGTACTTGTAGCCAATCTTCCACTCCACGTCGTGCTCCGGATCGATCTCGGCCTTACGCAGTTGCTGCTCGAACCACATAGTGGCGATGCCGCCTTTATACCAGTCGCCGATGCGTTTGCCGCGCAAATCTTGCAGCGACTTGATGCCGGGGGCAGTCACCAGACTGCCGCGGAATTGGCTGCGCCAGCCGCCGATGATTCGCACTTCGTCGTTGCCCAAGGCGCGCTCGGCAAACGGCGTGCGCACATGGACATCGGGAATAATGTCGATGCCGTAGGCGATCATATCGCGAACCACCGTGCCGACTTCATCGTAACGCTCGCCGCCCGGCCGGCTCGATGAAATCGCTTTGGGATTGATTTTGGCATGGACGATCTCGACGTCGATACCTTCTTGGGCGAAGTAACCGGCTTCGAGCGCGACCGCCGCATGCTGCACATGAAACGCGTGCCAACAAGCATTACCGACTCTTAGTTTCACGGGTGACTCCTTTTAATTTTCCAGCAGCATTTTCATGCGCTCGACGACATCGCGCGGTTGAGCCATCACTTCCTTGGCGAGATTTTCAAGCTCTTCGCCACCCGATGGCGTCAACTCCAGTTGCCGCTTCTTTGCTTCGGCAATGAGCTCAGCGTTGGCAAGCGCGCCTTTGAATGCTGCGCGCAGCAACTTTGATCTTTCCGGAGAGATCTCCGGCGGCGCGACCATGGGCCAGCCAAACTCGCCGGGGTAGAGCATCACCGAGGCCAAACGCCGTCCCGACTCGGGAGTTTTGAACTCGTCCATCAGTTCGTACACGGTGGGTACGTCGGTCAGCTTGCCGTCCCGCTTGCGTCCGGTTTGCACCAGCACCCGCGCCGACCCTGACTGGCGCCAATCACGAAAGGCGCCGAAGCCGGTGAAGCCCGAGACACTCGTCGCGCGGCACTGGGTCTCGCCGCGCTGCACGGCGAGATCGAGCTCGGCGCCGCCGCCATAACCTGTGACAATCTGAAATTTGGTGCCGAAAATTTCGTTGACGAGCTTGGGAATGTAATAACCGGTCGATGTCGTTCCCGAGGCGCCGCACTTCAGTGACTGACCTGCCGTCGCCAATTCGCGGATGCTTTTGTAAGGCGCGCCGCCGGAGATGAAAAGGACCTCGTGGCCTTCGACCGGCGTGCCGATCCAGGTGAATTTCGCCCAATCGAATTGGACTTCCTTCCGGCCGAGGAGCTGATCGAAATAGAGCGCGCGGGAGACGGTGCCAATGGTCAAGCCGTCACCTTTGGCGACTTTGAAAAGGTAATTGGCAGCGATCACCGAGCTGGCGCCGCTCATATTCTCGACGATGACGTTAGGATGGCCGGGCAGATACTTTGGGACGTAGCGCGCGACCAGGCGCGTCATCTGGTCTTGAGTATTGCCGGCGCTGCTCCCGACGATAACGCGCAGAGTTTTGCCGCTGTAGAAGGGTTCCTGGGCGCGCGCCGTTCCTGTCGACAGTAAAAGTAACAGTAGAAAAAATTTGAATCTCATGGCCGGCGCCCAATCATCGTGGTTATCGCCGCGGAACAATAACCCCGTGCAGCACTCGCAAGAATTTCCCGGCGCTAGCAGTGAAGTAAACTTTGGTGGAAAAATTGTCAATCGAATCGTTCCAGGACAATCGAGAAAATCCAACCCCGTGATGGTCCCGCGGCGCTTTTGATTGACACCCGTCAGCGGCTTTGTTAACCCGAGAAGAGGTTTACAGCAATGAGAGGTTGCACGATGCTGCAATTGGGTTTTCGATTCGCCACTGCACTGTTACTTGTCCTTCTCCTTTCTCCCACCGTCGATGCTCAAACACGCCCGAAAATCGTCATCGGCTACGCTTCCATGAGTTCCGTTGCCACAACTTTATGGGTGGCGCAGGAAAAAGGCTTCTTCGCCAAAAACGGCCTCGATGTGCAGACGATTTTTATTCCCGGATCACCGACGTTGATCGCCACTCTCAACACCGGCGACGTGCATTTCGGTTATACCGGCGGGACAGCGACGCTGGGCGCCGCGGTCGGCGGACTCGACCTGAAGATCGTCGCGTCCTTCGGCAATTTCGTCCAAACCGATTTGGTGGTTCGGCCGGACATCAAGACCCGGCCGATTTGAAAGGGAAAGCGTATCGGTGTCACCAGTATCGGCGGCACCGGCTGGATGGGCGCGATGTTGGGACTGGAACAGATCGGCTTAAATCCGGAACGCGACAAGATCTTGCTCGCGGCTTTCGGCGACCAACGGGTAATCAGCCAGGCGCTCGAATCGGGAACAATTCAGGGCGCGTCCATCTCGGGTATTTTCAGCCGCAAGCTGAAACGAGCCGGCTTCAATTTCCTGGGCGACTTGGAAAAAATCCCCTTGGTCGGTACTAGCGTCGTCGTCAAGTCCGACTATTTCGCGGCTCATCAAGCGATCGTGCGCAAGCGCTTTGCGAGCGCTCATTGAAGGCCACGGTTTTGTGTCTGAATCCCGCCAATAAGTCGACGGTGATGGAAATCATGACGAAGAAACTCGGCATGACTGACGCCGTCGCCGCCAACGATGGCTATGACGACTATGTCCGCCGCACCGACAAGAAAGGGTTTCGTCATTCTTGACGGCCTGAAAAATATCCAGCGTTTCATGAAATTGCGCAATCCGAAGATCGGCGATATTAATTTGGAACGGATGATCGACGAAAGCATCCTGCGCGAGTTGGAGAAGAGTGGATTTCTCGAACAGGCGATGAGCGGTAAAACCACGGTTCGTTAGAAGAAATAAAGGAGACATTATGGCCATCGACGGCATGAAAGTCATCGATCTCGATAGTCATCTGGTCGGCGATTTGGAGAGCTGGCCTCAAACGATCGAGGCAAAGTACCAAGAATTTCTTCCGCGCAAGCTGCCGACCAAGGACAACGAGCGGCGCAAGACGCTGATCGGCAATCAGATCATGATCGGTTCGGAGCTCGGCCGGCAAAAGGCGGAAAAGAAAGAGTGGGTCACCGAAGCCGACCTAACGCCGCACGGCCGGGTGCGCAATATGGATCTCGACGGCATCGACGTCGCGGTTCTGTCGCCCAATTCGCCGGCACTGGATATTCTTTGGTTCGCCGACGATCCGGAGCTCGCCGCCGCCTATGCGCGGGCGCAAAACAATTACATGAACTGGTACGCTTCGCAGCAGCCGGGGCGGTTGATGTGGGCCGGCGTCATTCCGTTGCAAGATTCCAAAGAAGCGATCAAGGAACTGCACCGATCGCGCGAGCTCGGCAGCAAGGCGCTCAACGTCAAGGCGACGCCGATACCGGGCAAGGAATGGACCGACCCGCATTTCGATCCGATCTTCGACGAGCTGGAAAAAACCAACACGCCGATTATTTTTCACGATACTAAAACCGGTTCCATGGGGCACGAACGCTTCGCGGATAATTTTTTCTTCTCGCACATGGTTGGCCGGACCATCGAATCGATGGTGTGTCTGATGGTTTACCTGTGCGGCGGGATCATGGAAAAGCATCCCGATCTCAAAATCATCTGCCTTGAAACCGGCGCATCGCAAATGCCCTGGTGGCTGTCGCGCATGGACGAGCACTTCGAAAAGCTGCCGCACTTAGTACCGTGGCAGAAACGGAAGCCGAGCGACATCTTCAACGAAAGCGTTTATGTCGGCTGCGAGCCCTTCGAAGACGGACTGTTTGAGTGGGCCGTCGAGTATTTAGGCGGCGATCGCTTGGTGCTCGCGACCGACTCGCCGCACTGGGATTCGTCGCAACCGGGGCAAGTGACCGGCCCGGTGGCAAAGAGCACCAAAATCTCACAGGAGAACAAGAGAAAAG
This sequence comes from uncultured delta proteobacterium, assembly GCA_963811315.1. Classification (GTDB taxonomy): domain Bacteria; phylum Desulfobacterota; class Binatia; order UBA9968; family UBA9968; genus DP-20. The sequence continues at coordinate 24,197 of CAWERH010000013.1, forward strand.
TTTTAGGAGAGAATGCGATCAATCTGCTCGGGCTTAGGTTTGTAATCGCGGCAAATATAGTTTTCGTTTACCAATCATTTGCTGAGCGTCGCCAAAACAACAACACAACGCAGATCAACGGGGATTTGCCAACTTAGGAGGTCAAATGGCTAGTCTCGTGTTAGTTTTTATCGCGATCCTCAGTATCTGCGGTTTTCCACTGCATGCCGACGGCGCTTCCGCGCCGCGCAAAATCGTGGTCGCCTACGCGGCGATGAATGCTCGGGTGGCGGCATTGTGGATCGCCCATGAGCGCGGCTTCTTTCTCAAGAATGGTTTTGATGCGGATCCCGATATTCATTCGTGGCGCACCGACACTGGTTGCCGGAATGACTTCCGGCGAGATCGACGTCGGTTATACCGGCGGCACGGCGGTCGTCGGAGCGGTCGCTTCCGGGGCGGATTTTAAAATTCTTTCGGCTTTGAATAACCGTGTCACCTACGAGCTGGTCGTCAAACCTGGCATTAAGACCCCGCAAGATTTGAAGAACAAGCGCTTTGGCATTCAGGCCATCGGCGGCACGGTGTGGATGGGCGGATTGCTCGCTCTGGAGCATCTGGGACTCGATCCGGACCGTGATAAGATCAGTATCCTGGCGGTCGGCGATCAGGTCGTGATGGCGCAAGCGCTGGCTACCGGCACCATCGACGCCGCCGTGCTCGACGGTGTGCTCGCGCGGCCGCTTAACGAGCGCGGCTTTCCCACACTCGTCGACCTGAACAAGGCCAAGCTCCCGCTCCTCAGCAATGCCATCGTTGTCAGAGAAACTTATCTTCAGAAGAATCCCCAATTGCTTGAGGGAGTTTTGAAAGCCGTGCTCGAGGGCGCGGCCTTTGCGCTGTCGCCAAGTCAAAAGCCCGCGACACTCAAGTATTTGCAAAAATATTTGCGCATCAACGAAAAGGAAGCGGAGGAAGGCTACAAAGACATGGTCGTTGGCTACGACCGCAAGCCTTACGCATCAGCCGCAGGCGTTAATAATGTTGTACGGTTTATGAAAGCCCGCAATCCCGCGGTCGAGAAAGTCAAAGCAGCCGAGCTGATCGATGACCGCATTCTAAAAAAACTCGATCAAAGCGGTTTTATCGACGAGCTGCATGCCAAGTACGGCGTAAAGTAGGCGCAGAAGGAGGAATGGCGTAATGGTGAGAACGACTCTTGCTGTTTTGGCGGTGATTTGTTTTGTCGCTTACACGAACGTCGCGCACGGCGCGTCGACCGGCCGGACACTGGTCCTCGCTTACGCGGCAATGAATGCTCGCGTTGCGCCGTTGTGGGTCGCAAGAGAACGCGGTTTTTTTACCAAAGTACGGGATCAGCGCCGATACGATCTTCGTACGCGGCGCGCCGACACTGGTTGCCGCGATGGCAGCCAACGAAATCGACGTTGGTTACACGGGCGGAACGGCGGTTGTCGGCGCGGTCGCCAACGGCGCCGATTTGAAAGTTCTTTCCGCATTTACCAATCGCGTCACCTATGACTTGATGGTCAAACCGGGGATTAAGACACCTGAAGATTTACGTGGCAAGAAATTCGGCATCCAGGCGATCGGCGGCACGGTGTGGATGGGCGCCATATTGGCCCTGGAGCATTTGAAGTTGGATCCCGACCGCGACAAGATCAATATTCTCGCGGTGGGCGATCAGAACGTATTGGCCCAAGCGCTGGAATCAGGAACCATCGATGCGACGGTGCTGGACGGCGTGCAAAGCCGGCGCTTGGCGGCTCTGGGATTTCCAACCCTTGTCGATTTGAATAAATACAACCTGCCGATTTTGAGCTCCGGCTTTGTTATGCGCGAGCCCAACATTCAGAAGAACCCGCAACTGGCGGAAAATTTGCTGAAGGCGGTCATAGAGGGCGCGGTTTTTTCGTTGTCGCTGCAACAAAAACCGACCACCCTAAAAATCCTGCAGAAGTATCTGAAGGTCAGCGAAAAAGACGCGGAGGAAGGCTACCGGGATCTGGTGATGGGAACCGAGAAGAAGCCCTACGCCAACCCCGCCGGGGTAACCAACGTGGTGCGCTTGATGAAGAGGAGCAATCCGAAAGTCGAAAGAGTTACACCGGAACAACTGATCGACGATCGGATTCTGAAAAAAATCGATCAGAGCGGCTTCATCGACGAGGTGCTGGCAAAGTACGGAGTGAAGTGACAATCGCGTAACGTGATTGTCATCCCGAGCTGTACGAGGGATCACGAGCACGATAACGATAATCTGCCGTGAAAGCAGATTAAGGAGAGTAAATTCATGTACATCGACGGTGATACCCACTATTGGCCGCTTCGTTTTATCGATAAAGTTAAGCATCCCGGGAAGGGCCATCTCGAAGTGGTCGAAGATAAAGGCGACATGGTGCGGTACGGCGAAGTCGTTCCGGGCAAGGTCGCGACCTATTATCGCGACGGCAAGAAGATTCATTCTTTCAAAGAAGGGCGCTGGAGTTTGCCGCTGCGCGCCGAATTCATGAAGCAGGATGGCTTCGACCGCCAGGTGTTGATCCCCGACAACCGCCCGCTGATCTACGAGTGCGATCCGGAGCTTGGCCGCCAGCTTGCTCGCGCCTACAACGATACGGTGGCGGAAGATATCCAGGGCGACGAGCGTTTTATCGGTTGCGCCTGGATTTATCTGCCCGATATCCAAGAATCGGTGAAGGAACTGCGTCGTTCGGTCAAAGAGCTCGGTCTCAAAGCGGTCAAATTCAACGGCGGTTGGGGCGACGGCGATTTGGACAACGAAGTATTGTTCCCGCTCTATGAAGAAATCGCCGACCTCAATATCCCGATTTTGCTTCATCCGGCGGCGCGCGTGTATGAATTGCAGCATAGCCATCCCTGGCTGGTCGGTAGTGAACGATTCCAGGGCTACCAGCATTTTCCCACCGCGCTTGGATTTTCTTTGACCTACATGGTCAGCGCTGCGCGATTGATCTTCAGCGGCGTGCTCGATCGCTTTCCGACGTTGAAATTTGGTTTCTTCGAAGGCGGCATCGGCTGGGTGCCGTGGTTGATGCACACGCTCGACGCCCATATGCCAAACGAGGCGACGATCTCCACCGCCGTGCAGCAGTTTTTCGAAGGCAAGAAGGGCATCAAGAAAATGCCGAGCCAATATTTCGAGCAGTTTTATATCGCGTGCGTGTCGTGGGAGTCTTATCTCGCCGATACGATCAACGGCTGGCCCGATCACAACATCATCATCGGCAGCGATTTCGATCACGGCGACGCCGTCGCTACCTGGCCGAGGACGGTGGACGTGATCAAGAAGATGGCGAACCTGTCGGACGAGAATAAAGAGAAAGTGCTTGGCGGCAACGCGATGGACATGTTTGGCTTGAATGGAAACCACGCAGTCGCGCACTGAGGCGCGCTTGTCACGTCATGTGGATCTTGCCATGGCAGGCAGTCATCGTATTTGAATGGCGCACTACGCCGATGAGCTTCGGCTGGTCGATGCCCGCGCGCAATATTTTGCTGCCAACCGTCTCGATGATGGCGGCTATTCCGCGCGTTGGGTAAAGTTCAAAGTCGGTCCGCTTCGTTTCCACATTCCAAATACCCAGGCGCGGGTTGCCGCCGTAAGATTTCACGATCTCCATCATCTGGTCACAGGCTACGATACCACGTGGGTAGGGGAGGCGGAGATCGCTGCGTGGGAGATTGCCTCCGGCTGCGCCCGCCACTATGCCGCGTGGTTGCTGAACCTGGCGGCCATGACGATCGGCTTGCTATTCGATGCCGCGAAAGTGCGACGTGCGTTCATGCGGGGACGACATAGCCGCAATCTTTATCGCGAACCATTCGACGAAGTCTTGTTGCTGACTACGGTCGGCGATCTTCGCAACAGACTCCGATTGGAACGGGAACCGCCTCGCCCAACGGCCCGGGATTGGCTTACTTTCGGCTTATGGGTTTTACTCAATCTACTGACGCTTTCTCTCGCTCTACTGATCTGCTTCGCCCCAGTAGGGCTACTGCTGACGACAATAGTTTGACAACGTAGTCGGAGCTATAATTCGATGTCATGCTTCATGGATCGATTTGTCTTGGCCTCGGCGCATGGCATAATCATTCGATTTGGCTGAAACGGAGATCTTTAAGTGGCGCCTCATATTTTACGAATCGATTGTCCGGACGAACCAGGGCTGGTTCACAAGATCAGCGGCGTGCTTTTCAACGCCGGCTACAATGTTCTCGACAACCAGGAGTTCGTCGATCTCGAAGCAAAGCATTTCTTCATGCGCACGGCGTTTGAAGGCGCGGCGGCGCCCGATCGCGTGGTTCCCTATCTTCAGCAGGTGCTGCCGGCATCCGCGGTCGTCAAACTCGCAACCACGGAAAAACAGCCGGTCGTGATCCTCGCGACAACCGAGGCGCACTGCCTGGGCGATCTCTTGATCCGCCATTATTCCGGCGAGTTGCCGGCGCAAATCCGTGCCGTAATCGCGAACCATGAGACCCTGGGTTCGTTGGTCAAACAATTCAGCATACCGTTCCATTGCATCAGTCACAAAGACCTCGACCGGACCGAGCACGAGAAGCAAGTCATCGAAGTAATCGATTCCTATGCGCCGGAATATATTGTGCTGGCCAAGTACATGCGTATTTTGACGCCGAACTTTGTGGCGCATTATCGCAACCGGGTGATTAACATCCACCATTCGTTTTTGCCCGCGTTCATCGGCGCCAAACCGTACCATCAAGCTTATGTGCGGGGGGTCAAGATCATCGGCGCGACGGCGCATATCGTCACCGACGATCTTGACACCGGACCGATCATTGCCCAGAACGTGATCCCGGTGAATCACACAGTGACCGCGGCCGCGATGGTGCAGGCCGGGCGCGACGTGGAGAAAATTGTCCTGGCGAAGGCGGTCAAGCTGGCGCTCGAAGAGCGGGTGTTTTTACACGGCAACCGCACGATCGTTTTCGAATAGCGTTGCTTGTGATCTTCTGATTACAACCGGTTTGATTTTAAATCATCTGTGCGACGAATCATCGTTCAGGCGGGAACCATCGATTGTGGGAGAGTCGGCTCACGAGGCGGTGACTCATTTGGGATGGTAGAATTGGGTAGTATGACTACTGGACGAGATAACCAGCAGGAAAGATTCTTCGCTCCGCCAGACTGTGTGAAAACTCTCAACCGAGGTTTTAATATAAAGAAGGAAAGGAGAGCAAGAATTTTATTTTCCATCGATCAAGAGAGGAGTAAATTGCGGGCATTAAGATTGGCGGGAGGTTAAAGTTGTTCGATGAGCTACGTTGAAGGAGAGAGCCGAGAGCAGCGGATTTTGTTTCCCGAGATTCTCGACGATTACATCGGCGAGGATAATCTGGTGCGATTCATCGACGCGTTCGTCGATGGGCTAGAGATGGAGGAGCTGGGGTTTGGGCGCCCAACACCCAACGAGACAGGGCGCCCGCCCTATGATCCACGGGATTTACTGAAGCTCTATGTATATGGATACCTCAACCGGGTGAGAACGGGACGACGGCTTGAGCGGGAATGTCAGAGAAATGTGGAACTGATGTGGTTGATGCGCAAACTTCGGCCGGATTTTAAGACGATTACCGATTTTCGCAAAGACAATCGCAAAGCGTTTCGGGGAGTGTTTAGGCAGTTTGTCTTGTTATGTAAAGGGTTGGGGTTAGTGGGTGGCGAGTTAGTGGCGGTGGACGGGAGTAAATTTAAGGCGGTCAACAGCGGGCAGCGAAACTTTAGTGCAAAGAAGCTTGAGGAGCGACTGAAGAAGATCGACGAGAAGGTCGAGCGCTATCTCGATGAGATTGAGCGGGGAGATGAGGAAGAGAAAGAGAGTGAGATCAGTGCAGCCGAACTTAAGCAGAAGATCGAAAAGCTCAAGGAGCGCAAAGGTCGATATAAAGAGCTGTTAAAAGAACTCGAGGCCAGTGGCCAAAGCCAGGTGTCGCTGACAGATCCAGAGAGTCGGGCGATGGCGCTCACGCCCCGGGGAGAGGTGAGCTACAACGTGCAGACGGTGGTGGACCGAAAGCATCACCTGATCGTGGAACAGGACGTCACCAATGAGGGCTTGGACAATCATCAGCTTTTTTCGATGGCGCAAAAGACTAAGCAGATGCTCGGTCAAGAGGAGCTCCAAGTGGTGGCCGACATGGGCTACTATAACCACGAAGAGCTAAAGCGTTGCGAGGATGAGGAGATCACAACGTATGTCTCCAAACCGCTGGTATCGAAGAACACCGCGCGAGGGTTATTTGGCAAAGAGAAATTTGTATATGAAGCGCACGGGGACTGTTATCGCTGTCCGGCCCAAGAGCTACTGAATTTCCGTTTTGAGACTCAGGAGGGCGATAAGAAGTTTCGATACTACTGGACCAACGCTTGTCCGCGCTGTGCTCTCAAACCCCAGTGTACCACCGACCCGAGGTTTCACCGGATTAAGCGCTGGGAGCATGAAGGGGTTTTGGAAAGGATCGAACAGCGGGTCAAAGCCAACCCCGTGGTTCTCAAATTACGCAAGCAGCTTGTCGAGCATCCGTTTGGAACGATCAAGTTTTGGAATGACCAGAGGCATTTCTTGATGAGAGGGCTGGAGAAAGTAAAGGCAGAGTTTAGCCTGTCGACGCTGGCCTACGACATCAAGCGGGCACTGAACATCGTGGGTGTCAAAGGCCTGATTGTCGCACTAAAGTAGCGGCCTGGGCCCTCTTTGAGAGAACATCCGGTCGATGAATCGAAGATTAAATAGCGAAACGACCCAAAACTGAAGCCGCAGTCATGTTTCGCTCGATTCAAATAAAATTTGCTCATCATGCCCTTAACACCATCAGAGTTTTCACACAGTCTGACGCTCAGAATGACGCTTGCCAGGTGTCATCCTGAACGAAGTGAAGGATCTGATTTTGAAATTGAGTTACTACTGACGCGCGAGTTGAATTGACAACTCGGACGGCTTCCGATAAATCTTTTTGCATAAACTTTTTCATAACATAGCTAGGAGGCCGACATGGCGAAGGATCTTCGAACCTTTATTGCAGACTGTCAGCGCGAGCTGCCGGGAGAGGTGATTCACATCACCAAGGAAGTCAATCCGGCGAACTACGATGTTACCGCGATCATCAAACACCTCGGCGCGCAAAAAAAATTCCCGATTATCATTTTCGACAAACCGTTGAATCTAAACGGCAAAGTCGGCCCCATCAAATTGACGATGAACTGCGAGATCTCGCAAGGCAAAACTCAGATCGCTCTGGGGATGCCGCGCAATTCGACGCGGCCGCAAATGGCCGACAAATGCCTGGAGATGGAAGAGCACCGCGTCCCGCCGACGATCATCAGCAAAAAAGACGCCCCGATCAAGGAAAACACCATGGTCGGCAAGGACGTCGATCTCTACCAGATTCCGATCATGCGCCATCACGAAATGGACGGCGGGCCGTACATCGTTTTGTCGACGGTCACCAAAGATCGAAAAAGCGGTATCTACAATTGTTCGTACCACCGCATGGAAGTGAAATCGAAGAACACCACCGCGCTTTATGCCTCGCCGCGCCACCTGTGGAAGATTTTCAAAGACTACGAGGAAAACAATCAAGAGATGCCCGTGGCGACCGTGCTCGGTCATCATCCGGCCTACCACATGGGCGCTTGCTACAGCGGACCTTTCGAAGTCAGCGAGTACGATGTGATCGGCGGCTACTTGGGCGAACCGCTGCGCTTGGTTGCTTCGGAAACGTTCGGCGATGATTTGCTCATTCCCGCGGATGCTGAAGTCGTCATCGAAGGCGTCCTCAAACCGGGCGGTCGGGTCGTAGAAGGCCCCTTCGGTGAAGCGCCCGGTTATCTCGGTCCGCAGCGCTACACGACTTGCGTCGAATATGAGGTGCGCGCGATCAACTACCGCAACGGCGCCATGTATCAGTCAGTGATCACGCCGGAAGGCGACAAGCCGTGGATGGACTTGCCGCGCGAAGGCGCCTATTTGCGCCGCTGCCGCGAGGCGGTCCCGGGCGTCACCGCTGTCTGCAAGCAGGGCCGCCACGCGCATTACAATGTTTTTATTTCGATGAAGAAACTGTCCGAAGGCGATCCGGCACGCGCCGCCGCCGCTGCGTTGACCTTCGACCACACCAAAAATGTCTTCGTGTTCGATGAAGATATCGATGTTTTCAATCCGACCGAAATTCTCTGGGCGATCGCGACCAGGGTCCAGCCGCATCTTCAGGTCAATATCCTGAAGCCATTGTTCCGCGGCAATTTTTTGGATCCCTCGCTGCGCGATGAGATCAAGACATCCGGCATGATTGTCGATGCGACTAGACCGACGGACCGGCCGTTCTCGCCGGTGTCGAAGTGCCCCGACGAGGCGATGGCGCGCATCAAGCTGGAAGATTATGTTCCGGGCGAAGTGCTGCAGCATATTCCGATGGACCGCACAACCTATTGGGCGTAGGCGGTTGCGAGGGCCTAATAAATTTATTGAGATCGAGGAGGAACCATGGGTCAGGCTGTAGAAATAACGTGTCCAACGTGCAAAAAAATCTTCGTCGTCAATCCGCACATGCTCGGGTCGGGAATGAATTTTCACTGCCCGTTTTGTGATCTGTATTTTCCCGAAAAAGACAGTCCCAAAATCCGCAAGTAGTAGTATTGATAACGGCTGCGGTGGTTCTTTCCCCGCGGCCGTTTTGTTTTCAATTAAATCATGAAGACCAGCATAATTTTACCGTCGCGGGCACAAATGCGCATCGAGTCGATGGCGTCGAGAAAGTAACCGGCAAAGCGGTTTATACCAGCGATATCCAGCTTCCTGGCATGGGCTATGCGCGCATTCTCAGAAGTCCGGTGCCGCACGCAAAGCTGGTCAAAGTCGATGCTTAGAAAGCAAAGGAATTGCCGGGCGTCATTGCGACGTTGACCCGCGATGATATCAAGACTTCAATTACAAATACGGCGCGACCTATAAAGATCAATCCATCGTCGCGGTGGACAAAGTCCGCTATGTCGGCGATCCGGTGGCGGCGGTGTTGGCGGATGATCCGGCGACTGCCGAGCAGGCACTGGAGCTGATCGAGGTCGAATACGACGAGCTGCCGAAAGTCACGAATATCGAAGAGGCGACGCGCCGGGCGCCGTCCAGGTGCATGAAGGCGGCGTCGCCCGCGCCGAACTGCGCGGTTCGACCTATGGCGCGCCCGAACGATTCAGCGGCACCAACATCTGCTATTACCTGTCGTTCGGCAGGAAAGACGTCGAAAAGGGCTTCGCCAGAGCGGAGCACATTTTCGAAGATACTTTTCGCTTTCAAAAGGTTCAGCACTACTCACTCGAAGCGCACAATAATATCGCTTACTTCGACGGCGAGAAACTTACCGTTTGGGCGTCCTGCCAGGATCCTTTTACGCTGCGCGATCATTTCTCCGGCATCTTTCGACTGCCGCTCAGCCGCATTCGCGTGATCGTCCCCTACGTCGGCGGCGGTTACGGCGGCAAACTCTACGTCAAGGCCGAGCCCATTTCCGCCGCGCTGACCTGGAAAACGCACCGGCCGGTCAAGCTCCATGCTGTCCATCAACGAAAGCTTCAAGACGGTTACTCGCCATCCGGCGCGGGTGACGGTAAAAACCGGCGTGACCAAGGACGGCAAGTTGATCGCTCGTGAATGCCAGGTTTATATGGATACCGGCGCCTACGCCGACGCCGGGCCGCGGGTGACGCAGAAAGCAGGCTATCGTTCGCTGGGCCCCTACAAGATTCCCTATGCTAAAGTAGAAGCCTACGGGGTCTACACGAACACGGTTCCGGCCGGCGCATTCCGCGGCTTCGGCGCGCTCCAGGTGACCTGGGCCTACGAATCTCAGATGGACATGATCGCCGATCGGCTCGGCCTCGATCCGCTCGATTTTCGCCTGAAAAAACGTTTTCAAAAAGGGCGATATTTACACTGTCGGCGATACGCCCGTGGATTGCGATATGAGCGAAGGTCTTTTGAAAGTCGCAGAGCAACTCAAATGGCGAGAGAAAAGCGACCGAGCCCAATCGCGCAAAGGGCATCAGCTGCTGCATCAAAGATGGCGGCGGCACCTACAAAGTCGCCGGCGCCACCGTCAAGATGTCGTCCGACGGCAGCGTGGTTTTGCTTATCGGAACAGTGGAACTGGGCCAGGGGCCAAGAACGGCATTGATCCAGATAGTCGCCGAAGAGCTTTGCGTTCCCATGGAGCAGATCACCGTCGCCCAGCTCGATACCGACGTGACGCCCTACGACATCTCGACCAGCGCCAGCAGTTCGATGGTGGTGATGGGCACTCGCAGTCTTGCGCGCGGCGCAGGATGCTCAGAAAGCAACTACTGCAATGCGCCGCCAAGATACTCAAGCAGAAAGTCGATAACTTGAGACTGCACAACGGTCATGTCGTACTCGGTGAACGGCCGGCTCTATCTTTCAGTAAAGTTATCGTTGATTTCTTTGGCAGTAAGGCGGGGGAGATTATCGGCAAAGGTCTTTACAAAGATAAAAAGAACCCGAAAACGGTGCTGGGTTCGACCACGACCTTTTGGGAAGTGGGCTGGGGCGGCGTGGAGATCGAAGTCGACCCGGAGACCGGCGTCGATGCAAGTTGCTGAACTATATTTCCGTTTGCGATACCGGCAAAGCGATCAATCCCGAACAATGCGTCGGTCAGGACGAGGGCGCAGTGATGTTCGGCATCGGCCACACGTTGATGGAAGAAATGATTTACGAAGACGGCCAACTACTAAATGGCAATCTCGTCGACTATCGGGTGCCGACGTTCGACGATCTTCCCGACAAGTTTGACACGATTCTCATCGAAAACGGCAATGGCCCTGGTCCGTTTGGTTCTAAAGGAATCGGCGAAGGCGGGCTCTTGCCGGTCGCATCGGCAATTGCCAACGCCGTTTCGCGAGCCGTCGGCGTGCGCATCCAAGACTTGCCGCTGACGCCGCCAAAAATTTGGCGCGCCTTGCAGACCAAAGCACAAAATGATCCAGAACTTGAAGTTAGTGAAAGTGTTGCTTGAGGTTTGGTTTTCGCCTGATCGCTAAAGATCCAGGACGTCGCCGCAGCGTTTGCAGGTGGCTAGCGTCGGGTCAGCACGCAAGGATTGGGTCGCTCGGCTGACCGCGTCACCGGGATCATCGAAGCGAACTTCCGTCTCGAAAAGCTGGTTACCGCACTTTTCGCACGGCCAGATGAAGCGGTCTTGTTCTTCTGGAGTTCGCTTTCTTTCAATCACCAATGTCCAAGAGCCGTCGGCGCGCCGCGGCGAATGGGGAACTTTTCCCGGCAAGAGAAACAACTCGCCGGCCTTGAGCACGGCCAGATCGTGCTTTTCATGATCGAGATAATGCAAATTTAGCTCGCCTTCGAGCTGATAGAAAATCTCATCGCCCGGATTGATATGATAATCCTTGCGGCGGTTCGGGCCACGGGTGACGAAAGCGATGAAATCCGAATCCTGCCAGATCACCCGGCGCTGGCCCCAGTTGCCGCGATTCTCTTCGATCCATTGCTTGAGATTAAAGCCTTTTAAGTGTGGAAACATAAAGCCTCCCATTGCAGTTCTGACTATAGAATTGCGCGCGCACCGGAATCAAGCTAAATCACATTGGTGCGCTCATTGAATCACCGACCTATCACGCTTGCTGCGGGACGTGTCGGCTTGATCTCCGATACCCATGGACTAGTTCGTGCCGAAGCTCTGGCGGCGTTGAGAAACTCCGAGTTGATCATTCACGCGGGCGATATCGGCAGTCCTGATGTTCTGAGCGCGCTAGAACAGATCGCGCCGGTGCTCGCCATCAAGGGCAACAACGATCGGGATTCTTGGGCGAGAGAATTGCCGGATATTTTATCCGTGCGAGTCAACGCCATCGGCATACACGTGATCCACAACGTGAATGAACTCAAGATAAAGCCGGCAAATACCGAGTTTCAGCGTCGTGATCAGCGGCCACTCGCATAAACCGCTGGTGGCAACAAAAGATGGTATTCTGTTTATCAACCCCGGCAGCGCCGGGCCGCGCCGCTTCAAGTTGCCGATTTCCGTGGCGCGACTCAATATTCAGCGCGAGAAGCGCGCAAGCGAAGATCGTCGAGATTGAGATTTAACTGAAAGTTTGTTGACTTTAATCAAGCTGCGGGCTAAAAATTTAGCATCAACCTTTTAATCCGATCCTGTGAGATTGGAAAAGGCTCCATGACAGAATTCGTTCAAAAATTTATTTGCGCTATTAGACCCTGCCGGTAAACCGGCAGGGTCTTTTTTTAGTCTATGGCTGACGAGAAACAGATCCTGCTCGACGGCGCCGATATCGGCAAGGCGGTCACTCGCATGGCGCACGAGATCGTCGAGAAATCAGGAGCGCCTGGCGAATTGGTCTTGATCGGCATTCGCTCCCGCGGCGTTCATCTGGCGCGGCGATTGGCGCGCAAGATTCAAGAGACGGCCAAAGTGTCCGTGCCGATGGCGGTGCTCGATGTTACGCCGTATCGCGACGACCGCGGTCAAGATCGCGATTTGCCGGCGATCAGCGCCTTCGAGACTGCAGTCAAAGTCGACGGCAAGATAGTGGTGCTGATCGACGATGTCATCTTTCGCGGCCGGACGATTCGCGCGGCGATGGAAGCGGTTGAACGGCTCGGCCAGCCCAAACGTATTTTAGTCGCCACACTGATCGATCGTGGCGCGCGGGAATTGCCGATCAGGGCCGATATCGTCGGCAAAAATATCGAAGCGGGCGACGACAAGCGGGTGAACGTGTTGTTGGAAGAAGCCGATGGCGTGGATCAGGTTACGATTGCTGATTGGCAAGGACGCGGCTCAGTTTAATCTGGGATTGTTGAAGAAATGCGCAACGTCATATCGATCGCGGATCTGACCAACGATGAGATCGAAGAGATTTTTTCGTTGGCCGACGGCGCCGACCAACTGCGCGCCGATCGCGCTGCCCGCGGACAGATCATGGCCACGCTTTTCTATGAGCCAAGCACGCGCACGCGTCTTTCCTTCGAGTCGGCCATGCAGCGGCTGGGCGGTTCGGTGATCAGTTGCTCGGATATGAAAGCTTCGTCAACCGCCAAGGGCGAAACTATTGCGGACACGGCGAAGGTGGTTTCCAGTTACGCCGACGTGCTGGTCGTCCGCCACCATTGGGACGGCGCGGTGCAGGCGATGGCGGAGCATTCCGATGTGTCGGTGATCAACGCCGGCGACGGCAGCCACGAACATCCGACGCAGACCTTGTGCGATCTTTATACTTTGCGCAAAGAAAAAGGCGCGCTCAAAGGGCTCACGGTGGTCGTTTGCGGCGACTTGAAGAACGGCCGGACGATTCACTCCCTAGTTTATGCGCTGGCACGCTTCGGCGCCAACGTGGTCACACTCGCGGCCAACGGCATGGAACTGCCGCAATATGTAATCGAGCGTTTGGAGCGCGAGTATGATTACGCTCTCGCGCCGGTGGCATCCAGACGATCTGAACGCAGTCGTCACCGAGACCGATGCGCTTTATCTGACACCGAAACAGCCGCACCAATTGGCGCTGTTCACTCAGGTGGATCAAGTCATTCAGACGCGGATTAATACCATGGCGTCCGGCCTGCGTTACGATGCGTTTTACATGACCCGCAAACAGAAGGAACGCATGAAAGCAGGGGCCGCAGAAAGCAGTTATCCAACGATCGGTCCCGAGTTTCTGCAGGAAAAGCGTTTTCAGGACACCGTGGTCATGCATCCGCTACCGCGGGTCGATGAGCTCTCCCCGGAACTCGATCATGACCGCCGCGGCATCTATTTCAAGCAAGCGGCCTACGGCGTGCCGGTGCGAATGGCTCTGCTCAAGTTTCTGCTCGACCGCCGCGCTGAAAAATCCGCGAACACGAACCGTCGGGTCACGGCCTATGAAAGTCCGGAAACCATCGGCCCGCAATGTCACAACCCGAACTGCGTAACACTGAAAGAAGTCGCGGTCGGTGCGCAAGCGGTTCGAGATCTTTTCCGTCGGCCAGAATGGAACTTTGATTCTCGGCTGCGCCTATTGCGATCATCGATTTCAAGTGCAATTTGTCGGCAACTGTTAAATCCAAGCGCTTTTGCTCTTATGACAATTCTCTGGCGAGACGCGGTGAAGGATTGGCTGAAAAACAACGAGCTTGCAGTTTTCGATTCGCTCAAGGCAGCCGAAGAACTCGGCTACGAGCCTTACAAAAGCGGGCCGGAAAGAACGCTGATGGACGGAGCGGACATCAAGAATGCGCTCGCTGAGATCAGCCGGCAAATCCTCGGTGATTGCCGCGATCCCGATCGATTGGTCATTTTGGGGGTGCGCACGGCGGGCGCGCAGTTGGCTCGACGCATTGCCGGCGAGATTGAAAGCGTGCGCAAGCACAAACCCGAGCTCGGCGAAATCGAGTTGTACGGGTCCGGGGATGAAATCAGGCGGATCGCGCCGGCGGACGTCGACGCCGAACCGCTCAATCTCAAAGATCGAGAAGTCATTTTAGTCGACGACGTGATCTATACCGGCCGGACCGTCAAGACCGCGCTCAGCATCATTTTTCGTTCGGCACGGCCGCGCTCCGTGCGCCTGGCCGTATTGATTGACCGTGGCCACCGGGAAGTGCCGGTGAAGCCCAATTACGTCGGCAAAAATATTCCCAGCTCGGACAAGGACCGGGTGCGGGTCAAGCTGCGCGGGGTCGACCAAGAGGAGCATGATCAGGCAGTGATCTACGCGCTCAATGGCCCTAATGGCAGCGCCAAAGTCGCGCCGCGGTCCGAAGTGAAATCGGCTCGATGAATTTATGAAAGCTATTCTTGCGTTAGCGAGCGGTAAGGTCTTTGAAGGTCATGCTTTTGGAGCTGAAGGCGAAACCGTCGGCGAAGTCGTTTTTAATACCAGCATGACGGGCTATCAGGAAATCCTCACCGATCCCTCCTATGAGGGGCAGTTGGTGGCGATGACTTATCCGCAGATCGGCAACGTCGGCATCAATCCCGAAGACGTGGAATCACGCCGACCCTTCATGAAGGGCTTTATCGTCAAAGACTACACCCCGCAGCCGAGCAACTGGCGCGCGACTCAGCCGCTGCACGAATACATGCGGGCCAACGGCATTGTCGGCATTCATGGCATCGACACCCGTTCACTGGTGCGCTATCTGCGCGATCACGGCTCTCAGGAAGGCATCATTTCGACATTGAGTGACGACAGTGATGAACTGGTCGCCAAGGCCAAAGCTTCGCCGGGCTTGGTCGGCAAGGACTTGGTCCGCAACGTCAGCTGCGCCGAAGCCTACGAGTGGAACCAAGGCATGTGGAAGCTCGCTGGCGGGTACAAGCAGCGCGAGCCTGCGAAGAGCGGTTCGAGACGTAAGGCTAAAGGCACTTTTGCTTCGCCGGCGTTCTCCGTCGTCGCCTACGATTACGGCATTAAATACAATATTCTGCGCAATCTCGCCGAAACGGGCTGCGGCGTAAAGGTCGTGCCCGCGTCAACTCCAGCCGAGGATGTCCTCGCGTTAAATCCGGATGGCATTTTTCTCTCCAACGGACCCGGCGATCCGGACGCGGTGCCTTACGCCAAAGCCAACGTGCAAAAATTGATCGGCAAAAAACCGATCTTCGGCATCTGCCTCGGCCATCAGATTCTCGGGTTGGCGCTCGGCGGTAAGACTTACAAGCTCAAGTTCGGCCACCACGGCGGCAATCAGCCGGTAATGGATCTCACCACTCGCAAGGTCGAGATCACTGCGCAGAATCACGGCTTCGCCGTGGATGCCGATTCGCTCAAAGGGGCGGCGGAAATTACCCATCTGAACCTGAACGACAACACAGTGGAAGGGCTCGCGCACCGCGAGTTGCCGATTTTTTCCGTGCAATATCATCCGGAATCGTCGCCGGGACCGCACGACGCCGATTATCTATTCAAGCGTTTCACCGACATGATGGCGAAGCATCGCGGCAAATAATCTCCATGCCCAAACGTACCGACATCCATTCCGTTCTGCTCATCGGCGCCGGGCCGATTATCATCGGCCAAGCCTGCGAGTTCGATTACTCGGGAACGCAAGCGCTGAAGGCTCTGAAAGAAGAGGGCTACCGGGTCATTCTGGTGAACTCCAATCCGGCGACGATCATGACCGATCCGGGATTTGCCGATCGAACTTATATCGAGCCGATCACTACGGATATCGTCGAGAAGATCATCGCCAAAGAACGACCGGATGTTATTCTGCCGACGCTTGGTGGGCAGACCGCGCTGAACCTGGCCATCGATCTCGCAGAGCAAGGCATTCTCGAACGCTACGGCGTCGAGATGATCGGGGCCAAGCTGGAGTCGATCAAAAAGGCCGAGGACCGGGACTTATTCAAAGAGGCGATGCAGCGCATCGGCCTCGACCTGCCGCGCAGCGGCTACGCGCGCAGCATGCAGGACGCCACGCGCATTCAGAAGCATCTCGATTTTCCGGTGATCATTCGCGCGTCGCGCACGCTTGGCGGCAGCGGCGGCAACTTCGCCTACGGGCCCGAAGAGTTCAAAGAAGTCGTGCAAGCGGGCCTGAGCATTTCACCGGTGCATGAAGTGCTGATCGAAGAATCGGTGCTGGGCTGGAAAGAGTTCGAGCTCGAAGTCATGCGCGACCACAAGGACAACGTGGTGATCATCTGCTCCATCGAGAATTTCGATCCCATGGGCGTGCATACCGGCGACTCGATCACGGTGGCGCCGGCGCAAACCTTGACCGACAAGGAATATCAGATCATGCGCGACGCATCGCTGCGGGTGATCCGCGAGATCGGCGTCGACACCGGCGGATCGAATATCCAATTTGCCGTCAATCCCAAGGACGGGCGCATGGTCGTGATCGAAATGAACCCGCGGGTGTCGCGCAGTTCGGCGTTGGCGAGCAAGGCGACTGGATTTCCGATCGCCAAAATCGCCGCCAAGCTGGCGGTGGGGTTCACCCTCGACGAGATCCGCAACGACATCACCCGCGAGACGCCGGCCTGTTTCGAACCGACGATCGATTATGTGGTGACGAAAATCCCGCGTTTTACCTTCGAGAAGTTTCCCCAGGCCAAAGATCTGTTGACGCCGCAAATGAAGTCGGTCGGCGAGGCGATGGCCATCGGACGCACCTTCAAGGAATCTTTGCAGAAGGCGATGCGTTCACTGGAAATCGGTTCGTTTGGTTTCGAGCCCAAGGTGGATCTTTCCGACCGCAGCAAGACCAGCGTCGCTGAAGATCGTCCACGAGAAACTTCGTCAGCCCAACGCCTCGCGCCTCTGGTACGTCGGCGACGCCTACCGGCTTGGCATGACCACGGACGAGATTTATCAGTTGTCAGCCTACGATCCGTGGTTCCTGGAAAAGATCCGCGAGATTATCTTAACCGACGAAGAAATTGCCGCGTCTTCGGCGAAGCCGGCTCAGTTGGATGGCGCTCGCCTGCGCACCTGGAAACAGAGCGGCTTTGCCGATGCTCGTATCGCGAAGTTACTTGACGTCAGCGAGGCCGAGGTCAGAAACGCGCGCAAAGAGAAGGGCGTCGAAGCGGTATTCAATTCCGTCGATACCTGCGGCGCCGAGTTCCAAGCGTTCACGCCCTATCTGTATTCGACCTACGAAGGCGAAGACGAGTCCAAGCGGACCGAACGCAAGAAGATCATGATCCTCGGCGGCGGGCCGAACCGCATCGGCCAAGGCATCGAGTTCGACTACTGCTGCGTGCACGCCGCCTTTGCGCTCAAGGAAGAGGGTTACGAAACGATCATGGTCAACTGTAATCCCGAAACCGTGAGCACCGATTACGACACTTCGGACAAACTTTATTTCGAACCGCTCACCATGGAAGAGGTGATGAACATCGTCGATCGCGAGAAGCCCGACGGCGTCATCGTGCAGTTCGGCGGCCAGACGCCGCTCAAGCTCGCGTTGCCGCTGGAGCGCGCCGGCGTGCCGATTATCGGCACCTCTCCGGACAGCATCGATCTGGCCGAGGACCGTGAGAGATTTGCCGAGTTGCTGAAGCGCCTCGAGATTAAACAGCCCGATAACGGTATTGCCCGTTCCTACGACGCCGCTTTCAAAATTGCCGGAGGCTTGGGTTATCCGGTGCTGGTTCGCCCCTCTTATGTTCTCGGCGGGCGGGCGATGCAGATCGTCTATGACGGCGAGGCTTTAAAAGATTACATGCTGAATGCGGTATCGGCATCGCCGGAGCATCCGGTCTTGATCGACAAATTTCTCGACGATGCCATCGAGATCGACGTGGACGCGCTCGGCGACGGGGACGACTACGTGATCGGCGGCATCATGGAGCACATCGAGCGCGCCGGCGTTCATTCGGGCGACAGCGCGTGCAGTCTGCCGCCCAAGTCGATCGGTCCGGATATCCAGGACGAGATCCGCCGCCACACCGTCGCCTTGGCCAAAGCTTTGAATGTTCGCGGTCTCGATGAACGTGCAGTTCGCGGTCCAGGGCAACAACGTTTTCGTCCTCGAAGTCAATCCGCGGGCGTCACGCACCGTGCCGTTCGTCAGCAAGGCGATCGGCGTGCCGCTGGCAAAATTGGCCGCGCGCATCATGGTCGGAAGAAAGCTTCGGGAACTCGGCTTGACCGAGGAGGTCCACCCCAAACATATTTCCGTCAAAGAAGCGGTTTTCCCGTTCAATAAATTTCCCGGGGTCGACACGCTGCTCGGTCCGGAGATGAAATCGACGGGCGAGGTGATGGGGATCGATACGTCCTTCGGCATCGCATTCGCCAAAGCCCAGTTGGCTAGCGGTATGCGGTTGCCGAGGTCGGGTAAAGTTTTCATCAGCGTACGCGACGAGGACAAAGCCAGCGCGGCGGCGGTGGCGGAAAAACTTTACCGCGTCGGTTTCGGCATCGTCGCGACCCGCGGCACGGCGGTATTTTTCGCGGCCCGCGGCGTTCCCGCTGACACCGTCAATAAAGTTCAAGACGGCAGTCCGCACATCGGCGACCAGGTCAAAAAGGGCGAGATCGCGATGGTGATCAATACGCCGACGGACGCCCACTCCCATGCCGACTCGTACCACATACGCCGTTGGGCGCTGGATTATCAGGTGCCCTATTTTACGACGATCGCCGGCGCAGAGGCGGCTGCCGAGGGAATCGAGTACCTGAACCATCGCGAGTTCGACGTGAAAGCCTTGCAGGATTACGGCGTGCCGTCTTTACCCTAGAGGGCGTCATGACCGTCGCCGCTTCGGATCCTTCCGGCAAAATATCGGCATCAGTTCCCAGCGTGCGCGAATGCCTGCGCGCGATGGCGACACCGCTGCAATATCTCAAGGGCGTGGGACCCAAGCGCGCCGAGCAGCTGGAGTCTATCGGCATCCGTAGCGTTGAAGATCTGCTTTATCACTTGCCGTTTCGCTACGAAGATCGCCGCTCGATCAAAAAGATCTGCGACGCCGCCCTCGGCGAAGAATGCAGCTTTGTCGGGCGCCTCGCCGAACTACAAAACCGCTACGTACCGCGCCGGCGCAGCCAAATGCTCGCCGGCGCGCTGCAAGACGACACGGGAAGCATCGATCTTGTCTGGTATCGCGCGCCCGCTTTTCTGGTCAATGGGCTGACCAAAGGCCAAGTCGCTTCTGGTCCACGGCAAAGTCGAGTTGGGCATGCACCAGCGGTTGCGTCTGACCCATCCCGCTTTCGAGGTGATCGAAGGCGAGGAAAATGACCAATTGCGCCGGATCATGCCCGTGTATGTGCATCCCAACGGTTTGTCTTTGACGCTGCTGCGAAAATGGATTGCCCAGGCGCTGAGCGCGTATCGCGGCAAAATTCCCAGCCGGCTGCCGCAGGAAATTTGCGCGCGCCAAGGTTTAAAACTGATTCCTGACGCTCTCACGGAGTTACACGAGCCGGCGGTAGACGTAGACTTGAGCGGGCTCAATGAATTCTCTTCTTCGGCGCACCGGGCGATCATCTTCGACGAGCTTTTTTATATGCAACTGGGCTTGGGTTTGCGGCGCAAAGCACGCGCCGGTTCCGCTGGAATTGCATTCTCGGGCAGTGTTGGAGGGCTCGGAGCGAAGATGACGCGGCTACTGCCGTTCCAATTGACCGGAGCGCAACGGCGCGTCTTGGGCGAAATCGAAACCGACATGGCGTCTGAAGAGCCCATGCAGCGCCTGGTTCAAGGCGACGTGGGCTCGGGAAAAACCATGGTCGCTTGGTTCGCATCGCTGCGCGCCATCGAGAACGGCACGCAGGCGCTCTGGCTCGCGCCGACCGAGATTCTCGCCGAACAGCACTATCGCAATCTGAAACCATTCGCCGACGATTTGAGAATCCCGTCGGCGCTGCTTACCGCGGCGACACCGGCCAAAGAAAAAAAAGCCCTGCTTCAGGCTATTGAGCGTGCCGATGTGGCTTTCGTCGTCGGCACCCACGCTTTGATTCAGCAGGAGGTGCGCGCGCCGCGCATGGGATTGGGCGTGGTCGACGAACAGCATCGCTTCGGCGTCCTGCAACGCCTATCGCTGCAGCGCTTGGTCGACGGCGAGAATGGCTCTGCAAGCCGCCAGCCGCACATGTTGCTGATGAGCGCGACGCCGATTCCGCGCAGTTTGGCCATGGTCCTCTACGGCGACATGGAGGTTTCCTTCGTCGATGAGCTGCCGCCGGGACGGACGCCGGTGCGAACCAAAGTATTCAATGAGCGCGAACGGCGACAGGTCTATGCGATCGTCCTCGACGAGCTGAAACGCGGCCATCAAGCTTTCGTGGTCTTGCCGCTGGTCGAAGCGTCGGAGCAACTCGCGCAAGTGCGCGACGCCACCCAGATGGCGGAGAAGATGCGCGCCACGCTGTTCAAAGAGTTTGGCGTCGGACTCGTCCATGGTCGCTTGGCGGTGGACGAGCGGGACGCGATCATGCGATCTTTCCGCGACGGCCAACTGGGCATTTTGGTCGCCACCACGGTGATCGAAGTCGGCATCGATATTCCCAATGCCACGGTCATGGTGATCGAACATGCCGAGCGCTTCGGGCTCTCTCAACTGCATCAGTTGCGCGGCCGGGTCGGTCGCGGCACGGGGCAAGGTTGGTGCCTGCTGGTCAATCGCGCCCCGCAAATCAGTCTGGCAGGTGAGCGGCTGGCCGTGCTGGAAAAAGAACACGACGGTTTCAAGATCGCCGAAGCCGACATGCGGCTGCGCGGTCCTGGCGAACTGCTTGGCACGCGCCAGTCGGGCCTTGCCGACTTTCGCTTGGCGAGTCTGGCGCGCGATACTCGTCTCTTAGTCGAAGCGAGAAAAGAAGCGTTGGCCTGGCTGGAAAAAGATCCGCAACTGCGCAGCCGCGAATCATTGGGGATGAGAGAACTGCTTAAACACCGCTGGGGCGCACGGCTACAGTTGGGCACGGTGGGGTGAAAGGGGATGCCCAGTCGTCGGCTTTCAGTTCGCAGTAGAATCGGCGGCTGCGATAGGGAATATCACTCACCCACTTGTTCCATTCCTCTTTGGTCATATTACGTGAATTTAGGTCTGAACATCCTTCATCCGGTATACTACTGCCACCCCAACATCGACCAAACGCCCGTCGTCTTTCGAAGCCAAGAACAAATCGATGGCAACGATGTAAAACATTTTTTCTGGATCGTTTTCGTTACTGCTAAGGCTTTGTCAGCAGCAAGACGGGACGGATCATACCGGGGACGAGACGACCCGCGCCTGCAATGACATCGCTGCTGTCCAGACGCCAGTCTCTCAGCATCGTGCCGTAGGGCACCAGCGTGTGACAACGGATTTGCGAGGCCGCGTTCATCCCTAGGATGCCGATTCCCCAAGGGCTGCGAATGATGAAGTCAGCGCGCCCGTCACCGGTCAGATCACCAGCGGCCTGCAGCCGGTTGTTGCTCATATCCACCAACCATCCGTCAATCCGGGTACCGTTGGGCACGAAGCCGACCCGCGTCAGCCGCGAACCTATCAGGCCCAGAACGTGGATGCCGGTGGTATCACAGACCACGATCTGCTGCTGCGCGCCGCCACGAATCTGGTCGCTCAGGGCGAAGGTGTGAGTGTTGCTAACAACATAGCCTCCCAGATTGTCACCGTTGGGATGCATTGCGACCGAGCGCAGGTTGGTTCCCACCATCTTCAGCACGCCCAGGCCCCAAGGACTCGTGATCACCATTTCGTCGAAGCCATCGCCGTCCAGATCAGCGATCAGGCGAAGGCTGTTGTCCGCGGTGTTGAGCAACCAGTCGCCCAGACGCGTCCCGTTGGGCGCCATGAACACGGCGGCGTCGCGTTGCAATCGAAATCAGCCCCAGACCCCATGGGCTGGCGACCACCATGTCCTGATTTGAGTCCGTATCGAATCTGCCCCGCCCTGCATAGGTGTTGTCTGCCGTGTTGAGCAGCCAGCCTCCAAGTCGAGTGCCGTTGGCGTGGATCCGCGTCGGGGCCAAGGTGCCTGCCGCGTAGGCCAGCGTCGCCAATCCCCAATTACTCCACACCATGATTTCGCGTTTGCCGTTGCCGGTGAAGTCGGCCACCGCTTTGATTCGGTCCCTGCCGACGTTGACTGTGGCGTCCCAGCGCCAGCCACCAAACCACGTGTCCCTCGAGGCCAGCATCACGGCGCGGAAGCAAATCCCGTCGTGCTTCAGCACACCGATGCCCCACTCGCTGGTAACCACGAACTCGTCGATGCCGTCCCCGTCCATGTCCCCGATGCCGCGCACCTGGTTGAGCCCGGCGTCGAAGTTCCAGCCATCAATCCAGGCCCGGTTTGGGTGTACGGCAATGGACTTCAAGCTCGTGTCCAAAGCGACGATGGCGAGACCGTTGCGGTTGCGAAGGCGCAAACTCCAGTCGCCGTTAATGCTCCAGAAATAAGCGCGCTTGCGCTGGATGTTGTAGCCTGTCAGGCCTGCATCATTGGACTGCGCGTTGTAGTAGCTCTCCAGCAGCTGCCGAAATTGGCGCGGTCCGAAAGTCGGTAGCCATCGGCGAAGCCTTCCGGAGCATCATTGAAACCCTTTGCGCGGGAGAACAACGCCACACAATTAGTATAGAACAAGAACGCTTCGGCGTTATTCCAGCGGCCATACGTGGGCGAGGTATAAATCTCCGTGTCGGTTTCGGCGATGCTGTCGACGTTGCAGCCGCCGTGGACGACGAGGCTGCCGCCTGCATTGCCGAGTGTGCCGTGATGCCAGAGCGCGCGGTGCACGAAGAGGTCTGCGGTGCCGCTCTGTCCATCAAAGCTGGGCGTGTACCTCACGTTGGCATACACCCAGCGTACCGGCGCGCCTCCGATGGCGGGAGGTCAGCGCGGCGACGCTGCCAGGGTCACGAAACTGGGAGATGACCGCGTCCGAATGCGCCATGACATACTTCAACACTGCAGGTGTCTTCAGAAAGTCCACATATTGCACCAGTGTGGCATCGGGCACTTCGATCGCAGATACAAAGTCCGTCGCAGCAGCACTCATCAGGCTAGCATAGTAGTGCGGGTCGAAGTCCGTCGTCCCGGAAATCGCCGCCACTCGAAACGGCAAGTTTGAGTAGCCGCCGGTGCGAAAGCGGTGGTTGCGCTCGAAATAGTTAACGAGGAGTCGCCTCTCCAAGTCGAAGTCCCGGAAATTGAAGAGATTCAGATGTTGCGCACCTGTGTATAGCGGGACGGCGCTGTCGACAGTTTGCGGATTACCATTGCTGTCGAGGAAGCGGTGTCCGTCCGTTCCCGCCAGCGCAGGGTTCGGATTTACGGCAATGTGCCGGGCATTGATGCGGGACACCGAAATGTCGGGCCGTGCGATGATGTTCGTCATCGTCCTGTCCAGGCTGTCCACTTCGTCGTTTCGCTCGGCTCGCTGGAGTTGCAGTTGCAGCGAGGTCGGCGTTCTCTGCACGAAGGTGACGATCGCGTCGTCCAGATAAAAGGCATCGCGGAACGTTACCGTGGCGGTTGTGTAGTCCGACGAGTCGAAACCACCGTCACGTATGGATTCGCCATTGTTCCAGCCGCGCGCATAGTGGGCGAATCGGGTTTGGCGGTGAAGCTCTCACCGCGAAGTCCGCTTGCCGATAGAGCGATTCCCAGCGCCCCGACAAATCGGCGAGCACGATGTCGGCACGCTCGCTAATCAATTCCGGCCAGATGGCAAGCTGGGATGGACGGATGAAACCGGGTGCCCATACGACGTTGCGCGCCGAGTGTCGCCTCGGGGAAGCTGCCGATAAGCAGCGCTCCCTCAAATCTCGAAAGAACTCCTTTTACATCGCGGAAAAACTGCCGCATCGCGAGCACCACGCGGCCGTCCTTGTGCACCTGCACCTTCGCATACAGGTCGGCAACAATGAACCGGGTCAGCAAACCCTCGGCCCGAAGATCTCCCTTGAGTCGTCGCAAGGATTGTATGAGCGCGGGCGCTAGCGCCGGGTCACCGGCAGAAGCCAGAAGACGAGGCTCGACTAGAACCAGCGCAAGCCTTTGACCCGGCGCCGGGTCGGGGGAACTCGGACTCAAAGCCGAGGTATGCCAGCGAATTAATTTCCGCCAGCCCGTCTCCGGTCATGGTGAAGTTGGCGTAGCGAGACATGATGGGCCCTATGAGGTCGGACATTTCACATCTCCCATGGAAAGTTTGTATTGAATCATGAGCGGAGAGGCCATAAAGTGAGGACTGGTATCGCGCGAGTATCTTCCTTCGTGTGTAGCCGCTTGAACACTTGCGAATCCGGCCTAATTGTCGAAAATTTAACATTCCCAAGGCCAGATTTAAGGTTTGTGAAGGCGATGCAAATCAAGCCGCCATAACCGATTGTCCGATGTGGCCGCAAAAAGCATCTCCGTCAACGACAGCGAGGCCGACGGGATAGTTACAGTGATGAATGTCGAGCCAGCCGGTGCACTCATCCAGCCAGTCGCGATTGCTTCGCAATAGCCGGTTGCTGGAGGTTACGGCGAATAGGATGTCCCGGTGTGCAGCCAGTGCAACAACTGACGGATTAGGCTCTACAAAAGGAGAGGGGGAAGGGTTGTTTGGGTCGCTGTTCGGTGCCGGACTCCACGGAAGCGCCACGCGCGATGCAGGCCGACGAACCAAATATCCAGCTTGGTCGATCGCGTACAACATGTCACGCGATGCTGCTAACGCCTTCGTTCCACCCGCAGGTCCCTTGTCAATCGGCGTCCAATTTACATTCTCCTCTACAGTGCTTCGCCACCACAGCTGATTATCCTGGGAGATGCAGTAAAGTGTATCGCCGCTTCCAGCGAGCGCTTTTGGCTGATAGACATGTCCAATCTCCGTCCAAATAACGTTTGCTCCAACCGGATAGCGGCGCCAGAGACGCCCATCGGCAGTGGCGAGAAAGAGCTTACCCTCCAGAGCTGGTCATGGCAACGGCCTGATCGGCTTGACCGACCAGTTCCCAATCCCAAACCTGCGGATGACTTAGACGATCAAGCACATTGCGACTCACTTGGGCGATAACCGGGTCGGTGCCCAACGCCTCCACCCAGGCAGTGGTCCCAGCGTTAAATACAGTGCCCCCTCGTGAGTAGATCCCCATCGTTGCAAACCCGGGTTTCGGACCCCATTCTCGAAGATCTGCGCTCGCGAGTACAACAAACGAAGACGGTGTTCCGTCAGTTGCGGTCACACGTGGATAACCTTCCGGTTCGACCACGAATGCAGCGGCGTCGGTTTCATAAACCAGAAAGGGCGAAGTCGTCCATGGCTGGCCCGCGGGCGGTTGCAGGCCGTTGAAGACCCAATGGTCAGAAAAGTGGATCGTATAGGGCGCCGGGCTCCACCCCGCCGCTCCATGATCAAACCCGACGCCGAAGAGAGTATTCGGTGGACGATTGACCGGTGGTTCGGAAAAAACAACTGTCTTCTCGGTGTCATCTGGACTGGCACTTGCCCCGGCGTATTTGTAAAATACCAATGTCCGTTCGTTGTCCTCAAGACGTACCTGCCGAAAGCAAGTATTACCCGAGAGCACGACAAAATTCCTCCATTGGCGACGAAGTGCTCAACGTTGTCACGCATGGCCTTCGTCCAATATTCGTCATGGCCCACTATGATCAGGCAGTCATAATTAGACAGGAGAGTTGAATCAAGGTGAAGATCCAAACTGGAGCAATACTTGACAGAATAGCCTTCCGCATCCGCGACTGGATAAACGGCTTTTCGAACCTAGTATCGACGAAACATCCTGGTCGATCGAACGACACTCGGCTCGCTCGCGTGCCGTCATCATTTGACTGATTGGGGTATAGGCTGTGCCCGCCGACGCCGTTGTATGCCAGAGGAGTTAGAAACGAGATTTGAAACAAAACCCTAAGAGGTCGCTCCGGGAGTTTCGGGTCGCACCACGAAATCCGCGATGTTCTCGCCCTCGTAAATGAGGGAATATAGCCCAGACGAGAAGTTGGAAGGGATAGTTAATGTGTGACTGTTCTGCCATTTAAAACCTTCCCAAGCATTGGACGCTGGTTCTTGTTGGGACGAAAGCTGCAAGTCTAGGTTTAGCGAGATGGCTGGCGTACCCCACCTTTGAATAACAATGGGGTGAGGCATGCCGGGCTGATCCGTACTCAGATAAAAGTCGATAGAGTCATTGATGGAGACAGAGACGCTGCCAGCGTAGCCGGTGACCATTATATACCTCCGATAATCTTAGTTCTTGTAGCGCGCCATCAAACAGCGCATTTTCTAAACTCTAGTTCCGTGATTTACGGCTGCCGCACGCCGTGAAGATCGAGCCACCAAAGACGATTCTCCGTGGTTGCCACAAAAAGCATCCCTTCGACTACGGCGAGTCCTACGGACGAGTTACAGTAATGGAGGTCGGTCCAGCCGTTGCTCTCGTCGATCCAGTCCTGGTTGGTTCGCAGGAGACGGTTGTCCGTCGTCGATGCAAATAAGATATTGCTATACGCGGTCAGGGCGTTGATGCGGGCGTTGGGGGCGAACTGAATGTTGCGATCGGCAGCCATGTCCCAGCCGTTTTTGATGCAGGTCGTCTCCAGATCTGCCCATTGACGTCCAGCGCGTAAAGGACGCCCCCTGCACCAGCGAGCACCTTTATGCCTGCCGCAGGGCCAGAGTCAAAGGGCGTCCAGTTCACGTCAAACTCTACGGCATCTCGCCACCACAATTTATTGTCGCCGGTAACGCCGAACAAGCTGCTACCGCTCGCCGCGAGCGCGATAACATCTTTCGCGTGGCCAATGTCGCGCCAAACTACATCAGCACCAACAAACTCGTTCTGCGTCGTAGCCATGTAGAGTTTGCCGTTGAGAGCTGTCAAGGCACGCCCATCATTTGCGTGGCCGATGTGCTCCCAATCCCCTACGGAGACGAGCGCCAAGACGATTGAGCACATTACGAGTAATCTGTTGGATGACGGGATCGCTTTGGAGTTGGCTTGACCCATTCAGTCGTGCCGCCATGAAAGACCGTGCCATTATTTTTAAGGATACCCATAGTCGCCATGCCTGGTTTTCCATCCCATCCTCTGAGGTCTGCTGAGCCGAGCACAACGTAGGACAGTGGGTTTCCTCCTCTCCCGTGACGCGTGGATAGCCTTCCGCCTCAATGACGAACGCCGCGGCATCCGTCTCATAATCCATGAAAGCCGAAGTCGCTGGAGTTATTCCGGAGAAAACGGAACTCCTGCAAAGACCCAGTGAGATGGAAAGTGGATTGTGTATGCCGACTGCGGGCCACCGAAAGCTCCGTATGTCCAGCCTGCACCCAAAAAGGAATTTTGGGTCGGTTCACCGGTGGCTCGGGCCACGCGACCGAGCTCGATCATTGTCGGGAGACGGGCTGACTTAGTGTGCTTGTGGAAGACGATCATGCGGTTGTTCTGTTCGAGTCGCACCTGGCGATAGCAGGTATTGCCCGAGAGTACGACGACATTCCCCCCGTTCGCGATGAACCGCTCGACCTGGTCGCGCATTTCCTTCGTCCAGTATTCGTCGTGACCAGCAATAAGAAGGCACTCGTAGGCCGAGAGCAATGTTGGGTCATCGTGAAGATCGATACTCGAGCAACATCTACCGTGTAGCCTGCCTTCTCCAGCCAGTCGAGGATCGGAGGCTCGAAGCGGTCATCTGGTAAACCATCAGTTCGGTCGAAAGAAACCCGGCTCGCCCGACCGCCCCCGCTGTTGAAATCGTAGAGACTCTTACCACCGTTAGCGCTGTAGACCTGCGGTGTCAGAAAAGACACTTGAAGCAAGATCTTCGATGTCTGACCTGCGACCGCCGGTCGCACGACGAAGCGCAGTACCGCGGTGCTCCCCACCTCCACGAGCTGATATAAACCCGGCGGCCAGTTCGCCGGAACGGTAAATGTGTGATTGACCAGCCACCCAAATCCTTCCCATGCGACCAACGCCGGCACTGGCTGAGTGGAGAGAGCGAGAGAAAAACTTGTCGAGGGTGTTCCGGAATTCACGCGCTCGATTCTAAGATTAAAATTTTTATCAAAATTACTGCTCAAGCAGAAATTGATTGCGCTTCCGGCGACTACGGACGTCGTCGTCGCATATCCAGCAACATTCATCGCCATTTGCTATTACTCCCCATATCTAGCCAAAATTATTCGCCTGCCTGTACGGCGCATTAGCAGCAGCATGATCCGTACCGTATCGGAGCTGCCTCTGGTTCAACATTCTCTAATATGTTCCGTCTGACAACGCTCGCGATGGCGCCGAGATCCACCAACGCAACGAATAAATAGTGCGCGATCATAGACTGAGCAATAACGCTGCCACACGAATGACAACAAAATGGGGGAATTTATCGGAAATCGTGAATGGTCAACTGCGAAAGTATAAACCAGAGATAACTTTGTATACGGTTGGTGTGTCTAGAGTTAACGATTGGTCACGGAAGCAATACGAATGAACTCAGCTTCGTGTTGAGCTCCGGTCGGGTCAACAGAAACAAACGCCGGCATTCACAACGTCGCCTCAGGGCTTTGTCCAGGTGCCTTGATTGAAGGCGCGTTGGCCCACTATGATCCTCTGCTGAAAGACGCGCGTGAACCCGGCTTTCGTCATTTCTGCATCGAAATTCGTAAACTCCTCGTCATTGATCGAGTGCCGCGTATGGAAGCCAAACGTACTGGAAGGGAAAGGCTCGTAGAATGCCCGGTAATTCTGACGACCCCGTCTTGCAGCTGCGCCTCGATCATGTGCGGATACCACTCGTTCTTCAACTGCCGGTCGAACTCGCTCTGATAAGCGGCTCGATCCAACCAGGCGGTCCATGCCGGGCCTCCTCCACTCTTGGCCGCGATCGGAACGCCACTCTGCTCGCCAACGCGCGACTTCACATAAAGCATGCCGCCAACGGCTGCGATCGCGAGCGCCAAGGTCGCAGCGATAGCCTCTGGTCCGCCAGCGCGAATGGCGCGCACCTGGCGTGGTTGCAGTGATCGCTTGCGCCAGCGCATCGACATCCGCACTGAAGTGCTCGTGACGGATTTCAATCGCCTGGCGTTTGGCCAGCGGCTTGAGTTCTGAAGGCAAGGTGCCTGCCTCCGGCATCTGAGCACCGCCGATCAGCACGGGAATAATGCGCACGCTATTGGTCAGAGCCGTGCTCAACTCCTTGCGCACGAAATCGTCCGCCTTGTCGAGGCGGCGCTGGCCGCTCTGATCGGTTATTGCGCCCCACTGGGGACCGATGATCGCGAGGAGCACAGTGCAACTTGCCAAGCTCTTCTGGCAGGCCAACTTCGAAGTCGTCGCCAGGACTGAGCTTGTCCACGTCCATGAAGATCGAGGCGCCGGGCAGCGCGCGGCTCAGACTATCGTAGATCCGCCCGGCGATGCCGCTGTCTGACTGCCGTCTATAATTGATGAATACGCTCTCTTGCATGGCAAAAAAAAAGGTGGTTTAAATTTTCCTATTCGTGAGGTCCCGGGCTATATCGCCGAACCGGCGCATTGGTCAAGTAAAACTTTATCTCACACCATACGGCGGCTCTACATCGGGCCGCCCATTTTTTCTCATCCGCAGCGTATCAAAACGTTGCAAGCTCGTGCTCATAATGGCTTCAGCTCGATTTGCTACTTTGTCACTGCGCCGCGGACAACAGTACGCCAAGACCTTTAAGGATTGCAGTACAATATTAGACAATATGAAAAAGATAATTATCGGTGCCTAAGAAGCTCAAGTGTGAGGCTTCAAGGAGAAGGAGAAGCAAGATAAGGGCGTTGAGTTCGTGCGGCAAGGTGAACACCAGATGGAAGTATCCGACCGGCAACAGTTCGGACTTTTGTTTATCTAGCCACTTTACCTTAGCCAGTGATTGGCATTTGGGGCAGTGGCGATTGCGGCAGGAGTTATAGGCGAGGCGGCGCTCATGGCCGCAGGAGTCACACTGCTCGAGGTGGCCTCCCAGGGCCGCTGTGCGGCAGCGTTCCACGGCCTGCATGATCTTGATGCGAAACCGGCAACGGATGAGCGCGGCGATAGGACTCGCCATGGCCACGAAAGATACCGGTAGCGTTTCCAGTACTGACGCAGTTTCACAAGCAAGTTCTGCGACAGGATCGCATAGCGATCCTTCCCGCCCTCGCCTTGCTTCACCCGCAGCGTCATGCGCTGCGCATCGATATCTGTGATCTTGAGGTTTACCAACTCACTGACTCGGAGTCCTGCCGAATAAGCGGTCAGTAGTAACACACGTTGCTTGAATCCGCGGGTGGCACGGCGAACATGCTTTGCGCGCCTGGCTGCTCAATGCACATTTTACTTTATTCCGGCATCACCCGCTGCACTCGCTCGGGTTCATCGGTACAGGCAAAAACCAAGAAGTTCAGCACGCCCGACGTTTTCTTACTCAAAGTGAAGCCATATGCTGATCTTAAACTTGCCGGTTGCAGCTCCTTAAGCATAGTGAGGAGTACGATAATGACACGTAATGTTATTGCCGGCAGAAGGAAAAGCCATTTCAGAACCTTGAAGGTTTTCCAATAGGGCCTAGGAAGGGGGGTGGGGTTAACGCCTTGAGGATGAAGCCCCTTATCCTCCAGAATGCGGGCCGCTGTTCGCCTACCGGAAATGACGGCACTTTCCATAGTTGTGAGATCGGCATCGGTTCGGCAGTAGTCGCCCGCAATGTAAAGATTTTTTATTTGTGTCTTTGTAGCTGGCTGAAAATGCCATGCGCCGACGTTATTGACGAATAACGGAGTCTGGATGTTGAGCTGCGAGTACTTACGCTCGATGTCTTCTTTATTGAGCTCCGGAATAAAGCGCTGCAGCTCGGTAATGATGTTGCTACAAGCTTCTTCTTCGGAAAGACCTTTGAGAGAGCGAAAATCGGAGGCAATAGTGCTTTAGTGTAGTGTTTTCGAGTCCTTGCCATGTCTGAGAGACGTCGATAAACGATAAACCGTAATTCGACTCAAAAAGATTTACGTGCTCCCGGGGCAAGTTGGGGATTTTGCGGTTAAGATAAAAGTGGAAAGCCGCCATGGGCGCGGACTCGAGATGATCGACAAAACCGAGGCGAGCTATCTCGAGGCTAGCGACGTTAGGTCCTTCGCATTGAAACAGCGGATCGTTGAGAAAACAACTCGTCACCTCATGGGGTGTAGCGATAATACAAACATCGCCTGGCTTAAGAGGCTCGACTGTTAGCACCGACGAATTTATCGGCTCCAGTCCTAGTCCGCAGAGACTCTCTCCGTCCGGCAGTAATTGTGTAACGGCAGTTTTCAGCCTAATCTCGCCGCCTTTGTCGCGAATATGTTGCTCGAATGGGGTAATGAACTTTTCCTGGAGGTTCCCGTTTAGAATTCTAAAAAGTGGATTCAAGCATGCGCTCCAGTTATTGACCAGATGTTTCATCGTCATCGCGGAGAGATCGTAGCTCGGAATAGAGCTCGCTTGTAAGACAGTCTGTTGGTGAAAATCAGCAATAGTTTTAGATTTATACCAGCGCGAATGGATAAACCCTGCTACGCTTAACTGATCGAGGAAGCCTCTCGACCTGTCGGGCTGACTGCACAAGTCAACCATGGCGTAACCGAAAAGGAGGAGCTCATACCACGGTATGACAGAGGAAAAGATGTCCTTAATGAAAGCCCGTATCGAGTCAAGTTGATAGAAGACAATCGTATTGGGATATACGCCGCGAACGGCTTTTGGATTTTTGTCACGTGCAATCAGATAGTGGAATTTTGTACTGGGTACAAGGTTCTCGAACGTACCGATTTCCCGCATCAAAGCCAGAGTATTTGCGTAGAACGAGGGAAACACATGATAGCCGTGTTCCTCATACGTTCCGTCACCGATAGCGCCCTCTTCTGGCTCAACAAGGTCAGCACCGGCTTTTCCGCCCATCCTCTTGCCCTTTTCCAAAATAAGCACGGGAATGTTCTGCTTGAGTAATTCGTTGGCGGCGACCATGCCGGCGAGCCCACCGCCGATGATGACCGCTCTGAAATGTGAGTTGGACGCCGCTGCCATGTTCTGTTCATCAATCATACGGAGCGTGCTTTCTCCTACTGACCGTTATAAGTATAGGTGAACTGCGTTCCAATTAGTCAACGCACCTGACTCAATCTTCTCGTCAGTTTGCTACGCGTACTTCTCTGTAGCTTTCTCCAAATGTTCGTGACCGCGATCTGGGGGCATTGCTTTCCGTCAGAACTCGACGGCGAAGCTTGCGATGCACTTGGAGACGGCTTCGAGTTAAATGTCTGATCCATCGGGCACGACTCACCTGACCTGCGCAACATCGGCGCACTGTTCGGCAACAAATATTCCGCGGCTTTGGGTTGTGGTGCGTCGCGATCTCGAATCAGCCAAAAGAGGGAAACTTGATTTAGTGTGCCCTCTACCCGAACCCAATCGTATACGTACGTTATCATGGCTATACTTTCCTACGTGAACAGAAACTCCATGTGGTCAGACTCTAACTGGTCAAAACACTCAAAGGCAATCCTCATACCAAGACGCAAGCCGCAAGTTTCGGCCGAAGTATCATGCGTTCTGATATAGCCGCCTTCCAAAAATTAACGGATGTGTATACTTTCGTATCTCGCGGTGTGTACAAAAGTTCCCGGTTACATGACCGACATCGTCGCCGGCAGGATTTGCGCAGGAATGGAGTCGGACCGTGCGCGTTCTCGAAGCCCTTAAAAACCTGGAAGACGCCGTGCTCGAATCGAAACAACGCACTATCGACGCTGGCGGTGCGTTTGTCCGTTCGGGGAGAAGCGACGCACATGAACACTCACCCGAGAGCAAAAGAAGATTGTGTCTGGCTTAAGCCTGAGCCAGTCGCGCAAATTAGCTTAAAGAGTGACACCCGATGCACTATTGATCACAGGACCTTTCCTTTTAACAGACCGAACCCTGTTGCAATATCTTCCAAGCAGTTAAAATCTGTCAAGCACGATCCGTTGTAGACGGATTTGCACATTGTTTTTGTAATCGATGGATCGAGCCCGACTCGATTCTACCAACAAGCACACTAGAGAGGAGGTCAAAATTATATGACGCCCTAAAATTCATCGCACCAAGTTCACTTGATTACCAACCAACAGGGAACGCCCGGAGGTGCTAATAATACCTATCTCTCTACAACACTCAGAAAATGCACTGCCCCAGTTCCATCACCGGCCACTATCATATGGGGTGGCAGGGCCACGAGGCAGAAAATTGTTCCATCGGCAACAAACATCGTAAAACCATATTGCCCGTGTCGAGATACCAAACGCGCACAGTGCGATCGTGTGAAGCGGAAGCGAGACGGCCGTCCGGCAAGACCGCAAGCGCGCTGACTGAGTCCTCGTGGCCTTCTAATGTTGGTAGCAACGCGGAACTCAGCCAAAGACTCGAAGTCTCGGGAATCAAAGCGGGGGCAAACTCATGAACGTTAGCGCGCACCGAGGTTAAGAGTCGCTGAATTTCATCGGGGTTACCAGCGGCTGTTAATCGGCCCAGGAGTTGAGAGTGAAGCTGCCGCACATCTCGTTTAATGGCAGACAGACTATTCCGAAGAACCGTTGACAGAAGCCGTGACGATTGTCGATTGGGCAAGAAAGCCAATCGGCAATCAGGCTATGAACACCGGCATTCAGGACCTTTGCTTTCAGCCAGCGTACATCGAACATCAGCTCAGCAAAAATATCCGCGCGCTGGTTCTCCTCCAGGTGAACTGCAAGGTGACGTAATAGATACGGGTGTTGGTACGCCTGTTTGGCATTCACCATTTCAAGCGACCAATTATGGATGCGCTCATGGGATGCGCTCAGGTCAACCGCGTAAGGTACAGCACGCGGGACAAACTGCTCGTTTTCGAGAGTCAGCCATTCTGCGACCGACATATGATCAAAACCGTAAACACCATTCGTACCCGGACCTTCTGCTGGCTGGAATCCATAGCGATGACCAAGAATCAACACATATAGGTCACAACGGTCAATGTCATCGATGCAACTTTCCCGCACAGTTTCGCTGTCTGGTCGATAGCTATGCACGGGCTGATGTCCAGCGGCTATGAGCCATTCCATTACGGAAGTTTGCTCATCGCCAAATCGGCAACGGTGAAAGAAACGTCGACCTTGGCCATTGATTATTGCCATGAGGTTCGCTTAAAAAAACTGTGTCCCAAACTGATCATAAGACCTTTGGTTTTGATACCGCGGAACCCAGTTGCAATACCTTCCAGGTAGCTAAAATCTGTCAAGGACTATCCAAGTAGGTAGAACCATAAGGGCCTTGGTCCGAATCAACAAACATGCCAGGGAGGGGGTAAAATTTGACGACGCCCAAAATAAAAACTACATCGCAGTAGAGCGATCCTTCCACTTCAAATACAGCGAACACAAGAAACATTTCAGTACTGTCCGTGAATTGTCCGTGGGCTTTCGGCCTCGACCGTTAAGAGATTTAACAATTTTTAGCGGAAAAAACGTCGCCGGTTTATTAAACCGCCGCGGCTCGGCGCCCTTTGATTTAATGCAAGCAAATGGGGTCTGGAGTTAGTCAATCCTCTCCATGATCCTTAACCCGCCATTTGCACCTATTCCGACGATGCCTTATAAAAATGGGTTATAATGCGTTTTTTAGAAAGGACAAGGTAACCACGCGTGGAATTTCAGCGGATCAAACGGCTGCCGCCCTATGTCTTCAGCATCATCGACAGCATGAAGATGGAGGCGCGGCACAGGGGTGAAGACATCGTCGACTTCGGCATGGGCAATCCCGATTTGCCGACGCCGCCCCATGTGGTGGCGAAGCTCATCGAAGCCGCAAGCAAGCCCGCCAACCACCGCTATTCGGTTTCGCGCGGCATCTACAAATTGCGTCTGGCGATCGCCGCCTGGTACAAGCGGCGCTATCAAGTGGATATTGACGCCGACACCGAAGCGATCGTCACCATCGGCGCTAAAGAAGGTCTGTCGCACCTCGCCTGGGCGACCATCGATCCCGGCGATGTCGTACTTTGCCCAAGCCCGACCTATCCGATCCATCAGTACGCCGTGGTTTTGGCCGGCGGCGATCTGCGTTGTATTCCGCTGACGACCAGCGAAGCGTTTTTCGGCCATCTCGAAGAAGCGATCCGGCAGACCTGGCCGAAGCCGAAGATGCTGATCATCAGCTTTCCGCACAATCCGACCACCGAAGTGGTCGAGCTGGATTTCTTCGAACGCGTCGTCAAGGCGGCCAAGGAACATGATTTTCTCGTGGTACACGATCTCGCCTATGCCGATCTGACTTTCGACGGTTATCAAGCGCCGAGTTTTTTGCAGGTGCCGGGCGCCAAAGATGTCGGCGTCGAATTTTTCTCGCTATCGAAAAGCTACAACATGCCCGGCTGGCGTGTCGGCTTCTGCGTCGGCAACAAGGAAATCGTTCACGCTCTGGCGCGGATCAAGAGTTATCTCGATTATGGCATTTTTCAGCCGATCCAGATCGCGGCGATCCAAGCTCTCAATGGGCCGCAGGATTGCGTCGAGGAGATCCGCCTCATGTACGAGAAGCGGCGCGATTCGTTGATCGACGGTCTCGACCGGTCGGGCTGGCACATTCCAAAACCGAAGGGAACGATGTTCGTGTGGGCCGAGATTCCCGAACCGGCGAAGAAGATGGGCTCGGTGGAATTTTCCAAATATTTGCTGCAGGAAGCCCAGGTCGCGGTCTCCCCGGGCATCGGCTTTGGCCAGTACGGCGATGAGCATGTGCGCTTCGCGCTCATCGAAAACGAGCATCGCACCAAGCAGGCCGTGCGCAAAATCAAACGCGCGCTGGGCAAACTTTTAGATTAACCTCGGCTCGATTTAACCCAAACTTTTATGGCATCCGTGAGTCAACGGCATAAAGTCGGCGTCGGCCTGCTCGGCTCCGGCGTCGTCGGCGAAGCCATCCAAAATATTCTTTTCCAGGATCTTAAGGGTCAGTTCGGCGCCGATGTCGAACTGGATCTGCGGCGGATCTACACGCGCAACCCCAAGGGAAAAAAATGGTTCAAGAAACGCCCGAAGCTGTTCACGGCGAAGGCTGAAGAAGTCATCGACGATCCCGGCGTCGAGATCGTTATCGAAGCGCTCGGTTTTCAAAGCGCGGCGCAGCTGCCGCAGTTTCGCGATTATTTTCTGCGCGCTTTCGCGCGCGGGAAGTCGGTGGTCACGTCGGATAAAGCGGTGCTGGCGCGCTACGGCAAAGAGATCTGGGCCGCGGCAAAAAAGAGCGGCCAGCAACTGCGCTTCGAAGCCTGCGTCGGCGGCGGCATTCCGGTAATTCGCTCTTTGAGCGAGAGCTTTGCCGCGGAAGAGCCGGAAGCGATCTTCGGCATCGTCAACGGCACTTGCAACTACATCCTGTCGCAGATGGAAAAGAGCGGTAAACCCTATGCCGAGGCGCTCAAGGAGGCGCAGGAAAAAGGCTACGCCGAAACCAATCCGGCTTCCGACGTCAGCGGCAGCGACGCCGAAGCCAAGCTGCTCTTGCTGAGCCTGGTCGCCTTCGGCCTGCAAATCCCGCCGGGCACGACCTGGCGCAAAGGCATCGAAGAAATTCACGCGGTCGATTTTCGTTACGCCGGGCGAACCGGCGGGAGCACGATCAAACAACTCGCCGTAGCGAAGCGAAAAGGATCGGCGGTGGAAGTTTTTGTTTCACCGGTCTTGGTCCCGCGGGATAATTTTCTGGCCAGCATCGACGGACCGACCAACGCGGTCTGCTTTGCCGGCAAAAGCAGCGGCGGCGCGCGCGGCGAGCGCGATTGCGACTACGTTCTCGTCGGGCCCGGAGCGGGAGGCGGACCGACGGCGGTCGCCGTGCTCGGCGACGTTTGCGAGCTCGCGCGCGGCACACGAAAATTCTCCGACATTCCGAGTCTCATTGCGCCCGGGACGCTGAAAGTTCTGCCGGAAGGCGAAATCGAAGGGTCGTTCTACGTTCGCTTCGTCGTCAGCGACCGCGCCGGCATTGTCGGCGACATCGGTCAAGCCTTTGGCCGCATCGGCGTCAACATCTCGGAAATCTGGCAGCTCCGCCACAGCGAGGAAGAATTGCGCGGCTTGGTCCAGAGTTATAAGCTCAAGCACAAATCGCGCGAGATTTTGCCCTTTGTCATGACGTTGGAGCGGGCGACTTTGAGACAAATGCGCAAAGCTCTGGAGTCGGTGCGCGGTCGAGATTATATTCTGGTCGATCCCGTGTGGTTTCCGATCTGGGACGCCAAGTGAAAATTCGATCGTTCACAGGCTAAGACAAAATACTTTCCAAGGCGGGTTTACAGTGAAATATATCATTCTCCAAGGCGACGGCATGGCGGACTATCCGATCGACAGCCTCGGCGGCAGGACGCCACTCGAAGCGGCGCGCACGCCCAACATGGATTGGCTGGCGCAGCGCGGTGTTTTCGGCTTGGCTCACGTCATTCCAAAAGGTTTTCCGCCCGGCAGTGACGTTGGCAATATGAGCATCATGGGTTACGATCCCGCGGTGTATCACACCGGCCGCTCGCCGCTCGAAGCCGCCAGCATGGGCGTGGCGTTGGGTCCCAACGATATCGCTTTTCGCTGCAATCTGGTGAGCCTGAGCGGGAATGGCAGCGAAACCACCATGGCGGATTTCACTTCCGGCCACATCAGCACTGAAGAAGCCAGCGAGATTATCCGCGATCTCGCTGGCGAGCTTGGCGGTGACGGCATCGAGTTTTTTCCCGGCGTGAGCTATCGCCATCTGATGGTCTGGCGCGACGGCAAAGAAAAAATGGAGACCACTCCGCCGCACGATATCACCGATCAGAAAACCGCGGGCTATATGCCCAAGGGCGAGGGCGCCGAGCGCTTATTGCAATTGATGAAGGCGTCGCAGCCGATACTCGCCAACCATCCGGTCAATCAAAAGCGCAAAGCTGCGGGACAGCGCCAAGCGACGACGATCTGGCTATGGGGGCAGGGAAGGGCGCCGCAATTGCCGCCGCTAACCAAACGCTTTGGCATCACGGGCGGGGTGATCTCCGCCGTGGATATCATTCACGGTTTGGGCGTCTATGCCGGACTGGAACGCATCGACGTGCCGGGCATCACCGGATTTCTCGACACCAACTATCTCGGCAAGGGCGAGTACGGCGTGCGTTCGCTGGAGAAAAATGATTTAGTCTTCATTCACGTCGAAGCTATGGACGAGGCCGGCCACATGGGCGACGTGGAGAAAAAAATCCAGGCCTTGGAAGACTTCGACGAAAAAGTTGTCGGCACGGTGTTGAAGGGAATGGCGCACCGAAAAGATTATCGGATTCTGTTAATGCCGGACCATCCGACCGCGATCGTGCTCAAGACTCATGTTTCAGATCCGGTGCCGTTCGTGCTCTATTCGCCCGCCGAGGCGCGCGACAACGGCGCCGTGGGTTACAACGAGAAAGACGCGGCAAAAACCGGTGTCGTCGCAGAAAAAGCCTATCGACTGATGGAGTCGTTGATTGAAGGGAGACCCACATGGACCGAAATCTAGCCTTGGAAGCCGTTCGCGTTACCGAAGCCGCAGCGTTGAACTGCGCGAGTTGGACCGGGCGGGGCGACGAAAAAGCGGCGGATCAAGCGGCGGTGGACGCCATGCGCAAAGCTTTTGACGCGCTGGCCATCGACGGCACGGTGGTGATCGGCGAAGGCGAGCGCGACGAGGCGCCGATGCTCTATATCGGCGAAAAGGTCGGCTCTGGTGGCCCGAAGGTCGACATCGCCCTCGATCCGCTCGAAGGCACGACCATCTGTGCCACCGGAGGACCGAACGCACTGGCGGTCATCGCCATGGCCGACGGCGGCAACTTGCTGCATTGCCCGGATACTTATATGGCGAAAATCGCCGTCGGGCCGGTCGGCAAAGGGGTCGTCGACATCGACAAAAGTCCGACGGAAAATCTCAACGCATTGGCTGAAGCCAAACGCTGCAAGGTCGAGGATCTCACCGTGATAATTCTGTCGCGGCCGCGGCATGATGCGCTCATTCAAGAAGTGCGTAAGGCGGGTGCGCGCATCCGCCTGATCGGCGACGGCGACGTCTCGGCGGCGATTGCGACCACCAAGCCGGAAACCGGCATCGATCTGCTGCTGGGCATCGGCGGCGCGCCGGAAGGCGTGCTGGCGGCGGCGGCTTTGCGATGTGTCGGCGGCGAATTTCAAGGTCGGCTGGCGCCGCGCAACAATGATGAGATCGAGCGGGCCAAGAAAATGGGCGTCGCCGACATCAAAAAGAAGTTCACGATCGATGAGCTGGCCGCCGGCGACGTCATGTTCGCCGCTACCGGCGTCACCGACGGCGATTATTTCAGGGCGTCCATTTTTTTCCCGGCGGCGCGATGACGCAATCCGTGGTCATGCGCTCCAAGACCAAGACGGTGCGCGTGATCAACGCCATGCACTATTTCGAGCACAAACCGATCTATTAGTTGCTCGCTGGGTGGCAAATCCTAAGAAAAACGTCG
The DNA here is from genome assembly GCA_963811315.1 of uncultured delta proteobacterium. GTDB lineage: Bacteria > Desulfobacterota > Binatia > UBA9968 > UBA9968 > DP-20. The sequence goes on from CAWERH010000013.1 coordinate 64,234, forward strand.
CCAACAAGCGGCGGAAAAAGCAGCGGAGCTGGCTCAAGAAGCTGCTCTTTTTCGTTTCCGTCCCTTTGATCGTTTGGTTTGCGGCTTTCTTGATTTGGTTTTATTGGAACGGCCTGTCCGGGCTTGTCACGGGTGCTCAAAAGCAAGAGGCGAAGCCGGTTATCAAAGGATCTCGCCAAATCGAACCGGGCGAAAGTTCGGAAAACGCTCCGCGCCAAGCCTTCGCAGGAAAAAATTCTCGAGGAAGACCGGAAAAAGCTCGAAGATATTCTCAAGCGGCGAAACTAGGCGCGCCGCAGAAAAGCCAGATGGCACCCAACATCGTGACGACTTCACTAATAGCGAATTGCAGGGTAAGCTGGTAGCTTGATGGGAATTCCATGAATTTCTGGCAAACCATAACACGGCCAGTGATTGGACTTGCGCCGATGGATGGCGTGACGGACGCTGCTTTTCGCTACATTACAGCGAAGCACGGCGGTCCCGATGTCATCTTGACCGAGTTCGTCAATATTCAGTCGGCGCTTTATTCACCGCACACATTGCTTCAAGACTTCGCCTATTCGGAGATCGAGCGGCCGGTGGTTGCGCAAATCTACGGGAAGACGCCGGAGCTTTTCTACCAAGTAGCGCACATCGTCTGCGAGCTCGGTTTCGACGGCCTGGACATCAATATGGGTTGTCCGGCTAAGAAAGTCGCTGCCACCGGATGCGGCGCTGCGCTGATCCGCACGCCCGACTTGGCGCGGGAAATTATTCGCGCGGCGAAGCAGGGAGTGCGCGACTGGTACGACGGTCAGAGTCTCGCCGGCTTAAAACTTCGCGACGATATGATCGCGGGCATCGCCCGCGCCAACCAGGGGCGCTCTGGCCTGAGCGCGCCCGTCGAGCGCCGGCGGATTCCGGTCTCGGTCAAGACCCGGCTCGGTTACGACCGGGTCGTCATCGACGATTGGTTACGGACTCTGCTGGAAGAGGAGCCGGCGGCAATTTCACTGCACGGTCGCACCTTGGCGCAAGGGTACAAGGGAGAGGCGGATTGGCATAGCATTGCGCGCGCCGTCGAGTTTGCCAAAGGTTCCGCGACATTGATTCTGGGCAACGGTGACGTGCAAAATTTGCGAGACGCGCACCGGCGCATCCGCGCAACCCACGTCGACGGCGTGTTGATCGGCCGCGGCGCCCAAGGCGATCCGTGGCTCTTTCGCGAAAAGGCTCGAGTCAAGGAGGCGCTGCGGTCCGATCGTGAACCTTTGCTGGATGATGCGCCAATCCCTCTGGCGGAGCGATTTCGACTGATCATCGAGCACTGCGAGCGGTTTGAGCAGTTGTCGGACCAGTCTCGTTTTGTCGCCATGCGCAAGCATCTGACCTGGTACTGCCGTAATTTTCGCGGCGCGGCTGAGATGCGCGCGCAAATGGTGCGGGCCCAAAACAGCCGGGATGTGCAAGCTTGGTTGAATGAATATCTGCAGGCTTCGATGGCCGGTGAACCTGCGCCTCCGGATTCCGCTGCCGACTCAATCGCCAGCTATCCGCAGAATTTCTTCTGACATGAAATTGATTTTGGCATCGAGTTCGCCGCGCCGGCGCGAGATTTTGTCGTTGCTGGGCGCGCCCTTCGACGCGATCGAACCGGAATTCGACGAGCGGATAACCGCACATCGTTCCATCGAGCAGGAAGTGCTGGAGTTCGCCGTCGGCAAAGCGCGCTCGGTGGCGCCACGCCATCCAGAAAGCATTATTATCGGCAGCGACACGATGATTTTTCTGGACGGAGCGAAAATTGGCAAACCTAAGGATTGCCAGGACGCCGCGCGCATTTTGGACTCATTGTCCGGCAAAACCCACCGGATCTACACCGGCGTGGCGATCGTTGACACCTCGGGCGGGCCGGGCCATACGGCGATCGAAGAAGTTTCGGTTGATATGCGCGACTATACGAGAGCGGAGATCGACCGCTACCTGGCTCATAACGAATCGCTCGATAAAGCGGGCGCGTACTCGATCCAAGGCGAAGGGAGCAGGCTGATTTCGGCTATACGCGGCGACTATCTCGCTGCGGTCGGCCTGCCACTGCGGCCGATCGCGGGTTATCTGCGACAGCGAGGCTTCTCGTTTCCCCTCGATATCGAGCAATTTTACCAACAGAAGGCATTTCGGAACTGGCAGCGGTTCGCCTGACAGCCAGGATGCCGGTCTCTTCGGCCGCACTCTAACCAAGATATTTTTTATTCGTGGAATTCATACTGATCGCGCCCTTGGTCGTACTTTGCGCCCTGTGGATAGCGATTTTTGCTTATCTCTCGTGGGCCCTGAAGCAATTGCCGTTCTTCGAACGCCAAACCGCTGCCCTGCCAGGGCGCTGGCCGCGGCTCAGCGTGATCGTCCCCGCTTGTAACGAAGCCGCCCATCTGGAATCGGCCGCACGCACGATCCTAGACCAGGATTATCCTCAGCTGGAGGTCATTTTGGTGGATGATCGTTCGAGCGATGGAACCGGCGCTTTGATCGATCTCCTGGCGCGAGAAGATGCGCGGGTGAAGGCCATCCACATCGATAAGTTGCCTGACGGTTGGCTCGGTAAAGTGCATGCGCTGCATCGGGGAGTCGAGCGTGCAGAAGGCGAGTGGCTCTTGTTCACTGATGCGGATGTGCACTTCGCACCGACAACGCTGCGCCGCGCAATCGCTTACGTGATTCATCAGCAAGCCGATCATCTAACGCTGATCCCGCGCACGATTCAAACCGGCTTTTGGCTCGATGTTGCGGTGCGCGCCTTCGGTCTGTTGTTTTTTCTCGGCACCGGGGCGGCGACCATCAATCGCGCCGGCAGCAGGGCCTTCGTTGGGATCGGCGCGTTCAATCTGGTCAAGGCGGAAACCTTAAGCCGGACACCGGGCTTGGAATGGTTACGACTCGAACCCGGAGACGACGTCGGTTTGGGCATGATGATCAAACAAGCGGGCGGCATCACGCGGCTGGCGTTTGCTCAAAACGATCTATCGGTGGAATGGTATGCCTCGGTACCGGCGATGTTTCGCGGACTGGAAAAAAACCTATTCGGCCCCGGCTGTGATTATCGCTGGTGGCGCCTGGTCGCGCAGATTGTCGCGATCGTCTCCTTCGTCGTCGCGCCGTGGCTTATGATCGGACTTGGGGTGATCGAAAGGTAATCCAGGACTGATCGTTATCGGCTGCCGCCGCGGTTGCCGCCCACATCTTGTTTGCGCTGGTTAGCCCGACGGGGAAACGCCAGGAAATTTATAGTCTGTTATTGTTTCCCGCCGGTCTCTTGATGATCGCCGCGATGCTCTGGCGCGCCGGCTATAAATGTTTGAAGAACGATGGCATCGACTGGCGCGGCACCCACTATCCGCTTGCGCAGTTGCGTGCCGGTCAGCGGGTCAAATTGATGAGAACTCGCGAGCGCAAGTAACCCGGTTGCCGACAAGGCCCTCGGACAGCTGACCTTGGTGGGATTAACTCGACACGATTATCTAGCCGCGGCACGGACGGTAATTTGGGTGGCGGTGTTCGAGCCGCCCTCGCCGCGAACCGCCTGAGCGGAAATTTCCGCTCCGGGTTTGAGCGCTCCGCGGTCCGCCAGCACCCGCCGTACGACCGGTATGTCGGGCGGCACGAGAACCTTGACCTCGCCCTCTTTGTACTTGAGCGTTAGGACGCGTCCTTTAATGTCCTTCACGGCGATATCTTCCACTCGTTCGACGTTGGCATTGGTCATCGTCGCCCCGCTCTGAGGGTCCGACGCGAGCGGGCGATGGCCTTCGCCGGTGCCGCGCTGGTCTTCGGAAAACACGTGAACTTCGGACGCCAGAAAATTGCCATCGGGCTGTTTGCTCGCGGTCGTGCCGAGATACATTCCCGGGAGAATATCGGAAAATTTAATCGCCGTCTCGCCGCGAATCACGGTCTTATCGGTGACAATCAGTTTCACGTCACCCGTTGGGCTTGTGACGATAAGCTCGGAGCCTTGGAGGGCCGAGGCGATTTTTCCCCTGATCGCAATCGGCGCGGGTGCGCCAACTTGCCCGGTGACAAGGGCCGGAGGGGTCAATAGAAGACCGCCGAGCACCGCAAAGGCGGATATTGTTAGCCGATGTGTAGCGTGATTTTTCATGGATAATCTCCCCGTGGCACATGTAATGCCCTCGTGGCACGGTCGAACATTTGTAGGGAAATTTATACGTCCATACGCCTGAGGCGTTCGCCCCTCACGCGACCGCGTTACAACCATTATGGTCGATTTATGGACATAGGTGACGATTCTTGTCCGTCCGATTTGCTCGATTCTGCTATCGAACGGCGCGAATTTCACAAGTTATCCCTTGGTACAAGCCTTGCTGTAAAACTTTTATCGCTATGGCAGACAAAATAACAAGCTCCAGCGGGGATGTCGATGCCAACTGGCAGTGGCCGGAAAATACCTGGTTTCGCGAGCGGTTTAATGCGCTCAAGGCTCGCGAACAGGAAGCCCGTCGCAGGCCATTGGTGGCTTCAAAGACTTCTGCGCTGTCGACCGCGCCAACGGGCTCAGGCAAAGATTTGCTCAAGGCTGATTGACTGTCGGTCGAATTCAAACTTAAGCAGTGGGCCACCCCGGTACCGCGGCTGCCGATATTCCGGACCTTTTGCGTCCTGCCTCTTTTTAGCTGCCCATTCGACTCGTTAAAGAGTCCTGTTTCCGATCCCCTCCTAGTCTGAAATTTACTCGCAAACGCTCCCTTGATTTTTGGCGGCGTTGCGCTGCCTGTCTCGTCGAACAAACCCTGATTGCCGGCTGCTTTGAGATGCCTGCTCCTAAAAAATCCGCTAGGACCAGAATTGGCGTTGAAGACGCGGCGTTTCTAAGTCGTAGAGTAAAATGATCATGATGGGCGAACCGTGCGCGCAGAACCATTATTTGGCCGATCACGTGCAGCGATTGCTGCAGAGTTTGCGCCACTGGACCGGCAAGAATCTCGTGCGCCCTGAGTTACGGCTCGAAGACCAAGCGCGCGAATTATTTCACGCGCCGTATGTCGTGCTATCGCATGATAACCGCGCTGATCCCGTCTTAAATTACGCCAATCGGGCAGGCTTGAATCTCTTCGAATTGACCTGGGAAGAATTGATCAACCTGCCGTCGCGCCGCACAGCCGAGCCGATGCATAGATCCGAGCGCGAGATTTTGCTCGCAACCGTTGCTCGTCAAGGATTTATTGACGACTACCGCGGCATACGTATTTCCAAAAACGGCAGGCGTTTCCTGATTGACCAAGCAACGGTATGGAATCTTCTCGATGAGAATGGCGCCAAGTGCGGACAAGCCGCGACCTTTAGCCGGTGGAGCTTTTTAAATTAATGCTTGGTCGTCTGCTGTTGCCGGCAATTCCGCCACGGCGATTGCAGCACTGGCTGGCGCGAGCTAAATGAATTTCGCTTCGGCACCGCCAATCTCGTCTAAAACAACCCAGGGATCCACCGCTTAACCGATCTCGTGTAGGTAACATAGGGTTGTCCTAGCTTGGCCGCCAAGTTTCGCTCATCGGCTAAGATGCGGAAGTGAAACCAGACCGCGACCGCGACGGTGATCAGCGCGGCGAACCACGATTGCAGAGTCAGAGCTAATCCTATCAGAAAAATGATGTGGCCGAGGTACATCGGGTTGCGGGTGTAGGAGTAAAGACCGGTGGCCACCAATCTCTCGGGCGGGACTTCCGGGCCGGGACCGCCGCCACCGCGTAGACCGCGATATCTACCGCACAAGCGGTACTGCAAGTAGCCCCAGACCATGATCGGCAGGAACCAAGGATCGATCTCGATCCGACCGGCATGGATGATTAGTTCCCAGACTACGGTCACGAAAGGGTAGAGAAGAAAGGTTCTGACTGGAGTGCGGCTTAAGAATCTCATGGAATCCTTATTAGGTTCAAAAAGTTCAAGCCGTTCAACCGCTACGCTCTCGTTAAGCGAGTCGTTCTAAGACGTTTCGAAACCGGGGAATATAAAGAGATCGGCGATATTGAAAGTTCCAGAACGTCGGTTGAATTGGCATGATGCCATGCATCCCGGATTCTAGGCCACCGGTTACGGCTTTTGCGTCTTCGCCGGTGGTTTGGGCGGCGTTTTGCGCGGGTCTTCGTTATCCGGCAAACAGAGATAGGTCATCGAGCTGTTGTTGTTGGTGAATGTAACGCTGTTGCCGGCGAATTTGGCGTCTTTGAATTGCCGCCACATATCGAGCTTGTCTTTCATGCTCGCCTGACATTTTTCCTGGGAGGCAAGCCCCGAAGCGGAGGCCCAGGTGTCGGTCGTGGCTGTTTGGGTTCTGGTCCACAAAGTCCACAGCAATAAAAGCCCGAGATAGCATCCGATTTTCTTCGTCACTTTAGCGCTCTCCCTTTAATGTTAGACGTTCGAAATTGCAAAAGCACCGCGCAGCGTCATCGGCAAAGTGCCATCGAAGTCACCTGCTCACGAGGCTGGCGAGTCGACATAACGGCTCAAGGTCGCGTCATTTGACGTCCAAGTTCTGCTCGCAAGAGAAACCTTGTTGCAATGCAACGCGACGTCAACGTAAAGGGGTGCGGGGCTCGGAAGGAGACAATCACTACGGCTAGGGCAAATGCCGATTGCCGCGACCCGGCGGTCGAAACCAGCGCGATGAGAATCAAAAGTATTCGGCAACGGAGACAGAAGAGCTTGCCCAAGGCGGAGCGGAAACTGTGTCGCATTCGATAATTCATAACGACCGAAATCGTGACTACTTGGTTAGCATCATTCCACGTCGAAGCTCAAGTATTTTTTTGCGTTTGTCGTCGGGCGGTAACGGTTCCATCACTTGACACGGAACGCTGCGGAGGCGTAGACCGAGGGCAAAGTAGCAATGAGAGGAGGCACTCAACATGGCGACAAACTTTGAGGTGATCGACGCCGACGGCCACATCACCGAGGAAGACGCTCAGCTAAAAAAATATATGCCGGAGAAGTATGTCAAACGGGTGTCCACGTTGACGCCGGGCGATAGCTGGGACCGGTCCTTGAGCGGCAAATTGGGAACCCGGGCCAGGGACGCCAAGAGTTGGCTGGACGCGATGGATAAAGGCGGAGTTTCCACTGCGGTGCTCTATCCGACCAACGGCCTGAGCGTCGGTTGGATACGCGAGCCCGACGTCGCCGTGCAGTATGCCCAAGCCTGGAACAACTTCTGTTCGGAAGAATTCCAGAAGATCAGCCCGCGGCTCAAATGCGTCGCCCTGGTTTCCTTTCAAGACGTACCGGAAGCGGTCAAAGAGCTGCGCCGCGCGGTCAAGGAGCTGAAGCTCGTCGGCTTGATGCTGCCGGCGGTCGGATTGCGGCTGCCTTTGGGGCACGAAAGCTTTTGGCCGATCTACGAAGAAGCGGAAAAGCTCGATTGCATGATCGGTATCCACGCGACGGTGCGCGGGCCGCATTATTTTGCCGGCGATATGTTCGATCAATTTATCGAGGTGCACACGCTGTCGCATTCCTTCGCTCAGATGATGCAGTGCTGCAGTTTCATGTTTCGCGGCGTCTTCGATCGTTTCCCGAAATTGCGCATAGCTTTTATGGAAGCGGGCTGCAGCTGGGCGCCCTATTGGTTTGGCCGCATGAATGAAGAGTGGGAGAAGCGCGGCGAAGTCGAAGCGCCCATGTGCAGGAAGAAGCCAACCGATTACTTAAAGGAAGGGCGCATTTATTTCCATGCGGAAGACTACGAACCGCAGATCGGCGCGGTGACCGAGGTCCTCACTCACAAGGTGATCTACTACGCTTCGGATTATCCCCATTGGGATACCGAGTTTCCCGAGAATATCCACCATCTCGAACGGCGCGAAGATTTAAATGACGAAGCCAAGAAGTGGCTTTTCGCCGAAAGCGCCAAGCGTCTTTATAACCTTCAGTGAGGTAATTTGATGGCAGCCAAACGCAAGGTCTGTTTTACCGGCCCAATGCGCGTAAGGATCGTCGAAGACACTCTGCGCCAGGCCGGCTGCGAGCTCGTGTTGGGAAAACCTCAAGACGACTTCCGCACCTATCGTTACGAGCGCAAAGAGTTGGTTAACTTGATCGGCGATTGTCCGATCGTCTATCCCTCCGGACGAGACATGATCGGCGCGGATATTCTCGACTCGTGTCCGGATCTTCAGGCCGTGGTGAAGTCGAGCATCGGCATCGAGACCGTGGACGTCGATGCGGCGACCGACTTGGGTATTCTGTGCTGCAACAGTCCGACCGTGGAAAACTACATGGGCGTGGCCGAGGCCACTATGGGTCTGATCGTGGCGCTATTCAAGCGGCTTAAGTTCAATGAAGCGTTCATGCGCAACGGGGGTTGGAAGGAGCTGGAGAACCGCGGCACGCTGATGCTCGGCAAGACCATCGGCATCATCGGCGTCGGCCGCATCGGCCAAAACGTTGCCAAGCGGCTAGGCGCGTGGGGCATGAAAGTGCTCGGCTACGATCCCTACGTCAGCCAAGAGAGCGTCGGCGACTTGGGCATAAAGATGGTTTCGCTGGACGAACTGCTCAAGGAATCCGATCTGGTGACGTTGCACGTGGTCTTGACGAGAGAAACGCGCGGCATGATCGGCCTGAGAGAACTGAAGCTCATGAAACCGACGGCGTTTATCGTCAACACTTCGCGCGGCCCGGCGATCAAGGAGCCCGATCTAATCCAAGCGCTGAACGAAAAATTGATCGCGGGCGCCGCGCTCGATGTCTTTGCCCATGAACCGTTGCCGATGGACGATCCGCTCCGCCAGGTCGATCCGCTGCGCTTGATCATCACGCCCCATAATATCGGGGCCAATCCCGGTTCGGCGGAGGCGGGACAAAAAATGGCGGCGCAGAGCATCCTGGCGATTCTCGATGGCAAGATCCCCGATACCATCGTCAATCCACTGGCGATTCCGCGTTGGAAAGAGCGTTTTCAGTCGTAAGCCCGACACTTATGATTACAAGCCTCCAATGATTCTAAACTGCCGGCGAAAGTGGATCTCGTCACTGTTCGTGAACGTGATCGTGTTCGTGTTATTCGGCGCCGTCGCGAGCGGCGTTTCAATTGCCGCGAGTGCTACGGTGCGGGTCGGTTATCCGCAGCCGAGCGGGGCGATGCTGCCGCTCTGGCTGGTTAGTGACGCCAAGCTTGATCAGAAATACGGCGTGTCGGTGCAGAATATATTTATTTCCGGCGCGGCGCGGATGAATCAGTCCATGATCGCCGGAGACGTCGATCTTGCGAGCATTGGCGGGGCGGTAGTCAATACGGTCCTGGCCGGTGGCGACCTGGTGGCGATCGCGGTGGGAGTGCCGACGTACGGGTTTTCCCTGTACACCCGCCCGGATGTTAAAGACATTGCCAGCCTGCGGGGCAAAGTCATCGGCATCATGAGCAAGGGCGCTTCTTCCGAGCACGCCGTTCTCGCGCTAATGCAGCGCCACAATCTGCAGCCGGGCAAAGACGTGAAGTTTGTCTATCTCGGCGGCGTGCGCGAAGTGCTTGCGGCGATCGACCGCGGCATCGTTTCCGCGGGAGTGTTATCGTCGCCGACCACTTTGGCGGCGCGCCGCCTGGGTCAGAAAGAGCTTATCAATATCGCCTCCCTTAACTTGCCCTACATGCACAGCGGCGTAGCGACCCGGCGGGTCTTCGCCCGCCAGCAGCCCGACGTGGTGAAGGCTTATCTGCGCGCCTATATAGCCGCGATCAAGATCGCCAACGAGGACGCCGAAACCAGCAAGCGAGCGTTGTCGCGCTATTTGGTGACCAGCGACAGCGCGATTCTCGAGGAAGCCTATCAAACATTCCGCGGTATTTTTCCCCGCGTGCCGTACGTCACCGAGGATTACATCAAGTCGGTTATCGCGGTGTCGGATAATCCCAAGGCCGCCGGCGCCAATCCGCGGGATTTCTTCGATAGCCGATTTTTGAAAGAGATCGAAGACAGCGGTTTCGTTCAGGAGCTCTATGGCCGGCGCTAGTCAGTCCAGACGCTCAGCGAGGTCGGTGTCGTGGATTTTTGTTTTCGGTTCGGTCAGCATCGGCTCGTTTTTTCCTCAGATAATTCTGTCAGCGGTCGCGCCAGCGGTGATCCGCATGGGCTATCCGCAGCCGAGCGGCGCCATGTTGCCGCTGTGGGTGATTACCGAAGCGAGGCTCGATCAGAAATATGGTGTCGATCTGCAAAATATTTACATCTCCGGCGGCGCCCGGCTAACGCAGACGCTGGTGTCTTCGGATATCGACATGGCCGCCACCGGTGGCGCGGTGATCAATGCCGTGTTGAGCGGCGCCGAGCTGGTTTACATCGCGTCCGGCGTGCCGACCTATGGTTTTTCTCTCTATGCGCGTGCCGATGTGAAGGATGTACCGTCGCTCAAAGGCAAAGTGGTCGGTCTAATGACCAAGGGCGCTTCCACTGATCATGGCATGACGGCATTGTTACGTTTGTATAATCTTCGTTCCGGTCAGGATGTCAAATTTTTATATCTCGGTGGCGTGCGCGAGGGATTGGCTGCTCTAGACCGCGGCATCGTCGCGGCCACGACGATTTCAGCGCCGACGACACTCATGGCGCGCCGACTGGGCTACAAGGAGTTGGTGAACTTAGCGACGCTGAAAATTCCCTACGTGCAGCTGGGCATGGTGTCGCGCCGGTCGTTACTGCGCCAACAGCCGGAGCGGATCAAAGCTTTTCTCAGAGCCTATGTCGCGGCGATCAAAGTGGTCAACGAGGATGCGGACGTGAGCAAGCGCGCGCTGGCGAAATATCTGGCGACGAACGATGGGCCGATCATCGAGGAGGCCTACCAAGCCTATCGAGGGATCTATCCCAAAGTACCGTATATGACCGAAGAGCAGATCGTTTCGATCCTGGCGGTCGCCGACCACCCCAAAGCGGCCAGCGCCGACCCCAAAGAGTTCTTTGACAACCGCTTCATTAAAGAGTTAGAAGAAACAGGATTCATTAAAGAACTCTACGGCCAGCAGTTAACCCAATTTGGCATTAAGGAAAGGCGCATATGAGGAAGACGAAGCGGTTGGTCTTGGTCGCTTTACTGTATTTGTTGTCGCCTTTGTGGACAGCCGGAACTCATGCTGCGGCAGCGCCGGATAAACTCGTCGGCGTGCATTCCTCCCGCGTCATGTCCCAGTCCTTTCCCTGGGTCGCGCAAGAAGCGGGTCTCTTCAAGAAATACAACATCGACTTCAATTTGGTCTTTATTTCCTCGTCGAGCATCGTCACGGCCGCGCTGCTGGGCGGCGACACCGAAATGACCATAACCGGCGGCATCGGTAACGTCGCCGCTTACGTAAAAGGGTCGACGGACGTGGTTTTCACCGGCGGCGTCAAAAACGTCATGACCCAGACCCTGGTCGCTGGTGGCAATATCAAGAGACCGGAGGACTTGAAGGGCAAACGGATCGGCGTGAGCCGCATCGGCGGGAACTCGCATTATTTTACAATCCAGGCGCTGCGCCGTTACAACATGGAGCCCAACCGCGATTACAGCTTTCTCCAAACCGGCGGCGATCCGGAAACCCTCGCCGCGCTCATGAGCGGGTCCTTGGAAGTTGCCAACCTAACTCCGCCGACCGACTCGCAAGCGATCGCCCGCGGCTATCACTACGTGGTCTACGGTCCTGATCTAAAGATCCCGTACTCGGCGACGGCCTTCGTCACCAAGCGCTCGGTCATCGCGAAGCGCCCGCAAATGATCGGCAATTTTATGCGCGCCATGGCCGAGGCCTCGAAGCTGGTGCACACGGATCGAGAGTTTTTTTACAAAGTTCTCGGCAAATATCTCCGTATCACCGATCGCAGCATCCTTGATTCCGCTTATAATGCCGAGATCAAAGCCTTGGAGCCTCGTTTGGTGCTTAAGCTGGAATCGCTGCAGGCGATTCTTGATGAGCTGGCGCCCACGGATGCGCGAGCCAAGAATATCAAGCCGCAAGAGATGGTCGATACACGGTATTTGGTCGAGATGGAGAAGAGCGGCTTCATGGACCAGTTGTGGGGTAAAAAGTAGCGATCATGCTGCGCCGCAGAGATCAAAGCGTTGGAGCCGCGCTTGGTCGTCAAACCCGAAGCGGTGCAAGCGATCCTCGACGAGGTGGCGCAGACCGACGCTGCGGGCGAAGAAAGTAAAGCCGCAAGAGTTAATCGACAATCGGTTTCTGGAGGAAATGGACAGGAGTGGTTTTTTTGATCAACTATGGGCTAAAAGATAGTTTCAAGGAGGAGTTATGGAAGAAACAATTATCTCGTCGGACTCTCATGTCATCGAAGTGCCGGATCTCTGGGAAAAAGGCATGCCGTCGTCGTTCAAAGAGCGCGCGCCAAAAGCGTTCTTCGACGAAAAGCGCGACGCCTGGATGTTCGGCTCGCCGGAAGTGCCGATCCAAGCGGTCGGCGGTCTATTCATGGCCGGTCAGCGGCCGGAGCAGTTAGAGAGCTTTCGCCGGGCGGGCTTTTCCGTGGCGCGCCCCGGCGGCTGGGACCCCATCGAACGAATGAAAGATATGGTGACGGATGGGGTGGCCGCCGAAGTGCTCTATCCAAGCTTGGGGCTCGGTTTATACTGCATCGAAGATGCCAAGCTGCAGGAAGCGTTGTTTCGGACTTATAACGACTGGGTGATCAACTACTGCCAGAAAGTGCCGGACCGGCTCTACGGTATCGCGCTGATTTCCATGTTCGATATCGATCATGCCATCGCGGAAATGGAACGCTGCAAGAAAGAGGGAATTGTCGGCACCATGATCTGGCAGGTGCCGCATGACAATTTGCCGTTCACTTCGGATCACTACGAACGTTTCTGGGCCGCGTCCCAGGATCTCGACTTGCCGGTGCATCTCCATATTCTGACCGGCTTCGGCGCCAGTATGCATCGCCAAACGAGTCACGGTATTCATCGTTATCGGATCGGCGTGCAACAGACACGTGAGATCGAGGACGCATTGTTTGACATTATCTTTACCGGGGTGCTCGAACGTTATCCCAAACTGAAAATTGTCTCGGTCGAGAATGAAGTCGGCTGGATTCCCTTTTGGTTGGGCCAGTGCGACAAAGCCTTCAAACGGCACCGCCATGCCGAGAAGGTGCCGATGAGCAGGCTGCCGAGCGAATATTTTAAGGATCAGATTTACGCCACTTTCTTCAACGATGTGGTCGGCGGCAAGCTGTTTTCCTGGTGGGGCGTCGACAACTGCATGTGGTCCAATGACTACCCGCATCAGAATTCGACCTGGCCCCATTCCCGCGATGTGATTGCGCGCGACATGGCCGATCTGCCGGCGGCGGACCGCGATAAATTGTTGAATACCAACGTGCGCAAGCTGTATAAGCTGAATGCGCCGGCGTCGGTGCCGAAAGCGGCGTGAGGCTCGGCGGCCGGCGTATTTAATTCTTGAGGAGGTAACGATGCAGTTACGTGAAGCGATAAAAGTTTTGGATTCGGACGCGCATGCGCGGGATTTCGATAGTGAGATTAAACCCTATCTGCCCGAGCCCTATCGCAATCAGAAGGCGGCGTTGATCCCGAGTGAGCACTACGACCGCAATCTCGGCGGTACGCTCGGCCGTGCCGCGGCGAAAGTCGAGGAGCGACTAGAGGCGATGGATACCCAGGAGATCGATACCGCCGTGATGTTTCCGACCAGCGGTTTGGGTATCGGCCGGGTGCGCGACGCGCAATATCAGACGGCGCTTTGCCGGGCCTATAACGACTTCATCTCGGATTATTGCAAGGCTTCGCCGCGCTTGAAGGCCGTGGCAAATTTGCCGATCAACAATCCGGCGGAGTGCGCCAAGGAGCTCAATCGGGCGGTCACCAAGCTCGGGCTTTGCGGCGGCATGCTGGCTGCGCAAGCGCACCGAAAGAACCTGGGGAGCCCGGAGTTCTATCCGCTGTACGAAGAGGCGCAGCGACTGAATACGCCGGTGACGATCCATGCCTTCGGTGGCGACGAGCCGGGCAGTGAAGTGTTCGATCAGTTCATTTGCCTGCACACGACCGGTCATCCATTTCCCGTGTTACGCCAGCTCACCGCGATGGTGTTCGGCGGCATTCCGGAAATGTTTCCCAAATTAAAAGTTGGTTATCTCGAAGTCGGTTGCGGTTGGTTGCCCTATTGGGCCGAGCGCATGGATGAGGAATGGGAGAAGCGCGGCAAGGTGGAAGCGCCGCTTTGCAAGAAGAAACCCAGTGAATATCTCTACAGCGAAAACAGCTACTACGGCTGTGAGCCCGAAGAGAAGATGATCAGCTATGTCGTCAATCAGATCGGGTCGAAGACGCTGATGTATGCGTCGGATTACCCTCACTGGGACATGAGCTGGCCGGAATCGGGAACCATTCTATGGGCGCGCGAAGATCTGTCGCTCGACGCCAAGAAGGATATTCTGCTCAATAACGCGAAGCGGTTTTATAATTTGTCGTAGCGACAAACGAGCGGCCCCGGGCTTCTCGTTTTGCGCTTGATCCCAGTGTCATCCGAGAGCCAGACTGTGTCGGAAGTTGAAAATTTCATTGGTTGTCATGCTGAGCGCAGCGAAGCATCTCTCAGTTTCAGTCACTTGCGCAGACGAGATCCTTCGGCTATCGCCTCAGGATGACATTGCGACACTGTCTCGAGCAGCGAAGGGTAGTGGTTTTCGAATTTGGATTCTTCGTCGCCTTTAGCTCCTCAGAATGACAATCACGGACGCGACCTGATATTGGCGACGAAAATTCTAGGAACAGAGAAAGAGGAGTTTAACTCATGATTCAAACTAAAGGATTAACCGGAGCACAAAGCATGCTGCGCGTGCTCGCTAAAATGGGCGTGGAAAAAATCTTCGCCTCGCCCGGTTCCGAATGGTCGCCGGTATGGGAAGCTCTTGCGGAGCCCGGCGTCGAAGGGATGCCGCAGTACTTGAGCACTCGACATGAAGAGGTCGCGATCGGCATGGCGAGCGGCTATGCCAAATCGACCGGCAAATTGCCGGCGGTGATGATTCACACGACAGTGGGCTCGCTGCACGCGACCATGGGCATGCGCGCGGCGGTGCGCGAGCAAGTGCCCATGGTGGTATTGACCGGCGAGTCCGTCGGTTTCGGTGAAGATGAAGGACCCGATCCAGGAGGGCAGTGGCTGGGCCACCTGTCGAATATGGGAGGTCCGGCGCAACTGGTCGAGCAGACGGTCAAATGGAGCTTCGGCGTCAACAATAAAGCGATTTTACCCGCGACGATTCAACGCGCCTGCCAGCTCGCCATGGCCACGCCGAAAGGACCGACCTTTGTTTCTCTGCCGATGGAATATCTGTTCAACAAGATGATTCGAGATGTTCCGGGTGAGCTAGGTTTCGCGCCGGGCGCGACCGCCGATCCGAAGGGCATCGAGGAATTGGCGAAATTATTGACGGGTGCAAAGAATCCCGTGATCGTCGCCGAAGACTCCGGGCGCTCGGAAAAATCGGTGCACTGTTTGGTCGAGATCGCCGAACTTCTGGGTTGCGCCGTATGCGAGACCCGCAGCACGGGGTCGCTGAATTTCCCGCGCACGCATCCGCTCCATAGCGGTTATGACCCGAAAAAAGCTTTAGGCGGCGCCGACGTGATCTTGTTGTTGGCGGTTATCGCGCCGTGGCATCCGGCGTCGGTCACGCCGGGGTCAGGGGCGACGGTGGCGATCCTCGATGAAAATCCGCTGCGTCACGATATGCCGTACTACGGTTATCAGGCCGATCTCTGTTTGAGCGGCGAGGTTGAAAGCTCCCTGGAGCAACTCTTGGTTGCGCTTAAGAAGAAGGTTTCCGCTGGCGACTCATCGCGCAAACAGCGCGCCGAAGAGCTCGGCAAGAAAAATAACGCGCAGAGGAAAGCTTGGCGCGACGAAGCGGTGGCGCTGGCCAACGAGAAGCCGATGGACACGCGCTGGGTCGCGCACGAGATCAGCCAGGTCATGCCGGCGGACGCGATGGTGGTGGAAGAGACCATCACGCACCGCTTGGCGCTGCACCGGTATCTGGATAATGTGAAGCCCGGGTCGTACTTCAACGGCTGCATCGGCGGTCTTGGCACCGGTCTATCGACCGCGCTCGGCGTCAAAGCCGCAAACCCCAAGCGACCGGTGATTTGCATGATCGGCGATGGTTCTTTCAACTATGATCCTGCGCCCGCGGTCTATGGCGCGGCCCAGGAACACAACCTGCCGTTCTTGACGATTATGTTTAACAATCAGGGCTATCTATCGCAAAAATCAGGTATTCCCAGATATTATCCCGAGGGCTGGGCGGTCCAGTCCAAGAATTTTTCCGGATTGCACATCGTGCCGTGCCCCGAGTACGCGCTGCTCATGAAGGCGTTTGACGGGTACGGCGAGAAAGTCGAGGAGCCCGGCGAAGTGCGCAAGGCCATCGAGCGCGGTCTGCGTGCAGTCGCTGGCGGCCAAGCGGCGCTGCTCGATATTCGCCTCAAACCCGTCGAACAGATCGTCGAACGGGGCGAGGGTTAGGCCCAAACTAGCAACTTATTTTTGCTGATCCGGAATCCAACGTCGGCCGCGGCGCATGTCGCTCGGCCGACGTTGTTGTTTTGAGCCCGCAGAAGTTCTGGCAGGGACCGGGAATAGAGTTCGACGAGAAGAAATAAATCTGGCAGACCATATTGACCCTCGCCAATGAGTTGCATTAGATAATCTCAGCGAGTCGTCGTGCGGCAATTCGAATACCAGCACAGTGTCACGAAAGGGTTGTCTATGAGTGGAAATTTTCATGATCAGTTGGTCGCTATGCGCGATAAGAACCATAGTAAGAATCATCCGTTCTTCGAGCTGTGGGCCCAGGGCAAATTGACCAAGGAGCAGATGGCTTTTTACTGTACCCAGCATTATCATTTCGTCGGCGAGTTTCTGAACTGGTTGGCCTATCAAGGCTCGCAGATTCGCGAACGCGACGTGAAGAATTATCTGTTCGAGAATCTCGGTGACGAGGAAAACCCCGACGACCGTCATCTCGACATGCTCAAGGATTTTGTCGCGGCCTGTGGCGTCAACCGCGACAGCGTGGAGAGTTCGATCGTGCTTGCGGCCACCGAAGGACTGCAAAACTGGGGTTGGCGGATGATGTACCAAAAATCCTGGCCAATCGCCTTGGCGGGCATGTTTATCGGTCTGGAATCCCAGTTCCTCGATATCTGCAAAAAAATCGTTCCCGGCTTGCACCAGCATTATGGCTTTAAGCCGCGGGCGCGCGAAATACGCTTCTTCGAAGAGCATATTCACGCCGACGAGGTGCATGGCTCGAAGGGCTTCGCCATTGTCGAGAAGTACTGCCATACGCCGGAGCTGCAGGCGCTCGCGATCAAACAAGTGGAAGAGGCGACGGTGCGGCGCTGGCGTTACATGAACGATATTTACTGGTATGCGCTCCACGGCAAAGCGGACAACACCCCGACCTTGGCCGCATAATCCCGGCTGTTTCAAAATCGTAAAGGAAGTTGACATGAAGATTCGCATCGACGGCGGCGTCGTAGTGGGTTGGGCCGGCGCCGGCCATGAAATCATCCCCAACGGATCGGTGGTGATCGAAGGTGACAGTATCAAAGCCGTCGGCACGGACAAGTCGGAGCCGGTTGACCGAGTCATCGACGCCACAGGAAAAATCGTTTCTCCCGGATTTGTCAATCTACACGTTCACTCGCAGCTCAACATCGGCGACTACTTGCTGACAGACGTAACCAAGAAAGATTATCTGGCGGCCAATTGGTTCGTCTTCGGCGCGCCGCTCAAAGAAAAAATCGAACCGCCCGCGCCGCCTGCGGTGGCCATGGGGCGAAAATATGCGCTCTACAGCGCTCTGCGCAACGGCGCGACGACGGTTTTGGATCCCGGCGGCGGACCCGGTGCCTTGGACGATTACGTGGCTATCGTCGGCCAAACCGGCGGGCGAGTGTTTTTCAGCCCGCCGTTTCGCAGCCATGATATTTTTACCGACGCGCAGGGCCGGCATTATTACGAGGAGCGCGCCGACAAAGGGCGTCCCGGCCTCAAAGCCGCGGTGGATTTCATCAAGCAATTTCACGGCGCGCACAACGGCCGCTTGCAAGGAATTCTCAATCCCGCGCAAGCAGAGACCTGCGAGCCTTCGCTGCTCAAAGAGAGCGTCGCGGCGGCTAAAGAGTTGGACGTGCCGATCCATATTCACGCCGGCGGCAACTTCCGCGAGTTCCTGGAGATTCTGAACAAGTATCGAAAGCCCGTGGCGGAATATCTCGCCGATACCGGTATCCTCGGACCGCGCACGACGCTTGGCCACATGGCGATCACCGGCGGCCACTCGCGGGTCGACTATCCGCGCGGCGATGAGTTGAAGATTCTCGCCGAGACCGGCGCGACCATCGGTCATTGCCCGTACAAGTGCGCCAAGATGGCCTTCGCCATGGAATCTTTCGATCAGTATCTCGCTGCCGGCGTGCGCATCGGCTTGGGCACCGACACCTATCCTCTCGATATCGTCGCGGAGATGCGTTACGCCTCGCTGATTTCCCGTCTGGTGGATCGCAATGCCTCGGGCGCACGCGCCAGCGGACGTTTTCAACGCCGCGACCATCGGCGGCGCGACCGCTCTCGGACGGTCAGACTTGGGCCGTCTGGCGCCCGGCGCCAAAGCCGACGTGGTCATCATCAATCTGCGCAGCACCCGTTACGGCCCGGCGCGCGATCCGATCAACGCGCTGGTCGAGTACGGCAGCGGCGCCGATGTCGAAACGGTGATCGTCGACGGTGAAGTCGTGGTCGAGAACGGCCGATCGACGCGCATCAACGACGACGAACTCTTCGCCTCGGCCGAAGCCGGCGCGAAGCGTGCCTGGGATAACTGGGCCGCGCGCGACTGGGACAGCCGAACCGTCGAGCAAATTATCCCGCCGGCTTTTCCGACGCGAAAGAATTGACCTTCGAACTTGATCACTCGCTGCTTCAAATAACTCCCAGTACGGGTGGTGTCGTATCAAATCCGATTCTCTCCCCCTTGACGGGGAGAGTTAGAGTGAGGGGTGATCCAGATTTGCTTCGCAAGAACGCACCCCACATCTTTATGGCTGATCCCCGCATCCGGGCGGAACGAAGGAAAAAGATGCGATGGTGGATATCGACAATTGAGATCCACATTGGTTTGATCGCCTGACTGAAGCGCAAGCTCTATTCGCTCGTTGCAGCGGTTTATTTTTCCCAATTCAATTGACCCCACTCAATTTTTCCTGCTATCTGGATAAGACTTTCGAAAGCAATAGTTGAGTTTCCTGAGTAGAAAGGTCTGAAATGCGTTACGGCTTTGTCATCGATCAGAACCGCTGCATCGGCTGTCACGCCTGCACGGTCGCCTGCAAGGAAGAGCACAATATCGCCGCTCGGCGTGAACCGCACCTGGGTCAAATACATCGAGAAAGGCGACTATCCCGACACGCGCCGGCATTTCGCCGTGCTGCGTTGCAATCACTGCGATGATGCGCCGTGCATCGAAATCTGCCCGACCGTGGCGTTGTTTCGCCGGTCCGACGGCATCGTCGACTTCGATCACGAGCGTTGCATCGGCTGCAAGTCGTGCATGCAGGCATGTCCCTACGACGCGCTCTACATCGATCCCGACCGCAACACCGCGGCCAAGTGCAACTTCGACGCATCGCGCGTCGAAATGGGCTACAAGCCGGCGTGCGAAGTCGTCTGCCCGACCCAGGCGATTCTCTCCGGCGATCTGGACGATCCCAACAGCGCCGTCAGCAAGCGTGTCGCCTTGGAAAAAGTCAGCG
Organism: uncultured delta proteobacterium; assembly: GCA_963811315.1. Taxonomy (GTDB): domain Bacteria; phylum Desulfobacterota; class Binatia; order UBA9968; family UBA9968; genus DP-20. The sequence continues at coordinate 84,058 of CAWERH010000013.1, forward strand.
GTGCGCAAACCGGAAAAGGGCACCAAGCCCAAACTCTTTTATGTCGGCGTCGAAGGCGATCTCTTGAATCCCACGCATGATGGAGCCGCAGTCCAGCTACTTTTGGGCGGAAAAGGATCCCGGCGAGGATCTCTACGCGTTGAAAAATGGCAGATCGCGAGCGCTCGATCCCTGGCGGGTCGCGGGAAGTTTACGACGTGCCGCACCTGGTTCCTTGGGGCAAGAAGATCGCCTCTTATCTTTGGACCAAGTCGATCTCCGCCGGCGTGCTGTTGTTGTCGGCCTTGTTTCTCAACATGGGGTTCGATCAGGACAGCATCGTGCTCAGCTTAATCAGTCCGGCATTGTCTTTGCTGTTTCTTGTCGCGACCATGCTCCTGCTGGTCTTTGATCTCAAAAAACCCGGCCGCTGTTTCTTTTTGATGACCAAACCCAATCTCAATTCCTGGTTGGTGCTAGGCGGCTATGTGCTGATGATTTTTGGATTGTTATTGGCGTTGTGGTTGGCGCAGATCTACCGTCAGGGATTCGTGTCGCGTCTGGTTGATTTGGTTAACCGCGCTTTTTGCCATCGCCTCGGCCGGCTATTCCGCCTTTCTTTTCGCGCAGGCGCGCGGGCGTGATTTTTGGCAAAGCCCGTTGCTGTTTTGGCATCTCATCGTGCAAGCCATCGCCGCCGGGGCGGCTGTGTTGATCTTGATCGGCACATTGGAATTCGTCACGCCGTATCAGTTTATCAGCCCGCAACTCTTCGCCTGGCTGGTGCGCGTGCTGAGTATTTCGTTGCTGGCGAGTTTGGCGATGATCTGCGGCGATCTGTTCATGAAACACGGCGCCGAAGACGCGGTGCGTGCGGCCGATCTCCTGCTTACCGGGCCGCTGCGCAATTCGTTTTGGCTTTTGGCGATCGGTCTCGGCGTCATCGTTCCCATGGCGCTGATTCTTTGGTCCTTCGGTTCGATACTGCCGATTGTTGCGGCGGCATTCTTGGCGCTGTTCGGCCTGTGGATGTACGAGCATCTTTGGATCAAGGCCGGCCAGGCTTTGCCGTTGAGTTAAGAAGGATTTGAAAAAATGGCTGACAGCAGACAACCCCTCAACCCCGATGCGTTGCGTTTGGAACCGGCTCAAGGCGGTTTGGCAAGTTATCCGGCGGTCGAAAAATGGGACGACTGGGTCGAATACGACACCGCAACGTGGCCGCGCAAAGTCGAGAAGCATTGCCGGATCATTCCGACGATTTGCTTCAACTGCGAAGCCGCCTGCGGCTTGGTCGCCGTCGTCGAGAAGGATACCAATCGCATTCGCCGCTTCGAAGGGAATCCGGAACATCCCGGCAGCCGCGGCCGCAACTGCGCCAAGGGGCCGGCGACGTTAAATCAAGTCACCGATCCCGAGCGCATTCGTTATCCGCTCAAACGCGTCGGCAAACGCGGCGAAGGCAAATGGGAGCGAGTCAGTTGGGACGAAGTGCTCGACGACATCGCCGGGCGGGTACGCAAAGCGCTCCAGGAAGACCGCCGCAACGAGATCATGTATCACGTCGGCCGGCCCGGCCATGAGTTGCTTTATCATCAAAGGATTTTTCATGCCTGGGGCATCGACGGCCACAACAGCCACACCAATGTATGCTCCGCCGGCGCGCGCGCAGGCTACGCTTTTTGGTCGGGTATCGACCGGCCGTCGCCGGACCACGCCAACGCGCGCTTCATGCTGCTGTTGAGCTCGCACTTGGAAACCGGGCACTATTTCAATCCCCACGCGCAGCGGATTATCGAAGGCAAAGAGCGCGGCGCGAAAATCTGCGTGATCGACACGCGGCTTTCCAACACCGCGTCGAAGGCGGACTATTGGATTTCTTCCTGGCCCGGCAGCGAAGCGGCGATCCTGCTCGCCATGTGCAACGTGATCTTGCAGGAGGATCTTTTCGATCGCGAGTTCGTCCGCCAGTGGGTCAATTGGGAAGAGTATCTGCGCGAAGAATTTCCCGAGCGAGCGCAGACGTTTCAAAGTTTCATCGCGATCCTGAAGGAGACCTACGCGCAGTACACACCCGAGTTCGCCGCCAAAGAAGCCGGCATCGAGCCGAAAGTGATCGTCGAAGTCGCGCACGAAATCGCCAAGGCCGGCTCGGCGTTTTCTTCTCATGTCTGGCGCAACACCGCGGCGGGAAACCTGGGCGGCTGGCAGGTGGCGCGCGCGCTGCAATTTCTCGTCGTGCTGGTCGGCGCCGTCGGCACGCCCGGCGGCACCGCGCCCAACGCGGCGAATAAATTTATCCCGGCGCCGCCGCTGATGCCGCCGCCGGCGAAAGTTTGGAACGAGCTGCTGATCCCGCCGGAATATCCCCTGGCGTTTTTCGAAATGAGCTTCTTGCTGCCGCACTTTCTCAAAGAAGGCCGCGGCAAATTGGCGATGTATTTTACCCGCGTCTACAATCCGGTATGGACCAATCCCGACGGCATGAGCTGGATCGAAATGCTTTCCGACGAAAGCAAAGTCGAGCGCCACGCTTGTTTGACGCCGACGTGGAGCGAGACCGCTTGGTTCGCCGACTACGTGTTGCCGATGGGTCATGGCTCCGAGCGCCACGATCTCATGAGCCAGGAAACCCAGGCGGCGCGCTGGATCGGCTTTCGCCAGCCGATTCTGCGCGTCGCGCTGGAAAAGCAGGGAAAGAAATTCACCACGACCTACGAAGCCCACGAAGCCGCGGGCATCGGCCAGGTTTGGGAAGAAGACGAGTTCTGGATCGAGCTGTCCTGGCGCGTCGATCCCGACGGCTCGCTGGGGATTCGCAAACATTTCGAGTCGCCCTACGAGCCCGGCAAGAAAGATGACCGTCGACGATTACTACCGTTGGATCTTCGAGAACAGCGTGCCGGGATTGCCGGAGGCGGCTGCCAAGCAGGGCTTGAAGCCGCTGGAATACATGCGCAAGTACGGCGCGTTTTTGATCGAAGACAACGTTTATAAAGTCCACGAGACCAGCCTCAAGTCCAGCGATCTAGCCGAATCGATCACTGATGAGACGACGCAACATCGTCTCGAAAAACGGCGTCGCCCTCGGCGTCGAGATCGACGGCAAAGCCTGCGTCGGTTTTCCCACGCCGTCGCGCAAGCTCGAATTCTTCTCGAAGACGTTGAAGGATTGGCGATGGCCGGAGCACGCGATTCCCGGCTACATCAAGAGCCACGTCCATCGCGGACAATATCGATCTCAACGCCGGCGAGATGCTGTTGCTGCCGACGTTTCGTTTGCCGACTTTGATTCACACGCGCTCGGGCAACGCCAAATGGCTGTACGAAATCTCCAACCGCAATCCGCTCTGGCTCAATTCCAAAGACGCGCAGAACTTCGACGTAAAAACCGGCGATCTTTTGAAAGTTCACACCGAGATCGGCTACTTCATCGACAAAGTTTGGGTGACCGAGGGCATCAAGCCCGGCGTCGTCGCCTGCTCGCACCATCTGGGTCGCTGGCGTCTGGCGGAAGATCAGGGAGGAGAGCGCTGGTCCACCGCGCTGGTCGATCTGCAAAAGATCGGCGAGGGCCAATGGAGCATGCGCACGATTCACGGCATCAAGCCGTTCAAAAGCGACGATCCCGACTCTTCACGAATTTTCTGGGAAGACGGCGGCGTGCATCAGAACCTGACTTTTCCCGTGCAACCCGACTACATCAGCGGCCAGCACTGCTGGCACCAAAAAGTGCGCCTCACCAAACCGGGACCGGATGACAAATACGGCGACGTCTTCGTCGATACCAACAAGGCGCATGAGGTCTACAAGAAATGGCTGCGCAAAACCCGCCCGGCGCCGGGGCCGGATAACTTGCGCCGGCCGCTGTGGTTGCCGCGATCGTACAAGCCGCGCCGGAGGCGTACTATCTGAACAAAAAGGATGAAGGATGAAGGCTAAGGGAGCAAATATCGGATTCGGAATCTAGTCGCAAACAACACAAATGGTCCGATTGTGGGCGCAAGCCCTACGCACGATCCGAATGTCTCGCGCAATCGGCACTCTAGCGGTCGCAAAGTAAAAGCCCAATGTCATCTTCGACCGACGGGAGAAATCCTTCTCCAGCTGCGCGCTTGTCTGCTGTCTACAATCTGGGCCGCAACTGACTTTGCGGAGGCGACCGTCATGAAAACTTATCTGAATGCGTCGATCTCAATGCATATCTCCTCTCTCAATCGTCTTGGTCAGCTTGTTCGACCGATGCGCGACGCCAACCAGTCGAGGAGCTATCGTCCGCGCGCGGAAGCTGGTCAATGAAAGCGCCAATGCCGATTCAGATCGGCGAAGTGACGGTCGCCGCTGCCGAGCAGTAAGATCTACGTGATCGGCGGCAGCACGGCGGATCGTGGTCGATCAAAAGCTCAACAGGAGTACGACATTGCGACGGACAGCTGGCGCAACCGCGCGCCCTTGCCGCGCGGAATGACGCATGCCGCGCGCGACATCGTTGAATGGCAAAATCTACGTCGTCGGCGCTTTTACCGCCTCGGGTCATGGCAACGCGGTCAATTTGGTTTACGAATACGATCCGGCCACCGACGCCTGGCGCGCGCTCGCGCCGTTAAAAAATCCGCGCGGCTCCGTCGGCGTCACCGTGCTTGAACGGAAAAATCCACGCGATCGGCGGGCGCGGCGTCGACAAAGTGACGGTCACGACGCACGAAGTTTTCGATCCCACCAGCGGCAAATGGACCGAGCTGGCGCCGCTGCCCAAGGCGCGCGATCATTTGGCCGTGGTAGCCGGTGGTGGACGAATTCATGCGATCGGCGGACGTCTGGACCCGTCGCATCACAGAACACCGATTTCAACTGACATCTACAACCCGGCGACCAACACCTGGCAAGCCGGCCCACCGCTGCCGACCGCGCGCAGCGGCATCGCCGGGGTACTTTATCAAGACAAGATCTTCATCGCCGGCGGCGAATGCCGCAACAAAAAAACCTATCCGGAGTTCGAAGCCTACGATCTAAAAACCAACCGCTGGTCCGCCTTCGCGCCGATGCCCGCGGGACGTCATGGCTTCGGCGGAGTGGTGGTTGGCAATTCAATTTACTACGCTGGTGGCGCGGTGGAATGCGGCGGTGGCGGAAGGACGAATGAGTTGTTGATGTTTAGTTTGGGGTAGGGGCAGGAGCCCTTTCTGCACGCAGCGTCACTTTCTACGTAAGGCACGCCATCATTCAGCAAGTGGGCGCAGCTTAGGAATTCATTCATCCAGCGGCAATCGATTCTCCCTGCAATAGTTCACGATCTCGTCAAGAAAGCGCTGGCCGAGATCGGCCATTTTTTTCTCACCGACGCCGCGTATGCCGAGGAGGGCGTTGGCTGTCCCAGGTCGCGTTCGCGCCATTTCGCGCAATGTGGCGTCATTGAATAGGACATAAGCCGGAACACGCCGTTCTTCTGCGAGTTGGCGGCGCAATGCTCGCAAAATTTCGAACAGACCGGTGTCGACGCTCTCCCACGATTTTTCATCGTAGCGGGTTTTCTTGACTTTGGTTTTTGGCTGCAAGAGTTGCACGGTCCGGTTGCCGCGCAGGACTTCGCGAGATGCGTCGTTTAGGCGCAGGACGGGACGCTCGTCGGTGGTGCGTTCGAGCAAGCCGTCGTCGATGAGCTGGTAGAGCATGTTGGTGAGCGTCTTGCGGTCGGTGCCTTTCATCAAGCTGTAAGTGCTGAGCTGTTCATGGCCCCAGCGCCGAATCCGCTCGGTATTCGCTCCCACGAGAATATCGACGATATGCTCTCCGCCGAAGCGTTCGCCGGCGCGGGCGACGCAGGAAAGTATTTTTTGCGCCGTCACGGTGGCGTCCGCCAGGCCTTCCACTTCGTTTAAACAAACGTCACACGCCTCGCAATTCGGCTTGGTGTATTCTTGGCCGAAATATTCGGACAATTTGCGGTGGCGGCAGTGGACACCGGAGCAAATGCGGCGCATTTGTTCGAGCAGCGCGCGCGAGGCGGCGATAATCTCCGGGGCGCCACCCGCGTCAGCGGCGCTCTTTTCAATCAGCGATTCCCAGCGCAGCACGTCGGCGGCGGAGTAGAGCAGGACGCACTCGGCTTCCAAGCCGTCCCGGCCTGCGCGGCCGGTTTCCTGTTGGTAATGCTCGATGGATTTCGGCATGGCGGCGTGAATGACGCAGCGCACGTCGCTGCGATCGATACCCATGCCGAAGGCAACCGTGGCGGCAACGACGTCGATCGCTTCCGAGGCGAATTCGTCCTGGGTGCGGCGGCGCTCGTCGGCTTCCATGCCTGCATGATAGAATGCGGCGTTAATTCTATTCGCTTGTAGGAACGCGGCCATGGATTCGGTGTCGTTGCGGCTGATGCAATAAACAATCGCGGCCTGGCTTCGATGGCGTTGCAGGATTTCCAAAGTCTGCGCGCGCGCGTCGATGCGCTGAACGACGCGATAGACGAGATTGGGACGATCGAAGGTGCCGACGAGGATCGCGGGATTTTTTAGGCGCAGTTGCGCGGCAATGTCGGCGCGCACCCGCTCGGTGGCCGTCGCCGTATAAGCGTGCACGCTGGCGCGCGGGAAGCGACTCTTGATCTCGGCGAGACGGCGATATTCCGGACGGAAGTCGTGTCCCCAGTGGCTGATGCAATGGGCCTCGTCGATGGCGAAAGCGCGCACGCCAACGCGCTCGGCGAGCTGGAGGAACCGCGGCATGAGCAAGCGCTCCGGCGCAACGAAAAGCAGCCGGTAGCGGCCCGCGGCAAACTGTTCTTCGGTTTCCTGGACCGCGTGCGCAGGCATGCCGCTATAAAGCGCTCCCGCGGGGTAGCCGCACTCGCGCAAGCCGTCGACTTGGTCTTTCATCAGCGAGATCAGCGGCGAGACGACAATGTCTGTTCGTTGGGCCAGTTCAGCGGGGACCTGGTAGCAAAGTGATTTTCCGCCGCCGGTGGGCATGACCACGAGCGAGTCGCAGTGCTGTAACCCTGCTTGAATGGCCTGTTCTTGCAATGGGCGCAACTCGGAATAGCCCCAGTAACGCTGAACGGTGGCAAGAATGTTAGCGGTGGTCGAGGTTCCTAGAGAATTCATGCGGGAAAAGCAATGACGACTAAGCAGCAATAAAATACCCAGTGGCGAAGAAACAAAGGAAATCCTTAACGCCAACTGTAGTTCTTAGAGTCTTATGTGCAAGAACACAAATCCGTGGAATTCTTGCAGAGGGCTGACGATAACCGCTCACCGACAACTATTCAAATTCCTTCGCCCATCCCTCGCTGCGTTCCTTGAATCGGCGTGCGGTTCCATTCCAGCGCCTCTTGAATTTTGCGGGGAAGGGGAGGGTTGCGCGAGGTCATGTAATGGACGAATTCCTCTTGGGTTGGAATCAGCAGGCGAGCGTTTTTTTGTTTTTCATCGCCCAGAGACGAGACCGCTTCACGGTAGTCGTGGCCGGGATAGACGCGGATGTCGTCCGGAAGCGCCTTCAGTATCGACAGACTTTTATATTGCGCTTCGGCGTTTCCGCCGGGCAGATCCGTCCGTCCGCAGCCGCCGATCAGCAGAGTATCGCCGGTGAAAATGCGATCCTTGAACAGCAGGCATGTCGCGTCTTGGGTGTGGCCGGGTGTGTAGACGACTTTGAGCAGTTGTTGTCCGAAGCGGATCTCATCGCCGTCCTCGACGTGAATGTCCACATAGGGCGCGTCGGCGGCGCGGTGCATGACTACTTTGATGCCGAATCGTTCGCGCATCACTTTGCAGGCGGAGCTATGATCGGCGTGGGTGTGGGTATCGATCGCGTAGAGGATTTGTGACTTCAAATAATCGGCCAAGCCGACATAGTGGTCGACTTTGTCGACCTCGGGATCAATGACGACGCAGACCTTCTCTTTGGCGCAGCCGAGGATGTAGGAGAGACATCCGGCAGAGCGGATTTGCTCGAAGAAGATATCCTCACTGCCCATTGGGAGACCTCAACAAAACAAAGGATGAAGGATGAAGGCGGAAGGATGAAAAAATAACGCTGCATTGATGTTCAATTTCATCCTTCATCGTTCCGCCTTCATCCTTTTAGACTAGACTTTCACAACCGTTTCTTTTTCCATGTTATAGCGGTAGCGGTCGATCTTTTCGAGATCGTAGCTCAGGAATCGAAACACTACGCCGGGGCCTTCTACGGCATGGGTCGAATGGATATCGCCGCGCAGGTAGGGAACGACAACCCCGGGCGTCAGCCGATCGAGCCGTTCTTTTTCCAGCTTGGCGACGCCTTCTTGAGAGCCGTCGTCGGTGCGCCTGTACTTGGTGATTTCCGTGACGCCTTTGAAGGAACCGTAAACTACCCAGCAAGGGCCGTGATCGTGCGGCTTATTGCCGTGCCCTTGCTTGTGAATGTGGCCCATCTGGATGAAGCCGAGATCCGGGTCGCGATAAAGCTCGCGCGACGGCTTGCCATCGCGAATGAGTTCCGCCATCCACGGATCTTCCGGGCTCGTCGAGGCAAACAGTTTCTCCATCAGCGCAGCAACCTTGAACGGCAACTCCGGATTTTTGCCGTCACCCCAGACGGCGCGAACCTCAGCGATGTAACGATCCAAAGAACTTTCCGCTTTGCGTTCTTGTACAGCCATGGCGATCCTCCTTGGATGGTCTAGTTTTTACCACGTTCCTCGCGGGCTCGTCCAGCGAGCTGACGAATGGGTTCACTGCATTGACAGGGCAAGGCGCGCTCTGTTACCTGTTGTAAAAATTTCCTGGAAATCGAGAAAGATTATGGCAATGGAACCGCAGGAACTGCGCCGTATCATGGGACATTTCGCTACCGGCGTTACGGTGATTACCACCAAAGACCAAGGTGGGGCGCCCAATGGCCTTACCGCCAATGCGTTTATGTCGCTCTCGCTAAACCCACCGTTGGTTGTGATCAGCGTCGATAAAGGCGCGACTTGCTATGCTTGTTTCGAGATGCAAAACGGTTTTACGGTAAATTTTTTGAGCGAGGAGCAAGAAGATATTTCGCGCCGTTTCGCCACCAAGGGAGTCGATAAGTTTGCCGATCTCAATTGGCACACCGGCAGCAACGGCGCTGCGATCATCGACGGCGCACTCGGTTACGTCGAATGCAAAATCACCGAATGTCATGACGGCGGCGATCACACCATCGTCGTCGGCGAGATCGTCAACGCCGGCGCCACCGGCGAGCGTCCGCTGCTCTTCTTCAAAGGAAAATATCAGCGCCTGCCCGTCGCGTAGGCCCGAGCAAACCCAAACAATACTGGATTAGGCCCCCAGCGCCATCGCCGTGATGCACGGCAATCCGCTGACGAGGGTGCGAGTTTCGCCTGCCGGATTGACCGCCACCACTTCGCCATCTGCAGTCGCGACCAAAATCCCTTCGCCGTCGGCCGCGCGACAGATATCCATCACGCCTCCGGACATCTTTTCGGTGAGCAGGTCCCAGTTAGCGCCATCGGAAGATTTGAAGATCGCGGTGTTTGCCCGGCCAGCGCGTGTCCAGGTCCGGGGACGATCCTGTGTGATGCCGAGATAGATCGTTCCGCTATCGTCCTCTGCGAGCGCATTGCCGTAGGTGCGTCCGCCGGACGGCGTCACTTTCTGCCAGTGGTTGCCGCGATCGGTGCTGCGCGAAACGCCTTCGCCGCATGCGGTCACGACCAGGCCCGGAACCTGTTTCGACGGCAGAATTTGATGAATGTCGGGATCGGTCAAGCCGTCGCTGGCAGCTTGCCAGTTTTGGCCGTCGTCGTCGCTGACAAGAATTCCCGCGACTTCGATGCCCGCAAACAGACGGCCGCCATTGCCCTTTTCCTTGGTCAAGACTCGCGTACGGGCGGGAAAATCCGGGTTGGGCGGAAAGGAGCCGCCGACCGATCCCTGACGCACGCCTTTGAGTTCCTGCCAGCTACCGCTTTCAGCCTTGCAATACAGTGCCGCCGGCATGGTGCCGACTAAGAGCTTGCCCGATAATGCGAGCATCGCTGACATGGTTAAGCACGGCACATTGGGATTGGCCCGGGTCCATTCCTTGCCGCCGTCGTCGGTAACGAACATGCCGGAATGCTCGGTGCCGATATAAACGCGCTTGGGATTGTCCGGGTCGACCTGGATGCAGCTCATCTGCCAAAAAGTTAGAGCGCGGTCGGCTTGGGCATATTCTTCGCCGCGACGTTCAAAACGGTACCAACCCGAGTGAGTTGCGAGATGCAGAGCGTCTGTGCCGTTGTTTGCCATGAGTCACCTCCGATTGTCTTCAAGATAGTTCGACTGATCAATCAGCCTCAAGTCTTCACCCGACCTCGAAAATCTCCACTTAATCGGCAGCGAAACCGCCGTGGAAATTGCTGAAAAACACGTTAAGTTGGAATGCCTTTGTCCACGAGTTTCTGATCCAGATCAGCACAGCAAATCTTCACCACATCGCATGAAAACCGTCAATAGCGAGATTTATTGACATTCGTCCCTAGGAGGGCTAACTTCGTTGAAAACACACTTGTTTTCATTTTGTCTTGAGGCCACGTCCATGAACACGTACGATAGCAAAACTGCCAGCCGCATCGTCGGGGTTAGCCTGCGGCAATTGCAATATTGGGACGAGCAGGATTTCATTCGGCCATCGGCGCAGATGGCGGATGGCCGGGGCACGAAGCGACTTTATTCTTTTCACGACCTGATTTGTCTCAGGGTCGTCAAGGATCTGGCGCGCCACGGCTTTACCTTGCAGACAATTCGCCGTTGCCTGGCGCCGTTGAAGGAGCAATCTTCACAAACCCAACGACCGGCGGAATCGTTGAAATATCTCACCGACGGCGAAAAGATGTTTATCATCACCAGCGATCGGCAAAAAATACTTGACGCCATGGAACGGCAGTTCGTTGTTTCGCTCGGGATCGGCAATCTGGTGCGCGAACTCGACGGTCAAGCAAAACGCGCGACACTCGGCGCCGGCCGCAAACGCACTAAGAAAGCCCGGCGCGTCGATAGTCAAAAGAGTGGGATCCGCTTAAGAGAGCATGGAAGCCGTTAAAGTCACGCCGATGATGCAGCAGTATCTCCAGATCAAGGAGAGATATCGCGACGCGATTTTGTTTTTTCGTCTCGGCGATTTTTACGAAATGTTCTTCGAGGACGCGCACACGGCGTCCAAGATTCTCGATATCGCGCTTACCTCGCGTAGCCGGAGCGAAGAAAGCTCGGTACCGCTCTGCGGCGTACCGTATCATTCGGCCGAGCCCTACATTCAGAAATTGCTCGAGGCCGGACATAAGGTCGCGGTCTGCGAGCAGGTGGAAGACCCGGCCATGGCCAAAGGTGTGGTGAAGCGCGAAGTCGTGCGCGTCATCACCCCGGGCACGGTGACCGCCGTAGAAGCGCTGGATGCTCGTGGTAATAATTTTTTAGCCGCCGTTTGCACAGGCCAGCACGGCTTTGGGCTCGCATTGACCGATATCACCACCGGCGAATTTCGCTTTACCCAGGTGGCTGAAGAACAGTTTCTACTCGACGAGCTTGGGCGCGTGCAGCCGAGCGAGTTGCTGTTGGCGCAGCGTGATGGCAAATTGCGCGAGCGAATTTATAAGGAATATCCCTCGGTCCACTTCACCATGCTCCCCGACGACTTGTTTACAGATGCGGCTCGAAGGCGCATCCAGGCGGAACAGTCGGGCCACGCAGGAAATTTGCCGGAGGGGCTGCGGGCGGCATCGGCGATTGCGGCCTATCTGGAAGCAAATAGCGCCGATTCTTTGAATTTGCTCCGCGAGCTGGAACCCTACGCCCTGTCGAACTATCTGGTCCTCGACGACACCACGCGGATCAATCTGGAGCTGATTGCCACTTACTCCGGCGACCGCAAGGGCTCGTTGTTGACGGTTGTCGATCGCACGGTGACGCCGATTGGCGCGCGCCTGTTGAAGCAGTGGCTGCTTTATCCATTGCTCGACGAAACCGCCATTCGCGCGCGCCATGACGGCGTGCAGGAGTTGGTCGAGAACTTTTCTTTGCGCCAGGAGTTGAAACATTCTCTAGCACAGATCCAAGATCTCGAACGGCTCGCGGGGCGGACCGTGGCTGGGACGGCTATCCCGAAGGATCTGGTTGCCATCAAACAAACTTTGCATGGGGTGCGACTGCTGCGCGCCCAATTAGAATCCGTCATCGCGGACATCTTGCAGCGCAGACGCGATGATCTGGCCGACCTTCCCGAGGTCATCGGCTTGATCGAGAAGGCGCTCATCGACGACCCGCCATTTTCAACGAAAGAGGGCGGCTTCATCCGCGCCGGTTTCGACGCCGAGCTCGACGAGATCCGCGCTATCCGCAGCGACGCCAGGGATTGGATCGCGCGCTTCGAAATGTCCGAGCGGCGGCGCACCGGCATTCAATCGCTCAAGGTGCGCTATAATCGGGTTTTCGGCTATTACATTGAGATCACCACGTCGCATCTCAAGTCGGTGCCCGAAAATTATCTGCGCAAACAGACTCTGGCGAACGGTGAGCGCTACATTACCCCGGACCTCAAAGAGTACGAGGCCAAAGTGCTGAACGCCGAAAGCTCCATGGAAAAACTGGAGCTTGCTTTGCTGCAGCGGGTGCGCGAAGAGATTGCCGGTTTTTATCCCCCTCTCAAAAGGATGAGCTGCGCATTGGCGGTGCTCGATGTTTTAGTCGGCTTGGCTGAAGTCGCGGAAGCGCAGCATTTTATCCGACCGCGGGTGGATCAGAGTGCTATTTTATCGATTCATGAAGGACGTCATCCGGTGGTCGAGACGACGGTCGGGCGAGGCGCCTTTGTGCCCAACGATTGCTCCCTCGATCCGGAGTCGGACCAGATCATTTTGTTGACCGGCCCGAATATGGCGGGCAAATCGACTTATATGCGCCAAGTTGCGCTGATTGTGATCCTGGCGCAGATGGGTAGCTTCGTGCCTTGCAGCGACGCGCGTGTCGGCATCGTCGATCGGGTTTTTACCCGCATCGGCGCCGCCGATTCGCTGTCGCGGGGCGAATCGACGTTCATGGTCGAAATGAAAGAGACTGCGAATATCCTGCACCACGCCAGTGCGCGCAGTTTAATTCTGCTCGACGAAGTGGGGCGGGGCACCAGCACTTTCGACGGGATTTCGATCGCGTGGGCGGTAGCGGAATCATTGCACGATGCGCCTGAACGACCGCGCACGTTGTTCGCCACCCATTATCACGAGCTCACAGAGTTGACCGAGAGCAAGGAACGCATCAAAAACTTCAATTTTTCCGTCAAGGAATGGCGCGGCGACATCATTTTTTTACGCAATCTTGTGGCCGGTGCGGCCAGTCACAGCTATGGGATTCACGTCGCGCGCTTGGCAGGCATGCCGGCAGCCGTAATCAATCGAGCGAAAGAGATTCTCGCGCAATTGGAGAGCGGCCAAGGGGGTCGTGCCGCAAAGTTGGATGGCGCGGCACGATCGTCGACCGATCAACCCATGCAAATGGGACTGTTCGGCAACGTGGATGATCGATTGCGCGAGGAGCTGAGAAAAATCGATGTCGTGCAGATGACTCCGTTGGATGCTTTGAATATACTCCATAAACTTACGGAAGAAGCCAAGAAATAAAACGAGAATTCGGGGATGCTTATGACGGAGAAATCGATTCAGCGCTGGGCGGTTCGCGTTGTATGTCGCGCTGATTCTATTTTGCATGGTCAAACCGACATCCGCACAGACCCAAAGACCTGACACCCTCCCCGCTAAGGCCAACCACAGCGATGGATATACCGCCGTCGAGATTAACCGCGGCCGGGAAACGGACCATCGGCTTCCGGGGCCGGCGCCAGTGATTCCACCGAATAAAACCGCAGTCACCGCAATCCGCTTCTTGTCCTGGCAAAACTACACGCGGGTGATGTTGGAATTGTCGCAAGAGGCCAAGTACGAAGTCCGCCGACTCAAGGAGGATCCTGCCAAAGGAGTGCCGGCGCGATTGTACGTGGATATCCAAGGCGCACGCGTCGCAATGACTTCTAAGGACGCAATTCCCGTCGACGACGGCTTGTTGAGTCAGGTGCGTATTGGTCAGTACAGCGAAGACATCGTGCGTGTCGTCCTCGACATGACCAACCTTGGCGCGCACAATGCTTTTGTATTGCCCGGTCCCTACCGTTTGGTCATCGATATCTACGGTCAAAAGGCATTGGCGCCGACGGCTCCGATTGTGGCACCCGCAATAAAAGCAGACCTGGCGAAATCTAAAGTCCTGGATCGGTCGGGAAAGCCGGTTGCGCCGGCTCCGCCTGTTCAGGGTCTACGAAAAATCGTCCTCGATCCCGGCCATGGCGGCAAGGATCCTGGAGCCATCGGCAACGGCGGCATCGCGGAAAAAGATCTGGTCCTCAGTATTGCCAGGAAGCTTGCCGCCAAGCTTAAAAAAGAAATGAACGTACAGGTCGTGCTCACTCGCAATGACGACCGCTTTGTCCCGCTCGAAGATCGCACGGCTTTGGCCAACGCGGAAGACGCCGATCTGTTTATTTCGTTGCATATGAACGCCAGCCCTAATAGCGAAGCCCGCGGCATCGAGACCTACTATCTCGACAACACTTCCGATGAGGCGGCAATCCGTCTCGCTGCGCGCGAAAATAGCACAGCGCGCAAGAATGTTTCAGACCTGCAGTTTATCTTGAGCGACATGACCCAGAATCTGAAATTGGAAGACTCGATCACTCTGGCCCATCGGCTCCAGGGCGCGGCGGTGGGCGGTATGGGCAAAGTCCTAGGCGAGGTTAAAGACCTAGGAGTCAAAAAAGCGCTCTTTTACGTCCTGGTCGGCGCCCGCATGCCGAGCGTGCTGGTAGAAATGTTCTTCATCTCCAATCGCGAGGAAGGCCGGGCCATGAGCCAAGGACTCTACCAGGACGCTATGGTCGATGCGCTTTTCGATGGAATTCAAAAATACGACCAAGCGACGACGATGGCGCGGACGCTGTAACGGGTCGTTTAAAGTTTTCAGGCGGAAAAACGGCAAGGGAGAAATTCGAAGATAGTTCTTTTTTGCTATGATTGAGATGATGATCTCTCCAAATACAACCGAGAGAAGGATCTAAAGTGGACGCGGTCGCGATTTCTCTATCACTGCTGCAAGAGGTGCAAGGAGAGTCGAATCTCAAGGCGCTGGCACGCCATTATATCGACAAAGGCCGCCAGGTGTTGTTCGAACGCCATCGTGAGGGCGCGGACGGTTTGGATGTCGTCAATGCGTGGGCGACCGTAATGGACCATTTGATTCGTCATCTTTTTGCCATGGTCAGCGCGGAACAGAGGGTGCGCTTTCCGGGACCAGCTACGCGATTGACTTTAGTGGCTCAAGGCGGCTACGGGAGGGGCGAGCTTAACCCGCGCTCGGACATCGATCTCTTGTTTCTCCATCCGTGGAAAATCTCTCCCTTCGTCGAAGTGGTCACCGAGCGCTTGCTCTACACCCTTTGGGATGCCGGCTTGGAAGTGGGACACGCAACTCGCAGTTCTTCGGAATGTATCCGGCTCGGCGAGAGTGACATGAAGGTGCGTACGTCGTTGCTGGACACGCGTTTCCTCTGCGGCGACTTTGACCTCTACGGTACTTTCGAAAAGGCAGTGGAATCACGGCTGGTGAAAAAAAGTCTGGGTCGATTTATCCGGGAGAAGCTCGCGGAGAGCCAGCGTAGGCATGAAGAATACGGAGGTTCGGTCTATCTGCTCGAGCCGGAGGTAAAAGAAGGGGAGGGCGGGCTGCGCGATGTTCAAACCGCGCGTTGGATTGCCCGCGCCAAACTAAAAACCAAGGACCTGGATGCGCTAGCGCTCAACGGTATCATCGGTGCGACCGAAGTCGTCCATTTGAAAGAGTCGCAGGACTTTCTTTTACGGGTGCGTAACGAGTTGCATTTTTCGACGGGCAAACACCAGGACCAATTGACTTTCGAACATCAGGAGAAAGTCAGCGCCGCGCTCGGTTTCGCCGGCGAGGGTTCCTTGCGCGCGGTGGAAGTATTCATGCGAGCCTACTACCTCCACGCCGCACAGATTAGCCGGCTTTCGGCATTGGTCATTCATCGAGTCACCGATTGCGATAAACCCACGTTCGGCGCCAAGTATGTTTTCGGCCGGACGCTGCGCGAAGGCGTGCGCGTGTCGAAGGGGCATATTTCCGTCACTAAGCCCGCGGTATTGAACAGCCATCCGGACAATCTCATACGCATTTTCGACGACGCACAGAAATACAACTGCCAATTGACGCACGAGACGCGCGAGCTGCTGCGCCAACAATTAAGTTTGATCGACGACGAGTTCCGCCGTTCAGCCGAGGCCAATGTGCCGTTCTTTTCGATTTTAAAGTGGAAAGACGGAGTGTACGAAACTCTTTTGGAAATGCATCGCTCCGGGGTGCTGGGCGCATTTATACCTGAATTTGGCCGGCTCCTTTGTATGGTGCTGCACGACGCCTATCATACCTACACCGTCGACGAGCATTCTTTGCGTTTGATCAAAGAAATCGAACGGCTGAAAGCCGGCGACTACCGCGATCGCTTGCCCCTGCTTACGCAATTGGCGCGTGAAACGGAAAAGATCGAGTTGCTTTACCTCGGCTTGATGTTCCACGACATCGGCAAGGGATTCGGCGGCGGTCATTCGGAGATCGGCGCGCACATGGTGCGCTCGATCGCGCATCGCATGCGTCTCAACGCCGACGATGGCGCGCTCGTCGAGTTTCTCGTGCGCCACCATCTGTTGATGACCCATATCGCATTCCGGCGCGATCTGGAGGACGAGAAAACTATTTTTGATTTCGCCAAGACGATGGGCAGCGTCAACAATCTAAAAATGCTCTACCTGCTGACGTTTGCCGACGTCAAAGCCGTCGGGCCTGAAGTTTGGAACCCCTGGAAGGCGTCATTGTTAGGCGAGCTTTACGTCAAAACTCTCAATCTTTTGGAAGAAGTCGAAAAGGGCGAGTTCCAACGTCAGGACGTGCGCGCGGCGCTGCGGCGCATTCAGACGCGCGTGCGCCGGGAACTGGTCAAAAGTCACGCCGAGGAAAAAGTCGAAAGCTTTTTGGAAGCCATGCCGGAGCGCTATTTTCTCTCGACGCCGGAAAGCGATATTCCGGGCCATTTCGAATTGATGGAACGCTTTCGCGGCAAGAAGCCGGAAGTTGCGGTGGAGCATTTTCCCGAACGGGATTGCTCGTCAGTCGTGGTGTGCTTGCAGGACCGGCCCGGGCTTTTTGCCTCGATCACCGGAGTTCTGACCGGGCTTCACCTCGATATTCTTAACGCGCGTATTTTTACCGCCAGCGACGGCCGCATTCTCGACGTATTCAGGATTTCCCATCATGGACGCTCCGAACTGGTAACCAACGAGCAAAAATGGACGAAGTTTCGTGCCACGCTGGAGGATGTTTTGGAAGGAAAAGTCGATGTCGAACGGTTGGTGGAAGGGCCGAAATCATCCTTGTTCTTACAAAAGCGCGTGCCGAAAGTCGGCACCGCAATCAATATCGACAACGAGGCCTCCGACGATTTCACCATCATCGAGATATTTACCGAGGATCGCATCGGCGTTCTTTTTACGATCACGTACAATCTCTATCGTCTGGGACTCTCGATTCACGTCGCGAAGATTTCCACCAATGTGGACCAGGTAGCGGATGTTTTTTACGTCACCGACCAAGCCGGTAAAAAAGTTGACCAACCGCATCAAGTCGAAACTGTCCGTCAATTCATGTTTCGGAGTCTCGCGCCGCAAAATGAATCCAGCGAACGAGTCGCTTAGTCGCTTTATTGATGCCTTTCTTGCGATGGTGAGCGTCGAGAGGGGGCTGGCTAAGAACACCGTCGAAGCCTACGGACGCGATCTCGCGGGACTGGCCGGATATCTCCTTCGCAACGGAATATCAAGTTGGCAGGAGGTGCAGCCCACCGAGATTCGTTCCTATGTATTGTCGCTGCGTAAACGAGGACTAAGTCCGAGAAGTGTGATCCGCCATGTCGTTACGCTGCGACGGTTGTTTCGCTTTTTAGAGGGAGAGGGACTGCTCACCACGAATCCGATTCCGGAGCTCTTGCTCGCACGCGCAGCGAAAAAACTTCCACAGACCTTGTCGGGCGATGATATTCGAAAGCTGATCCATTACCCAGACCCGGCCGAGGCGCTCGGCGCACGCGATCAAGCGATGCTCGAGCTGCTCTATGCGACCGGCCTGCGGGTCTCCGAACTCGTGTCTTTGCGCATGCACCAGATCAATTTTCAGGGCAACTATCTCACCGTTAAAGGAAAAGGCTCCAAAGTCCGCGCCGTGCCTTTCGGCCAATGGGCGCGGGTGAAATTAGACTCCTATCTAAACGCCGACCGTGCCAAATTACTCAAGGGCAAATCGAGTCCGTTCGTCTTCACCAATCGGTCCGGCGCGCCGTTAAGCCGCCAGGGCTTTTGGAAGCTTATTCGCCGCTACGCTTTAGGCGCCGGCATTGATAAACGCGTGACGCCGCACACGTTGCGCCATTCCTTTGCGACGCATTTGCTCGAAGGCGGCGCCGATTTACGTTCGGTGCAGTCGATGTTGGGGCACGCAGATATTTCCACGACGCAGATTTATACCCACGTCGACGGTGCGCGGTTAAAAAAAGTGCACCGAGAGTTTCACCCGCGGGAAAGGGGAGGCGTGAAGAAGGGAACGAACGGAGCGTGAAATTGCCCACCGCCGCGAGCGCGTCACTCCAATACTTTGCCACACCAATCTTCCTCAACTTGTCTTTTCCCTATCCGTGCCGTATTCATACTAAACGTCGATCCTCCCGGTAGCGCAATTGGAAGACACCATCCGTCATATTGTAATTTGGGCGCTGCCGCTTTTGGCGGCTGTCGTTTTTCACGAAGTCGCCCATGGTTGGGTAGCCAATCGCTTGGGCGATCCGACGGCGGCCAATCTCGGCCGATTGACGCTCAATCCGATCTCTCATATCGATCTGTTCGGCAGTATCTTGGTGCCCTTGATGTTGATCATTGCCAACTCGCCATTCGTTTTCGGATACGCCAAACCGGTGCCGGTCAATTTTAACAACCTCCGTAATCCCAAACGCGATATGATTTGGGTGGCGCTCGCGGGACCGGTGACGAACCTAGTGCTCGCCTTGGGATGTACGATTGCCTGGCGGATGCTGGCGGGTGCTTTAGACGGCGATGGCGGGAAGTCGGCGGGCGGCGCAGCGCAATTTCTTTCACCGTTGATCCTGATGGCTCAGGGAGGCGTCTTGATCAATATCGGCTTGGCGGTTTTTAACGCGTTGCCTCTGCCGCCTCTCGACGGCGGTCGGGTCATGGTCGGACTGTTGCCGCAGCCGCTTTCCGGCGCGCTGGCGCGCATCGAGCCCTATGGCTTCATCATCCTGATTGCTTTACTGATGACTCGGACGCTTGATAAGATCATCGATCCACCGATGGAATTTTTGCTGCGACTCTATCTCGGATTGTTTTAGATTGGGAAATTATGGATATTATTGTTAGCGGCGCGCGCCCTACCGGTCGTTTGCACCTGGGCCACCTGCATGGCGCACTAAAAAATTGGGTGCGCTTGCAAGATAGTTTCCGTTGCTATTTTTTCGTCGCCGACTGGCATGCGCTGACGACGGACTACGCGACGCCGCAGGGGATTAAACAGAACACGCTGGAAATGGTCATGGATTGGTTGAGCGTCGGCCTCGATCCGGCCAAGTCCGTGCTGTTTTGCCAGTCGCAAATCAAGGAGCACGCCGAGCTCCATCTGCTTTATTCGATGATTACCCCGGTGCCGTGGCTCGAGCGCAATCCGACCTACAAAGAGCAGATCAAGGAATTGGTGGGCAAAGATCTCTCGACTTACGGTTTTCTCGGTTACCCGGTGCTGCAAGCCGCGGATATCACCATGTACAAGGCGAATAAGGTTCCGGTAGGCGTCGATCAAGCGCCCCACGTGGAATTGACCCGCGAGATCGTGCGGCGCTTCAATCAAGTTTACCGGCCGATCTTTCCCGAGCCGGAGGTGCTGCTCACCGAGACGCAGAAGCTGCCGGGGCTCGACGGGCGCAAGATGAGCAAGAGCTATGGCAATGCCGTCTTCTTGTCCGACGCGCCTGCTGAGATCGACCGCAAACTCAGCCGGATGATGACGGATCCGGCCCGCGCCCGGCGCACCGACCCCGGCGAACCGGAAAAATGCCCGGCGTTCAACCTGCACAAAATTTACTGTACCCCGGAGGAGATCGCGGAAGTCTCGAAAGGGTGCCGGACGGCGGGTATCGGATGTCTCGATTGTAAAAAAATTATGATCAAGCATGTCATCGACGAACTCGCGCCGATGCGCGAAAAACGCGCTCAGCTCGAAAATAAGCCTGCCGAGGTCGACGCAGGTTTTGGCGCAGGGCAACGAGTCGGCTCGTCACACGGCGATTCAAACCATGACCGAAGTCCGCGAGACCTTAGGTTTGTGAGCACCCACGTTCAATTGGAGATTTTCGAGGGGCCACTGGACCTCTTGCTGCATCTGATCAAGAAGAACGAGGTCAGCATCACGGATATTCCTATCGCCACCATCACCGAGCAATATCTGGCGACCTTGGAGCTAATGGAGACTCTTAGCCTCGATGTCGCCGGCGAGTTCCTGGTGATGGCCGCAACGTTGATCCACATCAAATCGCGCATGCTTCTGCCCGCCGGCAGCGACGAACCCGATGAGGACGAGGGGGCAGATCCGCGCGATGAACTCGTGCGCCGCTTGCTCGAATATCAGCGCTTTAAAGAAGCCGCCGAACAGCTCGAACAGCGCGAGATGCTGACGCGCGACGTTTTTGTTCGCTCGGTAACACCGACGGAAGAGGCCGGCCCGCGCGGATTTCGTGAAGTTTCAGTCTTCGAGCTCTTGGGCGCGCTCAAACGGGTCATCGATCGCTTGCCCAAGGACAGCGTTCATGAAGTGACTCTGGACAAAATTACCGTGCGCGAAAAAATGACTTTGCTGCTCGACCGCTTGCGCAGCCAGGGCAATATTTTATTCGACGCGCTTTTCAACGACGTCAGAAGCCGGATGGAAGTCGTGGTGACATTCCTCGCGATGCTAGAGTTGGTGAAAGTCCGAGCGATCCGAATTTACCAAGAAGAAATGGCGGGACCGATCATGATCGAGGCCGCAGCCGGGATGGAAGAAGCCGCGGAGAACGCCGTCATCGACGAGACCGAGGAAGAGCAACATGGAACGTGACGAAGTAAAGTCGATTCTGGAAAGTCTTTTATTCGTAGCCGACGGGCCGCAAAGTGTCCAGCGCTTCGGCGAGGCGTTGGAAA
This sequence comes from uncultured delta proteobacterium, assembly GCA_963811315.1. Lineage (GTDB taxonomy): Bacteria > Desulfobacterota > Binatia > UBA9968 > UBA9968 > DP-20. Next base: position 105,401 of record CAWERH010000013.1, read on the forward strand.
GCGTCGAGCTAGATCTCATTCAAGAAATTCTCAACGAACTGCAGAGCGAGATGGCTGGGCCGGGCCGTGGCATTCGCTTGGTCGAAGTGGCGGGCGGCTATCAATTGCGCACCGCCAAGGGCAATGCCGACTGGGTCAAGAAATTTCTCGGCGGTCGGCCGGCGCGGATGGGACGAGCCACTCTCGAGACCCTCGCCATCATTGCTTACCGCCAGCCGATCACGAAAGCCGAGATCGAAGCGATTCGCGGCGTTGACGTCGACGGGGTGATCACCACTTTGCTGGAGCGCAATCTGATTCGCGCCGTCGCGCGCAAAGACGTGCCGGGGCGGCCGTTTCTCTACGGCACGACAGCGGAATTTCTCCAGCTTTTTAATCTTAAAGATCTTTCGCACCTGCCGACCTTGAAGGAAATGGAAGACATCACTCTGCCCGAGATTGCCGGAGACGTCATCGCGTTGGATCAGGGCGAGGAAAGTTAATCCGTCTGCGCATGGAACGCATACAAAAAATTCTCGCGCGCGCGGGGCTGGCATCGCGGCGTGAGGCCGAGCGCTGGATCGTCGAGGGACGGATCACCGTAAACGGCAGCGTAATACGCAAGCTCGGGTCGCAAGCCGATCCGATCAAGGACAGCATCAAAGTCGACGGCAAAAGGATCAAACCGGCTGCGGCGCCATTGTATTACGCGCTTCATAAACCACCAGGGATGATCACTACCTTGAACGATCCGGAGCATCGTCCGGATATCACGCCATTACTGGCTCGGCTCGGCGAAAAGCGTCGGGTTTTTCCGGTGGGGCGGCTGGACTACAATTCCACCGGTTTACTGATCTTAACCAATGACGGCGAATTGGCGTTACGCCTCACCCATCCGCGTTTCGGGGTAAAAAAAGTTTATCGGGTCAAGCTCAGCGCTTGCCCGCTGGATGAGGAGTTGGCGCGCTTACGCAAGGGCATCCGCCTGGACGACGGCATGACCGCACCGGCGCGCGTGCGCGTCGTCGACAAGCTCAAGAAAAACGCTTGGTTGGAGATCGAAGTTCAGGAAGGACGTAAACGGGAAGTGCGGCGTATGTTCGAAACCTTGGGCTACTTCGTCGAAAAACTGATGCGCATTCGCATGGGGACCGTTTCTTTGGGTCATCTTCCCTTAGGAGCTTTGCGGCCGCTAACTCAGGCCGAAGTCAAATCGCTGAAACAAGCCGTCGGACTCGCATAAAAAAGCGGGCGGGTCTTTCAACCCGCCCGCTTTTTCACTTGTTGCGCCGGATGATCAGTGGCGCAAACTGCAGAATTCTTCGTAATCGATCAACTCATGAATCGTCGGTTTGTCGCCGCACAGCGGGCAGTTGGGATCGCGCCGTAGCTTTAGCGAATTGATCTCCATCGTCAGCGTGTTGAAGCAGAGCAAACGGCCGATCAAGTTCTCTCCTTTGCCCAGAATAAGCTTGATGGCTTCCAGCGCTTCGATGACGCCGATCAGACCCGGTAATACACCCAACACGCCGGCTTCGGCGCAGCTCGGCGCCATCTCGGCCGGGGGCGGCTCGGGGTACAAGCAGCGATAGCAGGGGCCCTTGCCCGGGTAGAAAACTGTTGCCTGACCTTCGAACTGAAAAATGCTGCCGTGTACGTTTGGCTTGTTGGTGAGCACGCAGGCGTCGTTCACCAAATAGCGCGTCGGGAAATTATCGCAGCCGTCGACCACCAAGTCATAATCCTTGATGATTTCCATGATATTTTCCGACGTGAGTTTAGCTTGATAGGGAATGACTTTGACGTCCGGGTTCAAGCCTTCCAGGGTTTTTTTGGCCGATTCCACCTTGGGCATTCCGACGCGATCGTTGGCGTGGAGAATTTGCCGTTGCAAATTCGAAATATCCACAACGTCGTTGTCGATAATTCCGAGAGTACCCACACCGGCGGCAGCCAGATAATACGCAGATGGCGATCCCAGGCCGCCGGCGCCGACCATCAACACTTTGGCTTGGAGCAATTTTGCTTGCCCTTCTTCCCCTACTTCGGGCAATAGGAAGTGTCGGCTGTAACGGATCAACTGGTCCGGCGTGTAATGAAAATCCTCGACCCATTTGAAGCCGCCGTTTTTCCACGCCGCATAACCGCCGGCCATCGAGGAGACGTTTTGATAGCCCATCTCTTTCATCGCGCGAGCCGCCAAAAGCGAGCGCACGCCGCCTGCGCAGTACGCAATAATGGGTGTATTTTTGTCGGGCACCGCACCTTCGACTTTGATTTCGAGAAAGCCGCGGGGTAGAGGAATTGCGCCTTCCAGATGCCCCTGACGCCATTCATCGCTTTCGCGAACGTCGAGCACGACCGGCGATTTGCCGTTATTTTTAAGCAATTCGTTGACTTGCTGCGCGCTAACCTCGGGAATTTCTTTGCGCGCTTCGGCCATGATCTCCTGAAAACTTTTGGCCATAGACTTCCTCCTAGTAGACCTTATGAGTCTAAGTTAAGCTCCGCTACCAACAATGTCAAGATTGGCGCCGCCGTGGACGAGTTTCTAGCGCCAATCGCGCACAAATAAAGTGGCCAATCGGCCATCGGCGTCGCGGATCTCGCGCAGAATTTCGGCATCCTTTGCGCGAGTTCGGTGACGACTTTGTTCATGTCGTCGGCAACGAAGCCATAATGGTTGATGCCGGATTCGGTTTGGGACTCGACCAACTGGATCGCCGCCGCGCCGCTGATGTTGATAAAACAGAAATTGTGACCATCGCCGGCCGTGCGGATAGCCGAAGGTTTTCCGCCAAAATACTGTAGTAGCTGATCGATTCGCTCAGAACTTTACTGCGGAGTGCAATATGATCGAGCTTGTAATTCATCATTTCCTGTCGTCTTAGCCGAACCGCGCGGTCGCACGAAGATTAGCCGGAAAAAATCCGCTGCGTCAAGTATTTCGTCGTGATCCAGGGAATTTTAATAAAAGAAGGAACTGCGAGGATTTCGCCTATTTGGTACGTACGAAGCCACGAGCCTCGAGTTGGCGCGCACACGTTTCTACAACCGTAGCTAAGACAGCTCGATCAGTGCCGATATCATCACGGGCACTGCACATCAGAGTCATCTGAGTTTGAGGATTGACCATCTTGATCGACAGTGATTCGGTATTGCTACTACATGCGGTCAATGACGCGATTTGGAGCGCGACTGCCGCCCAAGAAGGGATGTGCCGACAACGCACCAACCGCTCCTGAAGGATAATTCGGGTTTCTGAGGACCGATTGGATTCGTCGGGCCGAAAACAAAAAAAGCTCGCCATAATTTGACCCGCTTTCGTAACTGATGTTAACAAATTAGGAAAGCGAACGGTAATGAAATTCCAGCTGGCCAGATCCATGCGCCCCCGTAGCTCTGAAGGAACGGCGAGACAAGCGCAATGTCTACCACTACGTAGCCAATGCATTTTCATTATGTGTTGATAGCATCGCGCCGGGTGGGGCGCTGTTAGGACCGCCCACCAACAAGCTGTGCCATCAGGCGCATATAGGACGTGCAGGCTGAACGAGTTCGTGCGGCAGCGAAAGAGGCGCGGGCGTTGTCTCAGAGCCAGCTAGTCAGGATAAGAGCGAGCGACGTATTTGCGCAGGAGCAAATCCCTCACGCCCTTTTCTCGTCAATCCATTTGCGAGCCATATTCATTCCGCGTTGCTCGGCCAATTCAGCAGTGAGAAAACACTCGCTCGTTGCGAGCATCCTGTGTGGTCCGACACTCTTACAGTCGATTACGACGATTGGCGTGAAAATTGGCCTGGCGGGTGAGTCGAGCGCCGTGGCAGTGACTTTCACGTCGCATTCTTTGTAAGTCCACTTCATCCCATTGCTCGGCTTCCAAGGAGTGCAATATTTATAGAAAGCGAAGCAGATAAATTGTGAGCGCCGAGTTCCCAACTGTGGATTTTTCAAAGCACGGTCATAAAGACCCAGTATGGCGCGTACCTCTTCAGGTGACAGTGCATCGAGCACCTTGCCAGATTCCAAAACTTTTAGATCTGAGCTTCGGTCAAGAAATAATTTTAGAGCATTGAGATTATGCTTTTCGTGTTCTGTTAGCTGCGTTTCCTCTGACATTAATTCCTCCCGTGAGGTAATTTGGAAAATGTTTGGGCACTTTCGCGCCAAACATATCCCGGAATAAGTTCTCGCATCCGTCCAATATTGAACCAATTCTAAAAAATAACCTCGGCTGGATCCCTCACGCCGTACGGGTTTTCATTCCTAAAGCCTCACAAATTCACTTCGGATATACCGATAATTATTTTCCACATTGTCTAATACTGCACTGAAATCCCACGGGTTCCGCGTATTGTCAGGCGCGGGCACCGACAAAATGCATGCACGATAATGGGCTGCAAATCGAACTGAGGCCATATGAACACGAGCTCGCAGCGTTCTTACTTTTCCGCGGATCGAGATCTCGAAGCCATTGCCGAGCGAGACCTCTGGAGCGCTGTATTTTTGCAGGCAATCGACGATTTAACCGCCACAAAGGGGCCCCATCCGCTGGCCCTCCAGAAGGCGGCACAACGTTGGTTTGAGTCCACAAGCGAGGAGCCGCGCGCATTCCTATGGTTATGCATTCATCTTAATCTTGACCCGGCCGCCGTTTTAGAAAGCATTCTTCACACAGCCAGGCCGGAAAGAATGCTTGCCTCGCCTAAATAGAGTCCCGGCCATGTCGATCGCATACGGCGCAAGAAGGTTCTAATTTTCATGCTCGCCGTCCACGCTTGAGGAAGAAGCGATTGGCTACGCGCACGAGTATTGATTTCCTAGCTACTCAATCAAGTTACGAAACTAATTTCCGCCTGGTGATTTTGTCACTCAGACGGCAGAGGATTGAGAAATGGTTACGAGAAAACACCCAAGATAAGGCCGGCAAATCACACAAAACGAGCAACTGCGAGGGTGAGGGAAATCTCAAATTAATCACGCTCACCGGGATAACGCGGTGATGGGCCAAGCCATATATAGAAAGCTATGACGAGGATGCAGACGATCACAACCCCTATGAGAATCCAATCATACAAATCCATGGATGTGCTAGCGACCTTTTCTAATCGACACGCCCCGCCGGCGTGATCGCTTCAGCCGTTTAAATAAGATTGCAACGACAAGACAGAGGCAGGATACGAACAGCACAAGCAAGTTAAGGAGATCCATAAACGAAAATCCCAGGGTACACAAGTAACCAAATGACTTTAAAAATCAACCCCAGAATTTAGTGCAACACGAAAGGGACAATCAGATACAAGAAACCATCAAATGGGTAACTGAGCGCTATGGCGGAAAGACGGCTCCCGTCAAGCATTTCTACCGGCATCACTATCAGATCACCAGCGGTGACTGGCGCATGATCTATTATGGCCAAGATTGAGTTCTCATCAACGTCAGGCTTTACCAGTCCGCCAAGACCAGATTGCGTGGGAAGTTATCCGCGAGCCTGGGTAAGCCGTGTGCCCGATGGCTGGCTGGTTTTCTTCGGAGTTCGGAGATCGAAGAATCAAACACGCATGGTTAAAGCAGATGAGATAAATCCGAATCTCCGATCTCCTTAATCGTGCGACCAGTAGAAGCGTGTAAGAGTCTGCAAATCTGCTGGCAAAGAAGAGAATCGTCAAAGATCAAAGCCCCAAGATAATGCTCGTCGTCATGCGCAATCAGCAGGAAGCAGGCATTTTTTGACGATTGGCCGAGGACATGTTTCAGCACTCCAATTTCACCGCGTAGCTTGGTTTGTCGTCTCGCGGATTTGCCGTGTCCACACCGGAGGCCAATTGGGAATCCCGTAACGAACCATCAGGGGATGATTACGCAATTCCATGTGCGACAAATATTCCCCTAGATTCCCGCTGTCAACGCGATTTAGAGCTGTGCGATTTCCGACATGCGGCGTGGCGACAGACGACGCTTGAGACGGCGGCAATCTTACAGCGGCACAATCGGTATTGACTGGGTTCTCTCGACGCAGACGCAACTAAGAACAAATAATGAATGATCGGTGGTGGTCGGTGGGAGAGGGCCGGGCTTACTCCTTTCACCCCGGTCCTCTCTGGCAGCTCAAAGTCTTTAAAGTTCAGTAATCAAAAATTTGCAGCTCGAACCTCTTCGACGGTTTCGAGCTTCTTGCCTTAGAACCCAAGAATTTTAGCGGTTAGTTTCATGGCGTGTCAGCAACTAGACCGACTGTCTGGTGTCCTGGCGCTCAATCCGCCTGTCGTTAAACCCTTTCATATGCCGATCGCCAGGTGCCGGGAATTGACTAGATAAAAAAGCTAAGAATGACTATGCCAGCCACTGAGTATCGGCGATCAGGTCGGCAAAGATGCTGATGATAAACGCCGCCAGAGAGTAATTGAGCCAATAACTTACAGGCAGCGACAATTCGCCGCGCCAGTGTCGTGATAGATAGTCAATCATAAAGTCCCTTCGATTTACTGTCCCGCGCCCTTATGTCTCCGTCTTCCGAAGCTTCGGGATCAAGCGGGCGGCGACCATGAGAACGATGCCGAAAATTATGTAGAGTAGGTTTTGCATGGTTGATTAGGGAGCAAGACAAAGCCCAACGTAATGCGCTGCAATCGGTCGTAAAGCAGGCGGCTATCAGGCAGTTTCGGGCAGGCTCGGATTTAGAAGCAAGCGGGCAAGACTGCTAGAATTTTCGGATTACAATCGCGGGTCGGTCATTGGTGATCGATGAATTCTGCAATGAGTTTGGCGAACCGTGCAATCGAGCGGGTGTAGGGCGAAATATGCTGGCGCCAGAGTGTGGCCTTGACGGCCTCATCTTTCGCTGCCCCATATTTAGCACTGGCTCGAACGCCAGAAAAAAACGTTAACTGCGAGTATATGGCACCGGCGGCGGCGATTTCGAATAAACGGTTGATGGTTCCATGGTCGACTACCTCCTCCAAATCAAGGGTCGCGGGCGGACTCTTCGTTCTTCACGCAGAACTCTATCATGATCCAAGTCTCGGCCCACCGCTCGACGCAGTGACGCCAGATGCCGCCGTCAATCATGAGGCGCCGGCCGTTGAGCCGCTGGTAGGACTCATACTCGTTCTTTTCGCAGAACGCACGCATCGAGTAGCTATCAGGCCAACGTTGAAAGCAGAGCTGTTGAGTATTGCGCACCTCGGCGCGGACACTCCACGGACACCCGAGCAACAAAACCAAGATGCCGAGGGCGATTTGTTTCAACCCCTTTTTTTGTCGCGGCCCGCTCACTAAAAATTGGTGCCTCTTCACCGCTTATATAAATGAAACGTAGTGTGCGCCGATCCGCGCGCCGGTGTTGCCGTCGAAAATCTCGACGATTGCTGGATCGTCGGGACCGACGGGATATTGTAGCCAGACGGCGTCGAGCATCGAGCGGCGAGTCTCCGGGGGAAGGCTGTAATAAGTTGCACCTATGTAAGCCAGCGGCACGGTCGATGGCTTGGCGACTTTGATCAACACACCTTTATGGATTGCCGCATCCACTGCGACCCTGGCCTTTTCGCGCAACGCACCCATCGTGGTCGCGGTGCGCGCTTCTTCATACTCGATGCGCTCGCAATACTCCCGCATCGAGTAGCTATCGGGGAACAGCTTTATGCAGTGCTGTTGATTGATGCGCGGCTGAGCGTGCAGCGTCGCCGTGGGCGCGAGAAAAAGAACCAATAATATTAACCACACCGTTCTCATTAACCCCTCCGTTTGAAGGGTTCGCCAGCGCAAACGTTGTGCCTGGTACGCCGCCGCAGTTGCGCGCAAGCAGGGGAGTGCTGGATACGGCGGTTTCGCCCGCTTGCTATTTCGGTTGAAATTTTGCGGCAGGAGCGGTGCCGCGCAGTTTGCTCCTCTTTATGGCTCTTAGTATGGCGCGTCGAGTGTTGGTCTACTTAGCGGTTAGTTTAGGAGGACTCAACCAAACAGTTCATTTACCAAAGTTTGACCCGCGTGGCTTGAAGTCATCCTTTACCGGTGCCACTCTCGCCGGCGCGGTTGTCGGGCCAAAAATATTGCTCAGTACCTCGTCGATCATTTCCTGCGGCGATAGCCTGGTGAGCGACGTGTGGTAGGAGTTGCCGACAGCGGTTGCGTGTGCACGGGCTCTCGCACCGTAACCGTGAGTTCTAAAAGATACAGCGTCATGTCCCCACATCCATTTGTTCACGTACGTGATAACCGCGTCGGTCGTAAGGGATGGCAGCTCTGGCCCGACCGTGGAGCGATAGCCCCGCATCGAGAGATTGTCGCTCATTATTTGGTGCAGGTTGTCCTTGGTCCCGCGCTGGTGCACGACGTAAAAGCTTTTTTGGGCCGGTGATGTCAGCGCCGGGGGCTAGAGTGGCCGTTGCGCGGTTGATGCAACCGGGTGCAACTTAGGACGATCAAGAGGAACAAACAGAAATATTTCATGTCACAGCCCTTTATTATTCAATTGAGTTCGCAACAAAGCCGCAGCCGTCTCGGTACGGTCCTGATCAACAATCGCGCCTGTATCGCCCAAGAAGCCGAACGGGTCGAATGACAAATCATTCGCCTAGCAAGTCTCCAAGAATCCAAGGTCACTGAAACAATATCAGTGGTCGGAATACGTTTTACTGGCACATAGCGCAGATCATTCCACTGTAAGAACAGGAACGATTTTTCAATTACAACGCCAATGCCGTTCGGCATAGTTCCGTGAGAAGGGATATTAGTAAATCCCATGACATTGGGATGCCATTCGGCTGGAACCCGAATTTTGACGGCGCCTTCATTGGCTGGCAGTGCGGCGCTTGACCGTGCATTCAAGACGGCGTGCGATAAAGCTGGCGTCAAAGGACTATGGATTCACGATATCCGGGCGACGTTCGCAACGAAAAAGATCGCCGATGGTTTTGACCGGGACTGGGTGAAAATGATAACAGGTCATAAGACGGACAATGTTTTTAGAGGATACAACAGACCATCGTTCGATAGCCTGCGGAAAGTCGTTTCCTGGGATAAAATTGTTCCCGACGTTTCCCCAGAGCATAGGGGAGCCGTGCGTCAATCGTGTTAAGTAGTTAATTTTATATTGCGCCCCCGTAGCTCAGGTGGATAGAGCACAGGATTCCTAATCCTGGGGTCGTGCGTTCGAATCGCGCCGGGGGCATTTCATTTCCTTCCGTTTCTTCACCGTCTTAGTTCGCAAGCTGAAATTGGTTTCGAGTTTTTTCGGGCCTCAAAACTGTCAGAAAACTGCCATCAGGCCGCTCTCACGAAATTTCTGTATTCGGCGTTGAGTTGAAATCTGCGGTCGGATCGCTCAACCATAGGATCACTTATCCTGGGACATCTAAAAACGTCTATTTTTCAAGGCATTTGCAACGGTATCTTGCCACGATACTACCAAGCTGACGCCAGGAAAGACGAGCAATCAGAATTGAAGCGGTTAGGGCGGAACGGGAAGGTTGCGCCGCCTGCACACAAGGGAAACCGCTACGCCGAAAAGCATGGGTTCAATACCCTGAAAAGCGCCGTCTTAACGTTGGGATGTTGGTGCGGCGGTGGGTAATGGTCGGTGAGTGGGACTGAATTCACTCTTCTGCCATTTGAGATCCGTGGGTTTCTGCATCCTTATCGGTGTGAAATTGGAGAGTGGAATAGCGTCAAACCACACGTTCTCCGTTGTTGTGCGCGCTAATTATTACCATTGGATTTCGAGCCGAGACGTAGGAAATTTAATGAACTGCTTCGACGACAACAACAAATCCATTGTAACCCCTGGTTCCCATACAGCCCTCTCTTCGGTCGTGCTTACTTACGGCGTACCTTTAGCCGCGGACGTAGAGAGGACTCTCGAGTCCGTTTTATATTAGACAGTTTTTCATTGGCTGTCGTCGCTGGAATTTCGGAAGACATGCGCACCGCGGGGATCAGAGGCGCCTTCCATCGCAGCGCCAGAAAAAACAAACCAAACTCACTCCACCCATCGATCTCGTTTTTCTCCCGACAAACTAGACTGAATTCGAGGAGAGAGGAGTTTGCCATGGCCAACGATTCTGAGGGTCCGCCCCAACAAAAGCGACGAGCCACTCACAGAAGCCGAGAGAGCCATTGAGAACGCAAAAGCAGCGCTCCGAAAATCCCAGAAAGAAGTGGAGGCTTACTTGAACGACGCCAACAAAAACAAGTCGAGCGGAAGAGCCGGACCCAAAAAAATAGACACAATCCCTCACGCCCGCGGGTGCGTGTCAGGGTTGCTAGTGTAGTGTCCCTAACGCTTCTTTACATTTGGCGATTTTGGTCATGATGGTATCAGCTGAGGCTTTCCAAGCGAAAACGCGAGGGTTTTGGTTGTGACATTTCAGGTAGTCTTCGATCGCAGCAATCAATTCGGCGACGTTGTGGAAACTGCCGCGGCGAATCCGCTTGTCGGTAATCTCTCGAAACCAACGCTCGACCAGATTCAACCAAGAACTCGAGGTCGGGATGAAGTGGATGTGGAATCTGGGATGTCGTCGCATCCAGGCTTTGACCCGCGGGTGTTTGTGGGTTGCGTAATTGTCCACGATAAGATGCAGATCGAGATGGGACGGCGTCTCGGCGTCGATCTTGTTGAGGAAACGAATGAATTCCTGGTGTCGATGACGAGGCATGCAGTCGCCGATCACTTTGCCATCGAGCAGGCTCAGCGCGGCGAACAGTGTGGTCGTGCCGTGGCGCTTGTAGTCGTGCGTCATGGTCCCGCAGCGCCCCTTCTTGATCGGCAGTCCTGGCTGGGTACGATCCAGTGCCTGGATTTGGCTTTTCTCGTCGACGCACAAGACCAGGGCCTTGTCTGGAGGGTTGAGATAAAGGCCGACCACATCGTAGAGCTTTTCGACAAAATGTTTGTCGCCGCTGAGCTTGAACGTCTTGGTCAGATGAGGCTTGAGGCCGTATCGATCCCAAATACGCTGAACCGCCATCCGGCTGATGCCCTGCGCCTTTGCCATGGTGCGGCTACTCCAGTGAGTGGCTCCTTGCGGGGTGGTGTGCAGAGTGGCCTGCACCACTGCCCGCACTTTTTTCTCGGGGATACTTGGGATACGCCCTGGCCGCGGGGCGTCTTTGTTCAATCCTTCCAAACGAAGGGCAAGAAATCGTTCCCTCCACAGCTGCACTGTCGGTCTGGAAACCGACAACGCCTGCGCGATGTCCTGGCTTGGGATACCCTGCGCCGCCATCACGACAATTTGCGCACGTTGAATCAATCGCAACGGCAAAGTTCTTCCGCGAGTCCACGTACTCAACACCGCACGTTCTTCCTTAGACAACACAATGGGAGTGGCTATTCTCATGCCGCATAACATAGCTTGCGTCGTTGATATAAGTCAAGCTAATTATGGGACACTACACTAGTTGAAATGGCGCTTCCGAGACATTAAAATTCCACATGCCAATTGATAATGAACACCGCCATCGATATCGCATTATCGATTCTCACCGTGACCAGAAATTTGTCGCTCGGTTTATGAAACATCAGGACACTTTCTCCTGGACTTGGAAGGCTCAGATCGACTTCGCCGACGGACATAAACTTGAGTTCACCAGCCATACGCGGCTTTAACACGCTCGCCGAAGCTGAAGACTACCTGCGCCGATTTGTCTGTGCCCGCATAGATAGCCATCTTAACTCTGCTTGACCCGCCGCGACCGCTGCGCTGGCTGCAGCAGATCGCCGCAAAATGAGTAGTCGACACCGGCGATGGCTTCAACTCTTAATCCTGGATTTCTTTCATTAGGAAATCTCCTTTCGTTTTTGCAGGAATATCCTGCAATTGATCTCATTCTCGGAGGAATCTTAAGGATTAATTTGGTGCAACACTAGAATCTTTTCAATTCTTTTATGAGTGGCTCAGAGCTTGCTGCATATCGAAGCTAATCCCTTCTTAGAGTTTTGTTATGAATGTGGAAATCGAACTTTCTCGTGAGGATTACGACAAGTTTTTAGCGTCGTGCGACACTCGTTCTTGGGAGCATTCCATTCTCATGAACACTATTGTCCCCGGCCAAGACAAAACCACCATCGCGATTGTGTGTGAAAAAGAAGAGGCCGTCAGGCTCGTGCATGCCGCAATGCACGTCTATCCCCCGGCTCTCACCACCGTAACTGACGCGCTGGGACGGATACTGTAAGGTCGGCTTAGTCACCATCTATTCTTTTCCTCGCTAACCGATGTGATGGCCGTTTCACCTCTCGCCGCGATTGCGTGTTAGCGGGTGAGGTGTCTTTTGGCGAATCGAACCATACCTTCCCGCAATGTCTTTCTCCTTTCCTTAAATCCTCACAACTGTAACCAGCATAGGTAAAACACTGATATATGAATCAGATAAAATCCAATTGAACAGCAGGAGTTCGATTTGATATTTCTCGGCAGATGGAAGAGGGGGGTCCTGCAATGGCGCAACAAAATTTGCTTTAATCGAACAGCAGATGCATTGAAATTGAAAATCTTCCTCGATGGCGGCAGCTACGAATGCTTGTTGAACCATGTTCCCCGTCGAGCGCTAAGTCGAGATGCTATCAATGCCGCCGTACTGCTCGGCAATACCAGGGTTATCGATTGTAATGACGTAGAAGCTCGCGATCTTTTGGTTCGCGCTCGGAGCCATTGTCCGGGTGCCGTCGCCAGAAATGCTGAAGCCATCCGGGCCGCCGGACTAATACCCTAAATCCCTCACGCTCTTGATGCACTGCATCCCGATTTCCCATAGAAGTGTACAGTGTCTGAAATAGTCGACCCCAATCTGCGGACCGCACTCTTAGCGGAAGGCGAGGAACTGGCCAAAAAACGCTCTCGGCTTGAAGCCCGTTTAGCCGCTCTGGACAATCTACACAATTGCCTGATCGAGGCTGCTGCATTGCATGAAATCAATCAAGAGCGAGCCCGGGATCGAGCGCGTGTATCACCCCATGAGATCTGTGCACGCATGCAACTGCGTTATCACCCGCTGATTAGTTATCGCGGATTGCCATCATGGCCGCCGGTCTGGACCCCGGCAAATCCTAAAAGTCATCTAAAACCACTGCGAGGCGAAATCGGCCGCCTTGAGCAGGTGCTCCCAAATAAAACCCTCAACAACCGATGTTTTCTAATCATCGAGCATGAGGGTCACCCTTACGTCGGGTGCCTTTTTTTTGATGACTCTATTTTCTGCGCCCAGATGATTAAGATTATCGAAAATCAGGCAGGGCTCACTATCAAAGAGATCGGCGATCTAGATCTGTCCTATACGCTTTAGCGCGTTTTCCAAAACCTTGGGTGCACATCAGCGGTTGGAAGATAGTTTTCTTATTTTCGACAACCTTGAAATAGAGGTTTCCGTCCAACACATAGTCCGCCATGATCGCCTCGCCATTGGCGTCTAGGCAGACCTGTTTGCGTTCGAGCATTAAGCCGCCTCGCATTTCATTAAATACGCCCAGGTCTTTCAGACATTCGCACCGGCTGCGTTAAAAAAATCTGCTTTCGGTATTGCCTGATTACTCAAACCTCAACCTTCACGATTATCGTCACTTCCTTTGCATAGTCACAGTCGGAGTGTCCACCGAGTGTTCCAACCTAAGCCAAATTGATACGATCTAACAAAGTGCGCCCGCTTATCTTTTCTCTGATTTTCCCATGTGGTAAGAGTTCATATTACTTAAGCGAGTGTCCCCGTTGGATTCCTAATCCTGGGGTCGTGCGTTCAAATCGCGCCGGGGGCATATTTTAGCAGAGGAAGTGAATCTGCTTCGGGAGAGGTTAAGAACATGGTGTCTAGCAAGGAGTTTGTCGGCGAGATCCAGGGCATGGTGCGCGCGAAACATTCCAAAGATCATCCGATTATCGGCATGATCGAGGAAGGTGAACTCGACCGCGATGGGCTCAAGGGGTTCGTCGGACAGTTCTATTTATTTTTTCCGAAGCCCTTTCCCAAACCGATCGCCGCGATGCTCAGTCGCTGTCCGGACGACCCGGAACTCGAGAAAATGTGGATCGAGAACGTGGTGGAAGAAGGGACGGGGGAAATTACCGGCACCGACAGCCACAAGGGGCTGTTCATCCGATTTGCCGGCGCCTGCGGCTTTACAAGGGAAGAGTTGGATCGCGTTGAGCCGCTACCGGAAACGCAAGCCTTTCTCGATTGGCGCGAACTCTTGATGTTCCAGCGCTCTTGGCTGGAACTCTACGCTTGCCAAGGATTTTGCCTGGAAGGCACCGCGGGCGAGCGAATGACGCGAATCGTTAACGGCCTAACCAACCATTACGGTTTCAAGAGCGACTCGGAAGACATCCGTTACTGGACATTGCATATGGGCGTCGATGAGGAGCATATGAAAGTAGGTCCGCTCGCGGTCGAACGCTATGCCGTCAGCGAACCGCAGCAGGCAAGCGTCCGCGCATCGGTGCAGAAGACCCTGGACCAGTTTTGGCTCGCGTTCGACGGGATTAAAAGGGCATTTGTCGACAAAGACCCGCTCTACGCTCGTTGGCGCGATGGCAATTAAATAGGAGATGTTAGAATGGAAATGGTTGATCTCTCACGGCTGATTTATGACGGCATGCCGAAGATCCCGGTGCTGCCGGACGTCCACGTGCAAAAGTTTCTCAGCCTAGAGAAGGGGCATCCGCTCAATGTCACCGAATTGTCCTTGCCCTGTCATGCCGGAACCCATGTCGACGCTCCGATCCATATCGTGCCAAACGGCAAATCGATCGAGCAATTGCCGCTCGACGCCTTTGTCGGCCCGGGCGCTGTGATCGGCGTAAATAAAAAGGGCGGAGAAGAGGTGACCGCGAAAGATTTGGAATCGTCCGGTGTCGTCGTAAATCGCGGCGATATCTTGATGCTCTATACCGGGTGGGACGAGAAATTCGATAGCCCGGATTACAATCTCCATCCTTACTTGTCGGTGGATGCCGCGGAATGGATGGTGAAAAAGGGCATCAAAATGTTCGGCATCGATTGCATCACAGTGGACTTGCCGACACCATTGAGGCCGAAAGGATTTGATTTTCCAGTGCACAAAACCCTGCTCGGCAATGAAGTGCTGATCGCGGAGAACGTTGCCAATCTCGGTAGCATTATCGGCAAACGGACGCGCATCTTGGCGTTACCGCTGCGCATCAAGGGCAGCGACGCCGGCCACGCGCGCATTATAGCGGAAATCTTGAACTAAATTTATGACACCGGCTAAACCGATAAAAGGAATTATCGGCGCTTGCTTAACACCGTTCGACGAGGACGACCGGGTCGATTACAAGGCGCTGGAAAAAGAAATCGAATTTCTCGTCACGGATTGCGATGCGGTGACAATTGCGGCCGTCGAAGCCGCCGAGTATACGATGCTGACCCGGGACGAGCGTCAAGAGGTCTTGAAAGTGGCCACGGAAATGGTTGCCAAGCGAGTACCCGTGATTCTCGGCTGCTCGAGCCCGTCGCCACGTGAAGTTATCGAGTTAGCGGAATATTCCGCTAAAGTCGGTGGCGATTTGGTCCAAGTGTTGATGCCGCTCCGCCCCTGGGGCGGACAACCGACCATCGCGGAACTGATGGAATTCTATACCCAGGTCGCGTCGGCAAGTCCGCTTCCGGTTACCTGTTATCACAACCCCGGGCCGGGTGCCGACCCACCTCAGGATGCCTTCGTAAAAATCAGTGAGATCGACAATATTCGTTATTTTAAGGAAAGCTCAAGAGATATTACGAAAATATCTAGATTAATTGAACAAATTGATATCGCGGGGCGTGGCCATTATTTTACCACGATGCAGCCTTTGCTGGTGACTCTGATGTTGGGTGGCTCAGGCGCAACGATGCCGCCGCCTGGGACGCGAATCGGAGCGCAGATCGTCAAGGCATTTAGGGCAGGGGATTTGGAGACCGCGCGGTTTTGGGCCCGGTGCTACGCGCTCTTTCCTGGAAAATGGGCCGCATACGGACTGCCACCAGTGATGAAATCCGCAATGAAACACTTTGGCGTCGATATCGGCAATCCGTGCCGTCCTTATGCGCCCGTGAGCCCGCGTGATCATGCTCAGATCGGCCAGTTTCTCCGTCAAGTCGGATTGATCGGCGAAGCCGGGCCGACACCGCAAAGTCTGTTGGATGCCCAAAATACACTGCGCCAGGAAGACACTTTTCTTCGTTAGCGCTTCGCCGCATCGTGTTTCCTCTTTAGTTCAAAATAGTAGGAATATAAATTTCCATGGAATGGCTTAAAGATTTATCGGACAAGCTGGTTATTTGGTTGCTCCGATCGAGTTCCGGTTTCGGCAAAGAGCTAACTGCCGACGGGAAGGTTGAACAACAGCAGTGGCGCGAGCAGCGCTTGAGAAACCTGCAAGGTCTACGGCTGCGTTCGCGCCGGCGAATTGACGATCCGGCAAAATCTGAATGACATAAGCATCCCGGCGAATCTCAATGAATCCTATCTCCGGTCGAAAAAGGATCGTTATTTTAGGCGGCGGCTGCGGCGGCGTTGTCGCGGCCACGAATTTAGGCCGGAAACTTGGGGCCGAGCATGACGTGATTCTTGTCGATCGCCGCCCCGATCATATTTTTATGCCGGCGTTTTTGTTTTTAATGGTCGGCGAGCGCCAACCGCAGGACATCAGCCGCAGTCTCAAGCATCTGGAAAAACGCAACGTCACATTCGTCCAGTCGGAAATTCGCGGCATCGATCCGAATCGCCAAGAAGTCGTGCTGGAAAATACAAAAATCAATTATGACTACTTGATCGTATCATTGGGAATGCAAACTCGGCCGGATTTGGTGCCCGGTTTTGCCCAAGCCTCTCAGCATCCGTGGGAAATGGAATCGGCGCTGCGCCTGCGCGATACCTTGGCATCGTTTCGCGGCGGGCGAGTGGTGGTGGGCGTGCCTCTCGGCCCGTATCGCTGTCCGCCGGCGCCATACGAGGCTCAGTGGATGCTCGACGGCTACTTTCGCCAACGCGGTATTCGCGATCGGGTCGAAATCGAGTATTTCACGAGAGAGCCTGAGCCTACGGGAGAAGCGCACGATCCGGCTGTTTGGATGGACGCCGAGAGCAAGCGTCGCAATATCAAACAGAACTACGAATTTGTCGTGCGCTCCATCGATCCTCAAAAAAAGGAAATTCAGGGTCTGTACGCCTACAAGATCGCCTATGATCTACTGGTAATGGTGCCGCCGCACCGGCCGGCGCAAGTGCTTCTCGACAGCGGATTGGCCGACGCGGAGACCGGGATTCGGGTCGATTACGACACACTTCAAACCAAGTGGGACAATGTTTACGCCATCGGCGATTGTGCGGATATGCCTGCATCTAAAGCTGGTGGTGTCGCCCATCAAGAGGCCGATATCCTAGCCCAAAACCTAGCCGTGAAGATCACCGGCAAAGGCCGGCCGGTGGATATGTGGCTACACACGATATGACTGCTCGCATTCGGCGCGGGACGCGCCGCCGCAAATCGCACGACTTATCCAACTGGCTGGCCGCCATTCGGCGCGACCGATCCGCGAACATTGGGACCTTCACGTTTGATTTATTGGGCCAAGCTCGGCTTTGAGAAATGGTGGCTGTGGCGTTACTTTTGAACGTGCTGGTGGTGGACATGCCAAGTCGAGACAGAGGAGAAAGCTGGGGGAGGACTCGTAGGGAACCAAAAAGGGCGCCGGATCAAAGTTTACATAATATTTCTTATCAGACGTTATGCCACAACCTTCATTTTGCTGGAGAAGCCGGAACCGGTACTGCTTGGCTCTTCGCTTCCAACTCGGCAAGTTTTAGAGCGTAGTCAGAACCTGGGTTCCCTTTTAGATATTCCCGATAGCCTTCAATCGCGATCTTCGTGTTGCCGAGTTGCTCGGCGCAGCGCGCTTTCCCTAAGGTCGCATCACCTTGCAGCGCCGCAGATATCTTCTCGGCATCGGCATAATGATCGATGGCTGATTTGCATTGATTTTTTCGTTCCTCAGCCGTTGCCACGGCAATCAGCGCAATCTGACGATAAAGGCTTGCCGGTTTAGTTGCCGTTATGGACCGTTGTGCCGCCGATAAGGCTTTATCAGTGTCGTTGGTGGCCAGATAGCTATTTGCCAGGTAAAGATGCGCTAACGGCGCATAATGGGACCAGCGATAAGTTTGCACCTTTTCAAAACCCGAAATTGCGTTTTGATACTGTGCTGCCTGGTATGCAATGACCGCTTTGGAAAACTCCTGGCCGGCTTCAATATCTTGTTTCTCTTTAAATTGCTGCCAACCCCAGTTCGCAATCAAGATCAACACGAGTGCTGCCGCTGCACCAATAACCAGCGGTTTGTGGTCGGTGAAAAAGTCGAGCGCTTTTTCGCTGTTGACCTGAAACCAGTCCGGCTGTTTTAAATCTTTGCGGGTTATTCGCTTGCTTGCGGATGCCATGAACGGTGCACGCGGGAGCTATTTTACAATGGGAAACGGGAACTCAAACCAATAGCGATCATTGTTTGTACTTAAAGTCATCCGGCCCCATCTTCTCGAGAATTTCGCCCCATTTTTCTTTGGAAACGTTGGAGACATTTTCCACGGCAGCATCTTTGCCTTCTTCCGTCTGCTGCAGCACACTTGAGGCTTCGAGCACGGCTTTCGCGACGTAGATCGGGCTCTTGGTTCTTAGCGCGAGCGCAATAGCATCGCTAGGTCGAGAGTCGATCACCAGGGGACGACCGGATAAACTGAGATTGACGGCCGCATAGTAAGTATTTTCTTTGAGATCAGTAATCTCTATCGATTCCACCGAACAGCCGACTTCACCAAGAATGGTTTTCAAAAGATCGTGGGTCATAGGTCGGGCCATCTTGATCCCTTCGATCTCCGTCGCCATCGCCGTGGCTTCCAGTAGGCCAATCCAGATCGGCAAATTAAGCTTATTCTCGGTATCCTTGAGGATGACGATAGGCGTTTTGGTTACCGGATCCAACGTCAACCCACCGACTGACATTTCTATAGTATCTTCCCTTTTGGTCATGTCGTCTCCCCTTTTAACTGGGAACTCGAAATACGCTTATCCCACAAAAGCTCGCCGATCAACGAATTTGCTGTGGCGCCAGTGACTCTGACCGGCACCAACTTTCCGATCAATCCGTCCGGGCCGCCGCTGGCATTGACGATCCGGTTGCTCCGCGTACGTCCCATCACTTGCTCTTTTCTGAGCTTGGAAGGGCCATCGATCAAAATTTCGTCCGTTGAACCGACGCGCTCACGGTTCTTTCTCAAGGATATCGATCGTTGCAGTGCTTGCACTGTCTTTAAGCGCTCCTTTTTAACGTCCTCGGAAATGTCGTCGTCGTAGATTTTTGCGGAAACGGTCTGGGGACGCGGCGAATACATGAACGAGAAGATTTCATCATACTCCACCTGTTCCAGCAATTCTAGAGTTTGTTGGAATTCGCAGTCCGTTTCACCGGGAAAACCGACGATGATGTCGGTGCTGAGCGCGATTTCAGGACAGCGCTCACGCAGTTTTTGAATGCGCTCTAAATATTCCGCCTTCGCGTACCCTCGGCGCATGCGTTTCAAAACCGCATCCGAACCGGATTGCACGGGTAAATGCAAATGTTCGCACAGATGGTTCAAGCTCGCGAAGGCTTCCGTCAACTCCGGTGAAAGATCCTGCGGATGAGAAGTCGTGAAGCGAATGCGCTCCAAGCCGTCGATATCATCGATGCGTCTGAGCAGATCTGCAAAGCTCAGTTCGCCGGGCGTGAGCTTGCCGTAAGAGTTTACGTTCTGCCCGAGGAGCATGACTTCGATAACGTCCTGGGCGACCAGAGCTTCGATCTCCGCAATGATTTTCGCACTCGGACGGCTGACCTCGCGGCCGCGCACATGCGGCACAATGCAAAAGCTGCAAACTTTATTGCAGCCCTGCATGACCGTTACGAACGCTTTTGCGCCCTGCACCAGACTTCGGCTATCGGCGTCTTCCATATACGCAGGATCGCGATAAAAAGCGGTTTCGACCGGACGTGACCGAGACAGTTGAACCTGTTCGACCAGTTCCGGCAACTTGTGAATATTGTGCGTGCCGAAGACCAGATCCAGATGGGGCACGCGCTTGAGGAGTCTGTCGCCTTCCTGTTGAGCGACGCAGCCGCCGACACCGATGATCACGCCGGCGCGATATTCTTTAAACTCTCTCCAACTTCCCAGCGCGCTGTAAACTTTCTGCTCGGCTTTATCGCGCACGCTGCAGGTGTTGAGCAAAATCAAATCCGCCGCGTCGATGCGGTCGGTCTGAACATAGCCGTCGCGCGCCATGACCTGGGCGATCCGTTCGGAGTCGTACTGGTTCATCTGGCAACCGTACGTCTGGATGTAAAGCTTTTTCATCACGGCACGATCAAGTCGACGATCTTATAAAGTTGATTGATGCTGCGGCATTCCTCGGCGATGTGACAATGCGGCGCGTAGCGCGTCATTTCGCTATCGCCGATACCCCAGGTCATGCGGCTTTCCGGGTTGAGCCAGATCAATTGCTTGGCTTTGTGGCGCACTTCACGCAACACCCAATCGCTGGGGCGGTTATAATTGTTTCTGCCGTCGCCGATAATCAGCACGGTGGTCTTGCTGGTGATCGCGGCGAAAAAATTTCGGTGAAACTGCTCGAAGGCTCGGCCAAAGTTGGAATGAGAAAACACGTCAACGACATCCCCTTTGAGCGCCGCTTCCACCGCCGTCTGAATATCGTGTTCCTCGAACAGGCGCGTGACCTCGCCGATCTCGGCGACAAAGACAAAGCTTCGCACTTTCGCGTAGAGATCCTGGACCGAGTAAACGAACTGCAGCATAAATCGGGAGGCGTTTAGAACCGAGTCTGAGATATCACACAACACCATGACCTGCGGCTTGGTTTTTTTGCGCCGATCGAGCCGGATATTGAAAGGCACACCGCCGTATTGAAGATTCTTGCGCAGAGTTTCTTTCACGTTGAAGCGACCGCGCACGGCTTTTTTGCGCCGCACCGACAACCGGTTCTTGAGCCGCTGAGCGAGACGCGCCACAGCCTCGTTCATGCGCCGAATATCGTCCTCCGTGTAGAAAGCGAAACTTTTGTCGCCAAGCGAACTGCGTTGCGAAGAGTCGCGCGGCTCCAGGCCTTTTTTTCGCTGCTCCTGCGAAATGATTTCACGCAGCAAGCGATTCAGATCGCGCATGCGTTCGTCGAGATAGCGCAGAACATTTTGCAAGTTCTCGCCGCTCTCGCCGAGCATTTGCAGCATGCCTCTAAAGCGCTCGATCTCGCTTTGAACCCGGTCCAGTTGCAGACGCGCGCTCATGCGCGTGTACGGCGTATGGCGAAAACTGTCCGGCGTGCCGTTCTCCGCCTCCTGCTGCATGGCGTCTCTCAGCAGGCGTTCGATCTCGCCGCGATTGTTTTGCAGTAGCGCTTTACTGAGATCCGACAGATCGCCTTCCATCTCTTTGAGAAGGCGCTGGATCTGTTCGAGCATCTCTTGAAACTGCTCCGGCGTGAGGCCGAGCTCGTCCATGATACGCCGGTCGATGGCATCGAGCGCTTGACCGATACCGAGAAAAAAGAAGTCGAAGAGTTCGTCGAAAGGCTTGACGTCACTGGCGCGCTTGACCAAAGTCGCGCGCAGCGCGTTGCGAAACAGCGAAGGGTCGGCAATGCCAAGCAGAGCGAGAGCGCGGAACGCGTCCATGCTCTCTGACAGTGACACACGAATGCCGTTACGCCGCAGCACCGTGGAAAATTCGACAAGCCGATCTTCCATGTGAGAGCTCGACGCCCGGGGCGTTAGTGGAGGTGGTCCTTTTCGCTGCCGCTGTGCGGCGTAGATTGTTGGGCCTGTTTTTCGGCGAGATAAGCTTTGAGCTCCTGATGCGCTTTGCGAACATCGGCTTCGTATTTCATCAGAGTCGAAAGTGTTTGGTCAACCAATTCGTGGTCGAGCTGCTTGATGTTCAAAAGCGTAAGCGCCCGCACCCAATCGAGCGTCTCACTGATGCTCGGGGTCTTTTTGAGGTCGAGTTTACGTACCCGGTGCAATAGCCGGACAACTTCCTCAGCCAGTTGGTTGCCGACTCCGGGAACTTTGAGCTTGATAATTTCCATTTCCCGCTCGGCGTCGGGAAAGTCCAGATAGAGGTGCAAACAGCGCCGTTTCAGCGCGTCTGACATTTCCCGGCTGTTATTGCTGGTCAAAACAACCAACGGAATATGTTTTGCCTTCAACGTGCCGATCTCAGGCACCGTGATTTGAAAATCGCTCAATACTTCGAGCAAGAAGGCTTCGAACTCGGCGTCCGATTTGTCGATCTCGTCGATCAGCAAAACTACCCGCTTCTCCGAGAGCAGCGCGCGCAGCAACGGTCGCGGTAAGAGGAAGCGGTCGGAGAAAAACACGCCGTCTTGATTGGCGATGCAATCGACGGCTTCCTGCAATGTTTGTGAGCCTTGGAGAACCTCGCCGATCTTGTCCTTAAGAATCTGGGTGTAAAGCAACTGCTTGGCATACTCCCATTCGTAGAGTGCCTTGGCCTCGTCGAGTCCTTCGTAGCATTGCAGCCGGATGAGTTCCAAGCCGAGCGAATCGGCTAGCACTTTACCAAGCTCCGTCTTCCCCACCCCCGCCGGACCTTCAACGAGAATCGGCTTTTCCAGCGCGGTGCCGAGATAAACCACCGTCGCGACGTTCTTATTGCAAATATACTTTTCACCGCCGAGATCGCTGATCACTTGATCGACTGACTGAAACAAAGCTGTGCTTGCCATTTTTTCAAGCTAACATAAAGCTTTTCCGACGACAATCAACGGTTGGATTCCCTAGGTTTGCACTCGCTAGGAGCATTCTATACAAAATAGGCGGTGTGCACTTTGGCCTTTTATTTCGGCATGAATGACGATTATCCATTGCTGGTGGCGGCAAATCGAGACGAGCATTATGACCGGCCTTCAGCGGCGCCGCAGGTTTTACTAGGCCCCCCCAAGATTCTCGCCGGGCGAGACCTGCGGGTCGGCGGCACGTGGCTCGGTGTCAATGAATATGGTCTCGTGGTCGGTATCCTCAATCGACGCCTTAATGGCATCGAGCCGACGCGCACGAATGCGCGTTCGCGCGGCTTGCTCTGCATGGATTTACTCGCTCTAAAATCCGCCCGTGATGGCCGCGATTTTGTTGCCGCTCACGATCAACAATACAATCCTTTTACGGTGATGTTCGCCGATCGAGGCGCTGCGTTTGTCACGTACAACGTTGGCCCGGAACTCATCACGCGGCCACTCGATCGCGGCCTCCATGTCTTCAGCAGCGCAGCGGAAATCGACCTTCACTCTATTAAAGCGGACCGCGCCCGAGAAAAATTTGCCCGGGCGCTGGCTCGGCCGGGCGCGGATCATGCGCGCCCGGCCGATTGGATTGCGCCATTACAACGCGTGCTATCCGATCATTCCCTTGATAACGGGTCTGCGGATCCCGGCGACGCGATCTGTGTGCATCGCGATAGTTCGGGTACCGTTTCATCCAGCATTATCGCCTATTCCCTATCGGCGTCGCGATTTGAGATGTTTCACTGCGCTGGGCCGCCCTGCCAAAATTCTTTCGCCGATGCGTTGATCCTCGAAGTTCGATGACCGCAAGAGCGATACCGAGACAAGCCGCCACGGTGATTTTATTGCGGCGCGCAGCGTCCAACGGCTTCGAAGTGTTTCTCACTCGCCGGCGCGATAATATGCCTTTTCTCGGCGGTATGTACTGTTATCCCGGCGGCCGGGTCAACAAAGAAGATTATGCTCCAGCGATGATCGAGCGCTGCGTTGGTATGACGCCGAATCAAGCGCGCAAAATCATTGGCGCGCAATTCAGCCCGCCGGCAGCCCTCGGCTTGTGGGTGGCCGCCGTGCGCGAGTTGTTCGAGGAAGTCGGTGTGTTGCTGGCAGTCGACGAACTGGGTCACAATCTTTCCGGGGTTGCGCCACAGACGGAACGACTGTCGGTCAAACACGAGCTGTTGATCGCCAAGTCGCTCGACTTCTTGGCGCTGCTGAAAAGCGAAGGACTGCGCTGCGATCTTAGAACTTTGGCGCCGTTCTCCTATTGGCAAACCCCGGCGCGGTTCTCCATGCGCTTCGACACGCGCTTTTTTATCGCCGCACTGCCCGAAGGCCAAGTGCCGCTGGCAACCTCCTACGAAGTCGCGCACAGTCTCTGGCTCACGCCCGAGCGCGCGATGAAACTGTTTGCCGACAAAGAGTTGCCGATGATTTTTCCAACCTTTGCGGCGTTGCGGACGCTGGCCGATTTCCAGACGCTGGAAAGCGTCTTCGAGGAATTCCTGCCGTCATTGTGATTGGCCGACTCACGCCGCTTTCGCTTTAGCGCGTTGCAATCGATCCGGCACTCGGTTACTTTCGTAGTCGCTCACGCTGTCGTCCCGCCACGGGATTTTCTGACTCCAAAAATAAATGCGCTAAGAGGTCAAGTTGTTTCACTTGTTGCGCGGACGTTGGTCCGACCTTTACTACGGCTGGCGCATGATCGCGGTCGGCTCGGTCCTGCGGATTCTCGGCGGCGGTCTCTACTTCTATGGTTTCTCGGTCTTCTTTTTACCGTTGAGCCAAGACCTTGGCCTCAATCGCGCGGCGACTTCTTTGGTTTTTTCCTTGGCGCGCGCCCAGGGCGCGTTCGAGGCACCGATCGCCGGCTACTTTATGGACCGCTACGGGCCGCGGCCCTTGATGCTCATCGCGCTGACAATGACCGGGATTGGCCACATGTTGTTATCGGGAGTCAACAGCTACATCACTTTGCTGATCGTCTACATGGGCATGGTGTCGTTGTCTTTTCACGCCGGTTTCATGGACGCGCCCATGCTGATTGCCAATACCTGGTTTATCCGCAAGCGCACCATGGCGATGGCGCTGATCAGCGGCTCCATCGGGATCGGCGGATTCATTTTCACGCCGCTGCTGTCCGCCGCGGTGCACAGTTTTGGCTGGCGTCAAGCGGCGTTTGGCTGCGGTGTCACTTTTTTATTAGTGGGTTGGCCTCTCGCACTATTGGTGCGTCGCTCGCCTGAAAGCATGGGACTACTGCCGGACGGGGATCCGATCCTGCCGGCGCACGGAACCACGCCAGGAGAGTCATCGGCGCAAGAGGAAGCAGATTTTACCATGCGCGACGCGCTCAAAACCTCATCGTTTTGGTTTCTGACGACGGCGACAGCCATTCGCGTGATTATCCTGAGCGCCATCAACGTTCATTACATCGCGCTGATGGTTTGGAAAGGCATGACACCGCAGCGCGCCGCAGTTTTTCTCGCGGCGCAGGCCTTCATGGCACTCCCCTCTCATCTGCTGTTCGGCTGGATCGGGGATAAGATGAACAAGCCCAAACTCATGTCGCTGTGCATGCTGCTGGCAACCACGTCGATGGTTTTACTCGCCAATATCCACGCGGAATGGGCGATTCTAGTCTTTACCGCGCTCTTCAGCGTAGTGGAATCGACATTTCCGGTGAATTGGTCCACCGTCGGTGAATACTTTGGCCGGAAAAATTTCGCCAAGATCCGCGGCTCCATGAGTTTCATTTCCACCTGGGGGAGCGTGATCGGTCCCGTCGTCATGGGCGCGTTCTACGATCAAACCCGCAGCTATGACCTGATGATTTGGGCTTTCGCCGTGCTTTTACTCCTTGCCAGCGCATTCTACGCGTTGGTGAAGAAACCGTCCCCGCCGGTTCGCACGCTCGCGCAAGTAGCCGCGTAGTCGGCGCGGCTCAATAGCACTGGGCGCGATGGCTATAGCGCCGGCGCAATCGTCGCATTGGTTGACGATCGTTGAGTTAAGTCACGCGCTCCAAAGATCGCGATAACCGACGGCAACAACCTGATCGTAGGCCACCGGCTGCGAGAGGTGTCCGATCGTCCGGGCGAAGCGATTCATTTTGACGATCATCTCTTCGCTGATCACCGGGTTGTAAAACGCGGCGTCGCGGGCGACCACATTGGCGATCAACCGAATCGCGTCCGGCGGGAATTTTCGTTGACCGACTTCGCGCGCCAGCGACGGGTCGGCGCGCAAGGCTTTCTGCGCTTTGACGATCGCGCGCACTGCGGCGCCTACGGCGTCGGGTTCGCGCGCAATGAAAACATCAGTGGTTGCCATGCCGGCAAAAGTGAAAAAACGCACTTCGTCCGGATCGTCGCCGCGCCGCACGTCGATCAAGATTTTCCCCGCGCCGCTGTCGACCGCGGTTTCGCCGCCCATGGCGTTGGCCCAAAATCCGTCGATTTGGCCGGCTTGCAATGCGCGCGCGGCAAAGACACCGAATGAAACATCACGCGATTTCGCGCCGGGCAACTCGACGATTTCCAGGTCCCGCGTCGGATCGATCCCCACGCCAAGCAGCATTTGTTTCAACGCCAAGTCGGGTCCCTGCGCCGCGGTAATGCGCAGGCCTTTGAGCGCGTGAAGGTCGCCGCGCTCCGCTTTCAGATCCGCGCGCACGACCAACAGCCACGGCGTGCCTTGAGACAAGGCCACGGCGATCTTCGTGCCGCGCCAATCGGGGAATTCGGTGAGCACGTCGTGCACCGAACCGGCGATCATCGCGTCGGCAGTGCCGTCGCGCAACGCTTTCGTCGCGCCGAGCATCGCGATGAGTTCGATGCGCGCGTCCAAACCTTCCGCTTTGAAGAACCCCAATTCATCCGCGGCCAGCGCCGGGAAACAGGTGTTGCTGACCAAATCCACCGCTGCGATGCGAAACTCCACATGACCTCCGAAATCGCACGAAATAAGTTACGACTATGCGAGATTCAATTAACCAGGTCAATCTGCGCCTGGCGCATCCCGCAGCAATCGTGTTATAGGCGTGGCGTCAGCAAAGGAGATTTCTGAATGGAAGCCACGAGTACAGCACACATCGGCATCTTGTCCCCCGCGACGCCGGATCGACCGCACTTCAAATCCCTCGATGCTATTTTGCCTGCCGGCGTGTCGATCGCGCACGAAGGTCTAGGACTGCTTGGCGAGTCGTATCAAGATCTGGTCGGCAAGAGCGATCAGGTGATCGAGCGGGCAAAAGCTTTTTGCGAACGCCACAAAGTTAGTGGCGTGATGTTGACCGGCGGCTTCGTAACCCTCTTCAATCCGGGTCTGGAAGCCAAGGTTTCGGCCGCCATCGGCTTGCCGGTCGCTAGCGCCGTGTCATCGGCTGTGACCGCGCTGACGACCTTCGGCGCCAAACAGGTTTTGCTGATGACACCCTTCGATGCGGCCTCCGATGCCATCATAAAGAGCCATCTCAACTCCCTCGGCTTTACGGTTTATCTGGGGCCGTCGTTTGAGAATCGCAAAGCGGGGTCCGCGCTTAAACTCAGCCCGGACGAACTCTTCAAACTTGTCGAAACAACCTTTGAGGCCAATGCCGCGGCGGAAGCAATCTATTTTCAAGGCGCCACCATGGATCCCCTGCCGATTATTCAGCGACTCGAAGACTCTCTGGGGGTGCCGGTTGTCACCAGCAATTCGGCAATGATTTGGAATCTGTTATCGAAGCTGGGGTTGCGATATTCGGTCAAGAACTATGGGCGGCTTTTGAACGAATGGCCAGCCGTCGGATCGCGCCCGTGAGCTATTTCACTGGGTCTTCACGTTCACTCGAGAATCAAATATATCCTGGCTTCTTTTCCGATGCGTGTTTTCTGAGCGCTCCGTTTATCATCGGCTCCGCGCGCGGCCAGGTTTATTTTGACAGCGGCCAGTGACGGTGCAAAGAACAATCGAATTAATATTCGGCGGGAGGAAAGTTCCAATATGAGCCGCATGCGGCTCAAAAAATATCACAGCCTTGCCTGCCTTGTTATAGCCGGGGCCATTTCTTTAAACGGGATCAAAGCTCACGCCGCCGATAAAGTGCGGGTCGGGTTGTCCGCCGTCAGCCTCCCCAATGCTCCGATGTGGATCGCCGAAGAAAAGCAAATCTTCAAAAAATATGACATCGAGCCGGAATTGATCGTCGTCGGCGGCGGCGCGACGCGCTCGGTAAGCGCCGTGATTGCCGGCGACTTGCAGTTCGCCACTGCGGGGGGCGGCGCGATTATCAGCGCCTCGCTCAGCGGCGCGGACGTCGTCATGGTCGCGGCCGGCAATAACAAAGGAGTTCAACGCTTGGTCGTTAAACCGGAAATCAAAACCCCGGAGGCCCTCAAAAACAAGAGGATAGCTGTGACCACGCTGGGTTCGTCCGGCCATTTGGCCCTGCTTCTTATCCAACGCAAGTGGGGCCAGAGCCCCGATGACATCCAAGTGGTTCAACTCGGTTCTTCTGCGGTGATGTTGATCAGCCTGCAAAAAGGCGGCATCGACGGAGCGGTGCTCCAGGAGCCGCAGTTTTTCATGGCCGAGGACATCGGGTTCAAGACCCTGGCCGATCCAGCGGCAATGGACATTCACTATTTGCAGAACGTCGTCGTAACTTCGCGGAGCTACATCCGCAGCCATCGAGACGCCGCCGCCAGGTTCATGAAAGCCTTCGTCGAAGGCGTGGCCTTTTTCAAGCAGAATAAAGAAGAGGCGTTAAGAATCGTCGCCAAAAAGATGCGCATCGAAAAAGGCAAGGACAATTACCTTGAGCGCTCCTACCAACTCTTTGCCACTCAATACCTCGAAGCAGTCCCGGCTCCCTCCGTCAACGGCGCAAGAACCGTACTGGAATTTCTCGCCAAGGATTTTCCCAAAGCCAAAACGGCCGATCCCAATTCGTTCATCGACAACAGCCTGATCAAGCCATTGGAAGACAGCGGTTTCATCAAAGCGCTCTATCCGTAAGACCATGCCGCGAATCTCAGCGCTGGCAGCGACAATGGCTTTGCGTTCGGCAGTAGATGAGAGCAGCGTGCTTACATTAAAATCGAATATTTCCCCTGCTTCTCCTTCCGATGCGGTTGTTTTTGTGAGCGCCCGGGGTCATTTTGTCATTGGCCCTCACGCGCGGCCAGGTTTATTTCGACAGCGATCAGTGACGGGTGCAAAGAACAATCGAATTGATATTTCGGCGGAGGAAAGTTCCAAGATGAAACGCACGCGGCTCGACATATATGCTCATGCCCTTGCCTGGCTTGTTATGGCCGGGGCTATTTCTCTAAACGGAATCAAAGCTCACGCCGCGGACAAAGTGCGAGTCGGGTTTTCCGCCATCAGCCTCGCCAATGCTCCAGTGTGGATCGCCGAAGAAAAGCAAATCTTCAGAAAATATGACATCGAGCCGGAATTGATCGTGGTCGGCGGCGGCGCAACCCGTTCGGTGAGCGCGGTGATCGCCGGCGACTTGCAGTTCGGCACTACCGGCGGCGGCGCGATTATCAGCGCATCGCTGAGTGGCGCGGACGTCGTCATGGTCGCGGCCGGCAATAACAAAGGAGTTCAACGCTTGGTCGTTAAACCGGAAATCAAAACGCCGGAGGCGCTCAAAAACAAAAGAATCGGTGTGACCATGCTGGGTTCCTCCGGCCATTTGGCCCTGCTTCTTATCCAACGCAAGTGGGGCCAGAACCCCGATGACGTGCAAGTGGTTCAGCTGGGTTCATCTCCGGTGATGTTTATCAGCCTGCAAAAAGGCGGGATCGATGGCGCGGTGCTTCAGGACCCGTCGTTTTTCATGGCCGAAGATGCCGGGTTCAAGACTCTGGCCGATCCAGCGGCGATGGACATCCACTATCTACAGAACGTTCTGGTAACTTCGCGGAGCTACATCCGCAGCCATCGAGACGCCGCCGCGAGGTTCATGAAAGCCTTCGTCGAAGGCGTGGCCTTTTTCAAGAAGAATAAAGAAGAGGCGTTACGAATCCTCACCAAGAAGATGCGCATCGAAAAAGGCAAGGAGAGTTATCTTGAGCGCTCCTACCAACTCTACGCCACCCAGTATATCGAAGCGGTCCCCTCTGCCTCCGTCAATGGGGCAAAAACCGTGCTGGAATTTCTTGTCAAGGATTTTCCCAAAGCCAAAACGGCCGATCCCAGCTCGTTCATCGACAACAGTTTGATCAAACCCCTGGAGGACAGCGGGTTTATTAAAGCGCTCTATCCGTAAGACCAGACGGCGGATCTAGAATGGCGACGATGAGGCAGCGCAACCATTGGTGCGATAGGTCAAAGGCTGGTGATGATCGCGCCACACTCTTCACAACGGTAACGAACGGCTTTTTCCGCAGCATTGGAAACCGGTTCAAAGTTGTAGTGCTTCACGCCGGCGCTGTCGAAACATTCAGGGCAAAAACCGTCTCCCAGATCTTCCGGCGAGATGGTCAAATTGCAGCGCTGGCAGCGCACCTTGCCCTTGCGTTCGGGCAGGAGTTCGAGAGCAGCGTGCTTACATGCAGTCATCGTGATGGCCGGCACCAAGGCGTGTTCAGCTCTTCGTGTTTGAGGCTAGTAACTCCAACTCCTGCCAGCGCCCATAGCAGACTTCAAGCTCTTGTCCGATCGACTCAAGCCGCTCCATGCTAGCAGTGATCTTCTCGCTCCCCTGGCGGTAAAAGTCGCCATGGCCGACGTGACCCTGCAATTCCGTTTGCTCGATCTCCAAGGCTTCGATCTTTGCGGGCAAGGCTGCCAATTCCCGCTGCTCTTTATAGGTGAGCTTACGGGGACTAGCGCCTTTTTTAGTTTCGGCGAACGTTGCTGGCTTCTGCCTGCTCGCCGGTTTTTTCGGCTCACTGAGCGCGTCGGGAATCTGCCGTTGATAGCGTTCCCAGTCGTCATAACCGCCGGCATATTCACCGAACTTGCCGTCGCCCTCGAACACTAACGTGCTGGTCACGACGTTGTCGAGAAAAGTTCGGTCATGGCTGACGAGCAGCAAGGTTCCTTCGTACTCGGAAAGAAGCTCTTCCAAAAGCTCCAACGTGTCGACATCCAAATCATTGGTCGGCTCGTCGAGAACTATCATGTTCGCCGACTGGGTGAAGATTTTTGCCAAAAGCAAACGATTGCGCTCGCCGCCGGATAACGCCTTTACCGGCGAATCGATGCGTTGAGGCGGGAACAAAAAGTCTTTCAGGTAACCGATCACGTGGCGCGAACGTCCGCGCACCGTGACGTGGTCCGAGTCGCTGATATTTTCGCGCACGGTCTTTTCGGGATCGAGCGTGCGGCGGTGCTGGTCGAAATAGGCTAGTTGTAACCGCGTGCCCAAAACGACTTCGCCGGTAGTCGGTTCGAGCTCGCCAAGGATCAGCTTAAGCAATGTGCTTTTCCCGGAGCCGTTCGGACCGATGATGCCGACGCGATCGCCGCGCAGAATGCGCGTCGATAGATCCCGGACGATGACGTTCTCACCATAACAAAAGCTGACCCGACGCACGTCGACTACGAGTTTGCCCGACTGTCCACCGGCGTCGATACCGAAGCGGGCTTTGCCTTGGGCTTCTAGGCGCTGAGCTTTCTCCTTGCGCAGCGCTTGTAACTCGCGCACGCGTCCTTCATTGCGCGTCCGTCTTGCCTTAACGCCGCGGCGAATCCAAGCCTCCTCTTCAGCCAGTTTTTTGTCGAACTTAGCGCTGGCGCGATCCTCGATCTCCAAGAGTTCGTCTTTTTTGCTGAGATAAGCGTCAAAGTCGCCGGGAAACGAGGTCAGCCTGCCGCGATCGAGCTCGACGATGCGCGTTGCCAGGCGGCGCACAAAGGTCCGGTCATGGGTGATGAACATGACCGCGCCGCTGTAGTTGAGGAGATGTTTCTCCAGCCAGGTGATCGCATTGATGTCGAGATGGTTGGTCGGTTCGTCGAGCAGGAGCAGATCCGGCTCGCTCACCAAGGCGCGCGCCAGCATGATTTGCCGGCGTGTCCCGCCGGAACAGTCGGCGAGGCGTTTGTCCTCGGGCAAGCTCAATCGGGTCAAGATGGTCTCAACTTTTTGATTGACGTTCCAACCGCCGAACGCCTCGATGCGGGATTGCAGTTGCGCCAGGCGCCGCAAAGCCATGGGGTCGGCGGCGCCTGCTTCGTGCGAGACTTGGTGGTACTCGCTAAGGAGCGCGCCGATCTCGCCAAGGCCACCGGCAACAACTTCGAAAATCGTTTGATCCGTATCCGGCGGCACTTCCTGTTCCAAGTGGCCGACCCGCAGCGTCTCCGTTCGCCGAGTCTCGCCTTCGTCCGGCACCGCTGCGCCCGTGATGACGCGAAACAACGTGGTCTTTCCGGTGCCGTTGCGACCCACCAAGCAAACCCGCTCGCCCACGTCGATGTGAAAATCGACATGCGCCAGCAGCGGCAAGTGGCCGAATGCAAGAGAGACATTTTCGAGGCGCAGTAAGGACATGCCGAACGAATCCGCTGATCTAAATATCGGATCGACACCGATGCAGTAAAAGTATGGGGTTTCGAAGCTAACGCATTAATGCGGTGGCAAAGGCCAATGCGGCAACGGTCGCCGTGGCGATCAGCAAGACGATTACGATCCGCAATTTCTTTTGGGTTTTCTCCAGCAACGCATGGATCACCTTGATTTGCACGTCGACGTTTTCATTGAGCACCGACTGGATTTCCATGGCCTTTTCCAGCGCATCGAACTGAGCCTCGACGCCATTGGATCTCGGCTCGGCGAGACGATTGCGCAAACTGATCAGCGCAGCAGCGCCAGTCGGGATCAAGAGCCCCAGCTTTTTGAGCAATGCCTTCATGCTTCGCCATCCATCGTTGCTCTATCATAACCTACTCGCGCAATACGGCAATATGCGGTTCGGCTACAGTACAGCACGAGGCGCAATCACGGATTCAATGAGAACCCCGCGTTAAAAGAATCGACTGCCTCAAGCTCTCAATGCCGGAAGAACTTCTCGACCCAGCAGCTCGATTTGCTCGTACCAATCGGCGTAGCGAAACCGTAAATCGTAAACGATGTGGTCGGCACCGGCCGTTTCGTAGGCGCGGCTCTCGCCGACGATATCCGCCGGCGTGCCCGCCAAGACCAAACCGCGAATATCGTCCGGCGTATCAAAAACACCGCCGGGCGGCTTTACCCAAGTCGGAAACTTGTTTGCTTCGGAGATCAGAGCCTCGAAGTTGATTCTGCTGAGCGCATCCTGACGATCGCGAGCGACACTGGTGAATGGCATGACCGCAGCGCCAATCATCGGCTTGGCGGCTTTGGCGCAGAGCTCGCCGAGGTAAGATTTCAGTTTGCGAAAGGTCGCTAGCGTTGTGCGCGCCGGCATCCAACCGTCGCAATATTCCACGGCGCGCCGGCAAGCGGCCGGCGTGCCGCCGCCGTACCAGATGGGTATTGGTTTTACCGGCGTGGGTTTCAGTGCCACATCGGTAAAATTGAAATACTCGTTCTTGAAGGTTATGCGCTCGCCGCTCCAGAGGCGGCGGCATATATCCACATTCGTCCTGACCAGTTCGGCGCGCGCGGCGATATCGGTCGGATAGCCCGCCGCTGCGAACTCATGAGGGAATCCGCCTAAGCCGATGCCCATGATGACCCGGCCCCCCGAGATGGTGCTCAAGCCGGCGAAAAGCTGCGCGAGATGAATTGGATGACGATGACAAATCGTCATTGACGTGCCGAGGGAGATCGTGCGAGTCGTCGCAGCGATCGCCGACAGGATTAATAAGCCCTCGATATGAGTGTTGTCGTTCCCCTCGATGCCGTGGGGCTCGAAAACCAAATGATCTCTCACCCAAACCGAATCGAAGCCAAGCGCCTCGGCTCTTCGGGCACCGTCGAGACAATCGATGGCTGAGGCAAACTCACAAAAGTGCGGCAGCAATAAACCAAACTTGAGCGTGGTTGCCATGAAATCCCTGGTGCAATGAGCAAAGATGCTGGGTCACCTAGAAGCAAAGACTTGACTGAAAAGCGCATTAAAACTGGACGAGGTATTCCTTGCCAGTGGCGCCCCTACAGCGACCGATGCCGCTCCCCGTATAGGATGAGCCGATCAAAAAACATTGCATGGTGGTGCGGCGGTCGCCCTGCAGATTTGCCGTCCAATAGAACAGAGGGCCGCTGACCGCGACTCCGGGGCTCCCCGGTGGTCCAATCAATGGCTCTGCATAGGCGGTTTGATTAAACGCCGAGGAAGCGCCGAAGAAACCGACCAAACCACCGCCGTGTTGAGAGAGATCCGGCCCGTCCATGGCGATGGTGCCGATGCCAAAGGTTTTTTCGTAGCCATCAACAAACGTGCGCCGAGCCACGCGTGAAAACGTGCCGACCAGGATTTCCCCTTCCGTCCCGATAACCTGCATCAAGCCGTCGTCACCGCGAGCGTAACGCCAGCGGCCTTGCCATATTTCACCATCGCTGGAAACGAAACTGACCCGATTCGCGCAGCCGCAAACGCTGGCTAGCGAAAACAATAACGGGACGACAATAAAGAAATGTTTCAAGCCGAAGTTTCCTGCGTTGGACGCATGGGAATTTTAAACCATCCTGAGTGAACATACCAAGCTCACTCAAGGTTCATCACGGCGGAAACGGGCCGACGCCTTTTCTGAACAATTGCTCTAGGCCCGCTCGCCACTTGATCGCGGATAATGCATTGCGAAATCATTCGATCTGGCAACAATGACATCGGGCGAAGCGCACAGACAGTACACGCATCTTGACCTTAAGCGCGAGCGGACTCTTCTCAGCGAGCCAATGGCGAATTCGCCGACTTGCAGTCTGACACGATCCCACATGGGAGATCAGACCGTGCACTCCGCTTCCTTCGCCACTATAGCTTGCAACAATACGTATTATAAATAATAGTTATATCTAAACTTCTAAGCTAACACTAGAGTAATTTCTCTGGCGGCGAAATGACCAAAATTGAGCCCCCCGGCAAACCGACCTTGGCGTCTTCCCGCCAGAGATTGATGCGCAAGTGTCCAGGTTTTATCTAATTTAGCTTATGAGTTTTTCCCATGTTGCTTCATAGCGGCTTCTGCCCGCTTATGAAGTTCCTCGGGCGAAAGGTCTTCTTTGTGGGTCGCAATCGACCACACATGGCCAAAGGGGTCTTCTACCGTCCCAGACCGATCACCGTAGAATTGGTCCTCCACGGGACGGAGCACCTTCGCGCCGGCCGCGACAGCCCGGTCGAAGCATGAATCCACGTCTCTCACATATAGAACAAGACTTACGCCGGTTCCTCCAATCGACTGTGGGCTACGAAATCCCATATCCGGGAACTCGTCCGCCAACATGATCGCGGAACCATCGATTTCGATTTCCGCATGCCCAACGGTGCCGTTCGGCCCATCCATTCGCATGCGCTGCGAAGCGCCGAACACTTTCTTATAATAATCGATCGCGCGACCCGCCCCCTTTATGATGAGATAAGGGGTCACGCTGTGATAGCCATCGGGAATCGGTTTTACTGCCATGATTTCACCTCCTGGCTTGACGTTAACTCCGAAAAAAACGTGACACAATAATCATCGTGTTAAAAAACAGTAACGACTGGGAGCAAGCTAAAAATTGGCAATCTTGTTGAGCTGGCGCCACGTCGCGCGCGCAAATTCTACTTCAATATTTCATTCAGCAACTTATCGGCGGGCCGGCGGTCGGAAAATTTCGGGTCGTCGCGCTCGCCGCGTCGACGATATCTCAAAGCCGATCCTGCGGGCTTGTGAGTGCATGGCGGCCACGTCTTCGACCACCGCGAAAGACAGAGTCTGTTGCCAAGGAATCATCGAAGCGCAGCGAGTCGGAACCGCCAGGGTCTTCGACATACAGTTCGATCGCGCATCGCATGTGGGTCGCAAGAGTCTCCAGTCTGGCCGTAATGACATAACTTCCGTCGGTCCTGATGAGGCGCGCGATCTGAGCGAGCTGAATCGTGCCGGCGAAAAGACGTCAGTTTCTTCGGCATCGAGCGGAGCGCAGTTTGCCCTGCCACCATTTCGAGCCATCGATAACCTCCGGCAGCGATAACATCGGCTTGACCGGATCGAGCAGCTTGCCGACGTGGAGCGTGTTGAAGGCGGTGCCTTTGCCGCCGGCGATGGTCGCGGCGAAGCTGGCGACAGTGAAACAAGGCAGATTCAGTGAGAAAGATAAAGCAGTTTCTCGTCTATTAAACTTTAGTGAAGACTTCCTGCGCCATCCACTCCATCCGCTCGAACGTTTCATTGATGCTCGGCTGGCGCACGTCGAAGATCATGGTATCGACTCCCGCATCGCGGTAGGCGCGGATGTCGGAGGCGATCTCTTCGGCGCCGCCCATGAAGCGGCGGCGCCGGCCCTCGATCTTTTTTTCCTTGTCGAAGAGCGAGCCTTTGAGGGCGACGCGAATTTGTTTTGGGTCGCGGCCGGCTTTTTGCGCGTACTCGGTCAGAGTGGCCATGTCTTTCTTGATGTGCTCGGGTTCGAGCGGGATCGTCGGCACGCCTCCGATCGGGTGCCAGCCGTCGCCCAACTGTCCGGCGCGCCGCAACGCTTGCTTGCTATGGCCGCCGATCCAGATGGGAATCGCCGGTTTTTGCACTGGCTTGGGAAGAAAAATAATATTGGAAAACTTGCAGTACTTACCATTGAAGGAAGGATTGTCGCTAGTCCACAGCTCTCTGAAGGCTTGGATGTACTCGTCGGTCACTTTGCCGCGTTCTTCGTAGGGCGGCGCTTTTAGATTTTCAAACTCCTCTTTCATCCAACCGACACCCAAACCGGCGATCACCCTGCCGTTCGACAACACGTCGAGACTCGCGAGCATTTTAGCGGTGATGATCGGATTGCGATACGGCGCGATCATCACACTGGTGATGAATTTGATTGTTTTGGTGGCGCCAGCAAGGAATCCCATGGTCGCCAACGTTTCAAGATGGTAACCAGTGCCCGGGTATTTGCCGTCGACGGTGTAGGGATAGGGCACGGAAATATCGCGCGGCACGATCACGTGATCGGCGATCGTGAGGCAATGCAGTCCCAGCGCTTCGGCGCGTTTGCGCGAAGCGCACCAAGTCGTCGGCCTTTACCGCCGCGCTCGACGCCGGCAGATGGAGTCCAAAATCCATGGTGGTTTACCCTACTTGCGCAGATAAGATTTGCCGATCTTGCCGGAGCGCGATCGGTTCGCCGGTGCGGATCACGCCGTCGCTCAAGATCGCCGCCTTGAGACCGCTGCGATGTTCGAGAGCCTTGAAAATGGCCGGCAGCTTGGTGACTTTTACCAGGTGGCCACAGGGTTCGAACAAACGAATGCCGCGCATCAGGACTCCACCGACAGTGAATTCGTGACCGAGCAATTCGATCAACGGCACGCCCCGCGTCACGATATTGCGACGGGTCAGAACTCCGATCGAGTCCATAGACAGTTCCTTCGCCGCGAGTTGAAGGACTTCATCCTCGATCAGGCTCACGGCTTTGTCCGCGCGGTTCACGGCATTCCAGGACTCGCGAAAGAACCGATCGCCTTCCAAGCCGCGGTCGGCAAAAGCGCGCGCCTCCGGCACTGAGACCATCTCGCCCGCGGATTCCGGCGTAACAAAAATCGCCGCGACGCTGCCTTGCCAAGTCGCAGCTCTTCGGTTTGAAGCCGCGCCACAGCTCGAGCGGCATTTCCTCGGGCATGGGTCGAATTGCTTGTTGAGCCATATTCTCTCCCCAAAACGACACCGGCCACTGATACTTCAGTGGCCGGTGGTTGAGCTGAAGCTGTATTTCGGACCGAGCGCTTTATCCAGCCGAGTCCGCAAAAAAGCGAGTGTCTTCGATCGGCGGCACCGTCTTGTTCTCTTCCGAGGAAGCGATCAGCGGCTTGCCATCGGGGCGCACGCGCATATCCTCACCGCCCTGGGCTTTCCCTTTGATGCCCGCGCCGACGCGGATCACGACGAGATTTTCCGGGCCGGTATTGAGATAACGATAATAGGCGCCCTTGGGAATCATGACTCCCTGATGTTTTTCGACCTTGATCTCGCCGCCCTTTTCGTCGAATACGCTCATCTGGCCTTCGAGCACAATGAACGAATGGTCTTCATCGAGATGGCAGTGAATCTCGTTTTCGCCGCCCTCGTAGTTGATCTTGGTGTGAATCCACATGTTTTCGGTCTCGGCGACCAACTGCGTGATCCGGCCCTGCTTCATGTACGGGGTCCGTAGCGAAAACTTTTGCGTCTTCGGTTTCTCCGTCGGTTCTAATTTTCTTGCTGCGTTCATCGGAACTCCTTTCAAGGTGGTTGGTGATTTAGTTATTAACGCCGTCAACCTTTAGGTGATAGAGATCGATCACGTTGCTGCGCACGACTTTGTCGATGACCGGCTTCGGTAGATGGCCGAGTTCATCGGCGATGACTTGGCGCGAGTGCGGCCAGGTCGAAGCTGCGTGCGGATAATCGCTCGACCACATAAAATTATTCTCGCCAAACCAATCCATCATGCGCCCGCCGCGCGGGATCGCTGAAGAAGGTCGCAAAAACTTGGTCTTGTACGTATTCGCTCGGCAACTTCTTCATGTACGGCAGCGGTGCTTTGGGGCTGTGGCGCACGAAATATTTGTCCCACTCGTGGCAGTAGAACGGAATCCAGCCCACTTCATTTTCCACGTACACGAGTTTTAGTTTCGGATACTTTGCCAACGCGCCGCCGAAGACGAAATCAAATAAGCGTGTTCGCCGCGTCGGCGAGCTTCTGATTCACGGTCATACGGTAAGTATCCAAGCCTTTGCGGTCAAACCGGCTGTAGTTGAATCCGGTAAGGATGTGGACGTTGACCGGCATATCGAGTTCCGACGCCGCTTCCCAGAACGGATTGTAATAGTCGCTGGTAAACGGCAAATGGTCGGGCGGCACCTGCCAGATCATGCAGCCGATCATGCCCTGTTTCTTGCAGCGTTCGAGCTCTTTAATGGCGTTCGGGATGTTGTACATCGAGATCATCGGGATGCCGAACAGGCGGCCCGGCGAGGATTGGCAATAATCGATCATCCAATCGTTGGCGATCTGGAAGCAGGATTCTTGCAGATCGGCGTCTTCCAGCGCGTAGAGCCGAAGGCCATGGGTCGCATACAAAACTTCGGCGCTCACGCCATCGACCGCCATTTCATCGAGGCGCGCCTTGGGATCGTGTCCACCCGGTTTCTCACCCGCCGTGTTGCGCGGCGGAAACGTCGGAAATTTGGCCTTTAAGACTCGGCGTCAGGTTAGCTTCCCAAAGATCTACCGGCTCCATGATATGGGAGTCGGACGAAATAATTTTATCTTTCCCCAGTACTTGCTCCGCGGTACGTTTGACCGCAGCGGCTGTGCTCATAGTTATTTCCTCCCGTGATAATGCTTGATATCTTTAAGCAATATTCTTTTTTTTTAAGTTTGTCTAGGGCAAATTCACTAGCCCAACGGATTGGACATTGGCGAGCGCATACGTTAGATCTTTTTATCGTCTATGAGCCTGTTTAATCGCCGGTTTTGGCCACATCTGATCGTCTTTTTACTGTTGCCCGGCTGGTCGATCGCCGGCGAAGCGCAGAACGCCTTTAACGACGGCATCAAGTTCTACAAAGCCGCAAAGTATAAGGACGCCGTGGGCGC
This sequence comes from uncultured delta proteobacterium, assembly GCA_963811315.1. Lineage (GTDB taxonomy): Bacteria > Desulfobacterota > Binatia > UBA9968 > UBA9968 > DP-20. The sequence continues at coordinate 144,920 of CAWERH010000013.1, forward strand.
CTTTAGCCGCGCCATCAAGGCGTCGCCAAAAGCCGACGAGGCTTACAACAATCGCGGCCTGGCCTATTTCAAGCTTGGCCAAACCGACAACGCCGTCAAAGACTACGACGAGGCTTTGCGGCTTAACGGTAAATTAACCGACGCTTATTTCAATCGCGGCAATGCTTATTTCGCCCAAAAACAGTACGACCGCGCGCTCAAAGACTATGACGAAGTGATCAAAGCCGATCCCAAAATGCCGCGCGCTTACCGTCAGCGCGGCCTCACTCACAATGCGCTGGGCCAGTTCGAAAACGCCGTGGCGGATTTCAATCAAGCGCAAAAACTCGATCCCAAGGACGCGGAAATTTATTACAGCCGCGGCCTCGCCTACCGCCGCCTCGGTAAGAGCGAGCAGGCCGTGCAAGACTATTCCGAGGCGATCAAGCTCGATCCGAAAAATACCGAGGCCTTTAACAACCGCGCCAACGCCTATTCGCTGCTCGGCAAATACGACGAGGCCGTCAAAGACTATGACGCGGCGCTGAAGCTCGACCCCAATAGCGCCAAGATTTACGCCAATCGCGGGGTCATTCGGACGCGCCAGGGAAAGACCGATGAAGCACAGAAAGATTTCAGAAAAGCTCTGGAGTTAGATCCTAAGCTTAAAGACAGCGTCGAGCCTTTTCTGACGCCGCAAAAAAAATGAACGCCTGGACGCAAAGATATTTTTTCACGGCGATCGCCGCCGGACTATTGGCTGTTTCGGCGCCCGTTTGGCCGGCTCAGATAGACGAACCGTTAAAGGCTGCGCTGGAACTGCACGACGCCGGCAAAGTCAGAGAGGCATTGGCTGAATACGACAAAGTCATCAAAGCTCACCCGAAGCTCGCCGAAGCCTATTTCAATCGCGGCAACGCCTACTACGATCTTGGGCAAAACCAACAAGCCATCAAGGATTATAGCGAAGCGATTCGCTTGAATCCGAAGGACGCCGAAGCCTATTTCAACCGCGCCAACTCTTACCGGCGGCTCAAACAGGTGGACGCGGCGTTGAAGGATTATACTGCGGCCATCAAGCTCAACCCGGAAGACGTCCGCAGCTATATGAACCGCGGCACCATCCATTTCGACGCTAAACGCTACGAAGCCGCTGTCAAAGACTTCACCGAAGCGATCAGGATCGACCCCAGCGATGCCCAGACCTACTACAACCGCGGCAATAGTTATCTGGCTTTGAGCGATGAAGACGCCGCAATCAAAGATTACGATGACGCGTTGGAGCGCGATCCGAAGTTGTCCGAAGCCTACTACAACCGCGGCATCGCCTATGTCGACGCGCAAAAATATGAGGCTGCGATCCGCGATTTCGACCAGGTCATCAAGCTCAATGCGAAATCATCCGACGCGTTTTATAATCGCGGACTCGCCAAGATGAAGGCCGGCAAGCACGAAGACGCCATCGAAGATTATAGCGAAGCGATGCGCATCAATCCTAAAGACGCCGAAGCGCCGTTCAATCGAGGTCTCGCCTACCTGCGCATCGACAAGTACGACTACGCCGCGCGCGACTTCAGCGAAGTCATCGGTCTCCAGCCAAAAAATGCCGACGCCTACGTTTACCGCGGCATCATCCGCATTTATCAAAATAAGGACAAGGAAGCCGACGGCGATTTCCAGCGCGCATTCCAAATCAATCCTGCCCTCAAGAAAAAGCTCCAGCCGATCATCGACGACGCCAAAGCCAAAGCAAAGACGCAGCAGCTCAAAGAAAAATAAGTTTATTGAGCCGGATTTTGCGAGTACATAAAACAGCGAGACTGATCCATCATGGGTGAAACACGCGTCGACTTGCTGCATCTCTTGGAAGACCTTCGAGACGCCTATCCCGGCGCCCTCGAAGAAACCATTCTCACCGAAGTGATGGCCAACGCGCTCGATTCCGGCGCGTCGCTAATTTCGTTCGAAGCCGATCTGGCAGCTCACACGATGACCGTGATCGATAACGGCTCCGGCATGCAGCGCCGCGAACTGGCGCGGTTTCACGATATTGCGGCGAGCACTAAGACCCGCGGCGAAGGCATCGGTTTTGCCGGTGTCGGCATCAAGCTCGGACTGTTGATTTGTGAAGAAGTGCTCACCGAAACCCGGCGCGGCAAAAGTCATGTGGCGAGTCCTGGCATATGGCGTCGCGCCATCGCGCGCCGTGGAAGTGGATTGCACCGTCCGGTCTCGTCGCCGAGCGCGGCACTGCGGTGCGCTTGAAAGTTCGCAACGCGCTCTCGCCGCTGCTCGACGCCGGTTTTCTCGAAGTCACGCTGCGCCGCCATTTTCAACCCCTGCTGGATTCGACCTTCGATGAGTTCCTTGCCGGACACTATCCAAAAGGCGTCGCGATCATCGTCAATGGCCGGGCTTTGGAGCGCCGCCAAGCGCCGGCGCGTTTACGCGCGCCCATAGAAATCCGTTTGCTGCGCAAGCGTAAGCCCTCGGCGCTCGGTTATCTCTTCCGCGAAGACAACGCGCTGGCGGAAGACCACCGTGGGTTGGCGATCAGCACCTATGGGAAAGTTATCCGGCGCGGTTGGGATTGGCTGGGCGTGACGCCGACGGCGGCGGAACGTACCGGCGGGCTCATCGAAGTGCCGGAGTTGGCGGCTTGCCTGACACTCAACAAGGGCGACTTCATTCGCACTGGGCCGCGCGGCGCGACCTACTTGGCGTTTCGTAAAGCAATTCAAGAAGCGGTTGCCAAACAGCTCGCGGCCTGGGGCGATGCCCGGCCCGCGAGCGAGGAAGCGCCGCCCCGCGAAGCGCGCCCGCTCCAGCGTGATCTCGCCCATCTTCTCGAAGATCTCGCGCTCGACTTTCCTTTGCTCGCGAGCTTGGTCGAACACCATGCCGGCGGGCAAAAACGCTTGTCGCTCGACGGACGCGGCGATGACGATGCACGTGGTTTTGTCGCGGCGTCGATCGCGGCCCAGACCGAGACCGTTCCGGTACAAAATGAATCGTCAACTCAGCCGCAGAACGCAGCGCAAAATGCTCAACTCGATCGGAAGGCGCCGAACCAGGCCGCCGAACCGCCCGAGCGAAGCACGGTGTTGCCGAACAACGGGGCGGCGCGCCGCCCGGCGCACTACGGCCTCGATATTCAATTTGAAGATTTGCCGGAGGCGAGAACTCTAGGTCGCCTGATAGAATCGACGGTTTGGGTCAATCGGCGGCATCCCGCCTATCGCCGCGCCTTGGCGTCGCGCTCCATCGGTTATCATATCGCCCTCACCGTGGCGATGTCGCTGGCGCCGCTGGCGGTCGAACCGGCACAACAAAGCGATTTCGTTCTGACGTTTCTCACCCGCTGGGGTGAAGCCATCGACAAACCGGCCGCGCGCAAGGGTGCAAGCCGGCGCTAACCCACCCCGCCAACTCTTACGAACGTCGAGCTCAATCCCTAACGACACTGCCGGCGCTGGTGGCGACGAAGGATGCCTTCGCCGGATCGCGGAAAATCCCCTTCGGGTCTTCGCCCCGTAGTGCAGCTTGAATCGCTTTTTTTAGAATTGCGCGAAACATCAACACGCCCTTGTCGGAACTGACCAGATGCTCGAGACCGTGCAATGCGATCGGTCCTTGGCCTTCGACGGCTTCTTTATCGTCGGGATGGCGCTGGATGTATTCGTAGCTTGCGTTTTTGCGTCCACCGGGAGCCAGTTGTTCGCGGCCGGAGAGACGCTTCGGATTCGCCATCGGGGAGCCAGCGAATACTCGCGCCGAGTTGATGAGTATCATCCACCGGCACACAGTAGCTTACGGCGCGCACCCGCTCGGTTTTCGGCTCATCGGTGTAAACTAGATGGATGTTGAGCGGCATAATCATTTCCCAAATGAGCTCCCACCACTTGCCGTTCTCCAGCCTTCGCTTGAGCACGAAGCGCATGCCCAAGTCGGTCTCCTCGTATTTCAGCGCGTCGGGGTCGACACCATAGGCCTGGGATGGAAACTGCGCGCCACTGTGGCGCGTGTGCAACCAAAAGGTATGCAGTGCGTCCATAAGATTTTCTTCGGCCTGGAGCCAATTGCAATTGACCGGCCCGCCGATGCGCGGCCCCATGCGCGCTTTAAGCGCACCACCATCCTTTTGCCATACGTCATAAATCGGCAGCTCGGGCATTTTGTCGAGCGGCCCCATGTAGGCGAAGACCAAGCCGGCAAACTCGCGCACGGGATAACAGGGGTGTTGATATTGTTTCAAATAGGGATTGAGGTCTGGCTCCAGCGGCATCTCTAAGATGTTGCCTTCGACGTCATAGAGCCAACCGTGATAGCAGCAGCGCAGTCCGCGCGGTTCGACTCGGCCGTACTCAAGCGAGGTGCCGCGGTGACTGCAACGGGGAAACAGCAGCCCCGGCCTGCCCGCGCCATCGCGAAAGGCGATTAAATCCTCACCGAGAATGCGCACCGGTTTCGCCAAGTCCGTGAGATCTGCCGACAAGCACACCGGCTGCCAGTAGCGACGCATCAACTCGCCGCATGGTGTGCCTGGACCAACGCGCGTGAGAGAAGTGTCGGGCTCGGGAATTTTTAGCCCATAGGCGCTTTTCATGATTTCTCCCTCCGGATTTCGTATGCGCTTGCAGCGTGCATCGTCGTGCCATCATATGCCAATGCTGAGAAGCGAGTGTCAAGATAAGATTCACGCCGTTGAATCGCCGCGCCAATGTCACTTGACAGTGTCGAGCGATCCGCACTAACGTCGCGTCAGTTTCGACATGCCTCAGTTGAAATGGGAGGAACTCCGATGGCCAACTCGCTCCGTATTATCGATGCCGATGCCCATGTCATCGAAACCGAACGCACCTGGGATTATCTCGATTCTTCGGAACATAAGTATCGGCCCAAGCTCTTTTCCACGCCCGACAACGCAACCCGGCAGTATTGGGTGATCGACGATAAGATCGCGGGGTTTCGTTTTCCAACATTGAGCGAGCAAGAGCTTCACGAATTTGCCCAACGCGCCGGCAGGAACTTCGAAACGCCGCAAGCGGCCCGCGAGCTCGACGACGTCGATCTACGCCTGAAGCACATGGACGAATTGGGCATCGACGTGCAGGTGCTGCACAACACTTTTTGGATCGAACGCATCACGACCACGCCCCGATGCCGAAGTCGCTCTTTGCCGCAGCTGGAATCGTTGGTTAGCCGACATCTCCAAGAAAAGTCACGGACGGTCTATTCTATTCCTGCGTCGTGCCCGCAATGAACATCGATGCCGCAATCGAGGAGATAAAGTTTGCCAAGGAAAACGGTGGCGCCGCGGTGTGCATGCGACCGCTGGAAGGCGATCGGCATCTTTCCGATCCCTACTTTTATCCTCTCTACCAGATCGCCAGCGACCTCGATCTGTCTATCGCAGTCCATATCGCCAACGGCAATCCCGACAACGCCGATCTTTACCGCATGGCGCCGGCGGGACGCTTCGCGCAATTTCGTGTGCCGACGGTTACCGCCTGCTTCGATGTTATCATGAGTGAGCTACACGAAAGATTTCCGAAGCTCCGCTGGGGATTCATCGAAGCCTCGGCTCAATGGGTGCCATGGATTTATCGCGAAGCAAAAATTCGTTACCGGGTCGCTAATCGATCTTTTCCGGAAAACGTTTTCGAGGCTTATAATATTTTCGTTACCTGCCAGGTCAACGACGATGTGCCCTACATCGTGAGCTGCGCCGGCGAAGACCGCCTGGTGATCGGTACCGACTATGGCCATACCGACCCATCGAGCGCCGTGACTGCATTGAACGAATTTCAACGCATGGAAGGCATCGACTCCGCCGTGAAGGAGAAAATTCTTTCACATAATGCCAGGACGCTCTACGGTCTGTAATCTTGTGCTGTTGGCACATCGTGCCTAGACTAAGTTGGTTTCGCTCACTACAGCCTACTCAACTCACATGGTATTTTCCTGGTAATACAAGCCAACTAGCGAGGAGGTGTTTGCAATGCGGGTTATCGATGCCGACGGTCACGTCGAGGAAAATCTCGATACTTTTAGCGACAAGTATCTCGATCCAGCGTTTCGCGCGTTGCGTCCGCGCGTGACGGCGGTGGACGGTCTCGTTTACTGGGTCATCGACGAGCAACTTTATCCACGGCGCGTTGGGCCCGGCTGCCATAATCTTGGTACGCCGACAAACTTCAACGGCCAGCTCGCGGCGCACACCCAAGGCAAAACCGATAGCATCGGCAGCATGGAACTGAGCGATCTCACCGCCCGCCTCACGGCAATGGACGAGGAAGACATCGCCATTCAGGTGATCTATACCACGCTGTTTCTGGCCTATCCGTTAACGAAGAACGTCGGCCTCGGCAGCGCGATCACGACATCCTACAACCGCTGGATGGGCGACCGCCTTTCCGGCCACCCGCGCATCAAATGGTCGGCGGTGGTCAATCTGGACGACGTCGCCGCGGCGGTCGGACAAGTGCACGAAGCCAAGAAACTCGGCGCGGTGTCGGTCATGGTGCTCGGAACCGCCGGCGACGACATGCTCGATCATCCCAGGCTCTTTCCTTTTTACCAGGCGCTGTGTGAAGAAAATCTCGCGCTCGGCGTCCATGTCGGCTGGTCCTGTCCGTCGATCAATAATCTCTACTCGCACATCTACCCGTCCGGCGTCATCGCGTTTCACGTGCCGCTGCTCATGGCTTTCACCGCGTTGATCAGCGGCGGAGTGTTGGATCGCTTCCCGGATCTTCGTCATCGTTTTTCTCGAAGCCGGTTGCCAATGGGTGCCGTTCATTCTCGAACGCGTGCATCACCGCTACAAAAACCAGGGTTCGACGTTGAGGAAGTTTTTGCCCCAGACCGCGCCGATTCAGAAACTGCCGGTGATGGAATACATCAAACGCGGCAATATCTTTTTCAGCACCGAAGTCGAAGACGAAATTTTGCCCAATGTGCTCAAGCTCGCCGGTGAGGGCCAGGTCATTTTCGGCAGCGATATGCCGCACGGCGACCGCGAGCGTTGCGCCGCGCGCATGCTCCAAGAGCGCACGGATATCAGCGAGTCGGCAAAAGCGAGTATTCTCGATACGAATCCTGCGCGGCTTTACGGCATTGCATAAGCGAGACCCGCGCTTCGCAGCTTCCATGCGCTACTGAATCAACCGCAGAGGCAAGACGCGAGTTCGTCATGCCGGTGAAAACCGGCATCCAGGTCCCCGTTCCGGTGGACGTCAAAGACGCCTGGATTCGGCTTCCGCCGGAATGACGAATGAGCTCGAAACTCAGCACTTTGGACCGAATCGTCCGCTTTATGCGACGCCGTAAAGATGGCGGGCGTTTTCGCATAAGATCTTTTCGACGATATGAGGCGGCACGTCTTCCCGGGCGCGCAGGTTCTTGACGAACTCCGGTTCCTTCGACGGATCATTATGACCGTAATCCGAGCCGATGACGATGATGATCCTCGCCGATATAGGTGAGCAGATGCGGCAATTCTTCGTCGGCCTCGCAGGCGATCCAGAACCGATAGTCGCGAAACAAATCCTGCGGATTCTTATTCTTTAAATCCGCGCGCACCGACCGCCGCAGCACGTGAAAGATGTAGGGCACCCAGCTCGCGGCCGCTTCGATGAAGCCGAAACGGAGCTTGGGAAACTGCTCGGGAATACGATTGGCGACCAGATCCCGGAATGCGATCACCGGCAGAACGCGATTGTGGGCAAAGGTGTGATTGCGCTCGACGTCGAACGGCTGCATCAGGTAGCGGCTCCCCGAACCGGTATGGATGCAGATCGTTAAATCGAGCTTTTCGGCCAAGCGCGTAGATCGGCAAGAAATACGGGTTGTCCAGAGTCAGATTGCCTTCCATGCCGCGAAAGAAACACTCCCACCGCGCCCTGCTCTTTCGCCCATTTCATTTCCACCAACGAGGCCTCTATATCCCGCAGCGGCAAGATCGCGACCCATTTGAGCCGCTCCGCCGCCTTGGCGCAGGCATCGGCGATGAAGCGGTTATAGGCGCGGCACAGGGCGGTCTCGAGCTTCGGATCGTCGGTGAGATAGACCAGAAACAGCGTCGGATAGATCACCTGAATCTCCACACCGAGCTTGTCCATGTCTTTTAATCGCGCTAACGGATCGGTCAGTTCCCGCACGCCGAGATGAATATCGCCCCGCCCCGATTCTTTTTTTGCGCCGATGGCGTGATCAAGCTGTAACTCGCCTTCCCCGCCGGCTTGGGAAAAATTTCGCCGTCGATGAGCCAAAACGCATTGCGCTCTTTGTACCAGGTGTCGTCGGGGATCTTGGCCAGCACCGGACGGCGCGGATACATTTCTTTGTCGATATAGCTCCACATCGCTTCCGATTCGGCGATGTGCGTGTCCGCGTCTAAAACTCCGGGCATGATTTCGATCCTCAAACTCCGTTCAAGCAGTTCAAATCGTTCAAGCCGTTCAAACCGTCGGAAGGAACGGCCATAGTTCGCGATCGGTTAGCGCTTAAACTTGTCGATGAAACCGCTCTTCTTGATTTCGTCGAGGACGCTCGAGTCCAGGAGTCGCAGACTTTCGGGCGTCTGACCTTTGGCTTTCGGGGTGGTGGCCGCCACCTGAGACAGAATAAACTCCAAGCCCTTGCGGTCCGGCATCACCATCACGTCGCTGCCGTGTTTCGCCAGATAATACTCGTAGCTGATGTTGGCGTCTTCGCCGTCGACACGAATATATTTCTTGATGAGCTGCAGGCCCAGCGCCTTATCGTTCTTGACCGCGAAATAGCCTTCGATGATCGCCTTCATGGCGTTGACGATCTTGCCGCGGTTCGCCTCCAAGTAACTGCGCCGGACAATGAAACAGTTCTGCGGAAACGGCACGCCGCTCTCCGCCAGGTCGATCAATGAATTCATCTTGTGCTCGCGGATGCCCATGGTCGTAAGGGGCTCGGCCAAAAGCGTGGCATGAATCGTGCCGTTCATCAGCGCGGCATAACGGGTCATATTGCCGCCGACCTGGACAATGGTCACGTCTTTTGGGTTCAGCCCGAGTTTTTCCAACGCCACTTGCGTCGCGTAGTCCGATGCCGAGCCGAAGCGGCTGATCGCGATGCGTCTGCCCTTCAAATCTTCCGGGCGTTTGATCTCGGGACGAACAAGAAGCTTATTGGGGATAAAATTCATGCCGCCGGCGATAATCGTCGTATCCGCGCCTTGAAGATTCGCCGTGATCGCCAGCGCACCGGTGGTGAACACGATCTGCAGCTCGTTCGCCAGCAAGGCCTGCATCGCCGGCGTGCCGCTTTCCAGCGCTAGATATTCGCCATCGAGTCCGTACTTTTGAAAGATCTTTCTCTCGTAGGCCGCCCAAACGACGGCATGAACCGCCGTCGAAAATCCGCCGCTGGCGACGCGAAATTTTTCCTGCGCGGCGGTTCGATCCACGTTGGCCGCTAACAAGCTCACCGCAACCAACAGACAGCAAAATAGTTTCAAGCTTCCTCCGATGCCATTGCCCGTTAAATAAGTTTATTTGCGCAGGGCGCTACAGGCCTTTTTTCGAACGGTCGGCTACCTGACTCTGCCGGTGGGTGAAGCAGGGTTTGAGCCTGCTCGCGCAAACGATTGAAGCGGGCCAGATCCTCTCCGACCAGCCGCCGAGTCTTCGGTATGCGCAGATCGAGAAAGTTAATCTTCGTGCCGCCGTTAAGAAACTCGAAATGCAGATGCGGACCGGTGGCGTGGCCGGTTTGACCGACATAGCCAATGATGTCACCCGGATCGACGCTCTGACCCCGGCGCAGATTTTCCGCAAAACGGGAAAAATGAGCATAGCGAGAGGTATAATTTCCGGAATGGCGAATATCCACGACGTTGCCGTAACCGTTGCGCCATCCGACAAACTCGACTCGCCCTCGCCCTATCGCTACCACCGGTGTTCCTGCCGGCGCGGCATAGTCGATCGCCATATGCTGCCGCACGGTGCGGAAAATCGGATGTAGCCGGTTGCGATTGAAGGGCGACGAGATCCTTGCATAACTCAACGGTGCGCGTAAAAACGACCGGCGCATCGATTCGCCGTTGAGACTATAGTAATCGCCGCTTCCATCCTTGCTCGTGAAGTAAAGCGCGTTAAAGACATCTCTCCCAGCTTCTATCTCGGCGGCGATAATTCTCCCGGGCGCGCGACGGCCGTCCGAATAGCGGACTTCTTCCACCATCGCGCTGAAATCGTCGCCGCGCTGAAAGTCGGAGAAAAAGTCGACGTCATATTCAAAGATTTTCGCCAGATCGAGAATCTGCTGCGGCGACAGTCCCGCCTCGGCGCCACTTTCATACAAGCTGCCTTTGATCGTACCGCGAACGACTCGAGTCTCCCGCATTGCGGGAATATCGTGGCGCTCCGCCGACCAGCCATTTTCGGTGGCTTTGACGCGAATCAAATTATCGTCGACGACAAATTCCACTCCTCGAACCGTGCGATCTCCAGGATCGAGAACGACGTGAACATTATCTCCGGGACGAATCTTTCTGGGATTGACGAATGGCCGAACTTTTTCGATCAGCGCGCGCGCCGACGGCGGAGCCACACCAAAACGTTTGAGCACGGTGCCTAGCGTGTCACCACTGCGCACCTGCACGCCGATCCGCGATTGCGACGTCAGACTTTCCGCCACTGCGTTTAGCGCCGCTGGTTCAGGTTGACGGAATGGAGGCTCTTCATACGGCGCTCTCAGCAATGGGGCGCATAGCAGCAATACGCGTGGTGGCAATGACAACGCCGGCACAACGACGCAGGAAATTGCCGACAAAAGTTCTGGTAGATTGTCTCGCAGTTTGCTGTAAATCCCGCATCAATAAAAATTCCTTGAATTGTTTTGGCCAATCTATAGAACTCGGACGTTACGGTCAAAGCGATTTGCTGAAGTTTTTCCAAATTCTTAAATCATTTTAACTAACGATAGGATCATTCTTAGCCCTTGATTCGTCGCATCCGAAGTATTTCCACGCAAGTGTTTCGGCCGCGTGGCACGATCAATCGATTTTGCCGAGACATTACAGAGCGCATTTTCGGCTCTTGTTGCGGTTTACACTCGCGCGCGTTCGGTTTATATCGAATTCAGCTAGGCGTAGCCCAACAGCGCCAGGTCGAAAAGGAGTTCATTTCATGCTCTTCTTGACCAACGAACACATTCAGCAAGTCCTCAACATGGAAACCTGCATCGCCGCCATGGAGGATGCGTACGGCGAGATTAACGAGCAACGCGCCGGTTATCGCCCGCGCATCGATTTCTACGTGCCGGAGGAGCCGCATTATTATCGCTGGGGCACGATGGAGGGCGCGTCACGCAAGCTCGGTGTCTTCGCCATTCGAATGAAATCCGACATGCTGGCCTGGGAAGAGCAGGACGGTTTTATGGTCGAAGACAAATATTGCATGGAACGCGGCCGTTACTGCGGGCTGATTTTTTTACTGAGCACGCGCAACGCGCAACCGCTTGCGCTGATGAATGACGGCTATTTGCAGCATATGCGGGTCGGCGCTTGCGCCGGCTTGGGGACCAAATACCTCGCCCGAGAAGATTCGACGGTGCTCGCGATGATCGGCTCCGGCGGCATGGCACGGACTTACGCCGAAGCCATCAAACTCGTCCGGCCCATCGAAGTCATGCGCGTGTTCAGCCCGACCAAAAATAATCGCGAGGCTTTCGCCGCCGAGATGACCGACAAACTCGATATCGAGGTGATCGCCGTCGACTCTCCGGAGAAAGCGCTCAGGGACGCCGATATCGTCTCGCTGACGACGGATTCTCTCGTGCCCGTGATCAAGGCGGACTGGCTCGAGCCGGGAATGCACATTAATAACGTGCGCAACAACGAGGCCGGCCCCGACGTGCTCGCTCGCGCCGATGTCCGTGCCCGCCTCGGCACGTCGACGCTGTTCGCCGACCGTAATGCTCCGGAAGTCGTCACCGGCAGCGACGGCATGTTCGGTTACATCGCCGGCAATGCCGCCGAAAAGAGGAAGATCCCGAAATCACCACATATGGAGATCGACAATCCGAATATCACGACGATCCCCGACATCATGGCCGGACGCCGGCGCGGCCGGATCAACGACCGGCAAATCACTTTTCTCAACAATCAAGGAACCCAGGGATTGCAATTTGCCGCCGTGGGCGCCGCAGCGTACAACCTGGCAAAAGCCAAAGGGCTGGGGCACCCGCTGCCGCTCGAATGGTTTACGCAGAATATACGAGATTAGGACAAATTGGAGTGATGGAGTAATGGAATGTTGGAGCATTGGGTAAGAAGCGATTCGGCCTCACCCATTACTCCACCACTCCATTACTCCAACTCCTTCGAAGTTAAACTAACAAGGAGTTTCACATGTCCACCCTTCGCTACATCGCTTATCTCGCAGAAGAGCCGGCGGAACTCGTCGACTTTTACCATCGCTTCCTCGGAACCGAGGAGCTGGGCCGTTCGCCCGAGGGCGATATCACGATCACCGACGGTTTTTACAATCTCACTTTCTTCAAGAAGCGCCCCGCCCTCGGCGAGATGCAGATGGACACCGGGTTGCACCATATCGGCTTGCAAGTCGACAATCTCGAAGAGGTGAAGGGACGCTTCCTGAAATTGAATCCGCGCGGCATGATCATTCAGGAACCGGGCGACCTCCAGCATGGCGAAATTCGCCTGCATGATCCCGAGTGCCGTCCGGTCTCCGTCTCAACCTCCACCTTCGGCGTCCCGGCGAGCAAAGAGAAGCAGTTCCCACGCGTCCGCCATATCGCCTACAATGCGCTAGATCCTGAAATGATGTTACTCTTCTACACGCAGGTGTTTGGCCTGCGCGAAATTCCATCGAGTTATCTGCGCCGCCAACAAGGGCGCGGCAATCGGTTCTGCGCCGATGGCAAAACCAACCTGGCGATCCATCCGTTCTACAACAAAATCGAAGGCCACGAAGCCAAATACGGCATCAATCACATCGGCTTCCTCACCAACTGCATGCAAGCCACCATGGCCGAGCTCAGCAGCATTCTCAAAATCGTGCCGCGCCCGGCAAATCGTCCCTACTCAGAATTCCGCTTCCGCGATATCGAAGGGAATGCCTTAGACCTCTCGCAGACCAAAGGCTGGGAAGTTGACGTCGATAAGTGGGAAACCGCAGCATGAGAAAACCTCGGGCCGTGGTGTATTGGAGTGATGGAGCAACGGGCAAGGGAAAAGATGATTGCGCGTTGCCTGTTGTCAGTTTGCTCTTTCTGATTGCCGTATTGCTTGGTTCAACGCCGACCCTTTTTGCTGCTGCGACGCTGGAGAAACTCACCATCGGCTGGAGCGCCATCGCCGGCTCGCAAGCACCGTTTTGGATCACCAAGGAAGCCGCGCTTTTCGAGAAGAACGGCCTGGACGTGACAATGATTTATGTCGACGGAGGATCCAAAGCGACCCAAGCGATGATGTCGGGCGATATGCCGATCGCCCAGGTCGGCGGCAACGCGCCGGTAGTGGCACGGCTGCGCGGCGCCGATATAACGCTGATTGCTGGACTGCTGAATGTGCTGGCCTACAGCATGGTCGTCTCGCCGGAGATCAAGAAACCGGAAGATCTCAGGGGCAAGAGACTTTCCGTCAGCCGCTTTGGCTCGAACTCGGACTACGCGACTCGCAAAATTCTACTTAAGTGGGGACTCCGGCCCGACATCGACGTGGCCGTATTGCAGATTCCCGGCGGCCAACCCGCTCGGCTCGCCGCGATCCAGTCGAAACAGGTCCATGGCATGGTCGCGCAACCGCCGGTGACAAATCTTGCGCGCAAATTCAACTTAGGAATTATCGCCGAGCCAGCAGATTTCGGCGGTGCCTATCCGACGACACCGGTGGCGGCGCGCATGTCGTTTCTCCGTGAAAAGCGCGACCTGGCGCGCAAGTTTACCCGAGCATTGCTGGAGGGCATTTACGTTTACAAGACGCAGAAGGATTTCAGTAAGAAAGTGATCGCTAAGTACGTCAAGACCGACGATAACGACGCACTGGAAGACAGCTACCGGTTTTTCTCACCCCTGGTTCCGCAGAAACCCTACCCTTCGCTCGAAGCCGTCAAGGAAGCCCTCGCCGAGCTCGGCGAAAAAGACCCAAAGGTCCGATCGGCAAAACCCGAAGATTTCGTCGATGGCAGCCTAATCAGAGAATTCGACGACAACGGCTTTATCGACGGGCTCTATAAGCAGCGCTAAGCACCAACTTTGGCGCCGACTCTTCCGTTTTTGTCCAACCTAGAAACACGAAATCAGCGAGAATTTCGTCAAGGATCGAGGCTCATGGCTGACTGATCCTGATTTAAAAAAGATCTTAAGATTTCGCGCTCAAATCCTAAATCTTGCAAGGGATATCTTATTCGAGGCATAGGTGATACAGTTACTTCACACCGAAGATCGTAACGACCTCCTCCTGTTTCTCACCTTAGGATCCGACACGGCGTGTGGGCACTGTACGACGAATTCAATCCTCGGTTGTCGATACAGTAGACATGAAACATCCGAGCGGACGAATTTTCGTCTGGAATCTGGAACTAGTGACAGCAATACGCAGTTGTGCTTGAAGTCATCCGGCATCAAGCGGAAATGGAGACTCCAATGACTTTGACGGTTGGCGATAAGGTCGTTTATCCAGGCCGCGGTCCCTGTCTTATTGGTGCGGTGGTTGAGAAAATGGTTTGCGGTAGGTTGGCAAGCTATTATCGATTGGCCCTTTTGGACGATAGCAGAGCCGAGTTGTTTGTGCCGGTCGATAAATCCCGCGACATAAATATGCGGGCATTGCTGACCCGACTTGAGATTCCCAAGCTGCTCGAGCAGCTCAAGACCGGGGTCCCAATAACAAGAAATCCCGCAGCCAAGAACTGGCGCCAGCGCGAGCTCGACAATTTGAAACTGTTCCATTCGGGAACCATATTCGAATTAGCGCACATGGTCGAATCGCTCACCAAGTTAGGCATTACCAAGACCCTAGCAGCACACGAGCGAGAGACGCTATATCGCGCGAGGAAACTCCTGATCTGCGAAATTTCCGAAGTGATGGGCGAAAGCAAAACGGCAGCGGAGGAGCGAATTGACAATGTGCTTGAGCCCGACAAGAACAAGCTGAACTAGAGCGTTGAGGCGCCTAAATGACACCAACGATTTCATGATTCGCGAATCTCGCGTGAACGGATTTTCGGTAATCCGTGCGCGGTGAAACGGCTCGCTCAGCAATAAAAACCGATCCGACATTTGATCGAAGACTCGTTCCAATGTGCCCTGATAACGGAGGCCGTCAATGGATCGAATAACGCGATTAGCAGTGGCTTCGACTGCGAAGAGTTCACCAACCCTCTACGAGGTCCACGTCGGATGCAATAAATGCGGCGATGTCCATAACATGGGTATCACTGTGGTAGTGGAAGACGGCCCCGCCACTAAACAAAACATCAGCGCCCTATACCAAGAGAAAAGCCTGCCGAAGAACCTCGCAGACCTTGCCAACAACAGTATTAGCTGCCCCAAGACAGGGAGGCAATCCACGCAAAAAAACAACCAGCAAATCTTCTTGGTTCCGACTAAAAGCCTAGTCCGTCTCTGCGAGGGTTGGGACTGTAAGAGATGGCGAACGGTTTCTACGA
Source organism: uncultured delta proteobacterium (assembly GCA_963811315.1). Taxonomy (GTDB): domain Bacteria; phylum Desulfobacterota; class Binatia; order UBA9968; family UBA9968; genus DP-20. Next base: position 160,573 of record CAWERH010000013.1, read on the forward strand.
GAAGCTTTCGTGTCTATTGGCGATATCTTTAGGTCTGCTGCTTTCTCAGGGCTGCGCCCTATTTCAACGCCCGCCGGATCAGGCATCCGCTCCGCCATCGACAAAACAAAAATCGGCAGCACCGGCGCTATTGCCACAAACCGGCCTAGCTTCGTGGTATGGAGCGCAACATCAAGGAAAACAGACGGCCAGCGGTACAATTTTTGATCAAGCAGCGCTGACAGCCGCGCATCGAAGTCTACCATTTGGCAGCAAAGTAAAAGTTACGAATCTCGCCAACGGAAAGTCAGTGGAAGTAGAGATCACCGACCGCGGACCCTTTGCAGAAAATCGCATCATTGACCTGTCGCAGGCGGCGGCAAAAGCCTTGGAAATGATGGATTCAGGGACGGCCACTGTCCGGATCGAACAGCCCTCAGGGCGGTAGAAATCGACATGACCCGTCCGACGGTGTTTGGTAGAGTGCTGGATTTGAAGAATCGGCTTGCCACCTTTCTGAACTCGTGTCAGAAATTAGCATTGTATCCCGCGAATCCGCTCATAACGAACCTATGAATAGCGTCGAAGTCTTAGTGATCCCGCAGGTGTCGGATCAAATACTCGATCGCATTGCCAGCGTCGATCGTCGGATCAAAGTCGTCGACGCGCGAGGATGGTTTGACGGTGAATTGCGCACCACGTGGCCGCAGTGGACGGTTGCTCGCTATCTTGGCGATCGCAAATTTCCGGCAACGAGCTTCGATCAGCGTAACAGCGTGCTTGCATCGGCCGACGTGATCCTGCTCGGTTGGCCGCCGGTGAAAGATATTCGAGTCCGTGCGCCGCGTTTGAAATGGGTGCATCAAACGCCGGCAGGAGCGAGCAATCTTCTCGATACCGATCTTTGGGGCTCAGATGTGATCGTCACTACGTCACGCGGGCTGACAAACAGGCGCCCGATGGCCGAATATGTATTGGCAAGTTTTCTGCATTTCACACGTGGGCTTCACTTGAGTTACCGTGACCGGCAGCGCCATCGGTTTGATCATAGAGCTTACGATGCGGTGGTTATCCGAGACAAAACGGTCTGCGTCGTCGGTGCGGGCGGCATCGGCCAGGAAGTGGGCAAGCTCTGCGCCGCTGCCGGGATGCGGGTCGTCGGCACGCGCCGGGAAGTCGCTAATGGCTCTGCCTTACCCCCGGGCTTTGCGCGGTTAGAAAGCCCTGAAGCACTGCACGAATTGCTGCGCCAGAGCGAATTCGTCGCAGTTTGTTGCCCTTGGACTAAGGAAACGAACCATCTCATCGACGACGGGGCTTTCAGCGCGATGAAGCCGGAAAGCGTTTTAGTCAACCTCTCGCGCGGCGAGATCATCGATAGAGACGCTCTTCTAAAGGCATTATCGGAAGACAAACTGCGGGGCGTCGCTCTGGATGTCTATGAGGGGGAATTCGACCGCGCTCCGGACCCGCGATTGTGGGACGACGACCGCGTCGTGATCACACCCCACGTATCAGCGGTGACCGACGTTTCCGAACATCAGGGTGTTAAATTATTCTGTGACAATTTGCTGCTGCTATCTGGAAGGTCGACCACTGGAAAACGTGATCGACTGGGGACGTGGTTACTAAGGCTCCTTCGAGAGCAATCCTCAGGTCCGTTACGACTCGTCATTCAGAAAACTCAGCAATTCAAATCGATCGCGGCCCATGAATCGACCTTCGATTCTGACGCGATCCCCATCTTTCAGCCTGCGCAAACGCTCACGATCGGAATCCCGCGCGCTCTCCGAAAGCACGACTAGAACCGGCTGGCTTTGCTGATCATCCAAGTCGAAGGAGTTGCCCCTCACATCGATTCGATCCACTCTCCCGGACAGCGTCTGGATCCGCGATGCGGCGCTCGGACCTTCGGAGCGGCTCTGTTCCCTGACGTTTTCTTGAACGCGAATCAAGTCTGTATAGGAATCACCGCGCGCGTCCCGTTTTACTTGCAGGGCGACGACATCGCCTGTTTCTAAGCGGGTTAACGGATATTCACGGCCCCGATAAAGTACTTTCGCATCCGCGCTATAGGCAATGACCCGGCGGTCGCTGTCGTCCGGACGTAAATAGATTCGTCGAGAAGCAAAGTCGACACGTTCGATTTCAGCCGCGGACATCACTCTCTCCTTCCGCGATCGTCGGCCGCCCGATCAACGCGATATTTTCCATGCAGCCGGCGACGCCGATCAACGGCATCGCCAGCGCAAGAATCGGGACGACCCGGTGCAAGAACTTCATGACCAATTGCTAATAGATGATCGAGCCCTTCTCGATTTGGGCCTTGCGGGACTCGTATTCTCTGCGAGAAATTCTTTCGCTTCGGTAGTCGTCTTCAAGCTTATCCATTTGGCTTTTCGCGTTGATTTCGTAGCCGGCGCCGGTCGCTAAAGTCCCTAACGCCGCGCCGCCGAGAAACGCGCAACCGCTTTGTGCAACACCGATCAAGAGCACTGCCGCCAAAAATAATCTCTTCATATAAATAAACCTCCAAGTCAGATTTACCGATTTGATTCATGCCTTAGCGCAAGGGATGTGCCATCATTGGAGAGAAGAAGAAATTCTAATTAATTAGGCGACTTCGCGAATGAGTTGCGCAGTGGCAGGCAGTAAATTTCCTACAAACATGTCGGCATTTACGCCCAAACAGAATACGATGGCTAAGTCGATCTGGTCACGATTTCGTCGCGATCAAGATCGCATCGGGATCAAAAGCTAGCGGACTCGATTGCCGCGGACCTTGAATAGTCGCGAAGCCGGCTTGACGCAGCCAGTTGCGAATTTCGTCCAGCGAATAGCAACGGCCCCGGGGTGTGTGAAGCAGCAGCGCGATCGAAAACAACGCACCCCATTCGGGCGCGACGCGATCCTGACGCATAAAAACATCGCGCACAATCAACTGGCCGCTCGGGTTAAGACTGCGATGGATTCGTCTTAACAGAAAGAGATTCTCAGCTGCGCCATGGGCATGCAAAATATTTGAGGCAAACACGGCATCGAATCCGACCGGCAGACTGCCGCGCGTGAAGTTTCGTCCGATAACCCGAATTCGTTGCGCCAATCCCGAATCTTCCACAGCACGGCGCGCCAGCGGTGCGATATTCGGATGCTCCAGCAAAGTCACTTGAAGCCGCGAATAGCGACGGCAAAACGCGCGCGCGAAAGTACCCAGCCCACCGCCGATGTCGAGCAAGGTCTTAGCGCCACCAAGATGCAATCCCTGGATCACATAGGGCGCAATCTGCTCGGCATGGAGGTCCAGTCCCTGAAGCAACCGCGCCGACTGCGCGCGGTCCGAAGCAAACGGTTTCTGCGTTCTGGTCCTCTTTGCCGTCGTCAGGATCGACGTCAAGTCTCCCCAGGTGCACCAGGCATCATATTGAGGCAGCAGCAGTGTTCGCTTGTCACCGGTGAGATAACGCGCCGCAAACGCACTGCTGGAATAGCGGGTCGCTTGTTTGCGAATCAAGCCCATGCCGCTAAGGGCGTCGAGAAAACTCTCCCAGCTGTCTTCGTCGCCACCGAAGTAGACCGCAGCGGCAGCCGACTTTATTTTGCGTTTACCGAGCCAACCAAAAAGATCGAGATGGGCCGCGGTGAGCAGAATTGCGCTGCGCCAGTAATTGCTTTCGCTTTCTAGTCGCTTGGCGGTCCATTTCACCGCCATCACGGTTGCGCCCGCGGCCACTCCCCGACCGCCGCGATCTTATACAGTTGCTCATAACCATCGACCATCTGCTCCACCGAGAATCGTTCTTCTGCCCAATTTCGGCAGCGGGCGCGCTCCAACGAGCCGATCCGATCGAGCGCCTCGACCATTTCGCCTTCGCTCCCACAGAGATAGCCGCTCTCGCCATGGTTGATTAATTCGGGCATGGAGCCGCGCGGGTAAGCGATGACCGGAGTGCCGGCAGCCATTGCTTCGACCACAACCATGCCGAAGGGCTCATCCCATTGGAGAGGAAATAGAAAGCCCTTTGCCTTGCCCATCAATTTTACCACCTCATGATAGGGCAGCCTATCGATGTAGCGGATTTGAGTTCCATCAATATGGGGCTTGACCTCTTTGAGAAAATACTCCTCGCTCCAAGGCAAATGGCTGGTGACATGGCCGACGATCAAAAGTCGCACGCCGGCCTTCTTGGCGATGCGAATCGCTTCAGCGATGCCTTTGCCCGGCGTCATGCGGCCGACAATAATAAAGAAGTCTTCCGGCTTATCGTTGAATTCAATCTCGTCAGTATCGATGCCGTTGTAGACCACCGGGATCGATTCATCACCGAGCATCTCTTTCTGAGCCCGGCTTACACAGACCGGCAAACAGCGGGAAAAGTGGCTTCGATAGTATTCGTGCACTTGCTTGTCGATGTAGCCGTAAGTCACCAAGGTCGGCGTCTGGGTAAACGCGCAGAAATAGGGAGCCAAGGTCGGCCAGTGGGCATGAACCAGGTCGAAGCGCTCGGCCTGACGATAAAGATCGTAGGTGTGACGCGCTTCCAATTCCTTTTCCAAGTAGATGGTCGAATGGGGATCGTCCTGGCAAGCAATCGGCACCACGGATTGCAAGGTGCAATCGACCTTCGAGTCACCCGAGGCGAACAGCTCCACATCATATCCCCGGCGATTGAGATGTTGACACAGATAGTAAACGATTCGCTCGGTTCCGCCATAAGTTTTCGGCGGAACTGAAATGTACACGCTCGTGATTTGAGCGATCTTCATGGTCAAGCCTCCGCTCACTATAGCACCGCCATCGATTGCCGAAAGGGATTTTAGTGAAACTAGCCAAGAAATAAAATGAAAATGGCCCTCTGCTCTCAACATTCTTGGTTAAAAAAGCTGTTAGGAATGCCGTAGATACAAAAAGCCTGGGAAAACTTACCTTGACAACGGCGCTTACCGTTCCTAGCTTGTTTGGTAAACTCTGAAGTCTGCGCCAAAAGATGACGCGCATGGAGGCTCAAAAAAGATGGCAGGTAACGACTGGGATATCATAGTCTGGCAGCGCGCCAACGATCTGCTCCAACAAGCAGAACGCATCCACAGAAATTTTTTACAAGTTGCCGTCGGCGCGCGTTATCGCTCCTCGGCGGGAACAACGCCAAGCTGGGAGCCTCCGGTCAACGTCGTCGAGACCGACACCAGCGTGTGGGTGATTGCGGCATTGCCCGGCGTGGCGCGAGAACAGATGGAAGTGAGTTTGGAAGGACGCGAACTCGTCATCACCGGCAGCCGACCGCTGCCGAAATGTTGCGAAGACGGAGAAATGAAAATTTGGGAGATGCCACTCGGCCGTTTCCAGCGCCGCTTGAGGCTCGTCAGCAATGACAGAACGGTAACGGTCGGGGAAGTTTCTCTGCACGACGGGCTACTGATCATCGAACTGAGGAAAACATCATGAACGCTGAAGAAACCGAAAGCACCAAGACCGATACCAAAACCGGCCTGAATGTTCCTGCCGGAGCGCTTGGTCATTATCCCGCTCCGTAGTCGCGTGCTCTATCCATCCATGATGATGCCGTTGATGGCGCGCAGTGCGGCGCGGCGCCAGATCATTGAGGAAGCCGTGCGCCAGCAGATTCCCATCGGATTCGTCACTCAGCGCGATCCAAATGTCGAAACTCCTGAGCCTAAGGACCTGTACACCGTGGGCACTGCCGCGGATGTGCTGCGCATGTTCACCCTGCCGGACGGTCAACGCCAGGTGCTCGTCCAGGGCCGGCGCCGCTTCGAGATCGCCGAATTTATCCAGACCGATCCGGTGTTGATCGCGCGCGTGACCATGGTGGAAGAAAAGGTGCCGCAGACCAAACAGTTCGAGGCGAGAATCCTCCACCTGCGCCAGGAAGCGGCCAGGGCCTTGTCCCTCTTTCCCGAGCCCATGAACGAGCTTCGGGCCATGGTCGAAAGGATCGAAGATCCGTTGTCCTTGATCGATATCATCGCGTCCACTTTGGATTTGCCGATCGCCGAGAAACAGGAAATCCTCGCGATCCTCGATCCGGAAACGCGCGCCCAGCGCGTCGCCGAGAAGCTCGCCCGCCAAATCGAGCTGCTCGAGCTCAGCAGAAAAATCGGCGCTGAAACCAAAGATTCGATGGACAAATCGCAGCGCCAGTACTTTCTGCGCGAACAGTTAAAAGCGATTCAAAAAGAGCTCGGCGAGGAGGACGGCAAGGGCAACGAAGTCGAGGAGCTGAGAAGAAAACTCTACGACGCCAAGATGCCGCCCGAGGTCGAGAAGGAAGCGCTCAAAGAGCTGGCTCGGTTGGAGCGCATGCCTGAGCAGGCGGCCGAACACTCGCTGATGCGGACGTACTTCGATTGGCTTGTCGAGCTGCCTTGGAGCGTGACCACCAAGGAAGAGATCGATCTGCCAAAAGCGCGCGAAGTTCTCGACGCCGACCACTACGGTCTGGAGAAAGTGAAGAAACGCATCATCGAATTTCTCGCGGTGCGCAAGCTCATGCCGGAAGGGAAAAGCCCGATATTGTGCCTGGTCGGCCCTCCAGGAGTCGGCAAGACTTCGCTCGGCCAAAGCATCGCGCGGGCGATGAACCGCAAGTTTGTGCGCCAAAGTCTCGGCGGCGTGCACGACGAGGCGGATGTTCGCGGCCACCGGCGCACCTACGTCGGCGCGCTGCCGGGCAATATCATTCAGGGAATTCGCAAAGCGGGCAGCCGCAATCCGGTCTTCATGCTCGACGAAATCGACAAGCTCAGTGCGAGCTTTCACGGCGATCCGTCGGCGGCGTTGTTGGAGGTTCTCGATCCGGCGCAGAACGCGACCTTTCAGGACCATTATATCGCCCTGCCCTTCGATCTCAGCCAGGTGCTGTTCATCGCCACGGCCAACGTGCTCGACACTATCCCCGGACCGTTGCGCGACCGCATGGAGATCTTGGAATTGCCCGGCTACATCGAAGACGAGAAATTGGCGATTGCCAAGGGCTATCTCGTTCCCCGGCAAACCTCCGAGAACGGCCTCAAGCCGGGCGACATCGAATTCACCGATGAAGCGATTCGGGAGATCATTCGCTCCTACACGCGGGAAGCCGGCGTGCGCCAACTCGAACGTGAACTCGGCGCCGTCTGCCGCAGCGTAGCCACGCGCGTCGTCGAAGGCTCGACCCAAACGGTCGTGGTCAAGCCGGAATCCCTTAACGCCTATTTGGGACCGCAAAAATTCTTCAACGAGATCGCGTTGCGCACCAGCTTGCCAGGGGTTGCAACGGGCTTGGCCTGGACTCAATTCGGCGGCGACATTTTGTTCGTTGAAGCGACCAAAATGCCGGGCGATGGCAAATTGATTCTAACCGGCCAGTTGGGCGACGTGATGAAAGAAAGCGCCCAGGCTGCCTTCAGCCTGGTCAAGTCGCGCGCCGATTCGCTCGGCATCGATCCCAAATTGTTCAAAAAGAATGATCTGCACATTCATATTCCCGCCGGCGCGATTCCGAAAGACGGACCCAGCGCCGGAGTGACACTGTTTGTCGCTCTCGTCTCTCTTTTGACGGGACGGCGAATCAGCAAAGATGTCGCGATGACCGGCGAGATCAGCCTGCGCGGCTTGGTTCTGCCGGTGGGCGGAATCAAAGAGAAAATGCTCGCGGCCAAAAGAGCAGGCATTACCTGCGTCTTGCTTCCCGAGCTCAATCGGCGCGATTTAGAAGAAATTCCTCCGGCCGGACGCGAGGGCATCCGCTTCGAATTTTTGAAAACCGCCGATGAAGCGTTGAAGATCGCGTTGGAGGCCGACGCACCAAGCGGTTATTCGCCGGGTGAGAGAGTCGCGGCCCGGCCCTTCGCGTGAACGAGCGGTAAATATATCCTAAGTGAACGCCCGCTGTAACTGCCGCAAGATACCGTCGGGCTCGCGCACTGCGAGCCCGACGATTTCATCGGCGCGTTGTTGTGAATCGCTATTCGCATAAATTCTCAATTGTGGCGCATTGCCTGATGGTCGGATGTGCGCGACATCGCCATTATGAAAATAAATCCGCACACCGTCGAGCACGTTGAGCCGCGCAATCGAGTCGAATCCCATATTTGGCGAAAAGTAATTCTCCAAAATCGCTTTCCGCCGGCGCCAATCGTCGGCCGCGGCTGGTTCGAGAGGCAAAGGAGCGCTATCCGCCCGGCTGCGATCGAGCACTCTGCCTGCCTGATCAAACTCAACTTCGATGACGCGCCCCAGTGGAATCAACCCGGCAAGAATAGCCTGGCTTGCGGCAACCGGGAAGTTGTCGATCAAACCGGCCCGGCCAAAACGCGCCGGCAAACGATCCCATAAGGCGGATAAACTGATCCCCTGCTCTTTCGCGGCAAACAGGTTGGCTAGAATCGGCAGTACCGCATCGCGCGTCGGTAGCGCCGCCAACGTGGATTCGCCGACCCTAATATCGCTGCCGGTCAAAAAACCGCCGTTGGCTTCCCAGCCGACGACTCGCTGAAATTTCCCGGCGCCGCGCAACTCGTCGAGCGCGGAGATCACGTAGGGCGAACCGATTTTGGTTTTTTCCAGCAACACATTGCGCTCGCGCAAGCGCCGCTCAACCGCGTCGTTGGCGCTGATCGGCACTGCCGCCGCATCGGCGCGCAGGTATTCGGCAACCACGATGCCGAGCAGATCCCCCGGCAGAAAGCGCACGCGCTTGCCATTCGGCATGGCACCATCAGGCAATACGGCAGTGACGAGAGGCCGGTCCGAGTCTCCGTCGGTCGAAACAATGGCCTGGGGCAACCCGCCACTGCGCTCGGCAGCTGTGGCGAATTCTTCCAGCCGCTCAAGCTGATCGTCGGTGATATTCTCGGTGTCGATGGGAATGAAAGTCTCGCTGCGCCCCACGCTTACGACGTCGGCGCCAAGCTCGCGGAGAATCCGCGCCAACAAATCCCTTCCCACTGCCGAGTGCTGATACACGAGCACGCGCATGCCGGAAAGGCCGCCGCGAGCGAAGCTATTCAAGTAGCGACTGACATAAGCATCTTCGGCAGCGCGATCGACCGCCGGCAACTCCGGCGGATGTTTGAGCATGCCGGAAGCGTCAAACAGCGACGCCTGCATGGTGCGGCCATACTCTTCGGCTCGCGCCTTTTCTACCTCGGCGATGATACCGGCCTCGTCGGACTTCAGCACCTCGCCGCCGCTCTTGTTGATCTTTATGCCGTTACGGTCGAAGGGAATGTGGCTGCCGGTCACCATCACGCCGGCGCTTTTGTTGGCAAGAGCCCGGGCAAACAAAGCCGGTGTCGGGATCTTGCCGGCGTTCTCGACCTGGAACCCCAAGTCGCCAATCGCTTGAGCGGACGCCCGCATGATCCGGTCTGTGCTCGGTCGTAGATCACCGGCGATGACCACCGTGCCATTGGCCGGGATATCGCCGGTGGCCAACAAATAGCGCAACGTCCCTTTGACATTGATGTAGGCTTCGAGGTCAGTGATGTCTTTCACCAAGCCACGCAAGCCACTGGTGCCGAACGCCAACGGGATGGGCGTGTAGTTGAGAAACGAGGGTTTTGCTTGCTCCATACGGCTTATTTTAAGCCGCGCGGACGGACTTCACAATTGACTGACGGCCTTTTCGGCGAGGACTGGGATAAAAATTGAATGGACCCATAGTCCGGTCATCCAACGAAATGATAGCCGCCGTCCACATTCAGCAGCTGGCCGGTCATGAAGTCACTGTCCGGCGACGCTAAATAAAGCACGGTGCCGACCAGATCGCCTTCGACCTGCGAGCGTTTGAGGCTGCGCTGTTGAGCACGGACTTTCTCGTATTCCGGATCGACCTGCCGACCTTCGGTGACGACGAAGCCGGGGCTCACCGTGTTGACGCAAATATTCCAATCGCCAACTTCACGCGCCATGGCGCGGGTCATGGCAATGATTGCGCCCTTGGAAGTCACGTAATGGATATAGTTGGGATTGCCGGTTAATGCGACGTTGGAAGAGATGTTGATGATCTTGCCGTGTTTCTGCTTCTGCATGTGCGGCACCACCGCTTTGGCGCAGAGCCATGAACCGCGCACATTGACCGCCATAGCTTTGTCGAACTCATCAACGGTCATTTCCCAGAACGGCCCTTTCCAAACCGTCATGAAATAGGCCGCATTGTTGATTAAAATATCGACGGTGCCGAATTGCTTGACCGTCTCGTCGACCATCGCCTTGACGCTCTCCTCGTTCGACACATCGCAGGCCATGCTGATCGCCGTGCCGCCCATGTCCTGGATCGCCTTGACCATGGAATCTGCGCTGGTGATATCGGGGAGACAAAGGTTCGCGCCTTCTTTCGCAAAAGCGGTCGCATAGGCTTTGGCGATTTTGCCGCCACCGCCGGTAATGATCACCGACTTATTTTCGAATCGCATCGCCCGTCCTTCCGCTTTAATTTCAGTGTCGGCCTCACATAACATCGCCTCTAAAAGCTGTCAATAAAATGTGAATTCATTGACACCCGAAATGCGCGTCCCTATGATCACGGTAATTCTATGGCGCATCCATCGCGATGGTCGAGCAGGCGATGCAGCGACCCGATGATTTTGGAGCAGGCTTACAAATTTAGCGCCGCCGACTATCTCATGAAGCCCTATCCTTCGATCAAGAGCAGCGAATTTACTTTGCAAGATCTCGGACGTAACAAACCGGGCATTGCCGAGTTGAACCCGCTGCGTTTTGCCGATATGGATTTGCTCAGGAGCTTGAAGCCAGCGGATTCATCGATCACCTATATAGCAAGAAAATCTAGCTAGAAAGGCTATTTTTGTGGCTAAACTAAAGTTAACTATTGCTTTTGATAAGTACGACTATCTGCAACCGTTGCGCGCCGGCGAAGTCGAGGTTGAAGGTATCGATCTCAACATCATCACTGTGGAGAGCGGCATTCGCCACGAACGTATGTTTCACTATGGCGAATACGATGGCTGCGAGTTCTCCATGTCGTCCTATCTGGTCGCCCGCGGCCAAGACATCGACTGGCTGCAAGCCATCCCTTTCTTTCCGCGGCGGATGTGGGGCCACAAGTTTTGTTTTATTAAAGCCGGCTCAGGAGTGAAGAAGCCTGCCGACCTCAAAGGTGGCCGGATCGGCCTGCGCAGCTATGAAAACACGCTGGCGCTAGTCACCAAAGGCATGCTGATGAACAGCTACGACCTCGGTGTCGGTGATGTTACTTGGGTGATCGTCAATAAGGAGCATGTCGGTTTCAAGCTACCGGCGAGCATTAAAGTCGAGTTCGTCGAAGGCAAACGGAAACTGGAAGACTTGCTCGTCGAAGGAAAAGTCGACGCGGAAGTCGAACCGGATCTGCCGCAGCGCTGGATTCGCGGCGACGGCAGCGTCGAGCGGCTGTTCCCCGAATTCGAAAACGAAGAGCGCGACTATTACAAACGCACCGGTATTTTTCCGATCATGCATCCGGTTGTAGTCAAGAAAGAAATTCTCGACCGGGATCCCTGGGTGGCAACCAGCTTGTACGAAGCCTTGATGAAATCGCGCAAAGCCTACAACGAATTCATGGAGCAACCGCATCGTTTGAGCTTTGCCTGGGGCCGCTCTTATCTCGAAGAAGAAAGAAAATTCTTCGGCAAGGACCCGTTTTATCAAGGGCTGAAAGAGAACTACAACGACGTGCAGAATTTGATCAAATTCGCCGGGCAGCAAGGCATGCTCGGCCGCGACTTGACCGTCGAGGAATTGTTCACGGAGAATACTCGGCGTACATAACCGAAACGCAACTTGTCATCCTGAACGAAGTGAAGGATCTAGATTCTTCGTCGCTTCGCTCCTCAGAATGACAATCGGCCTATAACGCAGCAAACACCGCTTAAAACAGGAGGAAGCCATGACTGACTACCGAATCATCGACGCCGACGGACATGTGATGGAGCTCGACAGTGAGCTGCGTGAGTTCATCGGCCCACCGTACAAAGATTTGGAATGGCACCAGAGTTATTCTTTCTGGCCGGGCCTGACGATGGACGGTTTTCTCCGCTCGCTGCGCAAGCCGGGCGGGTGGGCCGGTGGCGGCACCGGACCGCACGCCAAGGATTGGCTGAATTTTCTCGATATCAACAAGATCGAGCTGACGGTTCTCTACCCCACTCAGGGACTCACCCACGGCGCGATCCAGGACAAAGATTGGGCGATCTGCATGGCCAAGGCGTACAACGACTGGCTCTATCACAAGTTCATGAAAGTGAGTCCGCGTTTGGTCGGTGTCGCCCTGCTGCCGATCCAGGATATTTCTGAAGCGGTCAAAGAACTGCGCCGCGCGGTGAACGAATTGGGCATGGTGGGCGCCGTGCTGCCGGCCGTCGCTCCCGGCGGCCGGCTCTACAGCGGGCCCGAGTTCTATCCGCTCTGGGAGGAGGCGCAGAGGCTCGACGTGCCGGTCTCGACCCACGGCGGTTTGAGCATGCCGGCGCTCGGCCTCGACGCGGTCAATAATTTCACCATCGGCCACACGCTGGAACATCCCTTTGCGCAGATTCGCCAATTCACCGCGCTGATATTCGAAGGCGTCTTCGAGCTCTTTCCCAATTTCAAATTTGGTTGCATCGAGTGCGGCGTCGGCTGGGTGCCGTATATGATGGACCGGATGGACGAGGAGCAAGAACGCAAGGGCCACTACTCGCCGCGCTGCAAGTTGAAACCGAGTGAGTACGTCAAGAAAGGCAATATCTACTTCGCCGTCGAAGTCGAAGAATCGGCCTTGCCGCTCGCCGCGCAAGTAGCCAACGACAACGCGCTCATCTGGGCGTCGGACTATCCGCACGAGCGCGACCAGCGCGACTTCAGCCATGACATCCCGAACCTGATCAATCGCAAAGACGTTAGCGACGAGCTCAAGCGAAAAATCTTCTGGGATAATCCGCTGCGCTTCTACCCGCGCCTCAAAGCGAGAGTGGAAAAAGGTGAAGCCAAGGCAGTGGCGTAATCGATCCGCTCTGAAATAGCAAAGAGGCTCGCGTCCGAAAACGCGAGCCTCTTTTTTGTGCCGTTTGGGTTCTTTGCGGTAATCGATCTTGTTTCTGTTTCTTTCGTTGAAAGGGCAATAAATTGCGCCCTACGTATGGCGCGAAATCAATAGTGAGCAGGCTGGATTGTTGAAAAGACCGACAGTGCCAAAGTTGCCTACGGCATCTCTTCCAACAGCTTGCCGAAGCCTTTTACTTTCTGCCGCAAATGCAGCCGTTTCTGCACCGCCCAGACGCGGGCCGGCACCGCGTGAACGACGGGCACCTGCAAATCCTCTTCGAGCATGTGAATGATATCGAGACAGCGCCAGCCGGTGCCGAGCATGTAAATGCCATCGGCGCCGGGATTTTTGAGAAACGCCTGCCGGGTATGCCCGTAGATTTCCGTCGAGGCCAAACGCCCCACGTCCGCGAAATCGACTTTCATCCCAGCCATCGCCAACACTTCGAAACCGGCTTCCTGGAAGTAGCGGGTAAACATATCGTTGATGCTGCCAACGAAGTAGGTCACACCGACAAATTTTTTCACCCCAAGCGCGCGCAACGCCTCCACTTGAGTCTGCGCCGCGGTCACGATGGGGATTTTAAATTCCGCTTCCCACTCTTTGACGATCTTTTCTTCGCCCTTGAAGCCATGAACCATGAACGGCGGCGCGCCTTCGGGATGAATCAGATCGACGCCTTCCTTGGCAAGCTCGTCGACTTTCTCGTGCACGGCATTGAGCGCGGCGCGGAATTCGTCTTCGGTGCCGCGTTTGAAATCGAGATAGACCGGTACGACGCCGACGCCTTCGGGTAACAAGCGGATAAATTCTTCCAGCGAACCGGGCCGATGGGTCGGCTTAACAACGCCAACCACTCCACGCCAACTGGTAAAGACCATAAACTCGTTCCAATCGTTTCAAGGGTTCCAATCGTTCCATTCGTTTCAGAGACTCGATTCCAACCACTTGGAACCTCTGAAACCATTGGAACAATTGGAACCGTCTTCGTTATTTAAATACCTGCGGAAACTTCGCTTTGAGCTGCTGACGTACGTTCTCCGGCACGTCCACGACTTTGGGAAATTCTCCTTTGAGTTTTCGGTTGTAAGGCTGGCACGCGTCAATCAAAATCCGATTGTTGAAATTGCCCGGCAAAAACATCGGATCGCGTCCCGATGACCAGGCCTTCTGGACGATGTCGATGTCGGTGACCGGATCAAAGCGTGTGCCCATCGCCCACAGAACCTGATCCATGTCCGAGCAGTCCACGTCGTCGTCGACGACCACCGTCCACTTGCCGTTGTACGCGCCGGCCATGCAATTACTTGCGACGTGGAGCACGTTACGCGCGTGACCGGGATAGCGCTGGCGAATTTGTATCGCGGTAAAACGGGTGGCGGGCGCGCCTTCATGGTTCCACACGCCGAGAATGTCGGGCAGCCCGCAGGATTCCAGCGCCTTCCACACCTCGGCGGCGCCGGCGATGCCTTTGAGCAGTCCGGTCTCGTCGACCGGTTTGTGCTGCGGCGCGCAGGTGAGAATCGGATCGTTGCGGTACATGACGGTTTTGACGTTTAAATAGGGTCGCGGCACGACGTCGTCGGAATAGTAGCCCATCCATTCGCCGAACGGCCCTTCGGGTTGGCTTTGACCGGGCACGGCTTCGCCTTCGATGACGATCTCGGCATCGGCGGGAATTGGGAAACCTGTGAACGGACCCTTGACGACTTCGACAGGTTCGCCGCGGATGCCGCCGGCAAAGTCATACTCGGAAATGCCGGATGGCAACGGGCTGGCCGAAAGCAAATAGAGCAGCGGATCTTGACCGCAGACGATAGCGAACTTGCAGCTTTGGCCGCGCTCGAAATATTTGTCACGATGAATCCGGCCGTGTTTACCTTCGGTGATCTGGCAACCGATGGTTTTGCCGTCGTAAACTTCACAACGATAGGCGCCGAAGTTGTACCAGTCGGCGTCGGGATCTTTGGTAATGCACATATCGGCGGTGCCGATGTAACGGTGCGTGTCGAGTTGGTGGTGAATCGGCACGGGGAGCTTGAGCACGTCGACTTTATCGCCTTCCAGGACATTTTCGAAGATCGGCCCGGTCTTGACCATTTTGGGCTTGAGCATCTTCATGTCGGTCATGACGTGATGGTACGCCTTGACGATGTCGGCTTTGTGCTCGTATTCGAGCGGTAGTCCCAGGGTGAGCGCGACCCGCTTGATCGTCGAAAACTGGCCGTAGAGCGTTCGATAGCCTTTGGCATACCCGGGGACTTCGTCGAACAGGATCGCGGGCGCTTTGCCTTTGCCGCCTTCGGTGAGCATCTGTGTGACCGCGCCCATCTCGCGATCCCAGTGGGCTCCACTGACCTTTTGCAACTCGCCCAGCTTTTCGACCTGGTCAATCCAATCGCGCAATCCTCGATAGCTGACAGCGCTCTGGGATGCCCCTATCCTCTCGGGTCTTGCCATGAAATCCTCCTGGAAGTAAGACTTTTAACCTCGGTAAAACACCTTGTTTAGTGCGGTGGCTCCCACCTTACGATTGGCCCTACCCCTTGTCAAGAAATGGCGCCGCTTGCGCGATCAACTCGGATGGTGGTATGAACGCCGCTCGTCGACGGCTCTTAGTAAATCGGTAAGCAAAATTTTCGGCAAAGTTGGCGTGAGGTTTCCATGACGGGTCGAACAACGTACGATAGACAACTCCGGACCATCGGTCAGTCCCTCGAAGCCCAGCGCATACAGTTATTCGAACTAACCCGCCAAGGGGAACGTTATGTCGTCAAAGGCGAACCGGAGAAAGAAACCTCGCTGCTCGCGACGCTGCGCCAGTGGCAAAAGCGCGTGCGCAGCGAAGGCATCAACAACTCGCTGAGCTTTCACCGCTCCGATCTCGAGCAGCTCGATCAATCAGGGATGCGCTAATCGTGCCAAGACCAATCAACTTTCCGACTTTCACCGGCTGCCGAATACTTTGCGAACCGTGGGCGCTTACTTGGAACTGAACGGCGCTGAGCTGATCGAGCTGCACAAAAAAGAACTCAGCGTCACGATCCTCTCGCGCAATCAAGCCGGGCATCCCAAACTGGAAGAACGCAGCGTCGCGTCGCTTTACGATATCTTCGTGCGACTGCACGGAAGGCGCGCCGAGAAAATGCGCAGTTCGCGCTAATCATCGCGATCAATATCGTTTGGGTCCGTGTATTGTTTGTTCGACAAATCCTAACAGTCCATCGTCGACAATATTCTGCCTTCTCCTTCAACATTTTTTTTCAGCTCGTCAAAAGACGACTTGGAGATCACGCGATCGAACTGCGAGCGGTAATTGTTGATGATGCTGATGTTTTGCGACAGCAAGATCACCGCTATTGGACGACACGACACTCTCATGCCTCCATTCTCCTAAACATGCTATTGAACAAATTGATCGGACAGCAGAATCGCCCAGACAGTCGCGGCAAGAATAATCGCAGCAAGCACCGCCGCCGAGCCGATATCTTTGGCGCGTCCGGATAACTCGTGGCGCTCCCGGCCGATCCGGTCCACCACCGTTTCCAATGCTGAGTTGAGCAGCTCGACGACCACGACTTGGAGACAGCTGCCGATCATCAAAGCCCGCTCTACCGCGCCTCTGCCGAGCAGCCACGCCGTCGGCAGCGCCACAATCAAGACATAAACTTCGTAGCGGAGCGCCTGCTCGGTTTGCCAGGCCTGGCGCAAACCCCGGGAAGAGTAGCAGGTCGCGTTCACCAAGCGCTGCACCGGGCCGCCGTCGTTTCCGTTCATAGGCTCAAGCCGATGGCGCGACGGAAACGATGGTCATTGCTGCGCGTCCCTTCAGCCCATTGAGCACCTTCTCCGCAGTGATCGGCAAAGATCGAATGCGCACTCCGATCGCGTCTTCCACCGCATTGGCGATCGCCGCCGCCGTCGGGATCAGCGAAGTCTCGCCGATGCTCATGCTGTTATACGGCCCGCTGCCGAAATCGGATTGCAGTATCGTCGTCTTCAGCTCCGGTATGTCTTTAATGTTGGGAATCTTGTATTCGCCCAGATTGGTGGCGAGCGCCTGGCCGCTTTCGTCGACGGCGAGATTTTCAATCAATCCGTATCCCATGCCCATCACCACGCCGCCGTCGATCTGGCCTTGATGGGTCATTGGATTGAGGATCGTGCCGGTATTGTGCGCGGTGGTCAATTTCCTGAGGGTCACTTCGCCGGTTTCTTCGTCGACTTCCACTTCCGCCACCTGGGCGACCAGCGAAGCTTCAGGACCGTCGGCCATATTCGCGTAGTGACCTTCGGCCTCGAGCGGTTTGCCGTTTGCGCGGGCGATTTCGGCGTACGTCATGCGCCGTTCGGCGCGCCCATGGATCACCCCTCCGTCGTAAAGAATAAGATCATCCGGCGTCGTATTCATCGCCTGCGCCGCGACCTTGAGAATCTCATCGCGCATCCTGCGCGCCGCATCCAGAGCCGAGCTGCCGTGCACCCGAGTGCTGCTGCTGCCGCGCACGCCGGTGTCTTTGACGACTTGCGCGGAATCGAGCATTTCGACGCGAATTGAATCGAGCGGCACTTTCAGTTCCTCGCCGATGATCTGGCGCATCATCGTGAACACACCCGGCCCGGTGTCCGTGACCGCCGATGAAAGCGTGACGACGCCGCTATCGTCAATTTTCACAAACGCGTAGGACTCGCCGCCCTTCGATACCCAATCCGCAATGGCGCAACCGCGGCCGATTTTCTTTCCCTTCGGCTTGCGAAAGCCGGATTCGTCCAAGGCGCGGCCGAGGGTCTCGGTGGCTTTGACGTGCGGAATAACTTCGCCCAGCGGCGAAGTATCGCCGTCGCGCATGAAATTCATCCGGCGAAACTCCACCGGGTCTATGCCCAGGCGCTTGGCGACCAAATCGGCCTGGCTTTCGGAAGCGAAAAAAGCTTGCAGGTGGCCCGGTGCGCGCATGTAACCGCAGGGCATTTTGTTGGTATAGACATAATTTTCTTCGACCAGACAATTGGGCACGCGATACGGTCCGGGCGCATCGTGGGCGCCGACGAGATAGCCCTGCGGCCGGTAGGCGCCATAGGCGCCGCTATCGAAGACGAATTGGATATGCGCCGCGATCAGGATGCCGTTTTTCTTCACTCCGGTTTTGATCTTGATCACCGCGCCGTGGCGCGGATTGCCGGCGATCAGTTCCTCGGCATAATCGATGACCAGTTTGACCGGCCGGCCGGCTTTTTTTGCCAATGCGTAACAGAGTGCGACATCGTTGCCGTCGCCCTTGCCGCCGAAATCGCCGCCGACGTAGCAAGGATGAATAATCAGGCTGGCCGGCGCGACTTGCATGGCGCTGCCGACCTGATCGCGCAGATTGAACGGGCTTTTGTTCGACGACCACACATCGGCGTTGCCATCCGGATTGATGCGCACCAGAGACGAATGCGGCTCGATATAAGCCTGATGCACGGCGGGAACCGTAAACGTGTTCTCGACGACCACGTCGGACTGGCGAAAGCCTTCTTCGACGACACCCTTCTTCCAAGTCAAGTGCACGAAGACATTGCTTGGTGCCTCGATTTTGTGGAGCAGACCTTTGTATTCGGCAAGGTTCGGATGCAACAGCGGCGCATCCGGCGCCATCGCTTGGAGCGGATCGGTGACAATCGGCAGCTCTTCATACTCTACATCGATCAAATCGAGCGCCGCTTCGGCGATCGCCTCGCTATCGGCCGCCACGGCAGCGACTTTTTCCCCGCGATAGCGCACGACTTGCTCGGCGAGGATCGGCATGTCGACGATCTTCTTGCCGATTTTTGCGCCGGCAAGATCGGCGCCGGTCAGCACCGCGTGAACTCCGCTCAGCGCCGATGCTTTTGCATGATCGATTTTTTTTATCCGGCCGTGGGCGATGGGACTGCGCAAAACTTTCGCCCAGAGCAAGTCCGGCACGGATACATCGACGGCGTAAAGCGCTCCGCCACCGACTTTTTGTTCGCCTTCGACTCGCGGACTTGGAATGCCGATGCTGCGAATCTCCACCATGAGATGTCACCTCAATTATTTAGTCGCGAACGATCAGAGAAACCGCTTCGATAAAATAAAACTGTTCAAATCGACCTGCATCTTCATCAGCCCGTGGCTGGAGATCGTCGTACCTCTGAATCTCCAGCCAAGATTCGATAGATCGCAAGTTTCGCCTCTGCAGCAAGTCCGCCGCGCGCTGCCGGGGTTTGCGTTACCCCTGTTGAGGTAGATCCAGGTTTTGCAGACGGCTCAATAGCTCACCAACCAATCCGACATCAATGGGAATGCCGTCGCGATAGGCGATCGCCTGATTGGAATAGGGCGAAACCCGCCCGTCCGCCGTCAAAATTCCCAGCAGATTCAAGGGGTCGGCCGCCGCCACGAGGACCGGACGCTGCACCTGCGCTTGCCGGCGTCCGGCGCGCAACTTGTCGAGGGCCTCAGGCAACGCAAACTGCTCGCCGACGAAACCATTGACAAAACGCCCGCCGCGGATTTCGCCGCGCGCTTCCAACAAGCGAAGAACTCCCAATAACGCGCGCCACGGCGGCAAGTGCGTTTCGCGGGCGAGCAAATCGCGAAACACCACACCGTAACGCCGCAGCAGTTGCCGCGCGTGCTGTTCGACGATCGCTTCGGGATTTTTTTCCATCGGCGCAAACTGGTTGCGCCACAGCGACCAGCGCCCCACGGGCATGATTCGTTCAGGACTTTTGCCACCCGCAATGACCCGCAGCCTCCGCCGCTCCGTGCGTTTATGATCGGGGGTCAATAACACACGCAGACCGGCAATACCGTCGCCGGTCGCGAGCCCGTGCGCGACCAGTTGCCAGAGCGCCTCTTCGACTTTGACCTTCAACAAACCGGTCGCGCGCGCGACGTCAGCAAGAAACGACGCGCCATGCCGGTCAAGATGGCGCGCCACTTCCAGCGCCATCGGCGACAAAGACTCGATTTGATCGAAGCGCAAAGTCATGGGCGCCAGATAAAATCCGAGATCGTCGCGCAGCACGAATGCGATCGGCGCGTTGCGCGCCGGCGCTAATAAACGTTTCGCGCGCCGGTTAAGGGATTTATCCACGGCTGACGACGTAGCCGCAGTCAGCTCGACACCAAGTCTGCCCCAAGCGACGACGCCGGCCAAGCACAGGTGCTCGAGATCCGCCGGGTCGTACTGCTCGACGCGCGCCGGAAGAATATGCTGTTCCCAGGCGGGCGCCGGCAGTTCCAATCCCTGTAACTGGCGAATCACCTGCAAGACGCCGTCGCGGCCGCGCAGCTGCGAACCCGGCGTTACATGCTGCCAAGCGAGCAGGAACTTCATAAACTCTTGAGCTGAAACCGGTTCAATTTCTTTGCGCATCCGGCCCAGGGTTAGCCGATGGATGCGCGCCAACAAAGCACGCTCGCACCACTCGACCTCGCCGTCTTGGCTGCGCCCGGTGAACTCGCCGCGCAGCACCACGCCGGCGCTTTCCAAGGCCAACAGCGCCGCGTCGATTTGACTGCGCGAAATCCCCAGCCGTGAAGCCAGCGTATTTGCGGTTATCGGCCCGCTCACTTCCAACCAGCCTTGAACAATTTTTTTGACCGCGTCTTCCGCCGACTCGACGGTTTCGGCAAAACCGAGCGGCAGTTCGATCGGTGGCTTGAGCGCTATTTCCGGCAAGCACTTGCGGATCAAATCAACTCGCTCCGCTGCAACAAATGCCTGGCGTTCGCCATCGACGGTGATCCACTGGGCCGCGCTCGCCCGCCGATCTTCAATCAACGCTTGCGCCAGCGGTCGCCAGTCAGGACGAAAATCCACCGGCAACAAACCGATCCCCAACAAAAGATCGTGCAGCTCGTCGACATTGCGCACTTCCGGCCAGGCCTGCCTGGCAACTTCCGCGATGGCCGCGGCATCGAGCCGGCCGAACTCGCGGCCGAGCCACGGATCGACCCGCCGCAGCGACACGGCACGGGCACGCCGCTCTTCCAAGGGCGCGTCGTCGAGAAACGCATACGGATTGGCATTGAGGATTTCGTGCGCCATCGGCGACGGCGCCGGCGTGTCGATGGCGAGCGTCTCGATCGCGCCGCTCTCGATGCGGCTGAGAATATTCGCCAGACCATCGACATCCATGGCTTCGTGCAAACAGTCCCCCATGGTTTCTTTCACCAGCGGATGATCCGGCAGTTCCACCGGGCCGCTGCGATTGTCCTGGCACATGACCTGCTCGGGAAAAACCGCCGCGAGCAAATCTTCCGCGCGCATGCGCTGCAATGCCACCGGGACTTTCTTTGCCGCCGCTATGGCGCAACAGAGCCAGCGCGCGCGACGCGTTCCAGCGCCAGCGATTGGTAAACATCGGCGAGACCAAAGCGGCCTGAATGAGATTTTCTTCCAGGATCGCCGGGCGCAGCATCAGAAACACATCGCTGAGCGGAAACGAGTGCTGCTCGACCAGCGAGATGCAGATGCCGTCATCCGTCGCCGCGGCCTGCAACTCGCGATCGAAGCTCACGCAAAAGCGCTTGCGCAGCGCCAATCCCCAGGCGCGATTGATCCGCCCGCCCCAGGGCGAATGGAGGATCAACTGCATGCCGCCGGCTTCGTCAAAGAAGCGCTCGGCGATAATCCGCTCTTGGGTCGGCACCGTGCCGAGCATCGCGAGTGTATCCGCGACATAATCAACGATCTGTTCCGCCGCCGCTTGCGACATGGCGACTTGCTCAATCAGCCATTGCGCCGCCGCGGCGCGGTCCGGCAGGAGTTGCATTACGGCCTGCCGCAAATCCGCGACCGCTTTGGACAGCTCAAGAGTGCGCGCCGGCGCCTCGCCCATCCAGAATGGAATGGTCGGCGGCAGGCCCTCGGCATCGTCGACCCAAACTTTGCCGGCGCCGACCCGGCGAATCCGCCAGGAGCGATTGCCGAGCAGAAAAATATCGCCGGCGAGACTTTCGATGGCAAAATCTTCGTGGACTTTCCCGACGAAAGTTTCCGTGGAGAATTCCACCACATCGTAGTCGGCGGTATCGGGAATCGCGCCGCCGTTGGTGATCGCGGTCAAGCGCGCGCCGCGGCGCGGCCTGAGCATGCCGTGGATCCGATCTCGATGGATGTAAGCGCCGCGCCGGCTGCGCCGGGTTTCCACGCCCTCGCTAAGCATTTCCAGAAGCTGCTCGAAATTCTTCCTGCGGCAGATTTCGATACGGATACGCGCCGCGGACCAGCTGCCACAAGGCGTCCTCGACTGATGCCGTCCTCTGTGCGGTTCGAGTTTCGCTCGTCCTGACCGTGCTTGCAGCCGCGCGCCAAGCTCGCCACGGTTGCGACCATTTGTTGCGCCAGCACGTCGAGCGGTTTTTCGGCGACGGTCAATTTATCCAGCTCGCCCTGTTTCACCGCGCGAATCGCCGCCACCGACTGCACCAGATCATCGCGGGTCAAGGGATAGAAGATCCCCTTGGGAATCGCGCCGAGCCAATGACCGGAGCGGCCGACGCGCTGCAACAGCACCGCCAAGTTTCGTGGCGACGCCGATATGGCAGACCACATCGACGTGACCGATGTCGATGCCCAGCTCCAAGGATGCGGTGGCGACGACCACCGGGTATTGCCCGGTCTTGAGTTTCTCCTCGACCTCCAGCCGGGTTTTGCGCGACAAACTGCCGTGATGGGCGCCCACCTTGCCGTCGCCCAATCGCTCGGTCAGCTGATGCGCCACCCGCTCGACGAGCCGCCGCGTGTTGACAAAAACCAATGTGCTCTTGTGCGCCCGGATTTGCTCAACCAACCGATCGTATACCGCCGACCAGATATCCTGCCGGATGATCGGCCCCAATTCCTCATCCGGCACTTCGATGCGCAAATCCATTTCGCGCCGGTGTCCCGCGTCAATGATGGTGCAGTCGGGTGCGCCGTCCCTGTCAATGCCACGGCTCCCGACCAACAACCGTGCGATATCCTCGATCGGCTTTTGGGTCGCGCTCAAACCGATCCGCTGCAGCGGCCGCGCCGCCAGCGCTTGCAGTCGCTCGATCGACAATGACAGATGGGCGCCGCGCTTGTCCTGGGCGACGGCATGAATCTCATCGAGGATCACCGTTTCTGTGGTCCGGAGAAATTCCCGGCTGCGCGACGCGGTCAATAAAATGTAGAGCGACTCCGGCGTGGTGATCAGAATGTGCGGCGGCCGGCGCAGCATCAATTGGCGCTCGCGCGCCGGCGTATCGCCGGAGCGTACGGCGACGCGAATCGTCGGCAGCAAAATTCCCTCGCGCCCGGCAAGAGCATAGATCTCCGCAAGCGGTCCCTGAAGATTGCGAGCGATATCGTTGCCGAGAGCCTTTAGCGGCGAGACATAGACCACGCTGGTGCGCTCGTCCAAGGCGCCCTGGAGGGCGCGTTGGATCAAGCGATCGATGGACCAAAGAAACGCGGCCAGAGTTTTGCCCGAACCGGTCGGTGCGGCGATCAGCGTCGACTTCCCGGCGGCGATCGATTGCCAGCCCAACTGCTGCGGCGTTGTGGGATTTTGAAAACGCTGGACAAACCAGCGCCAAACCAGCGGGTGAAAAAAATCTTTCAAAAATGTTTCTCCGTCGAATTGGAGAAACTTAGATTAAATAGAAAATTGCCGCGGATCAACCTTGTGCGGCAAGCCGCATGAAACCCGATTACTTAGAAGGCGCGGGTGCCGCCTTTGACGGCGCCTTGGTTTCAGGGAGGACTTCCTTGGTTTCAGGCGCGACACTGAGTCCTTGGGATTGCAGCCCTTCCATGATCATTTTCGCGCCGGCGTGGCCCTGCTGAGCGAGGTCGCTGGTTTTTGAAATCAGCGTCTTGAATTGTGCCTGAATTTTTTGCGCCTCTTGAATAGCACTCTCCTGGTTGGCCTTCACCATGCCGAGATTTCCTCGCTCGACGACCATTTGCAGGGTTTGAAACGCGAAGTAAAGCAACAGCGCCGCCAACGTGATGATAAATGGCGCTTTTAAGGCGCTCGCGTCCGGCACCTTGGTTTCTTCGACCGGCTCGGCGTCGGCAACGTTGTCGATCTCTTCAGCCATGAATCCTCACTTCTTTGCCGGCGCGGGGTTTGGAGTCTCGGCCGGGCCCAGGTTGACGCCGCTCTCGGCGAGCAATTTCTTGAGCTGCTCATCGTTGGTCTTGAGCGCCAGGTTCGCCATCACGCCAATTAATTGCCGATTGAGATTTTCCAGCTGCATGGTCTGCGTCAGCATCTGTTGGCGTTCGCTGACCTCGGCCTGGATCGATTGGTTGCCGAGCGCCAGCACGACATTGACGATGACCAAGAGCAAAACCAGCGTCGACAACACCGTCAGGAGAATATTGCCCTTTCTAAACATGACACCTCGCTCAAGAGTCGGCTAGAGATTAGAGAATCGCTTCCCGTTGGCGCCCATCGAGCGCGCTATGCGCAGCCTCGACTAACGGATAAGGCTGCCGAGTCGCTCCCAGCGCACCCAGCGGTCGCCGCCATCCCAGGACCAATAGATCAGAAACGCTTTGCCGCGCACGTCATTGAGATTGACATAGCCCCAAAAGCGGCTGTCGTAACTGCGATCACGGTTGTCGCCCATGACGAAGATATGATTCTCCGGAACTACTTTCGGCCCATAATCGTCGCCGCTCCCAACTGCTCCGGCTTGGGGATCGTAACCGGCGAAATTGGCATGAGGATCGTCGACCTGTTTGCCGTTGATAAAAACTTTCTTCGCCCGCACTTCGACCGTATCGCCGGCGACGCCGATCACGCGCTTGATAAAGTCTTTCGAACGGTCCTCGGGAAAAATAAAAACCACCACCTCGCCGCGCTGCGGCGTCGAATATTCGAGCAGATAGCGCTCGAGAAACGGCATGCGCAGACCGTAGGACAGTTTGTTGACCAGAATATGATCGCCGATTTGCAAAGTCGGAATCATCGAGCCGGACGGAATCTTGAACGCCTGAACGATAAATGTCCGAATAAACAGCGCCAGCACCAGCGCCATCAGGATCGCCTCCGCGTATTCGCGGAAGGTCGACTTGGTTTTTACCGCATCTTGAGCGTCCATTACACTTCGATCTTTCACTTTATTCGCCTTTTCCCCGGCCATTGGCAACCCCTGAGCGCTAGACTTTGAGTGCGACCAGAAACGCTTCCTGGGGGATTTCGACTTTTCCAACCTGTTTCATGCGCTTCTTGCCTTCTTTTTGGCGCTCCAGCAGTTTGCGTTTACGCGTGATATCTCCCCCGTAACATTTAGCTGTAACATTTTTTCTCAGCGGTTTCACGGACTCGCGGGAAATGATCCGGCTGCCGATCGCGGCTTGAATGACCACTTCGAACATCTGCCGCGGAATCAGCTCGCGCATTTTATGCACCAGATCGCGGCCGCGATAGTAAGCGTTGTCGCGATGCACGATCATCGACATGGCGTCGACGACATCGCCGTTGATGCGCACGTCGAGCTTAACCAGATCCGCGGCGCGGTAGCCCGCTAGTTCGTAATCCATCGAGGCATAACCGCGGCTCACCGATTTGAGCCTGTCGTAAAAATCCACGACGATTTCATTTAAGGGCAGCTCATACATAAGCATCACCCGTTTGGGACCGAGATAGCGGATCTCCTTCTGCGTGCCGCGTTTTTCTTCGCAGATTTTCAAGACGCCGCCGAGAAACTCCTGCGGCAAATGCAGCGTCGCCTGGATCACCGGCTCCTCGATGCGCTCGATTTCCGCCTCGTTCGGCAATTTCACCGGATTGTCGATCAACAGGGTTTCGCCGTGGACGGTGATGATTTGATACACCACGGTGGCGGCGGTGGTGATCAGGCTCAGACTAAATTCGCGCTCTAGCCGCTCGCGCACGATGTCCATGTGCAGCAAACCCAAAAAACCGCAGCGGAAACCGAAACCCGAGTGCCTGCGATGTTTCCGGCTCGTAGGTGAACGACGAATCATTCATGCGCAGTTTTTCCAGCGCGTCGCGCAATGCTTGATACTGGCCCGAGTCGGTCGGATAAAGCCCGCTAAAGACCATCGGCTTCATCGGTTTGAATCCCGGCAGCGGCTCGGCCGCCGGCCGTTCGTCGGTAGTGATCGTGTCGCCGATGCGGGTCTCGTCCACTTCTTTGATGCCGGCCATCAGAAATCCGACATCGCCGGCTTTGAGCGCGGGGACTTCCGTTGAAACCGGTGAAAACACGCCGAGACGGAGCACCTCGAAGGCCCGTCCGCTCGACATCATGCGGATCTTCGTGCCTTTCTCCACTGTGCCGTCGAACACGCGCATCATGACCACGGCGCCATGATAAGGATCAAACCAGCTATCGATGATCAGCCCCCGTAACGGTGCGGCTGCGTCACCTTTGGGCGGCGGGAAATAATGGACGATCCCTTCGAGAATTTCTTCCGTGCCGATGCCTTCCTTGGCGCTCGCCGGAATCGCATGAGAGGCATCGATACCGATGACGTCTTCGATCTCCGCCCTGACTCGCTCCGGATCGGCGCTCGGCAGATCGATCTTGTTGATGACCGGCAGGATTTCCAAATTGTGATCCAACGCCATATGCACGTTGGCCACCGTCTGCGCTTCCACTCCCTGCGCGGCATCCACCACCAGCAGCGCACCTTCGCACGCCGCCAGGCTGCGCGAAACTTCGTATGTGAAATCGACGTGGCCGGGAGTATCGATGAGATTGAGTTTGTATTCGTTGCCGTCTTTAGCGTGATAATACAGGCAGACCGGGCTCGCCTTGATGGTGATACCGCGCTCTCGTTCGAGGTCCATGCTGTCGAGAATCTGCGCGGTCTTCTCGCGCTCGCTCACCGCGCCGGTAAATTCCAGCAAGCGGTCGGCCAGCGTCGATTTGCCATGATCGATATGCGCGATGATGGAAAAATTTCGAATCCGCTCCAAACTCATCGGCCAACGGTATCCCGGTAATACGCGGCGGTGCGCTGTAAACCGTCGCGCAACGCCATCTGCGGCCGCCAACCGAGAATCTCGGCGGCGCGCCCGGCGTCCAGGCAGCTGCGCCGTTGCTCGCCGGTCTTGGCCGGCCCATGTTGCGCCTTGGTCGCGCTACCGACGGCTTCGCGAAGATGTTCATAAATAGTCACGACATCGGTTTCGACGCCCGTGCCGATATTGATCTGACCGACAAAGGTGGATTCCAACGCCGCGACATTGGCGGCAACCACGTCAGCCGACGTATACATAGTCGCGGGTTTGCCGCCCGTCGCCGTTAATGATCGGCGTCTTGCCAGACAGGAGCATCGACAAGAAAATCGCCACTACACCGGCCTCGCCCTTGGTCGATTGCCGCGGACCGTAAACATTGGCGTAACGCAGTGCGATGAAAGGCAGGCCAAAGGCTTGGTGGTAATAGGACAAATAAAGCTCGCCGGTGCGCTTGCTCACGCCATAGGGACTTGCCGGTTGAGTCGCGTGACTTTCCGGCGCGGGAAAAACTTCCTGCTCCCCATAAACGGCTCCGCCCGATGACGCAAAGATAACTTTTTTGGCGCCGGCATTCTTGCAGGCTTCCAGCAGATTGATGAAACCGATGATGTTGACCCGAGCATCGAAGGCCGGATCGGCGACCGAATGGCGCACATCCATTTGCGCCGCATGATGACTCAACACATCGGGTTTGATCTGTTCGATCAGCTTTGCGGTCTGCGCCTCGGCAATATCGATGCGATGAACCGTCGCCTTCGGGTTTAGATTCGACTGCTGTCCGGTCGAGAAGTCGTCGAGGATGTGAACTTCGTGGCCGCGCTCGATGTAGGCATCGACGATTTGCGAAGCGATAAATCCCGCGCCGCCCGTAACCACGATTTTCATGCTTTTGGCTCCGTCAAGCTTGGTGCGAAAATATTCGATAGTCTTGATCAGCCCCTCTTCGAGTTTCACCTTGGGCTCCCAACCGAGAATCTTGCGCGCCTTGGTGATATCCGGTTGGCGCACCTGCGGATCGTCCTCGGGCAATGGTTTATAGAGCGATGGCGCTCTTCGAGTGGGTCAACTCGATAATTTTTTTGGCAAACTCCAAAACCGTCATCTCATGCGGATTGCCGATATTCACCGGCAGATGATGATCCGCTTGCAATAGCTTTTCGATGCCGGCGACGAGATCGTCGACATATTGAAAGCTGCGCGTCTGTTGTCCCTGACCGTAAACCGTCAGCGCTTCGCCTTTGAGCGCCTGCATGATGAAGTTCGGCACCACGCGGCCGTCCTGCAGGCGCATGCGCGGCCCGTAGGTATTGAAGATCCGCACAATCCGCGTATTCAGCCCGTGAAAGCGATGGTACGCCATGGTCATCGCCTCTGCGAAGCGTTTGGCTTCGTCATAGACGCCGCGCGGGCCGATGGGATTGACATTGCCCCAGTATTCTTCGCTTTGCGGCCGTACCAACGGATCACCGTAAACTTCCGAAGTCGATGCGAGTAGAAAAACCGCGCCTTTGGCCTTGGCCAGGCCGAGCGCGTTATGAGTGCCCAGGGCGCCGACCTTCAAAGTCGGAATCGGCAATTCCAGATAGTCCACCGGACTCGCGGGCGAAGCGAAATGCAAGACATAGTCGAGCGGCTCCGGCACTTCGATATAGCGGCTGACATTATGATCGATAAAACGAAACCGCGGGTTTTTGAGAAAAGCCCCGATGTTGTGCTTTCGCGCCGGTCGAGTAGTTGTCCATGCACAGCACTTCGTGCCCCTGCCCGAGGAAACTTCTCACACAGATGAGAACCGATAAATCCGGCGCCGCCGGTGATGAGATATCTAGCCATTGTGCCGTCCGATCGAATAGTATTTGAAGCCCAGACGTTGGCAGATCGATCGGAGTCGTAAATATTTCGTGCCGTCGAAAATCACCGGCTTCTGGAGCAGCTTTTTAATCCGGTCAAAATCCGGCCGGCGAAACTCATTCCATTCCGTCAAGATCAGCAGCGCCGAAGCGCCGTGAAGAGCGTCGTAGTTCCGGTGGGTATATTGGATGCGATCGCCGAAAATTTTTCTCGCTTCTTCCATCGCTTCAGGATCGAAGGCCTGCACCCGCGCGCCCGCCGCGAGCAAGGATTCGATGACCGTAATCGCCGGAGCGTCGCGCATGTCGTCGGTGCGCGGTTTAAAGGCAAGGCCCCAGACGGCAAAGGTCAAGCCGGACAAATCTGCGCCGAAATGGCGCTTCACTTTTTCAAACAAAAGTCCCTTCTGCCGCTCGTTGACTTCTTCCACCGCTTTGAGCAGCACCATCTCCGGATCGTCGCCGCCCATGCTGATCATCGCCCGAATATCTTTGGGAAAACAGGAGCCGCCGTATCCCACGCCGGGAAAAATAAAATGCGGGCCGATTCGGCGATCCAGGCTGATCGCGCGGCGCACTTCGCCGACATCGGCGTTCATCTCTTCGCATAGCCGCGCCACTTCATTGATGAACGAGATCTTGGTCGCCAGCATGGCGTTGGAAGCATACTTGCTCATCTCGGCGCTGCGGCTGTCCATGATCAGGATCGGATTGCCGGTGCGCACGAAAGGCTCGTAAAGTTCCTTCACTGCCTCCAATGCCTCGGCGTTGTCTCCACCGAGCACCACCCGATCGGGCTTCATGAAATCCTCGACCGCGGCGCCTTCTTTCAGAAACTCCGGATTGGAAACCACGGCAAAGGGCTGCTTGGTTGCTTCGCTCATCCATTGCTTGATTTGATCCGCGGTGCCCACCGGCACCGTGCTTTTGGTCACGATGATCTTGAAATCCTCCATGGCCTTGGCGATCCCCTTCGCCGTGCCTTGACGTATTCAAGATTGGCGTGGCCGGTCGGGCCCTGCGGCGTGCCCACAGCGATAAAAATAATCGGCGATTTTTTGACCGCTGCGGCTAGATCGGTGGTGAAAATTAACCGTTGCTCTTGGCTATTGCGTCGGACCATTTCTTCAAGACCGGGTTCATAGATTGGCACCGTCCCGGCATTGAGCATATCGATCTTTGTTTTATCGATATCGACGCAGATCACATCGTTGCCGGTCTCGGCAAAACAAGTGCCGGCAACCAATCCGACATACCCGGTTCCCACAACGGCGACTTTCATACTGTTCCCTTTCTCCGGCAACACCTCGCCAACGACGTAAACCGGCCGATCTTGCGACTCATGATAAGTCCGCGCCAGCATCTCCCCGAGCAGGCCCATGGTAACGAATTGAAAGCCGATAAAGATCAGCAACACCGCCAGCAAGAGCAGCGGACGGCCGCCGATATCGCCTTCGTAGACAAACTTTTGAATCGTCAGATGCAAGCACAAAACAAACCCGACCACGCCGCTGACAATGCCGATGGGACCGAATACATGCGCCGGTCGGGTGGAATAGGTGTTGAGAAATTTCACCGTCAATAAGTCCAAAATGACCCGCAAGGTCCGAGAAATACCGTACTTGGTTTGGCCGCGCAGCCGCGGCCGGTGATTGACCTTGAGCTCGGCGATTTGCGCGCCGCGCTCGTAGGCCATCGCCGGTATGAACCGGTGCATTTCCCCGTAGAGCCGCAAATCTTTGGCGACCGTCCTGCGCATCACTTTCAGCGTACATCCGTAGTCGTGCAGTTTCACTTGGGTAGTCCAGGATATCAGACGATTGGCGATCATTGAAGGCAAGCGGCGATTGAGAAAAGGGTCTTGCCGATTGAAGCGCCAGCCGACGACCAGATCGTTGCCCTCGTCTAGTTTCGCCAGCATGGCCGGAATATCCGCCGGATCGTTTTGTCCGTCGCCATCCATCAAGATCGACGATCTCGCCACTCGCATGCGCCAATCCGGCTGCCACCGCCGCGGTTTGTCCAAAGTTCCGTTTAAGCCGCATGATCGTCAATTCAGGCCGCTGCGCCAACAACACGCGCAGTTTGGCAAACGTTCCATCTCTGCTGCCGTCGTCGACAATCACGATCTCGTAAGTTTGCTGCAGCCGGCTCAAAACCGTTGTCAGCTCGCTGACTAACGGTTCGATGTTCTCTTCTTCGTTATAAACGGGAATGACGATTGATAGCTCCATCGGCTCAGGAGTGAAAATCGGTCAGCTGGACAAACTTTTGATAGCGTTCTTCGATCTCGGCGAAGGGAAGTATCGGTCAGTCGCTTGACGCCGAAATCTTCGACGGTAAACGATGCGACTACCGAACCGTAGACGATGGCCCGTCGCAGGCCGCCCTGGCTCAGATCGCCCGAGCGCGCCAGTTGACCCATCAAACCGCCGGCGAAAGAATCCCCCGCGCCGGTGGGATCGAAAACCTCTTCGAGGGGATAGGCGGGCGTTGCGAAAACCGACGAGTCGGAAAATTGCAACACGCCGTATTCGCCGCGCTTGATCAAAACCATCTTCGGCCCCATGCGCAAAATCGCGCGCGCCGCTTGAACGATGTTGTTATAGCCGCTCAGCAAGCGCGCTTCGGAATCATTGATCACGAGCATTTCGATGCGCTGCAAGACTTTTTTTAGCTCTTCGGGGCTTTCGCGAATCCAGTGATCCATGGTGTCGCAAATCACCAGCTTCATATGCCGGATCTGATTGAGCACTTCCAGTTGCATGACTGGATCGATATTGCCGAGAAAGACATACTCGGCGTCGCGATAATTACTCCGGCAATTGCGGCTCAAAGCCGGCCAGGACGTTCAAATGGAGCTCGATGGTATCGCGCACATTGATGTCCTCGTGATAGCGCCCGCGCCAGTGAAAAGTCTCGCCACGCTCGCGCTTGATGCCCTCGATATCAATCCCGCGTTGGGTAAATAAATCGAGATAGTCCTGGGGAAAATCCTCGCCGATAACGCCGACGATCCTGACCGGCGCAAAAAAACTTGCGCCCAGCGCAAAATAAGACGCCGAGCCGCCGAGAACCCGCTCTGCCGATCCGGATGGCGTTTCGATCGAATCAAAAGCCACCGTGCCAACCACTAGTACGCTCATAGATATTTCCCGATGATCGGCCGCAAAGCCGTCTTGAGTTTTTTTGGAATCCGCGATCGGTCCGTAATGATAGCATCCTTCAGCGCTGACGCACAGCCGCAGTCGCGCGCGGCGGTCAACTCGCCGACCGCCCGGCGAATCGTGCGCTGGGCCAAGTCGACGTTTTTTTGCAGCACCGCCAGCACATGCTCGATCTCGACGTCGCCGGCGCTTTCATTCCAGCAATCGTAGTCGGTGGCCAGCGCCAGCGTGCCGAAGCAAATCTCCGCTTCGCGCGCCAGCTTCGCTTCTTGCAAATTAGTCATGCCGATTACATGGGCATCCCAACTGCGATACAGCCGGGATTCGGCGCGGGTCGAAAATTGCGGCCCTTCCATGCAGAGATAAGTTCCGCCCCGGTGCACCGTGAGCGTTTTCGGCTTGGGCCGCCTGGACCAACAGTGTCGATAACCGCGGGCAAAACGGGTCGGCCAGACTCACGTGCGCCACCAAACCCTTGCCAAAGAAAGTGCTCGGACGCTGCGTCGTGCGATCGATAAATTGATCCGGCACGACGAGATCGCCGGGAGCGATATTCTCGCGCAGACTGCCGACCGCACTGACTGAAATAATCCGCTCGACGCCGAGTTTCTTTAGGGCAAAAATATTTGCGCGAAAGTTGATTTCGGTGGGCAACCAACGATGACCTTTGCCATGTCGCGGCAGGAAGATCAATTCGGCTTCGCCGAGCCTGCCCCGAACTAAACGGTCGGACGGCTTCCCGAACGGCGTTTTGACGGCCACTTCGCGCACGCGCTGAAGACCCGCCATCTGATACAGCCCGCTGCCGCCGATCACGCCGATGATCGGGTTGGCCATAGGCTACGGAAGCGCCTCGACCGCAATCACTTCGCGCCGCGCCACGGCATCGACAGCTTCGCCTTGAAGTTGCCCGCAAGCTGCTTGAATATCGTCGCCGCGCGGCCGGCGCACATTGACTTGCACGCCCGCGTCGCGCAAGGCCATTTGAAATCGCTCGGTCTCGCGATCCGCGGGCCGGGTATATTTGCTGCCGGGATGGGGATTGAATGGAATGACGTTCACTTTGCTCGGAATGCCGCGCAACAGCCGATTGCGAGTTGACGCGCATCGGTTTCGGAATCGTTGACGCCGCGCAGCAGAACATACTCGAAAGTAATCCGCTTACGTCGCGGCAACGGCAGCGCGCGGCAGCAATCCAAAACTTGCTTGAGCGGATACTTGCGATTGATCGGCATCAGTTGACCGCGCAGTTCGTCGTTGGGCGCATGCAGCGAGATCGCCAGATTAACCCGGGTTTCTTCCATGAGCTTTTGGATTTGCGGCACCAGGCCGACCGTCGAAAGCGTCACTCGGCGGGGCGAAATGCCGAGCCCCCAATCGCCGTCGGTCAAAATCTCCAGGGCACGAACCACTTGGGCATAGTTGGCAAGCGGCTCGCCCATACCCATCAGAACAATATGCGTAATGCCGTTGCTCCGCACTGAGCGCGCGCGCCGCCTCCGTAACTTGCTCGACGATTTCCGCTAGCGCTCAAATTGCGCTTGAGCCCCAACACAGCGGTGGCGCAAAAGGCGCAGCCCAGGCCGCACCCGGCCTGGGTCGAAATGCACAAGGTCAGGCGATGGGTTTCCGGAATCAGCACGCTCTCGATGCTTTCGCCATCGTTGAGACCAAACAGAAACTTGACCGTGCCGTCGCGCGCTTCGACCTGGCGCAGAATCTGCAAGCCGGCCGATGGAGAAATGTTGCTCTAGCTCATCGCGCAGTGACCGCGCCAGATTGGTCATCTCGTCAAAGGAAACTGCGCGCTTCTGAAACAGCCACTGCCAGACTTGCCGGGCGCGATAAGCGGGGTGCTTGCGCTCGAGCAAAAAATCGATGAGCTCCTTGAAGCTCAAATCTTTGATATTGGGCTTCACTTCGGATGCCGAACAAGCGCGCCCCTGCGGCGCGAGGTTTTAGAGCACTTCGTCGGGTTTGAAAAAGAAGGCGATCTCGCTGGCTGCAGTCTCCGGACTGTCGGAGCCGTGAACCGCGTTCTGCTCAACATCCCGACCGCAGTCCTTGCGGATGGTTCCCGGCGCAGCTTTCGCGGGATCGGTAGCGCCCATAATCTCGCGGTTCTTAAGAATTGCGTTTTCGCCTTGTAAAACTGAAACAAAAATCGGCCCCGAAGACATGTAGGTACACAGACCGGCAAAAAATGGCCGCTCTTTGTGCACCGCGTAAAACGCCTGCGCCCTTTCGGGCGTCAAACGGAGCAGCTTTCCCGCGGCAATTCTGAGCCCCGCCGCTTCGAAGCGGCGCAGAATTTCGCCGATGAGGTTTCGCCCGGTGGCATCCGGTTTAATGATCGATAAAGTTTTTTCAACGCTCATGATTAGTTAAAGCCTCCTGCATTGTGCTTGCCAATGGTCGCCGGCGACGACGCCATATGAATCCCAGCCGCTTTCATCGCAACGATCTTTTCCTTCGCCGTCCCTTTGCCGCCGGAAATGATCGCCCCGGCATGACCCATGCGTTTACCGGGCGGCGCGGTCTGCCCGGCGATAAAGCCGACCACCGGTTTTTTCATATTTGCCTTGATCCAAAGAGCCGCTTCTTCTTCGGCGCTGCCGCCGATTTCACCGATCATCACCACCGCTTGGGTGCCCGTATCTTGGTTGAACATCTTCAAGACGTCGACAAATTCCAATCCATGCACCGGATCGCCGCCGATGCCGACACAAGTCGACTGCCCCATGCCAAGCCGCGTCAGTTGATCCACCGCCTCATAGGTCAAGGTGCCGCTGCGCGACACCACACCAATTTTCCCCGGCTTGTGAATATGCCCCGGCATGATGCCGATTTTGCACTCTCCGGGGGTGATCGTGCCGGGACAATTAGGGCCGAGCAATTGCGAGTCGTGCCCGGCGAGATAGCGTTTCACTTTGACCATATCGCGCACGGGCACGCCTTCAGTGATGCAAATGATCAGCGGGATTCCGGCGTCAGCCGCTTCCAGAATAGCATCGGCGGCAAACGGTGGCGGCACGTAAATCACACTGGCATTGGCGCCGGTCTCTTTGACCGCGCGTTCGACGGTGTCGAAGATCGGAATCTCTTCAAAAGCGGATCCGCCCTTGCCAGGCGTGACGCCGGCCACCATTTGGGTGCCGTACTCTTTGCACGCCTTAGTATGAAATCGTCCCGTGGCACCGGTAATACCCTGAGTCAAAACGCGCGTCTGGCTGTTTACCAATATAGCCATGTCAGCTCTTGGCTTTAGTTCCTTACCGCCGCGACGATTTTCTCGGCGGCCTCGGCCATCGTTTCGGCGGGAATAATCGCCAGTCCTGAATCAGCCAGGATTTTTTTGCCGAGGTCGACATTGGTGCCTTGCATTCTGACCACCAGTGGAACGCTGACGCTCAATTCGCGCGCGGCATCGACGACGCCCTGGGCCAACACGTCGCAACGCATGATGCCGCCGAAAATATTGATCAGCAGGCCGCGCACGCGGGCGTCGGCCAACAGGATCTTGAAAGCTTGCGCAACCTTTTCTTTATCGGCGCCGCCCCCGACGTCGAGAAAGTTCGCCGGCTCGCCGCCGTAAAGCTTGATGATGTCCATCGTCGCCATTGCCAAACCGGCGCCGTTCACCATGCAGGCGATGTTGCCATCCAGCGAAATGTAGGAAAGATCGTACTTGCTCGCTTCGACTTCGCTGCGGATCTTCCTCGTCGAGATCGCGCAACGCGAGAATATCCTTTTGGCGAAAAAACGCGTTGCTGTCGAAATTCATCTTGGCATCCAACGCCATGATTTGGCCGTCAGACGTGATGATCAGCGGATTGATTTCCGCCAGCGCAGCGTCGCACTCTTCGAAAGCGCGATAAAGCCCCTGCATGACGCCAGTCATTTTCCCGGTCAGGTTAGCGGGGATGCCGAGCGCAAACGCCAAACGTCGGCACTGAAAGGCCGCGAGCCCGATCACCGGATCGATGGTTTCCTTGAGAATCTTCTCCGGATGCCGGTCGGCAACCTCTTCAATCTCAACGCCTCCTTCGGTTGAACAAATCACCGTGACACGGGACTGGGCCCGGTCCAAAACCATGGCAAGATAGAGCTCGCGCGCAATACCGACGCCCTGCTCGACCAATACTCGCCGTACTTGGCGACCTTCCGGCCCGGTTTGATGGGTGACCAAATTGTGGCCGAGCATGGCAGCGGCTTTTTGCGCGGCTTCATCCGGGCTTTTTACCACTTTGACCCCGCCGCCCTTGCCGCGGCCGCCGGCATGGATCTGCGCCTTGACGACGCAAACCGCGCCACCTAACTCAGCGGCAGCAGCCTTGGCTTCCTCCGGCGTCGATGCGACGATGCCGCGCGGGACGACAACGCCGAATCGCTTGAGGATCTCCTTGGCTTGAAACTCGTGTATGTTCATCGGTCCGGGATCTTCATAAAACGAGACCCTAAGACTAAACGATTAGCCTCAGGGTCTCAATAACATCAGGGCTGGAAACGGTTAGGCCACGCCCAAGACACGATTCATCGCCTGCACGATATCTTTTACGTGGCTAAGCGACTCATCAAAAGCTTTCTTGTCCGCGGCATTCAAATTGATATCGATGACTTTTTCCACGCCGCCGGCGCCGATCATGACCGGCACGCAGAAATAGTAGCCGTTGACGCCATATTCGCCTTCTAACAACGCGGCGCATGGCAGAATCTCTTTCTTGTCGAAAAGATAGGCCTCGGTCATGCGAATCGCCGCCGATGCGGGCGAAAAGTAGGCCGAACCGGTTTTTAACAACGCAACCACTTCGCCGCCGGCATTACGCACGCGCGCTTCGATCTCCTCGAGTCGTTTCGCCGGGATCAGTTTTTCAATCGGCACGCCGCCGACAATGCAGGTGCTGCGCACGGGAACCATGTCGTCGCCATGGCCGCCCAAAACCATCGCCGCCACACTGTTGACCGAAACATTAAGTTCTTTGGCAATAAATGAACGATACCGCGAAGAGTCCAAAATACCCGACTGGCCGACCACACGGTTTTTCGGAAAGCCAGTGGCGCGCTGCATCAACGTCACCATCGCATCCAGTGGATTGGTGACGACGATGACCAACGATTTGGGCGCATGTTTCTTGATGCCGTCCGCCACCGAGGTGAGGATTTTCGCGTTGGTGCCCAAGTAAATCGTCGCGGCTCATGCCCGGCTTGCGCGCGATACCTGCCGTTACAATACAAACATCCGCGCCTTCGATATCTTCGTATTTGTTGGTGCCGATAACGTTGCCGTCGAAACCCTTCAACCGGTCCGGCATGCGACAGGTCGAGCGCTTTACCTTGCGGCAACCCTTCGACGACGTCGAAAAGGACGACGTCGCCAAGCCCCTTCAAAAGCACCAAATGGGCCATCGACCCGCCGATATTGCCGGCGCCAATCAATGCAATCTTCTTCCTAGCCATAATTTCCTCTAACTAATTCTGACTATTAAGCTTTACACTCGGTCCTCAGTCCTCGCGACTCAGTCCTGATCTACATACTGGCGATAATCGCGTCGCCGAAGCCCGAGCAACTGACGAGCTTGGCGCCCGGCATGAGCCGCTCGAAATCGTAAGTGACGGTCTTGGCGTTGACCGCGCCTTCGATGCCTTTGATGATCAGATCCGCCGCTTCCGTCCAGCCCATGTAGCGCAGCATCATTTCACCGGAGAGGATGACCGATCCGGGATTGACTTTGTCGAGATCGGCATACTTCGGCGCGGTGCCGTGGGTCGCTTCGAAAACCGCGTGGCCGGTGTCGTAATTGATATTGGCTCCAGGCGCGATACCGATGCCGCCGACCTGCGCCGCCAGCGCGTCGGAGAGATAATCACCGTTCAGGTTCATGGTCGCGATCACATCGTAATCCTTCGGCCGGATCAGCACGAACTGCAGGGTCACGTCGGCGATCGAGTCTTTGAGCATGAGCTTCGACTTCCACTTGCCGTCGCCGTGCGTCGGCCAAAGCTTGAGCGCCTCTTCAACTTCCTTCTTGATATCGTTTTGCTGTTCGGGCGACATCATATCGAAGCCGGGGTCAATCGCCTTGGCGTTATCGGCGGCACTCAGGTTCGCGTTGGCCTCTTTGTTGCCCAAGATCCACGACTCCCGTTCGGTGACAACGTCGTTGCGAAATTCGCGCTTCGCCCAAGGCATAACCCCACTCCATGAAGGAGCCTTCGGTGTACTTCATGATGTTGCCCTTGTGGACAAAATTGATGTTCTTGCGCTTGTTCGTCAGCGACCACTGGATCGCCGCGCGCACCAGCCGCTCGGTGCCTTCGACCGAAACCGGTTTCAAACCGATGGAGCGGTGTTGGGAAAGCGAATCTTGGCAAATTCTTTTGGAAAAGCTTTCTTTGAGCAAGCGATTTGAATTTGGCGTTGGCTTCGGTGCCGTTGGGAAATTCGATACCGGTGTAAATATCTTCGGTGTTCTCGCGGAAAACCACCATGTTGACATGCTCAGGATGCTTCACCGGCGAAGGCACGCCGTTGAAATATTGCACCGGACGTTGGCAGACGTAGAGATCGAGCAGCTTGCGCAGACCGACGTTGAGCGACGTCATGCCGCCGCCAATGGGCGTCGTCAGCGGCCCTTTGATACCGACGAGAAATTCCGAGAACGCGGGCACGGTCTCTTCATGCAACCAGCTATTGTATTGCTTGAAGGATTTCTCACCGGCGTACACTTCCATCCAGCGGATTTTCTTTTTGCCCTTGTAAGCTTTTTCCACTGCCGCGTCGAAGACGCGCACGGATGCACGCCAGATATCGCGGCCCGTGCCGTCGCCTTCGATAAAGGGAATAATCGGATTGTCGGGAACCTGCAGCTGTTTGTTGGCTCCCATGGTGATCTTCGCCCCGTCCTTCGGGACTTTTACGACTTTGTACTCTGCCATAGTCTCCTCATCTGCAAAAATAGCCTAAGGACCTTTTGAAACGGTAAACTCCTTAGGCTATTTGCTTAAAATTAGATTGTTGACTGCTCGAAATTAGCCGATTAGCTACTGCGAGTCAAGGTGACTAACTACTCGTTTTTCTTCTGCTCTAACCATTTTTCCAGGAAACGCCCGGCAACCTCGCGACCACCCAGTCCGAAGGCCAAAGCAAGCGCCAAACAGACCGCGCCAAAAACTAAAATAAACGCCCAGATGACGATTTCGGAGGCGATATCGAGAATCTCGAAGATCCCCGCGACAACGAAAATTGCCGTGCCGATGTAGGCCGCCCTACCGATCGAGCCTGCCTGCTCCAGTCCCGCGTTGGCGCAAGAGGTCCGCGTGACAGTTTCGAGAAAGTTGGCGAAGTAAAGCCCGAGGATAAGCGTGACCAGCGCGGCAACGATTTTCGGAATATAAAGATAAATCGTGTGCAACGTGTCGGTGGCGCCGCTGAGGTTGAGCGTCTCGAGCGTGGTGACGATGGCGATCAAAAACAAGAACCAAAAAACCAGCAGGCCGATGATCTCGGATGTGGACTGACGGATGCCGCCCTTCTCGAGAATCGTTTTGATGCCGGCACGCTCCGCCAGTGTGTCGAATTGGCAAATTTTCAAAAGCCGCACTACGACTCGCTTGATTACGTTACAGATCACCCAGCCGAGCAAAATGATCGCTACGGCAAAAAACAGATTCGGCAAAAATACCGCTATCTTTGTGACAAACGCATCCCAAAACCCGGTCACGGTGACGATGGGATTCATCAATTCCTCCTTGCGTCCTGTTCCACGGCAATTTCTATTAAATAGGGGAGATCGCGCGCCAATGTCAAATTAGCGCGAAAAGTAGTAAATGATTTAGTCGCACTTGAATCCGCAACTAGCGGTCACTATAGTCGGTCCACTCGCTCGCGGGTTTTCATAGGTATTCATTACGGTCGGGATCTCATTTTGCGCCTCGCTGTCGACAAGCTTGCCAAAGCCTACGGATTTCTATGGGCGCTGAGGGATCTGCGATTCGATCTTGCGCCCGGCGAGCTGCGTCGCGCTGCTCGGTCCCAACGGCGCCGGCAAGACCACGCTGTTGAAACTTCTCGCCGGCTTGATTGCGCCGACCACCGGAACCATCCGAATCGACGGCGCGCCGGTTTCGCGCGCTAAGATCGGCCTGCTTACGCCCAGCCGATCATCTTTACGATAATCTCACGGTGACGGAGAATTTGCGCTTTTTCAGCGCGCTTTACAATCGGCCACAGCGCGCCGGCGCGCCATCGAAGACGCGCTTGCGAGCAGTGCGGCTGACGGAGCGCGCCAATGATTATGTCGCCAATCTTTCCAGCGGGCTCAAGTGCCGCGTTTCGATCGCCAAGTGGCTGCTGCTCGATCCCGGATTGCTCTTGCTGGACGAGCCCTACGGCGTCCTCGACGGCCCCGGCGTCGATCTATTGGAAAACTTTCTTCAGGCCCAATGCGCCAAGGGCCACATCGTGATCATGGCGTCGCACCATGTTGCGCGCGTGCTCAAGCTCTGTTCGCGCGCACTGATTCTGCACCAGGGCCGTCTGACGTTTAATGAAGCCAAGCAACGGCCTTGGACGAGCTTTCGATAAAGCGTACAGCGAATTTTTGCCCCACGGAGAATCATGGAGCTCCTGAGGCAAGCTGGCTTGATGCTGCGCAAAGACCTGCTCTTGGAGTGGCGCCGGCGCGATAGCCTGCTGACGATGT
This sequence comes from uncultured delta proteobacterium, assembly GCA_963811315.1. Classification (GTDB taxonomy): domain Bacteria; phylum Desulfobacterota; class Binatia; order UBA9968; family UBA9968; genus DP-20. The sequence goes on from CAWERH010000013.1 coordinate 201,279, forward strand.
TTTTCTTCGGCGCTTTGTTGCTCTTCGTGTTTCATTTTTCCTTTGACATCGAACCCGATCGGGTCGCCGCCATGACACCGGCATTGCTCTGGCTCAGCTTTTTGTTCACCGGCACCCTCGGCTTGACCCAGATCTTTCAGCCGGAACGTGAAAACCACTGTCTCGACGCGCTGCTCATGTCGCCGCTCGATCGCGGCGCTTTTTTTCTCGCCAAGAGCGGCTTCAATTTGCTGCTGATGATGGTGGTTGAAATCGTCGTCATTCCGTTGTTTTGGATTCTTTTTAATTTGCCTTCATGGAATTTGCTACCGCAACTGTTTCTAGTTAACTTACTTGGGACAATGGGCTTCTGCGTGTTGGGAACGATCATGTCGGCGATTACCCTAAGGGCGCGCGCGCGGGAGCTTTTGCTGCCGCTGGTGCTGTTTCCGCTGATGATTCCGGTGATACTCGCAACGATCCGCTGCATGGAAAACATCATGCGCGTCGGCGCGCTCGGCGACGCCATGCCTTGGTTGCGTCTGCTCATCGGTTTCGATGTGATATTCCTAACGGTCGGGGTATTGATTTTCGACTGGGTGATCGAAAGCTGACTATGGCCGCGCAGGCTCCCGTCAAAAAGAAAAGAAAAGGCATCCTTGGCGCCCTGGCATTGGTCGCTATCCTTGTCGGCTTGTACTGGAGCTTGATCGTTGCGCCGCCGGACGCCTATCAGGGCGAGGTGCAGCGCATTATGTATCTCCATCTGCCGAGCATTCTGACCGCCTATCTTTCGTACTTTCTAGTTTTCATCGGCAGCGGCATGTATCTATGGAAACGCGAAAAACGCGACGACATACTTGCTCACTCGGCCGCCGAGATCGGCGTGCTGTTCACCGCGCTCACGATCATCGAGGGATCGATCTGGGGCCGCACGACCTGGGGCGTGTGGTGGACTTGGGATGCGCGTCTTACGTTGACGGCAATTTTGTTGTTGATCTACGTCGGTTATTTGATGCTGCGCTCGCTGATCGAAGACGAAGATCGTGCCGCCGTTGCCGGGGCGGTTTTGGGCATCATCGGTTTTCTCGACATCCCGCTGATTCACATGTCGGTCTATTGGTGGCGCACCCTGCATCAGCCGCCGTCGATCCTCCGGCCGGACAAAGCACCCTGGGAAAACGTCCACCCGACCATGCTCACCGCGTTGGTCATCAGTTTCATCGGCTTTTTGTTGCTTTACTTTTATTTGCTCTCGTTGCGCTATGGCTTGGGCGAGACGCGCGCGCAAATCAGAGCGCGCCGGCTGGAACAGGAGAGTTGATGGGACCTTGGGGCTTTGTCGGTTTGGCTTATGGAATTGTTTGGGGCGCCATCGTCATCTATTTGTTTAGTTTGAAACGGCGCTACCAGGATGCTCAAACGGAGCTCGCGCGCGTCGAGTCTCGGGAGGCGACCACCAGCAATGTCAAAACCTAAACGTTTTTTGATCGGCGGCGTGATTATCCTCGCCGCGCTCTCCTACATGATTTACGGCGGCATGCAGCGAGGCCATCGTGTATTTCGTGACGCCGTCGGAACTTAAGGCTACGGAGCAAGCGTCGGGCGATAAATTTCTGCGCATGGGCGGCATGGTGGTCAAAGGCTCGCTGAAGAAAGATTTGCAAAACCTCACCTACCATTTCGACCTCACCGACGGTACAGCCATGTTCCCGGTCTTTTTTAAAGGCGTGCCGCCGGATCTATTCACCGAAGGCAAAGGCGCCGTCGTCGAAGGCCGCATCGGCAAAGACGGCGTGTTTCAGGCAACGACCATTATGGCCAAACACGCCGAAGAATATAGCCCCCACGCCGACGGCAACGCCGCCGCAAAAAGTTTCATTCCCGCCAAGGAGGCGGCCGCCAAGTGACCGCGACGCTCGGCCATAGCTCCCTGCTGGTCGCGTTTGTCATTGCGCTCGTCGGAATCGTCAGTCCGCTCCTCGCCGCGCGCAGCGGCGACGCGCGCTATCTTACCGTCACGCGATACGCGATCCTCGGGCAATTTCTCATGGTCACCCTGGCGTCGTCCGCCCTGATTTACGGTTTGATCAGCACCGACTTCTCGATCAAATACGTCGCCTTCAATACCACCCGCGCGACGCCGATCTATTACCGCGTCACCGGGCTGTGGGGCGCCCTGGAAGGATCGCTGCTCTTGTGGGAATGGATACTGATTATTTTTGCCGGCGTGGTCGCGTCCGTGTATCGCGACCGTCACAAAGACACGCTCCCTTGGGTGCTGATGATTTTTTCGATTGTGTCGGTGTTCTTTCTCGGCGTCGTGACGTTCCTTTCGAATCCGTTCGAAACCATGTCGCCGATTCCGCTCGACGGCCGCGGTCTCAATCCGCTGCTCGAAGACGCCAACATGATGACCCACCCGCCGTTGCTTTATACCGGATTCGTCGGGCTCACCGTGCCCTACGCTTTCGCGATGGCGGCGTTGATCGTCGGCAAGCTCGACGAAGCCTGGATCACCACGACCCGCCGCTGGACGATTATCGCGTGGTTTTTTCTTACAGCCGGAAATCTCGTCGGCGCCTGGTGGTCCTATCACGTGCTCGGCTGGGGCGGCTATTGGGCCTGGGATCCGGTGGAAAATGCCGCCTTCATGCCGTGGCTGCCGGCCACTGCCTTTTTGCACTCGATCCAAGTACAGGAACGACGGCGCATGCTGAAGGTCTGGAACCTGTCGTTGATCATCATCGCCTTCAGCCTCACCATCTTCGGCACCTTTCTCACCCGATCGGGAATCCTCTCATCGATCCATGCTTTTTCGTCGGGTCCGGTGGGCGGCTTTTTTCTCGGCTTTTTAGGATTTATCTTGATCGCTTCCTTCGGCCTGCTGGCTTACCGAGCCGACCTGCTTAAGGAGCAGCCTGAGCTCGACTCCATGGTCAGCCGCGAGTCGGCTTTCCTGCTCAATAACATCGTGCTGGTATCGGCGCTGTTTACGATCTTTCTCGGCACCATTTTTCCGCTGATCTCCGAAGCCGTCGCCGGGGTGCAGGTCAGCGTCGGCGCGCCGTACTTTAATTCGGTCACCGTGCCATTGTTCTTGTTTTTGGTCTTTCTGATGGGCGTCGGACCGATTATCGCTTGGCGTCGCGCCTCGTGGGACAACTTGAAACGCAATTTCCTTTGGCCGGCGAGCGGCGCACTGGTATTTGGCTTGCTGCTGTTTTTTTGGAAGGTCAAAGATTTTATGCCGCTGCTCGGCTTCACCCTTTTGGCGTTCGTCGTGTTGACGATCACCTACGACACCGCCTTGGCGTTGCGAGCGCGCCGGCGGCTTGCCGGCGAAGGGGTGTTGCGCGGACTCATCACCCTGGCCCGGCGCAATCAACGACGCTATGGCGGGTTCGTCGTTCATCTCGGCATCGTTTTGATTTTCATGGGTATTGCCGGATCCATGTCGTACAGCCTGGAAAAGGAACTCACCATGGCGGTCAAGCAGCAAATGCAGCTCGGCAATTACCGCGTCGAGTTCGAAGGGCTCAAAGGTTCGCAGCAGCCGACCCATTTTCGCGTCGAAGGCGCCTTTCGCGTATTCCACAACGGCAACGACGAAGGAGTCTTAAGTCCGGCGCTCAAGTTTTTTCCCACCCAGCAGTCGCCGATCGGCCGCGCGGTGCATCAGAGCAGCTTGAGCGAAGATATTTATTTGATTCTTTCCGGTTTTAGCGAGGTCGATCGTAATCACGCGACGCTCAAAGTGTTGGTGCGGCCTTTAGTTGTGTGGATGTGGATCGGCGGCTTCGTCATCGCGTTGGGAACGCTGGTGTGCATTTTGCCGATGAAGAAATCAGCCCTGACGGAGACGTAAGCATTTTGGTAGTTGCGCTCTCTATCTTGAGACCTGGTGATCCGGGATTTCGCGCGCCGCGAGGAGAAACAATGCCTTGGCGCCGCTTAGCGATCACCGGTTTAATTATCGGCCCGATTCTCGGTCTGCTGATATTCGGCTTTACCCGCGATGCGCGCTACATTACCTCGCCGTTATTGGCCAAACCCGGCGCTCCGTTTACCATCACGATGTTTGATGGCCGGAAGTTGTCACTTGAGGACTTGCGCGGCAAGGCGGTGTTTCTTAATTTCTGGGCCTCGTGGTGTTTGCCCTGTCGTGAAGAAGCCCGCGATCTCGAAGCGGCGTGGCAAAAAGTTAAAGACAAGAATCTGGTTTTCGTCGGCGTTGCGCTGCAGGACACGGACAAAAACACTCAGGAGTTCTTAAAAGAATTCAATATCACCTATCCCAACGGCAAAGACGAGTCCGGCAAGATCGCTGTCGACTACGGCACCTGGGGTATACCCGAAAGTTTTTTCATCGATCCGCAAGGACGAATCACCTACAAACACGTCGGCGCAATTCGCGCAGCGCTGGTCATTGACAAACTGGAAGAAGCTGCCAAAGGCATCGTGAGCGCGCAGGAAGGCAAAGGCGATTACTCCCCGGTACGATAAGAACATGGCTCGACGTACTTTATTTGCTCTATTTCTTCTTTTGGTGTTATCCGCCAATCCCCTTCAAGCTACGCTTGCCGCGGACCTCGACGAACAGACTCGCGCCATCGCAACGGAACTGCGCTGCGTGGTTTGCCAAAATCTTTCGGTCGCCGACTCGCCGTCGGAAATGGCGCAGCAAATGCGCGCCATCGTGCGCGAGCAGCTCCAAGCCGGCAAAACTCCGGAGCAAGTCAAGGACTTCTTCGTCTCGAAATACGGCGAATGGGTTTTGCTGAAACCGAAAACCACGGGCTTTAGCGCATTACTGTGGATACTACCCTACGTCGTTCTGGTTCTCGGCGTCCTTGCTGCGCTATGGTTCATCCGGCGCTGGACCCAAGCCCGCAAGGGTCGCCGGTCAAGCCACGGCTCCATCATCGATTACTGCCGACATGCAGAATGAGTTTGTGACTCAAACTGGCGAGCAACCCAGTCTCGAAGATTCGAGCCCAAGAGCGCAATTACTGCGCGAGCGCAGCCGCCTCAAAGATGAATTGAACGAATTGGAATTTGATTTTGCCGCCGGCAAGCTTTCCGACGCCGACTATCAGGGGCTCAAGCAAGATATTCAAATCAAAGGCGCCGCGGTTGTGCAACAACTGGACGCGTTGCCCCACGAACGCCCGGTAAAGCGGCCGCAAGCGAAAGTCGGTTCCATCGGCGGTCAAAAACCCGCGCCCATCCAAATCAACCCACGCCGCTGGCAACTCATCGCCGGCGGCGTGTTTCTCATGTTGTTTGGCCTGGCGCTTGGCGTGATGTTGACCAAGTCGGTGCGCGAGCGCGCCTCGGAAAGCGATTCAATGACCGGCGACTTTATGACCGGCACGACCCCGCAGTCGGGCAATGCGCGCTCCGCATTGAACGAAGGCAAACAAGCCTTCGCAAAACAGGATTATCCCAAAGCGATCGAAGCTTTCAAAAAGGTCCTCGCCGCCGATCCCAACAATCCCGAGGCGCACGCCTACATGGGCTTTATTCTCGTCCAAGCCGGCCACGGCGACGGCGCGCTGATGGCGTTCGACAAGGCGCTGGCCCAGGCGCCCAATTTTCCCATGGCGCTTTGGGGCAAGGGCATGGTTCTTTACCGCGAGAAAAAAGATAACGCAGGCGCCCGCGAGATTTTCGAGAAACTTCTCAATCTCATGCCGCCGGGCGAGGAGCGAAACGAAATCGTCAAGGTGCTCGCCGAGATACCGGCGGACAGTCAAAAGTCTTCTCCCAGTAAAGCAGCAACCACGAACGCGGCAGCACCCTCTACTTCCGCGCAGATCAGCGGCACGATCACCGTCGATCCAAAACTGAGAGCCAGCGTCGATCCCAACGCCGCCCTCTTTATCATCGCCCGCCCCGCCGGCGGCGCCGGCGGCCCTCCCCTCGCCGTCAGGAAAATCGACAAGCCGACTTTTCCGCTCACCTACTCGCTGAGCCAGGAAAACGTCATGATGCAAGGCACCCCGTTCACCGGCAAAATCAAGATCACCGTCCGCCTCGACAAAGACGGCAACGCCGTCACCCGCGGACCTGGCGACCTGAGCGGCGAGTATAAGAAAAATCCTGCTGAGGTTGGGGCGAAGAATGTCGATATCGTGCTCGATCAGATCGCACCCTGAGCGCGCGGTAGTTTACGTCCACAACCGGGAGTTTGTGTTATGACCGTTAAATCATGCATGAAAAACCGCTCCGGTTTAACGGCGGCGTTGGGCCGTCCAGGATGATTCGGGCAAGGTTCCAAACATGATGAAGACATACAAGGGTAGCTGTCATTGCGGTACGGTGACATTTGAGGCAGAGCTTGACCTCACACAGAGTTCTTACAGGTGCAATTGCTCGATCTGTCGCAGGAACCGGTTTTGGCCCGCGGTCGCAAGACCGGAAGGTTTCCGGCTCAAGTCCGGCGCAGAGTCACTGACGGAGTACCTATTCAATACAAAAAAGAATCAGCATTTTTTCTGCAAGCATTGCGGTGTCCGATGTTTCGGCGTTGGCAACGACACGCCGATTGGCAAGATGTACGGTGTCAATATTGGCTGCCTTGATGGTGTTTCGGAAGAAGAGTTGTCAAAGATCCCCATCACCTATGTGGACGGCATGAATGACCGTTGGCAAGAGACACCAAAGTTTTTCTCTCATCTATAGGTACGATTTCGTGCATTAGGCTCAAGACGACTCACGGCACCAAAACCTGCTTCAACTTTGCGGCGAAGGCCGGTTCGATCTTGTAGAGACCGTGGACGATGCTTTCGAGTTCTTCACCGGAAACATAGTCGATGGAGAAGTTGGCTTTTTTCGCTTCGGTCAATAGCTCCGGATCTTTGAGCACCTCCGCGAAGGCTTTGCGCATCACTTGCACGCGCGCTTTCGGTGTGCCGGGCGCCAGGAAATAGGGCCGAGCTGAATAGGCAAGATCATGGGCGCCGTGTTTGATCAGCCGTTTTGCCTCGTCGGTTTTGGCGTAGTCCATCGCCAAGGGAACGTTGGCCAACTCGGGATGTTTTTTGGGCATCGCTTGAATGATGATATTGACTTCGCCGGATTCGATGGCTTTGCGCCAGGTCGTCTTGTAGGAATCCCAAGAGAGACAACTGCCGGCGAGCTCGCCGCTTTCAGTGGCCAGTCGGATATCCGACGTGCCCTTGTAACCGTCGATCACTCGCACCGGCAACCCGAGGGCGGCCTGAAGCACGCGCGGCAGATCGGACGCAAATCCGCCCGGACCGACTCCGCCGAAGCGCACCGGCTCCTTGCTGGCTATCCATTTGTCGAGAGACGTGATCCCGCTCGCTTTGGAGATGGCGCAAGTGAGATGATCGACGGCGGGCGCGCCGAGGTATTCGAACTTTTTGCCGTCGAACTCGATTCCCTTGGCGCCCATGACCTGCTGCAAGAACAGCCCGCCCGAGTTGTTGCCGATGGTGAGCCCGTCCGGCTTGGCCTGCTTGAACATGTAGTTGGCGTGAATGATGCCGCCCGCGCCGGTCATGTTATCGACGACCACCGTCGGATTGCCGGGAATATATTTGCCGAGATGACGCGCGATGGTGCGGGAATAAGTGTCGTAACCGCCGCCCGCGGAAAAGGCGACGATCAACCGAACGGTCTTGCCCTTGTAAAACCCGTCGTCAGTCGAGGCGGCAGTACTCACTCCTGCCCACCCGACTCGCAGCGACCCGAGCAATAACAATCGGAAGCTTCGATGCAACATCACAGCTCTGCTGATTTCACAACACTCCACCACTCCAATACTACGTTACGCAAACTTCTTGATAGATCGCGTCCGTCTTCGCTGCCATGATGAAGTCGTTCTTGTGCAGGTTCTTGATCTTGTGGGTCCACCAGGTTACGGCGACTTTGCCCCACTCGGTGGTGAGCCGCGGATGGTGTCCCTCTTCTTCGGCAGCGGCGCCCACGGCGTCGGTGAAGGCGATGGCGTCGACGAAGTTCTTAAATTTGTAGAGACGGTCTAGCTTCGGAATGCTGTCCTCGGTAATAATCCGCCACTCGGGGATTTTCGGCTGCAGCTCTTTGATTTCGTCCGCTGTCACCGACGGCGCTCCGACCCGGCAGGCCACGCATTTTTGTTCCGTTAGTTCTTCCATGTCTTTGCTCCCTCATTGCTCCGAGACTCCAATGTTCGAATCACAGCTTCGGCATGACCTCTAAAGCGAACTGCTCCATCCCCGCTTTGACCGCCGCGTGCGGTACGGTGCCGATGTTGAACCAAGTAAGCAAATTCGTCGCGCCGGTTTTTTGCGCCAGCTCTTTGAGCTTTTCGACAGCCAAGTTGCTATCGCCGATCACCGCATGCTTTTCGCAAACCGTATCGAATCCGACCACCGATCCAGCCGCGGTGCGCAAACGCGCCGGCAACTCGACGCCGCGCCGGTTCAACCAATCCGTGTAATCCAAGCGCAGATCGAGAATCGTTTTGAAGTAACTCATCACGCCCGCCTCGGAGCGAGCTTTGGCTTCCGCCGTGGTCTTTGCCAAGTGCATGGGAACCAACAATCCCAATTCTTTGCTTTTCGGATCGTGGCCATGCTTCTTCAACCCGGTCCAGTAAGCGTCGGCGAACTCGAAAACTTGATCCGGTGTGCGGGTATGAATCGGCAAGAAGATATTGACTCCCGAGCCGCGCGCCGACTTCGACGCCGTCGAGAGAGCTTGTCGCCATGTAAAACGGCGGCAGTGGTTTCTGGACCGGCTTTGGATTGACGATGACCTCGGGGATTTGAAAAAACTTGCCGTCGAAGCTCAAGGTTTCTTCCGACCACGCTTTACGAATAATCTGCAGGCCTTCGGCCATGATGTCGTGGGTCGACTTGTGGTCCGCGCCGAAACATTCATAGGCGCGGCTGTGCGGATGACCGCCGCCGGCGGCGAAATCCATACGCCCGCCGCTGACCAGATCGAGCATCGCCGCTTCTTCCGCCAGCTGCACCGGATGGTGCACCGGTAAAGTGTTCACTGCGACGCCGAGGCGGAGCCGCTTGGTTCGCTGGGCCGCGGCGCCAAGCACGACGTAAGGCGCGGACAAAAGAGAAAATCTCGGCTGGCAGTGAATCTCGGCGACCCAAAAGGTAGTGAAGCCCAGGCGATCGGCGAGCTCGGCTTGATCTAAAAATTCTTCGAGCCGCGCCGCCGGCGACGACCCTTCCGGACACTGAATTTCCGTGAACAAACTACATTTCACCTGAGAGTCCTCGCAAGCTGTCGATTAGGAACGCTGGTTTCTTTTTTCATTGGCGGCGACCACGCGATCCGCCGATGCCGCGAGTTGCTGAGTAATCGGCGTGTCGAGGCCGTAGAGCCGCGCCAGCTCGGCGGTAAGCGGAATGTCCTTATTTAATACGTTTCGTCCCGAGCGCGGCAGCGGGTCCGCGCCGGACGGTTCGAAAGTTCGCTGCCAGCGGTTGAGTACGCTGTCGTGGCCGATGCGCCGCATCATCTCTAACGCTTTAGGATACGGAATACCGCCGGCAAGTCCGATCTGCAGCGCTTCGTGAACGATCAATGTTTCTGAGCCGCTTACCATGTTTTTAATCAACTTCCCCACCGCGCCGGTGCCGATCGGCCCCATGTGAAAGACTTCTTTGCTCATCTTGAGCAAGTGCGGTTTGGCCCGCTCGATCAGGTCCTCCGGTCCGCCCACGACAAAGCTCAATTCCCCGGCTCGCACTGTGGCCGGCACGCCGGTCATGCACGCGTCGATGGCATGAACGCCTTTCGCTCGCGCCGCAGTTTCCACCTGTTTCACGGTATGTGGCAATATCGAGCTGTGCAATAACAACAGCGTTCCCGACTGGGCCGTTTGCAAAACTCCGTCATCACCGAGCACACAGTCAAGCATGTCCTGATCGGTACGCACGACGATATCGATGAGCGTCGCTTGCGCTGCAACCTCAGCCGAGCTGCCGACAGTGGGCATACCGAGCGCGCGAGCTTGATCGAGCGAAGCCGCGTGGGCGTCATAGCACGTGGCGACATCACCGGCGAGCTTGAGCCGTTCGAGCAGCGCCAGACCCATGGCGCCCGTGCCAATCATGCCGATTTTTTCCACATTCACTCCGTAAAAAAGGCTGGACGGTTAGCGATTTGATTCAAGTGAAATATCAAAGCAGCGCGCTGCCGGGCTTCGCGAAGCGCATAGGGTCTTAACGGTTGAAAATTTTCTCAGTAGCCAAGAGCGTAGGCGACTCGCCGGGGATCGGCACCGCCGAGCCAGCAGCCGTTTTCGCCGTCCCTAACGATCACTTTCGCGCTGCCAAAGGACCAACGATCGACGACGGAAATTTTGTGACCTTTTTTACGCAGACCATCGAGGGTTGCTGGGTCAAAGCCGTCTTCCATGCGCAGCGCTTCGGGCAGCTGATCGCGCGGCGGCGTGCCCGGCTGATGGCTCCAACGCGGCGCTTCGACCGCACTCTGCGGGTCCATCTGCAAATCGACGAGATCGTGAATGACTTGAAAATTGGTTTGCGGCTGCTCGTCCGCCCCTGGACTGCCGCCGACGGCGAACACTTCATTGCCGCGAAAGACCATGTAAGTGTTCAACGTATGCGCCGGCCGTTTGCCGGGTTTGAGCGCGTTGGCTTTCTGCGGATCGAGACCGAAACTGCACAGCCGATTGTTCATGATCACGCCGGTATCACCGGCGATCACCCGCGACCCGAACGGCGCAAACACGCTTTGGATAAAAGAAACTGCGTTGCCGTCGCGGTCCGTGGCGCACAGATAGGTCGTGTCACTGCTCTGGTTCGCGACGGTTTGCGCCGGCCGGTTCATGATCTCGCCGACCAGCTCGCGCCGCTTGGCGGCGTGTTCCTTCGATATCAGCATGGCGATCTTAGGATCGCCGAAGGCCGGATCTTCCAAATAGCGAATGCGATCTTCGAAAGCGAGCTTTTTAGCCGCCACCTGGTAGTGAATCCTGTCGGCCCGAGCTCATGGTGCCGTCGTGCATCGGCCAGGCTTCGGCGATATTGAGCATTTCCAGAACCATAAAACCCTGGGACACCGGCGGCTGCTCGTAGACCACCGTGTCTCGATAGGTCGAGCTCAGCGGCTCGAGCCATTGGCATACCACGCTTCGCAAATCTTCTTCGGCGAGAATGCCGCCCTCGGACTTGATCGTCGCGCAGATCTTGTCGGCGATTTCTCCGGAATAGAAGCCAGCGCGCCCTTTGAGCGCGATTTTTTCGAACACGTCGCCCAGACCTTTTTGGACGACGATCTTCCCCGGCTTCGGCGTGCCGAGCGGCTGGCGATAAATTCGATCCACCCAGGGGAAGTTCTGGCTGATCTCGTCGATTCCTTCGGCGAATTCTTGCGAGATCGGAAAACCGTCGCGTGCTAGGCGAACAGCGTCGGCCGTCAACCGGCCCAACTCTTTGGTGCCGTACTTCTTGTGCAGTTCCAACCAACCGTCGACGGCGCCCGGCACAGCAATACTCAGCGGACCAAACTGCGGTATCCCTTTTAGTCCGCGGCCGTGAAAATAGTCGATGGTCGCTTTGACCGGCGCCGGACCGCTGGAGTTCAGCGCTTCCACTTTGCCGGTCTTCTTCATCGACACTAAGGCGAATAAATCGCCGCCCGGCCCGCTGGTCTCGGGCTTGACCACCGCCGAGACAAACGCCGCCGCGAGCACGGCATCGACAGCGTTGCCGCCCTCCTGGAGAATTTTCACGCCGGCCAATGACGCCAACGCGTGGCCCGAAGAAACCATGCCGTGCTGGCTCATGACTACCGGCCGAGCTGCTTTTGTGAATTTCATGCCGCTCCTATTCCGAGAATGCGCGCGGCGTTGCCGCCGAGAATTTTTTCCTTGTCAGCCGGCATTCAGTTCAAGACCGTCAATGGCTTTCAAGCTATTTTTGACCAGCACGCAGCCTTCTTCCGGGCCATACGGGTAATTGGTTCCCAGAACCATTCGATCCGGGACCGAAGAAATCTTTGACACAGCGCAAGGTCGAGGCCGGATGATCGGCGGTATCGACGTAGAACCGCCGAAAGGAATCGAGCGGATTCTCTTTAAGTCCGTATTTGTGGCGGATCTCGTCAGTTCGGCCCGAATAAATATTAATCGCCCGCTGCGCGAAGAAAGCCAGCACGCCGCCGACATCGGCGACCACCCAATCGATTTCCGGAAAACGTTCGAGCACTCGGCCATAGACCAGACGCGTCATTGCCACCGTGCTGTCGAAGGCCCAGCCGAAAATCAGCGTCGGCATGATATCGATGCCCACCGCCTCAGTCGCCAGCGGCGCCGTCGGATGGATGTAGACCGGCAACTTGTATTTCGCCAACCGCTCGTAGATCGGCAACAGGTCTTCACGATCCAGCGCCTGGCCGTTCAAGTTGGCAAAACAGCCGAAACCGCGCAACCCGAGCTCGTTCACCGCGCGCTCGAGCTCATCGAGCGAGGCTTTGACATCACAGGTCGGCAGCGTAAAAAACCCGATGAACCGTTTCGGGTGCTGGCGCGCGATTGCCGCGATGGCGTCGTTGGCCACGCGCGCAATCTCGATGGCGTCTTGGCCTTCGAAACGGTCCGCGCCCGGCGCCGGAATCGTCAGGACATGGATATCGATGCCCAATTGGTCCATGTGCTGGAGCCGGCGCTCGATGTCCTGGCCTTGAAAGGTTGCCGTGTTGATCCGGCATTTGAGCTTCTTGTCGTAAGAAATACCTCATGCCGCTGTGCGGATCGGGCTCTTCGAGAATCACCGCGCCGTCGAGGCGCTTCATCGCGGCAAGATAGGATTCCGGAAATACATGAGCTTGAAAATCGATGACCATGTACCGTTCACATCCAATCGGCCGCATACGTCCTATAAGCCATATAAGGCCCTGGCGTTGTCGTCGAGGATTTTGTTGACCACCGGCGTCGGCACGGCGCCGTCTTCCCGAGTTTGCGCAGGGCGAGAATCTCCGAAGAGGTGTCGTTGTGGCCGTAGTCCGTGCCGATGATCAGCATGTCGTCGCCGGAATATTTCAAGACATAGGGGAGATCGTCATCGGTCTGGCAGGTCACCCAGATCTTGTTCTTGCGCAAGCACTTCGGTCTTGTCGACCTTGGTACCGCCGCGCTCGAAGCGCCGCGCGTAGTCGTGAATCGCATACGGCACCCACTGCGAACTCACTTCAATGAACGACCAGCGCGTCTTGGGAAACTTGTCGGGGATTTTGTTGAAGATGAGCGAATGAAACGAACCCACCACGGCGAGTTTGAATTTGTTAAAGCCGCATTCGTTGAGAAAGTAATCATGCACCGCAAAGCTGCCGGTGGCGGAATGAACGCAGATCGGCAGATCCAGCCTGCCGGCTTCCTCGTAGATCGGAAAAAAATGCGGATCGCTGATGTGCTTATCGCCTTCCAGACCGCGCATGAAAATGCCGCAGGCGCCGTTCTCTTTGGCAAAGCGGGCTTCTTCGATCGCTTTGTCCATGGATAAAAGCGGCAGCACCGCCACCCAGCGCAAGCGCTCCGGCGCCGCTTTCCAGATATCGATCAGCCAGCGGTTGTAACTGCGCGTCACCGCCAATTCGACCTCGGGCCGGCGCGTGAAGGGACGCAGAAAAATCGTCGGATAGAGCACTTGGACGTCGATGTCGAGCTCATCCATGTGCTTCAGGCGCGCTTTGATGTCTTCCATCTCGCGCGCTTCGCGCGAGGTGTCGTGGCCGACGTTGCGTGCCTTGCCGATATAAGTCCCGTCAACCAACCAGGACTCGCCCCCCGAAAACGCATCGTTGGGCGTCGGCACGATTTGCGGACGCATGGTGCGCTCCGATTCCAGCATGTAATCCCACGTGTGATTGGTTTCCAGAACGTGCGCGTCCGAGTCGATGACTGCCATGATTCAAAATCCTCCTGATCGCGACTGCGAATTGTCTGATCTTTTCATTGATGCCCGGCCTTTTCGGTCTTGGATCCGAGTGAACTATTACAGGCCGTGCAGGTGTATTCGTAAAGCTCGCCGTCCGGCAACACAAGCAACAATCGTTCGCGCACCGGCATCGCTTTGCCGCATTTGTTGCAATAAAGCAATGCGGCATTGAATTGACCGAAGGTCGGTTCCATGGGAGTCCCCATCAGGCTTTATGATCGCCGTTCTGCTCGGCGGCTTTGCGCGCCTTAACTTCCTTAATCACCTTGTCCGCCAGATGCCCCGGCAACTCCTCATAATGGGAAAACTCCAGGTGAAACTCGCCGCGGCCGCTGGTGATCGAACGTAAATCGGGAGCATATTTCAAGACCTCGGCCATCGGCACGCGGGATTTGATCACCTGGGTGTGGCCTTTGGTCTCCATGCCAAGAACCTTGCCGCGCCTGCTGTTGAGGTCGCCAATCACGTCGCCCATGCATTCGTCGGGTACCGTCACTTCCATGTTCATGATCGGTTCGAGCATAATCGGTTTGGCTTTTTCGACCGCATTCTTGAATCCTATGGAAGCGGCGATCTTGAACGCCATATCTGAGGAATCGACATCATGATAGGAACCATCGTAGAGCGTCGCCCTGACATCGACCATCGGATAACCGGCCAGATAGCCGCCCGCCATCGCTTCTCTGATCCCCTTCTCTACTGCCGGGATAAAATTCCGAGGGATTGCGCCGCCGACGATTTTATCGACGAATTCAAAACCGGCGCCATGCGGCAGAGGTTCGACTTTAATCCACGTATCGCCGAACTGACCATGCCCGCCGGTCTGCTTTTTTTGCCTCCCCTGGGCGCTCGCAGTGCCGCGAATGGTTTCTTTATAGGGCACCTTGGGCGCTTTGAGCACAACCTCGGCGCTGAACTTTCGCCGCAGCTTTTCGACGATGATTTCGATATGCTGCTGGTCCATGCCCGAAAGAATGAAGTCGCGAGTTTCCTCGTCGCGATGGAGTTCGATGGTCGGATCTTCCTCCATCATGCGGTGCAACCCCATCGGTACTTTTTCTTCGTCGGCTTTGCTCTTGGGCTCGAGGGCGAAAGAGATGACCGGCGAGAAATGCTCCGGACCGTCGAACTGGATCGGCGCTCTCTCGTCGCACAGGGTATCGCCGGTGGTCACTTCTTTGAGCTTCGCCGCAGCGACGATATCACCCGCCGAAGCTTCTTTGACGCCTTCCTGCTTTTTCCCCTCGAGGCGAAACATATGACCGATTTTTTCTTTGCTCTGTTTGTTCGGGTCCAGGCAGGTCACGTCCGAGGAGATTTTTCCCGAGATTACCCGCATCACCGACAGCTTGCCGGCGAAAGGATCGCTGATGGTTTTGAAAACAAAGGCGGAGAACGGCGCGTTGGGATCCTGATTGCGCTTGGCGACTTCCCCGGTGCCCGGATGCTTTCCTTCGACCTCGCCTTCGTCGAGGGGTGACGGCAAATAGTCGTTGACCGCGTCGAGCACTTGGGCGATGCCGATCTGGCGCAACGCCGAGCCGTACAAGATCGGAAAAATTTTTCTCTCGCGGACGCCTTCGCGTATCGCCTTCTTCAGCTCGTCGATGGCCAAATCCTGCCCGTCGAGGAACTTTTCCAAAAGTGCGTCGTCGGTTTCGGAGACGTCTTCCATCAGTTTTTCGCGCAACTTTTCGGCTGCATCTTTCAACTCGGCGGGAATCTCCGCTTCCGTGCATTTGCCGCCGTCGCCATCGTAAAAATACGCCTTCCTGGACAGGAGATCGACGACGCCTTTGAAATTGGCGCCCGTCCCGATCGGCAATTGCAGATAAACGCCCTTGGCTTCCAAACCTTCCAGCAGGGAATCGATGCGCTCCTCAACGCCCGCCGGCTCGTGGTCCATCTTGGCAACGAACAAAAGCCGGCTGATCCGATCCTCATTCGCTTTCGCCCACAGGCGTTCGGATTCCACCCGCAGACCCACCGACGGATTGAGAACGAACAACCCGCCCCGAAAGGCTCGCATGCTGTTGAGCGAATCGGCGAGAAACGCGGCGTAGCCCGGCGTGTCAATCAAATTCACCGGATTTTTTTTCCACGATAAGGAGTGAAACGCCGTGGAGATCGACACCTGATGCTTGATCTCTTCCGGTTCATGGTCAAAAGCCGAGGTTCCGTCCTGAACCCGGCCCAGCCGCTGAGTCGCCCCCGCCGCAAACAGCATCGCTTCCCCCAGGGAAGTCTTGCCTGACCCACCTTGACCCAGAATGCCGACGTTCCGAAGTTTCTCCAGCTCCGCTGCAGCCATAAGGATTCCTCCTTTTCGTGATACCTAGGGTTGTGCTCTGACTTTCACCTCTTGAAGCGAATTTCGATCGTAGATGATCCTCAGTCCTTCGAGCGTCAGAAACTCGTCCACCTCGTCGATGGTCGAACATGCCGATGCCACCAACGGCGCCAAACCGCCGGTAGCGACTACTTTAGCCGAAACGCTTTGCTCTTTTTGAATGCGTTTGACAATCCCGTCGACCAGCCCCACGTAGCCGTAAAAAATCCCGGCCTGAATCGAATTCACGGTGTTGCGGCCGACGACTTCTTTTGGTTTGACAATCTCGATGCGGGGCAATTTGGACGCGCGCTGAAACAACGCTTCGAGCGATATCGATAGACCTGGCGCGATCGCGCCGCCGACGTATTCGCCCTTTCTGGAGATCAGATCGATGGTGGTCGCCGTGCCAAAATCGACAATAATGCAGGAGTTACGGTATTTTTCGTAGGCGGCGATGCCGTTGACGATGCGATCGGCGCCAACGTCCTTGGGACTTTCGTACAGGATCGGCATGCCGGTCTTGATGCCCGGACCGACGATCAAGGGATCGAGTTTGAAAAATCTTTGTGCCAGTTCCTGGATCACCGTCAGCATCGGCGGCACCACGCAGGAAACCACGATGGCGACAATCTGATCGCAACGAAACCCTTCGTAGTCAATCAGTTGGGTGATAATCACGCCATATTCGTCGGCCGTGCGCTCGGCCTGGGTCGCCAAACGCCAATGGGTGATAAGTTTCTTGCCTTGGTAAAGTCCAAGAACGACGTTGGTGTTGCCGATATCGATGGCTAGCAGCATGGAACCGCGCGTCAATTCTCCACTGGTATTACGTCTCCAGCGACGATGCGTTGTAGCATTCCATTGTCATCTTCCAAAAGCAGCGCACCGTCTCGATCGATCCCGCGCGCCACACCGATGACGCTTTGATCGAGTAACTCAACCCGCACTCGCCGATCACGCAAAGCAAAACGCGCTTGCCAGCG
Organism: uncultured delta proteobacterium; assembly: GCA_963811315.1. Taxonomy (GTDB): domain Bacteria; phylum Desulfobacterota; class Binatia; order UBA9968; family UBA9968; genus DP-20. Next base: position 218,513 of record CAWERH010000013.1, read on the forward strand.
CGCCGCGAGTGGCGCAAAGCCGAAATCTTCAAGCTCTCCATAGCACCGGTCGAGGTCTTGAATCAATCTCTTCAGGACGCTTTCGCGGCTCACCAGAGCCCCGGTCAGTTGAAGCACGGACGTTGCCCGTTGACGAATATCCTCAGGCATCATTTCCACGGTGCAATTGAGGTTAATCCCGATGCCGAGAATCACGTAATCCACTCTTTCGGCAGTACAAGAAAGCTCGGTCAGAATGCCGGCGAGTTTTTTGCCTTCGACGAGAATGTCGTTAGGCCACTTGATCACCGGCGGCATCGGAACAAAGGCTTCCACCGTATCGGCTAAAGCAACCGCGGCCATTAGCGTGATCTGCGGCACTTCAGCCGGCGGCAGTTTGGGACGGAGAACGATCGAAAGATATAGATTAGCGAACGGTGGCGAAGCCCAGTGCCGGCCCAAGCGGCCACGGCCGGCGCTTTGCGCTTCGGCGATGACGACTTCGCCTTCCATCGCGCCGCCCTCGGCAAGGCTGCGCGCGTGCGTATTCGTCGAAGCGATATCGTCGAAGTAATGAAACTTTTTGCCCAAACGGCTTGCGGTTAACTCATTACGTAGGAGTTCGAGCCGCAGCGGAACCTGTACGGCAGATAGATCGGGCGTCACTTCAACGGGTAGCGTTGATGGTGATTTTCATATTGAAATCAACCACCGGCGCCGAGTGAGTCAGCGCGCCGGAAGAAATAAAATCCACCCCGGTGGCGGCGACATCGCGGATGGTTTCCAGCGTGATGCCGCCCGAAGCCTCGATCCAGGCGCGCTTGTTTACGAGCTTCACGGCCTCGGCCATCTGAGCATGCGTCATGTTGTCGAGCATGATCACATCGGCGCCGGCGTCGATGGCTTCCTGGACTTGCTTCAAAGTGCTCGCCTCGACTTCGACCTTGGCCATAAACGGCGCGTGGCGCCGCACTGCTTTGACCGCTTCAGAGATCGAGCCGGTGGCTTCGATGTGATTGTCTTTGACCAAAGCCGCGTCATAAAGGCCGATACGATGGTTCGTGCCGCCGCCCATGCGCACCGCGTATTTTTCCAAGGTACGCAATCCCGGTGTAGTTTTTCGAGTGTCGAGCACTTTGCAGGGAAAGTCCTTGACTGCTTCGACATACTTCCGCGTCAGCGTCGCATTTCCCGAGAGGCGCTGAAGAAAGTTGAGCGCGGTTCTTTCAGCAAGCAATAGCGCGCGCACCGGTCCCTCCGCCTCCGCCACCACCGCGCCCTCTGTCACTTGCGCGCCGTCCTTGGTCAGTAAACGAACCGTCACTTTGGGATCGATGAAATAAAAAATCCGGTCCAGCAGAACCAGGCCGGCCACCACGCCGGCTTTCTTGGCGCGAAACAATCCCTTGCCTTGGGCATCCGCCGCAATCGTCGCCATGGTCGCGAGATCACCGGCACCGATGTCTTCGTCGAGCGAATCGCGGATCAAACGCTCGATCTGCGGACTCACTAAAATATCCATCTTAATTCCTTTCGGCCTGAAGCTCTTGGATCCTTTCCAAGCTACCCCTCAGCGTCTTGATCTTTTCCTCAAACTGGCTCGCCTTCTGCCGCTCCTTTTCAACCACCTCGTCTTTGGCCTTAGCGAGAAAGTCGTTGTTGCTGAGTTTTTTCTGCACCCGCGCCAGTTCGTCTTCGACCTTGCCGACTTCCTTCGCCAGGCGCGCCCGCTCTTCGTCGAGATTTACCAGATCATCGAGCGGCAGATAAATCTCCGTCGCGCCGACCACTGCGGTAGCCGCCCCTTTGGGCCGATTGCCGATAGCGAGAAATTCCGCCACCCCGACGCGCGCCAACGACTTAAGATAGGGCTGTTGAGTGCGTAAAAAAGTTAGCTCGCTTTCCTCGCCGCAAAAAATGACTTTGACTGCCTTCCCCGGTGGGCAATTCAATTCGGTGCGCAAGTTGCGCACCGCGCGAATCACGTCCATTAAAAAATTCATTTGCTGCTCGACCGCGTCATCGATCCAACCTGCCGGCGCGATCGGATAGGGCTGCACCATGATGCTCGGCCGTTCCTCAGCCCATCAATTGCCAAATCTCTTCGGTGACAAAGGCATCACCGGATGAAGCAAAAGCAGAATCTGATCCAATAATTCGCCGATCAGGCGCCGGCTCTTCGCGGCTTCAGCCGCATCGGCGCTGTTGAGCGCCAGCTTGCTCATCTCGATGTACCAGTCACAGAACTCATGCCAGGTAAATTGATAGAGCACGTTGGCGTAATCGTTGAAGCGGTAGGCATCAACGGCGCGGCGTGCTTCATCGAATCGTCGAGGCCAGGCGCGAGCGAATCCAGCGATCGGCCAAACCTAGGTCATTTTGATTGAGTCCGGGGATGACGCCGCTGCAAGCACGATCGTCAGTAGCCAGGTTCATTTGGACGAAACGCGCCGCATTCCAGAGCTTATTGACGAAGTTTTGATAACCCGCGATACGGTCCTCGGCAAGCTTGATGTCGCGCCCCATCGCCGCCATTGCCGCCAGCGTGAAGCGAAACGCGTCGGTGCCGTACTTGCTCATGATTTCGAGCGGATCGATGACGTTGCCCTTGGACTTGGACATCTTCTGTCCCTGCTCGTCCCGCACCAACGCGTGAATATAAACATCGCGAAACGGCACGTCGTCCATGAACTTGAGGCCCATCATGATCATGCGCGCGACCCAGAAAAAAAGGATATCGAAACCGGTAACAAGCGTGGAGGTCGGGTAAAACATTTTTAAGTCATCGGTCTTGTCCGGCCAACCCAGTGTTGAAAAAGGCCACAGTCCGGAAGAGAACCAAGTATCAAGTACGTCCGGGTCCTGAATCAAATCTTCGCCGCCGCAACGCGGGCAACTTTCCGGCGTCTGCCGCGATACGAAAGGTTGGGCATCCTTGGTCAAACGATAGTCACCGTCCGTGCCGGCGATGAAATTGGCGCCATCGCAGGTTTTGCAATACCATGCGGGGATTTGATGGCCCCACCAGATCTGCCGTGAGATGCACCAGTCTTTGATGTTTTCCATCCAAGCGAAATAGGAATTGCTCCAACCCTCCGGAATGATGCGAATCCGGCCGTCGCGGACAACTTGCATGGCAGGCTCCGCTAACGGCTTGATGTCAACAAACCACTGCGGCGTGAGATAGGGCTCAATCACGGTTTGACAGCGATAGCACCGGCCCACCGAAAGTTTGTGCGCTTCGACCTTCTCGAGAAATCCCTTTTCCTGCAACTCCGCGACCACTAATTTGCGTGCTTCAAATCGATCCTTGCCGCGGTAGCGCTCGATCCAGTCGCCGGTCTCGCCGCGCGCTAAAAAAGCCTCCGCATCGACATGCGCGTCGGCGTCAAAGATGCTGATCCTGTCCAGGCCGAACCGCTCGCCGATGTCGAAGTCGTTGAAATCGTGGCCGGGGGTAATTTTTAGCGCGCCAGTGCCGAACTCACGATCCACGAAGGGGTCGGCAATCAATGGTACAATCCGACCGGTGATCGGTAGACGAATTTTTTTTCCGACCAACCCTTTGTAACGATCGTCATCGGGATGCACCGCCACCGCGGTATCACCCAGCATCGTTTCCGGACGGGTGGTCGCGACCATCAAAGCCTGCGCAGGATCATCGGCCAATGGATAGCGAATATGCCACAGGTTACCGTCACTCTCTTCATGCACGACTTCGATATCGGCAAGCGCGGTTTTACAGCGTGGACACCAATTGATCAGGCGCTCAGCGCGGTAGAGCAACTTATCTTCCCAAAGTTTCACAAAAGCCTCGCGCACCGCGCGCGACAATCCCTCGTCCATCGTGAAACGTTCATGGCTCCAGTCGCACGATACCCCGAGCGCCTTGAGCTGATGCAAGATCGTATTGCCGGCCTCTTGCTTCCACGCCCAAACGCGCTCGATAAATTTCTCCCGTCCGAGTTGGGTGCGGCTCTGACCTTTCTGCGCCAACTGGCGCTCGACCACATTTTGCGTTGCGATGCCGGCGTGGTCCGTCCCCGGCACCCAGAGCACTCGGAACCCGTCCATGCGTTTGTAGCGGCACAGAATGTCTTGCAACGTATTGTTGAGCGCGTGGCCCATGTGCAGTGAGCCGGTAACGTTGGGTGGTGGAATGACCATCGAATAGCTGGCATGCCGGTCCGCCGCAGGTACGAACAGGCCGGCTTCGAGCCAATGGGCGTACCATTTGGTTTCGATGTCTTGGTGCGAATAAGCTTTCGACAGTTGCATTGTTTTACTTCTTTTTCGCTGCGGTCTTTTCCTGATGGGGCAACGTCGGCGCTTCGACAACTTCGACCAGCTCGATAATTTGTCGCTCGTCGCTGGCTGCCGCGACGGATTTTTCCTTACCCTTTGCCTTTGAGCCATTCGCGGCCGCGGCCTTCGCCGGCGGTCGCGGCGTTTTAGGGAGCGATACCTTCGATGGGGTGAGGCAGCTCCGAGAGAGCCTTTCTCAAGGAATCGCTGTGTACTGGCCGTTTCACAATCACTAGATTTTCGCGAGTCGGTACCTCCGGAGCATCGCCTTTATCGATCCAAACAGTGGGAACTTTCCAGCTCTGAACGGCGCGCAATTCACTGCCGGCGTTGCGCTCCGCCAGCGACGCGGCGTCAACGATTACCGCATCGAAGTTATTGACCGCGGACGATTCGGGAATATTTTCCTGAACGCGCACTTGGTAGTCGGAATGTAACGCCACGGCGAACGCTTGCTGTAACATTTTATAGGGTTGGATAATGAGGATCGTGCTCATGTCAGAATCCAGTTCGCTCCATTAACTTGACGAGACCGGGACCCAAGTTAATAAATTCAAGGCCGGTAAAAGTTATCGTCTGCACGAAAGTGGCGGAATTGGTAGACGCGCAGGATTCAATTCATTCCACGCGACTTAAGTAGTAATCAGACTAACATGAATCGCGACATTCCAACAAGATCCATTCGATTCAATTCGATGCTGTCAGCGCTACTGTCGAGGACAATTTTTGTTGGGCGGCGCTGACGAAAATGAAATTCTGGTTTGCTAATAGCAGTGCCGGCAAGAAGAGTTTAACCGGGTGGCAGAATGATTATGTCATAAAGAAGGGTGATGTTCGTGAAGCTTCCGGGTCATTCAGAGAGAAAGTGCCTGCTCCAGTTCTCGCCCTTTGCTGGTGACCTCACTTATCCCAAAAAACGGATACCTTCGAATTGGGTATGGGCTGGTTTTGTCGTTGCCATGGGTCTGCACCGATAGACTTCGTTACTACGAGTGCTCGGAGCTATGCACGCCGCAAAAGTGAGCGCGTTTGGGAAAGACGTCCCGCTCCGGTCGGTCGTGCTGCCGAATTTATTTTTATCATTGTCTAAGATTGAACAGCGAAAAATAGCGCTCCGGGTATACGTTCCCACCTGAAGGGTTTAGCGCTGACCGCCCAAAACAGGAACACCGAGCAGGTAAAATGTTTTGCAAGGATTGGTTGATGCGACGTTTGATCTTTTCGGCTAATGGTTTTGCGGTGTTTTTTACCATCCGCGGAGAACCCACAAATGGCTAAAATAGTCGATGCCAGCCTAGTCCAGGCCCAACTGTTGGAGGAAGCTCAGAAACTGTTCGAAAAACTTGCTCGGCTTAAAGCCAGCTTACGCGCAGCGGATGCCCTATGCGAACAACGGATTCATACTGCGGCGATGCGTGAAATCGACCACTATCGAGCACAGCATCTAGCTGCGCATGAAGGATGCGATGATACGACCGCAACGCCAGCGCCATTGCCCGGCCAGAAACGCCTACAGGGAATCAACTCCACAGAATAATGGCGATCCAACAAACCGCACAAGCGGACGAGTTCAAGCGCAAGTTGCGAGATGTGTTCCAGCGCGAGACATTCAGAAGCCACGCGATAAGATTGCGCGCCATGCAAACGTCAATGCTACCGGCGTTCATGCAACGATTTCATCATCTGGGGTTTAATATACAGCTGCATCTGCCGTGTTTTATGGGCTGCCCAGAGACCTGTGGCAGTGTACTCGTGCGCCTCACCGGCACCGACGCCGAGGAAAGTCTGTCCCGGAGCGAGGCAGTTCAACGTTGCGACGACCCGCGCGATCATGGCGGGGTGTGATATCTGAGAATAGGGCAAGTCACTCCCGTGCCCAGCATGATCTTTCGGTTTTCACTGCCGCCGCCCCAAGCCAAGTCCAGGCGAAGCCCGCCTGCCGGCGCTCGCTCCAGACAATGGAATCGAATCCAGCTTCCTATGCGGCGATGGCATATTGAAGCAGTTCCCCGGGCGGATACCGTTCCGTAACAGCTTCCCAACCGAACTTAAAATCATTCACCGCGGATAATCCTTATCATCCTAAAGAGGGATTCCGATGAATTTGAGCTCGCTGCGGTCCGATCTCGTCCGCGTCCCCGCCGCTTTTTGACAGAGCAATTGCTCACAGTCTGACAGGGTAATTCAGACAAAGTAGGATTTTTGACATCCCTTTATCCCCCGGCAGTCGCTCTCCGCGACTGCGAATCATCGCGTAAAGGTCGGTCCTTTCTATCAGCTTCGTCGCTCAGCATCGAGGCGCTCTCGCGGCTATCCGAGTTGCCCCGCAACACGCGTTCTGCTGGGCTCGATTCGGTTCGGGTCGGCTAGCGAAACCAATTCAAAAGTTCGGCGCGTGATTTGCTTGATATAAACTTGACTTTCATTCGCGTGGTATAGGTTAATGGATTCCTCTCTATTTCGACGACTCCAGACTCAGTTTCCGCGGTGGCAACTACGCCGGTGGTGGATCGTCGATCGATTGCCTCGATGGACGAAGATTGGATTCGCAATTCTCTTGGGTCTTGTGTTGGCCACGGTTGCGGCCTCGTTCTTTTTAGACGAGCCGCTGCGCCGGCGCATGGAAGCAAATCTCAATGCCGCGCTCAAAGGCTATTCCGTGCGTCTCGGCAAGCTGGATTTCCATCCCATCGGCTTGTCGTTGGATTTGGAGGATCTGATAATCCATCAGAATGGCAATCCGGAACCACCGGTAGCGCAAATTCCCAAACTGGCAGCCAGCGTTGACTGGCGCGCGCTCTTGCGCGGGCGAGTCGTGGCGGATTTCGTAATTGACAGCCCAAGGCTGTACATCAATCGCAAACAAGCACGGCAAGAAATCGAAGACCAGACTCCCATCAAAGAGCGCGGCTGGCAGCAAGCTGTGGAAGAAATCTATCCGCTCAAGATCAATCATTTCGCGATTTACAACGGTCAGATCACCTACATCGATGAAGGTCCCTTTCGGCCGCTCGAGTTGACCGCGGTCAATCTGTTTGCCGAGAATATCCGCAACGTCAGTTCGGCCGAGGGAGTGTACCCTTCTCCCGTGCATATCGATGCCACGGTTTTCCAACGCGGCAAGCTGCAAGTGAAAGGCAATGCCGATTTTCTGGCGGAGCCGAGCGTTAGTTTCAAGACTGACCTGGCACTACAAGATATTGCTTTGGATTATTTCCAGCCGCTGCTGGAGCGACAGAACCTTACGATCCACCAGGGATCACTTTCCGCAAACGGCAACATGGAATACGCGGCAAACACCAAGTACATCAACGTTTCCGAGTTGCGCGCCACCAGCGTGAAGGCGGAATACATCAATCGGGCAGCCGAAGCGGTGGCGGCAAAGGCCGCAAAGAAAGTCGACAAAGCTGCTAAAGAATACAGCGACTCGCCGACGCTCGCGGTCACGATAAATAAGATTTTCATTACCGGTAGTCTCGGCTTTGTGAACATGGCGCGCAGCCCGAACTACCGGATATTTTGGGACCCCTGCGAAATACAGATCTCCAACTTCACCAACGGTTCGGAAAAGGGAACCATGACAGGGCGGGCTACCGGTCGGTTTCTTGGCAGTGGCAAGACGCTCATCAACTTCGCGGCCAAACCTAATAAGAAAGGCCCGGATATCGATCTGAGCATCGCGATTCAAGACACGGATATGAAGGCCATGAACGACCTGTTCCGCTCCTACGGCAATTTTGACGTGGTCGGCGGCCGTTTCTCCTTCTTTTCCGAAATAACGGTGCGCAGCGGTCATATCACTGGCTATGTAAAGCCGCTATTCCAAGACGCCGACATTTATGATCAAAGGCAGGATAAAGACAAAAATATCTTCCGTAAACTTTACGAAGGAGTTATCGGCGGATTGTCAGTGCTGTTTCGAAATACCCCGCGTAAGGAAGTCGCCACCAATGTCCCCATTGAGGGAGAATTATCCAATCCCCAGACCAGCACCTGGGAAACCGTCATCGGTCTGGTACAAAACGCGTTTTTCAAAGCGATCTTGCCTGGCTTTGAACGTGAGGCGGGCGCACCAAAAGATCGGCGGTAGAAACAGCAATTTCCGAGCCGCCAAAGGAAGAAACCCCCACGAAAGGCAAAAGCCGTCCGAACACGAAAGGTCTAGGGTCTATGGATACTCCAACACTACAGTCACTGCTCGGCCAACTGCATCGTGAACGACTTGTACGGTGTCTTGAGAACGACCTGGTCTAACGCTTTACCTATCCCGAGTTTGCTGACAAGAGTACGCCACCACCATCATGTCAAAGACTCCGCTCCGCGATGCTGACTCGATGGGACCTGGCGAAGGCAAACGGCAGTCCGACGCCTTCGGCACCCATCGATATCGCAGCGGTCAACTGTTCCATGTCCGTTCAATGTCATTGACAGGCATTTTCTTTCTTCTAGTCTTGTACACCCTCAAACTTGCCAGCACATTTCTTATTCCCGTTGTTTTGGCTCTCCTCCTGAATTTTCTTTTTGGTTCCGTCATAAGGGGACTGTTGCGTTTTCACGTGCCGGCGCCTCTCGGCGCGGCATTGGTTCTTTTGGCTCTCCTTGGCAGTCTCGGGTTTGGCATCTATCAGCTGGCGCTACCGCTTAGGGATTGGATGGCGAAGTTCCCGGAAACGGTTCGACAAGTTGAGAGCAAACTTCAGCATATCAAGCAGTCGGTGCGGGAGGTGAGCAAAGTTACCGAGGCAGTCGATCGTCTTACGAATTTAAGCAACAGCGCCAAAAAACAGCAGGTGGAAATCAAGAAATCCACGATCGGTGAAAGCCTGCTGGCGCCAACCCAGGAAGTCTTAGTCGGCGCTGGTGTTATGCTTATCTTGTTATTTTTTTTATTAGCGTCCGGTGATCTGTTTTTGCGTAAACTAGTCAGCCTGCTGCCCAATTTCCATGACAAAAAGCTCGCGGTCGAAATCTCGCGGCAAATAGAAGAAAACATTTCCGTGTATCTCGTGACGATAACGCTGATCAATACCTGCTTTGGCGCGGCGGTCGGCACCTGTATGTACTTGCTCGGTTTGCCGAACCCACTCTTGTGGGGGGTCATGGCTGGTTTATTGCACTTCATTCCCTTCCTCGGCTCGCTCGTAGGAATCAGCATCGTAACGATGGTTGGAGCGGTGACCCTCGATAGCCTGTTAATGATAGCGCTTGTTCCTGCCAGCTATCTAAGCTTAAACCTGATCCAGGAGTATCTAATAGTGCCGATCGTCTTGGGTCGCCGACTGTTGCTTAATCCAGTGGTCGTCTTCCTGTGGCTAATTTTCTGGGGATGGCTTTGGGGGATACCCGGCGCGTTGATGGCGGTTCCTCTATTGGCTGTTCTAAAAATTGTTTGTGATCACATCGAGCAGCTCGCTGCAATCGCTGAATTTATTGGACCCTGAGCAGGTCCTCACGTAGCTTCAATTAATCCAGCTTTTCTATGTTATTGCACGCGTGATTCTTGAGAATCGCTCACTTAGTGGCGTTCTGATCCTGACGAGTGGATCACAGGGGCGATGAGCTGATGACGGGGCGCTGCGGTCAATACTGACGCGGTGAACGCGGTCAACGAGTTCCTGGTGATGGGCCGGTTGTTCGCGAAGAGATCAGAGCAACAAATGGTGACATCATCGTCATCAAGAGCGGACCTGTTACCGACCGCAAAACGCTTGTCAATAACGTGATCGACGCCGCTGTAAACAAGGTGGTATCGCGAAGCATATTACTCCGCACCGCCTGCGGCATTCCTTCGAATCGATCGTTATCGACATGGGCAAGAATGATTTGAGCGCGAGCAATTAATCGTGCTGCCAAATTTCTTGGTCATAAGTCATTGCAAACGACCATCGATATCTATACTCATTATACTGAGAAATATGACAAGAACCAGAATACGTTGGCCGTATAGTTTGAGAGTTATGCAAACGAAGCTTGGCAGTGGTTTGACTACAAAACTGACTACCAACTTGGAATATTTACTTGAGGATGAGTGGTATAATCCAGCGACATTTATAAAATCCAAAGTTTGCGAAAGTGGCGGAACTGGTAGACGCGCAGGATTCAGGATCCTGTGGGGTAACTCCCGTAGGGGTTCGACTCCCCTCTTTCGCACCAGCTAATTATTTACGTAGCATAGAACCTCAGTTTTCTTTAACCTTCCTGCTACTCTTTTTCATGTTGGTTATGCCCGTGGTAACGGTCGGTGCGTTGCTGAAGGTAAAATTCACCGGCGCGACGACTATTTTTAGATACTGCGGCCGCGAATTATTCGCGAGGAGCAGCACCGAATTCATTCGTCGGAGTCGACTATGAAACGTTCAGCAAAATCACTGGCAATTTTCGTATTGGTTTTTTCCCTAGGTGCTTGTTCAAAGGAAAGCGATCAAGGCGAAAAGACGGCAAAGAACCCGGACTGGGAACGCGGAAGGGCCGTTTTTGTGGCCAACTGTGTCGCCTGCCACAGCAGCGACCCTTCTAAAGATGGCCCGATCGGCCCTGCAATCAAGGGTTCCTCGAAAGAATTACTCGAAGCCCGTGTTCTCAGTACCAGCTACCCACCGGGCTACAAACCTAAACGCCCGACCCAGGTCATGCCGCAATTCCCCTTCTTGAAGAACGAGATCCCGCACCTATCGGCTTACTTGCGTTGATCGCGACGACGGCTCAGGTCAGTGCAAGCGTCAATAGGAACAAAATACCAGTGAGCAAAAAGCCGAACCAGAGCGCACCTTTCACCGAGTCCAACGGCTTTTTGGTCGCACCTTGAGTGCCGACCAACGCGTTACACTCAACGGCACCGAGGATAATGATGACAAGAATCCAATAGAGCCCGCGGGAACCCGACATTCCGATCATTGATGGCGGATAGTGGCTAGCCGCGCCCATAAAAAACAGCATCGGTATCGAAAGTACAGTATTCGTTCTCGATGTTAGCCCTGCTCGTCGCCCGGCCCCTGCAGCAGCTGGGAGAGCCTGCCCCCCCGACGCCACTTGGTTAGTCGATGCGATCACTATTTGTTGGTTCGGCCAAATCACCAGCCAAACGTTAAGGAACATCAGAGTGCCCATCAGCGCTCCCACGGTAATCGTGATGCCGTAAGGTTGCGAAAAAAACAGCTCAAATCCGATCAAATGCAACTTGAGCAAATAATACAAAAAGCCAGCGAGAAAAGTGAACATGGCGCCCCAGCGAAACCACCAGAGAGCACGGGGCACCAACTTCTGAATCGCGCCGGTTCGGACCGGCGCGTCGGTCTCGGCGAAGAACGGCGTCTGAACAAAATTGAAATAGTAAAGAATCCCGATCCAGGTAATGCCCGCCAAGAAATGAATCCACCGCAAAAAAAACAAAGTGACTTCCATAACAATCCTCTCCTTCTCCATCCGACGCCATCTGCGAGCGCCGATAATATTTTTTTCTTTGGGTCTATATATCGGCGGATATCGAATTTTGTCAAGAAAAAACCCGATGTTTAGGTCAATATCGGGGCTTCAAGGCGGAGAATTTGGACGCAATTCTCCGGCTTGACCTGGTTCCTGAACTGTGACATTTTCCGAGCTAACTTCGGCTTACGAAAGAAATCTTTTCTGATTCGAGAAATAACCACGCAAATGCGCGAGACGACTGCGCCAATCGCGACCGACAACCAGCGCAAAATACCGCTGCTCAAAGGCGCGACCGACCCGTTTAGCTACGTTGCGAATGAGCTGCGCCTTGTCGAAGAGACCCTCGTGCGCGCGATTCACTCACGCGAGGCCGATCTGACCGACATTTCCGGTCACTTGATCAACGGCGGCGGCAAGCGGGTGCGCCCGATGGTGACCCTACTTGCCTACTCCGCCTTTGGCGGAAAGCGCATAACCGATATTGTCGATATCGCTACGGCAATCGAACTCATTCACACAGCAACGCTGCTACACGACGACATCATCGACGCCGCGGAAACTCGTCGAGGCAAAGAGTCCGCCTTCAAAAAATACGGACTGAAGTCCACGCTCGTGGCCGGCGATTTTCTGTTCATCAAAGCATTCGAATTTGCCGGAAAATTTGACGAGACGGTGGTTCAGTGGACCGCCGACGCGTGCACCCAGTTGACCGAAGGGGAAATTCTCCAGGGTCATTTCAACCGCAATTCCGCCGTCACGCTCACGGATTACATCGAAATCGTTACCCGAAAGACTGCATCGCTATTTCATACCGGCACAAAAGTTGGGGCGTATTTGGCCGGCGCCACTCCTGCTTTAATCGAGGAAACGGAACGCTACGGTCTCAATATGGGTATCGCATTCCAGATGGTCGACGATATTTTGGATGTCGTTGCTCATCCGGATCTTCTCGGTAAGCCGGTCGGGATCGATCTACGCGATGGCAATCCATCTTTGCCGATCATCCTAGGACTAAAAAATAATGATCGCGCTGTTTGCGCTGCGTTCGAATGTTCAAACCCCAGCGAAGTCCAAATCCAAAGGGCCTTGGCGTCGATCAAAAACGGACCCGCCATCGGCGAAGCGAGATCGCTGGCCAAGCGCTATGCCGAAGAAGCCTTGAGATCGATCAAGAAGCTGCCGCCCTCGCTCTATCGCAATGGTTTAAAAACCCTGGTTCAGTTGATTATCGACAGAGATTTCTAAGTTCCAAGCCTTTTTGCGGAGCTGATACTCTCGCCGCAGATCCAAATCGAAGAAATGCCAATTCAAAGCCATCCGCGCGATCAAGCGGTGCAGAGCATGTTTGATCGGATCGCGGGGCGCTACGATTTGCTCAACCGAGTGATCAGCTTCCATTTCGACACCCGGTGGCGCGCGCAAGCGATTCAAATTCTTTTGTCGACGGGTGCCAAACTGATATTGGATGTCGGCACCGGCACCGGGGACCTCGCACTCACCGCCGCGGCCTTTGGGCAGGGTCGTACACGCATAGTCGGCCTGGATTTCTCACTTGAAATGCTTAAGCTAGCCCAGCGCAAGCGCCAAGATGCGCCGCGCGGCGAAAAGACTTTCTTTGTCGACGGCAGCGCTTTAGCCGTCCCTTTCAAGGATACTGCATTTGACGGGATTATGACGGCCTTTGTGTTGCGCAACGTTTCCGATTTGGCGGTCTTCTTTAAAGAAGCCGCGCGGGTTCTCACACCTGGCGGCAAATGCGTCTCACTGGACATATTTCCACCGACCAAGAGCTGGTTTTCAGCGCTCTATTCACTCTACTTCTACAAGATCATGCCTTGGATCGGCGGTGTTCTGGCCGGCGATCATCGCGCGTATAGATACTTGTCCGACTCGGTGCGACAATTTCACCCTCCCGAAAAGGTCTCCGAAATTATTCGTGACGCCGGTTTCAATCGCGTCACCGTGCGAAAATTCCTTTGCGGCGCAGTATGCATGCACATCGCTGAAAAGCCCAACGCGTCCTAACTAAGAGTTCCTTGCATGTCAGGATTTTCAAGCAGTTTTCTTATCTTTTTCTACCAGATCGCTTTCGGCGGGCTATTTGCGTTGGCCGGCACGCCATTCCAAGAAATCGAACGCGGCTTCTACAAGTCTACCGCCGGTGTGCTCTATGCAATTGCCCTGCTCGAATTTTGGGGCCGTGGTCACTTTTACCGGTACACTTTATCGAGTCAGTTCAATTGGGCCACCGCATTGGAGGTGGCTTTTCACAGCGCGTTTATCATCTCGTTTTCCTGCTACATGATTTCGTTATGGGGGGAACGCCAACAATTTCGCGCGCGCAGCTTTGGGACATCCGTTCTAACCGGCCTCGCATGTTTATTCTTGATGACCCACAGCTTCTATAGCGCCGGATTTGTTTCGGTTGAAACTGTGGTCTATCCCGTCATGTTTCTAATATCTTCCTTGTTGTTGGGCAGTGTCACGGTCGGAATGTTAATCGGCCATTGGTATCTTATCGACACCGGGCAAAGTCTTGAACCATTTATCCGGATTTACAAATTCTTCGTCTTCGCTCTCATCGGCCAGTGCATTTTTTTCATCATCGGCCCGCTCGCGCTCTATCTCATCGGCAGTCGTCAAAGCCAGGCCGAATTGTTCAAGCTGTGGCAAGTCCATTCGACTCTACTGGTGACCCGAGTGATCGTTGGCCAGATCGCGCCGCTAATTTTGGCGTGGCTGATTTGGCGCACGCTACTGATCCCGCACACCATGGCTGCGACCGGGCTTTTTTACATTGCGTTGTTGGGAGTTTTTGTCGGAGAAATTCTAGGGCGACAGATATTAGCGCTAACAACCTTGCCGTTCTAAGCCGGCGCCGCAGACTTACGCGATGGGATTCGGGTAAGTCTTGATCTTCGTTACTCTCAGTCCCGCAGAAGTCCAGCCCAAGTCGTAACCTATCGGCTCACCGACTTTAAGGTCGAGGGGAGAATTTTTTTCACCGCACATGATGACGAGGTCAAAAGAAAACGTTAATTCCCGTCTGCTCTCGGTGCGCACGACTCCCGTGTTGTTCGAAGGAAACAACTTGGTAACTACACCCTGGTGGTAAAAATCACCGCGGACGGATACCAGTGGATCTTTCTCTTGTGGTTCATTTGCCATTTCGATTGGAGGGGCTCGAAAAAATCACACCGTAAGCCAATGATGGCGGGAACCGAGCTGATTACCTCGATCAGCTCAACGGGTGCTTTTGGTGCGCAATCCGATTTTGCAGTTCCATTAAACCGTCGAGAACTGCTTCCGGCCGCGGGGGACACCCCGGCACATAGACATCCACAGGGATGATGCGGTCGATCCCTTGAACGGTCGCATAGTTGTCGTAGAAACCACCGCTCGCGGCACAGGCGCCGAACGCCATAACCCACTTGGGATCCGACATCTGTTCGTAAACCCGTTTGAGGACCGGCGACAGTTTATGATTTACCGTGCCAATCACCATCAAAAGATCCGCTTGCCGGGGGCTAAAACGCGGCAACAGCGCGCCGAAGCGATCAATGTCATAGGGCGACATGGACAATGACATATACTCCATCGCGCAACACGCCGTCGCGAATGGATACGGGAACAGTGAATATTTTCTTGCCCACCCTATCGCCTTATCTAGACGCGTGAGCACGACCGTCTCGGCAAGCAGTTTATCATGCCCATAAGCCGAATTTTCCCTTTGAGAAAGTTGATCCATGAACTCACACCTTCAACTACAACGAGCGTAACGCTTTTCAGTGTGTTAGACAAACTGGCTGGGGTTAATCTATTAATTGAATGCGCGTGGGATTTGTTAATCGCTGCCACGTCATCATAACAAGCAGCAATGCCACCAATGAACAGCGGAACTGATTTGCGCCTGGTGTCAGGCGGCAACTTCTCAAACCATTCGCCTCGCTTAGAGCATTGAGCGAAAATTAACGTTTTATAACATTTACGGCTTGCGGTCCTTTCGTGCCTTCGGAGATTTCAAATTCAACGTTCTCACCCTCGTTGAGAGTCTTAAACCCATCACCTTGAATAGCGCTGTAATGAACAAAGACGTCGCCGCCGCCTTCCTTTTCAATAAAGCCATATCCCTTTGAATTATTGAACCACTTAACCTTGCCGGTTGCCATTACCCGAACCTCCCTGTGCGCGCACCTCTTAGACAATGCGCGCGTTGAGCACCCGCGGTCGTCCCCGCAGCCACGTTGAATCCGTTTTCGATCTTTCCGTCACTTCAAAAAGTGCATGATGGGGACGTCAGTTCCCGAATTGCATTCTGACTGCGAATGGGTGAAAATTTTCACGCCAATTTCAGGGCGCGAGATTAGATAAAGCCGGCCTCGATTGTCAAGGACAAATTTGTCAGGGACCAACATTGCGCCAGAAATCGATTTGGTCCTTCAACGTCCTGGTGTTTTCCGCCAAAACAGGCAATCGGCCCGACCCATCTTCTTACTTAGGTCATCGAATCGGCCAGGCTCGCGCAACCCGACAACTTCAATGCTGGCGATTTTTCGGCAACATTCCCTATTAAGCGTTCGAAACTATCTTCTAAATCGACCACCGAGCCTTCACAGAGCGCGAACATTAACTACAAAAAAGTAGTTTTAATCATTTGATACTCATCGTAACTAGTTAGATTAATTAATATTTAATTATTCCATATTGACGTAACCCCTTATTTTCGTTATATATGAAGGACTTAACAGCGGTCACGGTGCTCACCCCTATTTAGAGAGCAATCGAGTGCAACGTGATTCCCGGAAAGCTACTGAATGGCCATTTATACGGAACTCTCGAAAAAGGATATCGCCAAAGTGGTTGACGAGTTTGCGCTCGGCGACTTGACATCCTTTACCGGGATAAAAAATGGATCGGTAAATACGCACTATCTTATCGAAACCAAACGCAGCCGGTATTTTGCGAAAATTGACGAAGTCAAAAGTGAAGTTGAAGTTAAGCAGGAACTCGATCTTCTTTTTCATCTGAGAAAGCAAAACTTTCCGTGCCCGCAACCGCTAAAAAGCAAAAGCGGCAGATTTCACCTTGAATTCCAAGGAAAGTGCCTCACGCTGAGCCGCTTTATCGAGGGCGTAGAGCACCCGGTCGCGGGTATTTCCCTGGTGCACTTGAGCGCCCTGGGCCACGCTCTGGCAAATCTCCACCTGATTGGACGCAGCTACAAAAAGGGCATTGACAATCGTTTTGGCTTCAATCGAATTGCAGCGATTTATCGTGACGTCCGCCGGCAAATGCCATCGCATTTGAAGCATATCATCAGGGTTTTAGACGACGAATTTTCCTATCTGGAAAACTATCTGGACAACAACCTTCCGAAAGGGATTATCCACGGCGATTTATTTCCCGACAATGTCAAGTTCAAAGGCAACCGTCTCACCGGTGTGATGGATTTCGAAGCCGCCTGTCGGGGCAAACTCATTTACGACCTCGCGACTGCGGTCAACGCTCTCTGTTATCTCGACCAACGATTCCGAATCGATCGCTTTGAAGCGTTGATTTCCGGTTACGAGAGCCTGCGGCCACTCTCCTTGCCGGAGTGGGATTCATTTCCCAATGAACTGCGCTTCTCTGCGTTGCGCTTCACGGTCACGCGCATCAAGGATTTCTTTCTGCGGAACGTTGACGAAAACCACCGCGTCTACAAAGATTTCAAAGAATTTTACGATCGCCTGCTGATTTTGCGTAGAGAAAAAAGCGGGGGCATGGAAGATATCTTGCTCGCAATGGCCACCGGGTACGATTATCGAAAATATCAAAAATCCAAGCCTTCCAAGTAAGATCGACCTGGTTTATTATCATCGATTGCCTAAGTCACCGCTAACTTTTCGAGCTTCTTCCGTGCGTCACTACGAATCAACCGAACGAGTGCAGCGAGTATCAATATCGCGCCAAAAAGGAATAACAGTCTGCCGCCAGTTAGAACTACATAAAAGAAATTTAGCTTAACCCGGGCCGCATTGTATTTCTCCCGATCCTGGTTGATGCGGCGTAACACTTCCTCATTTTTCTGGTGATCCAGTTGGCGAAAACTGCGGTAGGATTCCTCTAAACCTGTCTGTGCCGTTTTGAGCACTAAATCTTGGTATTTGTTGGTTTCAACGGCGCCGATACCCCAATTACCGACACCGAGAATCAGGCACAGGAGTCCTCCGATCATCACGCGACTGGAATAAACTTCTCGCGCTTTCATAATATCTCAGACTAGCGACTTACCGATACCTTTGCCAGAGCTGCCATCGGCATTGTAGAATACGCTTGAGTAGCATAGAATTTTCCATTTATGGGCCGTTATGTGATTGGCGATATTCATGGCTGCATCGACGAGTTGCGCCAACTGGTCGACGTATTCCCCTTGGATACCAGTGACCAGGTGGTTTTTCTTGGCGATTATATTGATCGCGGCCCGGATTCCAAAGAAGTAGTGACCTTTCTTGTTGCGCTGCAAAAGCAATTTCCAGCGGTCGATTTCGTCTTTCTTAAGGGTAATCATGAAGACATGTTGCTGTCCTACCTCGGGTTGGAGGGCGAGCACGGCGATATGTTTTTGATTAACGGCGGCAAAGCCACTTTAGCAAGTTATGGTTTAGTGGAGGAAAAAATAACCGCGCGCGACGCGCTTCAAGCCATACCCGCGGAGCATATTCAGTTCTATCAAGGGCTCAGGAGTTTTCATGTGATGGATACTTTTCTATGCGTCCATGCGGGTGTAGATCCGCAAAAATCGCTGGGGGATCAATCCAATGAGGATTTATTTTGGATTAGAAACAAGTTTATCTACAGCTCGCATTCTTTACCCTACACCGTTTTGTTCGGGCATACACCGCAGCAAGCCGTGCTCTTCGATCTCCCCTATAAAGTGGGCCTAGACACCGGCCTCGTTTACGGCAACAGGTTGACATGCCTCGAATTGGATGAGAAAGTTCTGCTTCAGATCAGCCGAGGGAAAAAGAACGTATCTCGAACTTCAGCTGGACGAAATTGGAGTACGCCTACGGCATCACTTCGATAGCTTGATCTTTTTCTCAACTCTCATAATTTGCCTGCTCGATTGGCGGTGTAGCTCAGATGGTCAGAGCACGCGGCTCATATCCGCGGCGTCGACGGTTCGACTCCGTCCACCGCCACCAACTTTTTCCAGGTGTTTCTCTATTTTTAACAGGTGTTTTTGAAGCGTTTTCATCCCCGAGCCTGGCCCCCAGAAGCGAGTCAGAATTTTTCCGTCCATACAAGTTGGCCATAGCGCCCAACCGCGAGTTCGTCGATGATCGTCGATGGCAAAGATGCCAACGGCTCGGTTGCATTCCAGGCATCGATCAAGCCATGACGCAGAGTCATCGAATCAAGTTGTATATTCGCAATAAATTCTCCATGCGAGCGATTGTGACGGTACTCCGGCTGCCGCTTCGGCATCAGCAAACAGCGCTCGATCAGCGATAAATCAAATGTCAAAAGAAACGTACCATGGACCAGCGCGTGGGTTCGTTTGCGGTACTGTGAGTTTCCGGAGAACTTACGCCCGGCTATCGTTAGATCGCTGACGCCTTGAATCCGCACTTCTGCGCCTTTGATTTTTTGTACAATCTGCCGATGACGCTCCAAAACAAATTGAAGGTGTCTCCGATCGATGGGAGGGAAAGAAGTTCGGTGTTCAGGATTAGCGCATAGTTCAAGCAGCCGGGTCCTTGCATCACCGCACCGCCGCCACTGATGCGGCGCGCGACCGCCACCCCGGCTTTGTGGCATTGGTCGACATCGACTTCGGCCCGCAATTTGTTGGAATGCCCGAGCACTACGAAATAGTTTTCCGGCTGCCATATACGCAGCAATGAGGTAGCCCGTCGTTCCGTTTCGAAGCAGGTCAAGAGCGCTTCGTCACAGGCGAGATTTTTCGCCGGTTCGGTAAAAGTAAGATCGAGGTATTTCATTCAGTTGATTTTGAAGTCAAATTGTTGTCTGCTAAAATCGCATGGAGAAGCCTGGAATGGAACCCGAAAAGAAAGATCTTATCGCCTGTAAACTCAATTACTAGTGAAGGTGGCAATCATAAGGAAACCAAGAATGATCGCCATAAATGGATCGCCTCGCTCGAATACATTTTGGAATATATTTTAAAGAATGAGGAGTCGGAGCAAGCCACCCGGCTGATCGAGGAATTGACCGAACGGTTGCGTGAATCCGGCCTCAAAATACCCCATACGGTCAGCACGCCCTATATCAACACAATCCCGCCTGAGAAGGAGCCGCGTTATCCCGGCAATCGAGAAATCGAGCGGCGGATCAAGAGTTACGCGCGCTGGAACGCCATGGCGATGGTCGTAAAGGCAAACCGCCTCCACGCCGATATCGGCGGTCATATTTCTACTTATGCGTCGTCCGCGACACTGTACGAAGTCGGCCACAATCATTTTTTCCACGGCGGCTACGACGGCAGTCCCGCCGACATGGTTTATTTTCAGGGCCACGCGTCACCGGGCGTATACGCGCGCGCCTATCTCGAGTGGCGCATCAACGCGCCCAAACTGCATCATTTTCGTCAGGAGCTATCCGCCGTTGGCGGCATTTCTTCCTATCCTCACCCGTATTTGATGCCCGATTTTTGGCAGTTTCCAACCGTCTCAATGGGCCTGGCGCCGATCATGTCGATTTATCAGGCGCGCTTTCTGCGTTACTTGAAGAGCCGTGATCTGTTGCCCGGCAAAGAACCGAGAGTCTGGTGCTACACCGGTGATGGCGAAATGGACGAACCGGAGTCGACTGGAGCTTTGACCCTGGCGTCGCGCGAGAATCTCGATAATCTTACCTGGGTGGTCAATTGTAATCTGCAGCGTCTCGATGGTCCGGTGCGCGGCAACGGCAAGATCATTCAGGAACTCGAAGCGCTTTTTCGCGGCGCCGGCTGGAATGTCATCAAGCTCATCTGGGGCTCCGATTGGGACCCGCTGCTGGCAGCCGACGACAAAGGGCCTGTTACTAAAACGCATGGAAGAAGCCGTCGACGGCGATTATCAGAAATATTCCGTCGAGCCGGGAAGCTACACGCGCAAACATTTCTTTGGCAAATACCCGGAATTGTTGGCGATGGTAAATCATCTGACCGATGACCAGATCCGCAAGTTGTTGCGCGGCGGCCACGATCCGATGAAAGTTTACGCCGCCTACAACGCTGCGGTGGAACACAAGGGCGGGCCCACCGTTATTCTCGCGAAGACCGTCAAGGGCTACGGCATGGGCGAAGCCGGGGAAGGCCGCAACATCACCCATCAGCAAAAGAAACTCAACGAGCGTGAGCTCCGCGAGTTCCGCAGTCGCTTCGACATTCCGCTGCCCGACGAAGAAGTCGTCGAGACGCCCTTCTATCGCCCGCCGCTGGACAGTCCCGAAACCCAGTACTTGTTGGAACGGAGAAAGCAACTGGGTGGCTTTGTTCCTGAACGTAAAGTTAGAGCCAAATCCGTGCGTTTGCCCGAGGACAGCGAATACACCGAGTTATTAAAGGGCTCTGGCGATCATGCCATGTCGACAACCATGGCGGCGGTGCGCCTTTTAACCAAACTGTTGCGCCACGACGAGATCGGCAAAATAATCGTGCCGATCATCCCGGATGAAGCGAGAACCTTCGGCATGGACTCCCTGTTCCGCCAGATCGGCATCTATTCGCCCAAAGGGCAGCTCTACGAGCCGGTGGACCGCGAGACTTTGCTTTACTACAACGAAGCCAAAGACGGGCAGATCCTCGAAGAAGGCATCACCGAAGCGGGTGCTATGTCGTCTTTCATCGCCGCCGGCTCGGCCTACGCCAACCTGGGGATCAACATGATTCCCTTCTATTTTTACTATTCGATGTTCGGCTTTCAGCGCATTGGCGATCTGATCTGGGCCGCCGCGGACAGCAAAGCCA